>NZ_LYPF02000001.1 GCF_001661595.2 Crocinitomix algicola
TTTATTCTGCGGAGAATGAGGGATTCGAACCCCCGGTACCTTGCGGTACAATAGTTTTCAAGACTACCGCATTCGACCACTCTGCCAATTCTCCGCGGCAAAGATAGCTGTTTTTTTTTATTCACAAATAAAAATTTTGTAATTATTAAAAATGGGATTGTTTTATACATAATCATGTCTAAAAGTGGTTGGACTAATGACTTGTAAATGAATTTTATAAACACAATTTTTTACGCAGTATTATTAAATTAATTAAATTCGTTTTTATGAAGAATATCTTAGTTTTTAGTGTTGTAATCATTCTTTTTTCATGCAGTAAAACACCTTTATTGGAGCAGACGGATGATCTTGTTGGAATTTGGAAACATTATAATTCTAAAAAACATGCTCACGTTTTAATAATATCAGAGGATGGTAGTGGGAAAATTGAATGGGAGGAAAGCGGCCAAATTGTTAAAGCAACTAAAGAACGTGATTGGTATATCAAAGGTAATACGTTGTTTTTTGGGAAGGCATCTTTTAATGGCGAACGTTATACTGTTGATGAATATCCCCAAGTTGCTTGGGATGAAATGATTAATTATTATGATACAATTCATGAAACTAAAAAGTATATTATTTTAGATGGAAATTATTACGTAGAGCAATAATTAATTTTCTAGTTTTGCATAGAAATTCAACAGAATGACACGAAAAATCTCTTCCTTTATTCTTTTTTTATTCCTTTTAGCATGTGGAAGTCAACCTACCGCTAATGATTCAGATTTGGACACCGAAAATCCGAGTATTGCTCGAGGTAAAGAGGTGTATATGAAGTCATGTGTTGCTTGTCACCAGGCTAATGGTCAAGGTGTTGAGGGAGCATTTCCTCCTTTGGCAAATTCTGATTTTTTATTGGCTGATAAAAAAAGAGCTATAGCTATTGCGGCAAATGGAATGGAAGGTGAGATAACGGTTAATGGCGTAAAATACAATGCAATAATGGCACCACAATCCTTGAGTAAAAAAGAAGTAAAAGATGTTGTCAATTATATTCTAAATGCTTGGGGAAATAACGGGGGTGAGGTTACAATGCAAGAGGTACATGATGTATTAACAGGAGAATAGCCCTTTTCAACGCTTAAAATCGTTTTTTTTCTTATTTTTGGATGCATTAAATTTAAATGCTCATGATCCTTTTAGACGGTAAGAAAACATCCAACGATATTAAACAAGAAATCGCAGAAAAAGTTGCGGAATTAAAAAAACACGGCAAAAAGACGCCCCATTTAGCAGCAGTAATTGTAGGTTCAAATGGAGCGAGTGTTACTTATGTTAATGCAAAAGTGAAGGCTTGTGAAAAAGTGGGGTTTGATTCGACCCTAATACAATTACCAGCAGATGTTTCAGAAGTTGAATTATTAAAGAAGATTGATGCGTTAAATAATGACGATAATATCGATGGTTTTATTGTTCAATTACCTTTACCAAAGCACATTAATGAGCATAAAATTACACTCGCTATAAATCCAGCAAAGGATGTAGATGGTTTTCATCCTGAAAACTTAGGCAGAATGGTATTGGATTTACCTGGTTTTCTTCCTGCAACGCCGTATGGTATAGTTCAATTACTTGATCGCTATGAGATTGAAACTTCAGGTAAAAATTGTGTTGTTATAGGACGTAGTCATATTGTGGGGTCACCAATGAGTATTTTGATGGCAAGAAATACTAAAGTTGGGAATTGTACAGTTACATTAACGCATTCAAGAACTAAAAATTTGGAAGAAATCACAAGGAAAGCTGATATAATTATTGTTGCTTTAGGTAAGACCGAATTTTTAACGGGTGACATGGTGAAAGAGGGGGTAGTTGTAGTGGATGTTGGAATCACAAGAGTTGAAGATGCGTCCAAAAAATCAGGTTTTAGATTGTTAGGTGATGTTAATTTTGAAGAAGTTTCGAAAAAAGCTTCGCACATAACACCAGTACCTGGAGGAGTTGGTCCAATGACAATTGCATCTTTATTGATGAATACGCTTCAAGCTGTAGATTTAAAATAATCAGATTGGAAAATACTTATGCCTGTAAAAAAGCTAATCGGTATTTTTATTCTCGTTTTAGGTTTGGGACTATGCTATTTATTAATTTCTAAACATTCGACGTTCTGCCATTTGCAATCAAAAACAATTGGTTTAGTACCTTTTGGTAATATCTCAGAAGCTGAAGTTGATTCAGTAAAATCTTCGATAAAAAGAATGTATAAGACTGATGTCGTGATTTTAAACTCAGAAAAAATGCCGGCTATGGCTTATACTACAATACGTTATCCTCGATATCGAGCTGATTCTTTGCTAAATTGGTTGACGAATTATTGTCCAGATACACTAAGGATGGTCGTGGGGCTGACGAATAAAGATATTTCTATAACCAAATATAATAAGGGTACCAAAGAGATTAAGGAACCAAAATGGAAGTATAAGGATTTTGGGATTTTTGGACTCGGTCGAATACGAGGTAATGCTTGTATTGTCTCTTCAAATCGACTTCATAAAAATGTTTCGAAAAATGTTTTTTATGAGCGATTAAATCGAATTGCTTGTCACGAAGTTGGGCATGTTCACGGACTTCGCCATTGTCCGAACAAAAACTGCTTAATGAATGATGCGAATGAATCGATTAAAACAATTGATCAAAGTACAGGAGATTTATGTAAAACATGTTGGAAAGAATTGAACTTATCATCCTTTTACAATTGAATATAGTCGAATTGAAGAAAAAGCGAAGCTGCTATTTATTCATAATACAAACATCCACCATCTATCCGTAACGAACTATCCGTGTTATTTGTAAACAGCTGTCCGGTACCTAATCCTTGTGGCATAGGGTTTTTCTTTGTAAATGTATATTGAGCAATTGCATTTAAACCAATATTGCTTTCTAATGCGGATGTTATCCACCATTTAATGTCATTACTTTCAGCAGCTTTTATCCATTCATCTGTTCCGCTGAACCCACCAATCAAACTTGGTTTCAGTATAATGTATTGCGGTCGTATTTCATCTAAGAGTTTGGTTTTTTCAATTGGATTAGTGATTCCAATTAATTCTTCATCCAACGCAATAGGCAATGGAGTATTCGAACATAAGTCTTTCATGTCATCAATTTGACCTTGTTTAATCGGTTGTTCAATAGAATGTAAATCAAATTTTGCAAGAGCTTTTAATTTAGACAATGCAACTTCAGGATGAAATGCGCCATTTGCATCAACTCTTATTTCAATCTCATTAGCGGTGTAGTTTGATCGTATAAAGGCCAATAATCGCAGTTCTTCTTCGAAATCAATAGCTCCAATTTTTAACTTAATGCAATTAAATCCGGCATCAATTTTTTCCTTTATTTGTTGAAGCATGTAATCTGGTTTTCCCATCCAAATTAAACCATTGATTGATATGGGTGCCTTTCCATGGGTAAAAGCACTTGGGAAAATCAATCCATTACCGCCATTCTTTAAATCGAGTAGCGCAGTTTCAATGGCAAAATGAATTGAAGGGAAGGCGATCAATTCATTTTTTAACGTATCGATATAGTCATTTATATTTTCTACAACATGTTCAATAAACGCTGGATATTCATCGTTCCAGTCAGGTGATAATGTCTGAATTATTGAGGCTTCTCCAATACCTATAATATCGGGCTGATTTTGTTTCCAAATTTTGATAAACCAAGCATCCTTTGTGGTAAGTACCCCTCTCGATGTACCGCTAGGAACTTTAAAGTTTAATTGATGAAAATGAAGACTTGCTTGATACATAAAAACAAAACTACCGGAATTTTATCGTTTGAACAATTCAAAACAATTTTTGTTGATAATTATTATTGGATCTTTGTACCATGCGATTCAATAACGTAAATTTGTAATTTATGAATATTCCGTCAAAACATATCGAAGAATTGGTTGAACATTTTTCGTCTTTACCAGGTATTGGAAAAAAAACGGCCTTACGACTTGTTTTAAATCTGCTTAAAAGGGATGTCGAAGAGATTCAAGCTTTCTCATTAGCTCTTGGCGAGATGCATCAAAAGATTACATCGTGTAAATTGTGTGGGAATATTTCAGAGGAGGAATTATGTACTATTTGCATCCAAAACTCGCGAAAGAAAGAAATTATTTGTGTAGTCGAAGATATTCGAGATATAATGGCTATTGAATCAACAGAACAGTATTTTGGAGTTTATCATGTTTTGGGGGGAGTAATATCACCTATGGAAGGTATTGGACCTCATGATTTGAATATAGACGCTCTCGTTGAAAGAGTAAAATCTGGTGAAGTGGAAGAAGTTCTTTTGGCTTTAAATGCTTCAATGGAAGGCGATACGACTAATTTTTACATCTACCGAAAACTTGCCGATTCAGGTGTAAAGGTGACAACGCTTTCGAGAGGTGTTGCAGTAGGAACAGAATTACATTATACTGATGAGTTGACGCTTGGGCGTTCCATTTTAAATAGAATGCCTTTTGATTCTAGTTTTGTCCGTAAATAAAAAAAGTCGCCTGAAAACAAGCGACTTTTAGAGATAAGTTTTTAATTTAATTATCCTTCTTTTGCAGCCAAATATCTTTCAGCATCTAAGGCAGCCATACATCCAGTTCCTGCTGCAGTAATCGCTTGGCGATATACATGGTCGGCAGCATCTCCTGAAACAAAAACACCATCAATATTAGTTTTAGAGGATCCTGGTTTATTAATGATATAACCTGTTTCATCCATGTCTAACCATCCTTTAAAAATATCAGTATTCGGCTTATGACCAATTGCAACGAAGAACCCTGTTGCAGGAATTTCTTTCGTCTCTCCAGTTACATTATTTTTCACCTTAACACCGGTTACGCCATTTCCATCTCCTAATACTTCTTCCGTTTCAGTATTGTATAAGATTTCAATATTCTCAGTGTTTTTTACACGATTAGCCATAATTTTCGAAGCACGGAATTCATCTCGGCGAACTAACATGGTAACCTTGGTACAAAGTTTTGACAAATAATGGGCTTCTTCACATGCCGAATCTCCAGCTCCAACTATCACAGTCTCTTGCCCTCTATAAAAGAAACCATCACAAACAGCACATGCCGAAACTCCTCCGCCTATTTTTAAATAATGCTGCTCTGATTCAAGTCCTAAATATTTTGCCGATGCACCTGTTGAAATAATTATGGTGTCCGCATGAATTTCAGTTGTTTCATCCACCCAAACTTTGTGAACAGGTCCTGTAAAGTCAACCTTAGAAACCCAGCCTGAACGTACATCTGTATTGAATCGTTCTGCTTGTTTTTGGAGTTCAATCATCATTTCTGGTCCAGTGATTCCAGAAGGATAACCTGGGAAATTCTCAACCTCGTTAGTTGTTGTTAATTGACCACCTGGTTGTAGTCCTTGATATAAAACCGGAGACATATTTGCACGCGCTGCATAGATCGCAGCTGTATATCCCGCAGGTCCTGATCCTATTATAAGGCATTTTACTCTTTCGATTCCACTCATTTCTTACGGTTTGATTTATTTAGTCGTACAAAGATAATAGGAATGGAACTTATTAGGAGTGATTTTAACGGAAAGTTCAATTGAAATAATTGCTAGCTATTCAATAATACTGGCATTAATTTTTTATTTCAAGATAAAGGTGCTATTTTTGCACCGCTCAAAAAATTGAGAATACCGATATGATAGATCAAAGCCTTTTCAAAAAGAAAGAATTATACCCATTTCAGAAAAAGATTGTAAATCAAATAATTAAAGAGCTTAACGACGAAGGTCCTAACTTTAATTTGCTTTTTCAATTACCAACTGGAGGCGGAAAAACGGTCATCTTTTCAAATATTGCAAAGGAATATATCAATCGAACAAAGAAAAAAGTGCTGATTCTTACGCATAGAATTGAGCTTTGTGTGCAAACTTCAAAACAGCTTATCGCCTTGGGTATCGAAAATAAGGTGGTAAATAGCATGGTGAAAAACCTTGACGATCAGGATAAATATAATTCCTTTACGGCAATGGTTGAAACACTAAATAATCGTCTTCAGGATGATAGTGAATTTATAAAAAACATTGGATTGGTAATCGTAGATGAGGCACACAATAACTCATTCAGAAAAATCTTTCAATATTTTCAAGAAGTCAATATTCTAGGGGTTACTGCAACACCTCTAAGTTCAAATAAAACATTGCCGTTAAAGGATAATTACGATAAATTAATCGTTGGTGAAAGTATAAAGTCCTTAATAGAAAATGGATACCTTTCCGATGCCGAAACTTATACTTATGACGTAAACCTGCACGGACTCAAAATTGGAGTAAATGGTGATTTTACTGTAAGTTCATCCGATAAAGTGTACAGTAATTATTTCATGCAAGAAAAATTATTATTTGCTTATGAAGAGGTTGCAGTCGGTAAAAAAACCTTAATTTTTAATAGTGGAATTGAATCGTCTCGTTCGGTATACGAATTGTTCAAAAAACACAATTATAAAGTACGCCATCTGGACAGTACTTTCGGTGAAACGGAACGAAAAGAGATTCTAAAATGGTTCAAAGTGACACCTGGTGCAGTTTTAACTTCAGTTGGTATTTTAACCACTGGGTTTGATGAACCAACTGTTGAAACCATCATTTTAAATAGAGCAACAAGGTCATTAACCCTTTATCACCAAATGATCGGAAGAGGTTCTCGAAAACTTGAAAACAAAAGCTCTTTCCAAGTCATTGATCTAGGAAATAATGTTCGAAGATTTGGTTATTGGCAAGAATATATTGATTGGCAAGACGCCTTTAACTATCCAGATCGCTTTTTAGAAGCGAGATTAAGTGAAGAGGATGATATGATGTTTGAAGCAGCATATGAATTGCCTCGAAATCTAAAAGATCGCATTAAATCTCCGGCAAAATTGGAAGAATTTTCAATGAAACAGGTTTACGAAGAATGTATTGATGCCGGTAAAAAAGGTAAAGATGCAGTAGATATCTCATTGGATAATCACTTTGAAGTTGTTGCTGAAAATTCGGAAGATATGTATGATGGCTTACTTCTATTAGAGGCGCTTCAAGACGATATCGAAAGAAGATTAAAGCATTACACCAAATGCATTACAAAAGCAACTGACAGTTATCTAAATTGGTTAAAAGAAACGTATAACCGTCAATTGAGTCAACGTATTCGGTCTGAACTGGATGCCGAATAAAAGTGTATTCAATGAAGTAGGGTAGGGCGTTCCGCTTCCCATAAATGGTTAATCGGCGGGCTATTCGCACTCGCCCTTAATTTTATTGCCTCTTATAGGCAAAAAAATTAAGGGCTCAAACAGTTGCTACTATCCCTAACGCAAACACGCTAGTACCATCTAATTTTGGCTTTTACAGTGAGTTGACCTCAACTTTAATAGGATTACTATTTCAATTTTTAAATGCATCAAAATATACATTTATAGTCCTAGTAAGCATGAAAAATGAGCATAAAAAAAGCCACCGCTTTGACAAGGGTGGCTTTTAGTATTTTAATGAAAAGGTCCTACTATTTTACCATTAACTTATGTGTAGTTGTAGCAGCATCATTTCTAACGATGATTTGATAAATACCTGTTTCAAATTGAGCCACATTAATTTGTTTTACATTTCCATTTGCCGAATATACTTTTTCTCCGGTCATTGAAAAGATTTCAATTTGAGCATTAGGATTTACAGCAACTGTGATAAAATCACTCGCAGGATTCGGGAAAAAAGATAGTGCTGCTTCATTTTCTTCAACACCTACAGCACCAGTTGTTACCACGTCTTCTTCCATTCTAGGAAATATTTTCACTTCGTCAAACGATAGGAAAGTTACCCCAGTTATATTATAGAAATTACCCATTGTTGCCGTGTAAGAATAGATTTGATCATCAATTAATCGAGCTCCTGATCCATCATTCACTTCAAATTGACCAAATCCAGCATCAGCATTCGTGCATTCTGCGTCTAGAACTCGAACTAGTACTGCTTCATATTCTTCATTTGCAGCATCCAAAGTACTTACATCAACCGGTGCAGGTAATTCGTTATCAGAACTTAGAACATTGATCTCTGAAACATAACTCATCTCAGTTAAACCGTAGTATTCAACAACTTTTCCTGTTACCGTTACTTCATCTCCTAAACTTAATTCAGACCCGTCAGCATAAACATAAATTCCATTCCAAGCTCCTTCACCGTCTTGAATAAAGAATTTACCTTCATCACTTCCAAATTGGAAAACTCCGGTTACAATTCCTGTCGTCTTAACAACCTCCTCAGCGTATGGAGAATCGTGTGGTGCGTCTGGAGCATATTGGATATCATAAATTGAAACTTCCTCCACAATAACAGGTTCTCCAACTCCAATAGCAACTGAATCAATCATTATTCCAATTAATTCATCTGTATTTCTTACTGATAGAATAAATTCTGCAGCTTCACAACCTTCAGGCATAGTAACAGATTGACTAACCATTGTAATTTCACCGGCAGTTTCCGCATAAACATCAATGTAATCATTATAAAACCATCCCTCTTCCGTTGCGTTATAGAATCCAGATCTTAATTCGGACCCTTCAGCTCCAGTTAACCAAATTTTAATTTCATAGGTTAATAACTCCGTTACAGCAACTTCTTCAGTTGTAAATCTTTTATGACTTCCTGATGCATTAATCAATTGAGCCATAGAAGTTCCGTGTTCCGCGCCCATATCAATTTCTGTTACATTTTCTGGATCAATACTTGTTTTTGACCCCATCCATCCATCAGGATTTCCGTCTGTCCAAGAGCTAAGATCACTCTCGAAAACCATTTGTCCATAACTTGTAAATCCAAGCGCTAGAACAGCTATAGAAGTAAATAATTTATTCATAATCTATCATTTTAATTTAACATTTAAAGCCTTTATCCTCGTATAACAATATTGTCTAATTCCCAGGTACTTCCGTCTGATCCTGATCCAGTATATTTAAAGCCAACGTAAACATTTTCCCCAATGAACGCTCCCAAAGGAATGTCGGTCGAATTAGCCCATGTGAACCCGCCTCCAGAGGCCGTAAAAGGAACTTCCGTCCAAGTACCTTGATCATTAGGATTACTTGATCCATCGTAATCAGTCGAGATATAACATTGTAAAGCCGGTCCTGTATAATTCATCGCATTGTCAAAATTAAGTACAGGACTGTCTCCAGCTGTTAAATCAACAGGAGAAGAAATCAACCAATTTTCACAAGCAATATTTGTTCCGTCAATATAATTTTTAATTACGGCATAATCGTTCGGTGCACCACCGGCACTACTAGTTTCCCAAAATACTTCAGGTCCTAATACAGAATAGGTTGTCCATCCCGAAGAAGTGATTTCACCATCATCGAAATTTTTGGTTAATAGTAATCCTGGGAAGCGTGCGCCGTTGAGATTAATCTCGTTAAACGAACGAATAAGTAATTGAACTTCTCCATTAAAGTGGTTAACAATACACACCAGATTTCCTGAACCATTTGGGATTTCCTCATCGGCAAAAGCGGCGTAACCACTAGTCCTTACTTTCACGGTGTTCCCATCAGCATCTTCTAAATAACGATCTTCGGAAATCAGGTTTTCGCCATCAGCAAAAGTCTTATTTAAATCTGGTTTAATGAATTGCACATTTTCCAATTTAACTAATTGAGACTCCTTTAATGCTGTAATTTCACCAATCTCTACAACCTCAGGGGTTAACCCATTATTTGTAGATTGTTTAATCACATTTAAATCAACGTCAACAGAATCTATTTGCAAAACTCCATTGTACTGATTTAAAATAGTTCCCTTTAAATAAATCCGAACCGAGTCTCCTTCATAAAGTCCCCCTCCATTTAACATTCGAACGTTTACAGCTCCTGTATGATCCTGCATGTATACATTCTTATATATGTTTCCGTCAGTTTCATCCATCGTTATAATTCCGTAAACCGATAAATCAGTTGATATCGAAATAATTCCCCCTTCGGTCGCTTGCCACTCTCTTAATTCTGAAATTGTCATTGTTTCAGTCTCAGGAATGGTCGGTAATGGAGGTGTGTCGAATTCTCTTTTACACCCTGCTACAAGTAATACAAGACTAAATAGTACCGGAATGAGATTGTTTATTTTTCTAATTTTCATTTAACCGTTTATTATAATATTATCAATTTCCCAAGTTCTACCGCTACTATCAGTCCCAACATATTTAAAAGCAATATGAACATTATTTGAAAGGTACGCTGATAAATCAATTAGACCAGAATTTACAAATTCAAAATCACCTGATGACCATGTAGCGGATAGTTCAGTCCATGAGTAATCGTTTGGGTTACCCGTACCTGGATAATCAGTGGAAACTAAAATTTTTAAAGGATCACCACTGTAGTTGTAGGCATTGTCAAAGCTTAATGAAGCCGATTCGGAAAGGCTTAAGTCCATACTCGGAGATACAAACCAACTCTCACAAGCCGTATTACCTCCATCATAATTAGAAATTACACCGTATGGTTTATCTTCCCAGCTACCTAATGTGCCAATTTCCCACTCATGAGAACCGATAACCTGTTGAACTGTCCATCCACCAGAGGTTAGGTCGTCATCATTAAAATCTTTTACTAAAAACTCTCCCGGTCCACGAGGCCCTTCTAATTTACTTTCTTCAGGAGATCGCAGAATAAGCTGTAAATCCCCATTGTACTCACTTACAATGCAGACCATCGAACCACTTCCAGTAGGTAAGGTGTCGCCTGCAAAATCAGCAAATCCACTCGTACGTATGTAAAGACTGTTGCCATCAAAATCTTCGAAATACCTGTTTTGGGCATATTGGTTCACAACATCCGCAAATGTTTTATTGAACTCAGAAGCTTTGAATTGAACATCATTTAATTGAATTAATCGTGATTCGTGTATACTTAAATCAATTTCTGGAATTGTTAAAACTAATGGAGCAAGTGCAACATCACTTTTTTGAACAATGATGTTTTTATCGGTATCAACATTATCAAGTTGAACAACTCCACTGAATTCACTTAAAATTGCTCCATTTAAGGCAATTCTTACGGAGTCACCTTGTTGTAAGTTTGATGAACGGGTTAAGCGAACATTTATCGCGGCATCACCATCTTGAAGATAAATGTTTTTGTAAATATTACCGTTGTTTTCATCCATCGAAACAATTCCAAAAACAGATATTGAATCTTCAAAAACCAATGATCCGTATTGCGCTTGCCATGCACGCAAAGTATCTATTGTCACAATATCACCATCTGACAATTTCTTTACAGGTGGTGTATCAGGTTCCTTTTTGCAGCTTTCCAATAATGGTAAAAGTGCTAAGAATAATAAGGCGTATTTATTGATTATTTTCATGTTCATGCTATTAGAATCGTAATGTTGCCATTATAAAATAATTAAGTCCATATAAATACCCAAGTTTTGGAGGGAATTTATTGATATTCTGTGTGTCAAATCGTAATTGCTCATATCCACCTGTAATAAAACTAGTGTTGTTGGTAAGGTTTGAAACATTTACGTTGATATTTAGAAAGTAGTTGTTAATCTTAAATGATTTACCAGCGAATAAATTGAGGGAATAACCATTCTCGAGTTTTGTTTGCTCAATGGTTTCAAGGTATTGAGGGTCAGACTCAACAAATCCAGCAATGGATTCTTCCGTTCTTCTGTCTGGATTGGGATCCAAGTAGATATCTGCAAAATAGTTGAAGTTTACACCGGCAAACCAATATTTCTTACCGCTATACTTCAAACCAAACGAAGCTGCGGATTGAGGCATTCCTCCAATTTTATAGTTTTGTAAGTAGATGGTTTTATCTTTTGCCAACTGCTCGGCAGAGTTGTCAACATAAATCGATGCAGTAGGTCTCGAGTTGTACAAATGTTGTCCAACAGCAACCACCGCGTTACCAGTTAAACCACCGAAAATGGTTCCATCTACACCAAATTCAATCCCTTGATGAAAATAATCAACGTCTTCCATTACATAATTAATGAATGAATTGTATTCATCATGATAAAAACTTCTCGACCAAATGGCATCTTTACGTTCGGTGTAATAGTAGGTGAAACGTAATTTCAGTTTAGGGTAACGCAAGATGTAATTAAGATCTCCAGTATAAATGGTTTCATTTTTTAAATCATCCACCATTACATTTCTTGTTCTTGGAGAGATAAAAGCTGATCGTGAAGTTGGTGCTTCTGTAAGATAAGCAGCATTTGCTGTGATGTATTGACGACCTGATAGCTTGTATGTCGCGCCCCCTTTAACAGCATAGTTCACAAAGTTTTTACTTTCAGATTTTCCTAATGAATTGTCTGGAAATAATCCGGTTTGAAATAACCCTTCTCTATAAAAATGTTCATTCGAAAGTTCAAGTGCTGCATAATAGTCAATTTTCTTTGTGGTATAATTGAGTTGGCCAAAAGCAGTAGCATTAATATTGTAGATATAATAATTATTGGCGTAAACATCCCCTTCTTTCACAATTCTATTTGGATTCTGAAGATCGCTTTGTGCTGCATTTGGATCTATAAAATCCTGTTCAGCAAATCGATTTACGTCTACCCAAAAATCACCGCCCAATAAATCGTCTATGGTGTTATAATAATGGTTTCGTTGAGCCTGTCCAAATACTCCTGTATGAATTGATAAATTGTCTTTTTCATAATTGTACACCGAAGAAATTCCTCCCGATAGTAGGTTGTTCCAACGAGTTTCTACAATGTATTTTGATCGTAATCCCTCAGCTAGAACTGTACCATTTTCATCTTTTAAAGTGTACAAATTTTTACTATTAGCAAAATACAATGCATCCCATTGAATTTGACGCGATTCCTCATTTTGCCAATTCATAAACATTCTTTGAGCATTTACATCATCGTTAATACTTTCATAATAAGAGGGTAAATACTTATAATAATCTGGTCTCGGATCTTTTGCATCGTACCAGTTCAACGCCGTTTGGCCATATTTCCCAAAACTACTGCTGAGAGAGGTTTTTAACGAAGAATTCGTGTTGATTTTCCAATCATGACTCAACGCAATTATTGGCATGTGCGAGTCAGTGTTTCTAGAGTTCCTTTTTACTTTTGTTCCATCTTCTTGGGTTTGATATCCCCAATATGAATTGTAGAAGTTATCACCAGAAAGCTCATAAGTTTCAAGCGTTGATATACTCGATTTACCTCGTTTGGTAGGCGCTCCCAAAATAGATAGATTTAAACTATGATTTGCGTTAATCTTTTTCTCTGCGGCTAAAAAGTAACCATATGCTTCGTAATAAGTTCCGTCAACATATCCTTCTTTCGCGAAACGAGATGATAGAGAAAAGGCAAATGCCCAACCATTAGCTTGCATTCCTGTACCGTACGTGTACATTAATCTGTTCCGATATGCTCGATTTGTTGCAGCATATGAAAGACGTGACCCTTTTCGAACCCCTGTTGCTTTTGCATTGATGTTCGAATAACCTCCAATTCCACCAAAATGGTAGGGATTGTCGGTTAACCAATTTTTTGTCTCTGAGTAACGGGTAATATCATTCAAACCACCCCATTTATACCATGTACCGTACCCAGTTTCCAAGTCATTCATAGGGATACCATTTAATAAAATCATTGTCTTATCGGATTGGTAACCACGAATTTTAAATCGAGCAGGACTGAAGTTAAATCCAGCAGTTGCAGCGAAAACATCCCGCGAGCTTTGTAAAAGTCCGGAAATATTACCAGCGCTACCACTGCTATTTTCACCGTCTTCTAATGTGGTGACAAAAACAGGAGTGTTGGTTAATAATGTGTCTTCCTTTTCTTCTGTTGTTGTTTGTGAAAAATTAACAGAACTGAAGGTAATCAGTGAAAATACAAGCGTAAGTTTCTTATTCATATTTGATTTGCTAAAATCACTTTTTATTATGCGTGAATAAAAAGCAGTGCAAATTTACGAATAATATTTTCTTTGTGCTGGAATGGGTTTTATTTTTGTGGATAACTTAATCGTTTGTTAACATAGTATTAAGGTGTGTAGATTTTAAGTTAAATTATTATGTATAAATTTGAACTCTTAAAAAAAACAGAATTAATGATACGCATGAATTATCTTATTATTGGAATCCTAACAATTTTTTATACAGGTTTTCAAAAGCAAGTTTATGGTCAAGAACAAAAGTCTTACAAAGTTGCCTGTGTCGGTTTTTATAATCTCGAAAATTTGTTTGACACAGAGGACGATCCAAAGATAAAGGATGAAGAATTTATGCCCAACGGTAGGTATGCATGGACAAACGAAAAATACAACAATAAGCTAAACAACATGGCTGATGTTATTGCAGATCTTGGGACATCTAGTTCACCAGACGGAATGGCTGTGCTTGGAGTAAGCGAAGTAGAAAATAAAAAAGTTCTTGAAGATTTAGTAAAGCAGGAAAAAATTGCTCACCGGAATTATAAAATTATTCATTTTGATTCTCCCGACAGAAGGGGTATTGATGTTGGATTGTTATATCAAGAAAAATATTTCAAACCGACCAATTCCGTTTCGTACGAATTAAAATTTAAAGATTTTCCGGATTATTACACGCGAGATCAGTTGGTTGTTTCAGGTGAATTGGATGGGGATAAGATTACTTTTATAGTGGTACATTGGCCATCCCGTAGTGGTGGTCAGGCTGCTTCCGAACCAAGAAGGGTAGATGCCGCTAACCTTGGAAGACATATTGTAGATTCGTTATTGTTGAATGATCCAAACGCTCGAATTGTTTTAATGGGGGATCTCAATGATGATCCAGTAGATAAAAGTGTTAAAGAAGCTTTGAGCGCAAAAGGAAAAATTTCAAAATTAAAAGAGAAAGACCTCTTTAATCCAATGTTTAGAAAATTTAAAACAGGGGATTGTACTTTAGCTTATCGTGATGCTTGGAACCTATTTGATCAGTTAATCATAAGCCAAGGTTTGCTTTCAAGAGATGAAACTGAATTTGTGTATCATCGAGCTTATGTATATAGTAAAGACTATCTTAAGCAAAAAGAAGGTCGATACAAAGGGTATCCGCTGAGAACGCATGCAGGAGGGGAGTATTTAAACGGGTATTCAGATCATTTTCCAGTGTACATGGTGTTGAAAAAATTGGCTAATTAAATGATTCGACCTATTAAATACGGACTGCTTACCATTCTCGTTTTTTTCTTAAGTTGTTCGACAAATGAATATACGCATTATCAAAGTAAGAACAACGATATTATAAGCGACACTAGTAACGTTGCTCTTGATCAATTAATTTCACCGTATCGTACAGCTGTTTCAGCTAAAATGGATCAGAGAATAGGTTATGCTAAAACGTCTATGTTTAACGGTTCTCCTGAATCAATTCTTGGAAATTTCGCAGTAGATGTGGTGTATAAATGTGGTGTTAACCTTCAGCAACCGTTTTATGAAGAAATGACCAAAGACAATACAATTGCCTTGATTAATTTTGGAGGTCTTCGATCACCAATAAATGAAGGGAATATTAGTGTAGGAAATATTTTCGAATTAATGCCATTTGATAATACAATTAGTTTCGTTAAAGTTCCGCCAAATGGAATTCTCCAAATGTTAAGTTATCTCAAAGAAAAAAATGGACAACCAATCAGTAATGGAATTGTTAAGGTATTTGATCATAAAATTGAGTTATATGTAAACGACAAATTGTTTGCCGTTGAAAATGAAGATCTTTATATCATAACGTCGGACTATCTTGCTGGTGGTGGTGATAAAATGACGTTTTTAAAACAAGCATCGAAAAAATATGATTCAGGTGTCCTAATGCGGGATGCATTCATCAATCATATTGTAGAATGTGATACAGTTGAGATTCCGAAAATCGAGGGACGTATACAATTTAATTCAGGGATCTGATGGAAAGAAGAAAGTTTATTCGTAGTTTATCAGGAGCAACCATTGGGTTAGCCACTGTATCAAGTGTTGGATTTTTTAGGAATCATAAAAAGCTTACAATTCTCCATACAAATGACACCCACTCACATATCGATCCCTTCCCTTTAAGTCATAGTAAATATCCTGGTAAAGGTGGAGTAGAAAACCGGCTAAAGTTAATTCAAGATATTCGTGCTCAAAATAAACACGTTTTATTATTAGATGCTGGAGATATATTTCAAGGAACTCCATACTTTAATGTACATAAGGGCGAACTTGAATTAAAGTTGATGACTGCAATGGGGTATGACGCAGCCACAATGGGAAATCACGATTTTGATGCTGGTATTGACGGTTTTGAACGGGTAATGCATCATGCCAAATTTCCATTTTTATGCAGTAATTACGATTTTCGAAATACAATCCTAAAGGACAAAACCAAACCTTATCAAATATTTAAAAAAGGAAGCATAAAGGTGGGAGTTTTTGGTGTAGGAGTCGAGCTGGATGGCCTTGTTTCCCCCGATTTGTATAAGGAAACACAATACATTAATCCAATAGAAAAAGCAAATCAAATTGCGAATCATCTCAAAAAAGAAGAAAAATGTAATTTGGTGATCTGTCTTTCACACTTGGGGTATTCACCTCGGTTTAATAAATTCTGTGATCCTTTGTTGGCAAAAGAAACCGAAGGGATTGATTTAATTATTGGCGGTCATTCTCACACTTTTATGGAAAAAGCAGAAATGCATAAGAATAAAAATGGGTCACCAGTGCTCATTAATCAAGTTGGTTGGGCTGGATTATTTTTAGGTAGAATTGATTTTTATTTTGATGAAAAGGACGAACTCAATTCATTTTCAGGACTCCAGCTGAATACTAATTATGAATTAAAAACTTAGGTTGATAATTAGTCAATTAATTTTTTCACAAATAGGCATCCATACTGTTAAATTAACGTTACCTTAGTAGTAATACTTATTTATTAGAATGAAAAAGCTGTTTTATTTGTGTGTAATTGTTTTATTTTCAAATGTTTTACATGCTCAAGGTCCGTGGATAGATGCAGGACCAGATACATTAACTTGTCCACCTGACTGTATTGAATTGGAAGCTACTTTCGAAGGTACTGGGGCGACGACAGATTATACTGTAGAAACCATTCCATTTGCTCCGGACACGCCAGGTGGTATTACACGTTCATTAACGGATGACTCAGGGGTCTCTGATATTGCAATTGGATTTGATTTTTGTTTTTATGGAAGTACATACTCTACTTTTAGTGTAAGTCCAAATGGTTGGCTAGGTTTTGGCGCCTTATCAACAATGTATGGTCCCGTTGCAATTCCCGATGCCGGATTTTCAACACCTAAAAATTGTATCATGGGTCCATGGCAAGATTTGAATCCTGGACTTGGAGGAACTGTAACAACTCAGACTTTGGGGGTTGCTCCAAATCGAAGATTAGTCGTGACTTGGGATGATGTCCCATACTTTTCATGTACAGGTGAACGAGGTACGCAACAAATCATTTTATACGAATCGACGAATATTATAGAAAACCACATCAGTGAAAAAATTATCTGTGCTGGTTGGGTTGGCGGAAGAGCGGTGCAAGGCATTCACAATGCGGCCGGAACTGAAGCCGTGGCAGTCGCAGGAAGAAATAATACAGTTTGGGATGCCACGAATGAGTCTGTTCGGTATACACCTACTGGTGTTCCTGAAATAGAGTGGTATGATGAAGCAGGCGTTTTAGTAGGAACTGGAGCGGAGTTTTCAGCATGTCCAGATGAACCGACAACTTACACCGTCCGTTTAATTTCTTGTGATGTTGAAGTAGCATCAGACGAAATTTTTATCGACATTGAATGTTGTGATCCTCCTTTAACTTCTTTTACTCCTCCGACTTGTTTTGGTGATTGTGATGGAACAGCTACAGCGGAAGGTGTTGGTGTAGCTCCTTTCACGTATACTTGGGATGCTGCTGCTGGTGGTCAAACAACACCTACTGCAACGGGGTTGTGTGCAGGTACATACGAAGTAACCGTGGTAGATGCTGAAGGATGTACGACTGTAACTCCGGTAACGGTTGAAGAGCCTTCAGAAATTACTGGTGGAGCAACTGAACTTTTAAACATCTCTTGTTTTGGTCTAACAGACGGTTCTGTAAATGTTTTAGGAGCAGGAGGAACAGGTGAACTAACTTATGATATTGGCGCTGGACCGCAACCAACAGGGGTTTTTACAGACTTGGCTGCTGGAACGTATACAGTAACAATAGAAGATGCTAACGGTTGTACAGGAGAAGTTATTTTTGATATAGAAGAACCTGCTTTACTAGAGTTTGATCTTGTAAGTGTAAACGATGTCTTATGTAATGGGGGGGCTGATGGAGAAGTAGTGATTAACGGAATTGGTGGAACCGGAGTTTATGAATTTCAAATAGACGGTGGTGGGTATATGCCTTCAGGAACATTTGGTGGCCTTGCAGCAGGAACATATTTATTTGAAGTTAGAGATGAAAGAGGGTGTTTGGCCTCAATGGATGTTACGGTGAATGAGCCGACACCTTTGGTGCTAGATATTGTTAGTACTATAAATATTACTTGTTTTGAGGGGAATGATGGTGTAATTGAAGTTGCTGGGTCAGGTGGATTCGGTGCATTAACTTATTCAATTGATGGGGGGGAATTTGTACCGTCAGGACTTTTTGATGGGTTAACTGCCGGAACATATACAATTGAATTAAAAGATGAAAACGATTGTTCAACCACTCAAACGATTGAATTAACCGAAGCGCCTGCGGTAGAAGTTACAGAGGTTTTAACGCATGAAACCTGTGAATATGATTGTACTGGGCAGATTGAATTAATCCCTGAAGTTGGAGTAGCTCCTTATGAATTTAGTATTGATGGTTGTGCAACAAGTTCACCTTCTGGGTTATTTACAGGACTTTGTGCAGGTGATTACGATATTTGTGTGGTCGATGCAAACGGTTGTGAATACACGAGTACAGTAACAATTAATCTTGGAGCACCGCCTTCATCAGCAGTAATTTATGAGTTCGGTAGAGATTTTTGTGTAGATGATGATCCTGTTCCAGTAAGTGCAGATTCTCCAGGAGGAGTTTATACAGGGCCTGGAATGGTTGGAAATATTTTTAACCCAGGATTAGCAGGTGTTGGAACGCATACCATTACTTATACTATTTCAGAAGGTTGTGGAGATATAGGGCATTATACTTTGACAGTTCATGCTTTACCTAATATTTCATTTTTCGCAAGTGATTCTTCGGGTTGCGAATCTCATGAGGTAGAATTTTATTACACAGGTGAAGCAGGAATCGAATGTTTTTGGAATTTCGGAGATGGTACATCAGCAACAGTTTGTGGGGATGTAATACATACTTATACTGATGATGATGACTACGATGTAAGTCTGACAGTAACGACTGCTGCAAATAACTGTGTAGCAACACTTACAAAAACTGACTTTATAGAAGTATATAATCAGCCAATTGCAGATTTTGAATTCGAACCAGAAACGACTACAGAATTAAAGACTGAAATTGATTTTATGGATAGGTCTTTTGGTCCTGAAACATGGGAGTGGATTTTTGATACGGAAGGATCATCTACTGAGCAAAATCCATCATTTTTCTTCCCTCGAGATGTTGCAGATATATATGATGTAACATTGATGGTGAGTAATGCGGATGGTTGCGCGGATACAATAACGAAACCGGTAAAAATAGCGGAGGAATATATGATTTATGTTCCTAATACGATTACGCCTGACGGAGATACTTATAACGAAGTGTTTAAACCTTACTTCAGAGGAATTGATATTTATAATTATTCGTTAAGAATTTATAATCGTTGGGGAGAATTATTGTTCGAGTCATACGATCCGTCTAAAGGATGGAACGGTACCTATGGAGGTGAAGTTGTTCAAACAGGAGTCTATATTTGGCATATTTCAACAGATGAAATTGAGACTGATCGAAAAATAGAGCATCAAGGACATGTAACCGTTTTAAGGTAAGTCTAATACTTATATTGAATAAACGCACGTTTAAATTTAAACGTGCGTTTTTTTTGTTTTAATCTTTAAGAAATGTGTAGGTATAGTAAGATTAAGAAACTGAGTTACAGAAAGTCGAGAGTATTAAATCCTTTTAATTAAAGCATTTCGAATTCTTTTCCTTCTTTTACAGTGCCACTTACTTTGGACATTAAGTTCTTGAAATCATATAAATCTTCATCAAACATATGGCTCGGCGTGATGTTCTTAAGAGCGGTAAACATTATTTCAGAGCGATTTGGGTATTTTTCATCCCAGGTTGTAAGCATTTTTTTAACAACTTGCCTTTGCAGATTTTCTTGAGCTCCACATAAGTTACAGGGTATGATTGGATAATTTCGATAGTTCGCAAATTCAACAATTTGTTCCTCCTTCACAAAAGCTAAAGGACGTAAAACAACAAATCGTTCATCATTGGTGATGTATTTTGCAGGCATCGTTTCAATTTTTCCTGCAAAGAATAAGTTCAAGAAAAAAGTTTCGAGAATATCATCCCTATGATGTCCTAAACAAATTTTATTACAACCAAGGCGTTCGGCAGCTTCGTACAACGTTCCTCTTCTTAATCGAGAACATAAGCTACATGTTGTTTTGCCTTCTGGTACTTTTTCTTTGACTATGCTATAGGTGTCTCGCTCAATAATTTCAAAGTTAGCTCCAACTTCTTTTAAGTATTTAGGTAAAATCTCCTCAGGAAAACCCGGTTGTTTTTGATCAAGATTAACCGCTATTATCTCAAAGTTAAATACCGACGCTTTTTGAATCTGCATCAATATGTCTAACATCGTATAGCTGTCTTTACCTCCAGATAAACAAACCATCAATTTATCTCCATCCTCGATCATGTCAAAATCGTTAATCGCATTCCAGACTGTTTTTTTTATCTTGCGATTTAATTTCTCTTCTGCAGCTTTTAAATCTTCTTTTGAGGTAGTGTTCATAGTTGTTCCCATTTTTGAATTCGATCGTAAATAACGATACTTCCGCATGCGGCAACGTTTAAAGAGGATTTACCCGGTAATTTTACCAAGTGATGACATCGATTTAAAACCTTTTCTGGTAAACCGTTGTCTTCTGCTCCTAATAAATAAGCTGCTCTTAGCGGATGTGCAAATGTACAAATAGATTGTGATTTTTCATTTAATTCAATTCCTACAAGTTGTGTCGAATAGGGGAGTGACTTATAAAAGTGTTCCATGTCCGAATATCGAAAGAAAGGAATTTTTGACCAAGATTTAGCGGTATCAGAATGTTGATGCTTGTACTTTCCATCAATTATAAATATGAATGAAGCTCCAAGAATGTATGCAGTTCTCCATAAAGTACCAATGTTGTGACTCGTTTTTGGTTGATAAATTCCAATACCAAAAAAAGACTCCTCTTTATTCTCCCATTGTTTTTTCATTGCATTAGGATTCTGATTCGCTTTTTTGAACTTCTTGTCTTCTGTAGGTCTCGAAATATATACCTTCTTTCTTCATCAGTTCATCATGATTTCCCTCTTCAACTAATTCACCATTATCTAATACAATTATTTTGTCGGTATATTTAATACTCGAAATTCGATGGCTAATGATTAAACCTGTTTTAGCAGTTAAGTCTTTACGAATAGCTTGTAAAATGAATTCTTCCGTTTCGTTATCTACCGCGGATAAACAATCATCAAAGACCAAAATTTCTGGTTTTTTTATTAAAGCCCGTGCAATGGATAGTCGTTGCTTTTGTCCACCTGACAAATTGATGCCTCGCTCTCCTAAAATAGTATCATATTTTTTTGGGAATCGCTGAATGGTTTCATGAATACCTGCATTTTCAGCATACTTATATAAAGTAGCGTCATCAATTTCATCTGTTTTGGCACCAAAAACTATATTGTTGCGAATTGTATCTGAAAACAAAAAATGCTCTTGAGGAACATATCCTAATAAGTGACGCCAAGCAGTTAAGTTAAGTTTATCAAGCGGTTTTCCATCGACAATAATTTTCCCTGAAGTAGGATCTACCAGTCGCATGATTAAATACGCAAGTGCTGACTTTCCAGAACCTGTTTTACCAATAATTCCAATAGTTTCCCCCTTTTTTATTGTGAGGTTAATATTTTTTAAGGCTTGCACACCCGAGTTTTCAAAGGTAAGACTGACATTTTCTAATTGAATGGTATCGTTGAAATGAATTTCTTTGGCTTCATTTTCATTAAAATCCATTTCAGCTTCCTCAGCTAAAAATTCATTAATCCTCTTTTGGGAAGCTGCGGCATGCTGCACAATGGAAGTCACCCAACCAACAGAAGCGAATGGCCAGGTTAACATGTTGACATAGATAACAAATTCTGCTATTTCTCCTGGATTAATCTCTCCATTGTTTGCTTGTAATCCACCAATATAAATGGTTAAAATCGTACTAACACCAATCAACAAAGTAATTGTTGGCATAAAAAAAGCATTCGTAATTGCCAGTCGCATTGAAAAATCTTTATAGCCATTAGCGGCTTCATTAAATTTTTCCTCAACTTGTTGCTCCTTTACATGGGATTTAATGACTCTTATACCTGAAAACGATTCTTGAACGATTGTAGAAAGGTAGGATTGTTGATATTGTACGCGTTCACTTTTTTTGTTTAAAATTTTACTGACATAATAAATTAAGATAGACATTATGGGTAAAGGCAGTAAAACATAAAGTGTAAGTTCTGGATTTTTAGACACCATTTTGTAAAGAACCAAACAAAAGAGAACTACTAAGTTAATTGTATACATTATGCCTGGACCAAGATACATCCTGACTTTAGAAACATCTTCACTAATTCGGTTCATTAAGTCACCAGTAGCATTTTTCTTGTAAAAATTAAAAGTTAGTCTTTGGTATTGGTGGTAGATTTCATTTTTAAGATCATACTCAATAAAGCGGGACATTATAATTATGGTCTGGCGCGTTAGAAAAAGGAAAATCCCTTTTAAAATGGATAACAACATGTATAATCCTGCCAAACTTAAACCAACATATATAACCGTTTTTGTGTCAATTCCGTCATAACTATCTGTGGATATTACATCATCGATAATATTTGAGTCATTATCTGTAATTTTTTGAGAAGGTAAATAACTTGTTATTTCATTAATTGCATCACCAACAATTTCAGGTTGTTGAACGGAAAAGATATTTGAAATGATAATAAAAACAGTGCCTAGTATTAAGCGCCATTTATATTTGAGCAAATATTTATTTAAATAGAATAATGAAGACATGTAAAAATTAGTACTTTTGTAGCGCAAAAATCGAATGCAAAGTTACGATTAAAGATTCGGAATAAAACTATGTTCAAAGATTTAATTTATTAACCTTTTGTGTCGATTTTAGGAAGATGTTAAGGGAAACTGTGTGAAAAACAATTGATTAATCGGATAGTAGAAAAAAATTACCTCACCTTATGTTAGAAATTAAAGACATTAACAATACGACATTTACTGATAATCCAGTTATTGAAAGAATGTCACAATACAACCATGAACAATTGTTGTTTTGTAATGATAATGCAACTGGTTTAAAGGCAATCATCGCCGTGCACGACACAACCTTAGGTCCTGCATTAGGAGGAACAAGAATGTGGCGTTACACTAATGAATTAGAAGCCTTGAATGATGTGTTGAGACTCTCAAGAGGGATGACGTATAAAAATTCCATTTCAGGATTGAACCTTGGAGGCGGTAAGGCTGTTATCATTGGAGATTCACGCGCAGATAAAAGTGAAGCGTTATTTCGTCGCTTCGGAAAATTCGTAGAATCGTTAGGCGGTAAATACATTACTGCTGAGGATGTTGGGATTTCGCCTCAAGATATGACATGGGTAAATATGGAAACAAATAATGTTGTTGGTTTACCCGGAAAAAGTGGTGATCCATCTCCTGTTACTGCCTACGGTGTTTACATGGGGATGAAAGCAGCAGCTAAAGTCCAGTTTGGGTCTGATTCTTTGTCTGGAAAAAAAGTAGCTGTCCAGGGTGTAGGTCACGTTGGAGAGTATCTCGTTTCGCATTTAGCTAAGGAAGGTGCTGAAGTTTTTATTACTGACATTCATGAGGATACATTGAAATCTGTATCAAGCAAATATGGAGCAAAAGTAGTAGGGTTAGATGAAATTTATGAGATTGAAATGGATATTTATGCTCCATGTGCTTTAGGAGCGACAGTAAATGACGATACCTTATCTAAACTAAAATGTTCAATCATTGCTGGTGCTGCAAATAATCAATTGCAAGATGAAAAAATCCATGGCGAATTAGTTAAGAGTAGAGGAATGATTTATGTACCGGATTACATGTTAAATGCTGGAGGAGTAATTAATTGTTATGCCGAAGTGAAAGGCTTGTCGAGTGAATGGGCTATGAACAAAGCTGAAGAAATTTACAATACAACTTTAAATATTATTGAACGTTCAAATTCTACTAACGAACCAACTTATAAAATTGCGAATCAAATGGCTGAGGAACGTATCGCGTCAATCGGTCAGGTAAAATTACCAATGTAGAGAAATAAACATGTTAAATAGACGTCATTTACGTATTAAGGTACTACAGGTACTTTACGCATTTTTTCAAACGGAAGATGCTGATATATTGAAAACCGAGAAAGAATTGTTGAATTCAATTGAACGAATGTACGACCTGTACCTTTGGTTTTTGTTGACTTTCGAAGAAGTGCATTCGTTTTCAGAACAGCGAATAGAGGATAGAATGAAGAAAGTGCGACCGACAGAGGAAGACTTGAATCCGAATAGAAAGTTCGTGGATAATCCAATTCTTAAGTTATTAATTCAAAACATCGAATTAAAACGCAAGTCAGAAGAGAAAAAAGTGAATTGGACGGGAGCTGTTGAAAACGATATCATGAGAAAATTATTCTTACAAATTGTCGACTCTGAAATTTATAAGAATTATATGTCGTCAGAAGATAACTCGTTCGAGAACAACCGTCTGTTTTTGATTGAATTATTTAAAAAGGAGATTGCGAATTTTAATTTAATTCACGATTATTTCGAAAACAAAAACATTCTATGGTTGGATGATATCGATTTGATGTGTTCAATGGTACTGAAAACGATAAAACAATTCAATGAAGATGATGATGAATACAAACCAATTCTAAGTTTGTATAAGGATAAAAAGGATGAATTGGATTTTGTTAAGTCTTTAATTCGAGAGACTGCACAAATGGACGATGAAAATACTGAACTGATTGAGGAATTAACTAAGAATTGGGAAGTAGATCGGATCGCTAAAATGGATGTCATTCTCCTGAAAATGGCCCTAACTGAGCTTAAGGTCCAGCCTTCCATTCCTAAAAAAGTTACGCTCAATGAATATATTGAGATTTCAAAGTATTATAGCACTCCAAAAAGCCAAGTTTTTATAAATGGTATTTTAGATAAAGCTATTCCATTATTGGAGGAAAGAGGAGAATTAAAGAAAACAGGAAGAGGTTTAATGAATTAAAAAAATATAAAATGAAGAAGATTTTTCTAGTACTTGCTCTTGGACTTTTTATGGTAAATTGTACTACTAATCAAGGAGAACAAGCAGAAGAGCGAAAAACTGAATTTGCTGAATTAATTGATGAACCGACCGAAATTACGTTCGAACAGCCTGTTTATGAATTTGGTTCGGTCGTGGATGGGGAGATGGTTAAACATACTTTCAAATTCACGAATACAGGAGAAAAAAACCTTGTATTATTTAATGTACAAACTACATGTGGTTGTACTGTTCCAGAGGATTGGCCTAAACATCCCATTGCTCCAGGAGAGTCGGGTGAGATTAAAGTGATTTTTAATTCCAATAATCGAGTAGGAGCAGTGAATAAAACTGTTCGTGTTGAAGCAAATACAAATCCAACCGTAACTACTGTTAAATTGGTTGGCGAGGTAACTGAAATTTAAACAAGAAAACAAGATATGAAAAACCAAATTATATTATTACAAAATGCGACCGGAGGAGGTCAGGATTATTCAGGATTAATCATGATTGGACTTGTAGGAATCGTTTTCTACTTTTTTATGATTCGTCCTCAAATGAAAAGAACGAAAGAGGCAAAGGCGTTTAGAGAAAACCTTTCGCAAGGTGATAAAGTTGTTACGATAGGTGGTATCCATGGTAAAATATTGGAAGTTGCAGAATCAACAGTATTGTTGTCATCTGATGGCACGAAAATTAGAGTTGAAAAATCAGCAATTAGTCCAAATGCTGATGCTGCTTTAGCGAATCAACAACGCTAGAAATAAATACTAACAATCATTCTAAACCGCTTTTGACATTGTCTTAAGCGGTTTTTTGTTAGAATTCAATATCGAGATTGAATAATTTTCGGAATTTGTTGAGCGATGAATTTTCTTCTGCCAACTTATCAAATACTCCTTTGTTATCCATGATTTGAACCTTTTCAGTTTCTACGATGGAAAAGTTCAATCCAATAGAATAGTTTCTAAGCTCTTTTCTTAAAAAATCCAACAATTCACCTTTTTCTCTTTCCAATTCAGCTGCCTGAACAGAGTTGATTATCTCTAAGTGAATCTGATAATCTGATGACATCGTCATCTTAGAGTTTTCTAGTGTTGAATAAAAGCTGTCCCTTTTTTCTCGTTTCACAGCTAAACTAAAGGACTTCCAAGCTCTTTCTAAATCTTCAAACGTAAAATCATCTCGCAAATCTGCGTTTACTTCGGCTTGATTTTTATTTGTCCTTCTTTTTGGAGGATTTAATGTACTATTAATGCCTATATTATTCGTACTTAGCTTTCCACTTGGTTGACTTAATTGACGTCTTACCGCGGGTCGAGCTCCAGCATTTCTAGGTGCTGATTTTTGCTTTGCCGCGTTCGTGTTTTGAACTACAGATTTTGTACCCTGTCCCTCAAAAGGAATAATTACTATGTCTTTTGCACTTAAGATACAGCTTTAGATTTTAAAGTTGAAGGAATTGAACACAGCTTCATTAAAGTAATCTCTATTGAAAGCCTTTTATTCTTACTTGCTTTGTAATGGATTTCAGTATCTCTCAATAAATCTAAGGCTAGGAGTATAAATTCTTGAGAGCTATGCGACGATTGTTGAATGTATTGTTCTTTAATCTCTGCAGGAACTTCGAGCAATTCAACAGTCGCTTGATCTTTACATACTAATAGATTTCTTAAATGTTCTGAAAGGCCAACTAAAAATTGACTTCCATCAAATCCTTTTGTCAGAATTGTGTTATAGAGTAACAATGCTTCTGCAATATTCTCGTTTCTTGCAATATCAACAATTTTGAAGTAATAATCATAATCAAGAACATTCAAATTGTCCAACACCGATTGGTAAGTCACCTCGTTATTGCTGAATGAAACGATTTGATCGAAAATTGAAAGAGCGTCTCTCAATGCACCATCAGCTTTGTTCGCAATAACGTGCAAAGCTTTTGGGTCGGCTTTAATTTTCTCTTCTGCTGCAATTTTCATCAAGTGATTGACGATATCATCGATTTTTATACGATGAAAATCAAAGATCTGACAGCGAGAAAGAATTGTAGGCAAAATTTTATGCTTTTCCGTTGTGGCTAAGATGAAAATAGCATGTTTGGGAGGTTCTTCCAATGTCTTTAAAAAAGCATTAAAGGCAGATAAAGAAAGCATGTGAACCTCATCAATTATGAATATTTTATATTGACCAACTTGAGGAGCCATTCTTACCTGATCTATCAAGTTTCGAATATCTTCAACACTGTTGTTTGATGCCCCATCCAACTCTAAAATATTAAAAGAATGTCCTTCATTGAATGAAGTACAGGACTCACATGAATTACAAGGTTCAATTGAGTCATCAAGATTCATGCAATTAATCGTTTTTGCAAGAATTCTTGCGGTAGTGGTTTTACCTACTCCTCTCGAACCAAAAAACAAAAACGCCTGCGCTAAATGATCATTTTTAATCGCATTTTTTAGCGTTGTGGTAATTGATGATTGACCAACAACTGTATCAAATGTTTGAGGCCTATATTTACGGGCTGAAACAACAAAATTACTCATAGAAAAATTTGAAGAACAAATATAATATAATCCTTACTTTCACCCGTTGTAACCAATACGTTTTTATCAACAAGATGACGAATTAAAGCGGTTTCATCTTTATTGACTTAGCAATGCGGGCCTAAGAGAATTAAAATATTCTTTCTTTCTAGTGCTATCTTCAAAAAATAGACTATCTTTGCGCTCTCATTCGCCAAAACATAGTGTTGCGGCGATAATAATTTAATTTTTTACATATGAATAGGTACGAAACTGTTTTCATTTTAACTCCCGTTTTGTCTGAAGAGCAGACAAAGGAAGCAGTAAAAGTGTATGAAGATTTTATCACCTCTAATGGAGGAACGATTAAACACAACGAATTTTGGGGCCTTAAAAAAATGGCTTACCAAATTCAAAAGAAATCTAATGGCTTTTACAATCTAGTAGAATTTGAAGCTGCTGGTGATTTAATTAGCAAATTAGAAGTTGCTTTTAAACGTGATGAGCGCATCATGCGATTTTTAACCGTAAAAATGGACAAAGATCACATCGCTTTTGCAGAGAAAACAAGAAATGCTGCTAAAGCATAATTAAAGCAAGTGTTTAATTAAAAAAGATTATTAAAAATGGCACAATCAGAAATTAGATATTTAACTCCAATTAATATAGAAATTAAAAAGGAGAAATATTGTCGATTCAAAAAAAGTGGGATCAAATATGTAGATTACAAAAATCCTGACTTTTTAATCAAATTTATTAACGAGCAAGGTAAAATTTTACCAAGACGAGTTACTGGAACTTCTCAAAAATTTCAGAAAAAAGTAAACAAGGCAGTGAAAAGAGCAAGACACCTTGCAATCCTTCCTTATGTTGCTGATTTGATGAAATAAATAGATTGTTGAATTTTAAATTCATTTGAAAATGGAAGTTATATTAAAAAAAAACGTAGATAAGCTAGGATATAAAGATGAAGTAGTAACTGTTAAAGATGGATATGGAAGAAATTTCTTAATTCCTCAAGGTTACGCTGTACTAGCGACTGAGTCAGCATTAAAATCTCATGAAGAAGTAATGCGTCAAAGAGCTCACAAAGAATCAAAAGTAAAAGAAGAAGCAGAGGCAATCGCAGCTAAACTAAACGGTTTAACTGTTGCTATTAAGGCAAAAGTCGGTGAAAGTGGAAAAATCTTCGGATCTATCAATACTATCGCAATTTCTGAAGCCTTAAAAAGTGAAGGAATTGAGGTTGATCGTAAATCATTAGTAATTACTGAAGATTCAATTAAAGAAGTAGGAACTTACGAAGCAATAGCAAATCTACACAAAGAAGTTAAGCAATCTTTTAACTTTGAAGTTGTAGGAGAGTAAAAACAATACTTAATAAGATTGATAAGCCATTCTGATTACAGAATGGCTTTTTTTTGTGTTCTTTTTAAAAAAAACCATAACCAAATTTCGCAAAATCACGTTAAGAAAAGATTAATTGGTTATATTTATTTTTAGTGATCGAAAACCGCAAAAAACTTCAAATGCCACAAAACTATTTCCTTTGTAAAAAATGGTCAAGAATTATTTGTGCCCTGATTTTTGCATGCTTTCATACTTATTATGGTGCGGCGCAACAAGAGTTTGACCGAATTGATAGCTTGATAATGGAATTATCGCTACTGGATCAAAATAAGGAAAAGGCCAGTGTATTGTTCGAATTGTCGGAAGCATATGAAGATACGGATTGTGAGTTCGCAAAAAAGTATGCCCGTTTATCACTAAATCTTTCTCATAGAATTGATGATCCCTTCGGTGAAATTGCCGCCGCAAATAAATTAGGGGAACTCTTTATGTATTGTGATATGAACATTATTGGGGCAATTGAAAAATTCAATAGAGCCATTCGCGTTGCAAACAAAATTGGAGCAATTGAATATGAGCCCGTAATATTATCAAATATTGCTTATGCGAACTATTTAAATGAAAATTATACTGCTTCAATAGAGTATTTTGAAGATGTAATATCTTTAACGAGCGATTATGACTCTCTAGGTAATTATAGTTACGTTACTGGTTTTATAGGTAGAATATATATAGAAATGGGAGATACGCTTCGTGGAATGAGTTATTATAACCAACTGTATTCTTCGATGGACAATGATGCTTTAAAAAATATTTCATTTCCTAACCATTTTTTTATTTCCGATTATTTTCTGATTAAAGGCGCTTATGATGAAGCGGAAAGGGTTGTTCGAAGAGCTATACATAATATCGAAACACTTAAGAAGTACCGCTGGACTGCTTTTGGTTATTACTTGTTAGGTAAAATACACTACTATAAGGGAGATCTTTTATCTGCAATTGCATATGGCCGACAAAGCTTAGATATAGCTGAAAGTAAGAAGTATTATCGTGAACGAATTTTGAACTACTTTTTATTGGCAGATGCATTTCGAGCAAATACGAATTATTTGAAGAGTTTGGATTACTTAAACAAGGGCTACGCATTAACCGACTCATTAGGCAAAATAGAAAAGAAAAGTTTGGAATTTGTCTACCGGCAAGAGGTCGATGAAGTGCTAGCGCAGAAGGAAGCAGATAATACCATGAACAGACTGCTTGCTAAAGAATTGGAAACAGAAAATGATCAATTGATTATTCGGTTTGCGGCAATTGGACTAGTGATAACTTTTATTTTCGTATTTATTCTTTATCGGAGACTTAGAAAAACAAAAAAATTATACGGCCGCTTGGAAAAGCAAAAGGAAGAATTGCAAAAACTATCAATCGTTGCGGCAAATATCGAGCAGATGGTAATGATTGTTGGTAAGGACGATCGGATAAAATGGGTAAACAGAGCATTTGAGAAGAAGTTTGGTTATTTAAAATTAGAAGTAATCAATAAAACGCCTTTTGAAGTGTTGAAAGGTGAAAAAACAGATACTCAAACGATTAAAGATATTGAGAATCAGATTTTTGAAAAGAAAGTTGCTTTTGAGACGAAACTTTATCAGTATGCAAAAAATAAACAGGCCTTTTTAACGCACATACACATTACACCAATACTTGATGAAAATAATTTTATTGAACGTTACATTATCATCGCCCACGACATTACGGAAGAGCAAAAAATAGCAGAAAATATAAAAGAATTGTCGCTAGTGGCTAGTAATACCACGAATTCAATTGTCATTTTAGATCAAGAGCAGAAAGTAAGTTGGGTGAATAATAGTTTTACCGAGTTAACTGGTTTAACCACAGAAAATGTGAGAGGACGACACGCAATGGAGCTGTACAACGCACCATTCTTAAATCTCCAAGAAAAAATTGAGTTGCAAGATAAATACAGTGACTTAGAGTCGTTTACAGTTCAAGTCGAATCGGTGAATAGACTTACTGATCAGAAAGCAGTACTTTCAATGAATGTAACGCCTGTTTTTGACGATAATGGTAGTTTCTATAAGTATATTTCTGTCGCTACAGATATTTCTGACTTAAAAAGATTAGAAGAGCAATACGAAAGTCTTGTAGAAGGTTCGGCAGATATGATAAGCGAATTGTCACTAGACGGATATTTTACCTTTGTTAATGATGTTGTTGCGCACACTCTAGGTTATGAAAAAGATGAATTAATTGGAATGTATTTTGTCGAATTAGTAGCGCCAGATCACAAAAGAAGAGTTGAAAAATTTTATGCATATCAAGTACGTACCAATAAGTCCACATCTCATTTGGAATTTGAGGTAGTTAAGAAGAATGGGGAAAAAATATGGGTAGGACAACGTGCAAAACTTATTGTTAATCATAAAGAGCAAGCTACAGGATTGAGTATAGTAACTCGAGAAATAACGGAGCAAAAAAATGCTGAAAATGCCCTAAAGAAAACCTATGATAACGCTAACTTGTTGAGTGAGATAGGGATGCAAATTACATCCACTTTATCCATTGAGGATATCATTCATCAACTCTATGAGAATATAAATAAAATAATGGATGCCAGTGTATTTGGTATTGCCATTCCTAATGAGGATTATAGTAGCCTTAACTTTTTACAAATTATTGAGAAAGGAGAACCGTTAAAAGATTTAAAATTTGACTTAAAAGATGATTCAAAACTTTCAGTGATATGTTACAAAAAAAGTAAAGAAATATATATATCAAATTTTGAGGTTGAGATAGGGGAATATGTTGAGGGAGAGGTTGATACGAACGCTGTCGCGGGAGGGGATACTGTTTCTGTAATCTATTTACCGCTTATTATTCAGAATCGTACCATTGGAGTTTTAACTGTTCAAAGTTTTAACGAAAACGCATACGATAAATTTCAAAAAAGTTTGGTAAAAAGTTTAGCGACATTTGTAGCTATTGCCCTAGAAAATGCCACGTTATACGAAACGATGGAAGAAAAGATATCCGAAAGAACACAAGAAGTAAGGATACAAAAAGAAGAGTTAGAGATTAATTATAGCAATACGCGGTTATTGAGTGAAATTGGACAATTTATTTCTTCCACCCTCAACTTAAATGAAATTTTCGAAGAACTGTATGAAAAGGTGGGACAATTAATGCGAGTTGATTTATTTGGAATTAGAATTTATGATCAAAAGGTACAAAAGATCCACGCACATCTCACTGCAGAAAAGGGTAATCGTTTAGCCCCTAAATTTATTGATTTAACAAATGAAAATGATTATAATGTTTGGTGTGTCAATAATCGAAAAGAAATTTTTATTAACGATAATGAAGTAGAGTATAAAAATTATGTCAAAGAATTTATTCCTTTACATGGAGTTAAAATGAGTTCTTTGCTTTATTATCCAATGATTGTAGAACAAAAATTAATTGGAGTTCTTACGATTCAAAGCTATCAGAAGAATGCATATCAAGATTATCATTTAGACATTTTGAAAACATTAGCTTCTTATATTGGAACTGTTATTGACAATGCTGCACTCTATGACACGCTAGAGCGTAAGGTTGAAGAGAGAACCTTAGCATTAAAGGAAAAAAATGAAGACATCACTGCCAGTATCAATTACGCGCAAAGGCTGCAACGAGGTATACTTCCGTCACGTCATTTTATGGAACAATTATTACCTGATTCATTTGTCTTCTTCAGGCCAAAGGATATTGTAAGTGGTGATTTTTATTGGATCGATCGTACACAAAATAAAATATTTTTTGCAGTAGTAGATTGTACTGGACATGGCGTCCCAGGTGCAATGATGAGTATTATCGGTCGGAATTTATTGGATCAGGCTTTGAATGAAAAAGGATTAACTTTACCTGCACATATACTTAATTTCCTTCAAGTGGCGCTATCGACTGCTTTCGGTCAAAATGAAGATCAACAAACGGAGTTGTATGATGGTATGGATCTCGGGTTGGTGTCAATTGATTTAAAAACCAATATGCTTGATTTTGCAGGTGCAAATAGCTCTCTTTACCTGATTCAAGATGATGAATTAATAGTTTTAAAGGGGGATAAAACAAGTATTTCTGCAGAATATAAAATTGAAAATAGCTATACGCATACCGAAATAGAAATCAAGTCAGGAGACATGCTTTATCTTTCATCAGACGGGTTCCCTGACCAATTCGGAGGTAGTCGTTACAAAAAATTCACCTACAATAGAATGTATAGTTTATTTAAGGAAATTCATAATCTGCCAATTGATGATCAATACGATGAAGTAAAAAATAGCTTTACAGAATGGAAAAGTGATCATGCTCAGATAGATGATATTTGTGTTATGGGAGTAAGGATTCCATAAAAAAAGAGACCGCTATGTCTAGCAGTCTCTTATGCGAATGATTTTTTCTTCTCTTAAAAAATTGCTTTGAGTGAAAGTATTACATTTCTTCCGGATGATACAATCCCTGAACTGTATGGCCGGTACCGTTGATCTGTAATGTTTTCAATTCCGCCACTCACACTTAGGTGATCTGTGAAGCGATACATTGCTTTTAAATTAATCGTATACCATGCCGGTGAATAGGGATTCCCATTATCATCAATTGCATACATATAATCTTTAGATATTTCTTCGATTGACATATCTTCAAACGCCTTTTCTCCGCTGTATTGACTGTTGAATTCAATCGATAAATGATTCTTTTGATATTTTAGACGACTAATACCAAACCAAGGTGCTGCATGTCGAGATGGACTTATGCTTCCATCATCTAACTCTTCTTCACCCAATTGATAGTTAAAACGTGAGTTTATTGAGAATCCTCCTCCTAATTTTAACTCAAACCCTGCTTGAAGGCCATAAACTGTAGCAACAGCGGCGTTTTGAATGGCTTGGACTTTACTCATTTCACCATCATAATTGATACTGTCGGCGCCGTTAAGCTGATAATCCCTTCGTACCAAGGCATTGTCCAAAAGTGTATAAAAACCTGTGATATCCAATTTTAACGTGTTGCCGAAAATTTTTGTGATACTTAATTCGCCATTATAAGCATATTCTGCTTCTAAATTGGGGTTGGGTACTACTACTGCACCAGGTTCAGAATCAAAAACTTTTCCAATATCATCAACATTTGGCGCCCGATATGCTGTTGAAAAATTTGCTGAAATAGACCAGTTTTTGGTTGGATGATAGACAGTTCCTATACTTCCTGTTAAAGCTCCATTATTTAGTGAAGCCGAGGTAAAAGGGAAATCATAAAAGCTTGTATCAAAATCAGCGTTTATTTGAAACTGACTGTACCTTATACCTGCAGTTAAAATTAGCTTTTCATTTGCTTTGAACTCATTCGTAATGTATATGCCTGTAGACATCCAATCTGCTTGTGGATATCGAGATGGTCCAGCACTTTGTTCACCAGTAGAAATATCTTCGTTAATTCCGCGTGAATCAACTTCGTTTAAAACAAATTCTCCACCGTACTTTAAGGTATTTCTCTTTCCTAAAGACTTTATAAAATCAATATTTCCACTATAGGCTATTACATTTTCGATTCGGGTTTCACGGTCATTTTTATTAAAATCACGACTGATTCTACTTTCTTCAAAACTTTGTTGTGCAAGTCTAATCGACATTTGATCGTAAATTTTATTACCATGAGAATGAGTAATATTTAAATTATTCATCATCCATTTTTGAGGACCATAACTCCATTCTCCATATCTTGGTAGACCATCTTTGTAACGAATGTGCCGATCGTATCGTGAATAACTTGAACTTTCTGATAAATGGAAGCCATATTCGAAATTCCAATTCTTATTCGGTTTAAATCTTACCTTTTGCATAAGATTAATTTGGCTATAACCAGTTGGATTTTGGATCAAAGGATCTTCGTTTTCTACAATCACATCCATACTATCCTGCCGTTGAACATAAAACGGTCTCAAATATTCATCAGGTCCATGAGAACCCATTCGCAAATCGCCAAATTCACTTGAGGTAAAACTGGTTACCATAGCCCACTTTTTCCAACCAACATTCACATCAAAATGTACTGTTTTTTCATTGCTTGAACTGGCATATCGGCTTACCGCACTTCCATTAATTAGTGGCTTGTCTGTATAGGATAGTTCAGGTGTTCTTGTTCTAAAACTCATAACAGCACCTATCGCATCACTTCCGTATATAACCGATCCCGGTCCGAATAGAATTTCAGTTGCCTCCATCGAAAAAGCGTCTAAAGAAATTACGTTTTGTATGTTTCCACCTCTAAATATCGCATTGTTCATTCGAACTCCGTCAATAGTGTAGAGTAGTCGGTTTGTAGCAAACCCTCTAATCATTGGGCTACCACCACCAAGTTGACTCTTTTGAATGAATACTTCTCCTGAACTGCCTAGTAAATCTGCTGCTGTTTGTGGGTTTTGCAAGGCAATTTCACGAGGTGAAATCCCTACAATTCTTGCTGGGATATCATCTACATTTTGAGCCCACTTGCTAGCTGATACAATTACAGCATCACCTGAAAACGCGAATGGTTCCAGTTGTATTATACGATCATTACTAATTAAATCTTGGTACGATTTGACTTGACGCTTGTAACCAATTTTCAACAATTGAATGTAATCAAGATTTTCAAATTCAGAAATGTCTACTTGACCCAAAGAATTGGTCATAGTTATCAAACTTGGGGTATTACTTATTATTGAAGCATCCTGTATTGGATCCCCCGTGTTTTTATCAATAAGTGTAATCACTTGTGCGTTTACGTTGTTGCACACGATTAACACCATAAAAAAAAATATTTTTTTCATGTATATATTTTATTTAACAATAATTGTGGACTGTCCTTTTATGAACAGTAATTTTTTTCGAATTCAATCGAATTTATTGATTAAATAAATTGAGGCGGAGGGGTGGGAGGTGAGTTTTTGTATTGGTAGTGAATTGGAACATAAAAATAGCTCTGCTTTTTGCTAATTATTTTTGGTGGAATGATTGCGACATTTGATTTCGGGATAAATAACGATAGTGAAAGTCGGTCGAGTTGTTTCTTTTGATTCTTTTTACTAGCTCCATAAAGTAAATTACTAATTAGCTTATCCAAGGCTTGGTTTTCAGCCGATTCTTTAACATCTTTCCAGCAAATTAGTTCCCATTTGCCTTGTCTATATGAACGTCGTACAACATCATACATTATTCCGTTAAATTCAAATTCTTCTGAATGTTCCCAATACAATTCTTTCAGCTCGTCATCTGTAAATTCAAAATGAGTAAGCTCTTCATCCTCCATGCCATTGAGAATCATTTTTTTTACAGACTTTTTAATCGCTTTTTTTTCAAGATTAATTCCATGAATTATATAACCAAAAACACAAATCAGGCCAACAAATGAGCCAATCGTTATTTTATTTTGATATTTTCTAAAAAAGAGAAAGATAACGCAATGAAATTCGTAGTTAATAAAAAGACGTAAAAATCCGCTAAAACGTACGTTCAGCGGATTTTAAAATTTGATTATTTTTTAAAATTGTCAGCGACAATTAAATCTTTCGTTCCATGTGTCCAGCTGTAAAATCCTTCTCCAGATTTAACTCCTAGCTTTCCAGCGGTTACCATATTTACTAATAAAGGGCATGGAGCATATTTATCATTACCTAAACCTTCGTGAAGCACACGTAGAATCGCAAGACAAACATCTAATCCTATAAAATCAGCAAGTTGTAACGGTCCCATTGGGTGAGCCATTCCTAATTTCATAACAGTATCAATTTCTTCAACACCAGCTACGCCTTCATTTAACGTTATGATTGCTTCATTAATCATAGGCATTAAAATCCTATTTGCGACAAAACCAGGATAATCATTAACTTCTACAGGAACTTTAGAAAGTGATTTAGAAACTTCCATGATTGTTTCTGTTACAGCATCAGAAGTTGAATAGCCTCGAATTATTTCAACCAATTTCATAATAGGCACTGGATTCATAAAGTGCATTCCAATTACGTTTTCAGGTTTATTCGTTACTGCAGCAATTTGTGTGATTGATATTGAAGATGTATTGGTGGCTAAAATACATGCGTCATTTGTGTTGTCATCAATATCCTTGAAGATTTTAAGTTTTAAATCAACATTTTCAGTGGCAGCCTCAACAACCAATTCCGCATTAGAAACTCCCGTTTTTAAGTCGGTTACCGTTTTAATATTATTTAATGTGGCATCTTTATCAGCAGTGGTTATCTTTTCTTTAGCAACCATTCTATCTAAATTTTTACTGATTTTAGCGATTGCCTTGTCTAGAGCTTCTTGTGATATGTCAACTAAAGTAACTTGGTAATTGTTTTGTGCAAACACATGTGCAATCCCATTTCCCATTGTTCCTGCTCCAATAACGGTAATATTTTTCATAAAATCCTGTTTTTCTTTTTTAGATTGCCAAATATAAGGTTTTAATCATATTTTTTTTTCCAAAATGTTTGGAATATTTGGTGAGCCAAGAGGTCTTGTACAATCTTTGTTAAAATCATAAACTTCTTAATAACATTGTTTATTTTTGAGTTGTGAAATCAGAAACTGGAATTAAAAATAAGGGTGGTTCGGTGATATTATTGGGAATCGTATCAGCAATAATTACGATGCCAATATTTATTTTGCTTTATAAATACTTTCCTTCAATAGAAATAGGTAGTATAAGGTTGGATCATATCGTGCTATTTTTAGTCCTTTTTTTTGTGTTCTATTTTTTGCTTAAAAAGTTAAGGATAATTGTCTATTTTCTTTTAATAGGAGGCTTAGTTTTAGTGACCATAACAAATTTCTCTGGAACGTATACATTACAAAATCTATATCATGATTATGCTCAACTATTGTATGATTTATCGGATAATTCGCTTCAACAAAAATTTGATAAGCAAGGAACATTTTTCAGAAAAGAAAAACAATTGCGAGAATCGATCGACTTTACAAATCCAATTGTCAGAAATTATGCAACAAGTGCGGCAATAAAGCACTTTGAGGAGGATGCTCACTTGTCCCAAAATAGAAAGTGGGTCCAGTTTTTTAGTGTGTTTAAAGAGATATATACAAATTGGAAATATGTCTATGACCCGATTGATGGAGATTATTACGCGAAAGCTTCAGAGTCTATAGGGCAACTAAAAGATGATGGCTTTTTTAAAGGGGATTGTGATGATTACTCTATTATGATTGCTGCAGCCATAAAAGCAATTGGAGGAGAGGTTCGACTTGTAAGAACTGAAGTGGAACAAAATGGAAGAACGGTTGGTCACATGTATCCCGAAGTGAAAATAGGGGATGATAAAGATCTTGAATTTGTTGTCTACTTAATTAAAAATGTATTTTTTGTAGAAGAAGCTAGAGGCAAATCAATTTTTTATTATGAAGATACGAAAGGATTAATTTGGCTAAATTTTGATTATAACGATCGCTACCCTGGAGGAAAGTACATGAGTAAAATTCGTGAGAGTGAAATCGTTATATAAATTGTAACAATGTTCGCAACAATTTAATCAATCATATTATTTGTCTGTAAAGGATTTTGTACTATCTTTTTAATTCCAAATTTTAACTACATGGATTTAAAGAAGTATAACTTTACTTGCCCGCACTGTAAACAAATCCTAAATGAAGGGGATGAAATTGAACTTGTCACCAAGCGTAACCATGGTGATAATGGTCGTATTTATCTTTCAGTTGCTTTTGGAAATTATACCTATAAACATATTCCAGATACTGATTTCCAAAAAGGAGAATTGGTTGAGTTTCATTGCCCAAAATGCGGGAGTAATTTAGCCTCAAAAATATATGAAAACTTCGCGTCTCTTAATATGCAAGTCGATACAAATATTAATTTTGAAGTTATTTTTTCAAGAATAGCAGGCGAACGTAAAACATATGTGGTTACTGAAGATGGAATAGAGACTTATCAAGGTTAAATCAAATAATTTTAATTTCCCTACAAATAATAAACATCTTTATTTCTTTAAATAGAGTTAAACTGTAGTTAGGTTTTTCGTTGTACATTCGTGTAGAACAATAACCTATCGTCATGAAAAATTTAATTTTACCTGCTTTAATTGGAGTATTTCTATATGCTTGTTCAGGTGCAAAACAAACAGAACAAGGAGAATTTGTTAAAGTAAACCCCGAGTTTGCGGCATACATTTCTTCTTTTACTGGTGGAACTATAGCAACCGATGCACAAGTTAAAGTTCAATTTAATCAAGAAATTGATGAATCAATTCGAGCCAAAAATTTAAATGATATTTTTGATTTAGATCCTTATGTTGATGGAGAAGTTGAATGGGTTGATAATAGTACGATTGCGTTTGTTCCATCTGAATTTCTAGCGCCTGGAACGCGTTACAAAGTGAGTTTAAGCCTCACTGATATAATTGAAGTGTCGGAGGAACTAGAAGTCTTTGAATTTAATTTTAGAACTTTAAAACCGAGCTTAAAAGTAGAAATTGATCGTTTTCAATCGTATGATGAGTGGAATTATTCGAAGCAGAAATTAATTGGCCACGTTAGCTTTACTGGAAATATTGATTCCACCCAAATTAAAAACCTCATAATTGCTAACCAAAATGGTCGCGATTTGAAAGTAAAATTGAACCGAAAGAGTAAACAATCTTATGGTTTTACGGTAGAGAATATTGTGCGAAATAATCAACGTTCAAATCTCGTTTTTCAATGGGATGGTGATAAAATTGGAATTCCAGCCGAGGGTAAAAAAAAGATTCAAATTCCAGCACTTGATGAATTCGTAGTTTTAGATTATGAAGTTATTCAATCGCCTCAGCAAGCGATTAAAATCCACTTTTCGGATCCTTTAAACAGTGAACAACAACTGGAAGGATTAGTTTATTTGGATAACGAAGATGTCAAAATAGTCGCCGATGAACAAGTGGTTATCTTATATCCAGAAAACAGAGTAGTAGGAGATGTGAAATTGAAAATCTCTGGTGACTTAAAGAATTCTAATGGGAAGAGAATTGACAATTCAATATCAAGAAATTTTTATTTTGAAGATATTTCACCGGACATAGAATTGGTAGGAGATGGTAATATCGTACCAAAATCGGGGAGTGCCCATTTCCCTTTTAAAGCAGTTAACCTTACTGACGTAGACCTGACTATCACAAAAATCTATGAAGACAATGTAATTCAGTTTTTGCAAGTCAACAATTATGATGGTACATACCAATTAAGACGAGTAGCCAAAGAAGTATTTAAAGAACGGATTGAATTGAACCCTGAAGGTGATTTGGATTTAAGGTACTGGAACCATTTCTCTATTGATTTATCTAAATTTGTAAACCTTGATTTAGGAGCAATTTATCGTGTTGAATTAACGGCTCGTAAAGATTATTCATTGTACAACTGTCACGACGAAAACACCCAAGAACAAACCATGACACCATTTAGTTTTGTTTCACAAAACGAACCATGGAATGAAGACGATTGGGGCGATCACTATTATTATTATGACGATTATGACTACGATTATAATTATCGCGAGCGAAATGATCCTTGCAAAGATTCTTATTATCGAAATAAAAAATTTGCAAGAAATATTTTAATCTCAGATTTAGGAATAATTGCAAAAGCTGGTGCCGATAAAACAATGCATGTTGTTGTTTCAGATTTAAATTCTACGCATCCAATAGCTGGAGCGAAAGTAAGTTTTTATGATTATCAACGACAATTTTTAGGAGAATCTACTACCGACGAAGAGGGGATGTTGGCCCTAAAAATTGATAGAAAGCCTTTTGTTTTAATCGCTGAAAAAAATGGGCAAAAAGGCTACTTAAAACTTAAAGATGGGGAGAGTTTATCTTTGAGTAAATTTGATGTTTCAGGAGCTACAATACAACACGGTGTTAAAGGATTTATCTATACAGAAAGAGGGGTTTGGAGACCAGGGGATAGTGTTTATGTATCATTTATGTTACAAGATAAATCAGGTCTTTTGCCCAAAAGTCATCCTGTTAAATTTGAATTAATCAATCCCAAAGGAATTGTTGTAGACGAACAGTTTTCTACTCACGCTATAAATGGAGTTTACGATTTTAGAACTAATACTAATTCAGAAGATATTACAGGTAATTATGGAGCTCGCGTAAAAGTCGGAAATCGAACCTTTTATAAGAATATTAAAGTGGAAGCGGTTAAGCCTAATCGTTTAAAAATCGATTTAAGCTTTGAAAGTGATTTGATTGATAATAATACCAATAGAAGTGTTAATCTTGAATCAAAATGGTTGCATGGGGCCGTTGCTGGAGACCTAAAAACAAAAGTTGACGTTCATTTATCTGCTACAAAAACAGCGTTTAAAAAATACCATAATTTCGTTTTTGACGATCCTCTCAAAGAATTTTCAGCAGAAGATAAAACAATTTTTGAGGGAAAATTAGATGATGCAGGTAAAACAACTTTTGATCACGGAATTAGATTAGAAGCTAATTCTCCAGGAATGTTAAAAGCCTTTTTTACCACCAAAGTTTTTGAAAAAGGAGGGGATTTTAGTATAGATCGAACATCAGTTAATTTTTCGCCGTATGATGAATATGTGGGCATTCGTGTGCCAGAAGGAGATTTATATGGCGGAGCACTGGTAACAGATCAAAATCATTTGGTGGATATCGTCACTGTTAATGAAAGAGGGAAACTTGTTGAAAGTAATGTAACTGTAACAACTTATAAACTTGCTTGGAGATGGTGGTGGGATTCGTACGACAACGATTTGGCGAGTTTTATCGCTCGCTCCGGAACAGTGCCTTTAGATCGCGAAAATTTGAGAACCAGATCAGGTAAGGCACAATACAAGTTTAGAGTTGATCAGCCTGAATGGGGTAGGTATCTTATTTTGGTAGAGAATAAAACTTCTGGTCATGTTACAGGACAAATCGTTTATGTGGATTGGCCTTATTATGCGAGATCGAATAGAAAAAATTCAGAAAACGCCACGATGTTAACTTTTTCTACCGATAAAGAGAAGTATTCTGTTGGTGAAGATGTTAAACTTTCCATTCCAACTCCAGATAAGGGGCGTGCTTTAATTAGCTTGGAAAGCGGAACAAAAATAATTGATAAATTTTGGGTAGAAACCGAAAAAGGAGAGACATCAATAAGTTTTAAAACTACCGTAGACATGGATCCTAATGTGTTTGTGCATGTCAGTCTTGTTCAACCATATGCTTCTATGACAAATGACCTCCCAATTCGTATGTATGGAGTTGTTCCCATATTAGTTGAAGATCCTGATTCTCATTTAAACCCAACCATCTCAATGCCTGATGTTTTACGACCAGAATCAAAAGTTAAAATTAAAGTTGGGGAAAAGGATAAAAAACCAATGACCTATACACTTGCTATAGTTGATGAAGGTTTATTAGACTTAACGAATTTTAAAACGCCAAATCCTTGGAACTATTTTAATGCGCGAGAAGCCCTTGGTGTTAAAACATGGGATATGTATGATTACGTTCTTGGAACTTATGCTGATGAATTGGATAAATTACTCGCAATCGGAGGGGATGAGAGTGGGAATGGAAAAAAAGCTGCTCAGGCGAATCGTTTTAAACCGATGGTTTCATTTATCGGACCATTTGAATACAAGGGAGGAACAAATGAACATACTATCGATATTCCAAATTATGTTGGTTCAGTTCGTGTAATGGTAGTCGCTGGTCAAAATGATCGCTATGGAAGTGAAGAGAAGACGGTGCCTGTTAGAAACCCTTTAATGGTGCTGGGCACGCTGCCCCGCGTTGTTGGACCGGACGAAAATGTTACGTTACCTGTGAACGTTTTTGCTATGGAAGAGCAAGTTAAAAATGTTTCTGTTCAAGTTAAAACAAATGGGTACTTCGAATTGATTGATGGCGCAAAAAAATCATTAAGATTTGATAAAATAGGGGATAAAATCGTGAATTTTAAATTGAAAGTAGCAAAAAAGACGGGTGTTGGCAAAGTAAGTATTATAGCTACTAGCGGTAATCAAAAAGCGACGTATGATTTTGAAATTGATGTTCGTACGCCTAATGCTCCTCAAACAGTTGTGGCAGAAAAAGTGTTAAATAGTGGTGAAGTATTTGCAAGTGATGTTGATTATTTCGGGATAGAAGGAACGAATAGTGCTTTTATAGAGGTTTCAAACTTTCCGCCATTGGATTTAAGTCGAAGATTGGATTACTTAATTACGTATCCCCATGGTTGTGTTGAACAAACTACATCTGGTGTTTTTCCACAATTGTATCTGTCAGATTTACTTGAATTGACTAAAGCGAAAAAAGATGCTATTCAACAAAATGTAAATGCAGGCATTGAGCGAATTAGATTGTTTCAAACTACCAATGGTGGATTTGCCTATTGGCCTGGAAATACCTATGATAATGAGTGGGGATCTAATTATGCTGGTCACTTTTTATTGGAAGCTGAACGAAAAGGTTACAACGTTCCAACATCCATGAAAAATAAATGGATTGATTTCCAAAAAAGACAAGCAAAAGCATGGAATAAAGCCAATTCCAATACTGCTGGAGCTCGATATGCCGATAATATACAGGCATATAGACTTTACACATTAGCGCTGGCAGGTAAAGCAGATCTAGGTTTGATGAATCGCTTGAGAGAACGCGAAGATCTTTCGTTGCCTGCAAAATGGCGATTGGCAGCCGCATACAGATTGGCGGGACAAAAAGAGGCGGCCTTGAAACTTGTACAAGGTGTTCGTGTTAATGTTCCTGAATATCGAGAGTTATCCTATTCTTTTGGTTCAAATGTTAGAGATGAAGCCATGATTTTAGAAACTTTAGTTTTAATGAATATGAGAGAAGACGCAGCAAGTGTTGCGAAAAGAATTGCGGATGAGTTGAATAAAGATCAATGGATGAGCACACAAACCACGGCTTATTCGTTAATGGCGGTTAGTCAATTTTTAGGAGGAAATGAAGCAGATGATCTGTTGCAGTTCAATTATGTGATGAACGGTCAAGCAGGACAAAGAAAATCTTCGAAGTCACTCATCAGTTTAGACTTGGGTGCAAAAGGGAAAAACGTTAAAATTGAAAATACTAGTTCAGGTATTCTTTATGTTCGTTTAGTGACGAAAGGAACTCCACTAGGAGGGAATGAAGTAGCAGCGCAAAGTCATTTAAGTTTAACGGTGAATTATTGGGACATGAATCAAAATAGAATTAATGTTGAAAATATTGAACAAGGACAAGATTTTATCGCCGAAATAACTGTAGACAATTCTGGTTTGAAGGGGGATTTGAAAGAACTTGCGTTAACACACATCGTTCCTTCCGGATGGGAAATTCACAATAATCGAATGGATGAATATAATCGGAACAAATCGTCGTATTTTACATATCAAGATATAAGAGATGATCGTTTATATACTTATTTTGATTTAAAAGCACACGGTCGAAAAACCTTTCGTGTACAATTAAATGCAAGTTATTTGGGACGTTTTTATTTACCTGGAGTTTATGTCGAAGCAATGTATGATAAATCAATTTCTGCGAGAACAAAAGGGCAATGGGTTAGAATAACTTCTAATCACCAATTTAATTAATGTCGACCAGGTCGGTTTAATTTTGTGAAAATGAAGATTTATTTGTGTTTTTTGTATATTTAACCCAAATATTTGACACCATGAAATTGAAATACTTATTCGGATTTTTAGCTTTTACTACAATTTTGTTTTCAGCATGTAAAAAGAACAATGGATGTGCTCGTTCAGAAGAGGCAACTGTAATGGACCTTTCAGATTCAGATTCTTGTGGAATCGTTTTTAAAATTGGTGATGGTACATTTTTAGAAGGGGCGAATCTAAATGAATTTCAAACTTTTGAAGATGGTGATTTGGTATGGATTTCGTATAAAAGCACAGCTGGAGCTAGCACATGTGGAATTGGAGAAGTTGTTCAAATACGTTGTGTTGTACCGAGAGAATACTAATTGTTTTTAGGCATAATTTTTGAAGCCTACTAATGGTTGTTGCATTTATTAATTCAACCATGAAAATTGTCACTTACTTAAGTTTATTCTGTATTGTTTTGACTTCCTGTAATCGAAAGGAATTTAAGTTGTATACAGGTACATACAATTGTGTCAAATCAATTCATACCTGGGAAGAAGGTGAACCCCATGTTTATGAGAATACAACTGATCATGAAATTCAAGTTGAAAAAAACAAGAAGAGAATTCAAGTATTGGACCTTGTGGTGCCAATTGATGAAATTGAACCTGGACAAGAATATCGTAAAGGTAGCGACACGAAATATCAATCTGTTAAATTTGAAAATGATCTGATTTATTTTCTCGAGCATACAAGTGTAGCTGGAGGTGGATATGAAGTTTCGTATATCGGAAAAAAGGTAGAAGAAAATTAAACCTAATCGATTAAAACATCCTCTTTTACTAGTTCAAGGCAATCACCATTTAAAACTGGAATAACAGGGGCTTGGTTAGGCGTTAGACAGTATTTTATATCCTCGTTTAAATTCAAATTCTTTAGTCTTCTTCGGTGTGATGAGGCTTTAAGATAACCCAAAATATTATCCTTTGCGCTTAAAAACAAGTATTTAGCCGCGATTGACGAATCTTCTTCCGATCTAAAATTACCAGTGTTTACCAAAAAATCAGTAATTGCTCCAGCGCAAATTGTGTCTTCTAGATTGAATTTGTTTTGCCAACCTGAGCAAAGACAAAGTACATTTTTGTTTTGTTTACTGAGCCAATTATTTAAGACATCTAAATTTGATAAAGATCCTATAACAACCTGACCGGCATCCTTAGCAATATGAATTGATTTTGTACCATTTGTAGTACTCAAAACTACCGTTTTTCCCTTTAAATCCGGATTTAAATAAGAGTAAGGGGAATTTCCAAAGTCAAATCCATCAACAATCTTTCCTTGACGTTCTGCTCCGACTAAGTATCCTTTTTCTTGATATGCTTTGGCTTCTTCAATTGTTGATACAGGTATTAATCCTTCAACACCATTATGAAAAGCAGCACAAATAGCTGAAGTTGCTCTTAATACATCAATCACAACAATAATTTCAAAATCATCTTTGTATAAAGGAAAAAGATATGGACTGAAGCAAACTTCAATCTTCTTACGGGTTTCATTACTTGCCATTCAACGAAAATACTAAAAAAAACAAAATAGGCCTTTATCATGAATTGAAAAGCCTACCCCAAATAATTCCTAAAAAAAGGATTTTAATCTAAATGCATGAAATCTTTCTTCGCTAAAAGTTCCTCTTCCGTTTCTCTAATGTCCTCATCGTCAACACAACAATCTACAGGACAAACTGCTGCACATTGTGGCTCTTCGTGAAACCCAACACATTCAGTACATTTGGAAGGTACAATATAATAGACATCCATATCCACCGGTTCATTATCACTATCCGCATCAGCATCTTCTCCCGTAGGTAGTTTTACCATTCCAGTTAATGAAGTTCCGTCAGAATATCTCCATTCAGCGCCACCTTCATAAATTGCATTGTTTGGACATTCTGGTTCACAAGCCCCACAATTTATACATTCATCTGTAATAATAATTGCCATTGTTTATTGTTTACATTCGTTAACTTTGCAAATATACTGGTTAGGTTTAGCAATTCGATTATATTAATAAGAATATTTTTTGATTTTTAATCTTAACAATAACGTCGAAACTATATAAACTAGCGCATTTGCCTAAATATGAAATTAGAGGAAAGAATTAATGTATTAACAAAACTCGGTCGAATCATGAATGATATCGGTCTAGAAAGGCCATGGAAGGGGTTCGAATTAGGTGTGAATAAAGAAGAGTATGAACAACTAGTTGAGTTAGTAAATCGCGTTAAAATATACAATGGATGGTTTACACCTGCTGCTGTAAGAACGGCGTTTAAAGGAATTTCAAGTTGGTTGAATGAAAAAGATCTACTAGCATGGATAAAGGAATACCCGACTCCTCCAAAACAACCCAAAACAGTTGCCATAATCATGGCAGGTAACATTCCTTTGGTAGGTTTTCATGATTTTCTTTCTGTGTTCATGGCTGGTCATAAAGCTCAAGTAAAATTGTCCTCTGATGATCGGCACTTATTCCCTGCTTTGGTTGCTATAATGCGATTATTTCAGCCGAAAATTGATGAATGGATAGATGTGAAAGAACATAAATTAGAAAGTTTTGATGCGGTTATCGCTACAGGAAGTGATAATTCAGCCAATTACTTTGAAACTTATTTTGGAAAATACCCTCATATCATACGTAAAAATAGAACCTCAATAGCGGTTATTGAAGGGGATGAATCCAAAGAGGATTTAGAAGCGCTTGGTGAAGATGTCTTTACATTTTATGGATTGGGATGTCGCAACGTTTCCCAAGTGTGGGTGCCTGAAGATTTTGATGTTAACCGTATATTCGAAGCTTTTTTTAAGTTTGGTGATATTGCAAATCATAATAAGTACGCCAATAACTATGATTATAACAAGGCTGTGTACCTGCTCAATTTAGAACACCTATTGGATAATGGTTTTATTTTGTTTAAAGAAGATAAAAAACTAAATAGTCCGTTAGGGATGTTACATATTGCTCGTTATTCATCCAAAGATGAAGTAGAAAATTATATTTTTGAATATAGGAATAAAATCCAAGCTGTTGTTGGAAAAAATTATGTACCTTTTGGAAAAGCTCAACAACCAACCCTTGACGATTTTGCAGATGGGGTAAATACGCTTGATTTCGTTACTAAACTTTAACATTCTTTTTAAATTACAAATAATTCAATCTTTAACAGATTTGTATATTTGTTTAAATACTCAAACAGAAAAATGACAAAAATTAAATTCGGAACTGACGGATGGCGTGCCATCATCGCTAAAGAATATACAGTGGATAATGTTGCTAGAGTGACTCAAGCTACCGCTGATTGGTTGAATCAAAATTTTGATAATCCATCTGTGGTTATTGGTCATGATTGCCGATTTGCAGGTCCATTATTTGTGGAAACTGCTATAAAAATATTCGTTCACAAGGGAATTAAAGTGTTTACGACTAAAAAAGGATTCGTTTCTACTCCAATGATTTCCTTAGCAACACGTCAATTAAAAGCTTCTCTAGGTGTTGTGATAACCGCTAGTCATAATCCGCCTGAATATAATGGATACAAATTAAAAGGACATTTTGGTGGTCCGCTATCTCCGGCAGAGGTGAGCGAAATAGAATCAATTATTCCTAATGTAAATGAAATTAATTTAAATATCATTTCAGTCCAAAAGGCAGAAAAAGAGGGGATGATTCAATATCGGGATTTTGAACAAATTTATATCGATCAGATTAATCAAGTTTTCGATATCGAAGCCATAAAAAAGGCTGATTTTGGTTTAGCATATGACGCTATGTATGGAGCTGGTCAGAATGTTTTGAAAAGATTGATGCCGGATATGACGTTTTTGCATTGTGAACATAATCCATCATTCATGGGGCAAGCGCCAGAACCTATCGATAAAAACTTGCAAGAGTTTGCTCAGTTAATGAAATCAAATGACCACCTTCATTGTGGTTTGGCAACAGATGGTGATGCTGATAGAATTGGATTGTACAACAGTAAGGGTGAATTTGTAGATTCACATCATATCATCTTATTAACGATACATTACCTCGTTAAATACAAAGGCTTAACGGGTAAAGTAGTTACCGGATTTAGCAGCACACCACGAATTAAACAACTTTGTGCTCATTATGGACTTGAGCATGTTGAAGTGCCTATCGGATTCAAATACATTTCAGGAATTATGGCTGATGAAAATGAAGATGTTCTTTTAGGCGGAGAGGAATCGGGAGGCATTGCCTTAAAAACACATATTCCTGAAAGAGATGGTATTTGGATGGGGTTAACTGTATGGGAGTTTATGGCAACAACTGGAAAATCACTAGAAGAGCTGATTGAAGAAGTTTATGAAATCGTTGGATTTTTCGCATTCGAAAGAAATGATTTGCATATCAGTGATGAATTAAAAAGTAAGATCATTGATCAATGTAAAAAAAAGAGCTTCAACCTTTTTGGTAAATATCAAGTTCAAGCGGTTGAAGATTTGGATGGATTTAAATATATTTTTGATGATAATCGCTGGTTGATGATTCGCCCTTCAGGCACAGAACCTGTACTAAGAACGTACGCTGAGGCTCCAACGCTTGACGAGGTAAGAGTAATCTTAGAATCATGTAAACTGACGATAGGGGCTTAACGTGTAAACCAAGCTAATGGCAGGGAATTCCTTTGGAACAATTTTTAAGTTGACGAGCTTTGGAGAGTCGCATGGAAAGGCTATCGGAGGTATTATTGATGGATGTCCTGCGAATTTTAAGATTGACCTCGAGCAAATCCAACAAGAATTAGACCGAAGAAAACCTGGTCAATCAGATTTAACCACTCAACGGAAAGAAAGCGATCAAGTTGAGTTTTATTCGGGTATATTAGATGGAGTAACATTAGGTACACCGATTGGGTTTATCCTAAAAAATACCAACCAAAAAAGTAAAGATTATTCTCGTTTGGGAGAATTGTATCGACCGTCACACGCAGACTTTACTTATGAAAAAAAGTTTGGTATTCGTGATAAGAGAGGTGGTGGAAGAAGTAGTGCTAGAGAAACTGCGGCTCGTGTAGTTGCAGGGGCCATAGCCAAACAAATACTTAAGTCTTTGGGTGTTTCAATCTATAGCTATGTCTCTCAAGTAGGAGATATTGAAATGGATAAAGGTATTGATTCAGTTGACTTTGAGCTTATTGATCAGAATGCGGTTCGTTGCCCAGACGATGAAAGTGCAGAAAAAATGATGGAGCTCATTAAGTCCGTCAGAAAAGATGGAGACTCGATTGGAGGGAAAATAACAACGGTTGTGCTGAATACCCCAGTTGGAATTGGTGAGCCTGTTTTTGATCGTTTAAATGCGGATTTAGCTAAAGCAATGTTTTCAATTATGGCTGTTAAAGGATTTGAAATTGGCAGTGGTTTTGAAGCAATCAAAATGCGAGGTAGCGAACATAATGATGCGTTTTTTAACAATGAAGGGGTAATTCGAACTAAGACGAATCATTCTGGTGGTATACAGGGCGGAATTTCAAATGGTGAGCCCATTTATTTTAATGTAGCTTTTAAACCGGTTGCAACAATTATTAAATCGCAAAATTCGGTAAATGTTAAAGGTGAGAATGTGGAATATAAAGGGGAGGGGAGACATGATCCATGTGTGGTTCCACGTGCAGTACCAATCGTAGATGCAATGACGGCTATCACAATTTTAGATCATTATTTAAAAGCAAAAACAAATTCGCTGTAAATAAAAAGGGTGAAACTAAAGTTAGTTTCACCCTTTTGCGTTGAAATTTCAATGGCCTATTTAACACGATTCATACCCATTGCCTTGAGCATCCAATTAGGAAGTCGTTTTTTAGGATCTCGTTTTTTAAGGTTGATGTACCAGCCTAAACTTTTTATAACAGGCACTTTATGAGTTTCTACAAATTCAATCCAAGTTCCATCAGGATCCTCAATATACGAAAAGCGACCTCCCGCTTCTCCCATGTCAAAAGTCTCACCGCTATCCACAGTAAAAGGGAATCCTGCAGATTCACATTCCGCTTTTAAGGCATCCATTCCCTGAACATCGAAACATAAATGGATGAATCCCCAATCTCCCCAAAAACGATCTTGGAAAATCTTTTTTGGTTGACGATCTAAGGCTTGAACTAATTCTATTTTTGTAGGTCCCAGCAATTTTGAAAATGGACCTTGTCTTTCGGATTTATGCGAGAGTAATACTCTTCTAAATTTTTGATCACCTGAAAGCAGTCCCTTAAAACAATCAAATGTTCCAGTTTCATCGTACTCCACAGTTTCGTATTCTAAAACGTCTCTGTATAATTTTAATGAAGCTTCCATGTCGCTTACGCCAATTATTGTTCCTGCTACTGCTCCAGTTTTTGCAGGATGTTTTGTGTCTTTGAACCAACCTTTCCCTTCAACAATGTTGAATATATTACCGTTAGGATCTTCTAAAAAATAATTCCATTCACCAGAAGGCGTTTGGCTAAGTTCACCTAAAATAGTTACCCCTTTCGCTTGGTGAAAAGCATAACTCGCCTTTACATCTTTTGATTTAATTTTACAGGCATACAAACCTAAATCACCAAGTTGAATTGCAAAATCGGCTCTTTCCGTCGGGCGACTGGTGTATTGCCATATTTCAAACCCTCCACCACTTTCCATACTTAAAGCTAAAGTTGCCGTTCTACTCTGAACGGTGTCACCGGTGTATCGAGTCATTAAAGGAGCTTCTGCCGCATCTTCAAAAAGTCGTATGTCAATTCCAAACATTTCACGATACCATTTCCAAATTTCTTGAACGTCTGGAACACCAATACCCATTTGTTGAATGCCCGATATAATCTTTTCCATGTGAATTAATTTTTGCTGCGAATTTAAGGATAATCTTCTTGAATTGTGAAAAACTATTCAAAAAGCATGGTCTAATTTTTGCTACATTTGGCTCATGAGAAAATTACTTCTTATAATGACAATTGTATATGCAACCATCGGGTTTAGCCAAATTCGATTTTATCGGGGTGATGGGAGGTTTGATACAGACATCGTATACACAATTGATGATAAGGGGACCGTTTATCACGGCGATAATCGTTTTTCCCCAATTATTCGTTATACAATATCAAATAATAAAGTTTATCTCGGTAGAGGAACTAATCCTTTCAATTGTCTTTATACAATACGTCAAAATAAAGTTTACAAAGGTGACACAAATTTTTCTGGAGATGTTGTGTACACAATTGAAGGGCAAAAGGTTTATCGAGGGAACTCTACTTTTTCTTCTGAATGTGTTTTGACTTTTGACAATAACCAAGTCTTTATGGGAAGTTCAACTTTTAGTAATGATTTACTTTTTACAATTTCCGGAGAAACAAATTTTTCAATAGCCATTCTGGCTTGCATAATAGGACCATATTAATATGATAAAACGATTAATTTTTTTCGCGGCAATAATCTTTGCTGCTCAAAATCTAACGGCTAAGAATAATGAGGTAAGAGGAGTTCTCGACTCAGATATCGATAGTTTGTATACATTGGTGAACTTTTCAGATTTAGAAGGATTGTATTATGCTTCTGAAACACCAAATTTAAAAGTGTATTTTCACGATTCATTATCCAATTTAAATGTGTTTTTTGATGGTCAGAAAACTAATTATCTTGCCAATGACACGTTGGTGATTGCTGAATTAAAAAGAGGTGATCACGTTTTATCAGTAGCCAACGGTCTTAATGGGGCTGAGAAAGTGGAAATCGCAAAGAACTTAAAAATTAAAGCGCGACCGCCCTTTATAAAAAATGACGCCGTTGTTTTTGGACTGTTAATGATTGTCCTTTATTTTGTGTTTAGGACATCGAGCAGCAATCGATCTTACTTAAAGAAATTTTATCGTATAGTTCCTGCTCTACTTCTTTGTTATTTTATTCCTGCCATATTAAATTCAGTTGGACTTATATCTTCAGAAGAATCGAATTTATATTATATCGCTTCACGTTATTTATTGCCTGCGAGTTTAATTTTACTTTGTTTAAGTATTGATATTCCAGCAATTAAAAGGTTGGGATCAAAAGCAATTATAATGTTTTTTGCAGCGACATTAGGGATTGTTGTTGGGGGACCAGTAGCTTTATGGTGTGTCTCATTAATTTCTCCTGAAGTTTTAGAAGGAGATATTTGGAGAGGATTATCAACCGTTGCAGGTTCTTGGATTGGTGGAGGAGCGAATCAAACAGCTATGAAAGAGATTTACGAAGCCCCTGATCAATTATTTTCAGCCATGATTGTAGTTGATGTTTTTATTGCAAATGTATTTATGTCCGTATTATTATTCGGAACGGGAATGAATGATAAATTGAATCGATTTTTTAAAGCGGATGATTCAGCTATTGAGGCTTTGAAAAAGAAAATGGAAGATTTTCAAGCAAGTGTATCAAAAGTGACTTCTTTTAATGATTTAGTGAACATGATGGGAATAACGTTTTTTCTAGTTGGTTTAGCTCACTTTTTATCAGGATATATTGCACCTTGGATTAAAAAAGGGTTAAATGCCATGGATAATACGGCTGCCGATTTAATGGTTTCATTTGGAAGCGGATTCTTTTGGCTTGTTGTTTTTTCAACAATTTTTGGAGTAATTCTTTCATTTACAAAGTTTAGAAAATTTGAAGGTGTCGGTGCTTCAAAATTTGGAAGCTTGTTCCTGTATGTTTTAGTGGCAACAATAGGAATGAAGATGGACATTATGGAACTTATTGCGAATTGGGGCGTGTTTAAATACTTACTCCTGATTGGATTAATTTGGATTTCTATTCACGCCTTATTTTTATTCATCGTTGCAAAACTCATTCGTGCTCCTTTCTTTTTTGTTGCAGTTGGAAGTCAGGCAAATGTAGGTGGAGCTGCATCGGCTCCTATTGTGGCAAGCGCCTTTAGTCCTTCACTAGCGCCTGTAGGGGTTTTACTTGCTGTTTTAGGATATGCTGTTGGAACTTTTGGAGCTATCATGTGTACTTTTTTAATGCAATGGCTATCTCAAGGTTAAAATTATGGTAAGGTATTGTTGCTCGTTTATCTTATTCTTGTTCATGACTAGCAATGTCATGAGTCAAATACGTGTAGCAAAACCCTTAAAAGATTTAGGTGATATTTTTGAACATAGTGGACTCGTGAAAGCTAAGTTTGATTTACAAAACCCTTATCGGACTGATACGATAAGAATTTTGAATATCGAAACCTCTTGCGGATGTACAGCAGTACTTACAAATGATACGATTATTCCACCTCAATCAACGATTGAACTGGAGGTGAGTTATGATCCTTCTGGTCGTCTTGGACTTTTTGTGAAAAGCATTGAAATAACTACACTCACTGGAAACGATGAACGCAATAAACTTTATCTGAAGATAATGGGAAATGTAGTTGCGGAAAACTTTAATGTTCAAAAAGTTGATCAAGAATTAATTAATTATAAAGTTGCACCTATATATTTTTATCCCGTCACAGCTTTTGATACCTCGTATTTAGATTTTAATTTTATCCAAGATTTTGTCAATGACTTAACCTATGAAGTCGATTTTTATCAATTTGCAACCGTAGGTGTAGAGGTGATGGTAAGGTCTCATCGTCAAATAGAACGACTGGAAAACTTAATATTATACGTTGAAGATAAATTGAAAAGAGAGTTTAAAAGACGCGGGTTTTCGGAAAAACACATTTTTTTTGAAGAGCCAATTTTTATTCAATCGAATTCAATTCCACCATGGGCGCAAGCTTCTTTTAGGGTACATTCGGCAAATTTTGACTTGTCAAATGGCGCTCTCTCTGAAATTGAAATTGCATCTAATGAAAAAGAGCGAGAAACTAAAATGTTACTGGATTACCAAAGATTCGCTTTGCCAGAAGTAGAAGAGGTATTGAAAGAGGTAAACTTTGAACAAATAGAAGGTAAATTGTTCTTAGACGGCGAACTCTCATTAAAAGGAATGATTCTGACTCCTTGGAAAAAAAGTGAAAAGTTAAAACAAAAACTGGCAAAAGACCTTGAGAAATCAATTGCAAAGGAAATCAAAACATCAACAGGTGCGGGTAAAAAAGTGGTTTCAGTCAGTTTTGATTCTCTTGGAGTGCATCCAGAAGATAAATACCGATTTGTATTATGGGATGAAAAAGATGTGGAGAAAGACGAGAGATTAAAATTTGAAATTAAAGAAGATAAAATAACACCTCCTTTGTTACCAACTTATGCTCAAACTTTTTATAAAGGGGACAAAATAGATTATAATTCGGAGGATTTCATTCATTTTTGGGATAACTTGATAAGGAACCAGAAACTTGGTAATACAATAAAAATTCTTATTGAATCCTCAGTCGAATTTGATGCTGTTGCGAATAATATAGTATTGTCAAAATCAAATGCTGAATTGGTTAAACGGGAATTGCAAGAAAAATTTTTTAGAGAGACAGGGGACAGTATTGAATATGTTATAAAACCAAATTTGCGGGGTCCAAGACATGCTGTACAAAGAAAAAAGTTCAACGATAACAATAATTACATCGCTCTAATACCACTTGTAAATCAAAGCCTTAATCCAGAATTAAAAACGGCAAAACCTTATATGGTTAATTTTGATTTTTACTTTACCGGTATTGATGTTGGGGCGTGGGGATTCCAGCGATTTGCCAATTATATCGCTCAATCTGTCTTGAGTGACGGTTATATTGAGCTTCGTATCGAATCTAGTATCTCAAAAATACCCGTTGAAAAAAAGAAGAGTAACGAAGATTTGGCTTATCAAAGGTTAAGTGAAAGTATAATTCGTTTGAAAAATGAAATGTCGCGGAGATTGATTGATCCTAATCGAATTATTTTTGTCGATGAACGGGTCATAAAACAAGGGCCTGAATATGATGGGTCTTTACCAATATTAGCATATAAAAAGTTTCATTACATTAGAATTATACCGGAAAAATCTTTAAAAACGAACTGATAATGATTAGAATTTTGAGTTTTTTTACATTTCTTTTATTCGTAAACTCAGCATGGTCGCATAAATTTTATGTTTCTATTACAGACTTAGTTTACAATGAAAGTAAAGACCGAATTGAAGGAAGCATTAAACTTACTGCGCATGATTTTGAAAAAATACTTTCTGAGAAATTTAATAAAAAAATTGTACTGGAAGAAGTCAATGATTCATCGGAAATAGGTCGTTACATTCAATACTATTTGTATGAAAACTTTAAATTAAAGTCGAAAGGAATAGCTGCAGCACCGAATTATTTTGGGAAAGAAATTACTTTAGAACAAGATCTCTATATCTACTTTACTTTCACAAACATTGCAGATCCGAAATTAGTCGAAATTAAAAACACCGTTTTGCTCTATCACTTTCCACAACAGCAAAATATTGTGCATTATCGCTACAAAGAATTAACGAAAACCATTACATTAGTAGCTGACAAAGTCCATGAAAAAATTACATTCGATGAGGAATAAGTATCCGTTTTTACCCCTATTATTATTGTTGGTTTCTTTTACTTTTTTTTCGGTAAAAGGTCAATTACAGGAAAATCAAAACAACAATAAATTCAAACAGTTAAAAGAAGAGTTGGCTACGCCAAATGTTTTTAGAAATGCTGCTGGTGCTCCAGGACCACAATATTATCAGCAAAAAGCAGATTATCAAATGAATTTGATTTTGGATGATCAAAATCAAAAATTAACAGGTGAAGAACTGATTACCTATACCAATAACTCTCCAGACCCTTTAACCTACTTATGGCTCCAATTAGACCAAAATGTAAGAAAACCTGGTTCTGCTAGTCAGTTGACCAGAACAAGCACGATCGAATCGCTCTCCTCACCATGGGCTTTAACAAGAACGTTTAATGCAACTGAATTTGAGGGTGGATTTAATATTGAAAAAGTCACCGATGCAGGAGGAAACAAAATTCCGTACACAATTGTGGGTACAATGATGCGCATTGATTTAGATAAAGCACTAATGAATGGAGATTCTTATAAGTTCAAAATAAATTGGTGGTATAATATCAATAATCGCATGGAAATTGGCGGACGATCAGGCTATGAATATTTCGAAGAAGATGAGAATTACTTATACACAATAGCGCAGTTTTTTCCAAGGATGTGCGTATACAATGATGTTGAGGGGTGGCAAAACAAACAGTTTTTAGGAGCAGGTGAGTTTGCTCTTCCTTTTGGAGATTACGATGTGAAAATAACTGTTCCAGCAGATCATGTTGTAGCTTCAACTGGTGTTTTGATGAATGCGAAAAGTATCTTATCTAAAGAGCAATTAAAACGACTCGATCAAGCTAAAGATTCAGACCAACCAGTTTTTATCATCAATCAAGAAGAAGCTGAAAATGCCGAAAAATCGAGAAGTAAGGCGAATAAGACTTGGCACTTTACTGCTAAAAATGTGAGAGATTTTGCTTTTGCATCGTCAAGAAAATTTATCTGGGATGCGCAAGCCGTTGAATTAGAAACGAAAACGGTTATGGCAATGTCTTATTATCCAAAAGAAGGTAACCCTTTATGGGAAAAATATTCAACACGGGTGGTCGCTCAAACGCTTAAAACTTATTCTAAACATACATTTGATTATCCTTACCCAGTGGCTATTTCAGTGCATGCAAAATCTATTGGTATGGAATATCCAATGATTTGTTTTAATGGTGGGAGACCAAATCCTGATGGTACCTACAGTGCAAGAACTAAATATGGTATGCACTCAGTAATAATCCATGAAGTTGGACATAATTATTTCCCCATGATAATTAATTCCGATGAACGTCAATGGACATGGATGGATGAAGGTTTAAATACTTTTCTTCAATTTTTAACAGAGCAAGAATGGCAACGTGATTATCCTTCTCGACGAGGACCAGCTCATTTAATTGTTGATTATATGAAAGGTGATAAATCCAATATATCCCCAATTATGACCAACTCAGAGTCTATTCATCAATTTGGAAATAATGCCTACGGAAAACCTGCAACAGCGCTCAATATTTTAAGAGAAACGGTCTTAGGTCGAGAATTATTTGATTACGCCTTTAAAGTTTATGCGCAGCGTTGGAAGTTTAAGCACCCAACACCAGCTGACTTTTTTAGAACGATGGAGGATGCAAGTGGCGTTGACTTAGATTGGTTTTGGAGAGGATGGTTTTATACTAATGATCATGTTGATATTGCTATTGAAAATGTAAAATGGTTTCAATTAAATACCTTAAATCCGGAAAAGGAAAAGGAATTCTTAAAAAAGGCTAATGAGATCAACCCTAAAGGTATTTCTTCAATTCGAAATAAAGAAGAAATTAAAGAAACGGTAAATGAAAGGCAACCAGAGCTCGATGATCAATATAATACAGGTGACCCTTTCGCTGTAACAGAAGCTGACAAAGAAGTCTACCAAAAGTTTTTAGCTGAGCTCTCCGAAAGTGATAGAGAATTGTTGGAAAAAGGGTATCAATTTTATCAGCTAGATTTTGAGAATAAAGGAGGACTTGTAATGCCGATTATACTGCAATTTGTATTCACAGATGGAACTAACGAATTGATTAGAATACCTGCAGAAATTTGGAGAAAAAACGACAAGAATATTTCAAAAGTATTTTTCTTTAAAAAAGAAGTACTCTCTGTCATATTAGATCCATTCTTGGAAACAGCAGATTGTGAAATTTATGACAATTACTGGCCAAGAAAAATGGTTCCTTCAAGGTTTGAAATTTTCGAACAGCAACAAGGAAGATAAAAAATACTAAATTTTATCAAAGGCTGAGAGTATTATGTCTCCAGCCTTTTTTACTTCGTCCATAGTAATGGAAATAGGGGGGGAGAGTCTAAAACTTCCCGGACATGAAAGGAACCAGAACCCAATTAATCCTTGATCTAAACAATCGTCTACTACACTTTTGACTTCATCAAAGTTGTTTAAATCAATTGCAAACATTAGACCTGCCCTGCGTATTGCCTTGACTTTTGGATGATCGATAAGTAGTTGTTCCAAATAAGCTCCTTTGGATTCAACTTCGGCTATCCAATTCTCTTCTTTCAATACTTCAATGCAAGCATTTGCTGCAGCGCAAACAACAGGATGACCTCCAAAAGTGGTAATATGGCTAAGCATCGGATTATGTGTCAATTCATGCATCTTTTCATAGCTCGATATAAAGGCGCCAATAGGCATTCCACCGCCTAAAGCTTTTCCCAGGGTTAAGATATCTGGTATTACTTTAAATCTTTCAAATGCAAAAAAAGTTCCTGTTCGTCCAATACCAGTTTGAACTTCATCGAAAATTAATTGAGCACCAACGGCGCTGCATTTTTCCCGCAATGCAAGCATGTAATCCAAAGATGGAATTCTTACACCAGCGTCTCCCTGAATGGGTTCAACAATAACTCCTGCAGTTTTTTCAGTAATATATTTTAAATCTTCAAGTTGGTTGAATTCAATATGTTTAATACTCGGTAAAAGTGGTCTAAAAGAGGCTTTTTTAACTTCATTTCCAGAAATACTCATTGAGCCGTGGGTGCTACCATGATACGATTTTTTGAAAGCTATAATTTCATTACGGTTGGTATATCGCTTTGCGAGTTTAATGGCTGCCTCATTCGCTTCAGTTCCCGAATTGACAATATAAGAACAGTCTAGCTCCTCAGGAAGAATACTTTTTAAGTTGTCGGCTAGTGCTATTTGGGAATCTTGTAAAAATTCGCCATAAACCATAACATGTAAATGCGAGTCGACTTGGTTTTTTATTGCTTCAACAACTTTAGGATGACGATGACCAATATTATTAACAGCTACACCGGCAATCATATCCATATAAGACTTGCCGTTTTTGTCCCAGATATAAATACCTTCAGCCTTGGCTACATCAATTAAATATGGTGATTGATTGGTTTGTCCTTGATGCTTTAGAAATGTGTCAATTCGTTTTTGTGAGGTCATAGTTCAAATTAAAACCTCAAAATTAAGAAATTATTCTCCTGGAGGAGGATGGTGACCTCGATCATTTTTGAATTTTTTCATCAACTCACGCTTAAAATTTTCCTCAGCAATAAACACTTTAGCTGCTTTGGTTTTTCCAAGTTCATCGGCGAATAATTTTAAGTATTTTTGACGTACATCGGACTCTTTTTTTTCTGTAGCAAAAATAGCTTCAAATATATTATACCCTTGATCCCCCGAATTACCCTCTAAAGATTTTAATTCACGATGGTATTTTCTTCGCTCCATTCTAAGGTTGTGAATTTCTTCTTCGTACGCATTGTAAATTGGCCAAAATCGCTGGGCCTCATCCGCTGTTAAATTTATTTCTGTGGCAATAAAAGCAATCTTTTCCGCGTGTATTTTTTCGCGCATTTCTTCCCGTTTATTTTTGTCAGGTTGTCCAAATAAATTTATTGTCAAAAGCGTAAAAGCAAATAAAATTATGTATTTAGTGTGCATAGCTTATAATTTAATAATCAAGATAAATGTCGGTTAAATCGGTTGTGGAATAATCATAATATTCAACAACTTCATCTAACGTTATGGACTCTTCAGTATTTTCATCGAGAAGAAATTCCACTAAATCATATTCGTCCATGTAAGTTAATAAAAGTTCTGAAGAATCTTCGGTTGTTTCAATGGTTCCTTGTTTAACTACTTCTTCGTTCGGTTCAAGCCCTTCAATGCTTACCATATTAAAAATAATTAGAAAGGCAGCAGCTATTGAACTTGCAGCGATTATCCATTTTAGACGAATAATCGGAGTTTTTGTGTTTTTTTTGTTTTGAACTTTAGTTAGGAGCTGGTTTGCGTTATGATCAAAATAATTTTCAGGTAAATAGGGCTTTTCTGTTTTAACCATTTCATCCAATAAAAAGTTATTCTTAGGTTTGGATGCAAGAGCAGAATTAAAGTAATTCGAAGGAATTTCGGGTAATTTAGATTTGTGTAAGTCTTTTAGAAAAGGAGGCTCATTTCCTTCGATTTTCTCTAAAATGTTATATTGAAAATTTTCAAAAAAATCAGCTGGAACAGCAGGTTTTCCTGTGTGTTTTAATTGGTTCAATATGTTATTTTGATCATTCATTTTAAGTTTAGACTAGTCTTTTTAAAATAGGTTTAAATTGTTTTTATGTAGTCCTCAATTTTTTTTGCAGCCAAATGGTAAGAAGCTTTTAAGGCTCCTTCACTCGTACCGGTTAATTCTGATATCTCTGAAAATTTTAATTCATCAAAGTAACGGAGGTTAAAAACGAGCAATTGTTTTTCAGGAAGCTGTTCAAGTGCACGTTTTAGAATTTCTTCAATTTCTTCAGGTTCAAATGATTTCCCTGCTATTTGAATGTTATTTTCAAATAAAGGTGGATCTAGATCAACGGTTTGATGTCTTGAAGCTTTACTCAGAAAAGTATGGGTTTCATTGAATGTAATTCTAAAAATCCAAGTATACAATGTTGAATCCTCTCTAAATTTAGGCAAGCCTTTCCAAACTTTGAGGAATACATTTTGCATTACATCTTCAGCATCTTGATGATTCTTGGTATAGCGTCGAATCTGCCAATAAACGCGTTCTTGGAATTTTTTTACAATTTCATGAAAACCCAAGGTTTGATCCTCCTTGAAAAGTAGAATTAATTCGTTATCTGTTTTCGGTTTTCTCATCTTTATATTAGTTCAACCTCAAACAGCAAATTATTAAGTTATTTTCTCGAAATAACCTTTTCAGCTGCTCGAACAATGTCAGCGGTGTTGATGTTGTACTTTGTGAGAAGTTCTTCACCTTTACCACTTTCACCAAAGCTGTCATCTACTGCAACCATTTCTAATGGTGTAGGTATTTTTTTTGCTAAAAGTTGAGCAATAGAGTCACCTAACCCTCCATTCATCATATGTTCCTCTGCAGTGACAACACACTTTGTTTTATTTATAGATTCTAAGACTGCCTTTTCATCCAAAGGTTTAATCGTATGAATATTTATTATTTCGGGGTTGATTCCTTTTTCTAATAAAATTTCTGAAGCTTCGATAGCTTTCCAAACCATATGACCAGTTGCAATTATTGTTACATCTTTACCTTCACTTAGAATGTCTGCTTTTCCTATTTCAAATTTCTTGTTTGGATCTGTGAAATTTGGAACTTTGGGACGTCCGAACCGCAAATATACAGGGCCTTCATATTCTGCGATAGCAATAGTAGCTGCTTTGGTTTCATTATAATCACAGGGTGAAATCACAGTCATATTAGGGAGCATTTTCATCAACCCTATATCCTCAAGAATCTGATGCGTAGCTCCATCTTCTCCTAAAGTAAGGCCGGCGTGAGAGGCACAGATTTTCACATTTTTATTCGAATAGGCAACAGATTGTCTTATTTGATCATAAACTCGACCAGTTGAAAAGTTTGCAAATGTTCCAGTAAAAGGAATTTTGCCACCAATGGTTAAACCAGCAGCCATCCCTATCATATTCGCTTCCGCAATACCAACTTGAAAAAAACGTTCGGGATGAGCATCCTGAAAATCATTCATTTTTAAGGAGCCAGTAAGATCGGCACATAATGCTACAACATTTTCATTCGTTTTCCCTAATTCACTTAATCCTGCACCGAATCCTGATCGGGTATCTTTATGGTTTTGAATTTCAAATTTTTTCATGTCCTAATTGTTTCGCTTTATATGATTCTAAATCAATTCTTATAAGTTAACTATCGTGTTCTCTCCAGAAAGTATTCTAAATTCTTTAACACTTGTGTAATCCGTGGAAACCGCAGATTTTGGTCGATATACAAATTTGTAACTTCCTGGCTGTAAATAAAAATAATCGGTTAATTTTTCGGGGTCTAAATCACAAACCCACTCATCTTTATCAGAACCATCAACTTTAAATATTTGACCAACTATCGGATTATAAGTTTTGTATTTTAAATACCCAGAACCCGGTATTTCAATATACGTATGCGCACTTTGGTTAACCGCAACGTCTTTGTGGTAAATCCTAGGCAAAGTCAAAATTTCTAAGTCGTAATTGCCTACGATATAATTTTGAACTTCATTAACTTCTTGAACGTTTAAAGTAATTGATTTACCTGCTTGACTAACTCGCACTTTTACTTCTGTTTTCTTTGTTGGTCCTTTAATACGGGTCACTAATTTACCTTGCGGACAATAAGCGGGAATTATATTATGTGTGTTTCGTTGGATAGTAATATTCTTAACCTCAACTTTTGGTAAAGTGTTGACTAACATGTCATATTTCATTGTTGGTTCAATCACAGTTAATGTATCAGGATTCCCCTTAAAGTTTAAGGTATGCATAAAAGTATACTTTAAATTATTTGTTCCTGCTTCGTACAAAAATACGGTTACGTTTGTTTCACTCGGCTTTTTGTAGGTATCATTTAAGTTAATTTGAACGGTTGTGTTTAGTAATGCATCACTAATAACGGATTTCATTACTTTTCTAAAAGACTCAAGTGTAGAGGCCTCATAGAATCGACCGATGCAATCGAAATCATTTAAATATTTCAAATCGATTCCTAATCCAACAACAAAAGGAGTTACATTTATTCCTTTTGATTTTAATTTTCTTGCCACTTCGCAGGGAAATTGATCACAAGCTTCTTGACCATCAGTAATAAGAATGATAATGTTTCTTGCATTTTTATCAGGAAAATCTTCTGCTGCCGCTTCTAACGATCTTGCGATTGGTGTAGTTCCCTTTGGCTCCACCATATTGATGAAGTTCTTTATTTTAGAGTGATTATTCGGACCAAAAGGGACCTCTAGTTTAGTGTCGTTACAGTCTTGATATGTTGGTGTAATAGGGGACTGGTGCCCATAGACTCTAAGTGCAATATCTAAATTAGGTACTCCTTCAAGTTCAGTGATTGCCTCGTTTAATATTTCTCTAGCTCGAATTATTTTTGTCGCCCCTTCCCATTTGCCATTCATGGAGTTTGAAGCATCAAAAATGAATAAAATTCGAGTTAAGTCTTGCGCGTTGCTGGAAATTCCAACAAAACTAAGAAAGATAAATATGACAATGTTTCGAATCAAAATTAATAGTCTCCTAAAGTTTCTTCCAGTTGTGATAATGCGTTTTCAGCTTGTTCTTCACTCGGAGCAGAGCCGTGCCACTTATGTGTTCCCATCATAAAATCAACTCCCTGTCCCATTTCGGTTTTCATAATAATTACAATCGGTTTACCGTTTCCAGTGAGTTCCTTTGCTTTTTGCAATGTTTCAATCACTTCTGGAATATGATGACCGTCCATTTCTAAAACCTCCCATCCAAAAGCTTGCCATTTTTTAGAAAGGTCTCCCATTGGTAGTACATCATCCAAATCTCCGTCAATTTGTTTGTGATTATAATCAACTGTTGCTATGAGGTTGTCAACCTTATTGGCAGCGGCGTACATTGCCGCCTCCCAGATTTGCCCTTCTTGTAACTCCCCATCCCCATGTAGTGTGTAGACAATTGAAGAATCATTGTTCAATTTTTTTGTCTGCGCAGCACCAATTCCTACAGATAATCCTTGGCCAAGCGAACCAGTCGCTATTCTAACTCCAGGAATTCCTTTTGCAGGACTTGGGTGTCCTTGGAGACGAGATCCAATTTTTCTAAATGTTGATAGTTCTGATTTGTCAAAATAGCCGCGGTGCGCCAAAACACTGTAAAGAACAGGTGAAATATGTCCATTTGATAGAAAAAATAAATCTTCATTTTTACCATCCATCGTGAAAGATTCCGGAGAAATATTCATTTGCTGGAAGTATAACACAGTTAAAAAATCAGCACATCCCAATGAACCGCCAGGATGACCCGATTGTACCGCTGTAACCATTCGTACAATATCTCTTCTAACTTGAGAGCTAATATTTTTTAATTCATTTACTTCCATTTTGACCAAAATTAAATATGTGGGACAAAAATAAATGAATTTTAAAACCGAATGGCTTATGATTCCCTAAATTCGTACGAAAGTTATGCACAGTTTCGAAGAATGTTAACAAAATTGAAGTGAAATGAAAAAAAAATCACAATTTTGTAATGTGAGGTGCAACTATTTAGACTGCAATAAACGTTATAAGAGAAACGAATCAGACATGAAAAAAATTATTTTAGGATTTATACTATTAAGTACGGTGTCCATTGGGTTTGGACAAACGGAACCATCTAAAGAGACAAAAACAAACCGAATTAAAGTTGTGAAAGGTGGTGAGCCAGTAGTTGAAAAAGGAGCTGAACAGAAGTCTCCTGCCGACGAGCTCAAAGCGTGTGAGGCTCAACTGAAAGCTATTAATGCGAAGGAAGCACATTTAAAAGCAGATCCTAAAAGAAATAAAGAAGCATTAGATAACGGGTGGTATAGAGAGGCCGAACGAAATAAGTTAATCCTATCGACTAGAATTAAAGAATTAAAAAAAGAAATAAATAAGTAGATGATGAAGAAATTATTAGGGATAGCAATCTTATCATCCATTTTTGGCGCGAACACCTTTGCCCAAGGTCCTACGTGTGCAGAGATGGAACCCATATGTACTGATGTTGGTGTGAGTTTTACAGCAGGTGTCGGGGCAGTTTCAGAACCGGGTAATGACTATGGATGTTTATTTACACAACCCAATCCAAGTTGGTATTATTTGGAGATTTCTGAGGCTGGAGATCTTGAAATGGAGCTTTTTGCGGATTCTGATATCGATTTTATTATTTGGGGACCGTTTGATGACTTGGCAGATGCTCAATCAAATTGTGGAACCCTAGGAGGACCAGAGTCCCCTATTGTGGACTGCAGCTATTCTGGCGTAGCTTATGAAACTCCTGAGATTACTGGAGCTGAAGTAGGAGAAGTTTATATTTTATTAATCACGAATTATGCGGCAGTAGTGCAGGACGTAACGCTAGGAAAAATTGGTGGTGAAGCTGAAACTGATTGTGATATTGTAGATATACCACCTTGTACTTCTTATGCAGGAACTTTTACGCTAGAAAAAAATGGTACTGCAATTCCTTCAGATGAACCAGTTTATTTATGTTCAGGTGATGATTTTGAAATTATTTCGAATGATGATTACACCTTGCCAAATGATACTATTCCAGCTCCAATTGGTGATGGAATATACACGGCACAAATAATGTGGTTGATTTATGACGCGGCACCAACTGGGGATGATCCTTTAGCTGATCCTGCTTATACAGGTTTAATAATCCCTTCAGAAGATTTAATGGATGTTCATGATGATGATAGCGAAGTAGGTGCAATGGGCTGTGGAACTTATTATTTTGTACCCGTTGCTGGTGATGATGGTGTAGGAGATGGAGGCTCAAATGATAATGGAAGTGTAACTTGGGATAAAAATGGGAATGGCTGTTATACCCTTGGTGAGGCCATTGTTATTACTTATGCATGCCCAATCACAGCAACTTTACAGGTAAATTGTGGAGGCGACTACATTAACGGAATGGATTTTAATATTGAAGGTGGTAGTGGTGATTATTCTATCGTTAATCTAGGTGAAGGTGATCTTGTAACTGAAGTAGTTCCAAACGGTGGAACGGCTACGGTTGAAAATCTTGAAAATGGTTCAGATTTAGAAATCTTAATTACAGATGAGGAAGGATGTACTGCAATTATTGAAGGTGTGTTCTCTGCTCCTGTTATTAATCCTATAACGATTACCCCAGCTGTATCATGTCCAGACGCTTCAGAAGGAAATGTTGAAGTTTCAATAATTGATGGGTCGGGTCAAGGTGCTCCATATACATTGTCCTTAAATGGTGATGTCACACCGGGAACTACAGCAGATTATGATGATATTGCTGGTACTGCAGTAACAATAATTGCAGTTGATAGTGAAGGTTGTATTAGTGATTCTGTAGTTACTATTACTTCGGCTGGTCACTTTATTGACGTTGACATTATAGTGCAAAATGATGTGACTTGCTTTGGTTTCAATAATGGTTCAGCGGAGATATCGGCTAATCCAGTAAATGAATTTGGAATTGACGACGGTGAAGTGGTTGGAATTGTTTGGACAGACCCTACAGGTACAAATTACCCAGGGGATGAAACAAATACTTCACAAGATGATATGATGCCTGGAACATGGTTTGTAACGATTGTTGATGATTATGGATGCGAAGTAACAATTCCTGTTGAAATTAATACACCAGCAGAATTGGATGTATTTGTTAGTTCGATGAATGAACCTACTTGTTATTTGTATAGTGATGGTTCAATAGATTTAGGAGTTACTGGTGGTACAGGTATCTATAACTTTTCTTGGAAAGATATGCCGGATGAAACAGGTGATGTGTTAAATACAATTGGTGCTGGAGAATATTGGGGGTATGTAACTGATGAAAATGGTTGTGAAGATTCAGTTCTTGTTATAGTAGGACAACCTGATTCTCTTTATGCCGAATTTACAATTAAAGATGTACTTTGTTTTGGTGATAGTACTGGAACAATTGTGGTTGATGATGTATTTAACTCTACAGGTCCTGTAAACTATTACTGGGATTTAGGAGGAGTTATCGATAATCCTCCATCTACTTCTAATATTGCAGATGGTCTTCCAGCTGGAACATATCTAGTAACTATTCAGGATGAATACTGTGATAACTTGTATGAAATCACCATAACTGAGAATAGTAAAATTGAATTCGCAGAGCTGGACTTAGATCCTGCGTATTGTAGGGTTTATGGTTATCAATCAGGTAATGGACAGGTATATGCCGCTGCTACGGGTGGAGTTCCCGACTACGATTATTTATGGTTAGAGGAATCGACTGGTGAAACAACTGAATTCTCAACGTGGGGAGGAAGAAATCCTGGCGATTATACAATTACTGTAATTGATGCTGTTGGCTGTGTAATGACAGAAACGGTTAAATTGGATTCATTGAATCCTGAAGCAAAATTTACAGTGTCCTCAGATCAATTGAATGGTGATTTAAAGGGAACTGAAATTGTTTCGGCAACTTTTACCAATCAATCATTATATTTTGCTAATCCATTAAACCCATTAGCGGATACAACGTTTTTCTGGAATTTTGGATTTGATGACACTTGGGTTCAAAGCAATAATATTGATGATGTTTTTGATACCTTATACACTGGAGAAGCGACATACGATGTTTGCTTAGTGGCAATTAACAAAAATGGATGTCGAGATACAGCTTGTCAAACAATTACTGTTTTTGCAAATCCAAGTTTTATTCCTTTTAATGTGTTCTCACCAGACGGAGATGGAATTAATGACTTATTTACATTCAATCCAGGTGCCAGCGGAGTAGACGTGTTTACTTGTGTCATCGTAGATAGATGGGGTAATACGGTAGTTGAACTCAACAGTGTTGAAGAGGGTTGGAATGGTGATCGACCAAATGGACAGCCCGTGAAGGATGGGACTTATTTTTATACTTATGCCATAACATATACAAATGGCACTACTGATCAGGGCCAAGGAAATATTACTGTCCTAAGAGGTAAGTAAATCAATACGATTATTTTTTAAAAAGGGAGATGCTTATAACATCTCCCTTTTTTGTTTCTCATCGCTTTTTTTAAACAGATCAAAGCAGAATAAAAAGAAAGAATTATCTTTGCCCCTAAAAATTATTCATGGCTTTAAAATGTGGAATTGTAGGTCTCCCAAATGTTGGGAAGTCAACTTTATTTAACTGTCTTTCTAACGCAAAGGCTCAATCAGCTAATTTTCCTTTTTGTACAATTGAACCAAATGTTGGCGTGATCACGGTTCCAGACAATCGTTTAACGGAGTTGGAGGCCATTGTAAAGCCTGAAAATGTTGTGCCGACCGTAATTGAAATTGTAGATATTGCTGGGCTTGTGAAAGGTGCGCATAAAGGAGAAGGCTTAGGGAATAAGTTTTTAGCAAATATTCGAGAAACTGATGCAATTATTCATGTTTTAAGATGTTTTGATGATGATAACATCGTGCATGTAGATGGCTCTGTTGACCCTATCAGAGATAAAGAGGTAATTGATTTTGAATTACAACTGAAAGATTTAGAAACTGTTGATAACAAATTGAAATCTTTGCAAAGAGCAGTTAAATCTGGGGATAAAGAGGTCGTGAAACAGTACGAATTTTGCGAGCGAATTAAAAATGCGCTCGAATCAGGTAAATCAGCAAGAGTAGTGGAGGTAACAAATGAGATTGAAGAAAAATTATCTCATGAAATGCAACTCCTTACTATAAAGCCAGTACTGTACTTATGTAACGTTGATGAAGGTTCTGTCAAGAACGGAAATGCTTATGTTGAAAAGGTAAAAGCAGCTGTAGCGGAAGAAGATGCTGAAGTATTAATTATTGGTACAAAGATTGAATCTGATATAGCAGAATTTGATTCATTCGAAGAACGTCAAATGTTTTTAGATGAATTAGGTTTAGAAGAAGCAGGTGTCAATCGCTTAATTCGATCAGCTTATAAATTGCTTAATTTACAAACTTATTTTACCGCAGGAGTGAAAGAGGTAAGAGCATGGACAATACCAGTTGGTGCTACCGCTCCACAAGCGGCTGGAGTGATACATACTGATTTTGAGAAAGGTTTTATTCGTGCTGAAGTTATGAAATATGAGGATTTTATTAGTCTAAAATCAGAAGCTGCAGTGAAAGAAGCTGGAAAAATGAGGGTAGAAGGTAAAACTTATATTGTGGAAGACGGAGATATCATGCACTTTAGATTTAACGTGTAACTCTTAAGTCCCATTTATCATTAATTTATTACCATTAAAGCTAAGGAAGTAACATTTAAGTATTTTTAGAAAAATGCATTAAAATTTTCTTTAGTTTTAATTTCATGGAGAAAAAACGATTCTTTTATTGGGGGGTACAAGTTGCGGGTTGGACTGCATATTTTATGTTTAGCATTCTATTGCTACTGGCTTCAAATAATTTTGTCTCTACAATCAATGTTTATTTATTTGCAGGTTTATCAATTATTGCTGCGATCCTAATATCACATGGCATTCGTTATATAATTATTAAGCGTTCACTTTTAAAACAGCCAATAGCTAAACTTGTTTTTATTACTCTTGGGTTGTCGGTTTTAGCTGCTTTTAGCTTAGAATATTTACAGTTTCTTTTCGAAATTTTGATCAATATTGATTTTGTAGTTGGAGAAGAAACAGGAACTGAATTTAATTGGCCAAGTTTTCTTTTTGGTGTCTCTCGCTCCATTATACTTTTTTCTCTTTGGTGTGGATTTTATTACGTTTTTGCAATTGTTGAAAAGTCGAGAGAACAAGAAATACTTAATTTAAAATGGGAGGCATCAAAAAATGAAATTGAATTAAAGAATTTAAGAGCACAATTAAATCCGCATTTTCTTTTTAATTCTTTAAATTCTATTCGTGCTTTAGTGGCATTAGATCCAGAACAATCTAAAACATCAATTACTCAGCTGTCAAACCTCCTTAGAAAATCTATTAATCTAGGAAAGTTACGTGTTATTCCGTTAAAAGAAGAACTTGAACTTGTTCGAATTTATTTGGATTTAGAAAGTGTTCGTTTTGAAGAACGATTGCGGACTACAATTAATATTGATGATAATGCTTTGTCATGTGAAATACCACCATTAATGATTCAAACTATTGTTGAAAACGGAATTAAACATGGAATTTCTCAATCGATTGAAGGGGGACTAATTCAGATTAGTGCATCTCATATTAATGATATTTTATGTATTGAAATTAAGAATACTGGTAAATTGGAGAGTGACTTTAGGGAGAAAGGGATTGGAATTGCCAATACAAAGAAAAGACTAGCTTTACTATATGGGAAAAATGCCGACTTTAAGATTGAACAAGTAGGCGACAAGGTTGTAGTTGTAATTAAAATTAAGTATAAATGAGAACGATTATTGTGGATGATGAGCGTTTAGCACGCGAAGAATTAAAAGGTTTATTATCAATATACAGCGAATTAGAGATAATTGGGGAGTATAAAAATGCGATTGAAGCAAAAGCGGCAATTGAGAGAGATTTACCCGATTTGGTGTTTATGGACATTCAAATGCCGGGAGAAAATGGCTTAGACTTATTGTCGAGCCTAAAAAATCCACCCAGAACAGTATTCGTGACGGCTTATGATGAATATGCTATGAAAGCTTTCGAGGTAAACGCTTATGATTATTTGATGAAACCAATTGATAATGATAGATTGGACGAAGTTTATCGGAGATTGATGGAAGAAAATCAAACGCCTAAAAGTGTGCAAAACGCTGAAGTGCTTCGTAAGGGTGATTCGGTTCTAATAAAGGATGGTGATCGTGTATGGTTTATTAAAATGGACGAAATTCGTTTTTTCGAATCTGAAGGGAATTATGTAAAAGTTCATTTCCAAAAAAATCGTCCCTTAATTCTACGTTCATTAAATAGCTTAGAAGAGCGTACTGACCCAAATTTGTTCTTTAGGGCTAACCGCAAGTTTATCATCAATATTAATCACATTATTAGTGTAGAAAATTGGTTTAATGGAGGACTTCAGGTTGAACTTTCATGCGGAACGAAAGTTGAAATATCAAGAAGACAAACCATTAAATTTAAAGATCAATTCAGTCTTTAAATATCGGGAACTCTATTCTACTCGAACGATATATTTTATGTGTAGCTATTGAAAAGTCACTTTTTTTAGCAGCATAAATATCATCCACATAATTCTGGGGGTTTAAATCAAATAAAGGAAACATCGAACTTTGAATTTGAATCATGATTTTATGATCTTTTTTAAAAGTATGAAAGATATCGAGAAGCTCAAGAGCAACACGAGCCTTTTCATTCGAAATAAAAGGAACACCTTCCTCGAAACCATTCCGGTACCTGCCTCTTATGTATCCACACCTTACCAATTGTTGATAACCTGTCATCTTAACATCTTTTAAATCTTTTGAATCTACAGGTCTATTAATAGGGTAGACATCAATGATTTTTACAAATAAATCGGCATCTTCAAGTGTTGTAGAGAAGTCTATATAAGCCTTTATGGTGCCCAGAATTGTTAAATCTTCTTCTAGAATATCAGTTGTAAATGTGAGAACATCTGGTCTTTTACTGGCAAATCGTTGATCTTCCGTAACGTATGATTTTGGAGCCATCATGTGAAAGTCTTCTTCAGAAGTAAAAGGAACAGGGTTAAAAGGATCTGAAATATAACTGTAGTATTCGTTATTTGAAGGAATATTGTTGTTCTTCGTTAAGTTTTTCTCATTCGCCAAATAATAAGTTGAAGATTCCATTGGCTCAGGAAACTTATCGAATACTCGCCATTCTTTTTTACCGGTATCGAATAACTTTACATTAGTGGCAGGTTTTTCGCCTTTGTTTTTGAGATGGTATTCGAAATAAGGAAGTTCAATGTCCCTCATATAATCCTTGGATAAATTATACCCGTAGAAAATGTCACCTAAATAGTATGCGCTGTCTCCGCGGGTGCTGTGTCCGTGTGACCAGGGTCCAAGGACTAATTGAGCATTAGCTTTTGGACTGTTTTCTTTAATATGTTTAAATGAATTTAAAATACCATATAAATTTTGTTCATCGTTCCAACCACCAACAACCATAACGTTTGCAGAAATATCATTGTAGTATTGGGCCCAATTTCGCAGTTTACGATAATCATCGTAAGTCTGATGCTCTTTTATATTTCGCCAAAAAAAATCGTTAGAATCAACGATATCACTAAAATTCGATAAAGCAAGTCGTTCGCGAAAAAATTCGTAGTAATCCGGTTTTTCATCGCCGCTTAAACCGTAAAGTTCTGATTTATTGGGGTACCAAGCAGTATCTGTTGGGTGAGGTCTTGGAGTACCGAACAAACTAACAACAGGTAAATAATTCAGGGCAAATAAACCATTTCGATTAAAGTCTTCAAAATAAAAATTTGTTACCGGTGCAGTCGCGATTACCGCTTTTATAGAGGGATGATTGCATCTGGCTGCAACTAATGTATGCCAGCCTGGATAAGAAGTCCCATATACACCTGCTGAGCCATTGTAATTTTTTAAGTGTTTGTCAAACCATTCAAATGTGTCCCAAGAATCCGTTAGTTCATCTGTTTTAGTTGAATCAAAAAGCGAATAAGGTGGTTTTGTGTTTTCAAATTGTCCTTCACTCATCCAACGACCACGTACATCTTGGATAACAAAGATATAGCCTTCTTTTACCATGTTATGATTGTGATGTATACGCGCGGGTAAAGTGTCTAATCCATACGGTTTTGAACTGTATGGTGTTCGTTTCAATAATACAGGGTACACTTTAGTCGTATCTGTAGGCGAATAAATAGTGGTATGTAATTTAACACCATCCCTCATCTCAATCATTATTTCTGATTTTTGATAATGTTCTTGCCAGTTATATTCATCGTGAGCCTCCTCATTCAAATTGGAGCAAGCTAATAAAATGATTGATAGTGCGAATAATATTAGATTTTTCATGTTTTTTTGATAGGGTGCCAAATATACTGCTTTTTCTTACTGTAACCGTTGATTAAAAAGAATATGGACTTCAGTTGCTTAACTGCTATAAAGGAGGAGAAATTCCAATAATTAAGAAATAACTTATAATAGACGTATTGCTTTTGGTGTTTTCAAGGTCACTTATTAACTTTGGCCAATTATAAAAATAGCATGAAAAGAGGAGACGAAATAGAATTAAAAATATCTGAATATGCTTTCGGAGGTAAAGGGATTTCAAAAATAGATACCCCTAATGGGAAGTATGTCATGTTTGTTGACAATACAATTCCCGGTCAAACCGTTCGTGCTCGTATAGCAAAAAAGCGAAAAAAATATGCGGAATGTAAGCTTTTGGAGGTTATAGAACGTTCAGAGTTTGAGGTAGAATTACCTTATCAACCTATTTCAGGAGCTCCATATATTTCGTTGCCAATAAGCCTTCAACATGAATACAAGAAAGAGTCTACAATTGATCAATATAGAAGGATAGGTGAAATTAAAGATATTGAAACCTTGTTCGACGCTTATATTCCTTCTCCTAATGATTTCAATTATAGAAATAAAATGGAATACTCTTTTTCTACCATACGCCAAGACCTTGCGACAGGTGAAGAATTAGATGATCAATTTGCATTGGGCTTTAAAACAAGAGGGACATGGTGGAAAGTTGAAAATCTTGATGCACCTGACGGATTATTTGATGCAGAATTTGAGAATCAGTTAAAAGATATACGAATATTTCTTGAAAAAACGGGATTGCCTGCCTGGCATCCACCAAAGAAAATAGGATTCTTTAGACATTTAGTTGTCCGAAAATCGTTTAATCAAAATCAGCTGCTTATAAACTTGGTTACCTCTTCTCAGGGATTAGATAAGTTTAATAGAGAGTCGTTTACGGCTTTTATGGTTGATTTATTGGGAGATAGGTTAGCTGGGTTACAGCACACTGTAAATGATGATGTTGCTGATCGTGCAAAAATTGAGAATGGTGAAAATGGTCTTCTTTATGGTACTCCAATAGTATTGGAAAAATTATTGGACTTACAGTTTGAGATAAGCATGGAGAGTTTTTTTCAAACCAATCCGAAAAGTGCTGAAAGACTATATTTAAAGGCCATTGAATATGCTCAACAAGAATTTAGTTTAGAGAATGAGGTTTTAATGGATTTGTTTTGTGGTACTGGTACTATCGGTCAAATAATGGCCAGTCAAATTAAAGGTGTGAAGGTAATTGGGGTCGATATCGTTCCCGAAGCTATTGAAGATGCAAAACGAAATGCGAAACGGAATGGAATTTCAAATCTTGATTTTTACGCTGCGGATGTAGGGAAATTTTTACTTGAATATCCTGATTTTGCAGGAAAAATACATACCATTATGCTTGATCCACCTAGGGCAGGTATCGCACCGAAAACATTAAAAAGAGTAATGGAATTAGGTGCTGAACAAATTGTTTATATTTCTTGTAATCCAGCAACGCAAGCAAGAGATGCTAAAACAATGTCCGACTTTGGTTATGAATTGAAAAAACTATCACTTGTAGATCAATTCCCACATACTAGTCATATTGAGGCGGTTGGACTATTTCTTCGAAGGAAATAATTATTAAACTTGATTCAATTTTTAGGATTTCAACTTTAAAGCCTTATTTTAGTAAGAAAGATAGACTAATTTATGCTCCAACGAATTGTTTTATGCTTTTTGATGTCCATATGTTTTTTAGGGCATGGTCAGCGTGAACCCAGAAAATTAGTTATTGAAGGAACAGTGCTTGGCTACAATAACGATTATTCAAAAACAATTTTCAAAAAAGGAGCAAAAATTCAAATACAAGGAAGCTTGCCAGATGCAATGGTAAGTATCTACGATAGTAAAAATCGTGCACTTTATACAGATAGAACAGGTAAAGGTGGGGAATTTAAAATCACAATTGATCTCGATGGTGAAAAACAATACCTCGTCAAATACAGAAAAAAAGGCTATGGTACCTCGGCATTTTCTATCGATATCCAAAATGTTCCTTATGATTTATACGAAGCAGGTTTGTATTTAAAAAATGTAGAATTAATCTTAAATAATTTTGATTCTGACCACCCATTAGATAAAGGGGAGTCATTTGGAAAGCTTTATTTCGATTCGTACGCTAGTCAATTTCAATTTACTGCTGCCGAATATGAGTATAAAACTAAAATTTTTCAAGAAGAGGACCGGAATAATCAAGCGGATTTAATGATTCGTTCCGTTGAAAAAAATGTGCATTTAAATAAAAATGTCTTAATTGAAGATAAAAGTGATATTGCCGATGATTCAGAATCTTCTAAACGCAGAAATCGGAGTAAAAAGAGGCCACAATCTACTACAATCTCCCTAGATGAGGAACCTCAAAAGGTAGATCTCCCTATAGGTATTATTGAACTTGGAGCACTGAACTTTTCGCCAGATAGTTTAACAGAAGATCGATTGAAAGAATTTGAATCGCGTATAGATGTGGAACGTTCACTCTTGGAATTTGATAAAAAAAGAGCAAAAACGGATGCGGAAAAGCAAGTTATAATGCTGCGTGAGAAACTGTTAAATCGGGCAGAGCGAGATTTAGAAAATGCGAAATCTTTTATTCAGGTCCAAGCAACTCAACTTGCAACGCAAAAGAAACTTACGTTAACAGCCTCAACTCTTGTGGTTCTATTGTTGATTATAGGATATTTGCTATGGACTGCTTATCGTGCTAAAAAGAGAAGTAATGCAATTTTTAAAGAAAAAAACAAAAAGATTAACGATAGTATAGACTATGCTTTAAGGATTCAAAGATCGGTTTTGTTATCACCTGAGGAAATAGAAAAAATAGTTCCTAAGTTTTTTGTTTATTATCGTCCATTGCAAAATGTAAGTGGCGATTTTTATTGGTTTTCAAAAGTTAAAAACTATACGGTTGTAGCAGCTGTTGATTGTACTGGTCATGGTGTGCCTGGGGCTTTTATGTCTTTAATTGGGAATAATCTTTTGAACCAAATTATTAACGATAAACAAGAGCTTTCTCCAGGTCGAATTTTAGATCAGCTACATGCCGGAGTAGTAAAAACACTTAACCAAGAATATAGCTTAGAAAACGCACAAGATGGAATGGATATCTCACTTTGCGTAATCAATAACGATAATCTAGAAATGCAATATGCAGGAGCAATGAATCCTGTTTATGTAATGAAAAAGAGTGGAATTGAGGTTGTAAAAGGTACAATTAAACCAATTGGAGGACTTTTTAGACGTAAAAAAGATAAGGGCTTTGAGGAAACAACAATTCAACTTGAAAAAGGTGATAGGCTCTATTTATTTTCTGATGGTTATATGGATCAATTTGGTGGTCCGGAGAATAAAAAATTCAATATATCAAGATTTAAAGATATGTTACTCGAATTTAAGGAAGAACCAATGGATTATCAAGTAGACAAGCTAGACACAACTTTTGAGAATTGGAAAGGAAATACAGAGCAAATAGATGATGTGCTGGTAATTGGAATAGAAATTTAAATTTCTTTTAGTTGAATAGGAATATCCAAAAACTGCTGAAATTCTAACCCCTTTTGTAACATCAATTCATCGCCTTTTCTGTAAAACCAAGTAACATAACTTTCATTCCCCATTTCTAAAGCATCTTCAAGAACGTAAATAATTCTAAACAATTGTTTTAGTGACCCAGAATTAATGTACTCAAGATAAATTTCTAAATGCGTTTCAACATTAGGTGTTTTATTGTACTCAATTAACCATTCCATCACTGGCTTATAAAACTCAAAGGCGTTTTCAGGTATCGATCTACCTTCAATTCTAAATTTACCAGTTTCTGGGTTCAATTCTACTTGAGGGGTTGATCGCGTTCCTTCGTAAATTAAATTTTCTTTTACCATCATAAATATTACTTTACTGTAGCCGTTAACACGATAAAGCTTTTTTTATCATCAATAGGTTCTATATGATAATCTAAATTACCCTGCGTAAGTTTTAGCATTTCCATAATTCCGATTCCTGCATTTGGCTTGTCATTTTCTTTTAAACCTTTTCTTAATTCTTTGTTATAACGTTTTAATAGTTCAATCTTACCTAAATTTTTTAGTTCATTTAAATGAGAGTTAAAGTTATCCGCTTCGGTATTACTCAAATAATTCCCTGTCTCAAAAATTGTTTCTCCATTTTCACCAAGCTTTATCTGAAAAATTCCCGATTTTCCTTTGGCTGTTTCAAGGGAGTAATTACTCATATTCTGCAAAAGTTCGATAACCAAATAAAGTTTTTGACTTACAGCCGACGAATCAATATTGTTTTTTAAACTACCTTCCAACAGTTCGAATAATGACATCACAACGTCTTGACTGAATTGTCCTTTTTGGAGGATTAATACTTTATTGCTTTTAAGATAGTGATAAAATTCGGTTGTGTCAATATCAAACACATCATTTACGCCAGTTTTCTGGGTATGAAATGCTAGTTCGAATTGAAATTCCGAAGTGTCATTATCCACACGGTGAAAAGTATAGTTAGGTACTTTTTTTGATTTACGAGCCATTTCAATTAAACCAAGACCAGCTCCACCACTTTTATTAAAACCTTTTCCTTGTAAAGCATCCAGATACACCGCTTTTAACTCTTTTTCACTTAATTTTTTAAGACTATCAATGCTAGCGCCGAGTTCGTTCACTTTTCGTTGGTCAACCGGGTTTATACTAACTACAGCATGATGGTTTCCTTTGCTGCGTACAGCAAACAATTTGTCAAATGAGTTATATTTTGGTTGAGAATGGCGAATTACATTTTGGAAACATTCTGTAACGAGATATCTTATTTTCCTTCGAGCAGCTTTGTCAGGGTTAATTCGTGCATCCTGGATCGATACTAAAGCATCCGTTGCTTTGTCAGTAAAATTATCTAAATAGGCAAAAGAGAAATCTTCTTCGCTTAATCGTTTATAAAGTGCATACATGGTCATAGTTATTTGAGTAGGTATTCTAATATATGAATAGTAAATAAAATAGCCATGAGTAATTAGATTAACCCCTTTTATCCTTCGATTAAACTTGATATATAGCTATAAAACAAAAATGGTAGAATCAGTTGGTTTCATTGTTTTACGCGAAAACGATAAAAAAAGCACTTTTTTTAACATGAAATCATGATGAAAAGCATGTTTTTAATGAATAAATCAGTAAAAACTTTGAAAAACGTTTTTTTTTGGTATACTGTAACAAACAAAAAATAACATGAGAAAAACAATCGTATTTGACGCCGTCAATAAGCCGACAGAAATTGAGAAAAAAGAAGTTGTAGAATTCCTTTACCATCAACTTGAGAATTATGGTGATCCGCGTAACGATATAAAAAAGGCAATTGATTATTCCATAAAGGAATTCGCCTCTTTTGGTGGTTTCACAATGCTCCTTAAGGAGAATGAACAAATATTAGCAGCTGTAGTGATAAATAAAACTGGGATGTCTGGATATATTCCGGAAAACATACTCGTATATATTGCTACTCATAGTTCAACAAGAGGAAAAGGTGTGGGTAAAGAATTGATGCAAAAGGCGATCACAAGAGCTAAAGGTGATATCGCGTTGCATGTTGAGCCGAATAACCCTGCAATTCATCTTTATAAAAAATTAGGGTTTGCGAACCCTTACTTAGAAATGCGATTAAAGCGGTGAATGATGACAGACTATTTAGAAGACATATTACCTCGTTTGGTTAAACTTCGAAAAGAATTACATGCGAATCCTGAGTTAGCATTGGAAGAATTTAAAACAGCTGCTAAGATTGTTGATTATGCAAAACAACACACAAATTCAAAGATTCATCAATTGACAGAAACAGGAATTCTTTTAGAATTTAATTCAGGAATAAATGGTCCGTCCGTTTTAATTCGTGCGGATATCGATGCATTGCCAATTGAAGAGATAAACACCTTTGCACATCGTTCAATTATTGATGGGAAATCACATAAATGTGGACATGACGGGCATACCGTTATATTATTAGGTCTAGCAGAATTATTATCATACACTGAAATTAAAAAAGGGAAAGTATTGTTGTTATTTCAACCAGCTGAAGAAAATGGTAAAGGAGCTGAAGCAATTCTAAATTCAAGCTATTTTGATGGATTGGATATTGACTATGTCTTTGCTCTTCATAACTTACCTGGTTTCAAAAAACATCAGATAGTGAACAAATCACATGCTTTTAATGCCAATGTCAAAAGTATGATAATTCGATTAAATGGTAAAACAGCTCATGCCGCCGAACCAGAAATGGGTGTCAATCCTGCAAGAATTATATCGAAAATAATCGATTATGCATCAGATATTACAATAAATCAACCCGAACGTGATGATTTTTTTCTAATCACACCTGTTCACATAAATATGGGTGAAAAAGCTTATGGCGTCTCTGCCGGGTTTGGAGAAGTACATTTGACAATTAGGAGTTGGAGTTTGGAATTATTCAATGAAAAGGTCAAATCCTTAGAAAATTTCATCAAACTTAATGCAAAGGAAGAGGGCATTGACACAGAAATAAGTTGGACACAAGTTTTTTATGCAAACATGAATAACGATGATGCAATCCGAATTATTGAAACAGCAGCAAAAAAGAATGAATTGGAACTACAAAAAATGCAACATGGTTTTAAATGGGGCGAAGATTTTGGATTATTTACTCAAAAATACAAAGGAGCAATGTTTGGTTTGGGTGCCGGAGAGAATTGTTCAGCTTTACATAATCCAGACTACGATTTTCCGGATGAAATAATACCGACGGGTATCAAACAATTTTATCAAATTATAAAAAATATTTTAAACAACTAATGGAACACACTTCTTATATTGAATTATCCAAAAAAGCTTTAAAAAATAATATTGAATTCATTAAGAAAGAGTTAGGACAAACAAAATTATCCGCAGTAATTAAAGGCAATGCATACGGGCATGGGTACAAAGAGTATGCACCTTTATTATATGATTTTGGAGTGCGCCATTTGAGTGTTTTTAGTGCAGATGAAGCTTTTGACGTCCTAAATGTATTGCCAGATAACATTACACTTTTAATTTTAGGCTATATTGATGATGTGCAATTGGAGTGGGTAATTCAACAAGGCATTGAATTTTATGTTTTTGACATCGAACGGTTAGATAAGGCGATTCAAATGGCAAAAAAGTTAAATAAAAAAGCCAAAATACATATAGAACTGGAGACAGGAATGAATCGAACTGGGTTTGATTCGAGAGAACTGACTACGATTATTTCGAAAATTGAATCCGAATTATTATTTATTGAATTGAAAGGGGTATGTTCTCACCTTGCTGGAGCAGAAAGTATTGCGAATTATAAAAGAATTTCCGACCAAATAACAAATTTTAAAAAATTCATACCGTTGGTTGATTCAATTAAAAATTCTGCTACTGATTTTCATTTGGCTTGTTCTGCGGCAAGTATACAATATCCTGAAACGAAGCTTGATTTGGCGCGAATCGGAATCTTGCAATATGGGTTTTTCCCAAGTAATGAAGTTTTAGTACAGTATCTAGCAAAGAAAAATTCAACCGTTAATCCATTACAAAGGGTTATCTCCTGGAAAACAAAAGTGATGGATTTGAAAACTGTAAAAAGAGGGGAGTTTATCGGATATGGAACATCTTACTTTACTAATCGAAACACGGTGATTGCGCTGATTCCTGTCGGTTATTCGCATGGTTTTAGTCGATCATTAAGTAATCAAGGTAAGGTTTTAATAAGAGGAAAAAGGTTCGATGTTATTGGCATTGTAAACATGAATATGATGGCGGTGGATGTTACTGAGAATAGCGCGATAGAAAAGGGTGATGAAGTCGTACTAATCGGCCAGCAAGGATCTCAGGAGATATCGGTATCTTCCTTCAGCGATTTTAGTGATCAGGTAAATTACGAGTTATTAACTCGCTTACCATCAAAAATAACCCGATTAATAAAGGAGTAATGGCAGAATTAATAATACATACGAATAAGATTAGAAATAATATTACGTTTTTGAACGAATATTTTAAAGATAGGAATATAGTCTGGAGCCTTGTAACGAAGGTTTTCTCTGGAGATAAAGAATTCTTAAAACGAATTTTAACCAAAGAGACAATTCAAGGAATTTATTCCGTAGGTGATTCAAGATTAACCAGTTTAAAAAACCTAAAGTATGTTAATCCAGAATTGAGGACAATCTACATAAAGCCTCCCGCAAGGATATACGCCGAAGAAGTTGTTAAATATGCTGATATTTCATTGAATACCACTTTTTCAACCATTGAAGCATTAAATGAAGCCGCGAAAGCACAAGATAAGATACATCAGATCATTATCATGATTGAATTAGGTGAATTAAGAGAAGGGGTTAAAAGAGATGATATAATGGGGTTTTATGAAAAAGTATTTGAATTTTCCAATATTGAAGTTGTTGGAATAGGATCTAACTTAGGGTGTATGTATGGTATTGAACCGACATATGATAAACTCCTTCAATTATCACTTTATAAAGAGCTAATTTCTGAAAAATTTAATAAAAAGCTCCAACTGGTTTCTGGAGGAACGTCCATCACACTTCCTTTAATTGAACAGGCAGAAATTCCAAAAGATATTAATCATTTTAGGATAGGTGAGTCTGCTTTTTTCGGGGTTAGTCCGCTTGATAATAAACCATTTAAAGAACTTGCTACAGATACATTCGAATTCAACGCAAATATTATCGAATTAGAAGAGAAAAAAATTGTACCAGAAGGTCGAATTAGTGAAGCAAATATTGGTCATACAGCTGAATATGACGAAAAGAATCGAAAAGAATCATCGTTCAAGGCAATTCTGGATTTTGGAATGTTGGATGTTGATGAAAAAGATATCACTGCAGTTGATCAAAATATTCAATTTGTTGGGATTACATCAGATATGCTAGTCGTTGATTTAGGGAGCAATAAAGATAAAGAAGGCAATAAGTTGTACAATGTAGGTGATAAAGTTCATTTTATCCCGAATTATATGGCAGTAGCACGACTTTTAAATTCAAAATTTATCGATCGCATTTTTAAATAGCTATATCTCATTAATTGTTTATTTTTACCTAGGTTCTTAAGTTTTTATTATGAAATATTTCCTTTATTTATTTCTATTCGGATTTGTATTAAGCTCATGCAAGCAAGAACAAGAGTATAGTTCCATTGATCCTATAAACTGGGAAAAGCGAATGCTAAATAGTTTTACGCCAGACTCAACTTTTGAGAATGGTGAGACTTATTTGTCCGTTTATTCTGAGATTTATAGTTTATCAGAGCATCGAACTCATGATTTAACAGCAACGATTAGTCTTAGAAATATCAGTCCTGCCGATTCAGTTTATATTCATTCCGCTATATATTATGATACGCACGGAAACAAAATAAGATCATATTTCGAGAATCCAATTTATCTTTTGCCTTTTGAAACTGTTGAAATTGTTATTGATGAAGCTGATGAAACAGGAGGAACTGGAGGTAACTTTCATTTTCAATGGTCGAAAAAATTAAATGTACCAGCACCGTTATTTGAGGCGGTTATGATTTCGACTTCTGGACAACAAGGAGTGTCATTCGTTACAGTTGGAAAGAAAATAAATTAATATGAAGTTCAATATTGGATTAGTAATTGTTTTTTTAACTCTTTCTTGCAGTGATACGAATCACGACGAGAACATGGATAAATCGAAAATAGACGAGAATACTATAATTCGAATTCAAAAAGGGAAAGAACTAGCTATGAAAGCTGGGAATGAACTAATGGCTAATTTGACGTTGGCAATAGCTGAAAAAGGGACTGTTAATGCGCTTGAATTTTGTGCGACAAAAGCCATAGATCTAACAGATAGCATATCAAATGAGTTAGGCGCCTATTTACGGAGAGTTTCGGATAAAAATAGAAACCTGAATAACGCTGCGAATGCTCAAGAGTTAAGTTATATTTTAAAGGCCAAAAAAACCTTAAATAGTGGGGGAGACGTAAAACCTCAATTGACACAGGTTGGAACTAAATCCATTGGTTATTATCCCATAATCACCAATTCCTTATGCATGCAATGTCACGGTGATCCAAGCACAGAAATAGAAGAAGAAACACTCAGGAGAATTGACAGCCTTTATCGGGATGATAAAGCAAGAGGTTATGATGTAAACGAGTTAAGAGGAATTTGGGTGGTTGAAATGAGTCACGAATAACGTATGAAAATAATTACACATCAAATAAATAAGATCAAATTTGCTGAGATTGAAGATCAATCAACTATTATAAATTCGATTGAGGCAGCAAAAGATCTACTTGGAGAAGTTTATTATCAGGGATATGATGGAATTATACTTCACCAAAAAAATATTGATCCAGCTTTCTTTGATTTGAAAAATAAAATGGCCGGTCATATTCTACAAAAATTTTCTACTTATCGAATAATTTTTATTGTTTTAGGTGATTTTAAAGAATTTACAAGTAATAGTTTGAATGATTTCATATGGGAAAGCAACAAGGGAAAAATGGTAAACTTTTTGGCAGATATTAAAGCCGTACAAAATAGATATTCCAACTAAAAGCACGATAAATATGAGTAAAAATTACTGGAATAATCGGTGGAAAAATCGAGAAACAGGATGGGATATTGGGGCTGTATCTGCCCCCCTGAAAGCGTATTTTGATCAAATCGAAGATAAATCATTAAGAATTTTAATACCTGGATGCGGAAGTGCATACGAGGCAGAGTATTTAATGGAAAATGGGTTTTCTAATACACATATAGTCGAAATTTCTCCAGAAGCAGTAAAGGTTTTCAAAAACCGCTATCCTAGCTTTCCAAAACATCAAATTTTTGAAAAAGATTTTTTTGAACTAAATGAAAAGTTTGATTTGATTGTCGAACAAACCTTTTTTTGTGCTATTCCACCTTCAATGAGAACTTTATACGTTGAAAAAATGCATGATTTACTGAATGAAAATGGCAAACTTATTGGTCTTTTGTTTGACTTCCCTCTCGATCAAGGTCCTCCCTATGGGGGGAGTAAGAAAGAGTATACAACTTTATTTGAACCTTATTTTGAGCTTGAAAAATTGGAACAGGCCTATAATTCAATTCCACCAAGAGCCGGGCGTGAATTTTTTATAAACTTCAGGAAAAAAGGAAACGTTTAGTTCGGCTTTCCTAGTTTGATAATCAAATCCACCAATCTGTTTGAATATCCAGCTTCGTTATCGTACCATGAAACAATTTTAACCATTCTTCCAACAACTGAGGTCAACAACGAATCAAATGTTGCAGAATAAGGACTGCCAAGAATGTCAACTGAAACAATTGGGTCTTCAGTGTAATCCAAAATTCCTAATAGTTCATTTTCGGCAGCTGCTTTGAACGCATTATTGATGTCTTTGGGAGCAATTTCACGATCCATTATAAAGGTCATATCTGTTAACGAACCATCCGGCACCGGTACACGAATTCCACATCCTCCCATATGTCCTTCCAACTCTGGGAAAATTTTGGTAATTGCTTTGGCTGCTCCCGTTGTGGTAGGAACAATTGATTCGGCCGCAGCCCTTGCTCTTCTTAAGTCTTTATGAGGAGCATCATGCAACCGTTGGTCCGAGGTGTAAGAATGAACTGTTGTTATATAGCAGCTTTCGATTTTACCTAGCGTTTTCATCACATGAACAAGTGGTGCTGCAGAATTAGTCGTACAGGAGGCATTCGAAATTATTTTCTCATCACCGTTGATGATTTCATCGTTGACACCTAAAACGACAGATTTAATATTGTTTGACTGCGGAGGAGCACTTAAAATTACTTTTTTAGCACCTGCATTGACGTGCTTTATTGCAGCATCTTCTGTTCTAAAAACTCCTGTTGATTCAATGACATAATCAATGGATAAATCATCCCAAGGTAAATCTCCTGGATTTTTAATACTCAACATTTTGATTTTGTTGTCATTAATATATAAATGCGCCTTGTCAGATTTTACAGTGCCAGCAAAACGACCGTGTACCGAATCGTATTTAAAAAGATGACCCAAAGTAGATGTGTCTGACAAATCATTTATCGCAACTATTTCTATTTCAGGATGATTGATTGCAATACGCGTGAAGTATCTACCAATTCGTCCAAATCCATTAATTGCAACTCTAATTTTCATGACTCTAATTTTATGGTTTGAAGTTAATCATAATCGTTCATAATGGTTCGAATTAATGACTTTAAATAAAGAAAAAAGAGCAACAGGAAAGTTGCTCTTTTCTAAACTCACTTTGAGTAATTGATTATTCTGCAATTAAGTTTCCTAAATTTGAGATATTCTCTTTTTGAGCTGTAATTTTAGTTTTTATTGCGTCAACTTTAGCTTGAGCGGCATCAATTTTAGCAAAACGTTCATTTGCCTCTTCTAGAGTGATATCTTTTTTATCTAAAGCGGCTTGAACACGCTCACGAGCAGCAGCTATTTTATCAGCGGTACCTTGAACAGAGGATTCAATTTCAGCGACCTTTTTATCAGCGGTTTCTTTTTTCTCTTTGGCCTTAATTTCAGCCTGTTCTGCGCGTTCAGCAGTAACTTCGCCAGCATTTTCTACTGTTTGATTAACCTGTTTATCGGCATTTTCTTCAGTTTTTCCGAGTTCTTCTTTTACTGATTCTACCGTTTCGTCAAGACCTTCTTCGAGCGCGTTGTTTACTTGACTTTCAATACCTTCAACTTCCTTATTTAACTGACTTTTCGTTTTTTCAATCTCAGTTTCTGAAGTTTGCTTAATTTCTTCTTGAGCTGCTTTTACTTGATCAGCACCTTCTTTTTCAACTTTTTTAATCTCTTGTTTACTATCCGATTCTACACCTTTTATTTTATTTCTTAGTGTACCATCTTGAGCATATAATCCTACAGCTAAAAATGCAGCAAATACAGTTAAAATTATCTTCTTCATCTTATATACCATTTAAAAGTGAATCAACTTCATTGTTTAACGCGTTTACATTCTCCTCCAGATCTTTTAAACCTTCGTCTACTTTCTTTGTGGCATTTTCTAATTCTATCACTTCCTCCACATTGATCTGTTCTTCCAATTCTTCGTTGGCAGTTTCACTTCCTCCGCAGGCAGTGAAAGTAAAAGCTATTACAGCTCCGAATATTAATTTTTTCATTGTTTAAATTTTTTGACCGAATGTATGAAAAAAAAGTTCTAATACATGTATTTTTCGACTGTTGGAATGAATTCTCAGTTGAATTGTAGCTTATTTGAAGTCAATACGGTTTGGGTTCGCATAAACGGTTGTCTTAGAGTTTCTTGAAAAGCCTAAAATGGTTATTCCGAACTCTTTTGCAAAATCGATAGCGAGCGAAGAAGGAGCTGATACCGCCATTATAATAGGAATTTTAGCTCTAAAAGCTTTAGAAACAATTTCATAGGATACACGGCCGCTGAACATGAGAATTTTAGCATCAGTAATTAGTTGTTGTATTATGAGTTGTCCAACGACTTTGTCCAAGGCATTATGACGCCCAATATCTTCATGAATAGCTAATAAATTTTGCTGATATGAAAACGCTGCTACACCGTGACAACCACCAGTTGCTTTAAACAACTGTTGATTTTCTACAAATATTTCTTGCATTTTACGGAGGGTTTTTATGCTCACTTTTTTGGTGTTACTTGGAAAGTTACCAGTTGGAACATGGAGATCTTCAAGGGATTGTTTACCGCAAATTCCACAAGAGGAAACCGATAATAAACTTCTTGTGCTTATATAGCCATTTCCAAGCTGATCTGGGTTAACTTCCAAATTAATTCGATTGATTAAATTTCGTTCATCACGTTGGACCTGATAATTTGGAATGTAATCTGCTGGAAGAACATTTTCGGCATATAAGAGACCAATACTTAATTCGAGTTCATTACCTGGTGTTTGCATAACCACGGTAAAAGGTTTATCGTTAATATTGATTTCTAAAGGTTGCTCTATAGTTAAAGAGTCGGTAACTTTTGTCACCGACTCTTTTATAAATTTATAACCTTCGTATTTCGCTAAGCCATCCATTAAGACAATCCTGAAATTTTACCGGAATTATCTATGGTCATTCCTTCTGAAGCAGGAGTAGCAGGTAGTCCAGGCATTCTCATCATGACTCCTAAAATAGGTATAATAAATCCAGCACCAGCTGCAAATTCAAACTCTCGTACATTCACGTTGAAGTCCGTTGGTCTTCCAACTAGTTTGTCATTATCAGAAAACGATTTTTGAGTTTTAGCCATGCATATTGGTAAATGTCCAATACCTAAATCTTCAATCTTCTTAAGGTCCGTTAGCGCTTTTTTAGAATATTCTACGCCATTTGCACCATAGATTTCTTTTGCTATGGTTTCAATTTTTTCAGTGACAGACTTATTCCAATCATATAATGGTTTAAACTCGTTATTTCCTCCTTCAACAATTTCTACGACAGCATTTGCCAAATCCGTCATACCCTCACCACCATCAGCCCAACCTCGTGCTACTATAGCTTTTACACCTTTATCTGCGCATCGCTTTTGAATCAGTTCTACTTCTTCCGCTGTATCAGTTGGGAATGCATTAATTGCAACAACAGGATTTAATCCAAATTTTTGCATATTTTCGATATGTTTATCCAAGTTTTCTAATCCTTTAGAAACTCTTTCAGGGCTTGCGGTGTTATATTCTTCTTTTACAGCGCCACCGTGATGTCTTAAAGCTCGAATGGTAGCAACAAGGACAGTCGCCTTTGGTTTTAAACCTCCTGATACACATTTAATATTTAAGAATTTTTCCGCTCCTAAATCTGCTCCAAAGCCAGCTTCGGTAACTACGTAATCGGATAACGATAATCCCATTTTAGTTGCAAGAATAGTATTAGTTCCTTGCGCAATATTAGCAAAAGGTCCACCATGAATTATTGCCGGATTACCTTCTAATGTCTGAACCAGATTAGGTTTGATAGCGTCTTTTAACAGAATTGCCATTGCGTTTTCCGCTTTTAAATCCCGCGCGTAAATAGGTTTTTTGTCAAAGGTAAGCCCGATATATATATTTCCTAATCTTTCTTTAAGATCTTCAAAATTTTCAGCCATACAAAGAATAGCCATTACTTCAGATGCAGGTGTGATATTGAAACCATCTTCTCGAGGTATACCATTACCTGTTCCACCCAGTCCGATAACTATGTCTCGGAGCGCACGATCATTCATATCCATGACGCGTTTCCAACCAATTGTTCTCGGGTCAATACCTAAACTCTTTGTTTTACTTTGAATGTTATTATCAATTAACGCAGAAAGTAAATTATTTGCTTTTTCAATTGCTGAAAAGTCACCCGTGAAATGGAGGTTAATATCTTCCATTGGCACCACTTGAGCATATCCTCCGCCAGCTGCACCACCTTTAATGCCAAAAACTGGTCCTAAAGAAGGCTCTCTCAAAACCACGGTAGTTTTTTTTCCAATTTTATTTAAACCTTCGGTTAAACCTATTGAAGTTGTCGTTTTTCCTTCTCCGGCTGGAGTAGGGGTAAGAGCTGTTACTAAAACCAAATTGTTTTTTTCTATGTTATTCGGATTTATTAGCGATAAAGGAAGTTTAGCTTTGTACTTTCCATAGAGCTCTAAATCATCTTCTGAAATATTAAGTCTTTTCGCAATAGTAGCGATATGTTGCATTTGTGCCGCTTGAGCGATTTCAATATCTGAACCTACTTTTTTTGTCATTTTGTATTAATTTTTGAAGAGACAATATAATAATTATTTGACCATTGAAATGGACTAAAAGTAGAATAATAAAGAAAATATAATTATGGATTATTTTTATTGTACAGTTTGTACTAGTCTCTTCCAATAGAATGGATGTCGTTGTGTCTTTCTTCGATTTGATCTTTCAATACGCGAATGCGTTGAGCAACAATTGCAAATTCTTGGTGTCCATTATTGATCAGCCATTTAAGTGCATCGTCATCACGATCTCCTGCTAAAGCCACATTTTTTAAAATTTGAAAATTAGCTTTTTCCAACCAGTGTATTGCTTCTTGGTTTCCTTCAGCACCATTAACCATTGCCATGAGGTGAGCAAAACCATTTTTCATAAGCCAATCTCTTGCATCATCTTTCAGTAGTAAAGCATGTACTGTAAGTCCCAACTCTTTATATTGGTCACTTTCCAGGAACCAATCTCTGAGCTTTTCGTTACCACTAATTGCTTCTGCCCAGCCAATTAGAATTTTAGGAGGATATCTTAAAGGTTTTAGTTTTACAACTTCACTTGCTTCAACTTTTTCTGGGGTATTCTTTTTCTTTTTTTTGAAAAACATGAATTATGCTCTTATAATTACAAATATAATGGTGTTTAAGGTGAAAAGTAACTAGAAAGAACCTAAATATTGAATGCTCTTTATTTTTCTTTTCTCGAAAGAAAATTGATACAATCTTTTTACGCCATTTTCATCTTTCATTTTGGATATAACCTGTTTATTAGGAGCTTCTCCCATTTCTACTATTGAACCTAATTCGTATTTAATTCTTGAAAGGGAATCAACCAGGAGGACTTTTTGGAAGATTGCATTTTTGTCGTATGCTACGGTATCATAAGCTAAATCATATAACACGCAGTTCTCATTCATTAATGAAAGGTTTTTGCTCGGTTGATGATTCGCCCAATTTGACGTAAATTCTTTTATTGTTGATTTTGGTGAGAATGATTGATCGGTTGAATTCCCAAAAAACATGGTTGCGATAATAATTCCAGCGATAACACCCCCCAAGTCTGCTAATAAACCAGCCTTTATAGCATATCTTGTTTTCCGTATGCCTACAGAACCAAAGTATACAGCAATGATGTAAAAAGTGGTATCGGTTGCACCTTGAAGGGTTGCTGTAAGTTTTCCTACAAAACTATCTACACCAAAATTGTTAAAAGCTTCAATCATCATTCCCCTTGCACCTGAACCACTCAAGGGTTTCATAAATGCAGTAGGTAAACCGTCCACAAAGGCGACTTCACTGGTAAAAAGATTGAAAAAAGCTCTTAATCCATCCATTAATAGATCCATCGCCCCAGAAGCCCTAAAAACTCCAATTGACACCAGTATAGCAATGAGATAAGGAATGATTTTTATGGCAATTCCAAATCCATCTTTTGCACCTTCAATAAAAGACTCGTAAATATTGATTTTTTTTCTCAACCCCATTAGAATAAAACCACAGATAATTCCGTAGAGAATTACATTGCTTAAAAATTCGGATTGAATTTTTAATTGGTCGGCCGAAAGATTGTTGAAATAGAATATTAGACCTACGATAATCGCAGTTAATCCACCTAAATATGCAAGAATTATTTTGTCAAACAAATTGATCTTTTGATAAAGAGCAACTGTTATTAATCCAATTAAAGATGCGAAAAAAGTGGCGATTAAAATTGGTATAAAAATATCGGAAGGGTTTTCTGCCCCAAATTGATTCCGGTAGTTCATCACTGCAACAGGAATTAGTGTTAATCCTGAAGTGTTAAGCACCAAAAACATGATCATTGCATTTGACGCAGTGTCTTTATCTGAGTTTAATTCTTGCAAATCCTTCATGGCCTTTAATCCCATTGGAGTTGCTGCGTTATCGAGTCCAAGCATATTTGCGGAGAAATTCATTAACATTGCTCCACGCGCCGGGTTATCATTTGGGACATCGGGAAATAGTTTATTGAAAAATGGTCCTACTATTTTGGATAAAAACTGTACGGCTCCTCCTTTTTCACCAATTTTCATTATTCCTAGCCATAAACATAATATTCCTGTTAATCCGATTGAAACATCGAATCCCACTTCTGCCATTTCAAAAGTACTATTGACTATCGCAGTAAAAACATCTAAATCTCCAAGACTAGCTTTAACAATTGCGACAACTAAGGCAATGAGAAAGAATCCAATCCAAATATAATTTAGTACCACAATTAATTCTATTTTAAATGTTAAAAATAGAAAGGAATTACGAATGAAATTTAGTCAAGGTGAAAAGGTTTTAATAGTCCTTTGTTAGTAAAATGAATCATTGATTTAGTTCACCAATACCTTGTCGTAAAATTTCAATAGTTCCTTCTGATAAGTCAACAACTGTTGATGGTACATTATTTCCGTATCCACCATCGACGATGGCATCAACTTTATTTTCCCAATTTCCGGCTATTATATTCGGGTCAGTAGAATATTCAATGATTTCGTCTTCGTCATGAATAGAAGTTGTAACGATAGGGTGTCCAAGTTCTTTGACTATTTCACGAACCAAATTATTATCAGGAATTCGAATACCAATTGTTTTTTTTGTTGAATCAAATAGTTTTGGAATTTTTGATGTTGCTTCTAAAATAAATGTAAAAGGACCGGGTAAATTCTTATTTAAGATTTTATAAGTTGGACGATCAATATGTTTTGCAAAATCTGAAAGTTGACTGAGATCATTAAAAACTATTGAGAAGTTCGCTTTCTTTAGTTTAATACCCTTTAGTTTAGCAAGTTTCTCAATTGCTCTTTTATTCTGAATGCTGCATCCCAGAGCATAGACGGTATCCGTGGGGTATACGATAACACCGCCTCGATCCAACAAATCAGCAATAATGCGTACTTTTTTTGAATCAGGATTTTCTGTATGAATTATGTGTTGCATCTATTCTTTTGGTCGAATAATTTTGTGCAAACTTACTTATTTTTTCGAATTTGTCCTGTATTCCTATCATATCCATAAGGGCAGTGACGACAACCACTTTTACAGCAGTATCCTCTTTTTAGATGGTACTTTTCTGTAAATACGATATAGCCTTCATCAGTTTTGTAAAAATCCTCAGGATTTAAATCGTTTTTTTTGGAAAAAAGTCCCATTAATGCACAATTATTTTTTGAGTTTCAACAATTGATTCAGCAGTAATTTGTACAATATAAATACCTGGAGTTAAGTCTGAAACATTCACTCCATTCTCAAACTGGTCATTGATTGTTCGAACGAGTTTTCCATCATTTGCGTACAGACGAACAGTAGTGATTTGACCGTTTGATTCAATGTGAAAAATGTCGCTTGTCGGATTTGGATAAACTTTAAAGGAACTCTCATACTCTTCTATACCAACTTGCGGACCAATATATACGCAGTAGTCTTCATATTCACCGGAGAAAGCTGTTTCAGGACAAGCGATAGGGTCAATGTCATAACTCATTCCAATTCTCATTTTAGTGATACCAATCTCAGCACCCGGAGGAATTGTAATCGTTTCCGTCATTGTTCCAGAGATACTATAATCACTAATAATAACCTCGAGTGGAGGGGTAAACTCGCCGTCTTGATTAAAATCGATAAATAAAGAATGTCTCTCTGTGAATGTTCCTCCCGAATACCCAGGGGTTACTTTAATTTCATACGATTCTCCCGGAGTAAGTGCAGTTAATAGGTCGCCTTCATTGTACCATCCGTTATTGGCACCTGTGGTTCTTACCGCACCATTTATTTCTACTGACTCAATCCATTCAAAATTATCATTGGCTCCAATAACTGGACAATAATCTGCTTCAACACAAGCACCACACCCCAAAGTTCTGAATATATATGATTCACTATAACCACGAGTACTATCTCCACAAACAGTGTGGATTTGAAAATCATAATCTTGGCAAGTATCTAAGTCTGTTATTAATACTGGAGAAGCAACTTCCAATAATTCTGTCCAATCTTCTTCTCCGGAAATAGAATAGCGCAGGTTATAGTTCGTTGCGTATAAAACCTCTTCCCAAGCAATACTCATGGAATTTATTGTTTTATCGGCAACAAATAGGGGAGGGTTTTGGCAACAACCATCTGTGGTGAATTCAATGGGGAAGGAAGCTTCACTCAATTCGCCACCACCACAATCGGCAACAATTGTAACAGTATAGTTGGTACAAGGAGTTAACGTGTCAATTCTTAATTCAAATTCTTCACTAATAAGAGTGGTTGAGGAAAAACCATCTTCATCAGCAATCGTTAAAATATAATCAGTTGAAAAGCCATCCCAACTAATAGTGATTGCCGTATCTGATAATTCGGATTTTCTAAGGTAGAACGGTTGAATACAAGCATCCTCTTCACAGTCAGCAAGCATAAGATTAATGGTATTATTCACATTTAATCGACCACCGGTGGCTACATCATCAACTAAACCAGGAACGGCATCTACACCATTTAAAATATAATCTTTCATCAAAAGTACCGCCGCTTCTGGATCATATTTAGAAAGACTAATAAATTCAGGACATGGGGCCGAATAGGCTAATGCAATTGCGCCCGTAACTACAGGTGCTGCATAGGATGTACCACTTGCTGAGGAATATGAATTTCCAGCAGAAGTCACCCTAACATTACTGCCAGGAGCACCTAAATCGACTGAAGTAGTTCCAAATCCACAACCAGCTCTTAAGTCTTTGTTATTGGTCATTGTTACACCAATAAAATATTCGCTTGTACAATTGGTGGGCATATCACCTGCGGTTTCTACATTTACGTTATTATTTGTAGTTGCTCCTACATTTAAAATTCCGTACTTGCCAAGCGTGTCATACATCGCACACCAAAGAGGAGAATCTTCAACATCACCATTATCAATTCCCCAAGAAGCATTGGTTGCGACAACGAAGGCTCCCTTTTCTCCAAACGTTTCGTTGTAAATTTTTCGCATATTTAAGGGGTACGAATAAGCTTCAATTACGGAAGCTTCATCACTAGCAACTTGACCTTTAACTGCCATTATCTTTACGTTCCAGTTGACCCCTGAAATTCCTATATCATTGTTCCCTACCGCTCCAATTGCTCCAGATACTCGAGTTCCATGAGTGCCTGATCCCACAGCATCATTATCAGTTTGTATGTTCCAACCATCAAAATCATCGATATATCCGTTACCGTCATTATCAATACCGTCGTCAGGAATTTCACCGTAGTTCCTCCAAATATTTGGTGATAAATCTGTATGCGTTATTTCAATTCCAGCACCTTCTAATACACACACTACAATAGTATCGTTGTGCGTTGTTAGACCTCCTGTTGTTATATCCCAAGCATCGGTTGCGTCAATATCGGCATCAACATGGCCTCCATCTAACCCCGTATTTTTATGTGCCCATTGTTCTGTAAAAAGTTCGTCTGATGGAATTGTTTCTCGATTTGATACGTAATGATTTTTTTGAATAATACCCACAGAAGAATAAGGTCGTAATTTTCGAATTAACAAATCTAAATTAACTTCAGAATTATTGAATTTTATACGATAAATATTTGCAACATCACTCAATTGATGAATTGATTTTATAACTGTTTGGTGATCATGCTCAAATGATCTTTTAAATTCGGTTGTATTAGTGTTTGGTGCGAATTGAACCAATAATTCTCCAGGGACAAAATTAGGCTTTTGAGAAAATGAATAAAGACTTAATATCAAAGTCAATGTGAAAAATAGTAAGCGCATTTAACTTGTTTTTTGTAAAGATAATCAAAAGTCTACTCTGAATGGTCGATAACGAGTAAAGACCTAGAATTATTGATTCAATCGTAAAATGTTAATTAATTTAAATTACGATTTAAACGTGAGAATCGTTGGTTAAAAGTTTGATTTGAAACCAATATGAATTTTCGTATTACTGACGGTAATAGGGTTGTTATCCAATTTTCCATTGGCTACAATAATATCCAATTGACTATTATTATTGATTAGCCCAAAACCAAACCCTATTGAGTGGGTAAAGTGTTTTTCATTGTTTTTAAAATTCGCATAATCATAAATTAATTTCATCGATAAAAGTTCGACAGGTTTAAACTCCAGTTCATTTTGTAGAATCCAAATTTCACGGCCTTCTAATTCTAATTCATAAAAGCCTCTCACAGTTTGAAGACCTCCAAAGTAGATATATTCATTTCTAGCTAATCCAATTGAGGAGTTAATGCCTTGAAAATGGAGTGAATTATTGAGATGGAAGAAATTTAAAAAATCAATTTTATGACTATACTTTGAGCTGTACTTTCTATTTGCAATTTGTTCACTATTCTGATCGAGAGTATCCGCTCTATAATTGAAAACACCCGCTGAAAGACTTATAGTTGGATGATAAAATGATAGCGCCTCAGGTAGAAAAGGACGATAAAAAAATGTTGCACCAATAGTGTTTTTTGAATAATCTCTAAATTCATTATTTACAGCATCGCCCAACGTTGTAGAATTTTCGATTTGATCAAAAATGCTAATTCTAAATTGTGGGTTATTGTAAATTAATTCAAACATTATATTTGAACGTACAAAAGTCGAATCTTGTTTTTGTAAATCAAGGTTTGTTCCAATTCCTAAAGGAGTCCCAAGTAGGTAAGGATATTCGAAAATAGCATTTAAGTTTTGTGATTGATCAGGGTTGTTCTTCCAGTTTAAATGTATGGTTTCCGCACGATTTAGTGCATTTTTAAGAGCAAGATTGACATAACCATTTAAGGTTAATTCTTGTGTAGTTTGATCTTGCTGAAAACCGACGTAACCGTCTGCCGAACTCGACTTTTTTTTATCAATATAAACAAATATTTCAGCTTTTCCTTCTCTAAAAAGTACCTCAGGCGACTTTGGAGAGGTATAAACATCAGAGTTCTTAAGTATCTCAGGAATTTTGCGTATTTTACCTTCGTTGTACGGGTCGCCCGTTTTTAAACCTAAAATTCCAAGCACTGTTTTCTCATGGAAGTCTGATTTACTTTTTATGTGAATTTTATCAATGATAAAAAAGCTTCCTGAATCAATTTTATAATGCAATATCAGTTCTTCATCACCTTCTGATTGTTTGAGGATTTTAATTTGAGCGAATGGAAAACCATTGTCTTCGAGTGTTACAATCTCATCGTTAATACTATTTATTGTTCCGTAAAGCGAGCGATTAAGTTGGGGGGATTGTAAAGCGTTTTGGGGTTGTAATTTTACTTTTTTGTATACTTTGTCCGCTTTGAAATAGTAGTGAATTTGATTTTTTTTGAAAACGGTATCCGTGGGGTATACTCCCACGAACCCGTTCATGTTAAATTCATTGAGTATGGTTTTATATTCTTTTATAGATTTTAAGCTGTCAACGTAATATTTCCCTTTTATTGACACTTTGTCTAAATGGTAAAACACCGTTTTAAATTCTTGCGCAGACGTTTGCCAAGAAGTGAAAACGAGAAATATGAGCCACAACTTTTGGAACATTTATAACCATAACGTAAACAATCCACACCTTCGTATAAAGATATGTAATCATTCCTATATAAAGCAGTGCTGGACTTATTTAGTCGTCCTACCAGGGTAAACTTTTAAAGCTTCTTCAATGCATTTTACAGCTTTTTTTAAGGCTTCTTTTTCTAAAACATAGGCAATTCTTACTTCATCTTTACCTAGACCTGGTGTTGCATAAAAACCACTCGCAGGGGCCATCATTACTGTATTTCCATCTAAGTCAAAAGATTCTAATAACCATTGACAAAATTTGTCAGAACTATCAATTGGAAGTTTTGCAATGCAATAAAACGCACCTTTTGGTTTCGGGCAGAAAACGCCTTCGATCGAATTTAAACCATCTACAGTAATATCTCTACGTTCTACATACTCTTCAATTACGTCATCAAAATAAGATTGTGGCGTGTTTAACGCTGCTTCACTGGCAATTTGAGCTAATGTTGGAGGTGATAAACGAGCTTGAGCAAATTTCAAAGCCGTACTCATCACTTCCTTATTCTTAGAGATTAAGGCTCCAATTCTTGCCCCGCACATGGAGTAGCGTTTTGAAACTGAATCAATAAGCACTGTGTTTTCTTCAATGCCATTTAGGCTCATTACAGAAAAAGGTGTTGCGCCGTCATAGCAAAACTCACGATAAACTTCGTCAGCAAACAAATAAAGGTCGTTGTTTTTTACAATATCCCTTAACTGCTCCAATTCCGATTGGGAATAGAGGTATCCAGTTGGATTCCCCGGATTACAAATTACTATTCCTTTTGTTTTTTCAGTAATCAATTTTTGAAAATCGGCAACTGGGGGCAATGCAAAACCTTCTTCAATTTTAGCTGTAACTGGAACGATTTTAATACCTGCAGTTTTAGCAAAACCATTGTAGTTTGCGTAAAACGGTTCAGGAATTATAACTTCATCGCCTGGATTAAAACAAGTCATAAATCCAAAAGTCAGAGCTTCCGATCCTCCCGTGGTTACAATGATGTCTTCTTTCGAAATATCCAAATTGTTTCGTTTATAATACGCTGATAATCCGCTACGATATGATTCGAAACCGGCCGAATGGCTGTATTCAATTACAGAGCGATCAATTTTTTTTATTGCGTCCAAAGCAACAGCAGGACTTGCGATATCGGGTTGTCCGATATTTAAATGAAATACATGTTTTCCTGCTTTTTTTGCAGCTTCAGCAAAAGGAACCAATTTACGAATTGGTGATTGAGGCATTTCTAGCCCTTTATTTGAAATCTTTGGCATCGTAATAATTTTATTCGCAAAACTAAGGCCTTTAATTTGAATTTTAGACAATGAATTAAATTTTCTTTAAGCCTAAATCAAATCAATTATAAGTTCTTTCTTTTTTTGTGGATGTTAATTGCAAAAGAATTGTTTTGACTAATTTTGCACAAATGTCAGAAAAAAGCAAGCTCGATTTAAGTATTATGGGAAAACTCCTACGTTTTTCTTTTCCGTATTCATTTGTATTTATAAGTGCCATCATTTTAATGATTCTATTTGCTTTTTTAGGTCCAATTCGTCCGGTGATTATCATGGAAATGATTAATAATTACGTAGCAGGAGATGGCCAAGTTTTATCTGATAGAGGAATTGAAATACAAACTATAATAAATTGGTTCACCACGCAAAATACAATTGCAGGTCAACTTTATGCCTGGACTGTTTTTTTATTGGTATTGCTCGTGATTGAAACATTAATTCAGTTTTTACTGACATATTTTGCAAATCTTTTAGGACAATCAATTATTCGCGATATTCGAATAAAACTATATAAACATTTTAACTCCTTTAAATTAAAGTATTTTGACACAACGCCAAATGGAACAGTGGTCACTCGTATGGTTTCTGATATTGAAGCGATTGCTGATGTTTTTACGACGGGTTTGATCACCATGATAGGTGATATTATAAGGTTGGTTTTTGTGATTTATTTGATGTTTGAAGCCAGTTGGAAATTAAGCTTGTTGGCTTTAATACCAATTCCACTTTTATTAATAGCAACCCGAATTTTTGCACGTGCGATGAAAAAAGCTTTTCAGCATGAGCGACTTCAAGTCAATAAATTAAACACGTTTGTACAAGAACATATTTCTGGAATGTTTATTGTTCAGCTCTTTAATCGACAAAAAATTGAGTCTGAAAAATTTGATGGAATAAATCAAGGGCATCGAAATGCACATGTTAGCGCTGTTTGGGCAAATTCAATATTTTTTCCTGTTGTCGAATTATTGAGTTCATTATCAATTGCTTTCTTAATCATGTGGGCCATGTTTCAAGTTGATCAACCCCCATCGGTAATTAGAGATTCTTTTGGTATGGTAGTTGGATTCACTTTATGGATTCATATGCTTTATCGCCCCATTAGACAATTGGCTGACCGGTTTAATGTATTACAACGTGGGATGGTAAGAGCGGAACGAGTATTAGAGATTCTAGAAAGAAAGGAACATATCGATGATAAAGGTACAATCCAAACTTTCGATTTTAATCAGAAAATAACATTTGATAATGTTTGGTTCGCTTATAAAGATACAGACTGGGTATTAAAAGGAATTAGCTTTGAAGTGGGGGCAACTAAGTCGGTGGCCCTGGTTGGAACAACGGGAGCAGGAAAGTCAACTATAACGAACTTATTAACGAGATTTTATGAATTTCAAAAAGGTTCTATTAAAATTGGCGAAACGAATATTCGAGAAATTGAACTGCAAACTTTACGACAAAACATCGCTATTGTTTTGCAAGAAGTATTTCTATTTTCTGATTCTATTCTATTTAATATAACATTGGGTGATGAATCAATTTCTAAAGAAAAAGTAATTGAGGCAGCAAAAAAAGTAGGTGCTCATGAATTTATTATGAGGCTTCCGGGAGGGTACGATTATAATGTTCGTGAAAGAGGTGGAGTTTTATCGGTTGGTCAAAAACAGCTAATTTCTTTTATTCGGGCCTACGTATATAACCCTAAAATTCTAATACTTGACGAGGCAACGGCAAGTGTAGATTCTGAGTCTGAAGAACTCATTCAAAAAGCAACTCAAGAACTTCAAAAGGGGAGAACTTCAATCGTAATAGCTCATAGGTTATCGACGATAATCAACTCGAGTGAAATTTTAGTTATCGATCAGGGGCAGATAAAAGAAAGAGGTAACCATGAAGAATTGATTAAAATGGATGGGCATTATAAAAAGTTATACGAATTAAACTTTAGTCAAGAAGAGTCTAAAAATTAGATCTCCGTTTTATTTTTAGGTTACTAAAAAATGTGTTTAATAAAACCCCAAGTAAAATTAGGCTAATTCCAATACTAGCGAAAAAACTTAAGTTTTCGTCAAAAACAAAGAAGCCAATCAGCACGGCGTAGATGGCACCGATGTATTTTATCGGGGTAACTTTACTTGCTGATTCAGAATTAAAAGCCCTTGTCATACAAACTTGTGCGATTTGAGTTAATACTCCAATTGAAATGAGTAATAACCATTCAACGCCTTTTGGAATAATGAAGTTCGTCAAAACCATTAATGCGAAAGTAATGGGGGCGGCGACCAAAGGAAAATACATTACAACTGTAATTGGTGCATCAGTGTTTTTACATTTGATGATGGCATTATAAGCAATACCAGAAAATAAGGCAGAGGTTAATCCAATTAAAATCCAAAATGGATCGAATTCCATTTCACCCCCTTTTCCATACCCGATGATAAAAACTCCAATCATCGCAATAAAAAAGAATAACCATTGAATTTTATTTACTTTCTGGTTATTTAAATAAATTGCAAAAATAATAGTAAAAACGGGTGACATATATTGAATTACCGTTGCAATTGCCATGGGTAAATTTGCCAAGGTGAAAAAGAATAAGGTTAACCCAGTAGCACCGGCAAAACCCCGAATTAGTAACCATTTTTTATTGTTACCGAAAAAAGGAATTTTTTTTCTTTTAATTATCGCAATACAAAGTATTAATGAAACAACGCATCGAAAAAACACAAGTTCAAATTCGGGGTAATTTTGGATAGTAGGAAAGAGGTTGTTCTTATCTGATAATATTTTCACCAAGAGATTCACAAACGCAAAACTTATTGATGATAACAACATATAAAGGATTCCTTTTGACATCCTGCAAAATTAAAATTAAAAAGCCCAAAACTTCAAGGTAAGCAACGGTATTCTTATCATTTCTGAATTTTTCATGTAAATCTTTGATTTAGAATATGTCTTATTAGTAATAAAAAAAAGAATGTTGATTTGTTCTTCTTTTGACTTAAATTAAAACTATATATTCTTCTTAGATTTGTTTTAACGGTGGAATATTCAATTCATCAAAAGACTTACTACTTAATCAATGGAAGATACTTATCGACATAAAGGAATGCGAAAGCAGCTCGTTTCGGAGTTGGCATCAAAAGGAATTCAGGATACAGATGTCTTAGAGGCAATTATGGCTGTGCCGAGGCATTTATTTTTGGACGCTGTTTTTACGAAACAAGCCTATAGCAATATGGCTTTTCAAATAGGAGCCGGTCAAACAATTTCTCATCCCTACACTGTTGCATTTCAAACAGAATTATTGGAGCTAGTTAAAGGCGATAAGGTGTTGGAGATTGGGACAGGATCGGGGTTTCAAACGGCAATATTGTGTGAATTAGGGGCGAAAGTATATTCGATAGAACGACAAAGAGAATTATATCTAAAAGCTACTCAAATAATCAGAAAACTAGGCTATACACCAAAGTTGCGCTATGGTGATGGATACAAAGGTTGGCCAACTTTCGGCCCTTTTGATAAAATCATAGTAACTTGTGGTGCACCATTTATTCCGGAAGATCTTTTGAAACAAATGAAAGTAGGAGGTAGAATGGTCATACCATTAGGAGCTGGGAAAGATCAAGAAATGATGCTCATCGTTAAAGAAGGGGAACGCGAGTTTTCACAAAAAAAATTGGGCGTTTTTAGTTTTGTCCCAATGTTAAAAGAAACAGCAAAATAATGATCTTTGCGAACGGTGATAGTGGTACTTTGTTGGATGACAATTTGAATACGCTTCAAATTGGCAAAGTAAATATTTTTTATTGTATTTATTCTCACCTCTTAAAACAATTGAAATTACCTCAATTTACTTGGAACTATAGTGAAACTAACTCCCAAGAAATTCACGTAGCTATTCCTGATGGTTTAATTTTTTTAGACGAAGTTTGGATAAAATCAATTGATAAAAAATTAATGTTAACGCCGCATCGTTTATATGCCTATTATCTACTTGAGCAATTCTTAGGTCTGGATGAAGGTTTCAAAGGAATTGTTTTGGTTAGTCAAAAAAAGTATGATTTTTTAATATTGAATGATGGGAGGAGTTTTGATTTAACTAGAGAATTTAACAAAAATGAACTATTGAATTGGTTATTTAAAAATTTCCGTAAGGAAGATTTTCAGGAGATTCATGATGCCTTTTTTGTATTGTTAAACCCAAATTTTAAAGAAAAATTAATGCTAGCGTTAACGCAACATCAAAACAAAACAGGCTTTGTTTACGACAAACAAAAATGGGTGGAAGATATTTTAAATGTAAACAGATTAGACAAATTGTCTAATTTCTCAAAAAATCTTTTAGGCAAATTATGAATCGTTTTTTTACGCTTATTTACATCGTTCCTAATCGTTTTTCAGAGGAAAGAATAGCTGTAGCACTACTGGCAAACTTAGATGGAATTCCTTATTTCATGTACTCCGAAAAAAAATTGAATTTTGCAATGAATTCTTTTTCTGCTCCGCTAAAAGCAGCTGTTAAAAAAGGTTTTAAATACATGGATTTGGATGTTAATCGCATAAATAGAGGGGAAGAAGCACTTTCTTTGTTTGATCAACCTTTTTCAAAAAAATTATTGAAAGAATTGACTCGGAAGAAAAGGGGCGTAATTCAATATTCGAATTTAATTGAAGTAGGAGAAAATAAGAACAATATTAAGGCAGAACAATTATTTAAGAAGTTTATTGGGGTAGACTATGTGGAGAAAGTTACCGTAAAAAACTCAAATTTTAAAACTCGGTTTAAAGAATTTGTGTCGGATAGAAAATTTAATGACTTTACTTACAATTTTAAACTGGAAGCAAATAACTATCCTTTTATATACAAAGATATGCGCGTTGATCTTTGTCGAATAACTGGATTCTATACAGTGTTTTATACCCTCGATTTTTCAAAATCATTACAAACAATACAGGTTCATATTAGTCGATTTCGAATGATTGTTCAAAGTTTACAACAAAAATCATCTGATTTAGGTTTAAGTTCAGGTCGTTATTATTTAGTATATGAAAGTACTGCAAGTAAATCTCAACAAGATTTAATTCAGACAATTCGAAAAGAAAAACAAGCCGGATTCGAGATTATTAGGATGTCTGAAATGAAAGATAAAATTTAAATGAGCTTTTAACGTATAATTAAATTGTATCTAAAACCGCTTGCACGAATGCGAATACATCGCGGTGAAAAATTAAGCGTATTTAAATCTATAATAAATGTTTCAATGTTCCTTAAATCACAAATTTCTTCTTTGATTTCAAGTAATGGCCCAGCATAGGACAAATCTAAAACAATCAACTTTGTAAGTTTGTAGAAAGAATCAGGTAAACTTTTTAAGTTATTTCGGCCAATAACAAATTCCCTCAAATAATGTAGGTCGCCAATAGACTCAGGTAAAGATTCTAGCCTATTGTAATCGATATAAAAATGACTGAGTGAATCTAAATCGCTAATCGATTCGGGTAATGATTTTAGTTCGTTAAAACTAACTCTGAAAACTTCTAAATTCTTTAGGCGACCAATATTTTTTGGCAGTGTTGTAAGCGAATTGGCTTTGAGAGACAAATATTCTAAATTTTTGAGTTCAGTAATTTCATTTGGAATGTCTGTAAGGTTATTTCTACTTAATACAAGTTTCTCTAGTTTTGTAAGTCGACTTATTTCTGGAGGAATTTCAGCGATTTTATTATGGTGTAAATTAAGTGCTCTTAACTCAGTTAAATTGAAGACGTAATCGGGAATTTCAGTTAAGTGATTATGACTTAAATTGAGTTTATTGTTGCGCATTGTGTTTTTACCAAATGATGTGGAAATATGAGAACAAGTATTATTTAATAGTCCAACAACTGCAATTAAAAATCCCTGTAAAATTGTGTATTTTAGTGCGTTTAACTTCATATAGTCCTTAGGACATTAAAAATAATGAAAATCTCTTTAAACTTTGATCGTTGCTATAAATGAATAAACCTTTGATTTCGATTATAATGCCTGCAAAAAATGCAGCAGAATATATTGGCAGTTGTATAGATTCAATTAGAAAGCAAACATTCACGAATTGGGAATTGGTGATTGTCGATGATCATTCAATTGATTCAACGGCGGCAATAATAAAAGAATATAAGAAAATTGATAACCGTTTAAGGTTTGCAAAGAATGACGGAATAGGCATTGTGCCTGCTTTGTCAAAAGCATTTAAATTAAGTGTTGGAGAGTACATTTCTCGCATGGATGCTGATGATATAATGCCGACCGATAAACTTGAATTATTTCGAAATTCAATTCCGGCACATTTTAATTTCATAATTACTGGTAAAGTTGCTTATTTTTCAGAAGGACAAGTAAGTCAGGGATACAGAAATTATGAAAGATGGTTGAATAATTTAGTGGATAATAACACGCATTGGCAGTTTTTATATCGTGAATGTGTGATTGCTTCTCCAAATTGGTTAGTTCATCGCTCCTGTTTTGAAGAGGTTATTAATATTGATGAGCTCGACTATCCTGAAGATTATGATTTGGTATTTAAATGGGAAAACGAAGGTTTTGAGATTATTCCATTAAACAAGGTAACTCATTTTTGGAGAGAGCATGCCAAACGAACATCCCGAACTAACCTTAATTATCAGCAGAACGCTTTTTTCAAGATGAAAACGAACTATTTCATCCAAAAAGTGATACGACATTCAAATCAAATTGTTCAGTTAATTGGAGCTGGTCAAAAAGGAAAGATGGTTGCGAAAATATTAAATGAACACAATGTTCAGTGGAGCTGGTTTGATTTAAATTCTAATCGAGGTGTAAACGCTTTTAATAAAAAAATTCAGTCAATTCAAGCGTTGCAGGATTCCGTTTCAATTTTAACAGCATGGCCAAATGATCAAAACCAGCAAAATCAAATACTAGAATTTCTCAATGCCAGAGGACTTTATTTCGGATTAAATTTATACCTATTCTAATTTGTCAATTCAAAATTTATTCGTTCTGTTTTTATACCATTAATCTTAAGAATGATATAGTGCATTCCGGGATAGTGTTTTCGAGTTGAAAGATCTTTAAAGCTTATTTTTTTTACGGCTTTAAGCTCTTCATTCATTGCTAAGGTACATTCTTTTATTTGAAAAACTTTTTCATTTTGAACACCGTTCTTTTTCATATAACCAACGATGTATTCAAATCGAAATTTCTGTTCTTCTTTTCCCTTTATTCTGTTGATGTGAATGTTTAACAGAGCCTCCGTGCCAATCGGTAATTTTTCATGATTTAATGAAAACTGTTGTATATGAATTGAATCAATGGCTCCAAATCCAAATATTTTCATTGCTTTTTGGTTTCCCTGCTTTAAGAGAGTTCTCAACCCATGTTTGGCAACCCAATTTGTTGTCTTGCTTATGTTAACCCATTCAGAACATATCGAAAGAACCAAATCTGGATGATTTTTTGAGATATCATTTAAGTTGTTAGCCACACTTCTATAAACATAATCTTCCGAATCATTTTTTAAATTTTCGAGAATAGGAATAATAGGGGAAGGGTCTTCTATGAAAGCACTTAACTTCATTGCCCATGGTAAAAGTGGTCTACACCCTTCGCTTGCGAGGCGACGAACATGGTAATTTTCATCTTTCGACCACTTTAAAAGTGTATGCATTGTCTCTGGATAATTGATGATAAATGGGCGAATTGCAAATTCAGAAGTTGAATATTTAGTAAATTCTTTTAATGCTTGAATTGATATTTCTGGATAATCCAAACCAAATATTTCGACGAATGTTGGAAAAATCGTTCCAGTATATCCTTTGAACCGATCTGCAATTTTCAACAACAAAGCTACTTGGTGCTCATATGCATATTTTAAAGTGTCATTAATACTACTTGCTATATGCTTTGTTCGATCCTTCAGTTCTAGATTGTTCCAGTCATTATTGAAAACTAAATTTTTAAAACCTTGAGAATGAAAATTTTGGTCAATTTCTGAAAGAGCTTTTGAGAGGCTATCTATAAAACGCTCACTGTACATCAATTTGAGTGGTTCTGCCATGTTAAATTTTACTTATCCATTCATAATTATCCGTTTCAGTAGATTGAGGCTCATTGATAAACAATCCATAAACCGTTGATCCTGTTCCTGTCAAACTTGCATAGACAGCACCTTCTTTATAAAGTTGTTTTTTTAACGATGCTATCTCAGGAAATTTAGGAAATATCGAAGATTCAAAATCATTGTTAACTTTTGCTTTCCAATCAGAAATTGGTAGTTTTTCGAGATTCTTCAGTTGACCAGCAGAAGAAAATTGAATGTTCTCAAAAGCAGTTTTGGTGCTAATGTGAATTTTCGGCTTTATAAGCTTTATATAGTAGCCCTTTAGATTAAGTTTGATTGGGAAAATATCTTCTCCTTTACCTGAAACAAACGCTGGTTTTTGCTGAATAAAAAAAGGACAGTCACTTCCCAATTCATCTGCCTTAGCTTCAAGAAGGTGAGTAGATAAATTTAACCCAAATAAGTCATTAAGCATAAGTATGGTAGCAGCTCCATTGGCAGAACCTCCACCTAATCCAGCACCCATTGGTACTGTTTTATGCAGGTGGATTTTAACTGGTGGGATATCGTATAAATTTTTGAATAATTCATAGGCTTTAAAAATTATATTATCCTCAATCGTCCCAGGAATAGGTATGCCTGAACACGTAAAATTGAATTCCTCTGAAGGAATAATTTCTAGAATATCAGAAAGATTTAAAGGATAAAAAACACTTTCCAAGTTATGAAAACCATCATCCCTTTTACCCGTGATATTCAGTCCAATATTAATTTTACAGCCTGGATAGTTTACCATTGTTTTATCAATTTTCAACGAAGATAATCTTAAAAATAAATTCATTGGTCGAAGAGAGAATCAAAAAAACACTAAATTTGGACTTTGAAAATAAAAGAACATGGCAAATTATTTACCTTTCGAGGAACCAATCAGTTTGATTGAAGAAGAAATACTAAAGGCGAAAGAAATCGGAGCCAATAGTGGAGTAAGTACTTCCAAAATGGTAAAAGATTTAGAGAAAAAGCTAAAAACTACAACCGAAGATATATTTAAAAACCTAACGCCTTGGCAAAGGGTGCAATTATCACGTCATCCAGATCGTCCATATACCTTGGATTATATCAATGCAATTACCGGAGGCGACTTTGTTGAGTTACATGGTGATCGTAATGTAAAGGACGATAAAGCGATGGTAGGTGGTTTTGGAACTGTTGACGGGCAAAGTATCATGTTTGTTGGTCAGCAAAAAGGGATCAATACTAAAATGCGTCAATATCGTAATTTTGGTATGCCTAATCCAGAGGGCTATAGAAAAGCTATGCGTTTGTTTAGGTTAGCAGAAAAATTTAACAAACCAATCGTTACTTTCATAGATACACCTGGAGCATTTCCGGGGCTAGAAGCAGAGGAAAGAGGTCAAGGGGAAGCTATCGCACGGAATATATATGAAATGATGAACCTAAAGGTGCCGGTTATTTGTATTATCATTGGTGAAGGTGCTTCAGGTGGTGCTTTAGGAATTGGTGTAGGAGATAAAGTTGTGATGTTAGAAAACTCATGGTACTCCGTAATCTCGCCTGAAAATTGTTCAACTATTCTTTGGAGGAGTTGGGACTATAAAGAGCAAGCTGCAGAAGCTTTGAAATTGACTTCTACAGATATGAAAGCCCTGAAAATTGTTGATGAAGTCATCAAAGAACCAATTGGTGGTGCACATCGATTTAAAGAAGAGGCTTTTGAAAATGTAAAAAAATCAATTCTAAAGAATTTGACCAAATTACAGAAAATGGATCCTGATAAGCGTTGCGAGAAACGAATCAATAAGTTCTGTGAAATGGGGGTTTATAAAGGAAAATAATCTAAAGCAGATTTCACAAAAAAATGATTGGAGCAGACTTTGAAAAGATACACTTTGTACTTTTCGGATTGGATTTAGTGGAGCCGATGGCCTTCATTACTGATACTATTTTAGGCATAACAAGTATTGTTCTTGGGTTGCTATTGAGTAAAATAAAAATTGAACATCCGTTTAGAACCTACTGGATTTGGTTTTTCTTAATTTTTGGTCTTGGGGCTTTTGTGGGAGGATTAGGTCATGTCTTCTTCAATTATTGGGGGGTAGCAGGAAAGTTTCCTTCATGGATATCTGGGCCGATTGCCATTTTTTTACTTGAACAAGGAATGATTGCTGTACATCCAAATGAAACAAAATTGTCCCTATTTAAATCGCTTTCTTTCTGGAAAATGATTTTAGTATTTGTGATTTTTACATTAGTTTGTCTTTTCGCTCCAATCCAAGAAAATCCAAGGTTGGCATTTCTACCTACCGCAATTAATACAATTTTTGGGGTTATTCTTACAGCTGGAGTACTCGGAAATTTCTATGCTAAAAAAATTGATATTAACTTTAAGTATTTTGTTTTTGGTGTGATTACTTTAACGCCAACTGCTTTCATCTTTTTAATGAAAATTAATTTGCATCCTTGGTTTGATAAAAATGATTTAAGCCACGTTTTAATGGTGATTGGAATTTCATTTTTTTATGTAGGAGTAAAAAAAGCGATTCAAAAAGTTCCTGCAATTGCATAGATTCTTGTAAGTCAAAGAATACTCATTATCTTCACTAAAAAAGAATTTTATGATTTTTGAATTTAATGGATTCATTCCAGTTGTACACCCTACTGCATTCGTTCATCCACAAGCAACAATAACAGGGAATGTAATTATTGGTAAGGATGTTTATATAGGGCCGAGTGCTGCGTTAAGAGGGGATTGGGGGCAAATTATCATTGAGGATGGATGTAATGTACAAGAAAACTGTACAATCCATATGTTTCCGGGAACCACTGTTCATTTAAAAAAAGGTGCTCATATTGGGCATGGAGCAATTGTGCATGGCGGAACGATAGGTGAAAATACGTTAATAGGGATGAATTCCGTGATAATGGATGATGCAATAATCGGGGATGAATGTATTATAGGGGCATTATGTTTTGTTCCCGCAAAAATGGAAGTGCCAAATCGAAGTTTGGCTGTAGGCAATCCAGCAAAAGTTATTAAGAAAGTATCAGATGAAATGCTTCGATGGAAAACCATGGGTACTGCGCTTTATCAAAAATTGCCAGGTGAATGTAAGTCAACCTTGAAAGAAGTTGAACCATTAACTGAAGTGGAAGCAAATCGCCCAAAACAAGAGGCAATGTACAAAACTTGGGAAAAGATAAAAAACGAAGGTTAAATTCCATCCAACTTTTATAGAAATAGCTACGTTAATTTAAAGTGAAGACTACTTAAGACTTTTGATTTAGGTGTATTTTAAATTTTCGTCTTATTTTTATCAAAACTCATACTATGTTTAGGTTCTTTTTACCCGCGTTAATTTTATCTCTAAGTTTGACGGCCTTTGGTCAATTGAATATTGAAGAGGTCGGACGAATAGATATTCCATCTCTACATGAAACAGGTCTAAATGATGTATGGGGTTATGTTGATGAGTTAGGAAATGAATACGCGTTGGTGGGAGCGGAAGACGGTGTTTCAATAGTTGATGTTAGTAATCCTACCGACCCTCTTGAAGTGTTTTGGGTAGAAGGACTAAATTCTATTTGGAGAGATTTAAAAACCTACGAAGATGTACTTTATGTCACTACAGAAGCCTTGCAAGGGTTGATGATAATTGATCTTTCAGGGTTGCCAGAAGATACAGATTTACCCGTTACAATATATAATGGACCGATTGGTGATGAATGGGAGTCTGCACATAATTTATATCAAAGGGACGGTTATATTTACATATTCGGAGCTGGCAGAGATAACGGTGGAGTAATTATTTTAGACGTACATACCGATCCTTTAAATCCAACAGAAGTAGGTGTTTTTGATAATTGGTATGCACATGATGGCTACGTTCAAAACGATACTGGATATTTCGCACATATTTATGATGGTTTTTTTAGTGTTGTTGATTTGTCTGATAAATCAAGTCCCGAATTGCTAGGTACTGCTATAACTCCAACTAATTTTGCACATAATATCTGGGCTTCAGAAGATGGAGATTATGTCTTTACAACAGATGAAGTTGCGGATGGATTTATTGGCGCTTTTGATGTATCTGATCCCGAATCAATAAAAGAATTAGACCGAATACAATCTTCTCCGGGTAACGATATTGTTCCCCATAATTCACACGTAAAAGGAAATTTTTTATACACTTCTTATTATACGGACGGTTTGGTAGTGCATGATGTTTCTCGCCCACATAATCTAATTGAAGTTGCAAATTTTGATACCTCTCCATTGGATGCGCCAACTACTGAAGGGTGCTGGGGTGCTTATCCGTTTTTGCCTTCAGGTTTAATTTTGGCCACTGATCGACAAGAAGGACTTTATATTCTTGATGTAAATGAACAACAAGGAAGCTACATTGAAGGTAATATTACAGAATTTGGAACGGATATGCCGCTTAATGGAGTAGAAGTTACTATAGAGGGTACTTTAATTAATGACCGTTCAAATGTAATTGGAGATTATGCTACAGGAATAGAGGCTGAAGGAACAGTAGATGTTAATTACTTTAAAGTGCTTTATTTTCCACAAACAATTGAAGTGCCAATTGTTAATGGGGAAGTGACTGTTCAAGATGTTGTTTTAGAAAAAATACCTGAATTTGAGGTGAATGTTAAGGTGTTGGATGCTAATACGCTTATGCCGGTAGCTGGAGCAAATGTGCGATTTGAACATACTTATATTAACGCTACGGGTATTACAGATGAAAGCGGGGAGGTGAGTATTCCTTTATATTACCAAGATAATTATCAGGTTTTTTCTGGAAAATGGGGATTTACTACAAGTTGTTTTGTTGATACCATGATTACAGATGAAACAACTGAGTTAATTTTATATATAGAGGAGGGGATTTATGATGATTTCACATTTGATTATGGTTGGAGTACAGGTGGTTCTGCCGCAAGAGGTTTTTGGGAACGTGAAAAACCTGTAGGTGTTGATAATGGTGATGGGATGCTCCAAAATCCAGCAGCAGATATGCTTTCTGATTGTGGAAATATGGCTTTTATGACAGGTAATGGTACAACTGTGACAAATGTTGAAGAAGTAAATGACGGTGAAGTGTTTTTGTTATCACCAATTTTTGATTTGACAGGATACGAGAATCCTCATATTAATTATGCAGCATGGTTTTTTTGTATGCATGGGGCCACACCTAATGACACTATGGAAGTGTATGTTTTAAATGGTATAGGGGATTTTGTGCTAATTGATCAGCATTATAATGGAGGTTTGCCGATGGGCCAATGGAATGGAGTTTCAGTTGCGGTAGAGCCGTTGATCGAATTGACAGAAACAATGCAGATTTTAGTCTTGTTGAGTGATTATGTTGAATCAGAAAATGTTACTGAAGGTGGATTGGATAATTTTTCAGTTACAGAATTTTCGATGTTGAATGTTGATGATCAAAAATCGTTTAATCAAGACGTCTATATTTATCCGAATCCATTCCAGGAAACAATTCACATTCAGGGAGTCGATGATGGTCAACTTGATATTTATGACGTCAGTGGAAGAAAAATTAATTCGCTTGCAGTTCAACCTCAAATTTCGTTGACTGGATTAGATAAAGGAACTTATTTTTTTGTAGTTTCAACTAAAGAGGGACAACGGATAAAAACATTCACACAAATCAAATATTAAATGCACATGAAAAACTTTATTTTACTAGCTCTAATTGTTTCCCTATTTGCTTGCGGAGGTGCAAGTTCCGAAACCGGAGAACATAATCTTTCAGATAGTACTGTAGAGAATGGAATTGTGGAATATGAAATTGATGAAACACGGACTTCCGCAGTTGATTTTAATAATGAACTTACATTGATTCAAACTCGAGTTTACGAGCAAATAAACACATTATTCAAATCAGATTCTAGTAATGCACGTATCAATTTTGAAAATACGCTGTTTGAAGTTAACTTGAATCTAAAAGATTTAAAAAAAATTCAAATCCATCAGGGAGGAGAACGTTTTCATAAGGCGCTTGAAGAACTGTTAACTTTTTATCAAAGTGAATTGGAGAATGAATTTGAGGAAATAATAAAAATTCTAGAAATGCCTGCTTCGAATCGTTCAAAAAATGAACAAGGAAGGCTGGATGCATACGATGTTGAATTTGCAGAGGATGAACAGGAGTATTTTTCTGTCTTAAATGATGCACAAACTAAATTTGCAGAATCAAATAATTTTAAAATTCAATAAATGCGGAATTTGGCTGGCTTCTGGATTTCCACTGTATTCTATTTTTGTGGTGTCGTAGTATTTTCAGTTTCTATCACTACCGCGTTAAGTGAATATAAAGAAAAGAAAGAGGAAGTTGCTGCAACGATGAACTTTGAGAAACGTTTATTCAATGCTTGGGAATGGGTTCCGGGAAACTCAGTGGGTGAGGAAAAAGTAAAGGAATGGGGAAGGTTGGAAATGGAAGCTCGAACCTTCTATCGAAAAGCGATAAATTTTTCGTTGCTATTAGGAATACTCGTTGCGATGTATGTGATTTTCAATAACCTCATGTATCGCAAAAAAGAATCAAATTATCAAGTGTTTGGTTTAGTCATGATATTCTGTTCCATTTCATTTCTATATTTAGCAATTCAATCTCCTTTTTTAGAGGTCATGGCCTATAGTAAAGATCTCAAGTTTCAAATTCCCATTGATGTGAATTTTGATGAGATGGACTTTATTGGTGGGCTCGGTTTAGGTGAGTTTAAATATGATTATGAACAGGTCATAGAAGGTAGAACTTATTATTTATATCAAAATAAATCTGTTTTAGAATTAATCAGATTATTATACACAGGTGGTAATTTCTTGGTGGCGATTATTGTTGTCGTAGTCACTATTCTTTTCCCAGTGTATAAATTTATCTTGTCACTTTTGGTTTTATTGAGACCTTATAAAAAGAATAGTTTTAAAATTTATAGATCAATTAAAAATCTAGGGAAATGGTCAATGTTGGATGTTTTTACAACGGCCATTATATTGGCTCATTTTGCATATACTAATATGAATGAAGGTGTAGATACGGGATCTGAAACGTTAGTGGGATTGTATTATTTTTTAGTTTTTGTTGCGTTATCCATTAATTCAAGTCAATACCTCAAAAAAGCAATGTTAAAAGCTCAACCCGAATCTAACTACCTTTTGTAATCTCTCAGTTTTTCTGTTGATTTACTGGGATGTTATAAACCTTAGTATGAATTTGATTGTCGCCTTTAAATATTGACGCCTGGATACGCGTTAATTCGCCATGTTTAAAGTGTTTCTTTAAATAAGTTTTTGGAAGGTGGAAATAAAGTTCCTTCTCCTCTAATGGGTTTAATATTATTTCTGATCTATCGAGTACAGCTGAACAGTTTTTACTGCTAAATAAATCTATCACCACTTGGCAAGTATCTATCTCCTGATTATCGTTGATGAGTTGAATTGTAAGTATATCCTCTTCAATGTTAATTTTTGCGATTGTAGAGGCATAGTTGTTTCGAACAGTTTCATAACTACTTTTTGGGTTACCGTAATAATCAATTATGCTCCAAGAAGGTCCAGGCCAACAGTCATTCAGCTGCCAAAATACGGTACCCATGCAATGTGGTGTACCAAATCGATGTGCCTCAATTGCTGTTTTTAATGCATAAGATTGAATCTTCTGACTTTGCAGAATCCAGTCTGAAAAATTAGACGACGGTATCATATATCGATTAATATTTTTTTCTATTAATTCATTTCCAACATAACTTTTTTGACGATTTAATAACGTTGGTGAATTCAAATATAATTGACTGGAGTCTATCGTTTTTTTTAGGCTTTCTATATTGGGGTAGGATTGAAACCCATATTCAACCATAAATCTTCCTACATTATTTTTGTATGCTTCTAAGCTATCACGACCATGCCAAACACCCCAATAGTGCATTGTACCGTGATTGAAATTCTCTCTTGTTCCCCAATTTGAAAGTGGACTCGTAGATGTATATGGGCGTTGCGGGTCTAATTCTTTTAAAGTATTAGGAATTAGTTGATGAAAGATGCTTTTGTATGTTGAATAAATTTCTTTTTCTTGATTTTTTGTATAGTTGAATTGTTTTTGCCATCCCCAATTGTCCCATGCTACTTGAATTTCATTGTTCCCACACCATATCACAATTGAGGGATGATTTCTTAGTCGTCTAATATTGTCTTCTACTTCCCATTTAACGGTTGAAATAAAATTAGTATCGTTCGGGTACATCGAATTCGCAAACATGAAATCTTGCCAAACTAAAATTCCATAATGATCACATAAGTCGTAAAAATAATCTGATTCGTATATCCCGCCGCCCCAGACTCTCAGTAAATTTATATTGGCATTAGCTACTTGTTTAATTAAATTTTCATAACTGGCGCTATCAACCCTCGGAACAAATAAGTCTTGCGGAATGTAATTTGCACCTTTAATGAATAATGGTGTGTCATTGATTTTAAAGTAAAACGAAGTGCCAAATTCGTCCTTTTGATTAATTAACTCTACTTTTCGTAATGCAATTTTAAGCGTTGAATTGTATAGCTTCTTTTCTTGATTACGAATTTCAAAAGGAATTTTATAGCGATGTTGTTCACCACGATTGATAGGGTTCCATAATTTAACTGTATCAAATATCAATTCGTAATGGAAAGTGTTTAGACCTTTTTCAGTATACACATTAAAAGTACTGTCTTGAATTTGGACTTCTAAAGTTTGAATAGAGTCCGATAATACTTCAAAAGTAACGAGTGCTGTTGCCTCCTTTTGATGGATAGAAGTTTGATAGCTGTAATCAATAAACCTTACATCATCCCAAAACTCGATTAAACAGGGTTTCCAAATTCCCATGCTGACAAATCGCGGACCCCAATCCCAGCCAAAATGATAAGCTGCTTTTCTTGTGTATGGAGAAACTTTTACAGCTACATTTTCATTTGCAGAAGGCAACTGAAATGCTGCATTCTCTATTGTGGTCTTATGCTTATTAACGGGAGATTGAAATAGTATTTCTATCTTGTTTTCTCCTAGATTGAGATAGGGTTTGATGTCAAACCTCCACCTGCGGAACATGTTATCTGTACTGTCTATTGTATAATCGTTTATTCGAATTATGGCGTAGGTATCTAATCCTCCAAATACAAGATCAATGTGTTGCCGTGAGAATTGTTCTTGATTAATTGTGAACGATTTACGATAAATCCAGTTTTCATTTTCAATCCAAGATAATTTTTGCTCATTCAGTCCTTCGTAGGGAGGCTCAATTTGTTTGTTAGCAAGTAAATCAAGATGAACGAGTCCAGGGACTTTTGCTGGTTTCCAGTTCAATTTTTTTTCATTAGCAAATTCCCATTCTCCCGTTAAATTAATTGATGATTGACCATTCAGATAAGAACTTGTAAATCCTAATAGAAGCGTTATTAATTTTAACCAATTCATACTTCCTATTTAGATATTTGGTCATGAATTGATTTAATTTTTTCTTCATTTACGCTATATTTTGGCCCCATATCAAGGTCGAAAAGTTCATTTACATTTTTTTTCGCAGTAAAATGAAGAGCGTGGAGTTCACTTTCTTTAAACTTGAGACAGTTTTTAGCATTGATTCCACTTCCAGCCATGATTTCTATCCTATTCTTGGATGCTATTTTCATGGTACGCAATAAATCTATACCTTCCATGGCGGTTTTTTCTCTACCAGAACTAAGAATACGGTTAAAACCAAGGTTGATTATATCTTCCATAGCTTGAATAGGTGCTTCGCATAAATCAATTGCGCGATGAAAAGTGGTACCTAATCCTATATTTAATGCTTCTTCAATTAAAAATAGGTTCTTTTTAATATCAATCTTATTCGCCTCGTTCAATACGCCAAAAACTACACCTTGTGCCCCCATTTCTTTTGCGATCTTAATGTCATTTCGCATAATAAATATTTCATCATCTGTATATGAAAACCCGCCAGCACTTGGTCGAATCATAACATAAACGTCGGCAGTTGAGTTTTCAACAACAGCTTTAATTAAGCCAGCACTAGGTGTTAGGCCGCCTTCGCTTAACGCAGCACATAATTCAACTCTCTTAACGTTGTACTTAGATGCAATTTTTGCACCTTCAACAGAGTCTATACAAATCTCTAAATCCATTAATTCACTATAATTTCATCTATAAACAACCAAGTTGGTTGACCGGCAGCCTCGTGTCCTGCAGGGATTTGGTCTAAGCCTTCAGCCCTTATTTTAATATATTTTGAATTAGAAGCTTTAACTGATTGGTCAATTGGGAAGCTGAACGATTTTATACTTTTTGCATTACTTAAATCGATATTTGAGTTAAAAATTGGTGATAAAGAATGCCAATTTTTTTTATCCTCACTAAGATCGACAGATACCTTTTGCGGGAAAAAGATCCATGAGTTTGCATATTGATAAAAGTTCATGCTTACTTTTTTGATAGCTTTGATATCTTTTATTTCAAGTATTATTTCCACGTTTTGGTCCCAAAATCCTTGCCATGCACCGTCTCGAAAATCTAAACTACCAATTTTACCGTCGGTTAATGCTCGATCTCGATTTGCTGCGTACGCCTCATGATAATTACATTGATAGTTTACTTTGGTGTTTAGTGCTTGATGGTGTTGGTAGGTTTGAATCAATTCATCTCCATATGGAAGGTTCCCTTTAAATGCTTGTACATGCAGCTCACCCGATCTAAATGGAATAGGAGATATGTAGTTTTGGAAAATAGTTGAATCATTTTTCCAAAAGTATTTTAAGCTTAAATCCTCCAAGTTTTTATTTAACGCGATGAAAATATTATCTGAATTGAATATCTCACTTAAAAGAGCTCCAGTAGTCTCTGGTCCGTAATTAATTTTCATTTCATCCAAAATGGGATAGTGCTGTTGAAGACGAAGGTAAAACTCCTCAAATTTTCTGTTTTTAGGATAGGTCCAAAGTACTTCAGCAAGTCCTATCATTCTCGGGAATACTTTACGATCTAATTCTTTTTCATTCTCGACATGTTCGGTCCACATATTACATTCGCCTCCGATTATATTTGATTTTGCTTTTTCAGTTAAATTCGCAGGAATAGGGTCGAAAGAATATATTTTTTTAAGGTCAATTGATTTTAAATCATAATCGAGGTAACAATGACTTGTTGGAGACATAATTGCCTTATGTCCGCTTTCAGCTGCTATTTTTCCTCCGTCCATACCGCGCCATGATTGAACAGTTGCGTTTTGTGAAAGTCCTCCTTCAAGTATCTCGTCCCAACCAATTAACTTTCTATTGTTTATGGCTAAAATTTTCTCAATCCTTTTAATAAAATAAGATTGTAATTCATGCTCGTCTTTCAAGCCTTCTTCCTTCATTTTATGTTGACATTTACTACAATGTTTCCATCGGTATTTGGGAGCTTCATCACCTCCAATATGAATGTATTCAGATGGAAAAATTTCCATCACTTCGTTCAAAATATCTTCAATAAAAAGATAGGTGCTATCGTTTCCTGCACAATAAATTTCTTTAAAAACTCCCCAGTCATTTACGACTTCAATTGGTCCTCCTGTACATGAGTATTGTGGATAAGCTGCAAGCGCTGCTTGAGCATGCCCCGGCATTTCAATTTCTGGAATAATAGTAATGTGTCTTTGTTCGGCGTATTGAACAATTTCGATGAGCTCGTCTTTTGAATAATAACCACCATATTTGTTGTTGTGGGAATCTAAACGCCAAGCACCTATCTCCGTGAGTTTTGGATATTTGTCGATTGGAATGCGCCAACCTTGGTCTTCAGTTAAGTGAAGATGAAGAACATTCATTTTATAGAAGGCCAAAACATCGATGTATTTCTTGATGACATCCTTATCATAAAAATGCCTGCAAACATCTAGCAATAGTCCTCTATGGTTAAATTGAGGATAATCTTTAATGGTTAAACAAGGTAAAAACCATTGTTTTCTTTTTTGTTTCTTGTGAAAATCATTGACAAATAATTGATATAACGTTTGAATTCCGTGCTGTAGTCCCTGGTTTGTGTACGCAGATAAAGTAATTCCTTGTTCAGTAATTGTTAATTCATAATACTCTGGATTAGCAGGCTTTTTATCAGTTGATGATAGCTTTTTTAAACAGAGGAAATTATTCGCATCACATTCTTTGTTGGATACTTTGAGTGGTTGGGTTAAACGTTCTGATATTGTGTTTTTTAAATCGTAAAGTTTTGTTTTGAAAACAGGTGCTGTATGAAGTGTGGTATTAGCATTTAATTCGAAAAATTGCCTTGAAACTTCAAGCTCTTGTGGATAAGGAATTAATGGTAATTTATCTACATCAATTAATTCAACTGAATCTTTATTATTCGAACAGCTTAATAAGAAATTAAAAAACAGAATGAAAGAGAAAAACCTTACCATTCCAACGTATAATTCGCATCAATCAAAAGGTCATTTTTATGATCTTTTAATGCCATATTAAAACCAGCGTATACACTCGAGGAGCCGTAATTTCCATATTTGTCAAGAGCTAAAAATCCAACTTGAAGATTGTCAAGGTTTTGATGTTTGTCCATGATGCGTTTAACGGCTTCTTCACAAGCCTCTTGCGGAGATTTCCCTTGTCGCATTAATTCAACAACAATTGCAGATCCAGCTACCCTTACAACGGCTTCACCAACTCCTGTTGCACAGGCTGCACCGACTTCATTATCAACAAAAAGTCCAGCACCAATGATTGGGGAATCGCCAATACGACCGTTTAATTTATAGGCCATACCACTTGTTGTACATGCCCCAGCTAAATTTCCTTCCTCATCTAAAGCAAGCATGCCAATTGTATCATGATTTTCACTGTTTATCACAGGTTGATATTCTGAATCTTTAAGCCAGTTTTTCCACGCTTCCTTTGCTTTGTCCGTAAGTAAATTCGTTTTTACAAACCCTTTTTCAAGGGCGAAAGTTAAAGCACCCTCTCCAGCAAGCATAACATGAGGAGTTTCTTCCATCACTTTACGAGCAACAGAAATGGGGTTCTCTATATGCTCTAGAAAAGCTACGGCTCCACAATTTGATTCATGATTCATAATACAGGCGTCAAGGGTTACTCTACCGTCCCTATCTGGAAGTCCTCCTAAACCGACGCTCATGTTTTCAGGATCAGATTCTGTCACACGTACACCTTTTTCAACTGCATCTAATGAAGAACCTCCGTTTTTTAAGATATCCCAAGCAGCCTTATTGGCTGCTTGTCCATGATTCCACGTAGAAATAACAATAGGCTTATTTTTACTCGGAGTGGGAGTTGCTCGTTCATAATTATCGTTATTTTGACTTGACGAACAACTTTGTGCGGTAATTAAAGATAAAGATCCTACAGTTCCAAGTTTAATAAATTGTCTTCTCGATTTCATTAGAGCTAAAATAAGTTTATTTATCAATCGATAAAAGTTAATTCAAAAGTATAATGCGAACCAGTGTCATTTGATTCAAAGTTTTTAGTTCCATTTAATTGGTCGGTGAAAACTTCAATTAATTCCATTCCGAACCCCACATCGTTTGCTGAATTTTTCCATTCACCATTATCGCTGTATTCAATATTAAAGCCTTTTTCCGTTTTATAAATTTGTATATTGATTAGGCCATTCTCTTTTTCTTTAAAAGCATATTTAAACGAATTTGAAATCAATTCATTTAATAGAAGTCCAGCTGGAACCATGGTCTTTAAGTCCATGCTTTTCAAACAACAATTTAGTTCGACATCAATTGCTTTATGACCGCTATAAGCAGTTTTTAAATCTTCAATCAGTTCATTCAAGTAATTTTCAATGTTTATGTTTTCAAAGTCATTTTGGCGATATAATTTTTGGTGAATTGAGGACATTACTTGAATTCGGTTTATAGCCTCTTGAAACTGAGATTTAGACTCACTTTTTTCAAGTTCATCTTTTTGCAAGCGGAGAAGACTAACGATGATCTGTAAATTGTTTTTAACCCTATGATGAATTTCTTTAAGTAAAATAATATTTTGATCGTTTTTAGCCTGAACAGTTGAGTGTTGCTTTAACAATTCTTGATGAGAATTATCAAAAGCTTTTTCCCAAACCAATTGAAATTTTTGATAAACATAAAGTAAATAGGCTAAAATGGATAAACACAATGTTATCTCGATGAAGAAATTTATTAATTGTTTTTGAGTGGCAGGCTGGATAATAAGGATGTGCTCATTATAGTGATAGAAAACAAAATATCCAAGGCCAATAATATTTAAGAAAATAAGGCCAAGTCCAAAGTATTGTTTACCACCCCAGAAGCCAACAAAACAGCAAATTATGATCCAAATAAAATCGACATAGTGATTCGTTTCAGGAATAGTCCAGCAAGATAACTGGGTGACAAAGCATCCAGCAAATGCATAGAACATAAATACAAGTTTTGATCTTTTAGTAAAATAGAGATAAACCATGCCTAAAACAACACAACCTACTGTGAGCAGATATGATGTCATAGAGTTAACTTCGTTTTGAATAAAAATAATCTTAAGCAAAAAAACAATTAATACAACGACAGAGCTTTGCCAAGCTAATTTTAATAGTGCTTTTTCACGATAAGATGTAGGAGAAAGATTTGATTCAGAGGAGTTCTGCACTGGCTTTGAAAGTTGGTTTTAATTATCTTCGGAATAAGGAAATCTTAAGTGACGGACTGAGGTTCCGTTGTTCTTAATTTCAAGCAATGATTTTACGCCTATTTCGATGTGTTCTTTTACGAAATTTCGTGATACGGCTGCATCACTTTTACTCGTTTTTACACCTTCAGCAATCATTGGTTGGTCGGAAACAAGAAGGAGTGCACCTGTTGGAATTTTGTTTGAAAATCCTGTAATAAAAAGGGTAGCCGTTTCCATATCTATGGCCATTGCACGTGTTTTCCTGAGATAATCTTTAAATTCTTGATCATGCTCCCATACTCTTCGGTTTGTCGTATAAACGGTACCCGTCCAATAATCCCTTTTAAATTCTCGTATTGTAGTGGATACAGCTCTTTGAAGAGTGAACGCAGGGAGAGCGGGTATTTCGGGTGGAAAATAATCATTTGATGTTCCTTCTCCACGAATTGCAGCAATTGGTAAAATTAAATCTCCAATTGCCGTTTTCTTCTTGAGTCCCCCGCATTTTCCTAAAAATAAACAAGCTTTTGGAGAAACGGCGCTAAGCAAATCCATTATTGTAGCTGCATTTGCACTTCCCATGCTAAAATTGATAAACGTTATTCCATTCGCTGTCGCATTTGGCATTGCTTTATCTAATCCTGCAATTGGAACATTATTCATTTCTGCGAATATTTCAACATACTTATTGAAATTAGTTAGTAAAATATAGTCACCAAAATCACTTAGTTTAGTCCCTGTGTAACGCGTTAACCAGTCTTTTACAATTTCTTCTTTCGTATTCATATTTGCGGAATTGAGATGATTAAATCTAAGGAAAAATTAGTTGAATATCGAATAAAATCAATAGGAAATCCCACAGTTTGCTATTAAGCGTTTGTTGAGATTTTTCAAATTAAATATAAAAGAATTAAAAATCAGATGTTTACATTTGGGTGTTGTCCATGGTAGTAAAAACTAAGGATTTAAATCTCCCTTTTCTGAAAGCAAAATGGCTACTTTACGAGTCGAATCAAATTGTTCAAACAATATTACAAGTATAACGGTTATGGGAACACTCAAAACCATGCCGGTTATTCCCCATATGGCTCCCCAAAGACTTAATGCAAGTATTACAACCAGAGCGCTAACATTTAGAGAGTTCCCCATTATTTTAGGTTCAACAATATTTCCTATGATAACTTGAATTGTTCCAACACAAACAAGGACAAGAATGGCATCGTTTATACTACCAAATTGTAACAATGCCATGAGCGCGGGGAAGATTGTACCAATCAATGATCCAATTGTTGGGATAAAATTTAAAACGAAAATTAGAAATGCCCAGAAAAGAGCGGAATCGACTCCTATAATAAGAAGAACTATGTAGCTAAAAGTACCGGTTAAAATACTGACAAAGGTTTTTAAGGCGATATAACGACTAATCGAATTACCGATTTTATTTAGTGTATTTTCTAATTCAAGACGATGGGCTTGGTTTTTGGATAGGGTTAAGATTTTTTTATTAAATATCGATTCTTCAAGGAGAATAAAAATTAAATATAATGCGATCATAAAGGTACTTCCAAACAACTCGGAAAAAGAAGCTAATAATGAAGATATATGGTCGGTAAGGTTCAAATTCCCCGCTTTGTCTGAAATATATTGTTGCAAGTCAATGTGGTATTTTCGACTGAATTGCTCGTTAAATGCATTGAGGTTTTTTTCGTAGAGCGGCAAGTTAACTTTTAAATCTTGTATGTTGGCGACTAAAACATCTACCATGAATCCTAAAAACACAAATAGAACAATGACTGAGATGATATTAAGTAACCATTTCGGAATTTTTGCGCCAATAAAGGGAATTTTATAGCCTATTTGCCTGATTTCTTTGATTAAAAACCATATCAGGATAGCTAGTATGAGTGGGATAAAGATGTTTTTACCAATAATAAGGATAAATACTATCGAAATTAAAATAATGAATAATGCCGCAACTCTTTTTAGGTCCATATAATTATTGGTATTTAGAGAGAATAGTTAATGCTATTCCTATTTTTTGATAATCAATGCTGCCGTTTAACGCTTCAAATATAGGTTTTAATTGATTCGTATTTTTTAATTTTTTCCGAATTTGTTTAATGGTATTTACTTCATATTCAGTAACAAATTGATTCAAATTTATTGGATAGTTATCCTCATAAAGTTTACATAAATGTCCGACAATAGTCGTGGTTGAAAACCCTCTTTCTTCTGCAATTGCTTCTATTGACAAGCCTTTTTCGTATAGCTCTAATGTAATTAATGTCGTATGTTTTTTAGTTGAGTTTGAGCTGGGTTTTGCCGCTTGAATTAGTTTAATCAACTCATTACCAAAGCGCTCTACTTTTACTTTTCCCATACCTTGTATTGCAAGCAATTCTTCTTTGTTTTTTGGTTGATGAGAAACAAGTTCTTGAAGGGTTGCATCATTAAAAATAACATAGGCAGGAACGCGATTTGTTTTCGCTAATTCTAACCTAAATTCTTTAATTTTCTGACTTAATCCACTCGCTTTTATCGTTTTATTTTGTGATTTTTTCGAGGTTTTAATTTCTTTCTTCTCAATGTAATCAGAAAGTTCTACGTTTTTGGAGTTAAAAAGAACTGCTTTTCCGGCCTCCGTAACTTTAAGTTTGAGGTGATCAGTATAAGCAATCTCAATGTATCCTAAATTTATTATTTGATTGATGAAATGTTGCCATGCCCTAAAAGAATATTGTTTCCCTACACCATATGTTTTAATACGATGATAACCCTTATCCATTAAATCCATAGTTTGTGCTCCCCTGAGGATATTAATCAGTAAATTCGCACCGACCTGTTCCTTGGTTCTAATTATTCCTGAAAGTGCCATTTGACAAATTGTAGTTCCATCAATAAACGCTGGAGGGTTATTACATATATCACAATTCTCGCAAGGCTCTTCTCTATATTCACCAAAATAGGAGAGGAGTATGTTTCTTCTGCAGGAAGTAGCTTCTGCATAGTTTAACATTCTTCGAATTTTTTCGTGATATGTTTCCTTGAAATCCGAATCATCCACAAAATCATTCAACATTTTGACATCCCGGTAATTATAATATAGTATTGTGTCTGAAGGTAAGCCGTCTCGACCGGCACGGCCAATTTCTTGATAATACCCTTCAATATTTTTAGGAAGATTATTGTGGATAATCCAGCGAACATTAGGTTTGTCGATTCCCATTCCGAATGCAATAGTGGCACAGATAACTTGAAAATTATCATTTATAAAACCGTCTTGAATGGCTTCACGACTTGCAGTATCCATACCTGCGTGATAATGTCGAGCATTTATGCCGTTAGAATTTAATAGTGCACTCCACGATTCTGTTTCTTTCCGAGATAAACAATAAATAATTCCACAATCATCAGGTCGATTTAAAATAAAAGTTAGTATTTCTTTTTCCTTTTGCTTTTTAGGAATTTGAGCTCGAACGGCTAAACTTAAATTTTTTCGATTGAACGATGATAGGAATAGTTGGGGTTGGTTTAGACCTAATTGTTTAGAAATATCCTCACGTGTAACTTTATCCGCAGTCGCAGTTAAGGCCATAAATGGAACATTGCTAAAACGTTTTCGAATCGCTTGCAATTGTGCATATTCCGGTCTAAAATCATGTCCCCACATGGATACACAATGAGCCTCGTCTATGGCAACCATTGAAATTGGTAGGTCCTTTAACCACGCGTTAAAAGCATGAATAAGGGTTTCTGGAGCGATGTAAAGCAATTTTATCTTTCCCTTTATGCAATCTTCTATTATAATTCTTTTTTCATAATCCGACTGGGTACTATTGAAGTAGGCCGCATTAATACCATTTGATTTAAGGGCTTCAACTTGATCTCTCATTAAGGATATCAACGGAGATATAACAAGTGTTAGCTTATCGAAGATTAGTGCGGGGATTTGAAAACAAACAGATTTACCGCCTCCGGTAGGCATTATAACGACACTATCTTGCCCGCTAATTGCATGTTCAATAACTTCTGCCTGCATCGGTCGAAAGGAATCGTACCCATACACCTCTTTCAAAATTTCATTCGGTCCTCTCATACTAAAACAAAGTTAAAAAAAAGAGGTAAGCGTCATACTTACCTCTTGAAATTCTGAATGAAGAAATTATCTATTTTACCCAAATTTTTTCAATTTTACTATTGTTTTTATCGCTAACATGCAGAAGATAATACCCAGTGGCCACGTTTTTTAAATCTATTGTTATTAGTGTTTTATTTTCGGATGGGCTTAGGTATTCTTGATGAACAAGTTGCCCAGCTGCATTATGTACATTAACCGTGATCGATTCATCAGAGCCTACGACAAGATATTCAAAATAATTACCGTTGTTCACTTGTTGTTCAATACCAAAAGGAATATTCTTAATGATATTTGCAAAATTCTTTATGGCGATGTAATTATTCTTTATTTCTAATCCGTCTCCTATGTCATTAGCTGCATACAATTGAATGGTATATGTTCCAATATCGTTAAATGAAACTACAGGATTTTGACTTGAGTTACTAGTTCCATCAGCATAGACCCAACCTGTGGCAGGTGTTATTGTCCAATTCCATTCATTTGGATCATTGGTAGACAAGTCGGTAAATGCAATATTTGTAGTGGGAGGAGCAACAAGGATATCGGCGCTAAAGTCTACATCAGGTCCTTCTTCAAATCCACCAGGAATTATATTAACTTTATAATCTTCAGTTTCGCCATACGTCATATCTTCGCATGGGTCATCCACGCCGCTTACATTATCACTGGCTTTTGCCCGTAATAAGTGTTCACCAAGAATCGCATCTTCAGGGATACTTAACATTAAGGTTGCCCCAAAATCAAATGTTTCACCTTCAATAACCTTCTCGTCTTCTTCAAATACAAAATTGTCATTAAAGTCAATCCAAATTGTTGCATACTGAGTTTCCCAGTCTGATGCGATATACAATTCATGATCATCGCCTCTTGATAAGTCCGTCATTAAATGGGTATAATCACCATATCCATCTTCTGAGCATCCTGAAGGGTTGTCAATTGATCCTAACTGAAATTCAACAAAACCATCACCGTAACCACAATACGCTTCAGGTGCACAAAATAAGTTCTCAATTGTTGTAACGGTGGTATCATTCAATAAATCACCGTCTTCAGCTAGCGCAGTATAACTTACAATAACGTGTTCCCCAGTCATTGAAAAATCTCCCGTGGTTGTAAACTCATAGGTAATGATTTCCCCTGGTGCAATTGAGGCATCAACAGTTTCTTCCACAGGTAATTCTTCATTTAAAATATAACCTACTGTAAAGCCAGTTTGAGATTCTGCTCCGAAGTTCTCGATTGAGATTTGTATTGTTTCATCCATTAAACCAGTTCCAGTGGTCGGAGAGTTTATAGCAATCACGCCTAAATCATTGGAAAACTGATGTGTTATCGTTGTTTTTAGGGTGTCGTTACCGTTGAATTCATCAGTATCCAAGTCAGTCCAAATATTGATGTCGTATGTCCCTTCTTCGGATAAATCTGCGAGTGTAGAAAAACTAAAACTTGTTGATTCACCAGCAATCAATGGTCCTGATTCATAAGTTTCTGTAATTATAGCACCATCATTAATTTGGTAGCTAATGGCAAAATCATTTTCATCTGATAGTCCAAAATTGGTTACATTAACCTCAATTTCTTCACTGTCTGTCAAAGTTCCATCTTCGGGTGATAAAAGTGCTGTAATTCCAACATCATGAAGGTAGTCACTCGCTAGTTTGAATGAAAAAATTCGCGTTTTTCTACCGGAAGACAAATATTCACCAGTGTACCAAAATGTTTGATCATCGGTCGGATCAACAGCCATATGGGCATAATCCCCGAATCGGTTAATTCCTGTTTGAATTGATGTACCAGCGACTGCTTCAACTTCTTCAATTGTCATTTCTCCAAGCGGGTCACCAGCATAACGGCCAGTATAAAACAATGAAGCATAAACTTCAGAACCTGCTTTAGAGTATGCTAGACCAATATTTCCTTGATTATCCATTGAAATACTGCCTAACCATCTGTTTTGGTCGTCAGGAGCATAAGTACTTTCTTGGTGAATTTCCCATGTTCCATCAATCTCGCGAAGCTCATACCATCGAATTCCTGCATGATTAGTCATATCAACATCTACGGTATGGTTTAACATGATTGTATTATGAGAACCCCATTCTGTGTATTGTGCGCGGTACATAAATGCGCCAGGAATACCATCAAGTTTCGCACTTGTGCCTGGTTGTTCAATATCGTTCCAAGAAGCATCAAATTGAGAATCGAACGGAGTGGTTAAAAGTGTTTGTACAAGTTCGATATTCGATGTCTCAGGAGCTTCCCAGTTAGTTTCAATTTCCCAAATTTTAATTGCATCATCAGGAATTCCCATCCAAGCATCGTCTTGAAAATAAAAAAGATTTAAATTTTTATCTTCAGAAGGCATTTCGAAATCTGCGTGAGCTGGTAAAACACTATGGAAACCACCTGTTTCGGTTCCTGCCCCTGTTCCCAAGTCAGGTATATCAAAAGCAATCATAGCGGCGGTAGGGTCACCAACAATCATTTTATCTCTTTCAAAAACAAAGCAATCGGATCCGGATTTATTTGCTGTCACGTAATATCCATCATGCCATAACCCATATTTTGGATAATCAGGAAAAGAGGCCATATCGAACGTGTACAACCAATACGCTCCTAATGGGTCAGGTGTCTGTGAAATGGCTACAGCTAGTTGGTTTCCTACACCAAAGGCGCTTAACATCCATTTATCAGCAAAACGGTCGTACATAACAATTGGGTCACCAGCATCAGAACCTACGATAGATGCAAGTGAGTTTGGGCCTGCTAAGATGTCTCCCTCTTTATTGTAAATGATATACTCTGAATTAATCATCTGAACGTAATGGTCGGGACCTGCTGCTCCAGAAGGATCAGGAGGATATGCTCCGTGATCATTACCTTCCCAATTCTGTAGCGGTGATTTTCCGGATAGTTTCCCTGGTTTTCGTTGCCACAGAGGATCTACGCCATGTGGATAAGCTTCTGAATTAGTGTATTTCTGTCGTCGAAAATTGTTGTGAACGACAGGTTCTTTCTTTTCATTGCGATAAGCTAGTGTATTTTCCAAAGACCGTAACTCTGGAGTGACTGTCATTGAAATACATTTTGAAGTGAATTTAAAAGATTCGTTCTTGTTTGTCTGTTGCGCTATTGAAAGAGGGGTAATAAACGCCAAAGTTAAAAATGTAAGTAAAGTTTTTTTCATGGATATGGTTTTATCCAAATATATGAATTTACTCGTCAACTATAAGCTTTAAAAATTAAATGATATTGCGTTCCTAAATTATTGATTAATTTCTTCTCCAGTAATATGGCGTAAAAAGTAAAGCAACAGTAAAGAGTTCTAATCTACCAAATAACATTAAAAATGACAATAACCATTTCCCACCTGGACTAATACTCGAAAACGTATGTGAAGGACCTACTTCTGATATACCGGGTCCAACGTTTCCAAGCGATGTAGCAACGGATGAAATCGCGACTTCAAAATTAGCACCTAAAGCTGTCATAATAATTGAACCTATTACAAAAACCGAAAGGTATAAGAAAATAAAAGCTAAAAGATTGAAAATGATGTGACTGGGAACGGTTTGTTTGTTCAGGTATACTGGGATTACTGCATTGGGATGCAATCGCTTTTTAAACTCTAGTATTCCGTTTTTCATAAGAATTACTACTCTAACAATCTTTATTCCTCCTGAAGTTGATCCCGCGGATGCACCAGAAAAGAGCAAAAGAAAAAATATAAAGGTGGCCAATGATCCCCATTCAGTGAAATCTGCAGATGCATAGCCCGTTGTAGTTATAGTTGATACAACCTGAAAAATTGTTTCTCTAAAAGCAGTAATTAAACTGACTTCTCCCGTATTATAATACACCACCGGCGTCAGAATGATGACTAATAAAAGTACGGCTCCGCTGTACCATTTGAACTCGTCGTTGTGCCAAAATCTTGAAAATTTACCTTTAAATCCGAAATACAGCAGGGTGAAGTTTGTACCCGCTAAAAACATGAAAATTACAATTACGGCTTCAATTAAAGGCGAATTAAATGCTTCAATACTGCCTTGTTTAGTAGAAAACCCTCCAGTAGAATTGGTTGTTAACGCGTGATTAATTGAATCGAAAAAATCCATTCCACAAAACAAGAGTATAATAGTTTGAATAATGGTTAAAAACAGATAAATAACCCAGAGACGTTTCGCAGTTTCCTTAATTCTTGGGTGTATCTTATCCTTAGTTGGTCCAGGTGCTTCTGCAACGAATAATTCCATACCACCAATGCCCAGTAGAGGTAGAATAGCAATTGTCAGTACAATTATCCCCATTCCACCTATCCATTGCGTCATACTCCGCCAGAAAAGTATACCATGAGGTAGTTCCTCAATATTATCCAAAACTGTTGCTCCGGTTGTTGAAAGTCCGGACATGGTCTCGAAAAAAGCTCCAGAAATATCAGGGATGCTGCCACTTAACAAATAGGGGAGTGTTCCGAATATTGCCATAGAAATCCACCCTCCTGTAACAATTAAGTAACCATCACGTTTTTTTATCTCTGCGTCTTTACTTTTCCGTGTTACTATTTTGAGTACACTACCCGCAATAAGTGTAATGAGCGAGCTAGAAAGTATTGGGATAAGGTCTTTTTCTCCGTAATAAACTGAAAATAGGGCAGGAGGAAGCATTAATACTCCCATAATTAAAACAAGACTGCCAATGACATTCAGTGTAACACTCGAATTTATTAACGGTCTAGGCATTATTGGAAATACTTTTCAATTAAATGAATTGATTCGGTCAGAGAAAAAACCACTGCTTGATCTCCTTCTTTTAGTTGGAATGATCCAAAAGGAATAAAACCTACCTCTTCACGAATTACACCTGCAATATTCGCTGTTTTTGGGAAATTTAGTCGGTTAATAGGTTTTTTCGTAACCTTTGAACCGGGTTTAACTATAAACTCAATGATTTCAGCGTCTACACCGTGCAAATTAGCAATTGCTGTTACATTTCCTTTTCTAACGTACTTAAAAATGTTTCCAGCGGCAATGATTTTTTTATTGATTAGTGTATCAATACCAATGTTTTGTGACAAATGTATATAATCAATGTTCTCAACGCGCGCTATTGTTTTCTTCACTTTGTGATTGGTGGCCACAAGAGAGGACATGATATTTGATTCCGAATCTGCGGTTACGGCAATAAAGGCATCCATATCACCAAGTCCCTCCGATTCTAATCCAGTTACATTTCTACCATCAAGGTTAATAACTAATGTACTTTTTAATGTGCCTGCGAGTTCTTCACATCGTTCGCGGTTTTTTTCAACCAAGGTTACATTATAATCTTCTTCTAAAAGCTTGGCAGTGTGATAACCTATACTACTTCCGCCAAGAATCATAATGTTTTTTATTTCAAAACATTCTTGACCACAAATTTCAATTATTTGATCTATTGATTCTGGATTTGATATAAAGTAAACAATATCATTTGCTCGAATAACTGTATGGGCATTTACGATGATCGTTTCTTCTTTTCTGTGGATGGCAATTGGTTTAAACGCCAACTCTGGATTGAGATAAGCACTGTCTTGAATCGATAAATCAACCAATTTTGATTTTTGATGAATGGAAATACCAAATACCGTTAACTTCCCTCCTTCAAATTCATGGTCATCAGTAAAAACAGAACGTTTAATGAGTCTCCTTATTTCTTCCGAAGCGAGTTGAACAGGCGCAATTAATTCGTCTATTCCCAAAGACTCCATAATTGCCGCATTTTCTGGAATCTTTAGTTCCAAATTATTAATACGTGCAATGGTTCGTTTTGCCCCATATCGTTTACCCAAAATCGAAACCAATAAATTGGTCTCCTCAGAAGAAGTAACTGCAATTAATAAATCACAGGATTCTATTTTTGCTTCTCTCAGTATTGAAATTGACTTAGCATCTCCCTTAATCGTAAAAATATCAAGGTTTGACTGTATTTCATTTAATCGATCTTGATTCTTGTCAATCAGATAGATATCTTGATGTTCACTAGCCATCATCTTGGCGAGATGGAATCCTACAGCTCCTGCTCCGGTTATAATTATCTTCATTACTTACGAAATAACAGTACAAATATATTCAATTCCTTTAACGTAAAATTAATATTCTGATAAATCCTTTAGCACTCCAAGGCTATCTAATTCATTTATAGTTATGGTGGGAGGAATGAAACCTTTGTTAATTTTAGTCAAAACGAAATGCCCGACAATATTTGCCTCTTTTTCACTTTTAAATCCATTTTTTCCTGAAATGGCAGGAATGTGAGGTTGATGAATGAATAGTTGGTTTTCACGAAGAATATTATAGCCCCAACTTTGATCATCATTTTCAAAGGTTTCCATATTATAGTTGGATTCCATTTTAATATGATTGTCGGAGGAACCAGAGTCAGTGCAAGAGAGTAATAGTAGAAAGTTGAGGCTTAAAAGTAAAAGTCGCATCAGTTAAACAGTATTTTGGTAAGGTATTCGGAGTTTGGTTCAGAACTGTCTTTAATTCGAATTATAAATAAACCAACTAAATCAGATTTTTTTCGTTCAATTCGAATTGTGTTTAAATCATTTTTCGAAAATATGAATGAGCTGGTCACCTCTTTGCCATTTATATCAAATACTGAAAAGTTAAATTGCTTTATTGGATTATTCAGTTTTATAAAACAATATTGCAAAGTTGGATTCGGGTAAACCTCTATTGCTCCGATACCAGAATACTTCTCGCTACTTAATGGGTTGGGTATATATTCGTAGAAATCGTCATGGTATTCACCGTCATAACCGAGACCAGCGAATATTCGACCATCCACCACTTCGGCAGAAGCCTGTGTTCTTTGACCACCGATAAAATCAGCCCGCTGCGTCCAAATATCCCCGAAATAATTATATTCCCACACATCATCTAAGTATGCCGACGCCGTTTCTCCCATCATTATGTAAGCTCTAGGAAAATTACCACATCCAACAGCTCCTAGACGAGGAACCCCAGGAAGTGAGGCTTTTTTCGTCCATTCATCGGTAACTGGAAAATATTCCCAAAAATCGTTGTAATAATTATCTTCACCTCTTCCTGTTCCAACATAGCCTTTACCCCCCATTGTAAATCCAACAGCTTCTTTTCTAGGTCCTTCAGGTAGCGGGCTAATTGAGTGCCACGAATTGGATAAAATATTATATGCGTAAAAATCATTTTTCAAACCATCAACAGTGTTACCTGTTCCAATATAAGCTACGGAATCAATAGCAAAAGCAACAGCGCCATTTCTTGCTTCTCCAATAAAATCAGCCATTTGTGTCCACGATTCTGTTTCAGGATTGTATTGCCATAAATCTTTCATGTAGGGAAGAGTACCTGATCCTAGTCCAATATAACCAAAGCCTAAGGCGCTGAATCCAATAGCGCTGTTTCTAGCTAACCCCAATCCTGTTGGACCACCTAACGCAACTTCATCGTCCCAATCATCTTGATCTAAATCGTAAGAATACATTTTTCGTTTGTTTTCTTCGATATTCACACCTGCAGTAACAAACATTTCATCGTCTAACTCAAAACTAGCAGCGGCTGCACGAGCTGGACCATTCACTGAGTCTCGTTGTTCCCAATAGTCCTGGGCAATAATTGATAAAGGGATTAAGAATAAAATCAAGAATAATTTTCTCATTCTACAACAATTTTTTTAATAAAAGTCTTTGTAGTGTTCTGTTGTGTGACGGCTAAAATTAATGTGCCAGGCGGTAAGTCTGTTCTGCTTAATTTATAAAAGGAGTTCGAGGTAGTGGTTTCAAATAATAAAGTTCCAGATAGCGTAAAAAGTTGAATTGTTTTTTTTCCGTATAACTCTTTCAAATCAATTTGCATTGCTGTTGTAAAAGGATTTGGATAACAATTTAGTTTGTTTACCTCAATATTAAAAACTGAAAGGGGACCTTTTGGAATGTATTGATAAAATGATTGTTTTTTTCCATCTGATTCTTTTCCAAGGCCTGCGTAACCTTTGTCACCAATGGAAAATGCTATGCCATTAGTTCTTGGGCCACCTGGGAACGGCGCGCGTAAAGTCCAAGTCGCACTATTGACATCATATTCCCATAGTTCATCTTTATAGCCACCATCTGTTCCAAAAACAATAAAGCCTTTGTTTCCTATTGAAAAACTACTTGGTTTTGCTCTTTCCGATCCTGGAAAATCGGGTAATGGTTCCCAAGCATTGGAAATTGGATCATAAAGATGGATGTCTTTCCTGAAAACATCATGATCAGTTCCAAATCCAACATAGGCTTTGTCATGAATCGTAAAGCTTGTCAATTGGTATCGTTCTCCACCTGAAAAAGATGTCTTTTCATGCCAAACATCGGTTTCTGGGTCGTATTGCCATAGTTCCGATATGTATGCGTTAGAGCCAATTTTCCCACAGGCAACATATCCCTTTTCTAAAAGACTAAATCCTGTGCCATGATATAACCCTGTATCACCGCCACCGGGGTAATCAGCTATTCCTTCCCACACATTTAATATTGGATCATATTTCCAAAAATCTTTAAGTTTTACTCCCAGTTCGGAGTCATCGTGTGAAAAACCGGTGCCTACATACCCCATACCCGAAGCAGCAAAAGCAACAGCGTCTCTTCTCGGTGATCCCGGAATTGAAGCTTTTTGTGTCCAAGTGTCGGCTTCAGGATCATATGCCCATAAGTCATTATGTGTTTGCTCTGCAGTATCAATTCCGCAACCTACATAACCAAACTCTTCAATGGAAAAAGCAACCGCCTTCTCTCTCTTTAATCCGCCGAACGAACTTTTTTTATTCCACGTATTTTCTTGACCAAAACTGGCGAACGCGCCAAGTATTGAGATTATTAATATAATTTGAATAGTTTTCATCATATAAAAATACTAGACTCTGAAAATTCTATAATCCTAGTCTTACCAAAGGTAGGAATTGAATTAGAATTAATTAGAAAAACTTGACGATTTTCTTAACGTGAATTTGTGAGAATTGGTTGAAAAATCTAAATATCCCAAAGTCGTTTTAATGAAGTTGAATGATTAACTTAGCTAAAAAAAATGAATATGGCTGTACGAAATTTAGAACCAAGAATTATCTGGAATCATTTTGAAGACTTGAATGAAGTTCCAAGACCTTCGAAAAAAGAAGACCGTGTAATTGAGTTTATGTTAGATTTTGGTAATGAATTGGGGTTAAAAACATTAAAAGATGATATTGGAAATGTGGTTATAAAAAAGCCTGCTACTAAGGGTTTTGAGGATAAAAAAACGGTTATTCTACAGTCACATTTAGACATGGTTCATCAAAAAAATAATGCCACCATATTCGATTTTGAAAAAGAAGGTATTCGCTCATTTATTGACAATGAATGGGTTAAGGCCGATGGTACCACCTTAGGAGCTGATAATGGAATGGGAGTGGCAGCAGCGATGGCAATTTTATCCTCTAATGATATTGAACATCCTGCAATTGAAGCATTATTCACAATTGATGAAGAAACAGGTATGACAGGAGCTAAAGAACTGGATGGTCAAATGCTTTCTGGAGATATTTTATTGAATTTAGATACAGAAGATGATGATGAGTTTTCAGTTGGTTGTGCCGGTGGAATTGACACAAATACTAAATACTTATACAAAACTGAGGAGGTGCCTTCTGGAGCGATTGGTATAAGAATTAGTGTGAATGGTCTAAAAGGCGGTCATTCCGGTATGGATATTCACTTAGGAAGAGGTAATGCGAATTTATGGATGAACCGATTGGTTTTTGAGTTAAACAAACAGTTTGATTTAAGAATAGTTGAATTAGAAGGAGGTAGCTTAAGAAATGCAATTCCTCGTGAAAGCGAAGGCGTTTTTGCTTTGCTAGAAGGAAGTTATAGTGATTTAACCAAGTCTTTTTCTGTCATCAAAGAGGCTATTTTAGCAGAGTTTTCAGTGGTAGAAGAAAAAGCCGATATTACGTTAGAGACGATTGACTCAGTTAAGAAAGAAATGGTTAGTGTAGAAGATCAGAAAAAAATATTATCCTCGATATACACGAATCCTAATGGAGTTTGGAAAATGAGTGAAAAAATGGAAGGAATAGTGGAGACGTCATCTTCTTTGGCTAAAGTCATTGTTAGAAATGGAGAGTTTGTAACACAATCCCTTCAACGAAGCATGATAGAAAGTGGTAAAGAAGATATTGCGAATGCGTTAAAAACAAATTATGAGGCGATCGGAGCGGAGGTTATACAGAGTGGGGATTATCCTGGGTGGGCTCCAAATCCGAATTCACCAATTCTCGAAGTTTTGCTAAAAAAGTATCGTGAAATGTTTGATGATGAACCTCGAGTTCAGGCTTGTCATGCAGGACTTGAATGCGGTATTTTGAGTAAACATTTACCGGGTTGTGATATGATTTCTTTTGGACCAACTATTAAAAACCCTCATTCGCCTGACGAAATGGTCAATATAAAATCGGTGCAAAAGTTTTGGAGCTTTCTGTTAGAGGTCTTGAAGAATATTCCGAATAAATAGAAGCATGAGACTTATATTTGGATTTTACTTTTTGCTTGGTGCTTTATTTAGCTGTGCTCCAGGAAATTTAAAACATCAAAGATTCGTCGTGAATAACACGTCTGAAGATACATTGGTGGTTCGAAACGGTGATATTATGAATGCCATCGATACTATTTTTCCTGCTGCTTCCCGTTTAATTTATGAATATGAAGTCTTGGATACCAAACAAGAGTATGAATCGTGTAAATGGCAAGGGGATATGCTCTCAATTGAAACTAAAAATGGAGAATTAATAAATCGGTCGGTTATTATTGAAAGCAATTGGACTTATACAATGTCTGGTGATAAAGAGCGTACGCAAAAATGTAGTTTCGTAGTGACTGATGATGATTTTTAAGATCGGTTGACTCGAATCATTTTTCCAGTTTGATCCAGGTGTATTTCATTATGGTCTGCTAAATTTCTCAAAGCATGGAGAACATCCTCTTCTTTATACGCATTTAAAGCTGCTAGAACAGTAGTAATGGGCGTATATTCTTCTTTCTTTGCGATTACGGTTAAGATTTTCTTTAATTGTGAGTTTAAAATCTTAAAGTCCGTTTTTAAGTGATTAATACAACTATTGCATCTAAAGCAATTTTCTTCATTCTTTTCTCCAAAATAGTTCAGAAGAAAATTGTTTTTACATGACGTTGTTTCCAAAAAATCTATGACAGCTTCAATCTGTTGCTTGGCTATATCTTTTCGGTCTTTATAGATGGAAGGGGGAATCGAAAAGTTGGAGTCGAGTAAACGTTCTGTAATATATGTAATTGTAGGTTTTTCAGATCTAGGAATAAAATCTACAACTTCATGTTGATGTAAGAACTGAAGTTTAGAATGAATAGTTTGAAGACTCAGCCCAGTTGCTTTTTTTAATTTAAACTCATTTAATCTGGCGTAATCTTCATAAACACTCATTTCAGTTCGAAGAATGAATTGAATAATTTTATGTAAATCTTTATCTTTTACTTGAAAATTATAAAGATCATGATTATTCCCCAAAACTTTTAAGCGACTGGGCTGCTTGTAATTTTCGGATAAAAAAATGAACCCACATAGCTCTAAAAATTTTAAAGCATTATACACCAATAGGAGGTTGAACTTATATTTATTAGCGAATTCGGCTAAATCAATTGGATAAACCTCGTTTAATCCTGCTCCAATAGCGATTTGAAAATGATTTCCCAGCGCATTGTACACTTGTTTAATAAAAGGAATTGGAGGGTATTTTGTCGCTACACTTTCTTCCAGTAGTTGAAGATCTTTTTCGTTATAATAGAGATTAGAAACCGCTTCATTTCCATCTCTTCCAGCTCTACCAGCTTCTTGGAAATAGGCTTCTATGGAATGCGGGGCATCATGATGTAGTACAAATCTAACATCTGGCTTGTCTATGCCCATTCCAAATGCGTTTGTGGAAACGATAACCCTAATTTTATTAGAGAACCAAGCTGCTTGTTTTCTTTTTCGTTCATCGTATTCAAGCCCAGCATGATAAAAATCAACTGAAAAACCCTTTTCATGAAGTTTAAGCGCTAATTCTTTCACTTTTCGACGTGTACTACAATAAATAATTCCTGAACCTTCATTGCAACGCAGGAAATGTTCGATTCTGTTCAATTTATTTGAAGTTAAACAACTATTGTAGGTTAAATTTGGACGTCTAAAAGATTGCCGAATAACGTTGTTCGATTTAAATTGCAGTTTTTCTTGAATATCGTTTACTACATCCTGAGTGGCAGTAGCGGTTAATGCTAAAAAAGTTACGTTCGGTTTAATTTTTCTAAGAGCAGCTATTTCTAAGTAAGGGGGTCTGAAATCATATCCCCATTGCGAAATACAATGGGCTTCGTCAACAGCTATTAAATTGACATTCATTTTTTCAAATCGCGCTTTGAATAATCTCGTTTTTAATCGTTCAGGAGAAACATATAAAAATTTAGTTTGTCCGTAAATAGCGTTGTCTAAAGCAATGTCAATTTGTTTTTTTGACATGCTGGAATTAACAGCTACTGCATTTACCCCTCGAGATTTTAACTGTCTTACTTGGTCCTCCATTAATGCAATCAATGGAGAAATAACAATGCATATCCCTTCGAGCATAATTCCTGGTACTTGGTAACAAATTGATTTCCCACCGCCAGTAGGGAGTAAGGCTAGGGTGTCCTTTTTTTCTAAAACCGCTGAAACAATATCTTTTTGACCCGCTCTAAATTCAGCGTATCCCCAATATTGATTTAATATGTCTATCGGATTCTTCAGTGTATTGAAATTTTAATAAACGAAATTAAGAATTCTATTCCAATGTATAATTCGAGATTGGACGTTGTCAGTATAAATTTGTCAAAAAGCTTGAACTGGAGGTGTTAATAATTCTAAAGGATTGAGATTATACCATTAGGCTTGGATTAGAATCAATAAATAATGCCTATCTTTGCACTAAATTAAAAATGGACAAATATGGCTACAGATACCGTAAATATTAAGATTACTAAAGTTGAAAAGTCCAAAATTGATCAAGTTGATTTTGACAACTTGCCTTTTGGGAAATTCTTTTCAGATCATATGTTTGAAATGGATTATGTGGATGGTAAATGGCAAGAACCAACAATTGTTCCGTTTGGTAATTTAAGTCTTCATCCAGCAACTTCAGCAATTCATTACGGTCAATCTATTTTTGAAGGAATGAAAGCACAAAAGGGTGCTGATGGACAAGTATTAGTTTTTAGGCCTGACATGAACGCTAAACGATTCAACGAGTCAGCTAAAAGAATGTCGATGCAACCCGTACCTGAAGAAATTTTTCTAGAAGGTCTAAAACAATTATTAGATATTGATCGTGAATGGATTTCAGATAAAGAGGGACTATCACTTTATATTCGTCCCTTTATGTTTGCTACTGATGATTATGTAGGTATTCGACCTTCAGAAAAGTATAAATTTTTGATTATTACATCACCTGTTGGAGCGTACTATTCAGAGCCGGTTAGAGTTAAAATTGAAACTAAATATACACGAGCTGCTGAAGGTGGTGTAGGACAAGCGAAAACGGCTGGTAATTATGCGGCATCGCTTTATCCGGCTGCATTAGCGCAGAAAGAAGGGTATCGCCAATTAATTTGGACCGACGCTAAAACTCATACGTATATTGAAGAGGCTGGTACAATGAATATCATTTTTGTTATTGATAATAAAGTGATTACTCCAGCGGAATCGACAGACACAATTCTTAAAGGGATTACTAAACGAAGTGTCCTAGAAATTGCTCAAGATTGGGGGTATGAGATAGAGGAACGAAAAGTGACAGTGGAAGAGGTTATTTCTGCAATTAAAGAAGGTCGTTTACAAGATGCCTTTGGTGCAGGAACGGCTGCTACAATTGCGCATATTAGCGCTATCGGTTATGATGGTGTTGACTATGAGTTGCCAGCAATTGAAACAAGGGAGCTTTCAAATAAGATTAAAGACTATATCACTGAATATAAAACTGGAAAATTAGAAGATAAATTTAATTGGTTAATGAAATTTTAACGAATTACATAGTAAATGGAATGAAAGGGGAGAATTTATTTTTCCCTTTTTTTATGATTGAAAATAAAACTGATGATGGTATGAAGTATGGTTTGATTGGGAAAGATATAGGGTATTCATTTTCAAAAGAGTATTTTGAAAAAAAATTCAAAACACTTGGAATTGATGCTACGTATGAAAATATTTCTTTGAATAACATAGCTGAATGCACGTCAATATTTGAAAATGATTTTAACGGTATTAATGTTACTATTCCTTACAAAGAGAAAATTATTCCATTTTTGGACGAATTAAGTCCTGAAGCGGCAACGGTTGGGGCCGTAAATACGGTGAAGATAAAAGGAGGAGTGAAGTACGGGTATAATACTGATGTATATGGTTTTAGACAGGCAATTAAACCATTTTTTAAATCCCATCATGAGCGAGCGATGATATTAGGAACGGGAGGTGCTGCGAAAGCAGTGAATTATGTTTTAGAAAATTTAGGGGTGAATGTTATTCAAATTTCACGAACTAAAAGAGATTCTAAAACCTTTGGCTACGAAGATATTAATGAAAACATGATGAGTTTTAATGGAATTATCGTGAATACCAGTCCTGTAGGAACTTATCCTAACGTTGAAGATTTTCCCCTAATACCCTATGAATATTTTACCGAAAAACATTTGGCCATCGATTTAACCTATAATCCTTTAGAAACCTTATTTTTGAAAAAAGCAAAAGCGAAAGGTGCATGGACCATGAATGGTTTAACAATGCTTCATCAACAAGCAGAAGAAGCATGGAAAATTTGGAACAATGATGAGATTTAGTTTTATTTTTTTAGTAATTGGGTTAATTGGATGTGCAGAGGAAAAGCGACAAAATTTTACCACATTAAGTGATGATGGTACAATTGTAATATCTGATGAATCAATTGAAATCCTAGAAGATATTCAGGCAGATTATGATCGGTGTAAAAAAAATGAAACGGATGATCAAGAATGCAATCAATTTACGGCAGAAGCTTTGTGTAGGTTTTATGAAGTTGATGATTTTAGATCGAACGATGATTATGTTTCATATCGTGATATAAAAGACATTGTAACATTGAACGGTGGGACATGGAAGGCAATAGGTTTGGCGACAGAGCAAGAAAACCTGGTTCAGGCGCAAGATTATGCAAATGACGCTAAGCCAACAATAGCATTTGACCCTACCAAGTCAAATCATGTGGCTATAATATTGCCAGGAGAAATGAAAACATCAGGGTCGTGGGGAATGAAGGTTCCCAATTCGGCTAGCTTTTTTGTTCACAAAGCCGATTCTTACATTAATAAAGGTTTAAGTTATTCATTTACATCTCCTGAAGGAATAATTCTATATGCTAAAAAATAGTGAATAATTCGTACAACCTTATAACTATTCTTGGTCCAACAGCAAGCGGTAAAACGCACTTAGCTTGTCAACTTGCCTCAAAAATTGGAGGGGAAATTATCAGTGCTGATTCTCGCCAAATATATAAGGAGATGGATATTGGGACAGGTAAAGACCTTGAAGAGTACGTAATTGAAGGTGTCAATATTCCAGTTCATCTTATTGACATAAAACCACCTGGCTATAAATATAACATTGCAGAGTATCATAATGATTTTCAATTGGCATTTAATGAAATAAGAGGTAGGAATAATGTTCCAATAATATGTGGAGGTAGTGGTTTATATATTGATACGGCACTTTATGGTAATTCTTTTTTAGGAATTCCAACCGATGAAAGTCTATGGGCAAGTTTGAAGATGGTATCGACACAGGAGCTCGATAAACAGTTTTCCGCATTGCCAAAAGAAATTAAATCTCAATTAAGTGGTAATACAATTCCTCGAAAAATTAGAGCAATAGAAATTTATAATTTTCTCAAAAATAATCCGACTTGGCAGCCCCTGAAAACATCCAAAATAAAACCGATAATTTTTGGTGTTAATATTGATCGAGACTTGAGAAGAGACAAAATTACCAAACGCTTAAAAAAAAGGTTGGAAGAAGGCTTGGTTGAAGAGGTTCAATTTCTCTTAGAAAAGTACTTAACCTATGAAGATTTGGAGTATTATGGACTTGAATATAAATGGGTGGGGAGCTATTTAAAAGAGGAAATCACGCGAAAAGAACTTTTTGAAAGACTTGAAATTGCCATTCATCAGTTTGCGAAAAGACAGATGACATGGTTTAGAAGAATGGAAAAGAAAGGGGCAACTATTCATTGGCTAGATGCCTCACTTCCTACTCATCAAAAACTAAATTTCATAAAACAATTAGCGTTTTGATTTTTTTAATCCTCCAATCGTATATTTTAATGTGAACGCGGACGAAGTGTTAAACAGAAGGTTTTGATTTTGATGATTCGAATAACCGATGGTTGGTTTAATATCGTAGGATAAAATTAACGGCACACCATGTTTATTGAAATCATATTCTAATCCGAACTGCAATCCAAGACCTAACCGATTTACAGAGGTTTTATTCAGGTAAGAATCATCGTAACGATGAAAGCCATTTATGCCGGCACCTAGGTACCAATTTAATCCTCCTTTGATGTTCCAAACATGCTGATAGTATATTGAACTTTGAAATTGAAATATTTGACTGTTGTTGCCGATAGAGGCACCTCCATTTAAACTAAACGATAACCTACTTCGAGGCGATAGACCCAATTGATAATTAAGAGAAGGTGCCCAACGGTTGTAATGCTCGAACTGTAATCCTAAGCTATGCTTATAAACCTGCGCATTAGAAAATGTGCTAATACTTAAAACTAGAATAAACAATATTTTTTTCATCTGAATTTAATTTAATTTATTCGAGTACGTATCAAGAATTCAATCTACTACAATTGTAAGAGGCATTTAGGATTTTTTAAGGTTTACCAGATCCCATTTAATGAACGGTCCATGGCAGAATTTTTGATATATTCGTGCAAATCAAATCAAAGGAACGATGGGAATTAGAATTTCAATTTTATTAAGTGTAATCTTATCAGTTGGGAATATCACGATAGCGCAGCTTCAGACGAAAGAATTGTCGAACGAAGTAATTTGGGCGAGCAATGAATTGTCAACAGAATATGTATACGCGGTGAACTCTATGAATGATGGAGAACATTATTCTGCGCTAGAAGATAATAAAATTGTAAAATATAGTTTTACTGATTTTGGTAAAGTAATAGACGTAATTTTTGATGGGAATAATCATGATATTGAAATTGACGACTACAGCTTTAGTGCTGATGAATCCAAACTCTTGATTTCAACCGAACAAGAATCGATATACAGAAGGAGTTCTAAATCCAATTATCTAATCGTAAATATGGCTGAAGGTATAGTTACCAAACTTTATAGTGAAGGGCGTCAAATGCTTGCAGATTTCTCACCTGATGGCACTAAAGTAGCGTTTGTATTTCAAAACAATATTTATGTTAAGAATTTAGATAATAATAAAATTGAACAAATTACACATGATGGGGTTCCAAATAGAATTATTAATGGCTCAGCGGACTGGGTGTATGAAGAGGAATTCGAACTGACAAAAGCATTTCATTGGTCGCCAAAAGGAACAAAAATCGCTTATTTAAAATTTGATGAAACCGAAGTTCCAGAATTTTCCATGGATTATCATTTTGGAGGAACATATCCTTCAATTTATACTTTTAAATACCCGAAAGCGGGTGAAAAAAATGCTAAAGTCTCCTTACATATTCACAGCCTAGAATCTGGTAATACAACAAAAGTTCAAGTAGGGGACTATGAATATGTACCAAGATTAAAATGGACAAATGATGATGATAAATTGGTTTTTTTAACCATGAATCGACATCAAAATGAGTTGCATTATGTGATGTCAACAATGAATGACAAGGGAGGAGCTGATGGAAAGATATTTTACACAGATAAAAGTGAGACATATGTAGAAGTAGATCACACCCTCTATTTCTTAAAAGACGAAGAGGCCTTATTAAAAACAAGTGAGAAAGACGGATTTAATCATATCTATAAAATTGACTTTAATGGTAAAGAAACTCAAATTACTAAAGGAGAGTGGGACGTAGTTGATTTAAAAGGGGTAAATGAAGATGATGGTAGAATTTACTATACATCGGCCGAAGAAGGGGCGATGTACAAGTCCTTATACACAATCAATCTTAAAGGCAGTAAAAAGCAACGATTATCATCGCGTTTAGGAACGAATGAAGCTGTTTTTAGTGAAGGAATGAAGTACTATATGAATTACTATTCGAATGCAAATGAACCTTATACTATAACTGTGCATAACTCAAAAGGAAAAGAGATTTCAGTTTTGAAGGATAACGCGATACTTAAGGAAAAGATAAAAAAATATGGATTTTCAACTAAAGAGTTCATCAAGATTAAAGGGGCAAAGGATTCTTTAAATGCTTTCATTATTAAACCGAGTAATTTTGATGCATCTAAAAAATATCCTGTTTATTTTAATATTTACAATGGACCAGGGTCTAATATGGTTGAAGATTCTTGGGCAGGACGTAATTTATATTATCATCAATTATTAGCTCAAAAAGGCTATATCGTTATCTCCGTAGACACACGAGGAACGATGTATAGAGGTGCTGATTTTAAAAAATCAACATACTTGCAGCTAGGTAAGCTCGAAACTGAAGATATGATTGCTGTTGCTCAAGAGGTTCAGAACTGTAAATATGTCGATAAAAACAGAGTTGGTATAATGGGATGGAGTTACGGAGGATATATGACCGCGCTGTGTATGACAAAGGGTGCTGATATTTTTAAAATGGGAATTGCTGTTGCGCCTGTCACGAATTGGAGATGGTATGATAGTATTTATACAGAACGTTTCATGAGGACTCCTCAAGAGAACGCTAATGGATATGATGATAATTCTCCAATTAATCATGTGGATAAGTTAAAAGGGGCGTTTTTACTTGTTCATGGATCCGGAGATGATAACGTGCATGTCCAAAACTCGATGGAGCTTGCTAATGCTTTAATTCATAGAAATGTTCCTTTTGATTTTTTTGTCTACCCGAACAAGAATCATGGGATATATGGAGGTAAAACACGTTTGCATTTATTCAATAAAATGCTGAAATTCACAGAAGAAAATCTTTAAAAAAAATGAACTATTATAAAATTAGATACAGTTTCATACTCAGTATTTTTTTATTTGTGAGTTGTGGGTCAAACAATGAAATTGCCCAAGGACCGGCGCCAATAGAGGAGGAGTCAAATAGTTCTAGTGGTAGTATGACCATTGGAACTGAACGACCAACAGAGACTACCGAAACAATTCGAGTAGATGGAGACGCAGAGTATATTGATTGGCTTGATTTTGAAACAGCCATGGACCGAAATGAAGATGAAAAACGTTTTATTTTTATTGATATGTATACCGAATGGTGTGGATGGTGCAAAAAAATGGATGCATCCACATTTAAAGATAAAAATGTAATCAATTATCTCGATCAGAACTTCTACGCGGTAAAATTTAACCCGGAAACTACCGATGCAGTTGCTTATAAGGAAGTGCTTTATGAAAAGAAAGTTTTGGGAAAAAAGTCATATAATGAATTGGCAATTAACTTGTTGTCAAGTAAAATGGTGTTTCCTTCCTTTGTCATTCTTAATAAAAAAGGAATCAAACGAGGGGTTCTAACTGGTTATCATGCATCTTCACAGCTAATCAATGCGTTAAAAAGATATGTCGAATAATAAGGCAACCTAATTTTTCAATAGGTGTATTGGAAATTAGAAATACAATAACCCTATGAATAAATCAAATTTTTTAACACCTGCTTTTGTCTGGATATCAATAGCGGTATACCTCATAATTAGCTTAATTTATGGATTTGCATCAATTGACACCTGGGATGATGACTGTCCAACAAGGTACTACAATACTGTAAATGCTTTTAATGAACCAATTCATTTTGTGAGTTTATGGAACAGGCCGTTATTTACATTGATTTTCGCAATACCCTTGCAATTCGGAAAATTCATGATACCAATTTTAATGGTTCTTATAACAGCTGTATCCACCTTTTATCTTTATAAAGCCCTAAAAAAACAAGGAGTACAAAATGCGGCAATGGTTGTTCCTTTTTTATTATTTCAAACGTATTTTTTTGGGATATCTAGGAATGCTGAAACAGAACCTCTGGCGGTCGCAATATTTTGTTTAGGTTACTATTTTATGGTTAAAAAAAAGTGGTTTTGGTTTGCTTTAATGGCGGGCCTGCTTCCTTTAGCAAGACTAGAGCTCTCCGTACTTTTTCCTTTTTGGGCATGGGTGCTCTTGAAAGAGAAAAAATTAAAATATATCCTGGTGATGATGATTCCGCTATTCTTATGGAATTTAGCTGGAGGAATTATAACAGGTGATTTTGCCTATCTTTTTGAAAAGACCGTGGGCGCTGACAATGAGAAAAATCGTTATGGGCATACGAGTTTTGGACATTATTTTCAGCGCTATATTTATGCTGTTGGTCCACTATTTTTCTTCTTTTTTGGGCTAGGATTACTTAAAATGCTTTTTTCTAAAATTACCCATAAAGGGTTTGTTTTATTTCAATTCGCAGTTGGTTTTTTTGTATATGTATTGTTCTCTTGGAAGTTAAATATGGGTAATGCAGCAGGGTTTATGAGAAACTTAACCCCTTTGAGTGCTTTAGCCGCAGTAATAGGATTATACGGTTTTAATTATTGGTTGGACATTCTAAAAGTCAAATTTAAAACTTCAGAAATAAAGGGAGACCTGCCACATTTTGAATTTTTGTCAGATGAAGAATTTGATCAATTAAATAGAAAAAAACGACAAGCTTATTTGAACAGTAAATCCAAATACGAATCGAAAATTGCAAAGCTTAAAAAGAAAGCGGAAAGAGCAAACCAACAGCAACGTCGCAGAGCGCTCCTTAAATATGTCCTCTTTGGATTCACCATTCTTACACTTGTAATTATCACTAAATTATATTTTACTCTTGAAATACGTAATCATCACAAGCTTCTAGAGGATACAGAGTACAATCTAAACCTTTATTTAGTTCTGGCTCTTGTCGGCTTAACTTTGATTCTATTTATATGGAGTAGATTTAAAACGCTATCTTCAATCGTGCCAATGTCAATTGTAGCAATTGGAATTATTATGTTCACTAGCTATACGGAGCCACCAAACACTGAGCTAACTGAGGAGAGAGCGATGATGACAAAAATTTCAGATACTTTTCAACATGATTTGATTCTGGATAAAACCAAATATGTGAACCATATTTGGTTTTACTGGGCGAATGATTTAGATAAATTTTCGGAAGAATATAAAGGCGTGACCATGCAAAATCTTGATTCGGCTGAAGTTGGAAGTATTTGCGTGTGGGAAAATCACTATTCTCATCGATTAAGTGGAGATGTGAAGCCAGAATATTTTAGTAAACATCCTGAATGGGTAAGAGTCTCTTATTACGTGGGGAACTCAACTGGATTTCGTGCTGTGATTTATGAGAAAATTGACATTGCTAAAAAGGATGCAGGTCAAGAGGCAATTTTGAATTATGCTAAAGTAGATTCTACCCACTCAGATACATATATATGTCTAGGTACATTTCTAAAGGCTAGAGCGGAAAGTAAAAACGAAGCATTTATCTACTTTAATAAGGCTATAGAAATCGATTCACTCAATCATAATGCATGGTTCAATAGAGGAATTGCTCAATTTGAAAAACGAGAGTTGAGAAAGGCAAAACAAGATTTTAGAAAAACCATAGAAATTAAACCTAAATGGTCGGATGCATGGGTGAATTTAGGTGCCGCTCATTCGAATTTAGGCGAAATTGATAGTTCAATTTTTGCTTATAGCAAAGCAATAGAATACAAGGATAAAAAAGGATCTGCCTATCGAAATAGAGGGAAGATGTATGAAGCAAAGAAAGATACAATGGCGGCACTTGGTGATTATTCAAATTATTTAAAAATTCAAAAAAATGATTACACTATTTTATGGCAGCGTGCTAGACTTTATGCAGGTCTAAGTAGTTGGAAAGCAGCGGTAAGTGATCTGAATAGAATTGTAAAATTAAGACCAGAAATAAAAGATGCGTGGTTATTGTTGGGAGTAGGTTATTATGAATTGAAGAATAAAGATGAATCTAAAAAAGCATTACTTCGTGCTAAAGAGTTAGGACATCCAAATGCCGATGTGTATATTGCAAAATATTTTTCACAAGAATTGAAATAATGATTACAAAACTTTCCGTATTAATTCCTGCTTATAATGAGGAAAATACAATTATCCGATTATTGGATAAAGTTGTAAATGTTGAACTAATTAATGGTATCAAAAAAGAAATTGTCATTGTTAATGATGGATCAACTGATGATACTTATGATAAGATTCAAGAATACATTAATCGTAAAAAAGATACGGATATTAAATTATTCAATCAAGATAAAAATAGGGGGAAAGGAGCGGCTATAAATCGAGCTATTCAAGAATGTACAGGTGATTATCTTATCATTCAAGATGCAGATTTAGAATACGATCCAGAAGAGTACAACCTCCTGTTAAAGCCGGTTTTTAAAGATAATGCAGATGCGGTTTATGGGTCTCGGTTTGTTGGAGCAAATCCTCATCGAATTCTTTTTTATTGGCATTCTAAAGGGAATAAATTTTTGACAGGATTATCCAATATGATGACGAATTTAAATCTTACGGATATGGAAACCTGTTACAAACTCATTCGATCGTCAATTGCAAAAGAGATTACTATAAAAGAAAATCGTTTTGGAATTGAACCTGAGATAACTGCAAAATTAGCTAAGCGAAAATCAATTCGAATTTACGAAGTGGGTATCTCTTATTATGGTAGGGGATATGAAGAAGGGAAAAAGATCGGATGGCGAGATGGGTTTAGAGCAATTTACTGCATTATCAAATATCGGTTTTCAAATTGAAAACACTTGTTTTGTTGCATGTATGCAATTAAGGTTTTCAAAGAATATGCGATGATTTGATCCTTATTGAAACAATAATTCTCTCCCTTTCATATGTTTAAACATTTAACGTAAAAAAATCCATAAAAAAAGTGCTATTTCTCTGCTCTAAATGAGAAAAAAACGACTATCTTAGGCGGAATTATCAATCTCGAAATTTTAAAATACAGAAAATGAGCGAAGTAGCAAAAATAGAATTAGAAGGAAAAGTTTTTGAATTACCGATTATAACTGGTTCTGAACAGGAAAAGGCATTAGACATCTCAAAACTAAGGTCTGAAACAGGTTATATTACGTTAGATAGAGGGTTCAAGAATACTGGTTCTTGCCAAAGTGCTATCACGTTTTTAGATGGAGAAAAAGGTATTTTAAGATATAGGGGGTATCCAATCGAGCAATTGGCAGAAGAGGCATCGTTCCTTGAGGTAACTTATTTAATACTAAAAGGTGAATTGCCAACAGCTGAACAATTGAAGGATTTCGAAGAGAATATTGATAACCATACTTTGGTTCATGAGGATATGAAAAGATTTTTTGAGGCATACCCTGCGCAGGCGCATCCAATGGGAATTTTAGCTTCAATGATTTGCTCAATGTCTACTTTTTATCCAGAGTCTCAAAATCCGAATAGATCTAAAGAAGCTTTTGAGTTATCGATAAATCGTTTAATTGCAAAGTTACCAACGCTTGCGGCAATGGTTTACAAAAACGCGGTTAGGCACCCTTTCATGTACCCTAAAAATGATTTAGGATATATTGAGAACTTCATGTACATGATGTTTGGAATGCCAACTGAAGATTACGAACCAAACCCAGTAATTGCTAAAGCGCTAAATAAATTGTTAATTCTTCACGCTGATCATGAGCAAAATTGTTCAGCATCAACTGTACGAATTGTAGGGTCATCCCAGGCAAATTTATACGCTTCAATTTCTGCTGGAATTTCAGCACTATGGGGACCGCTTCACGGTGGAGCCAATCAAGCAGTAATCGAAATGCTTGAAATGATTGAAAAAGATGGAGGAGATCTTGATAAATGGATTGAAAAAGCAAAAGATAAAAATGATCCGTTCCGTTTAATGGGATTCGGACACCGCGTTTATAAAAACTTTGATCCAAGAGCAACAATTATTAAAAAAGCATGCGATGATATTTTAGGAGAGTTGGGAATTGAAGATCCAACTTTAGATATTGCAAAACGACTTGAAAAAGTAGCTTTGGAAGATGAGTACTTCGTGAAAAGAGGTTTGTATCCTAATGTAGATTTCTATTCTGGAATCATTTATAGGGCAATTGGTATTCCAACCGAAATGTTTACTGTAATGTTTGCATTAGGACGATTACCAGGTTGGATTGCTCAATGGAGAGAAATGTTGGATAATGGAGATCCAATTGGTAGACCAAGACAAGTATATGTTGGTTCAACAAAAAGAGATTTTGTTCCAATCGAAAAAAGATAGTGAGAACTTAATATAGAATGAAGGCTGATTTTAAGATCAGCCTTTTTTTGTGCCTTAAAATCTAATTTACTCCGTAAAACCTAAAATTTTAGGCATAAAAAAACCGGAACTCGCTTGCCCCGGTTTTTCTAAATAATTTAAAAACATCTTGAAAATGACTTATCATGAAACAATACTAAAGATCATTCTCGTACTTATTACAATTCAAGTCATGTTTTCCCCTAAAAGAAATAACACTTTTTTTAAAAAATGTTTAAAATATATCCAAACTACCTCTATATCGTTGAATTATACACGTTCAATTATGGTCGCGTAACCTTGACCAACGCCAATGCACATGGTCACAAGAGCATATTTTTTATTTGTTTTTTGCAATTCTATTGCTGCCGTTTGTAAAATACGTCCACCAGTCATTCCGAGTGGATGTCCGATAGCAATTCCACCACCGTTAGGATTTATTCTTGGATCATTGTCAGCAATTCCTAATTTTCTCGTGCAAGCAAGAACTTGAGCAGCGAAAGCTTCATTTATTTCTATGATATCCATATCGTCCATTGTCAAACCAGCGCGTTCAAGTGCTTTTTCAGAAGCAAATACAGGTCCAATACCCATAATTCTAGGTTCAACGCCGGCAACAGCAGCAGATACTATTCTCGCCATTGGTTTAAAATTGTTTCTTCGTACAGCTGATTCTCCAGCAATTAACAAAGCAACAGCTCCGTCATTCAATCCTGAAGCATTTCCCGCAGTAACTGACCCTCCTTCTTTTTTGAATGCCGGTCGAAGTTTACCAAGAATTTCTAATGTAGAATTAGGTTTAATAAATTCGTCCTCTGCGAAAATAATAGGATCCTTTTTGCGCTGTGGAATTTCAACAGGAACAATTTCTTCAGCCAATCTTCCATTTCTTTGTGCTTCACTGGCTTTCATTTGACTCCAAAAAGCGAATTGATCTTGATCTTCTCTTGAAATATTGTATTGTGCAACTAAATTTTCTGCCGTTACACCCATACCATCCGTGCCATACATTTCATGCATTTTGGGATTTATAAATCTCCATCCAAATGAAGAGTCGTGCATTTCAGCATCTCTACCGAATGGTTTTGACACTTTTGAAATCACCCAAGGTCCTCGCGTCATATGTTCAACACCTCCCGAAATATAGATGTCTCCAGCTCCATCTTTAATAGCTCTCGAGGCATTAATCGTTGACGCCATTCCAGATGAACATAAACGATTAACTGTTTCTCCTCCTATGGTGTGAGGAAGGCCAGCAAGTAAAGAACTCATTCTAGCAACATTTCTATTGTCTTCACCAGCTTGATTTGCACAACCAAAAATAACATCCTCTATTTCTTTAGGATCGAAGTTTGAATTCCGGGCAATGAGCTCTTTCATTACAATAGCACCTAAATCATCAGTGCGAATAGGGGATAAGGTCCCGCCAAAATTTCCAACTGCCGTTCTAACGGCGTCTATAATAAATACGTCTTGCATAGTCGTTTAATTTTCTCTTTCAAATGTAACAACTATCCCTTAATTCGGGTGACTTTGTTCGATTCTTCTTCTGTTTTTATCACTACATAAATTTAATTAAGTTTATTTGTTGTTATGATTCAGTTTTTAAATCGTTACGGGTTGTTAGTGTTAATTGTAGTTCAATGTTTACTATGCATTCCTTCCCTTTTATACTTGCCAATCGCTTTGGATGAACCCTTTTCTATTTTTCATGCTCAGCAACCTTGGGAGGTTTTATGGGAGGAGATCCCTAAAGGTAATAATCCATTAGGTCACTTTGTACTCTTAAAAATATGGATGTCATTTGCGGGAACTGCTCCGTTTTCTTTGAGATTATTTTCTCTTTTGATACGAGTTCTCACTCTAATAGCAATGTTCGAGCTTGGAAAAAAAATATTGCCAAAAAAGTTTGTTTTTAGTGCAATTTTAGTTTTTATCTTTTTAAGAATCAATCATTATGTAGCAGTGGAGGTGAGAATGTATGGTTTGTTTACCCTGTTTTTTGTTTTAATACTGAATGACTTTCTCAATCTTCTTGAACGTAAGAAGAACGCCAGATTTGTCTATCAACTCGGTTTGTGGAATGTTGGTTTATTGTATGTTCACTATTTAGGCGTACTTGTTTTAGGGTTTGAGTTACTTATGCTTATTTTGTTTGTTAAGCACCTGGATAAAAGTGTTTTAATACATTTTTGCTTAACATTAATTATAAGTGTTGTTCTTTATTATCCGCAATTATATATTTTATACAATCGAATTAATTCGGTGGGCGAACAAGGAACTTGGGTTGAATTACCCTTGTTGAGGGATCTTTGGATTAATTTGATAAAAATATTCAATAACGAATTCGCTTTTTACGCTACTCTTCTTTTAATCGTTTCTTTTGCGTTTTTTAAAAAGGCGAACCCTTTTTATTTTAAATCTTGGAAAGAACGTTTTATTCTTATTTGGTTTTTACTTGGTTATTTCGGAATATTCTTCTTTTCCTATATTTATCAACCTTTTTTCACGATTAAATATCTTCAGTTTTTGTCCGTTCCAATGATTTTTATTTTGATGATAATTGTAAAAAACTGTCTTCCGATGCAGAAAAAAGAGTACAGCGTATTTTTATTTTTAATACCATTTCTTTTAAGTTTTAAATTAATTCCAGATATCAACCGTAATCCTGACCGATTAGTAGGCTTCGTAAAAGAGGAGTTTATTAAGAATCAAACAACGGTCTATTATTGTCCACCGCACTATAATTATGAATTGGCTTATCATTGGAATAGCGAATCGTTTAATTTATACAGTAATCTTGAAGAATTTTTGGAAAAGGAAAATATCTATGCGGTCTACGATTGGGCTGAAGTGCTTGAAAATAGATTTGGTTCTAAACGAAAGATATATATAGATTTTGATGCGAAATTTTTGTATCCAAATAATAATATTCTTGAAGAATTAAATGCAAATTGTACTTTTGTTAAATCGGCTGAATTTAAAGGAGATTTTCGTGTTTATATTTATGAAAATTAGGACTGTTTTTAGCGATTATAGATTTTATTAAGTAGATTTAACCCAAACCATGCAAAAAGCAATTCGAGTCAATATTATAGGTGCAGGTAATGTTGCTACCCATCTAAGTAAAGCACTATTCGCTGGAGGTGTAGATATAGTATCAATTTTTTCGAGGGATTTCATTAATGCCCGTGTTTTATCACGACAATTTGGAGCAAAAGCCGTTGATAATATTCAGGATGTTGAACGCAATGTAGATTTAAATATCATCACGGTAAAGGATGATGCGATAGCGAGTGTGAAAAATCACCTTCCTAAATCAGTTCCTGTAGTTCATAGTTCGGGTTCAGCATCCATTCATTTATTAGAAGGCTTTAATGATTATGGGGTATTGTATCCGCTTCAAACATTTTCCAAACAACGTGCTTTAGACATTGCTTCCATTCCCTTTCTAATTGAAGGCAATTCGATAGAATTTGAGCAATGGATTATTAATTTTACGGAAGATTATCTTTCAGAAAATGCCCATCGTGCAAATACTAAAAAACGAGGAGAAATTCATCTGGCAGCAGTTTTTGCTTGTAACTTCACAACACAGCTTTTGGATGAATCTGATTCCTTATTAAAATCTTCAGGTTTAGATATAAGCCTTCTGCACCCACTTATTAAAGAAACACTAGAAAAGGCCCTCGAACTCGGCCCGCGTGAGGCTATGACTGGTCCAGCTAAACGCGGAGATAATGCTACAATTGAAAAACACCTCAATCAACTGCAAGATGAGGAGTTAAAAACGATCTATCAATTATTATCAAGTCGAATAATAGCTAATTTTTAATGAGTTTATTTGTTAGGAATAATATAATCTTATTATCCTTAATTGGTTTATTTTTACTGGTTAATGTTTTGGTGATTGAATCTTTTCCAATTGCTCTTGATGAACCATTTTCGATATTTTATGCTCAACAAAACTTGGGTGATTTGTTGGAAATGTTCAAAGGGGAGAATAATCCTCCATTACATTTTGTTCTCTTACATTTTTGGATTAAAATATTTGGCATATCCGCATTTGCAGTGAGAAGTTTATCTCTTGTTTTTGCTCTATTAACTATTCCTGTTGTATACAATTTTGTAAAAAAAATAGCTGGGAGAAATTCTTCTATAGTTACAGTTGTATTTTTCGTGTTTTCAAATTTTTTACATTATCACAGCATAGAGGCCAGGACTTACTCTTTACTTTTCTTTTTGTACTCAATAGTGCTTAGTTCTTTATACTCCGTTATATTTGAAGGAAGAAGAAAGTCGATCTATGTTTTAATGCTGGGAAACTTGTTCTTACTGTATTCCCATTACATTAGTGTACTAATCATTCTTACTGAGTTTATAGTTATACTTGTTTTCATTAGAAAACTAAAAATAAGTCTCTTAAAAGATCTTGTTCTGAGTGTCTTTTTAATGGTTGTAGGTTATATTCCAGGAATCTATCTTCTGTTCATAAGATTAAATGATGTGAATTCAAATGGGACTTGGGTACCTTTACCTGAATTCTCAGAGCTGTATGGTAATATTCTTCGTTTTATGAACGGGAAATTTTCGTTTATAGGAATCTGTTTAATATTCGTTGTTTTGCTTTTTTATAGAAGATTTAGGTTAACTAAGTTTAACTTGATTCCACTGGTAAAGGAAAGTCGCTTATATATTTTATTGATGTTTGCTTCTTCTTACTTTGGGATGTTCATATTTTCGTACTTATTTGAACCAGTATTTTTAGATAGGTATTTAATATTTACAAACATTCCACTAATCATATTAGTAGTCGTATTATGCCAAGATCTAATGAATGACGTTTTGTCAAAAAGGTTTTTATTTATTCTTTGTTTGCCATTAATTACTTTTTTTGATTTTATCCCGGATAATAATCGAAACCCAGATAACCTTGTTGAATGGATACATAATAAGTCGAATGAAAAAAGCAGTATAGTGATCTCTCCTCCATACTTCCAATATACATTTTTATATCATTTCGATCGAACACTTTTTTCAAACTACAATAACTTGGAGGGATTAAAATTTTTAAATAATATACATCCTTGTTATAATGGTATTGAACTAAAAAATATCGATTTAAACAAATCTGTCTTCTATATAGATATGGATACGAGATTTACATTGGGAGATAACACAATTAAAAGTAGTTTAATAGGGGATGCTTATGAATTAATTGATAGCTCTATATTTAAAGGTGATGCCATAGTATATTACTTCAAACTTTAAGAAGTTTGTTATTCCTTAAAAATTTTTACATTTTGAACTTTACCATTAGTTTGTATATTTAATATGTAATATCCGGAAGAAATATTTGAAGTATTTATCGTTAGATTATTATAACTTATACTTTCGAAGATCACTTTACCGTTTAAATCCAATAACCTAATTACGAATGTATCATTAATTCCTGTAATTGTAATTTCATCTTTTACTAAAGTTGGATATATTGTGAGGTTTTCTATTTTTTCTTGATTTTTGAGATCAAGAGTAATCACATCGTATTCTAAATCTGTAATCGAGAATGTACCCGCAGAATTAACTGCATCATTTCGGAAGATTATTATATTACTTCCCCCAGGAGCATCAAAAGGTGAAGTTCCTATACCTACTAAACCCTCATCGTAACAAAAATCAAGTGCCTTGATGTAATCATTTCCAAGCTCTCCAAAATTCCTAATATAATCAAAAGCAGTATAGTAAGTGTAGAGTATTTTATTGACAAATGCATCGGTGTACCCTTCAGCTATATCTACAGAACCCCAACTGGTTGTAGTTCCTGCATAGTAGATATCATTAAAATTATTAATCGCTAGGTCATTTATAATATCTCTCCCAGGCTGAGAACCTGACCAAGTTGTATCTGCAATTACATGTAAATCAGAGGTGTCAATTTTGTAAACCCAAAAATCCATACCACAGTCACATTCTTCAAAGTTATTATAGCTTCTACCTCCACCTATGAGATAATAATTTTCTCTAAATTTAATTGAATTGAAAATATCTTCATTTTCTTTTCCCGCCAAAATTTTTGAACCAAGGTTTCCGTTAAAATCATATTTCAAAAGAATTCCATCAAGATTACCGGCTCCTTCAGAATCAGTTGATCCTACAACCACAATTGAATCACCATGAATCAATAAATCGGTGGCGAAGTCAGTACCTTCTCCACCATAAGTTTTAGACCACAATTCTAGTCCATTTTTATCAACTCGAACAATGTGAATGTCCGTACTTCCTTCGCCATAACTATAAGTCTCACCGACTAATACAAAGCCACTATCGGGCATTTCTTTCAAGGCATAAGCTTTATCCCAGTCAGTCCCACCATAGGTTTTTTCCCATAATGGGTTGCCATTAATATCTGTTTTAATTAAATAAAAATCAAATCCACCTTCTCCATAACTGTTTGTATATCCAGCAACTGCATAACCTGAGTCTTGCGTAAGAACGATTCCTTCTCCCCAATCAGATCCTTCACCACCGTAATTATATGACCATAAAAAATTTCCAACAGAATCTATTTTCATTAAAAAGACATCAGCATTTTCCGAACCAAAACTACTTGAACTACCGGTAGCGATATATCCCGTGTCTAAAGTCTGTTTGATATCCCTACCATAATCATATCCTGTATTACCATATGACTTTAGAAATACGGTGCTTTGTGTAAATGAATTATTAGTAACCATTACCATTAAAACTACAATAATCAAATGTTTTATTTTTTTTCTCATGATTATAAATTAAAATGTGCAGAGAAGTTTATGCTTCTTCCAAAACCAATTTTTTTAGATAGGTTGCCAATCATATTAAATGTACCTAAAGAAAAATAACTATTTCCTTTAGTCCACAAGTTAAGGTTGAGGCCCCATTGAAGACCTCCAAACCCACCGTAAGCTAGACGAGTAGAAGCGGAAAAAAAATCATATGGCTCATAATAAAGGCCTCCAAAAACATAAGGGAAATAGTCTGACGTAAGAATGGTTTTAAACCCTAGTGTATATTGAATTTTTTGATCACTGTTGCGAATAGGAGACTTTTGCAATACGAATTCGATAGGTAATGCAGCGAAATTTCTTCCAATTCCCTCATAAATCCCTAACGTATCAATAAAATTATACTTTTTTGTTTCTCCTTCTGGTCTATTAAGAATTTCATTTACATTGAATCCTGTGTAGACACTGGTCGAATCTATAGTATATTGATGGTTATTTTGATTCCAACCAATAAAACCTAAATTATTCACTTTTAGATTTAAGAATTGGCGACGACCTTTTTTCGATTCGAAGAAAAAATTGTAATTCAAGTCAATACTCACACCACTGCCTTGAAATCCTAAATAGGGATAAAAACGATCTGTTCGATATCCTGCACCTTGAGCATGTAGAATAAGTGAGTCCGATCCATTATAAAGCCAAGTGTCATTCATTCTAGCTTCAATTGCTTTTGATCCAGAAACGTAATTAATTTTGACACTTGATTGTGTAGTTCTATCAAAAATTCCGATTCCAAATTTTTGATAATGGAGGTATTGAAAATGAGCAAACGAAAAATTTAGTGTGTCATTGATTGAGCCAGCATTCCCAAACATCGCTAGCTTATATAAATCCGTTGGTATATTGGCAGAAACTAAATGATGGTCAGCTATTGAAATGACTAAACCGTATTTCTCATTTTTAATTGGATGAATGTTTGGATTGAAATGTTCGATTTGTTGTTTAGCTTCACCACCAAGTCGATTGTTCTGATCCATTCGGTTGAAATTCTTATCTTTTATTGCTTGAGTTATCGTTCCTCCAAAGATAAATTTATCAGTAAAATTATTATTCAACCGATTACTTCCATAGTAGTTTTGCGAACTTATTTGTAAACGATTTTTATCAAATGTTGTATCGTTGATAACAGGTGAAATCTCTTGCGTAACTCCTGTTAAACTGAGTAAAAAACTTAGGTATAAAATATTTCTATTCATTAGAGTTGGATGCGTAAATTGAGATTAGACTTTAAGTTAAAATCTAAATAAGATGCTGCACTTATTTTGATTTTTTCATTGTTATACGAGTTGAAGCTCACATTGAGGATAATTTTATTTGCTTTTACAAGATTTGACATATTATTCGAAGTGATATTAAAATTCACTGAACCTTCTTTCGGAGTGGTTACAATTGTTGCTTCGTTGAAAATACCAGCTTGGAGCGGTGGGGTCGCGTAAATGGTATCTATCACTACTTGGTCTTCATTTAAAATGAATAAGGAAGCGTCAGCCTCTAAAGGGAAACCATTGGTGTAGTTCAATGTGGCATAGGCGGTTTGGGGATCAATAGTTGTATTTGTGAATCCGTTTACTTCAAATGTGTCTTGTATTGTTAAATCGTTAGCTCCAAAGTTTAAAGGGAATTCTCCATCGAGATAGAGTTCCATTTTTGATCCAGGGAAGAATTCGTCATTGCCACCGGTGATGTTTCCGAAAGGATTGATGTCTAATTCATAACCAATTATTAAAGAGTCACTCAAATTTTCCAGAAACGATAAAATGTTACTGTTACTATTGTTAATGTTTATGGGGTAGTTGGATGGTTCAAAATCATAATAACCACCACTTGCAGGGTTGATGTTCAATAGTGTGTTTTTTTCTGTAAAATCAAATTCTGAAAAGCTATTCGTTCGCGTATTAATGCCTGACAATTTAGAGATTTTTGCTTGCGCTAAAAGGTTAAAGCCGTTTTTTATTGCGATGTTTAATTTTATAGAATCAAGTTCTACCGAGCCGGCCATTAATTTCTTTAACGGTGCTAAACTGAACCCTGTTGTATCAGAGAAATGATATTGACCAAAATAACCTCTTGCGTAATTGGGTACAAGGTCTTTAAATTGGAAAGAAAAGGAAATACTATCGTACTGGGTGATTGTAAATGTTTCAGATTCTTCATTGGACTGAACTAAAATTTCTATTGCCAAGGTATTGAATGCTGATTCATCAATACCCCTTAAATCCATGGATTGGTAGGCCATATCAATTAAGTCTTCAGCTTTTGAAGGTGAGTCAACAGAGCCGGCATCAAGGTAGTAGGTTCTTTGTAAGATTTCTCCATCTTTTGTGATGAAGGGGAATTTTGCTACAACTTTTGTTTTTCCTGGCCAAGGTGAAGAAATTTTGGCATCAGCAAATCCAGATTCGATGATGACGTTTTTAAGCTCAATGTCGCCTAATTCAAACTCTTGATCATAATTGTCAGGCATAGAAAAAGAAGGACTTACTTCAATCGAAGGAATTCCGATTGCTGTCTTAGTCGTAATAGTTGTATCCGGCATTTTGATTAAAGTGTCTAGTGAAAATTCTAGCACGGATTCACGAATGATTAATGAGAGATACCCTTCATCATTCGTCATCAAATTTTCTTCAGGAACGAAATCGGCCATTGTTAAATGTCCATAAGCTATTGGAGCACTCCAATCCGTGTCCCAAATTGTTTTTTCTTTCTTACATGAAATTAAACAAATAAGGCTGGCTGTAAGCAGGAGTTGTGAAGCGAATTTAAGCATGATTCTTTCTTTGAATGTTTACGAAAATAAGAAATAATTGGTTGGTTGTTTAGCATATAGAAGGATTACTATTCATATAGTGATGTTAATTAAACATTTTAGAGCGAGGTGAATATTGGGTATAACCTGTTTTGGTTGTCGAAATAAGGTTTTTATCTTTGTAAAAAAAATAAAATGGCGAAGTATAGGTTACTGACAAAAGAAGAGTTGGAAACTTTTGAAAAAGAGTTTGTAGATTATTTGGTTGTCAACGGAATAGCTGCTGATGATTGGGTGAAAATGAAATCTGAGGAACCAGATAAAGCCGAAAAAATCGTTGATTTATTTAGTGATGTAATTTTTGAAGGTGTTTTACGGAAGGTAAAGTTTTTAGAGTTGCACACAGATCAGTACATTCAATGTATTCAATGTTTAGATGAAGATATGAATACGGTGATTTTAAGTAGTAAAAATAAAAGTTTTAGTTTAAAAGAATTTGACTTGAATAAAACGTCCGAGTTTGTGCGCGAAAACTTTGACCTTCACAGTGGAACAAAGCCTTATTCAAAGCGCAGGGAATTGGAGATTTTTGAGCTAACAGAAAGGGGTTATCAAATAACAACGGGTGATTTATTTAAATCGTTAATTTTAGCTACGGTTTAGATGGATGTTGCTGTAATTGGTGGAGGGGCCGCAGGATTCTTTTCTGCTATTCATGTGAAATATAATCATCCGGATGCTTCCGTAGTCATTATTGAGAAGTCTAATAAATTTTTGTCAAAAGTAAAGGTTTCGGGTGGGGGGAGATGCAATGTAACAAATGTTGAGCATCGCATTTCTGAATTGGTTAAAGCTTATCCAAGAGGAGGAAAGCAATTAAAAAAATTGTTTCCAACTTTTTCAACCCCAGATACAATGAAGTGGTTTGAAGAGCGAGGTGTTTCTCTTGTCGTTCAGGATGATAATTGTGTTTTTCCTGAATCGCAAAATTCTCAAAGTGTTATTAACTGTTTTTTGTCTGAAGTAAATCGATTAGGTATTACAATTCAGACAGGTATAAAGGTTAAAGGTATAGAGCCAATTGAAGATGGTAAGATTCGTTTAACTATGGACGAAGAGGTAGCTGTTTTTGATAAAATTATTGTTGCCACAGGAGGTTCGCCGAAGCGTACTGGTTTAAGTTGGTTGGAGCAAGTTGGTCATGAAATTGTTGAGCCTGTGCCCTCTTTATTTACATTTAACATGCCTGAGGAAAAGGTGAAAGATTTAATGGGAGTGGTAGTGGAAAAAACGATAACAAAAATTCCCGGTACGAAGCTAAAATCGGATGGGCCATTATTGATTACCCATTGGGGAATGAGTGGTCCATCAATTCTGAAATTGTCCGCTTTTGGCGCAAGAATTTTAAGTGAAAATAAGTATAAATTCAAGGTTCAAGTAAATTGGGTTAATGAATTGAATGATAGTGTAGTGTTTGATGAAGTGCAACGATTGGTTAAGGAATATTCTTTAAAACATTTATCTTCCATTCGCCCTTACTACTTACCTGAAAGATTATGGCGGTTTTTATTGGACAGGGTAGGTCTAAATCCTGATAAAAAGTGGAATGAACTCGGAAAAAAAGGAATAAATAAAATAGTGACTATTTTGACCAATGATTTATACGATGTTAATGGCAAAACTACATTTAAAGAGGAGTTTGTGACTTGTGGAGGAGTAAGCTGGGAAAGTATCAATACCAAGACCATGGAAAGCAAAGTGGTTCCTAATTTGTTTTTTGCTGGAGAGGTTTTAGATGTCGATGGCATAACAGGGGGGTATAATTTTCAAGCAGCATGGACAACGGCTTTTGTAGCAGCAAAATTCAATGTTGCCTAATTTTCGCGTTAAGGATTGCAGCGATTGTTTGAGCTCTCCATTCGTCCGTCTGAGACGAATGGAAGCGAGTGCGGAAAGCCTGCCGATAAACGAGTATACGATGTTTAGAGGAACGCCCAGAAACTAAGCTTCGTAATCAGCATAGGTTTTTAGAACTTTTTTACTTGCACAATTTTTAGTGATAAAATCTTTGGAGAGTTTTGGGTTGCGAGCAGGTGAGTACTCCCTGCCGTAATAAATAATTTGGACATGTAATTTGTTCCATAATTCTTTTGGAAACAATCGTTTGGCATCTTTTTCGGTTTGAACAACTGATTTTCCATTTGTGATTCCCCAGCGTGTTAAGAGGCGGTGAATATGAGTGTCTACTGGAAATGCAGGGATGTTAAAAGCTTGCGCCATTACAACCGAGGCTGTTTTATGGCCAACCGCTGGTAATTCTTCCAATGCACCCATGTCCTTAGGAACTTCGCCATTGTATTTATCAATTAAAATATGGGATAAACCATAGATTCCTTTTGACTTCATTGGAGACAGTCCACAAGGTCGTATAATCTCTTTAATTTCTTCAACAGAAAGTTTTACCATGTCAAAAGGGTTGTCGGCCCTTTCAAAGAGGAGAGGTGTGATTTGATTGACCCTTTTATCCGTACATTGAGCTGATAATAAAACAGCAACTAAAAGTGTGTATGGGTCCTTATGATCTAGAGGAACTTCGACAACCGGGTAGAGTTTTTCAAGTTCATCAATAATATAGTTTACTTTTTCTGCCTTATTCATTCTCCTTAATTTTAAAACCATTTTTTATGAAGTTTAAAAACTCCTTAAAAACATTTTTTTGGGTGAAGACAGCTTTTGCAATTTCTGTTTTACTTTGAATTATTTTTTGGTCAGTTTGCGTATTCTTTTGATTTTCGATCGGCGCATTTTTTCGCTCCTCTGCACGTTCCTCAGCTGTTTTAAGCCCCATTTTCTGGTCTGATTTATCAAAATTTGCCTTCGCCTGTTTTGCCCATCCCATTTGCTCTTGGGCGAGTGCTAGGTTGTTGTACGCAATACCGTCAGTGGGATCTAATTCTACGGCTTTTTCATAATCTTTAATTGCGCCTTCATGATCTTTCATTCTGGTTTTTAAATAGCCGCGACTTTGGTAACGAAAACTATATTTAGGGTCGTATTTTACGGCGTTGTTCATGTCCTTCAAGCTCAAGTCGTATTTTTCAATGTTTAAATAAGCAATACCACGTTGAGACAATGCGTTTGCGTCTTTCGGGTCGATTTTGAGGACTTGAGTAAAGATTTTAATGGCCTCGAAATGGTCATTTTCCTTAACTTTGTTCATGCCCATGGCAAATAGTTCGTCTTTTGTCATGGTGCAAATTTAATTAAAAAAGAAATTTTGAATGGTAAATTTAGATTATCCTATTTATAGGAAGTATGTAGGGGTTAATGTTTGGTTTAAAATCATAAATAATCGAGAGTTTATCGAATTAAAGAAAGTCGGGCAAAGGTTGGTTGTTGAACATGTAAAAGCATTGCAATATCCAGAAATGTTACGGATTCAAGATATGATAGAATGTACTGAAGGTCGTTGGGAGCTAGCAGATAGTAGGGAAGTGGAGGTACTTTTGTCGGAACGTTAATTATGCCCACTCCACAATTTCTCCACGGTTAGCGAGTAACATTTCAGGTTGAATGGATTTCTTAATTTCGGCTTCTAAGGCTTCAATCATTCTTTTTTTTACAAAAATTCGGTTTGAAATTAAACTTACTTCACGCACAGGGTTAATTTGTGCAAAGGGCTTTACGAGTTTGGTTTTTTTTGGTGTTAAGTTTCCTAGAGCTAATTCAGGTAATAAGGTAATTCCCCCTTCAATATCTACTAGCTTAATTAAAGTTTCAATAGAGGCACTCTCATAATGAAAAGAGGTTTGATCGGTTGATTCCTGCAGTTCGCAAAGGTTTATTACCTGGTTACGAAAACAGTTCCCATTGCTCATCAGCCATATTTTATTGTCCTTCATTTGTTGTATTGCAATGGAATCGTGATTGGCAAAGTCATGATTTCGGTTGCAATAGAGGAGGATTTTTTCATAATACAAAGGGGTAGTAACAAAACCGTTAGCTGGGAGAGGAGTCGATAAAATGCCTACGTCAATTTGATCTTCATTGATAGCCTTCAAGATATCATCAGTAAGTAATTCTTTTACATGGATGTCAATACCGTCGTATTTTTTTGCGAATTTACCAATAAATGTTGGGAGTAGATATGGAGCAATTGAAGGGATTATACCAATTCTTAACTCACCGCTTAAAGTATCTTTATTAATTTGAATAAGTTCTTCTATTCGTTTGGTTTCGGCCATTACTCTTTTTGCTTGTTCAATAATGATACTTCCAATGTCTGTGGGGGTAACAGGTTTTTTTCCACGGTCAAATAAGGTGACATCCAGGTCATTTTCAAGTTTTTTGATTTGCATGCTTAGCGTTGGTTGTGTAACAAAACAATGCTCTGCTGCAACAGAAAAGGACTTGTGTTTTTCTAAAGCTATAAGGTATTCCAGTTGAATCAAACTAATCATATAGTAAATATAGTTAAAATTTATGTTCAGATAGAAAATATCAATTTGATTTATAGATGTAAAATCTTTAACTTTGAACATATACGAAATTAAAGCACAGAATTATGAAAAAAAACAGCATCGGATTAGATATAGAAAAATCATTGAAAACAGTTGAGCAACTCAATATTCTTCTTTCAAATTACCAACAGTTCTATATGAACTTAAGAGGGTTTCATTGGAATGTTAAAGGATCCAATTTTTTCGAATTGCACCTAAAATTTGAGGAGCTTTACAATAATGTAAATATTAAAGTTGATGACATTGCGGAAAGAATATTGGCTTTAGACGGAGTTCCATTACATAGTTTTACAGACTATCAGGCAAAATCAGAGATTAAAGAAATAAAAGGATTGACGGATGGCAGTGAAATGGTGGGTCAAATTCTAAATGATTTTAAATTATTGCTTGAATCCCAACGTGAAATTTTAAACTTGGCTGGGGAAAATGGAGATGAAGGTACTGTAGCGTTGATGAGCGAATACATTACGGAACAGGAGAAAACAGTGTGGATGCTAAAATCGTATTTACATTAAATTAAATTCTTATACCATGCGGCGCAAAAAAGTATAGTTTTGCAAAAAAAATATACGCATGTACTCTAAAGAAGAGGAAAAAGAAATTAAGTTACAGTTTTGGGGAAGTTTAAATTCAAAATTTGAAGCAACCAAAGGTGTGCATGGAAATAAAGTGGCTTGGATGAGTTTTAATACTAAAATCAAGTCACTTTTTTTTAGAATGGAGGCCGATCGAGAAGGGGCACGTCTTTGTATAGATATTCAATTTTTGGATGAAAGTATGCGGGAATTGTTTTATGAACAATTTACTGAGTTTGAAAATATTCTTCAAGAAAGGTTTAGCAATAACTTGGTTTGGTTACCAAAGTTTGAACATACCAATGGTCGAACAATCGCTCGAATTTATTCTGAACGAAGAGGAATAAATATGTATAATCGTGATGATTGGGATGAAATACATAAGTTCCTACTTTCAGAATTTGTAAAGCTTGAAGCTTTTTGGGCGGAATTTGGCGAGGTATTTTGGAATTTAAAAAACTAAATTTACTCAATAATTATGGTATGAATGGATTTGGTTTGACCACCGAAGATTCCAAAACCATCACTGATATTTGAAAAAACCTGAACTGGTTCGGCAAAGACGTTTCCGCTAACGCTGCGGTGTTTATCCAATGTTACGAGGTATTTATAAACTTCTTCGCTGTATTTTATAACGGTAATTTTATAAAAACCTTCACTGTAGGAAGGGTGCATATAGTCAGTTTTACCCCTAAAGGTTATTTTTTTGCCATTGTGAATTTTATCGTCAAAAAAGAAAATATTTGAATATTTTTCGTTTGAGTCGAACTCTTTATCACCGTTCACTACATAGGGTTCGATGGTATAAAAACCAAAATTTTCGTAGAGTGCTGTATCCCCCTCAAATTCATAATAACTTCCATTTGAAATCATTACCGCATAATAGTCTTCTGTTGTACCGTCGTCATCAAATGAAAGGTCAATTTGCATTTTATAATCATAATCAGAGTATGCTGTGTCAATTATGACTTCTGTTAAAGGTGTAGGAACTGAGCTCTTAGCTTTTACAGATGGAAATCCAGGAGCACTCACATCTAAACTATACATTTCATTCACCACAGGTAAAGGAGTGTTTAAAATATAATTGCCATATGACAGATAAATGAAATCGCCTAAAACCTCACCATTGCTTTTTTTTAATGTAATATCGGCGTTTTCGATATAAGGTAAATCATCATTTGATAAAACTGATCGGCTTTCAGAAATTTGAAGTTTCCAAGTGGAATCTTCAGTAAAAATTCCATTGACTACAATTCTTGGGTCCTGTTCTTCCGCAGTAAACGGAATTTCTTTTTCACACGAAAAGAATACTAACGTCGCGATTAAAGGGATTAAGTTCTTGAACATTTTTTAAAATTTAAATCCGTAACTAACAGATGGAATTATTGGGAATAGGCTAATTTGTTTCAATACTTTTTTAGGATTATTTTTTACATATCCATATTCAATATAAAATGGATTTTGACGGCTGTATGCATTATATAATCCAAAACTCCAAGTTGCTTCACCCCATTTTTTGGGTTTGTGGATGTTAACACCCATATCCAATCTGTGGTAATTAGGAGTTCGATAGTTATTTCTCGACTCAATGTGTACAACCTCTTGCCCTCCTGTTCCATAAGTTTCATTTGGATTTATCGCATTGTATTTTTGTGTTCCAAGTGTAACAGCATTTCCTGTACCATATACCCACACTAAACCTACGTCCACTTTATCGTTAAATTTATGAGTGACCACTATACTGATATCATGTCTTCGGTCGTAACGATATGGGAAAACCTCACCATTATTAATGTTTTCGAATTGACGGTTGGTCCACGACAATGTGTAACCGATCCATCCCGTTGTTTTACCTGTTTTTTTCTCTAAAAGTACTTCAGCCCCATAACTGGTCCCTTTACCTGATTCAACTAAATTTTCCCAATTTTGGTTCGATCCAAAAAAACTGGCTCCATCTTGATACTCGATTAAGTTTTCCATTAATTTATAATAACCTTCGGTACTAATTCTAAACCCTTTAGAAAGTTCGCGCGTATAACCTGCAGCGACTTGATGTCCATATTGAGGAAGTATTTTATCGGTTGCCGGCAACCATAAATCAGTCGGTAAACCAACGGATGTGTTAGTGAGTAGGTGTAAAAACTGCGCCGTACGCGCGTATGATAGTTTTAACGATGATTTTTCGTTTAACATATAGTTAAAAGAACCACGAGGTTGTAATGCTTGATAATATTCCTGACGTACAACGAAATTTGAAAAATGAAGCCCAATATTCGCACTTAAGCGTTTGGTAATTTTCATTTCATCTTGAACATAACCATAAAATTCATGCGCATAAGTAACTTGGGATCCGTAGGATGTATCTATTTCAGCTCCGCTTTGCCCAAGTTGAAGTTGGTTAACACCGGGTTTAAAGGTATGGTAGGTTTCTCCAACTCCAAATTGAATATTATGTTTAGGGTTTAGGTAATAAAAGAAATTCATATTACCACCCCAATCGTGAATGCCAGATGTATAATCAAATTCAAAATGTTCTTTTGGATTATCTATGTTTGCGGGTGTATAGTTCTTGTTTCCAAAGCCTGTATTAAATTGGTATTGACTATAATTGATTGTCGTATTCATAAAAAGCTTAGGACCAAATTGATGATTCCAACGTAGTGCCATTATTTTATTTCCCCATTTCATCCCGGCATTTGTTTCGTCAATGTAGCTTCCCGCGTCAAACTTATCTTTCAAGTAAAACTTGTCATCTCCACCATAAACACTCAGATATATTCTGTTTTTAGCATTGATGATGTGGTTGACTTTTGCATTCAAATCATAAAAGAAATAGCCAAGTGTTAATTTTTCATTCCCACCACTTTGTTTGTTCGCAATGTTTATTAATGGTCGTGCTAAGATATCAACATATGTCCTTCGGGCTGAAATCATAAACGATGTTTTGTCCTTAATGATTGGTCCATTCAACATCAGTTTCGAAGAAATTACGCCAATGCTCCCTTCGCCGTGAAGTTTATTCATATTACCTTCATTCATTCGGATGTCAATTACCGAGGAAATTCGACCACCATATTCGGCAGGAAATCCACCTTTAACAAGTTTTACTTGATTAATGGCATCGGCGTTAAAAACTGAAAAGAAACCAAATAAATGATTGGCATTGTAAATTGGAACACCATCCAATAAAATTAAGTTTTGGTCCGGACCACCACCACGCACATAAATCCCGCTTGAGCCTTCACTCCCAGATTGAATTCCTGGTAATAACTGAGCGGTTTTGATAATGTCTTTTTCTCCCAAAAGCACAGGTAGAGATTTAACTTTATCCATTGATATTTTAATCGTACTCATTTCTGTGCTTTCCTGTTCCTTTTTTTCTCCAGTAACAACAACTGCATCAAGTTCCTTGTCGTCTTTTAAATAAATGTCGAGACTTATATCTTGGTCTAAAGTCACCATTTTTTTCTGCGGTTCCTTTCCTACAAAACTGAACATAATTGTATGATTCCCTGCCGGTAGTGTGACACTGTAGAATCCATAAATATTCGACATTGCACCGATTTTTAAAGAATCATTGTATACTCTCGAAGCAATTAAAGCTTCTTTAGTCTCGGCGTCTTTGATATAACCGCTTAACGTAAAATTTTGTGCTTGGGTCAATAGACTAAAACTAATACAGCAAAGGATAAGGACCTTTTTCATTTATATGGTAATTGAATTTGTTTTGCGGTTGCGAACGTAAATATAGACCATTTATTGAATATCAAATGTTAAGAAAAACACATTTTTATACTAATCTAGCTTAAAATTATAATGTTGATATATTAGATTTTTAATAATTCTATTTTTGAAATCAACTTTATTAACCAGTTCTAAATGCGCAATCTGATTACACTATTTTTTATTTATTTTTTTTCGTTTTCTTTTGGTCAAGTCAAGGAAGACAAGATTCCGAATAATGTTAAAAAGTCAATTCCTAGGTTGACACAGCATTTAATTCGAGGAAAAATTTCGCAAGAGGAAAAGGCATTAGCCATTTATACTTGGATTACCAATAATATAGCATTCGATTACAATAGATTATCAAGTAGTAATTATTTGATAGGTGTGAGTCCAAAAGACGTTCTGAGAACAAAAAAGGCCTTGAGTGATGGCTACGCCGAACTACTTATGGCCATGCTAAAAGAGGCTAGGATTGAGGCTGAAACAGTTACCGGATATGTTCATGATGCTGCATGGAGTCCAGGCGAACTCACATTAGAATCCACACATGTCTGGGTAGCAATGTTGATAGATGGAGAATGGAAGCTATGTGATCCTGCATGGGATGCTGGTTATATTGGTCGATTGCCATATCATAGCAAGCCTTATCAACCCAAAAAATACTTGATTAATATTGAATGGTACAAAAAAGATTTAAAACGAAAAAAAATAGAAGAAAAACGGAAAAAAACAGAGGATACTAGACTTGAAAATTACAATAGTAAACCTAAGTACAAGGATAAAATTGGTTTTGTTCAAGACCCCGAACTTGCTTATTTTATGGTGGATGTTGATTCATTTGCGTTAGATCATTTACCCTTGAACCCCATTTGGCAGTTACGCAAAGATTATGTAAGTATAAATGATTTTGCGTTAAGTCGAGATAGCTTAAAATTAAGGTTGTCACAATTAGAACCGGTTAATAACTTAGACTTTATAAAGGAAATTGAGAATTATCGTTCTAAAGATTATTTACATCAATATTTAGAAAATGGGGAGAAGGGCTTTGAGTATAATCCGTTAAATCCAGGAATAAAAATGTTGAATTATTATAATTTTTTATACTTAGTTCACAGTAAAAATTTACAAAAATATGCGCGTGGCAGCGTTTATGAAATTGAAGAGCAAAACTATCCCTTTTTAACTTCCATTAATGATACAATCATAAAGTACACGAAATTATATCGTTCTTTTGAAAAGGACATTTATAAAAGCAGGAAGCAACTGGATAAAAGTAAATATAAAGCGGCTCAGTTGTCCGATAAAGCCAATACGAAATTGATTACTAAAATTGCTTCTGAAAATGAAAAATTATTGAAGTATATCGATGGGAATGATGATCGTATTAAATCGAATGAGGAACGATTGGAGGAAATGATCGAAGATATTAATGCAGATTTTCCATATGTTGGTAACTATAGAGATCCAAAAGATTTAAAAGAACAATACATAAAACCATGGCAAGATACGATGCAAATGTATTTTGATAGTTTGGAATTTATAAAAGTGAATTTGCACGAAAAAAGAAATAAAACATCGTATAATACACTTTTGTCTGATGTTCATTATTTAAACTACCTTTTGTCCAAAAATGGTGAATTTATTCAATTTAAATCCTATTCAAATAATGAAACCATTCAATTAGTAGATAGTATAATTTCGGCAAGAGCTACACGAGCAGTTGGTTTGTACAAAGATTCTTTAAGGTCCGAATTAATTCAAAAAGATGTTATGAGTTTAATTAAAGGGGCTAAAACTTACGCGCGATTGGCTAAATCAAATTTTAAATCACTTGAAAAACAAGGTTTAATCGGGGATATTCGACCATACGAAGGTTGTGTGCAAGCCAAATTGTATGATATTGTTAATCTAGCAAATCAAATCAATATGAATAGTGAATCGTTTAACAAAATGTTAGTACCAGAATTAAAAGGAAATAAAGAATTAAAGCAATTAACAGGTTTAATTGAAGAACAAGTAGAATTGAACGAAGAGAAAAATGAATTTATACAGGAACAGGTGGAAAAGTCACATGAAAGATCAATAGATTTGGTAGAAGACATTCAGGACAATTCTAAAAAATGGAAGCAAAAATATAAGGAATAGTTAAGAGGAGTAGGAGGTATTAGTTAAATAAAAAGCCCAGCATTTTTTTAATACTGGGCTTTAATTTTTTATCAAGTCAGATGATTAATAATAAATCAATCTTCTTACTTTCGCTATATATTTCGCTAATCGAATAACTTGTTTAGTGTATCCATATTCGTTGTCATACCACGTGTATAGAACGATGTTCTTTTTATCCGGTGACACTAAAGTGGCAGGAGCATCAAAAACAGAACAGCAAGTATTACCGATGATGTCATTTGAAACTAATTCTTGATCAATTGAGTAGAATATTTGGTTAACTAAGTTACCATTTAACGCAGCATCTTTAACCACTCCATTTACCTCTTCTAATGAAACTTCTTTATTTATGGTCAAATTTAAGATTGCCAAAGAACCATTTGGTGTTGGTACACGAACTGCATTTGCCGTTAATTTATCTTGTAAGTCAGGAATTACCTTAGTAACTGCTTTACCTGCACCGGTAGAAGTAATGACCATGTTTATGGCAGCTGAACGACCTCTTCGTGGTTTTTTATGAAAATTATCCAAAAGATTTTGATCATTCGTATAAGCGTGTACCGTCTCAATATGACCTTTCTCTACACCGAATTTATCATTGATAACCTTTAGGATAGGGGAGATAGCATTTGTTGTACAAGATGCAGCAGAAAAAATTGATTCTCCTTCAATATCCAAATCAAAATGATTAATTCCATAAACAATATTTGGAATTTCTTTACCTGGTGCGGTCAACAAAACTTTATCAACTCCCTTGGCTTGTTTGTGTCTGTTTAGTGCTTCTCTATCTGTAAATACGCCTGTGTTATCAATTACTAAGGCGTTTTGAATTCCGTACTTCGTATAATCAATATCTTCAGGTGCACTGGCTTCAATCATTTTAATGATTTGTCCATTAACAACTAAAGCTTTATTTTCATAATCACAAGTTACAGTTCCTTTAAAATCGTTGTGTACAGAATCGTTTCTTAACAAAGCAGCACGTTTAGTGATTTGGTCATCTGAGGCATTACGAGTAACAATTGCTCTTAATCTTAGTTGCTGACCTTTTCCTGCTTGTTTGATTAATTCTCTCGCTGCTAATCTACCAATTCTTCCAAAACCATATAAAACAACGTCTCGTGGTTCAAATTTATGGTCAGTGTTTCCTAGTAAGTCCGCCAATTTGTTGGATAAGAAATCTTTTTTAGAGTTGAATTTATCTCCTTCTTGTACCCATTCGTGGGCCAATCGACCGATATCGATTTTTGCAGGAGCCAATTCTAAATCAAATAACGCTTCAGCTAATGCTGCTGTAGTTGATATGAAAATTTTTTTTCCAACCACTTTTTCTGCGTATTCGTGTAAATTGATAATTTCAGAATTAGTTGTATCCGTAAGATGATTTCTGAATAATACCAGCTCAATTCCTTTTTCGTACAATAATTCACCTACATAATTTGCAAGCTTTACAGCTGCCTTTTCATTGTCGATGTAATTCTGAAGTTCTTTCTCGTAACCTACTGATGATTCCATTTATATATTATTAAAGGATTAAATTTCTGCAAATTTAGTTTGATAAATGCTATTTCAAAAAAATACGCGGACTTATTCTTCACATTTTACTAAATATCTCACGATTAAAAACATGTTAAACGACTATATGACAAGTTTAATACATTTTTAAGAGAAGTGTTTAATTCTTAGATTAAACTTTAATTATTTGAAAATCATCAATCCACCAATCTAAAACTCCACTTACACAAAAATGAACCCTAAGAATTGGATCCGTACCACCTAGGTAATCTGGTAGGGTGAAGGAGGTTGTTTGATTGTACCAAACATCACCTCCAGAGAAAGTTTCAATTGGTATTGTTATCGTAAAGTCACTATTTTTTATTTGTACTCCAATTCCGTCTGTAGTTATAGTCTCATTCGAACGGTAATCAAAACTTAATTGATAAGTTCCTCCAGGTGTTAAGTCACTTAAGTTAATGTATTGTTGAATCCACATTTCCCAACATCCAGATGCGTTATTGTGATGAAATTTCAAACTTTTACTTCCCTCAGATGCCATTGTTGGGTCTAGTTCTATATTGTTTAATGGTTCACTAATATTATTTTCAATTACTGTCCACTCAGTTGGTTCGCTTTCTCCTGATTCGAAATTTCCATTCCTAACAATTGAAATTGTTTCGGTTGTAACACTTTCAATATTACTTCCACTCGAAATACCTTTATTATTTTCAACATATACGCGATAATAATATGTCGATAATGGATCAAAATTAATGTCTGTAAATTCAACTTCGTCAGAAGAGGTAGCAACATGAATTAATTCACCATTTAATTCATCTATTCCTGAGGAATTATGCTTGTAAAGTTTATAAGATTCAAACTTATCATCATCACTAGCGGACCAATTTATTTGAATCCCTTCAGCATCTTGTGTAACCTCATTTAAAGTCACGTCAGTTGCTGGTCGATTACAAGAATAGAGGACGGTTAAACCTAAGAATGTAAAGATTACAGATGTTTTCCGTAAGAATTTATAATGATTAATCATGGTAATTGGGTTATTAGGTTAAAATGCAATATAAAAAAAATCCCGCTTTTATTAAAAACGGGATTTAAATCAAATTATTGTAAGGCTTATCCTAAATAAGCTTTCAAAAGTTTATTTCTTGATGTATGTCTCAATCGACGAATTGCTTTCTCTTTAATTTGGCGAACTCTTTCACGTGTTAAATTGAATTTTGATCCAATTTCTTCTAAAGTCAATCCGTGATTCATTCCTATTCCAAAGAAAAGTCGAATAATTTCACGCTCTTTATCTGTTAATGTTGACAATGAACGTTCGATTTCTCGTTGTAACGATTCCGCCATCAATAATTTATCAGCTTTTGGAGAATCTCCATTGGCCATCACATCCATTAATGTACCGCCATCTTCTGATGAAGAGAGTGGTGCATCCATTGAAACGTGTCGACCAGCGACTTTCATTGATTCTTTAATTTTATCTTCAGGCACTTCAAGTACTTCTGCCAATTCTTCGGCTGAAGGTGGACGCTCATATTCTTGCTCCAACTTAGAAAATGCTTTGTTAATCTTGTTTAATGAACCAACCTGGTTCAGCGGTAATCGGACGATACGTGCTTGTTCAGCCAAAGCTTGCAAAATGGATTGACGAATCCACCAAACGGCATAGGATATGAATTTAAATCCTCTTGTTTCATCAAATTTTTGCGCAGCTTTAATTAATCCTAAATTCCCCTCGTTAATCAAATCTGGAAGTGTTAATCCTTGGTTTTGATATTGCTTTGCTACCGAAACAACGAATCGTAAGTTAGCTTTTGTTAGTTTTTCAAGTGCCAATTGGTCTCCTTGCTTGATACGTTTTGCTAACTCTACTTCAGTTTCGGCAGTAATAAGCTCCTCCTTACCAATATCCTGAAGATATTTATCTAAAGATTGACTCTCACGATTGGTGATGGATTTTGTAATTTTTAACTGCCTCATCCTTTTTCAAAAATTTATTTATTAATAAAGTAGAATGCAAAGATACGCTAATATTGGACTCATGTCAAGCGTAAAATACATCATACCTCGAATTATTTCTCAACATATAACCGAAAAATCGAAGAATAGGTTACATAATTCTTGTGTTTTTTTGGCTAATGCTTTGTTATTAGAACGTTTATGTCCTATTAAGATTACGCAAAATATGTTAAAAAAACTGTAAAAAATTAATTTCCCTTAACATAATCCTCCAAGTAGGAATACTTTGGCATTAACTCGCCATTTAAATTCGTTTCACTAGCTCGTTCGATAATGCCATCTTTATCTTCGCCAAATAATGACGGGAAGATTTTGTCGATTAATGAATTCCCGAAATCTTCAGAAGCATCTCGAGGTAATTCGCATGGTAAATTGTCTACTGCCTGAACGCCAATGGCACCCTCTTGCATAAAATCAACTTCTTTCTCAGCTTGAGGGTCGTATCCGTATAATGGATTTGCAATCGTCGAAGGCCTAATCGTTGTAGCAACTGGACCATCAATATCACAAGATATATCAGATATTACAGTTGTGCGAATTTGAGGATCTTTGATATCTTCACGTGTAAAAATATAAGGTGAACTCGAATCCCAATAATGACAAGCAACATACATGTCCGCTTTAAGTAAAAAAGATTTAAACTTCGAACGATGTCCTGCTCCACTTTGAAAAAAGGCGTTTCGGTCGAACGGTTTACCATCAAGTCGCTCATAATAATCACCAAGTTTAATATGAGCTAATACGGGTTCATCGAATTCTTTTTCTAAAAAATCATTAGCGCTAACTTCTTTTAAACCTACTAATTTGAAAATCTCCCTTGCTCCGTTTCCAACTCTACCAAATCCTGTGGCTACAATTTTTGTGTTTTTTGGTAGGATAACCTTTTTTAATTCATTCTCCAATTCAATTCTATCGTGACACTGATTTGCAGGTTTTAAACTGTATAATTTGTGTTTTAATCCAAATGCAAGAAATCCGTTGTAGCACCCTACAATTCCAGCATAACGACCAAAACCAATAATTCTATTCCCAGCAGAATTCGTCATTACCTCATAATCTATGAGTTGGATGTTTTTCTTCAAAATCTCTTGGAGAAGGGTTCTATTGTACGGTTGTTTTTTAAAGGTGTGCGAGAAGAAAATGTACTTTTTATTCGGTATTAAATCTTCTTTATTTACTTCTTTCACCCCTATCATAATATCACAATCATTAATATCCTCGACAACGGGTATTCCCAAGTTCGAATAATCCTCATCTGGAAAAGCACGAACCGAACTTGTTTGTACGACTAATTCTACATTAGGAAATTGTTCTTGAACTTCTAAACATTGTTTTGGTGTTAATGGAACTCTTTTGTCTGGTGGAACTTTCCCTTCGCGAATAATTGCGAGTTTAATTTTTGTCATTATCAAGGATTTTTGTGGTAATTTCGAGCAAAAATACAAATTTAAATGCTTAATAAAGTGTTAAGATTAGATGTTTGAATCGAAAAATAATTAATTTTGCACACTAGTTCTTTGGGGCCGACTTGGATTTGACTGCAACTGCGGTAGATATACAAGCATGTCGAGAAATGCAATATACCTCGTTAAAAGTATTTGTAAGAAGAATAATTGACAACAATAATTCTTACGCATTGGCTGCGTAATCTAACGAAGTTTAGATTATGCTTAATTCACCCGAAGTATAGTAAGGGAACCTAGCTGTCTGCCGACCTTTTGATCGTTTAGGTAGGATAACAGGCATCATAATTACGATCTGGCTTTCTTAGTGCTGCGATGAGGAAGTGAGATAAAGTAGCTTAGGTTAGGTGTGGGGTGTTTGTTCCCAGCATTTAATTGAAATTCAATAACAAACTAAACATGTAGAAACTATATAGACTCATTGTTAGGACGAGGGTTCGATCCCCTCCGGCTCCACAACAAACAGAATAATAAGATATTTCATTTTTTTGTGAGAGTCCCCTCCGGGTGGGGCTCCACGTTAAAATGAGGTGTGATCTAATTTAATAGCCCTTGTTTGTAAGGTGTTCAACATCAGTTAGAATTAATTATTTTGATTTAAATTGTTGTTGATAGATTTATGTTTCGTTTAACGTTTTATTGCGCCGAATATAGATATCTAAACCGCTATACTCTAAATATATTATGCTCTTTGGTTATGCTTTAACTGATTTGCTCAGATTATTTTCTGAAAGTTTGCTTTGAAAAGAGCACTGCTAATGCAAATCCAAGAGTAATAATTGCACCGTATACTCCCATGACAATATTTTTTTCAAAAAAGGCAAAAGTTAGAATGAACAGGCCATAACACATTAAGACTGATTCAAACACTTTTAAACGGTCTTCTTTTTTGAAATCATAACCCTTTTTAATTTTATTTTTCAATTCATCCGAGTCGCCAAATTTCGGTGTTCTAACGAACGGTGATTTTTTATTAAAGTACCCTTGTATAACTCCTTTAATCATAAATAATGAGATGCCGCTTGTCATTGCAAAAAACACGAATAGAGAGGGGGTGAACCATAACATTCTTTTGAGTTTATTTTTTTGTCCAACTAAATTTCCTATAAAAAATATTGCAATTAATAATGATGAAGTAATGAATCCAATAATCGCTAACTCTCTATTGTAAGCTAAGGAAAGTAAGTTGTTTTGCTGTAAATAATAGATGACTGGGCTGAATAGAATCAGCGGGATTAAAAGCAGGTAGATCGAACTATTAAAAAGGTGAAATGTTCCAAGTATTTTTTGTTTTAAACTACTGGTTGATTTCCACAATAATGAAATGTTCTTATTCACACACTCAGCAGCTCCTTTTGACCATCTAAATTGTTGTGTTCTAAATGCTTCAAAGGTTACAGGTAATTCAGCTGGTGATCCAACTTCAAATTTGTACACAAATCTCCATTTTTTTATCTGAGCTCGATAGCTCAAATCTAGGTCTTCTGTTAAAGTGTCGGCTTGCCAACCGCCTGCGTCCTCAATACATTTTTTTCGCCAAACTCCTGCGGTCCCATTAAAGTTGATGAAAGCGTTGCTCGCAGATCTTCCTAACTGTTCAATGCTGAAATGGGTGTTTAACATAATTGCTTGTGCCCTTGTAAGGAGAGAATAGTCTTCGTTGATATGTTGCCATTTAGTTTGAACTACGCCAATTTTGTCGTTTGAGAAATGGGGGATAGTTTCTAACAAAAAATTCTGCTGAATGATAAAATCTGCATCGAAAATTGCAATAAATTCTCCTTTTGCGGTATTCAATCCGTATGAAAGTGCTCCAGCCTTAAACCCTGTTCTATCTGGTCGACGAATGTGCTCAAGTTCGCAATTGAACTTCCTCTTTTTTATAAAGTTTTGAATTATTTCTGTGGTTTCATCTGTAGAATCATCCAATAATTGTATCTGAAGTTTATTCGTAGGATAGTTAATGGAAATTGCAGATTCAAGCAACCGTTCGATTACATATTTCTCATTATATACCGGTAATTGAATTGTAACAGTAGGTTTTTCTTTGTGTTGAGTTTTTTGGGGGGTACTCACTTTTCTCGCGGTAAACACTTTAATGACTAGGAGAAACTCGTGAATTACAAAAAACAATAAGACAAGGTTTAGTAAAAACCAAATAATAAATAATGAGTTCCAAATCATTTTAGTGCAATCTTTTTAAATGATGGCAAAAATAAAATATCTAAGATTAACGCCGATGCAATTCCCGTTAGAAAAACCCAAAAAAATGGTCTTAGCCAATCAAAATTTGAGAACACAAAACAAAATAAACCTGCAGCTAATACGGCACTTGTAGTAAGAATGGGGAAAAATTCAATTTCTTTCCTAGACTTAGCTTTACTGAACATTATAAATATTGAATCATCAATGCAAATACCACTCAACAGTGCGAGGAAAAATAAACTTTGTGGATTGAATGGTAAATTCAGGAAATTCATAATAATTACAGCTAGTAGAAGTGGTATTAAATTGGTTAAAATAAATGCAAATCCACTCATGGCTGACTTTAAGACGAAGATAATAAGTATTCCTGTCAAAATCGCGGATAGAGACCAAGCTTTCATTAATTCATTGGTAAGTCTAACTGTGCTTAAATCAGATAAATAGTCTATGCTAAGCAATTTAAATCTAATGTCGTCTTTAGATATTCTTTTTAGTTGCTTTTCTAAATTCTTGAATTTTTCTAGGCGTTGTTCAAGGGTAGGTTCGTTAAACCCAAAAATTAAGCGATATGAATTATTGTTTTCTGAAACAACATCTTGACTTCCGAATTGCTTGTGATAGTTAACTAAATAAGATTTCCAAGAATTTGTATCAAAATTCGGAAGTTTAAATGCTTCGTTTTTTTGTCCAAGTCTATAACGATGAGCTCTTTTTGCAATGAGTACAGGGCTGGTTAAGTATTTGGGAACGAATATTTGATTTATCATTCTTTCAACTGTTTCAATTTCTTTAAGGTGATTTAACTTCCATATAGAATCATCTTCGTTTATGCTAATTTGTATATGTCCAGTATAATTACCAAAGAATGAATTGCTTAATATTTGTTGCGCTTTTAATTCTGATGTATTTGTTTCTAGGAAATTGTTATCGTTTATTTGGACTTTTCGTTGTGCTACAAAAAATAATAAGAAAGCCAAAGTTGTGGTAAAAACTAACGATTTTTTAGAATTCTTGATTTGTACCTTGTTAAGAATTCTCCAGTTTTGAATGCGTGATATACGTTGAGCTTTAATGTAAACTGTAGAAGGATTAAAGATCTTTATGGCGATAAACCTTGAACTTAGGAATGACAATAAGATTGAGGATAGTGTGATTGTAGTTAATTCAAAGATGGATTGATGTTCGGTGAATATTAAAAATATGATATACGCAAAGGCGTTTGAGATGGAGGTGAAAAGTATAGGTTTTGAAAGCTGATGTGTAATTCTTTTTCTTAAGATTTTGGATGATGAAATATTGTCTCGCAATTGTGATTGTTGGTAAAGTATGTGAAGTATATCTGAGAGTGTGAATACAATAATCAATCCTGGCAAAGGGATTAGGTGAATTGTAAGTTTAAAATTGAACAGCCAAATAAAAATTATGGTAGTAGAAAAATTAAAAAAAATGAATAATAAGGAGAATAGAATTCCTTTCCAACTACCAATAAAAAGATAAAAAATACAAATGACACTGATAAGACTTACTAAGACCAAAAAAGAAGTCTCGCTATAGAATATATTTTCAGCGACCCTTGAATTATTAGGGGTAAAAATGTAGGAAGAGATAGGTTTTCTTAATTCGGGCCATTTTTTTATTTTCGATTGTAGATCTAGTTTCGTTTTTGGTTTTTCAGTGATATAGATTAATGCATATTTTCCATTAGGAGAGATGAATTTATGATAAATGTCTTTTTTCTTTCTAATAGAATTGATTTGACTACTTAAGTATTCGTTTAGTTGATTTCTGTTAAGGTGTTCATATTCAGGTTTGAGGGGTTTATTATTTGTGATTTTTAGACTTGTAATGCTGATAACCGTCTCGACTTGACTCAGATTCGTTAGTCGATGAGTGATTTGCTGAATTACTTTAAAAGCTTCTGGAGCGTTAAACGATGATTCATGCTCTAATAATAAAAAGGTAACATTTTTTTCTTGAGAAAAGTTAGAATCGAGCAGCGCCAGTTCTGCTAATTCCTTTTCTGAAACTAATTTTATAGTTGAAAGATTGCCGTTAAAAGGTATTCTCGGTAGAATAAAAATTGCTAGAGCTATCGGCAGAAATAAAAATAATCCAATTTTTTTAGTAATCATTCAGCAAGAATTTTTTGAATGAAAGGAGACAGTATTGTGGCAATATACTCATGTCCAGCTTCGTTTGGATGACTGTCAACGGGATAGTGTGTTAGCGTAGTGCTTTCAAAATCGAAATCAATTCGAACAAAATTGGGAACAGAGTGACTCAAGACTCTGTCATTATTTAGTTCGTCTAATAAAACCAGACCAAATTTAATGTTGTTTTCATAACACAATTCATTCATTTCTTTGATTAATAGTTCAGTCAATTCAATTTCCCGATTGACATTAGTTGATGATTTTTCCCAGAGAGTTTGTAACCAGTTGACACTGGCTAAGTACTCTCTAAAAAGCCAATTTTTATGCAGGTTTGCCCAATTCTCATATTCAATTGAATGCACATTCTCATTAATGTATGGGAACCTTGCGTTTTTCATGTTTTGATTGATTTCTGGATTAGCTTTGCCAAATCCAAGTTTTAAGTTTTTTCTGAAATATGGAGAAAGCACGTTTCTTGATGGGTGGACAGCAGAAAAATTTAACAGAATAGCCTCATAATTTTCCGAGTTTGGGATGATTTCATTTTTTAACTGTAAATAGGACTGAACTGTTCCATAACCAATCACTCCAAAATTTTCATAAATGTGAGTAGTGTCAAGATTTTGAAGCTTCTGAACAAAATTTTTATTGTTGTCAACACCGTAGCCATAGGTAAATGAACAACCTAGGAATGCAATCTTTTTTTTACGATTTAAAGACGGATGGATTGTTTCTCTTCTACCATTTTTGCAGTGAGTCGTTTTAAATTCTATGGAATCATTAAGCGATATTTTATAATTTCCCGGGTTGAGTTTAATTCCATAGCTGCTATCTCCAACAAAGGCATTTGAAGGATTTATTTTAATTTTATAATGATCATAGTTATAAGGACGGTAGCCCAGAATTAGCAATGCTAATTCGAAGCATACGAAAGTTATAATTGGGTAATAAATTAACTTCAATGAGTATTTTCTGAATACGGTTTTCAAACTTAAAAGATTTACAAACCAAATTTATACAATAGTTCTTATCTTCACATCTGTTTGAACTTAGAAATGGTGTTTAAAACGATTATCGGTATTTCAGCATATTATCATGACTCCGCAATAGCGCTTATTATCAATGGTGAAATTAAGTTTGCAGCTCAAGAGGAGCGTTATACGAGAGAAAAGAATACAGCTGCTTTTCCTTTCAATGCTATACGTAGTTGCTTGGAAGAATTTGATTTAACATTAGCGGAGGTCGATGCTGTCGTGTTCTATGAAAAACCATTCTTGAAATTAGAAAGGATAATTCAAAATTTTTATGAAATTGCACCGAATGGATTTATGCAATTTATGCCATTTTTTAAGGATTGGACAGCCAAAAAGCTCTTTTTAAAAAACGAAATTCGTAAAAAACTGAGGGAAATTGATGGGAATAACGGTCATTTAGTACCAGTTTTTTTTTCGAGTCATCATTTATCTCATGCTGCCAGTGCATTTTTTCCATCTCCTTTTGGTAAAGCCGCTATCCTAACGTTAGATGCAGTTGGGGAATGGGCTACAGCTTCGATTGGTCAAGGAGATCAAAATAAAATTGTCCTTGAAAAAGCAATGAATTTTCCAAATTCTGTTGGAATTCTCTACAGTTCATTCACTTATTTTTTGGGTTTCTCAGTGAACAGTGGAGAATATAAAATGATGGGACTGGCTCCTTTGGGTGATTTAAACTCTGATCAAACCAAGAGGTTTATAGCCATTATTAAAAAAGAGATTGTAACTGTTTTTAGTGATGGAAGTATCAAGTTAAACCAGCACTATTTTAAATATCGGTCAGGACTAAAGATGATTCGAAAGAAACGGTGGGAACAATTGTTCGGTGCGAAAAAGAAACCCAATGAATCATTTAATCAACGTCACAAAAATATCGCGCTTGCAATTCAAACTGTTTTAGAGGAAATCATACTGAAAATGGCTATTACAGCAAAAAAACTTACCGGCAGTTCAAACCTTTGTTTAGCTGGAGGTGTTGCTTTAAATTCCGTTGCAACAGGTAAATTAGTTGAATCAAAAATATTTGAGCAAATCTGGATTCAACCCGCAGCAGGTGATGCAGGAGGCGCTTTAGGTGCTGCATTGGCCTTTTATTATTCTAAAAATGATCGGTTTGTTTCGGCTAAAGATAAAATGAATCATGGTTTCATAGGTCCTGCCCATAAAAAAAGTGAAATTCTTGGTGCATTGAGGTTAAAGAAACTGAAATATGAATATTTTGATGAAGCGTTTTTATTGAATCAAAAAGTTGCAAAATTTCTTGCTCAAGATAAAGTAGTAGGGTGGGTTAAAGGTCGTTTGGAGTTTGGACCAAGAGCTTTAGGAGGCAGAAGTATATTGGCTTCTCCAAAAAGTAAAGGAATGAAAGATAGGATTAATAGACGCATCAAATTTAGAGAAGATTTTCGTCCATTTGCTCCTGTAATGTTATCTGGTGAAGCTGAGAAATACTTTAATGTTTGCCACGATGCTTCTTACATGCAATATGTTCATCGTATTACTGAAAATCAGAGAGAAGTTGGTTTGGAGCAGTTTCCTAGTGTTTTGCATGGCGATTCTTCAGCACGTATTCAGACCGTAACTTCTAATGAACATCCATTATATGGTATTTTGAATGCATTTAAAGTTCAAACAGGTATTGGAATGTTAATTAATACGAGCTTTAATCGCAACAAAGAACCAATTGTGCAAGGTCTAGAATCAATAATAGAAGTTTTTTTAATGTCTGATATTGATATTCTTGTAATCGATAATTTTTTTATAAAAAAATAAAAATGTTTGAAACAATTAAAGAGTTATTTCAATTCGTAAAATCGAGAAAAAAATATTGGTTGTTCCCCATAATTTTGATTTTAGTTTTTGTGGGTGTTATCCTTGTGTTCGGTGTTTCCACTGGTCTTGCACCATATATTTATCCATTTTTTTAAATATGCTAAATAATAACGTTTTACGTGATTTTTGTCTGTTGCTCCTTTTTGGTTTGATTGTCATAATTTATACAGAGAAGTGGATATGGGGTTGGGGACTCTTAACGTTTATGATTCTTGGCTTAGTTTTACCTCAAATTCAGCAATATGCACAGCTCTTTATTAACATGGTGAGTAATGGCTTACAGTTTCTGATATTGCCATTAATTGCTTCGATTATATTCTTTTTAATCTTAACACCAATAGCATTGGTTTATAGATTATACAAGAAGAGAAGTCTAAATAAGTCATCTAGTTTCGTATCGGTTAATGTTACTTTTAATGATGATTTTTTTAAAAGGCAGTGGTGAACCTTTAAAGGAAATGATAACTTTATGAATAAAATTCTACAAAAATTTCAAGAGGCATGAATTTGAAGTACTTATCCTTGGCTGCAAGAAACGCTTTGGTGTATTTTGTGTTGTTTATTTTGGGCTTAAGCATATTAGGGTACTTCATGATTTCATATAGCTCGAAAGAAATTCTAATGTTAACCGAAAAGAATTTAAGCCACTCTTCGGAGATGGTGAAAGTAAAATTCGAAAGTGATTTAAAGAATTTTGAGACTGATATTAAGCAACTTGCTGAAAGTCCAGTTTTACATGAATTTTTAGGGAGTAACGAAAACGCAAAAAAGGAACTGTTAACGGCGGAGTATGAATCATTTTTAAAAACGAATTTAAATTATTTTCAAATAAGATTATTAGATAGTCGAACGGGGGAGGAAATAATTCGGACTGAAAGAACAAAGGAAGGCAGCATTCATAGAACACCAGCAGAGCAGCTTCAAATTAAAAAAGATCGTGACTATTTTCAAGAAATTGAGAGTCTTACTGCGGATGAAGTTTATCTCTCTAAAATTGATTTGAATAAAGAACATAATAAAATAAGTATGCCAACAACCCCTACGATTAGAGTGGCAAAGCAGATTGTATTAAGAAATGAAATTCCATATTTTTTAATTTTAAATGTTGATTTATCAGATCAATTCGAATATTTAATAAAAAGTATTCCAAATTCATATGAATTAAAAGTGTTTAATAACGATGGTCATTATCTTATTCATCCGGATACAACTAAAGAGTTTAGTTTTGAATATGGAAAGTCCCCCAGTTTTTTTGATGATTATCAACTCTCCATCGATTCTATCAATTATAACACGATTGTTCAATCTACGAACTCGGAGGTAAATACATTTGCAAAGTTCAATTACCGTAGACCTAATTACGGAGTTTATTTTTTACTCACAGTTGATAAAGAATTGATTTTTTCCTCATTCTATTCATGGAGAAAGAATGTGATTTTGACCATTTTAATTATTGCTTTTTTATTTGTGCTTATAGCCTTTTTATATATGCGAAAACAGGTGAGGGAATTAAAGAGTATTACCGAAAAAATGGTGCATTTTTCAAGTCATTTAATCCCACATCATTTACCGATACATCGTTTTGATGAGATCGGAAAGCTGGCCAGAGGTTTTGAACATATGTCGAAAGAAATTGCAGAGAGTCATGAAGAAATTAATGAGGCTAAATTAAAAGCGGAATTAGCTTTTCAAGAAAAAAATGAATTCCTAGAAAACATGAGTCATGAAATTAGGAACCCACTGCAAGCAATTGTAGGAACGGTAGAAATTCTTAGCCAAAATTCGTCGAATTCTGCAGAAAGTAAATATCATGAAGCGCTACGCTTTAATGCATTACAATTAAAGTCTTTAGTTACAGATGTGTTGGATTATAGCAAAATTAAAAATCAACAAATTAGATTAAACGAATCGTGGACTGATTTGAATAAATTCATTAACGATTTTTGTAAAGGTTTTAAATACCAATTGATTGAGAGACAGTTAAAATTAGAAATGAACCTTCCAAATGCTTTTGTAATTTCTCATTTTAAAGTCGATCGAACAAGGTTATATCAAGTTTTAAATAACCTAATGACAAATGCAATAAAATTCACTCAAGAAAAAGGTGAAATCGCCTTAAAGGTTACTCAAGTAGACGAAAGCGGTGAATTGTTTAGATTCGAAGTTCATGATTCCGGAAGTGGCGTTTCGCAAGCTGAAGTGAATCAAATTATTGAAAGAACTTATACATCAAATTATAATACTGGAGCTGGTCTGGGACTGAGTATTGTACAGGAGCTCCTTCATTTACAAAATAGTAAGCTAGAAATCATTTCTAAGAAAGATGTTGGAAGTGTTTTTTCATTTCAACTTCGTTTAAAAAGTAAGTCTAATAAATCAAAATTGAATATTGATTTCATTAAGAATTTAAAGGTTAGTATTCTTGTGATAGATGATGACTCTTTACAATTGGACTGGTACCAATACGTACTTGAAGGAGTTAACGTTGAATTTTCCAAAAATATGGAAAAATCGCATGAATCAAAATTCAACATCATCATCGCTGATCGTCATTTAAACGAATCGATTATTTCTGACCAAAAATATAGAAATCTACTTTCTGATAAGTTGGCGATGAACGGTATAATAATATGGGTTAGTGCGGATGAGGCTTTTTTATCGACTACCAAACATCAAGACTTTGTTTTAACTAAACCAGTTAATAAGGAAAGGTTTTTATCCCTTTTACAGCAGGCTGTGGTTTACCAGTCTTTTGGTCAAGTAGATTTGCGTAGCATCCAAGAAGATTATGATTTTGAAGAAAACTTGGTCCAAAATGCTATGAAGGTATTGATTTCTGAATGGAAAAGAGATGTGGTCGATTTGTCTGAAGCGATTCTTAATAATGAGAAAAATAAGGTTGCCAAAATAAACCATCGAATAAACACAGCGTTGAAAAGACTAGGTTTGGTGAAGTTTGAAAATTATTTAATGGAAATTGAGGGCAACATGCCAGATAGTGATGAGCTAGCGTTAGAGTCTTTCGAAGAAGTGGTTCGCTTAACTTTCGAAGTATATTTACAAGATATTGAATCTGCACTTAATCGTTCCAGCCTTTAATTCTATTGGATACTTTATCCTTGTGCTTTGCGCCAATCGGTATTTGTGTACCATCTATAATTAAATGTTCTGTTCGTAATTCTTCTAAAAAGTTTAAATTAACAATGTACGACTTCTGAACTCTAACAAAATTTTCAGGTAGCTGAATTTCTAAGTTTTTTAAGCTCATTAATGACATTACTTTTTTTTCGTTTAAATAAAAAACTACATAGTTTGATTCGGACTTAATATAGCGAATTTCATCAATTTTTATTATAACAGTGGCGTTGCCATCTTTAACCAATAACGTTTTCTTTTTATAGCTATTGTTTGACTGAGTTTTTGACAGTAACCGCTCAATCGAACGCGAAAACCTAGTATAGCGAATTGGTTTAGCCAAAAAGTCTATAATTTGATCATAGTCATACGATTTTGCCCCAAAACTAATTTCACTTGTAATCATAATAACAGGAAGGTTATGAGGCAATTTTTCTAACAGAAGGTCAGCTTTAAAATCAGGTAAATTGAAATCTAAAAAAATGACATCAAAATCATCTGAATGAACAGCATTCAAGGCTTGATTACCATTTATAACAGTTGTGTGAGATTTAATGTGTTGATTTTTAGAGCAAAAATGCTGGAGCAAATCACAAACTAAAGGATCATCATCCACAATTAAAGTTTTAAGGCGTTCATCGATATTCATATTTCATCAATTCAAAAGGTGGTTTCACATATCACAATGAAGGAAAGCTAATAAAAAAAATATATTAGTCCTTAATTAAGCAATCAATTTAAATAGAAAGAATGAAAATTAAGCTACTAAGTGCTTATGCACTTTCCCTACTGTTACTGACTAATTGTGGCTCATCAAATGTTGATGATTCTCAAGGTCAAAAAGATGAAAAACAAACCGTAAAGGAAGAAAAGCGAGGTAAAGAAAACGTCGCTTACATCTGGGGTGCTGCTGCTTTGGAAGGTACAGCAAGAGATACTGATCGATTCAAACCACGCCCTACGGTAACTTCGAGGTATTTAGGTTTAACCTTTGTGGCAATATTTGACGCCTGGAGTAGGTATGATGAGAATGCTATTCCCGTATATGCTACTGACATTGAAAGAAGACCTATTGAAGAGCATACCATAGAAAACAAAGAAAAAGCAATAAGTTATGCAGCTTATGGAGCACTATGCGAATATTATTATTCAGACAGTGCCTACTTTCAAGGTATAATGGCCGACCTTGGTTTTGATTATAGCAATCGTACTATTGATCCGTCAACTCCAGAAGGAATAGGGAATTTAGTTGCTAAAAAGATAATTGAGGAAAGAAAAAATGATGGTTCAAATCAATATGCAACACATGAAGGTTCAAATGGTGTTCAATATTTTGATTATACGAACTATAAACCCGTTAATGAAGTTGAGAATTTAAAAGATATAAATCGTTGGCAACCTAAATACTTTGATGATGGTAAAGGCGGTAAATTTGCCCCAGGTTGTTTGACACCACATTGGTATTTAGTAGATCCAATTTCAATGGATTCTTCATCTCAGTTTCGTCCAGGTCCTCCACCATTAGTAGGCTCAGATCAATTGAAGAAAGAATTGGAAGAGGTTGTTTCCATTCAAGAAAACATGTCGGATCATGACAAAGCGCTTGTAGAGTTTATGCGGGATGGACCGAAATCAGTTCAACAAGCAGGTCATTGGTTGAAATTCGCTCAGTTTATATCAATTCGGGATAACCATACCTTAGATGAGGATGTGAAAATGTATTTTTTAGTAGAGGTTACAGCAATGGATGCGTTTATAGCGTCATGGGATTCTAAAATGTATTATGACTTTGCTAGACCATATGCTTTGGTTCATGAGTATTACGCAGGTAAAGAGATATTTGGTTGGGCCGGTGCAGGTAAAGGATTCAAAAAGATGGATGGTAGTGAATGGCAGCCTTATTCACCTGCTACATTCCTTTGCCCACCTTTTCCAAGTTATACTTCCGGTCATAGTACTATCAGCGGTGGATGTGCTGAGGCCTTGAAGTTGTTCACCGGGTCGGATGAATTTGGTGATAGCGCATTTGTGCATACAGGCGTGTTAACTGAAACTGACCCTGCATTTTATGGTGATACAGTATTGCTGAAGTTTCCAACATTTACAGAGGCTGCAGAAATGGCTGGACAGTCGCGAGTTATGGGTGGATATCATATTCAAGCTGATAACGTTGCAGGATTAGAACTTGGTCGTGATGTGGCAAGAAATGCGTGGGACTTTTACAATGTTCATATTGGTACTTCTAAATAATTTGTAAATCATTTGTTTGTTTAGATTTAATAAAGGCTGGGAGGTGTTTTCCTCCTGGCTTTTAAAAGAAGAGGAAGGCATGAAGAAACTAAAATTTTTATCAATCGCTATTGGATTCATTTATGTATGGTTTGGCATTCTTAAGTTTTTTCCAAGCTTGAGTCCAGCAGAATCATTGGCTGCAAATACTATTGAATTTTTATCTTTTGGTTTAATTACGCCAAATGTAGGAACAATTGTATTGGCTGTAGCAGAGGTTTTAATTGGTTTTGGACTTATTTTTACTTTAAAAATGAGCTGGGTTGTTCGAATCGCTATTGCTCATATGATTTTCACCTTTACCCCTTTATTTATTTTTCCAGAAATAGCTTTCAATAAGGCTCCATATAGTTTTACTATCACTGGTCAATATATCATGAAAAATGTAGTGATAATAGCTGCATTAGTACTTTTAATTCCCGCTAAAAAAAAAGTGATTAACCCAATTTAAACGATCTTTACTTGAGTTTAAATTCATATTAATTTTAGTTTAAATTCGACTAAGGTTGACGCTTATTATACTTTACGATGTACCTTTGCAGCAAAATTACTTTCAGGTATGTCAAACTTTAGCAAACTACACATTTTACAAATTATATTTCTAGCTTCTTTTTTTTTGAGTAATACAGTTAAGGCTCAGATTGTTTTTCAAGAAAACTTTGATGAGGAAGAAGCAACAACAGGCACAGACGAAGTTGGTGGTGTTGCCTGGGAAAGTGATTGTCCGGATTGTGCTGATGCTGCTGATTTTATGAAAGTACATACGGGTAGAATGACAGGTCAAGACACAAACGGTCCTGCAACATGGACTACTGATGAAATCGATATATCTTCTTGTGATCAAATCTCAATTTCTTTTGATTTAACGGAAGAAGGTACTATGGAGGGGTGTGGTACAGGTTGTAACTCCGTTGATTGGGTGAGGTTTGAATATAATATAAATGGTGCTGGTTGGGAAGATCCTGCTGTTGCGGAATTTTGTCCTGGAGATTGTGCCGGTATTTTTGTGATTCAATCTGATGATATGGAACTAGGAGAGTCGTTATTTGATTCGGGCTGTTTACCAGGTGGTGAAACTGTTCAATTGAGAATTACAGTTCAAGCATGGGCTGCAAGCGAAAGATGGAGAATTGATAACGTAATTGTTTCTTGTGAAGATGGACCCGAGCTTTTTGCCGGAGAAGATCAAACAATTTGCGCAGGTGAGGAATTAACCTTAACAGCTGAAAATCCTGATGGTGTAATTATTGAATGGAATAATGATGTTGAGGATGGGGTGCCTTTTATCCCTGAAGATGACATATATGTCGTTTCTGGTGAGCTTAGTGGTTGTGTAGCGAGAGATACAGTAGAAATTACCTTGATAGAAAGTCCTGAAATCGAAATCGAGGAAGTGCCTGATTTTACAGTTTCCGATGATTCGTATTTTATTTCGGCTATCCCCGCAGGTGGAGTCTGGTCTTCGGAATGTGGAGGTTGCATAGACGCTGAAACTGGTGAATTTGATCCAAGCATTGCAGGTGCCGGTGTTTGGGAAGTTTGTTATCAAGCCGGAGATGAACCTTGTACTAATGAAGTTTGTATAGACATTTTAGTCTCGGATGATGCAGGTTGTGTACTTGATGGTGAAATCATCAGTAATCCACCAACCTGTTTTGGTTTTTCAGATGGGTCAGTAACAATTAATATGACAGGAGCAACTGGGGATGTAATATATGAGATTAAAAATGAAGACGATGAAGTTTTAAATGTTGAAAATAGTAATACGGCGAACGGATTGAACGAAGGCTGGTATTACTTTACTATTTTGGATGACGGTCCTTGCGAATTTGTCGACTCAGTTTATCTCGATGATCCGGATCAAATGTCGATTGAATTGGAAACAATTAACCCACGGTGCCATGATGATTATACTGGAACAGCTTGGGTTGATACCGTTTATAATGCAACGGGAGATTATAATTCAATTGATTTTATTTGGTCTCCAAATCCAAATGGTGATAATGGAATAGGTGAGGATACTCTTTTTGAGGCTAATGCTGGAACTTATAATCTTCTCGTGAATGACGAAAATGGTTGTTCAATAGCCATTGATTTTGAATTGAAAAATCCAGCTGAATTAAAAATAAATAATTTAGGTTATGAACCTGCCTATTGTAGACTTTATGGTTATCAAAGTGGTAATGGTCTTGTTTATGCAGATGCTATTGGCGGTACACCAGATTATGATTATTTATGGGAAAATCTTAGTAATGGAGACGTTTTTATCAATACAACCTGGGGTGGCTTAAACCCTGGTAATTATAAAATTACAGTAACAGACAATAATGATTGTGTTGTTTCTGAGCTAATTACAGTAGATTCGCTGAACCCCATTGCTGATTTTGAAATGACGTCAGATCAGTTCTCGGCCGAATGGGAAGGTACTAGCGAATTGGATGTTAACTTTGTGAATCTGTCGGATAATTTTGCGAATCCTAACAATCCATTTGCTGATACTGCGTTTTTCTGGTCATTCGGTATGGGGGGCTATGAATTTTCAGATGACTATTATGAAACTTTTAATATGACTTATGCTAACGCTGGGGATTATGAAGTGTGTTTGGTGGCCACTAATAAAAATGGTTGTACAGATACTACTTGTCGTACAATAACAGTATTTGATCCTTTTATTTTTACTCCTGTAAATACGTTTACTCCGAATAATGATGGGATCAATGATGTGTTTACATTTGATGTATTATCTCAATCTATTGACCAGTTTGAGTGTGTAATCGTTAATCGCTGGGGGAATGTTGTGATAGAATTCAATGATATATCGGATATGTGGGACGGAAGAATGAAGAGCGGTTCAGATGCGGCTCAAGGAACATATTTCTACAATTATAGAGGTGTTTCCGATAATGGAACAAATTTTGAAGGTCAAGGAACAATACAATTATTGCGATAAGTTAACGAATTGGTGAAACTCTTTTTTCTTTCTTTCGTTATTAATTGAAAACGGAAGAAAGGATGAAGAAGTTGTTCTCAATCATAGTGGTGTTATTCGTGTCGTTATCGGTTAATGCTCAGAAAATTAGATTCACTGAAATGAATCAAAATGTTTTTAAGCATGATAATGTAAGAGGATTTCAATACCTTCACGAAAATACATACGACGGTTTTTATAATTGGATAGGTAATGCGAAGATAACCTTTGATACCATTTTACCAAACACCATTGAATCCCTTTACGCTGAATTAGCACATAAGGCAAATTTGCTGGGAGGTAATTCTTTTAGAGTGAATAGTTCTGATATTCATTCTTATGGTAAAAATAAGTTTATTGAAGTCAGCATCTATTATTTGAACCGGGAAAATTACGATGAAAATCGTGCTCATTTTATTTCAAATAGTGTCTATATATTTGGTTTTTTAAGTTATCATGAAAAAATTCCTGGCTACAGGGTAACAGTGAATGAGGAGAAGTTACTCGTAAAGGAACTGCAGTATTATGTATATGATTTACCGAATAAAATGCAAATGAATATAAAGTTGTATAATGGTGTAGGGCATACTGAGCTTACGATAACTGGAGATAATAGAAGTAAGGCGCATTACATCAAATTTAATTTAATTCAGAGAACATTTGCAAAAGGAATTATAAGAGAGCATAAATGGAGTTTTGGAGAATTTTTGATACGCATCATGGATCGGCATGATCTTGTGCTTAATTCGTTGGATTAAATCGATTATTGTTGATTAAAAAATCTTCTTTACATTTTTTTAATGATTCTATAATTTTCAACCTTTTACCCATGAGTTGAACGATTATTTCTCTTTTGTTCTTTGAATAAAATCTTAATTGATTTCGTTTTTTACTTTGTCGGATTGCTGAATCGTAGATTAAACAATAAATACCAGAAATATACATGGTAACTGGGTAAATTACTGCCCATAATCCCAACCAAAATAAACCGACTAGAATCGAAATTAAAATATACCAAAACAAAAACATGAAAAGTCCGATAGCCAAGCGAATTGAGCCAGAGAATGTTTGGTCGATTTTAAGTCGATCTGTAATGAATCCTGTTAATCGGTAAGGGATGTAATTATTAACAAATCCAAAAATAAAAAGGGGTAATCCTACTATGTAAGAGAGCATTCTTCTTTTGTTAATTTCTTTACGATATTCACCAATTACTTGATCACTTATGTTAAGTTCGTTTAAGCGAACAATATAGGATTTGATATCGTTAGCTAATTCTTCATAAAGGAATGGTGAATTCTCCTTAAAATGATTTATAGCCGCACTAAAATCCTGTTGAACATAAAAATCTCCTTCCTGATCATTTAAATCAATTGAGAAATCCCTTTTGATATCTCTGGAGTAAACTTCGAACAAATTGTTTAAAAGCTCTTCTTCCGCCTTTGATTCGAGATGAATTAGATTTTCTCGTAATTTTTCATGAAGTACTTTCGTGGCCTCCTTTGTGAATTCAATTTCAGCTGATTTGGAATTGAATTTTTTAAAACCATCCAATTCATCTAAATAGATCGGTTCGCTTATTTTTATAAACAAATCGCTTCTAAAAGTGTGTGGGTCACTATAGTTTAGGCCGATAGGTAAAATGGCAATTTTATATTTATTTTTGCTTTGCTGTTGAGCGCCCAAAGCAATTCTAATGGTACCTGTTTTTAATGGTTTTAGTTTTTTTTCAGTGAGACTAACACCTTCAGGGAAAATAAGTAACGATCCTTCTTTATTTAAATGCTCATAACATTTGCTGAACATTTCTTTGTTTTTATGCGTTTCTGTTGGACGTTTGTCCGGTCTGAATACTGGAATCATGTGAAAAATATTTTGAAACAACCAGCCCTTTAGTCCATTTCCAACATATTCTCCAGCAGCAATAAAATATAATGGGAATTTTACAGTAGTTGCAACAACTATAGGATCCATAAATGCGCTCGGATGATTAGCGATGACAATAACCGGCCCTCTGTCCGGAATGTGTTCTTTCCCAGATACACTTAATTTATTAAAATAGCCTTTTACAGTGAGCTGAGCGAGCTTTTTTAAAATTGTATATATCATTTAATTGGTATTGCTTCTTTTGTAAAACTAATAAAAAGGAATACTTATCAATAAGAAAATATGGTGATCTTAGCTGGATAACGCTACTTTATATCGAATTTCTTGTAGAGGACGAATGAATTCACAAATTAAAGGCCAGCTATCTGGATGTTTTTCAATTAGTTTGGCAATTTTTAATTGGTGTTTTTTAATGGCGTCTGTAATTGCAGGACCACTAATTTCAAGTGTTTTTGCAAGATTTCTTCCGTTTATTTTTACGGAGTTATCGTTCAACTGGCGCGCTGCTTGTTCGTAACGATCTAACAAGGCATGCGTTTTGTCTAAAGCAATTAGTTGACTTGATTTGTGCTTAGTTTGGTCTGTTCTTTTTACATCAATTAAATTGGCGCTTAAATTAATGTTTGATTTATCAACTGCCAAGTCATGAGCAGTAGCAACTGCGGTTTCAACGGCAGATTTAATTTCATTAATTCCAATGTCGGCGTTAATTATTTTATCTAAAAAACCTTTTTTGATACGGATGTTTGCGTCTAATTCAATTTCTTTAGATCGAAGAAGTTGGAGTAAGTAACGGTCTAAAAGTGCTCGATTATTATCTCGCTCCTGTTCTAATTTTACGTGTAATTCATCAACTTCGTCTGCATGTTTTAAATAGGCTTGTTGAATTCTACGAATACTATTTGATTGTTTTTTATGTAGTTTATATGTCCATAAAACTTGATTACGAATCGTTTTTCCAAGTGCAACTTTCATCTCTGAAGATAAGGCGTTACGACCAGAAGGAATGTAAAAATTACTAAATGATTTTGAGAAAGTAATTGAGAATACATCATTACTGTCATCGTTAAGACTTGGAACTCGAAAAATCAGAATGTTTTGCTCAATTTCATCTTGAATTGATAATTGCTTTATTGTTCGAGTATGACTTTCTTTTCTAACAGGCAAATCATCATCATCACCCCAAAAAACTTCCTTTTTTAAATCTCTGAATTTTTGAATTTTTATTTTTAATTCTTGATTTATGATGTTTTTAGGAGTGAAATCATCCATATTTTTTCCGTCACAAGAGTATAGGGCAATACCATTATCGTTGCAGAAACATCGAAAGTTAAGTGCTGCGGGGAATTGGTCAAAGAGTGATTCTAGTGCCAATACTGCGGGATGATATGAACTAATAATTTTCACTGCTTAATCAATAACTTAATATTTAAGTTAAGTTACAAAGTTTAAGTTTTAGCTTAATTCTGTAATGCAAATCTACTTAATTAATTTAAATATTTTTTACGAATTCACTTTGTTTGTAGTCTAAAATGGAAAGAAATGAAGGGTAATAGATGGAGTGATTCGTTAAGTAATAATTTAAGTAACTTAAGTGAAGGCTTGGGGAAAGAAGTTTGGTTCCTAACAAAGAGACTGTTTTTATTATTACAGTCCTTCCGAATTTATTTTAATGATCAAATCCAGTTTTTAAGGAGTTTTGAATACTCAAAGAAGAATATCGAAAATCACTTCATGCAAAAAGCAGCTCGATTTTTTGGCTTTGAATGGACTGCGCTAGATTTAAAACGCAAAAATAAAAACTGGAAAAAAAGGATTAAAAAGTGTTGTTTAAGGTATATCGATAAGAAGTTGAATATGGAAAAGAGAGAAAGTTCTGTAAAAGGATTTAATACGAATGGTGTTGGAACAAAAAACATTTATCGACCGCCAAGCTGACATTATTTAGTTTAAGGCGTAATAAATGATTCTAAAGGTAAAAAAATAGGGGGAGAACCTTTTTCGATTTTAGCCGTAGAATCTTCAGACAACAATGAAATTATATTAGTCAGAAAAATGGAATTTTTAAACATTAAAAAATCAATGCTAAATTCTGCGAAGGCAAAACTAGACCAGCATAAAGCACTCGGACAACATTCGCGTTTGTCTATTTTTCAAGTCGCTCAATTATTAGATTTTGTTAGCGGTAAAAGTGAAAGTAATCAAATTCCAAAAGAGTTGTTTTTAGAGGAAACCTTTAGTTTAAACTAATTATTGCGCTATTATTCCAGATCCGATCAATTCGTCGTCTAAATACCACGCTGCGAATTGCCCTGGACTAATTCCTGAAACTCCTTCTTCAAAAAGAATGTACAAACCATTCGATTTTTTAATTAGTTCTGCTTTTATTAAGGCTTGTCGGTAGCGGATTCGTACATTATAGTTTGCTGAATCTCCATCGTTTAACTTTAAATCAGTTCTAATCCAGTGCACATCTTTATCACGTATAAAAAGAGCATATCGGTTTAAGCCGGGGTGATCATCACCTTGACCTGTATAAATTGTATTGGTTTCCACATCAGTTCCTATTACGAATAAAGGTTTAGGAGTACCCCCAACACCGAGTCCTTTGCGTTGTCCTATTGTAAAATAATGAGCACCTTGGTGCGTACCGACAATTTTTCCCATTTCAGGGTAAAACTTAAAGGGTTCCGACATTTTAATGAAGTCATTCCTGTTAATTGGGGCGTGGTAAGCCTTAAATTGTTCAAGATCTCTATCGAGCTCAACGATGTTTCCTTCTTTTGGTAAGAGCTGTTGCTGCAAAAAAGTTGGTAATTTTACCTTGCCAATAAAGCATAGCCCTTGAGAGTCTTTTTTGTCCGCTGTTATGAGGTCTTGGCTTGCCGCTATCTCTCTCACTTCTGGTTTTTCAAGTTCTCCAATTGGAAACAGAGCCTTAGCGAGCTGGTCTTGCGTTAGTTGACATAAAAAATAGGATTGATCTTTGTTTGCATCAACCCCTGCTAACAAGCGATATGTTCCGTCAGCAGTTACATCCTTTCTGCAGTAATGACCAGTAGCAACAAAGTCTGCTCCGAGTTTTTCAGCGGCTTTTAAAAAAACATCAAATTTAATTTCGCGGTTGCATAAAACATCAGGGTTCGGGGTTCGACCTGCTTCGTATTCAGAGAACATGTAATCAACAATTCTTTCTTTATACTCAACACTTAAATCTAATGTTTGAAAAGGAATACCTAATTTTTCTGCCACCAATAGGGCATCTTGACTGTCGTCAATCCACGGACACTCGTCTGAGATTGTAACGGATTCATCGTGCCAGTTCTTCATGAAAATCCCTATCACATTATATCCTTGTTCTTTAAGTAAGTATGCGGCAACACTGGAATCAACTCCTCCTGATAATCCTACAACAACTGTTTTCATGTTAAATTTTAATTTGCAAAATTAAAGAAATTAGAAGTATAAATTTGAATTATTTGTTAAAATCAAAAATCATTTCTGGTTCAATTGATTATCTTCATTTTATAATTAAACGAATATAATTTATGGCAAGAGAGGTTAGATCAGTGAATTTTTCACGAACAACGATAACAGAATTAATGATACCTTCTTTCGCTAATTTTTCAGGGAAAGTACACGGTGGTACACTGCTCTCATTAATGGATAAAGTCGCATACGTATGTGCTGCAAAGCATTCCGGTGCTTATTGCGTAACGGTTTCCGTTGATGGTGTTGAGTTTAAAGAGCCAGTTGAAGTAGGGGAGTTAGTGTCATTAGCTGCTTCTGTCAATTATGTTGGGAATTCGTCTATGATAGTAGGAATAAGGGTCGAGTCTTTAAAACCAAAAACTGGTGTTTCTAAACATACAAATTCCTGTTACTTTACGATGGTAGCTAAGCACGAGGACGGCTCGTTAATGACTGTTCCAAAATTGTCACTTGAAAGTGCGACAGATGTGAGACGGTTTTACGAAGCAAAAATGCTTAAAATTAAACGTAAAGAAATTATGTCAATATTACACGATGAAGAAAGAATAGTATCACTCGAAAAAATGATTGAATCTTTAAGCGATGATCGTTGCGATGTTAAATTTTCTTAAACCTCTATTTTTTTTGTTAAAATGTAGAACTTTTTTGAGTCTTATACGTTCAAAAATAAAGAAGTGTTAATTGCGTTTAGAATTAACATTTATTTATACGGTTTTTTGTGAGGGTTTTCTTACTGCGGTGAGGAAACCCTTTTTTCTTAGATTTGTTTTTATGAGTAAGCGAGCCTTAAGTAAATATTTAAAAGAATTATCTAAAAGTGATCTTGAAGAGCAGGTTTTGGAATTGTATGACCGCCTGAAAGAGGTGAAAGAATTTTATGATTTTGTATTTAATCCGAATGAAGACAAATTACTAGAGGATGCAAAATTTAAAATAAGTAAGGAATATTTTCCCATTGGTAAGAGAAAAGCGAAAAAAAGAAGGTCGATTGCACAAAACATAATAAAAAATTATATCAAATTGGGAGTGGATTCATCTTTTATTGCCGATGTAATGTTATTTAATATTGAGGTTGCCCAAACGTATAATGAAACAAATACGATTAATGGAGATGCATTTTATAAGAGTATGCTAAAGTCGTTTAAAGATGCTGTAAAGTTTATTGATTCAAACGGTTTGGAAGCAAGTTTTAATGAAAGACTAGAACGTATTACTGAAATTACTTACAATCAAAATTGGGTGAACAAAAGAGTCTTTGAAGATGTTTTGGACAAAAGGTTTTAATATTAAAAAAGGGAGCAATTCATTTGCTCCCTTTTCATTTAAAATGGTGTCTATTTATTCTACGATAGTCATTTCATCAATTAAATGGCTTGCACCTGCGTATTTGTCGACAACAAATAATACGTATCGAATATCTACACAAATTGTTCTTTGAAAATCATCCTCAAAAGCGATATCACCACTCATAGCTTCCCAGTTTCCATCAAAGGCGCAGCCAATTAACTCCCCTTTACTGTTCATGACTGGACTACCAGAGTTTCCTCCAGTTATGTCGTTGTTCGTTATGAAGTTTACCCATAATTCACCATCTTTTCCATAACGGCCATAGTCTCGCGTTTCGTACAATTCTTTAAGTTTACTTGGAACTATGAATTCAGGATTATTTGGATCTTCTTTTGCCATTAATCCTTTCATTGTAGTGTAGAACGGATATTTTTTACCCTCGTTAGATGTGTAAGGAAGGACGTTACCGTATGTCAAACGAAGTGAGAAGTTGGCGTTTGGATAATATTTTTTCTCTTTGTTCATTATTCGAAGGCCTTCTATAAAAAGGCGATTCGCTTTGTCAAGTTTAGCTTGTGCGATTGCTGAGGCTTCTCCATTTACTACAGAAAGATAATTCATTAATAGTGCTTCATTTAATAAGAATAACGGTTCTGCTTCTAAAGTTGTAGCTGTTGGATTTTCAAGGAATTCCTTGTAACGTTCAATTGAAGTGAATACCGACGATTTTGTTGTCCATCGTGTTAGTTCTTCCCAGTTGGATTTATATTCTTCAGCTAATTTTTTAAATTCTTCTGGTTGTTGACTTGAAGGGACGTCTTCATAATACATCTTTAACATGGCTTCAATTAATTTGATTTCAGTTGGGATGTTTATTGAGCTAAAAAATTCATCTGCGGCTTTTAGGTATGGTTCTGCCGCTTTTTTAATTTCCTCTTCGCTTGCTTCACTCTTCAATTTCTTGAAAAACCGCACATGAGAAATCATGAATTTGTTAAGGGCAACCGAATAGATCGCTTCAAAGAAATACACTTTAGTAGGGTTGATTTCAGTAAGCGTTTTATAGGCTTCTTCAATGTCAGTTAATACATTTCCATAACGTTGTTTGCGCTTATCTTTTTCATTTATCCATTGAGTAAAAGCTTGTTCGATAGCAACTTTTTTTTCTGTCACTTTATTTCGCTCTAGTTGCTCTGTTTGACCAATGAAATATTTCCAATAATTACTGACTTGGGCGTAGGTTGAAGCGTATTGAATCCGCACTGCGTCGCTTGCATTCATATCTTCTTTCATTAATTCAAGCTTTTTTCCTCTTACTTTAACACGACTTGGTTGATCTTTCTCTATTGCCATTTTAACCCCGTAAGAAGTGAGGTATCGATCGGTGCTACCAGGGAATCCCATTACCATTGCAAAATCATTTTCTTCAACACCCTTTAGAGAAATAGGTAAATGATGTTTTGGTTGATACGGCTGGTTGTCCATAGCAAATTCAGCGGGTTCGTTCTGATTGTTGGCATAAACTCGGAACATGGTGAAGTCACCAGTATGTCTTTCCCACATCCAGTTGTCTGTGTCTCCTCCGTATTTCCCAATCGCTGAAGGGGGAGCGCCTACCAAACGAACATCTTTAAACGTTTCGTTAACGAATAGGTAGAACTCGTTTCCTTCATAAAAAGGTTTGATTTCTGCGTTATAGTTTGTGCCTGCAGTTGCCTCTTCGATTAAACGTGCAGATACTTCTTGTATTTTTTCTTCACGTTCAGACTCACTCATTCCATCGTTCAAAAATTTGTAAATGTCTTTTGTGACGTCATCAATTCTTACAACGATTGTTGCTGTAAGTCCAGGGATAGGTTTTTCTTCCGAATAATTACTTGCCCAAAAACCATCTGTTAAATAATCGTTCTCCGGGGTAGAGTTTTCACGAATTGCATCATATCCACAATGATGATTCGTTAACATAAGTCCTTTATCCGAAATGAGTTCTCCCGTACAAAAACCGCCTAATGATACTATAGCATCCTTTACGCTTGGTTTCTTTGGATTGTAAATTTCTTTCGCTTTGAGCTCAAGACCTTTTGCTCGCATTTCCTTTTTATACTTCTTTAGTTGAAAAGGGAGGAGCATTCCTTCGTCTGCATAAGATGATCCTGCAGCTATCATCAAAGATAGGAATAAGATTTTTTTCATGTAAATTTCTATTTAATTCTGAACAAAAATAGAATTAAGAGCGTAATTTACGGGTGTTTCAACAAGAAAATAAAAGAGGTTTTTATTTAAAACCTAGTTTTTAACGAATTTCAAGTGATAAAAAGTATCCACTGATTGAATATAAACCATATAAATCCCATTCGGGAGACTGCTAACATCGATGTGTTTTTCAGTTGAATGGATTAATTCTTTTCCTTGAATATCCATAATTCTTGCAGAAACTAAGTTGGCAACGTCAATGTTTACCTCATTTGATGCAGGATTCGGGAAAAGGTAAATCTCTTGTTGGTTGTTGTTTTCTGCTATTTCAGCAAACTCACTTCCGTAGAATTTAATGTCATCTAAAAGTAGTATAAACCCATCTTCTGTTATGTTCTTAAAAGCAACATGTATGTCTTGGTTAGCAAACCCTTTTTCGTCAATCCTAACACTTCTGGTGTGCCAATGTGGTGTTTCGTTATAAACACTAAGTAAGGTGTCGGTAAAATTTTCAATTTCTGGACCCATGGTAGAAAGTAAGACAACATAGCTATCTGGAAAAGAGGCGTCAACCGAACGACTTTCCCAAATTATGTTTGAATAAGAAGGGATGTTTATTAAAGGAGTTATCAAATAATCTTGGGATTGGCCAGATGGCTCATAAAAGGATGTGCTCCCGACGCAAATTACGGTATCAGTTTCATAACTAATCCAAGCGTTGTTGAAATAACTTACTTCTGGAGCTGGCTCTAATCCGTCTTTATCTTCCGTTATCCATGTCTCAGGAATGCCGTCATCAAAATTTTCTTCAAACAATAAAGTTTGTGAGTGACTAAAAAGATGGCTTGTGAGAAGTCCTAAAAGTAAAACGTTTCTTATCATAATATTATCGTATTCAATGCAAAAATAGAGATTCACTCCCTTGTGTGGAACTTTTTAACAGATTTTAGTAAGATTTATTATTCAAAAGATAGAATGAACAAATCTTCATCGTCTTTTTTAAAAAGATGTTCTTCTCTCGCATATTTTTCTAATTTACGAAGGTCCTCCAGCTGTTCAATAGATTCCTTGAGCTCAATGATTCCTGTTTTTTTACGCTCAATTTCATTTTCCAAGGACTCTACACGGTTCTGTCTATTAATTAATGTGACGATATCTGTGTCATGAAGAATTAAAATATAAACGACCACAAACAAGCTGGATAAAATATATTTATTCCGTATTTTTTTTGCAAAGTCTTTCACACAACAAAAATAACTTATAAGAATTGATGTCGATTTGTCTCGTATAAATCTTTTAAACAGTTATTATTTGAAAACAAGAATAGTCGTTTCGTTTTAGTTAGTTTTGTTAAAAAGAATAAATATGCTAGGATTAAAACTTCCAACTGATCCACGTTGGGTGAATATTGTCGAAGAAAATATTGATGAAATACTCACAGATCATGCTTGGTGTGAACAAAAGGCAGCTACGAATGCAATTGGTTTGATTATTCAAAACCCAGAAAGAACGGAACTAGTGGACGAACTAATAGTTGTTGCTAGGGAGGAGTTGGAGCATTTTGAGCAAGTTCATAATTTGATTAAAGCTAGAGGTAAAACATTGGGAAGAGAGTGTAAAGATGATTATGTCGGAGATTTGTATAAATTTATGAAGAAAGGACATAGTCGTCATATTTCTTTTATTGACAGGCTTTTGTTTTCGGCGATGATAGAAGCAAGAAGTTGTGAACGTTTTAAAGTCTTGTCGCAGAATATTCCAGATCAAGAATTGTCAAAGTTTTATCACGATTTAATGGTAAGTGAAGCAGGGCATTATACGATGTTTATAAAATTTGCGCGAAAATATAGTGAAGGTGTAGATGTCGAGAAACGATGGCAAGAATGGCTGGACTACGAAGCTGAAATAATTAAAAACTATGGGAAGCGCGAAACCGTTCATGGTTGACCTAAGCTAATTTTAATGTTTTCATTGTTATTATGGTTTTCAATGTTTTTTCACTAAATTGGTACAGTTTACTGTGGTAAATACCCAAAATTAATTTCATGGCCATAATGCAACCAAACTTACACACAATTTCCATAAAAGATGTTCTATACGGTCGTGAAACTGAATTGGATTTACTGAATTTGTATCACCAAAACTCTATGGATGGTGAGAAGATTATTGTTTTAATTAAAGGGAATTCTGGTGTTGGAAAAAGTTCATTAGCGAATAAGTTTGGATTAGACAGGTCAAAAGAGGGGGATTTGTTCGTAACGAGTAAATTAGAGATAAGTCGAGACAACCCACCTTATAATGCTTTGATTGAGGTTTTTAGATCAGTGGTCAATGAATGGTATCATTTATTAAAGAGTGGAAATAATAAGTTAAAAGCAACAATAGAAGAAGAACTTGGTGTCAATTTGGATTATTTCTGCCAGGTTTTTCCAAGAATCAAACATATGTTTGATTTGAAAGAGATGGCTTCGCAAACAACGGAAGAAGTTATTTTTAGAGGTCGACTAAACGAGATGTTATTGAGTCTAACTCGTGTGATCAATCGATACGATCAACCAGTAATTGCATTGCTCGATGATATCCAATGGACTGATAAAGGAACAGTTGAATTTTTTCGCTGCTGGCTTTCAGAAGGGAGTAATGAAAATCTTTTTTGGATATGTACTTTTCGTTCTGAAGATGATGACCGAGTTGTTTGGGCCCTAATTGAAGAAGTGTTGTTACCCTACTATAAAAGTAATATTCGACTTTTATTATTGCGTGGGTTAAAGTTGGTTGACATTCACAAGCTAATAAATCGTCATTTAAAAATCAAGCATGACGATGTTTCTGAATTAATTCAACTAATAGATAATGTAACAGGAGGTAATCCGTTGTATGTTAATATTTTCATTCAAGAGTTGTGTGCGAAACAAATCTTGGCTCGGGAGGAAGAAAGAGAGGGTTTTAGATGGACTTATCATCCACAACGATATAAAGACTTAAATAGAAGTATGAATATGTTGGAGGTGATTATTAGAAGAATCGAGTTTTTACCTCAAGAAACTATTAAGCTATTAGGAGTAGGAGCTGCAATAGGTAGTAGTTTTCATATCTCTCTAATCTCTGGAGTAAGTGAAAAACCCATTGAAACTGTGAAAGAGATTCTTATGCCTGCAGTTAACAAGGGAATTATTGAAGTGATTAATAATCAGAATAATTCAAATGCTCCAATAAAGTTTAGGTTTACTCATGATAAATTTCAAAATGTAACATATAGTTTGCTTTCGGAGGATAGAAAGAAATGGATTCATCAAGCAATCGGGAGAACATTTTCAGCTTCATTAGGTTATGCAGCTGAGGATAGAAATATATTCGATATAGTGAATCATTACAATCATTGCTATAATTATTTTAACGCTATTGATGAACGAAAAAAAATGGTTGAGATGAACTGCAACGCCGCGGAAAAAGCCATTAAGTTATGTTCATATGATCACGCGGTGGCATACTACAATAAAGCGATTCAAATAATTGATTCACACAAAGAAGAATGGGAAGACGATAAGATTTATCCTATCTATTTATCAGCGGGTCGAGCGGCTTTTCTAAATAAAGATTTTGTTTCTGCCGTGATGTTTTACGAATCTGCCCTGAAGTTTGCTCATTCTAACCTCGAAAAAGCGTATGTGTATTATCAATTTATAATCATGTATAATGATGTTGATGATACCGAATCTGTATTTGATAGTGCTTCAAAAGCTCTTAAATTGTTAAATTATCCCTTCAATTTTAATGTTTCTAAATTTCAATTATTTCTTTTATTCTGGAAGATCAATCGAAAAACAAAGAAAATAACACCGAATTCTTTAGTGAACTTTGTGAAGAATGATAGTCAAGAGGAAAACTTAATTGGTCAAATCTTGTTCGAATTATGGGTGCCTTCTTGGAGTGTGAACTTGAAAAGTTTGACTTATCTGAATTTAAAATGTCTCGAACTTACTTTACAAAAAGGATTATCTAACGGAAGTTATTTTGGTATTGTCGGTTACGGTGTTTTTTCTGGTTATTATAGTGGTAAAATAAAAAAAGGTTGGGAATGGGTTCAGGCGGGTTATAAAGTTGCTGAGGAAACAGATTTTCCAATCGTACTAGGAAAGGCTTTGGCTGCTGGCAGCACAGTATATGGTCATGCCATTCACGGTTATAAAAAAAATATAACAGTTTTAGAACGCAGTTATAGACTAAGTAAAAGTACTGGGGATTATATTACTGCTGCATATGTCAGTCTTGTAATGATTGAGAACTATCTATTAGCTGGTGTGAATCTCGACGAAGTTTGTCAAATTGCACAGAACAAACAAAGTTTTCTTAAAAGAACTGAGAATAAAACATACGTGACATTGAATAAAATAATGATGGTAATCCCAAAAACTCTTACAGATTCAAATTATGTTTGGACTTCTGAAATTGAGAGATTAAGTAAAAAGAACGATTATATCTTTACCTTGCATTTGAAAGTTAGGTGGTATGTTGTTCAATTATTTTTAGGGGTCCTTTTTAAAAATGTTGATGTAATTAATCGTGTTTTGAAGCACCCATTAGTGTTCTATAATAATGATATGACGCCGATTCAATATTTACGAATACTCACCGTAAGTTGTCTTCTAGTTCGAGATAAAAACAGATTTAAATTTAAAAAATCATTAAAGATATTGGCTGAATTTAAAAAACGTTTGACACCCTTATTGGAGGTGAATAATAAAGACTATTTTCATTTGGAAAGGTTTTTATCGGCAGCTGAACTTGAGTTAAAGGGTAAGCTCAATCAAGCAATTAAAATATATGAAATTGCTATTGAAGAAGCAGAAAAAGTCAATGCATGGCCGTTTTTAGGGATGTATGCCGAAGAGATAATAAGAATTTCTGAAGGAATCGAAAATCGTAATTTGGGTAAGATTTACTTTAAAAAAGCTATATTGGGATTTGCTAATTGGGGGGCAACGGTTAAGGTTGTTATGCTTGAAGACCAATTTCAAAACTGGTTAAAGAAAGAAGAACGTAAAATGTAATGAATCAAAGTAATAAAAAACCAATAACTAATGCACATGCTCATGTTTTTACCCATAAAAGTGTTCCGCCGTTTTTAGCCAAAACACTTGTCCTTTGGCCTTTTTATTATTTACTACATGTTCCAACTTTTGTAAGATTGTATAAGTTTTATGAACATCTAAATGCTAAAAAATATCATACTAGGGCAAAGCGAATTAAAAGAATAATTGTTCGAATAAAACGATTTATTCATCAACACTTCATTACTGGTCTAATTTATCGTCTGGTAATTTTGTGGTTAGGATTAACTTGCTTTTTCATATTTTATCACTTCTTAATTTCCATTCAAATTTTAGAGGGTGACACTATGTTAGAAGGTGAGTTGAACAATTTAGTCGAATTCCTAGAAGCAAATTCCTTATTATTCAAACGACCAGATTGGTTGCCTTATTCGATTAATTTGATTTTAGGTTTAATTATCCTATTGCTGGTAAAATCCGTTCAAAAGACAGTTTTATTTTTACTTAATCAAGTCAGAAAATTTCTTCATTTTTTACCTGGTGAGAAAACAAAAACGCTATTTAGGAGGTATGTAAAAATGGCAAAGTTTGCTTTGTACGGAAGTCAAAGTAATATTTATTCAAGGTTAAAAAGGCAATATCCACTCGGGTCCCATTTCATTCTGCTCTCTATGGATATGAAATACATGCAAGCAGGATCTATTGCAAAACATGGAACATTTTATAAACAGCTTGAAGAATTAAAAAAATTAAATCGCAAAAAAGAAATCCACTCATTTTTATTTATTGATCCGCGGAGAATTCGTGATAAGAAAGAAGGGAAGAGATTTTTCGATTACGAATTGAAAAATGAGAAAATAACATTGAAAGAGTCAATTGTCAAGCAATATTTAGAGGATGAAGGATTTGCAGGAATTAAAATTTATCCTGCTTTAGGCTATTTTCCATTTGATGAGGACTTATTGCCCTTATGGAAGTATGCAGCAGATAATAACATTCCTATTATGACACATGGTGTTAAAGGAGTAATTTATTATAGAGGGAAATTATTAAAGGAGTGGAATGAACATCCTGTTTTTAAGGAGTTTGTTGGGAGTGGTCGATATAGACAAATTCTTTTTGATGAGTTTAAAAATGTGGATTTTCAGGTAAACTTTACGCATCCAATGAATTATTTGTGTTTATTGGAAGAGCCGCTTTTGAGAATCCTAATTGGAAATGGTAAATCTGAGGAGAATAAAAAAATCTTTGGTTACACAAATTCAGAAACACCTTTAAAGTGGAATTTGAGCAACCTTAAAGTTTGTTTCGCGCATTATGGTGGTGCCGAAGAATGGAAAAAATTTTTAGAAAGAGATCGAGATAATTATGCGCAACAATTAATGTCGAAACCCGAAAGTGGTGTCTGGTTTGGGTTAAATGAGCATGGTGAAATTCCTTGGGGTCGATACGAGAACGTATGGAAGTATACAGATTGGTATTCGATTGTTTCAAGCATGATGATACAGTATGAGAATTTTTATGCAGATATTAGTTATATCGTTAGTGATCCGGATTTGTATCCAATGTTAGGAAGTACGATAGGTGAAGGAAGCGAATATGAAAATTATTTTACAAAAACATTAACCTATTCAAATAAGAATAAACTTAGGCAAAAAGTCCTCTTTGGTTCAGATTTTTATGTAGTTCGCAGTCAAAAGGCAGATAAGGATATTTTTATTGAATTAAAATCGTTTTTGTCGGAGAAAGATTTTGATTTAATTGCGCGAGAGAATCCCTATAAATACCTGAATAAGAATATTTAACAAAAAATTATTCGGTTCTTTTATTTTTTCGTTGTATATTAGACTGCAGTTCACCCAAAACGCATTATTTTCATATCAAATTATTGGCTCGTTTTGGGATGTTTTGCTCCCACTGTTGCTACCTTGCCCAATTTTTGGGTAAGGAGCAACATTACATAAATCAATTGATCTTTTTTAAATTTCTCCCGCCAGATTTTTTGACAAATAGCTTACGGTCCGAATTAAGTTGTTCAAGCGTATATTCCTTATCCGCAATTTCGGATAATTCTTGAAACCGCCGATCTGCTTTTAAAGCTAAGGGGTCTACTTGTAAAGCAGTATTGTTAAAACCTAATAATTTTAGACGCTCTAATTTTCTCAATCGAGATAGGGCAACATAACCTTGACCACGCTCAAATGTTTTACTCAAGTCGAGTTCTGCGGCGTCCAAGGTCATACCTTGACTTTTATGAACGGTAATGGCCCATGCTAAGCGCAGAGGGACTTGTTGATATGAAGCAATTGTTTGTCCGGTATCGTTTGTAACGGTCCATTCTTCAAGACTTGCAGTAATTTCGTTATTGTCTAGCGTTTTCACCACTGGAAATCCGATATCTGAATAATCTATAACTTCGCCTAATGTGCCATTTATAAAGTCTTTTTCAGGATTGTTTTTTACAAACATCACTTTTGCACCGATTCTAATTGCCATATCATCCGATGTCAAAACACTTCTCTTTAGAATATCAACTACGTTCTTTTCTCCTTTTGTTTTAGCCTTAAAATAACGACTTTTTCCAGGTAATGCCAAAAGATGCTCGTTATTGATAAAATCAACATCTTTATTATGTGTGTAAAGTTTTGTTGGTGTAATATCTTTAGGGAATTCAGTAGTTGCAGCATTTTTTAAATGATTTACAGCTACAGTGCTCACTTTTCCTTTTCTAATTTCATCCAAAATTACACTCAAATAGTCATTTTCTTGTCTAAATTGTTCGGTCAAATAACATATGGTGAATTCAGCAAATTGCCAAGCATCACTCATAAAAGCAAATTTATCTTTACTTTTTTCTGTATAGTCGCCAATAGGGGGCAATTGAAAAAAATCTCCTGTTAAAATTATTTGCACTCCTCCGAAAGCAGCGTTATTATCTCTACAATAAGATAATATGTGATGAATAGAATTTAACTGATCACGATGAAGCATTGAAATTTCATCTATGATGAGTACTTTCGTCTTATTAAACCTTTCTCGAATCGATTTTTGCTTTTTTAAATAACTTAATTCTTTCTCGGTTATTTTTTGCTTAATTCCTAGTCCAGCCCAAGAATGAATAGTGACACCCTGTATATGGGTGGCAGCAATACCTGTAGATGCCGTGACAGCAACGTTTATTTTTGCATCTTTTAGGTGTTGAATGAATTGGTTAAGTACATAGGTTTTACCTGTTCCTGCCGAACCAGTTAAAAATATATTCTTTCCTGATTTTAATAATGCTAAGGCCTTTTCTTGCTTCATAATTCTCGTTGGACAAAGTTAAAATTCATTATGAATGGAGCTTTAGTTTTCTTTTGGAAATCAAAAAAAAATCAAGGTACTGTTGAATTATGGGGTTAGCTGGATCTTTTTAATTAACAGTTTTTAACGAAGGCAATTCACATAAAATTCTTTACTTCGTAGTCTATATATGAAAACAGCTCAATTCATACTTTATTTGTTTCCATTCCTTGTATTAGCTCAAGCCCCCAGTTATAATGACTCACTCATTACTATTAAGGGTCAAGTTCTTGATACTAATTACAATGTTGGGTCCTATAGTGCATTGATTTTAAATAAATCAACGGGTAAGGGCTTTTTTGGGAACTATGATGGAAGCTTTACAATCAAGGTTAAAAAGAGTGATTTAATTGGTGTTTCTGTTCAGGGCTATAAAACAGTTTATATCTCATATGCAGACAGCGCATTCAAAAGTGTATATAAGAATGTGTTTTATTTAAGGGAACTTTCTTATCAGGCAAAAGAGGTTATTGTAAGGCCAATGAAAACACTTGAAGAGTTAAAGGAAGAACGAGCTTTGATCGAAAAAAGAGAGGTGCCCGAACTGAAAGCAGTCAATGCAATTTCAAGTCCTATCACTGCATTATATGTGGCCTTTAGTAAGCGGGAGAGAACGAAAAGAATGGTTGCTGAAATGGAATATCAGGATCGTCAAGAAGATGTGCTGAGAGAAATCTTAAAGGTATATGTTCATCATGATATCTTTGAACTTTCAGAAGACGATTTTGATGAATTTATACGTTTTTTAAACCTTGACCCTCAATTTTTAGCTTCTGCAAACGATATGGATCTTGTCTTGTATATACGTGCAAGATTTAATCAATTTCAGAAAATAAAATCAGGTTATTAAGTGAATTAAATTAGCTTTTTATTCCGGTATATACAAAAGCCGGTGGAATATTAATAGGAACAAAATTTAAATGAATAGATCCAAACTTTAGCTCTAATAATTTTTTTGCATTTAACGAGTACTGATACTGAACGTACACACCTCCCTTTCTTAAAACATCAAACGCTTTAATTATTATTCTTTTTTTAATTTGCTCTGGAATTACAGCAAGAGGTAGAGAGGAAAGGATAGCGTCTGCAGAACCTATTTTGTGGTCTTGCAATATTTTGTCAATATTGTCTGCACTTTCTCGAAGGAGGATAATGCGCTCGTCTTTGAATTTGTTTTTTAGAAACGAATGAAACTCACTGTTTAATTCAATCACAAATATTTTGCAATCAGGATTTGCTCGTTTTAGCAATTCTTCGGTGAATACACCTGTGCCAGGCCCAAACTCAACTATTGTTTTCGCTGAATTAAAGTCGATTTTGTCACACATTTTTTTTACTAAAAAACGGGAACTTGGAGCTAATGCTCCGACTTGTTTTCGTTCTTTTATGAATGTTCGTAAGAACTTACCTTTTTGTTTGCTTTCTTGTTCCAATTTATTCAATTATTGAGAGTTTCCCTTCGTTAAAAATTCCGTAGACTTCTCCTGTCAATTCCTCGCCCACAAGAGGTGTATTCTTAGATTTTGAAATAATATCTTCCGACTTTAATTCCTTTTTAATCGATGGGTTAAATAAAGTTAAGTTAGCCACCTTACCAACTTGAATCGAATTATCACTTAAGCCAAATACTCTTCTAGGTTTAGAACTAATCAAATCAATTCTTTCCGAAAGGGTAAGTGACTCTAATTTATTTAATTGAGCAAATAATGTCTGAACTCCAATAATTCCAAAAGCCGCTTGATCAAATTCTACTTCTTTATTTTCAATGTCTTCTGGAGTATGGTCAGAACATACAAAATCAATTGTACCATCTTTAAGACCTTCGATGAGCGCATCTCTATCACTTGCAGAACGTAGTGGAGGTAAAACTTTATACATCGAATCAAAAGCAAACATTTCCTCTTCGGTATAAATCAAATTGTGGATGTAAACATCTGCCGTGATTTGAAGTCCTTCAGATTTTGCCTTACGAATTAATTCAACCCCCTCTTTAGTAGAAATTCCGGTAAAATGTAGTTCACCATTCGTGTAACGAACTAGATTTAGGTCTCTTTCAATCGTCATGGATTCAGCTATGGATGGGATAGCTTTTAAACCGGTTGAAACACTTGTTATTCCTTCGTGAATATAACCTTCACCAAAAATGCTTGAATCATAGGGGAATGATATGATTTTTCCGTTAAAATTTTTAGCATAGAGTAGTGCTCTATACAAAATCCCACCATGTAAAGGAGAGCTTACATCCGTAAAACCTATGGCGCCCGCATTTTTTAAATCATACATTTCAGATAGGTTTTTACCTTCCATGTTTTCCGTTAAGGTTGCAAAAGGATATACTGAAACATTGTTTCCAAGCCCTTTCATTTTTAAATATTCTATTTGCGATTTATTCGAAATAGCAGGACTAGTATTTGGGCTTATTCCAACGGCCGTCATTCCACCTGCTAAAGCCGCATTTAATCCTGATAGTAAATCTTCTTTTATCTCATTTCCCGGATCACAAAAATTAACTTTCGCGTCGAACCAACCTGATGATATATGTAAATCGTTTTTCTCGATAATTTGGTCGACCGGTTCATTAATCTCTGGTGCAATTTTTTCTATTACACCGTTGTTAATTAAAACATCTTGTTTGTCTTTGTACGTATTCTTGGAAGAAACAATTGTACACGATTTTAACACTATCTTCATAATTCAACGCTATCAGTTTAGCCTTTCCAAAATTTAAGGAGTAAAATTTCAATTCCTATAAAAACTAATGCCAAAATTAGTAGAATTCTCCAGTATTCTTGAGCTTTTATCTGATTAATTTGGACACTTCCAGAACCGGAAATTTCTAATTCACTTGCGTTTGTCCAACCTATTGATTGAAAGTTGTCTAAAAGTTCAGGTCCTTTCAAAGATTTGATATTGGACTCTATCCGATTGTAATTAACGCCTATTATCTCATTAAACGTTCCATGATCTGTAAGTTTATAAAATCCAGCAGTATGAATTGCATCTTCGAGATGATTAAATGAAACCATTTGTACTTTCCCCTTACTAATCACTTCAGGAATAACATCTACCTTTTCTTTTTCATTAATTAAATGAATCGGTTGTTGTTCAGTTAGTTCATGATATACAGGAAAATTATCCATAGCTCCAATTGTCGTAAAAAGTGGCTTTCTGAAAGTTGCTGTTTCGGCAAGTCTCAAAAATGTTGCTGCAAAAAGCGCATGATTTTGAATGTTTGTAAAGTCGCTGATAAAAGGGCTTGCCGCAAATACAATTCGACCTGAATTTTTACTTTTGTATAATAAATATGGGGAAGTAGGGGCCGCTCCAAATAAAGTAATATAATCCTGTAATCCGGTAAGGCTGAGTTGATAATGTTTGAAAGTGATTGGGTTTTTAAAATTATTTGGTTTACTGGTGAAAACACCTGTATAAAGAGGGTCTTCATCATTAAAATAACGAAGTTGTAAATCATTTGTATCCAACGCGTTAATTGTCGGTAGCTGATGATTTGATAAAAAATCATTCCAATTCGTACGATCCACAGCTGTTCCTGGGATAAGCACTACAGTCCCTCCATTTTCCAATTTCTGGTTTAACAACCCCTTAATGCCATTAGGAATTTTGTTGATTCCGTTTAATATGATGAGTTCATTTTCTTCAATTAATTCAGGTTTAACATTATTTATCGATGAAATTGTGGTTTGGTAATATTCATCAAGACTGTATAATTGTTCAAGGTTTTTTGATTTGGTTTCTTCTTCTTGTACTACTAGTATATTTACTGCTTCTTTTATTGTATAAGTAAAGTAAAAATGATCATCAAAAAACAATTGACCCGTTTGAATTGATATTTCTCCGGTTTTTATACCTGAAGTTCGGTCAGTAAAAGTTATTTGATCTTCAATGAACGAATTAGCCGCTATTGAAATTCGTTTTGGGCTTGGTTCGTTGCCATCTATTTTTAATCTAACCGATAAGTTTTCTACAGGCGATTCAGAGTTGTTTCGTATTCTAAAATGTACATCTACAGGAGTTTTTACGCGATGAACAGGACTTTCGAACCAAACAGTATCAATAAAAATGTTTTCTTCTATAGCTGGTTTAGCTTGATAGTAATAAGTTTGAATTTCTGACAAATTTAAATTTTCTAATGAATTAGTGGATGCTTGAAAATCACTAAAAATAAAGAGTCTTTGATTCGCATTTTCGAATGAGTTTTTAAAGAGGTCAGCTTGAAGTCGAATAACATCCTCTAGTGCTGTTGAACGTGCAGAAAAACCAATTTCTTTAATTATTTCTATGGCTTCACTTTTGGAGTAGAAACGCTGATGTATCGAAAGTAAATCGCCGGTTAAAACATTAACTTTTTCATCTTTATCAAGTGTTTGAACAAGGTCAATTGCTTGATTTTTTAGCTCGTTCAGTAAGTTTCCATCGCTACCTTCAGCTTGTAAACTAAACGAATTGTCAATATAAATTGATGTAAGGTTCTTCGTCTTTTCCCCACTTTTTGAAGGGATAAAGGGTTGTGCAAAAGCTAAAATTAAGCAGGAAAGAAATAAAAGTCGTGAAAATAGAACAAGTAGATGTTTAAGTTGATTCCCAGATTTTGAATCCTCTACAACTTCTTGCAAAAACTTAACCCTTGAAAAATAAACTGTTTTATACCGACGAAAATTGAACAAATGGACTATAACAGGAAGGAGTAAAACCAAAAAGGCCCAGAGAAATGTCGGGTACACAAAAGTCATATCACAAATATGCAAATAAGGATTCGAATTTTAAGAGTTAGAAAAGGAATTAATTACGAATTTATAAACAGTTATGCTGTTAATTGTTTAATATCCCTGAAACGCCTATGCCAAACAATGCGTAATCATAATGGCAAGGGTCATTTGGGTTATACTCCTTTAATTGAGACATAAGTTCTTCTAATGCTTTCCAATCGTTCTGTTTTCTTTTGAGTAATCCCAGTTGACGAGCAACGTTACCCGTGTGCACATCTAATGGGATATAAAGTTCTGATGGTTTTATCTTGTTCCATAATCCAAAGTCCACGCCTTTATTATCGTCCCTAACCATCCAACGTAAAAACATATTAATTCTTTTCGCAGCAGAACCCTTTAACGGGTTGGATATGTGTTTTTCACTTCTTTGTTCATGAGTGGTTTTTAAAAACACTTTTCGAAACCCATATATTCGTTCGCTCATAATCTTTGAGGTACAAAATGCTTGTTCTAATCCTCCATTGTAGTCCTTATAAATTGAGCGTAGTGAAAGAATAAAAAATTGCAAATCTTGAGTGTTAAATGTACGGTGCACAAAATGTAAGTCCTGCAAGTCCTTTTCGCTTGCGTTTATAATGAACTCATACGGTTGTCCACCCATAATGTCCACAAGCTTATTACCATTTTTTATAATAGACTTTCTGTTTCCCCAAGAAATTGTGGCAATGATAAAACCAATACTTTCAATATCTTTTCGTTCGGAAAATTGATGGGGTATACTTATTGGGTCATCTTCAATAAAGCTTTTATTATTGAAACGGTCTGCGTAAAAATCTAAATACTCTTTGAGTTCTTTCTGCATCCTGATGAAATTTAGTCTTGTCTAGATGATAATACCATCCCGCATTTCTAATTTACGGTCAGACATTTCTGCTAACTCTCTGTTATGAGTAACAATCACAAAGGTTTGTTCCATTTCTTCTTTCAACTTAAAAAACAACTCGTGAAGCTCTCTAGAGTTGTTTGAGTCTAAATTACCAGACGGTTCGTCAGCAAAGATAATAGATGGATTGTTTATCAATGCTCGAGCGACTGCTACTCGTTGCTGTTCTCCGCCGGATAACTCAGAAGGTTTATGGTTTAAACGATGACCTAAACCAAGGTAATCTAATAGTTCTTGACCTCGACTAATTGCATCATTCTTCGATTTATTGCCGAGTAAAGCAGGGATAATTACATTTTCAATTGCCGAAAACTCTGGTAGTAATTGGTGGAATTGAAAAATAAACCCAAGTTTTTCATTCCGAAACTTAGCTAATTGATTGCCTTTTAGTTCATTGGTTGTTACACCATCAATTATTACTTCACCTGAATCAGGAAAATCTAAAGTTCCTAAGATTTGAAGTAAAGTGGTTTTTCCAGCTCCGGAAGAACCAACAATCGAAACAACCTCTTGTTTTTGAATTTCTAAGTCAATTCCTTTTAAGATGGAGAGTTCTCCATATTTTTTATAAATTTTATTTGCACTCAACATAGGTGGCTAAAAATAGGTAGATTTGCTGGTATATTTTGTATCTTTATTGAAGTGTTTGAAGAAAATGAAAATATTTATCCCGTAAAGCCCGAACTATTAAAGGGGACTTCCCGCAAAAACGCGGTGTATTTAATTCTATTGTTAATTGCTTTAATGAGTGTTATAGTTGACTATAATTTAAATACTTACATCGTTTTATTTGAAGTGCTTTTTGTATTGTTTCTTCATGAGTTAGGCCATTTTTTTATGATGAAATACTTTAAAGTTCAAGCGCAAGGAATGTTTTTTATGTCTTTCCTAGGAAGACAAATAAAGTCGCTACGCCTTAGTGACTCACAAAAGGAACAAACATTAATAAATTTAATGGGACCATTGCCTGGTATATTGATTGGTGTTGGTTTATTTTTAGTTGTTGAAAATGGTTTTAATAACTATTATTTACTAGAGTTGTCTTATATCTTTATAGCAATAAACTTATTGAATCTTGTACCAATTGACCCTTTTGATGGTGGGAGGATTATTGGTGGTTTTTTCTTTTGTAAAAACGATCAATACCGAATGGTTTTCACTTTGATTTCTTCTTTAGCTTTTATTGGTGTTGGGGTATATTTTCAGTTTGTTCCTCTTATGATATTTGGATTCCTTATGGGGCTAAAAGTACGCAGTCTACAAAAAAGTCAGGAACTCCATGAAAACCTGGAAGAGACAAATGTTAATTATAAAAAGACTTACGAGGATTTAACTGATAGAGAGTATTGGAAAATAAGGAAAGCATTTTTAAAAAAGAACCCTAAGTTGGAGGAAATGATTCCTTCAGGTTATACTTTATGGGAAAATGAGCGATTATTAGTTGAACAAGTTCGTCAAATTTTAAGAATAAAAACAAAACCTGACTTATCGGTATTAGCTAAATTTGGTATATTAATAATTATGGCAGCCTTAGTGGTTGTTCCTGCTTACTTGCTGTATCAAAACAGAGAAATTTTCGATTGGTATTTAGATAGAACAAATGCTTAAGATTGGAGATTTTGTTTCAGTATTGAAGGACACCATTAAGGGTAGGGTGGTTGACTTTAATGGAATTAGAGTTCTAATAGAAGATACGGATGGTTTTGAACGTTCGTATTTAGCAAACGAATTGGTGGCTTTAAATGATGAAAAATCATATAGAATTACGAAAAATATTCCTCAAAAAGATGAGCAAGCCAATCAAAGATCAAGAAATGATTTGCAATCAGCAATTCAAATCCCAGAAATCGATTTGCATATTGAAGAGTTAATCGATACAACGGTGAACCTTACAAATTATGAAATCGTTCAAATTCAACTCAATGCTTGTAAAAAATTTGTTCTGAAACACCTTAATTCAAAATCGCAAAAAATTATAATTATTCATGGCAAGGGAACAGGAGTTCTTAAAGGCGAAATTCGAGCTTTTTTACATGATATATCGATTGATTTAGAAAAAACTATAAGATATCATGACGCATCTTATAATTCTTACGGAATTGGTGGAGCAACAGAAGTTTTGTTCTTGTAGTAGATTATAATTTCATTGATTTACAGTTAAGTTATTAACAATTCGATTCGTTATTCTGAATGTCGAAAATCAATGCTCGAATATAAGAGTCGTGCAATTCAAAAAAGACTTACAAAAATCCTGAAGTTATTGACTATTAGAACTATTTTCTCAATATCAATTTTGCTTTTGGAATTTAAATTACTTATAAAGCAATGATAGACAGATTTTTAATGTTGATTTAAGTGTTTTAAAATATTACCTTATTAATAAAAAACCTTCACAATTGTAGGCATGTTTAGGAAATCATTTTCAATTGTTCAAACATCGATTCATGTTCTTATAGTGACTGAATTCTTACAATAGAAGGTTCCGTAATTATAATGAAATGTAGATAACTTGAGTGAACCCTCAGAATATCAATCCATTTTTTTTATTATTTTCGCTTAAGAATTTTGTAATTTACTATTAACCTCACTTATTGATTATAATGAGCAATCATAATAGAAGTAAATATAGCTTAAGTCTTTTTTGTGCTTTCATTTTTTCTTTTAGTGGATTTTCACAAAACTTAACTGTAACAAATTATGCAGGAAATGGGACTTCTGTGTTTTCGGCAGGTAACCAAGCATTAGAAACTGGCTTTGATGTTCCCTCAGGAATGGCTGTGGATAGTGAAGGAAATATTTACTTTTTTGTGGCTGGTGTATTGTCAGAAGAAGCTTCGGGACTTTATAAAATAGATGCGGAAACCAATGAGTTAGAAAAAGTACTTACTGGTGTGTCAGGAATTTCTGGAGTTGATGTAGATAAAGACGATAATGTCTATTTCTGTTTTGGAATTGCTGGTGATTTAGAACCTAACCCTGAGTATATTTACTATATAAACGGTGAAACTGGTGAGATAGATACACTTGCTGGAAATGGAATTGATGGTGTTCCTGTAAATGGGGCCTTGGCAAGATCAACACCAATGGGTAACTCCGGAGGTTTAAAGGTTGACCCAAATAGTGAATATTTGTATTACAGTGCTGTTTTTGGTGGTAAAAATTTCATACAAAGAATTAATTTAGATACCAGAGTAACCACTCGTGTTGCTGGGGTAGGTGGACCAGATGGCGCAGGGGATATTCCTGATGGAACTTTAGCTTTGGAGGCAGACATTAACTTGGGAGTTGGCTTAGCTTGGGATAGTTACGGAAATCTTTATTTTAATACGATAAATGCTCGAACCAAAGTAATTAAAGCAGATGATAATAAAATATATCATGTTGCTGGAACTGGGGAAAGTGAGTATAATGGTGATGATATTCCAGCTGCAGAAGCTGCTCTAAACAACATAGGTTCAGGGTTGTATATAAATCAAAATAACGAATTGTTTATTTGTGATCGAAACAATAATAGAATAAGAACAATAGATCTGTTTCCAGCATCTGGTGAACCAATGATTACAACTTTTTGCGGCACTGGTTTTGAAGAAGGGGACGGAGAAAACCCAAGTGGAGATTTGGAAAATGGTTTTTTTAAAGATTTAGATGAAGCGAATGTTTCACCAACTGATATTTTGAATTATAATGGTGAGCTGTATTTTACGGATATCGGTGTGAATCGAATTCGAAAAATTAGAGCTTGTGAACAGCCGGTTTTTGAGAGTGTTAGTGCTAGTTCGAACGAAGTGTGTAACGGTGAAAATGTAATACTCACAGTTGATGGTGAACTCGGGGATGGAAGCAATTGGGCATGGTATAGTGATGAATGTGGAATCGGTACTACTCCGGAAAGTACAAATCCAAATTACGAAGTTCAGATTAACGAATCCACAACGTTTTTCGTTGCAGCGGTTGGTGGATGTCTTTCAAATGAGGTCTGCAAGGAAATTGACATAGAGGTGACTTGTAAAGAATTTTATAATGCTTTTTCCCCTAACCGTGATGGAGTGAATGAATTCTTAGAAATACCAGCAATTGGCAATTACAACACTAACACCGTAATAATATATAATAGATGGGGGCAAGAAATTACACGAGTAACAGATTATAACAATGAAGACAAAGCATGGTTCGGCACCTATAACGGAACAAGTGAAGGAGATGTGGTTGATTCTGGAACTTATTTCTTCACCGCTGAAGCTGATGGAGAGATTATTGTTTCTGGTTGGGTTCAAGTTGTAAAATAAATAAGGATGAAGAGATTTATACTTTTATTTTTAATGGCGATAAACGGGAATATTTTTGCTCAACAAGAAGCAATTTATAGCCAATACATGTTTAATCAATTCGTTATTAATCCAGCATATGCGGGATCGAGAAATTCAATGAGCGCGGTAATTTTGCATCGTTCAAGATGGACTGGAATGGATGGCAGTCCTACGACTTCTACTTTTTCTGTTCACTCTGGAGTTAAAAACTCTAATTTGGCATGGGGTGCAAATTTTGCGAGTGATAAACTTGGTGTGACTTCAAATACTTTCTTTGCAGCGTCCGGAGCCTATCACGTTCGTATGACAAGAGGTAAGTTAGCCTTTGGATTACGTATTGGTGCATATAATAGTTCTATCAACACAAACACGCTAGATTTTAAAGACAAAACGGATATTTTCAATATCGGTGAAAGTCGAAGTTCATTAACGCCATCGGCCGATTTTGGTGTTTACTATTATACACGTAAATTTTATGTAGGTTTTTCTCTGAATCACATGGGGAATAGAGAGATTGAATTTGATGATTTCTCTGACGCTACCTTTAATCTTTCAACTTATGCTACACTAGGTTTAGGTTATGCCATGGTTTTAAATGATAACTTGACTTTAAAGCCTTCTTTTTTACTTAAAAACACGACGAATACAAGAGCGAACTTAGATTTAAATTTGAGCGCATTAATCTATGACCGTGTTTGGTTAGGGGTTTCTTTTCGTAATCAATCAAACATTAATTTTTTAATCGATGTCAATATTACGGATTATCTGAGAATAGGTTATTCTTATGACTCTTTTATCAATAAATTGAATTCTGTAGCCGTTGGTGCTCATGAAGTTTTTGTCGGGTTTGATTTTGCTTTTAATAAACCCAAAACTGTTTCACCACGATATCTCTAAATACGAATGAAAATATATAGAACTATCATAATTTTAATTTTCCTTTTAGCGTTTGAAGGTAGGGCGCAGGTAAACGAAATAATTCATGTTGAAATTGATTGTGAAACATTACCATTGGAAAATAAACTCAATTCAGAGGCAAATGACTTTAGTCCCTTTATAGTAGGGGATATGATTTATTTTTCTTCTGACCGAGATCCAGATGCACTTGTAGAAAACGAAAATAATTGGAGTAAAACAAAACAAATTAACCTCTATCAAGGTAAGCTTAAAGAAGGGGTAAGTCCAATTGGTAAAGTAAAGGGTGTACGCTTGGTTTCTGAAAAATTCACCGCAAATAGTCATACTGGTCCTGCTTGTTTCTCAAGGTCTGGGGATACATTGTTTGTTTCCAAAGTTATGACGGATAAAAATAATGATACAAATTATCCGCAATTGTATATGGCTACTAAAGATGGGAGCAAATTTGGGAAATTGCAAGAGTTACCGTTTAATATTAAAGAATTTTCTTTTGCTCACCCTTATTATGATTCTTATGATAGAACCTTGTACTTTGCTTCTAATAAACCTGGTGGAAATGGAGGGTACGATTTATATTATTCACAGCTAACAAACGAAGGTTGGGAAGATCCACTTCCGTTAATTGGTTACAATTCTGCGGGAGATGATGTGTTCCCGTTTTTAATTGATCGTATTTTGTTCTTTGCTTCAAACGGATGGAAGGCAGGGCAGGATCTAGATGTATATTGGAAAGTTCTGGACACTAAAATTGAACCGGAGAATTTAAAAGGAGTTAACTCTAAAGCTGATGATTTTGGTGTTTTCGTTCAACCGGGCATGGAAAAAGGATTTTTTTCGTCTAATAGAAATGGTAACGATGATTTGTTCTATTTCGATATGGTTCGAATAGTGACGATTAGAAATGAAATTACTGGAGAGTTCAGGTACAAAAACTTAGATGCAAATGCTGCAAATGTAAAAGTTCAAGTATTGGATGAAAATGAATTTGTTCTTTTTGAGACTACTACAAATGAAAATGGTGAATTTATTATCACAGAGGTCGATCCAGACAAATTATACGCAATTCGTGCTGACAACGATAATAAAGGAGAGTTAGAATTGACGCTTAAAGGTGCTGGTGAAGGAGTTGATATGATTGGCGATAAGCGAAATGTTTTTGCTTACAAGAAAGTTGATATGACGAATGGAGGTACTTTAGCATTGATTCCTGACAACATGATTGATATCTCACTTAATCAAGGTCACCTTTCTGGTCAATTGATCTATGAAAGCGAGCCGAGTAGATATCCAAGTGGGATGGAAGTGGTATTGGTAGATGAAGAAGGCAACGAATCTATTAAAAGGGTGACGGATGATCATGGTAATTTTGAATATAAGGCGCTAAGTCTTGCTAAAAATTACTTATTAAAGGTTCCTGCAGGAGATGATGATATTGTGTTAATGATATTCGATTTAAATGGGAATGTTGTTGCGCAAATGAAAACTGATCAAGACGGTGTGTTTACATACAGAAATATTAGACCTGACGCTGGACTTAAATTGGATAAAATCACCGCAAATGATGAAGTTTTTAAATATACGTCACAGACAATATATGGGTATTTCGAATATGACAATAATAAAACATTGAATCGTGAAGGTTTAGCTGTCACGGCCTTTTTAGAGGATGGAACGCCAATTGAAAAAGAAATTACCGATCAAAATGGAGCATTCAGGTTTCGAAATTTACCTCCACAAAAGAATTTGTTGTTTAAGTTAAGTGGAGTGGATGATGGAATGATTGAAGACGATTTCACTTTATATATTTATGATCGATATGGTAAAAAAGTGGCTGGGTTGAAAAAAGGTCAAAATGGGTATTTCACATTCAGACCTTTAGGATATGATAATACGAACGCGTTGAGCACAGTTGAAGAAGACCATTTGTCGTTTATTCTTGGTAATCAAAATAAAGAACGAGAAAGAATTCTTGTTTATTTTGATTCAAACCAAAGTAAAGTGAAGTCCGGGGACACTAAAATTTTAGATAATGTAGCAAAGGTTTTAAAAGAAAATCCTTCAGTTAAAGTTGAAATTAATGCGTATGCGGATTCTAAAGCCACCGATGAATACAATTTGATATTATCTGGTAAAAGAGGGGATTGGATTGTCGATTATTTCGTTCGTAAAGGGATAGATAAAAGTCGATTTATAGTGAATGCTTATGGTGAATCGAAACTTGTGGACAAGGAAAATGATGCCTTAAACAGGCGTGCTGAAATTCATCTTTATTAAGGTAAAACCGTAATCATTGGAAAGTTTTTCGATTGGATATAATTAGAGTAGAAATTACAATAAAAAAACTCCCGACTTAATCAAAGTCGGGAGTTTTTTTATTCGTAACACTTCGTGTTACTCTTCTTTTTTTGTTTCCTTTTTCTTTGGAGGTTTTTTATCTTTTTCAATTTTAATATCAACCTCTTCCTTCTTTTTGTTGTAGGAAATTTTGATTGTATCACCTTCAGTAAGTGTAGAATTGATTATTTCTTCCGCTAAAGGATCTTCAATGTATTTTTGAATTGCTCTATTCAATGGTCGAGCGCCATACTTTTCGTCGTACCCTTTATCAGCAATAAAATCTTTCGCATCTTCCGCAACTTCAATCCCATAACCTAATTCATCAATTCTGCTATATAACTTCTTTAATTCAATATCAATTATCTCATGAATATCTTTACGTGTTAAAGAATTGAAAATAATCATGTCATCAATACGGTTTAAGAATTCAGGTGAGAATGCCTTTTTTAGCGCATTTTGAATGATTTTTTGAGAATTTTCTTCTAATTGAGACTGTTGCGCCTTTGTTCCAAACCCAACACCAGTTCCAAAGTCTTGAAGCTGTCTAACTCCAATATTCGAAGTCATTACAATTATTGTGTTTTTGAAGTCGATTTTACGGCCTAATCCGTCCGTCATGTGTCCATCATCTAAAACTTGTAAAAGAATGTTGAAAACATCTGGATGCGCTTTTTCAATTTCATCAAGCAAAATTATTGAATAAGGCTTACGTCGAACTTTTTCTGTTAATTGTCCGCCTTCTTCATATCCTACGTATCCCGGAGGTGCTCCAACTAATCTTGAAATCGAAAATTTCTCCATGTATTCAGACATGTCTACACGAATTAATGCATCTTCAGAATCAAACATTGTTCGCGCTAAAACTTTAGCTAGCTGTGTTTTACCTACACCTGTTGGTCCAAGAAAGAAGAAGGATCCAATTGGTTTGTTAGGATCTTTTAAACCAGCGCGGTTACGTTGAATGGCTTTAACAACTTTTGCAACCGCTGCGTCTTGTCCGATTACATTCCCTTTAATTGTTTCACCCAGGTTCATGATTCGACCCGTTTCCGACTCTGAAACTTTTCTTAACGGAATACCAGTCATCATTGATACAACTTCAGCAACATTATCCTCCGATACAACTACACGGTTTTCTTTTGCAGCCTCTTCCCATCGTTCTTGCGCCTTTTCTAATTCAGCTTGTAAATTTTTCTCTGTATCTCTTAACTCTGCTGCTTTTTCGTACTGTTGACTTTTAATTACATCGCCTTTTTTATCTTTGATTTCTTCGATCTTTTTCTCCAGTTCTGTAATTTCTTTTGGCACATTTATGTTTGTAATGTGTACGCGTGAACCAACTTCATCCATCGCATCAATCGCTTTGTCCGGTAAGTTTCTGTCAGACATGTATCGTTCCGTCAATTTTACACATGCTTCAATTGCTTCTTCCGTATAAGTAACATTGTGATGATCTTCATAACGTTCTTTAATATTGTTCAAAATCTCGATTGACTCAGCAATATTTGTTGGTTCAATCAATACCTTTTGAAATCTTCTCTCAAGTGCGCCATCTTTTTCAACATACTGTCTAAATTCATCTAACGTTGTAGCACCGATTACCTGAATTTCACCCCGAGCCAAAGCCGGTTTAAACATATTCGAAGCATCAAGAGATCCGGAAGCACCACCAGCACCAATTATTGTATGAATTTCGTCAATGAATAAAATAATATCTCTCGACTTTTCCAGCTCATTCATTACGGCTTTCATTCTCTCTTCGAATTGTCCTCTATATTTTGTCCCGGCTACCAAACTAGCCAGGTCTAAAGAAATGATTCGTTTATTGAATAAAATCCTTGAGACTTTCTTTTGTACAATTCTTAATGCCAATCCTTCTGCGATTGCAGACTTACCAACACCTGGTTCACCAATTAAAATGGGGTTATTTTTCTTTCTCCTTGACAAAATTTGCGAAACTCGCTCAATTTCAAGTTTTCTTCCTACGATAGGATCTAACTTGTTTTCTTCGGCCATTGCTGTTAAGTCGCGGCCAAAGTTGTCAAGAACAGGAGTTTTAGATTTGCCGTCAGCAGTTCGTTTTGAACTTGAACTGCCTTTGTATCCTGAACCTTCATTCCCTTGTTCATCGCTTTCTTCAGCATTGCCCGGGAATTCAGCTTTCGGATAATTCTCTTCTTCAATCATTGCTTCTAATTCTTCTTTAATGTTTTCATAAATTACACCATATTTATTTAATATGCGTGTTGCTAAATTATTCTCTTCTCGCAATATAGCAAGAAGAATATGCTCAGTGCCTACTTTATTACTTTTAAACAATTTAGCTTCTAAATAGGTTATTTTTAAAACCTTTTCGGCTTGTCTAACCAAAGGAATGTTATTCGCTGTAATGCTTTTAACACGACTTTCCTTTAATGTTTTTTCTAGTTCCAAGCGAATTCGTTGCAGGTCAACTTGGAATTCAAGTAGCAATTTTATTGCTAAGCCTTCACCTTCACGAAGAATGCCCAGTAGGATGTGTTCGACTCCCAAATAGTCATTCCCTAGTCGCAAGGCTTCTTCTCTACTGAAGGAGAGTACGTCTTTTGCGCGTGCAGAAAAATTTGCGTCCATAGTTTTCTTCTAATCGTTTTATTAAAGGTAAATAATTATACCAACTTTTATTTAATACTTAAACCGTTTTATTCAAGCGATTTTATACGTTTTATTGTATAAGACGTTAAACTTGACCGTTTATTTCAGAATTTGTGATGTCATTTCTGAGAATTAAAATAACCCAATAAATTCTGATTGTCAAAATACGAATAACAAATTTTATACCGATTGTTAATAAAGATTATTTTCATGACATTTTTGTTAATAAGTCGCCATAATGACATGAATTTCCTAGCCAAATAATGCCTATTTTCGGACTTTGTAACTAAAATGTAAATGAGTAATATGTCCGACGGAGAAAATATCATCAAAATTGACATTGACGAGGAGATGAGATCAGCCTACATTGACTATTCAATGTCGGTTATCGTATCTAGAGCATTACCAGATGTTCGTGATGGATTAAAGCCTGTTCACCGAAGAGTGCTTTATGGAATGCAAGACTTGGGAGTTTATTCCAATAGACCTTATAAGAAATCAGCGAGAATTGTAGGAGATGTATTAGGGAAATATCACCCTCATGGGGATTCTTCTGTTTATGATACAATGGTTAGAATGGCACAACCTTGGTCATTACGTTACCCAATGGTAGATGGACAAGGTAACTTTGGATCTGTCGATGGTGATAGTCCTGCTGCAATGCGTTATACGGAGTCGAGATTGCAGAAAATTGCGGAAGAATTATTAGCGGATCTTGACAAAGAAACTGTTGATTTTTCACTCAATTTTGATGACTCTCTTGAAGAGCCAACTGTCTTACCAACGAAGGTGCCTAACCTTCTTGTAAATGGTGCTTCTGGTATCGCTGTAGGTATGGCAACTAATATGCCTCCTCACAATCTCTCAGAATGTGTTGATGGGATTACGGCTTATATTGACAACCGCGAAATAGATGTTGAAGGGTTGATGGAGTTTATCAAAGCTCCGGACTTTCCTACAGGTGGCGTAATTTACGGTTATGAAGGTGTCAAAGAGGCATTTGAAACTGGAAAAGGTCGTGTTATCATGCGCGGAAAAGCTATAATTGAAGAGATTCGGGAAGGTAAGGAGGCAATCATAGTTACTGAAATTCCTTATCAAGTGAATAAGGCAGATATGATTAAGAAAACCGCTGACCTCGTTAATGAGGGTAAAATAGCAGGAATTTCTGATATTCGCGATGAATCGGATCGAAATGGTATGCGTGTCGTTTATGAGTTAAAACGTGATTCTATACCTAATGTTGTGTTAAATAAATTATTTAAATACACGGCGTTACAATCCTCTTTCCCAGTAAATAATATTGCCTTAGTAAAGGGTCGTCCTGAAGTGCTGAATCTTAAGGATATGATTATTCACTTCGTTGACCACAGACATGAGGTTGTTGTTCGTAGAACGAAATATGAATTACGAAAAGCGGAAGAGCGCGCTCATATCCTAGAAGGATTGATTATTGCTTCAGATAATATTGACGAAGTAATTAAATTGATAAGAGCTTCTAAAAGCCCAGATGAAGCAAGAGAGAAATTAATCGCTCGCTTTGATCTATCGGAAATTCAAGCTAGAGCAATCGTTGAAATGCGATTGAGACAGTTGACCGGCCTTGAACAAGATAAGTTAAGGGCTGAATATGAGGATTTAATGCTAAAAATTGCTGATTTAAAAGATATTCTTGCGAATGAAGATAGAAGAATGTCAATCATCAAAGAGGAATTAGCCTATATCAAAGATAAATACGGAGACGAACGTCGTTCAAAAATTGAGTATTCAGCGAATGAAATGCGTATTGAAGATTTAATTCCAGATAAAGAAGTTGTCATTACTATTTCACATGCTGGTTATATTAAACGTACGCCATTAGATGAATACAGAGTTCAAAGTAGAGGTGGTGTTGGTGCTAAAGGTTCTGCTACACGAGATAAAGACTTTTTAGAACATTTATTCGTAGCGACAAACCATAACTGGTTGCTTATTTTCACAGAAAAAGGAAAATGTTTCTGGATGCGTATTTTCGAAGTTCCTGAGGGGGCTAAAAACGCAAAAGGTAGAGCGTTACAGAACTTAATAAATATCGAACAAGATGATTCTATTAAGGCATTCATTAATGTTCAAGATATAAAAGACGAGGATTATATTCAAGACAAATATATCGTTATGGCCACCAAAAAAGGTGTCATAAAAAAGACGAAGTTAGAGGCGTACTCTAGACCACGAACGAATGGTATTAATGCTATTGGAATTCGAGAAGGAGATGAGCTATTAGAGGCGAAGTTGACAAATGGTTCGAACGAAATTATGCTTGCGCTAAAATCAGGTAAAGCCATACGATTTAATGAAGAAAAAGTGAGATTCATGGGTCGAACAGCTTCTGGTGTAAGAGGTATTACCTTAGCTGACGATAATGATGAAGTAGTAGGGATGATTGCGGTTGAAAACGAAGAGGCGAATGTCTTAGTTGTTTCTAGTAATGGTTATGGTAAACGTTCAGAGGTTTCTGATTATCGAATTACAAATAGAGGAGGGAAAGGTGTTAAAACAATTAATGTAACTGATAAAACAGGAACTTTAATTGCAATGAAAAATGTTTGTGATGATGATGATTTGATGATTATAACACGTAAGGGAATTACTATACGAATGCATATTGATGCATTAAGAGTTATGGGGAGAGCGACCCAAGGCGTAAAATTAATTAGCTTGAGAGGTGGAGATGAAATTGCTGCTGTGGCTAAGGTGTATCGCGATCGTGAAGAAGAAGATGAAGTAGAATTAGATGAAGATGGAAACCCAATTATTACAGATCAAATAAATGACTCTGAAGAGGAATAGACTTTATCAAATAGATAATATGAGAAAGCCAATGGAGTAATTCTATTGGCTTTTTTGTTTTGTGATTTTCGTTTTGAAAAAAAGTCCTTCATATTTAAAAAAGTTTGGCGCTTAACCCTTTGAATTATTAAGAATCATTGCTTATTTTTGTGGAATGGCATAGAAATTGGTTTGTAATTTATGGAAACACACAATTTCTGCATCAAGTATAAAACGAAAAAAAAATTTAATGAAAAAAATATTTTTAACATTCGGTATTGCCTTAATTGCTGGAGCAAGTATAGCTCAAAAAAGTAATGTAACGAACGCTGCTTTGGCATACAAAGATTATGAGTCTAATTTCCAACAACAAAAAGCGGAAGAGGCTGTTAAATCAATTATTGAGGCAAAAGGATATATTGATAATGCGCTCAAACATGAAGATACTAAAGAGGATCCAAAATGTTTGATGTATGCTGGGAAAATCTATATCAGTACAACAATGGCTTATGCTCTAGATTCTGCCTCGTTTCAGGGTTTAAATGTTGAGAAAACAGTTGAAGACGGATTTTCGTATTTAAAACATTCAAAAGAAGTTGATAGAAAAGGAAGATATGAAGATGACGTAGATGATTTTGCAAACTACTGGAGAGCATTGTTGTCGAACCAAGGAATAGCCGCATATGGAGAAGAAAAGTATCAAATGGCGATGGGTGGACTTTTAGGTGCTGCTCAATTTGGAGAAGTTTTAGGAATAACTGACTCTTCATTTTATTTCTTTGGTGGACAAGCTGCAATCATCGAAAAAGAGTACGAAACAGCAGCTGAAGCATTCAAAAAATGTGTAGAAGTAAATTATAATGTTGCTCAAAGTACAGGTTTTTTAGCTGAAGCTTTAACTGAATTAGGAAGAGCAGAGGAAGCTGAAAAAGAATTAAAAGCTGCCGTAGCTAAATATCCTGAGAATCTCGAAGTTTTAATCCAAATGACAAACTTCTATATTGATCAAAAAAGAAATGAAGAAGCCGGTAATATTATTGGTGAAGCGATTAAGTTAGATCCAAGTAATATTTCTCTTGTTTACACGTCTGGTATTATATATGAAAACATGGGGGCTTTAGATAAAGCTGAAGCAGCTTACAAAAAAACGGTTGAATTAGATTCGAAAAATACCGACGCCATGTACTCTTTAGGTGTATTCTTCTTTAATAAAGGAGCTGATGCTAATAATGCTGCGAATGAACTTTCAATATCTGATCCTCAGTATGAAGTTCTCATCGCAAAAAAGAAAGAGTTTTTTGCAAGTTCTGTTGAATGGTTAGAAAAAGCCGACTCATTAAAAGAGAATGATTTACAAATATTAGAAGCCTTAAAAATGGCTTACGGAAAATCCGGAGATGTTGAAAACTTTAAGGCAACTAAAGCAAAAATTGCAGAGCTTAAAGGTTAACACTAGCTTAATTTTTTAATTACAAAATCCCATTTGATAGACGTAAAATCGCATCAAATGGGATTTTTTTTGTGTCAAATATGATAAGATTAAGAAGATCGTCTGAATATCTTATTCCTACAAAGGATAGAAAGGAGCTTTACGATATTATAATTACAGCGTATAGGTTGACTGAGGTAGAGGTTTGGGGACATGAATATGAGCGGATTAGTTTTGTTGATTATAATAAACTTATTGAAAAAGGAGAAATTATAATTGCTTATTGGCATAATCAAGTTGGAGGAGGAATTCATTATTATGAACGTGAACCAGGAGTTTTTGTTTTTAGTTTGCTTGGAAGCGATTTTGATTTAGCAGGAAAAGGAATAGGAAGGGCTTTGGTAGAAGAAGTTGAGATTGCAGCAAAAGAAAATGGAGCAAGAGCGATTCAATTAGAAATTTTGAGACCTAAAGGAATTGAAGTGCCATTTAAAATTAGAATTAAAAATTGGTATGAAAGAATGGGATATAAATTTACCCATTCTGAAGACTTTGCAAAAGTACACCCCATAAAAAGTAGAAAGCTAGTTAACCCTAGTAATTTTGATTATTATTGGAAAGACTTGGGTTGAACCCTAAATAGCGATATGCAGTAAACCAAAAATGGGGTAGTGGTGCAATTATTTTAATTTCTTCCTGACTTTTCGGGTGTTGAAAGACTATTTTTCTGGCGTGTAAAAATAGGTTAGATAAACCAAACTCTTCAACAAACATTTTGTTATGGTGCCGATTTCCATAACGATGATCCCCAATTATTGGGTGGCTAATTTTGTTCATGTGCTTTCTAAGTTGGTGTTGACGTCCCGTTTTAGGGTAAAGTTTAATTAAGCTGTATCGACTTGTTGAATAGGGTTGTACCGGAATAGGTGTTTCTTGCTGCTGGGCGGTTTTATAATAGGTTAAAGCTGTTTTATATTCTTTCGATTCCGAATTTTTAATGGGTGTATCAATCACACCTTCAGATTCTGTGTAACCTCTGACTATCGCATAATATTCCTTCTGGATTAATTGATTTGCAAATTGTTCTTGTAAGGACTGTGCCGAGGCTTTGTTTTTAGAAAAAATAACAATTCCCGATGTTTTAAAGTCCAAACGATGAACAGTGTGAATCTTAAATTCCCCAAAATCTATTAAATCAATTAAGGTTGGTCCTTTTATATTTCTAGCGTAATAAGAAGGGTATACTAGTATATTATTTGGCTTATTTACGACCAATAAATCTTCATCCTCGTAAAGGTTTTCAATTTTCATTCCGGTAAATATAGAAGAATATGTTTTTGATCGCTACAACACAAGAAATTCTAGAATAAGATTTGCTAAAAAAACTTTCTTTAAATTGGTAAGTGTATTAAAAGTGAAAAGGGGACTGAAACCTTTGTTTCTTGTCCCCTTTACCGCAACCAACTTTTTTAATATGAAAATTTTCTACTAATCTTCATAATCAATACAATCTTAAATGACTTTTCCCCTAAAAAAAATAATATTTTTTTGTGTTTTTTTTGTTAAGAACAGTTAATCACCTGTTTATCAATTGGTTTAAAATCCAATTTTATAAGAGAAATTTGGAAGTACGGGTATTGATTTTAATGGATTTGATATGATTTGACCGGTTGTTTGGTCGATATATTGTACTTCAAAAATGGCTGGATTATTTGAACTGAATAAATTATAAACACCAAACTTAACAGTGTGCTCAAGCTTTTTACCTTGTTTATAATATTGAATATTGACATCAACTCTCGTGTATGGTCTACCTCGTGTTGTGTTTTTCTTTCCTGGTGGGTCTTGATCAATATTTGAAAAAGATCCATTTGCACTAAATCGAAGCACATTGATGTGTGGTCGTGGAGAATTGTAAACAAGATTCATACCCACCATAAAAGATTTTGAAATGGTGTGATGGAATGCGGCTTTAAATTGATGACGATTATCATAATTTGAATAATACTGATTTCCCAAATTAATTGAATCGAATTGTCTGGTTGATTTGGACAAAGTATAAGTCAATAACATTCCTTTCTTTTGTTCCGAAACATCCATACTTAACTCAATTCCTTTTGATTCTCCTGACCCTTCTGTTAGAAAGTCAAAATTAGCATAATCTGCACCATTGGATAAATATTCAAAAGTTTCAGGGTATGCAAATACACTTTGGACATATCTATAATAAGCAGTTGTATTAATGTTAATGGTTGGTTTCAGTTGATATTCAAACGATATCTCAGTTTCATACAATTCCTGAGGAGCCATGTCTGCATCAGAAGGAAGCCATAAATCGTTTGGTAATTGGATAGCTGGGTTCGCAATTAAATGCAGGTATTGGAACCTCCTATTACCGACCCAAGTTATTGCCGTTTTTTTTGTTGGGAAAAAACTGGCTAAAAATCGTGGTTGCAAATTTAAATAAGAAGCTTCTGCATTCGTAAAATTCGTCAACCTCACGCCTAAATTTAAATACCATTTCTTTGTTTTTATATGGTCTTCAAGATAAATAGCAGATTGATGTGCAATAATCTCAGGGATATCTTTATTGTCATAATAATTTTCAAAATCAAAATTATTTGTCCCTAATCCATCTCCTTGAATTTCAACCGTAGTATTTTGCTGAAAATAAAAACGTGGATTAAAATTCCTGTAATTGTACTTTAAGCCAAATCTTAGGTTGTGCGTTTTTGATGCAGTAAAATCAAAATCCGCCTTAAATCCATAATCGTAGTTGTCAGAACGGTTATCAATAACGAACAAATCGTTGTTATAATTTTCATCATCCCTGAACTCAAATTCATCGAGCGAAGAGAAGCGATGTTTATAGTCACTGTAGTTTAAGGTGATGTTCATGAATAAATTTGTTCCAAACAAATGGTTCCAACGAATAGAGGCAAGTGTGTTTTCCCAACCTAAATCAAACTTAGAGTAGGTACTGTTATATTGGTCAATATTTCTCAGAGCAGATTGATAAACGATATCTTTTCCATTAAAAAAACTCAGGTATAAACGATCTTTTTTGGAGAATTTATAGTTCGTCTTGATGTTTAAATCATAAAATTTAGTTACTAAATCATCGACTGTATTTTCAAAATACATTCGGCTAAAAACTGGATTAAAAAAATAAGCAATCGGTGAATATCTGCCGGCTATTAAAAAAGAACTTTTTCCTTTGTTTAATGGCCCTTCAATTGATATTGCCGCATTTAAAAGATTAGCTTCCGCTGTTCCTCTATAATTATTAAGATCCCCTTCCCGCGTTTGAACATCCAATATGGATGAAACAGCTCCACCGTATCGCGCTGGGAAATTCCCTTTGACCAGTTTCACTGTCTTAACAGTTTCTGGATTGTAAGTAGAATATAGTCCTAATAAATGATAGGGAATGTATATTGGAGATCCATCCAGCAGCATTAAGTTTTGGCCGGATTCATTGCCTCTTACATTAATTCCTCCAAATCCATCGGATTGAGCTTGAATACCAGGTAGCATTTGTATCGTCCTTACATAATCGGTCTGACCATTTAAACTAGGGGAGAATTGCGCTAAACGTTCTGAGATTTCGATTATATTATCTTGATCCATTGAAACAGAAGAATATTCTAAAAATTCAGTACTATCTTTGAAGTCTATAACTACGATTGGAAGATTATCAACTGGTTCTAAATGTATTCCAAAAGGTCCGAAAGGCAAGTCTTGAGTTGTTAACGATTTTGTCTTATAGCCAACCGAGCTAATGTAGATTTTCTGTGAAGAAACTGGAATTTTTAAACTGAAAAATCCGAACTCATTTGTAATTGCGCCAATTTTTCTATTCGGTGTGTAAATTCGAGCTGCAACAAGACGTTCACCTGTTTCAACATCTTCAATATATCCTGAAATTGATTTTAATTTGGTTTCGTCTATAAACAACAAAACTCGGTTATCACCGAGCATCTTATAGGAAATAGTTGTTTCTTGTAGTATTTTATCGAGTACGTGCCGAATAGGTTTGTCTTCCAACCTTAGATTCACTGGCCTAGCGTTAGCGAAGAATGATGGGCTATATGCTATATCTAAATCTGTTTGTTGGGCGAGTTGGTCAAGCGCTATTGGAATAACCACTTCGTTGACTGAGAAACTGATTCTTTTATCGAGTTGATTTTGACTACTTGAAGTGATCGCAATCCCCAGAAAAAAAAGAAAACTTAAATACTTAACTATTGACATCCTCCTCCTACTAGTACATAATTATCTTTCGATTCTTCTTGAATTGAAACATCTAGTACAGTGGAGATAGTGTTTAATACGGTGATTAATTTTTCATCCTCGAAATTAGCAGTGAAAGGACAATTGACCAAACTTGGATTATCTACTTTAAAATTAACATTATAATACACTTCCAAATCCTCTAGCACATCTGAAAGCAATGTGTTTGAGAAAGAAAGTTTTTTAGTTAACCAAGAAGATTCATTTGGACTTGAATTCTGATCTTCCTTGAGTAGGTTTCCGTTATCACGATTAACGCGAACTTTTTCGTTCATTTCAAGTTCAGACTGATTTGATTCTGATTCAACACGAACTTTTCCACTAATTACAGCAACTTCTGTATATGTTTCATTTTCTAATGCTCGAACATTAAAACTTGTTCCTAAAACAGTGATGTCTTCGTACTGGGTACGAACAACAAAAGGGTGATTAGCATCTTTTGCAATTTCAAAAAATCCTTCACCTCGCAGTCTCACCTCTCTGGTGTCATCAGAAAATGATGTAGGGTAGGTGAGTGTACTGTTTGCATTCAGGTGGATTACAGAACCATCAGCTAAAACTATATTTTCCGGTTGATTACCTGTCTTAAATTCGACTAATTGATTGGATGAAAATCCATCATAAAAAAACCAGGTCGACGCCAATCCAACAACCATCGCAAATCCGGCAGCAATTCTCCAGGCTTTTCTTTTCAATGGAACAACCGGTGTTTCGTCGTGCTCGTCCAATGATTGAATGCGATCTTGTAAAAATTTGAATTCTTGATTCACATCAATATTTCCAGCTAAACCTTCAAGGTCTTCATCTGATATATCCGATAAATTCCAAACTGCTCGAATTGTTTCAGCTGTGAATTTATTTTCTTCATCTTGCTGAATCCAAGCGTTTAAGGCCTGCAATTCATCCGAACTAATCTCTTGAGATAGTTCTTTGTGAATTAATTCTATGTAATCAAATTGGCTCATTATAGCTTTACGCTTTTTCTTTATAACAATATAGGAGGCGTAATCCCCTAAACCTCATTGAGTTTTTTTAAATATGGTTCTAGCTCTGCCTTTAACAGTTTTACTGCGCGAGTAATTTGGTTTTCTACCGTTTTTGGAGAAATATCCAATTTTTCAGCAATTTCTTTTAAAGACATACCTTCTTGCCTTTTTAATATAAATATCAATCTTGCTTTTTCTGGTAAATTATTTAAAGCAAGATCAATTCTCTTTTTTAATTCTTCCGTTTCAAACGCTTTATCTGGCGTCAATTGAGTCCCTTCAGTTTCTTCGAGAATTTCATCTGACGTAAATTTCGAATTGTATTTTATTTGATTTAAACAGCGGTTGATAACTGCTCTTTTCAAATAATTACGAATAGAGATTTCCGTACTTAACGTTTCTCTATTTTTCCAAAATTGAAAGAACACTTCTTGTACAACTTCTTTAGCTGTGTCGACATCTTTTGTAATATTAATGCCTACACCCAACATCAACTTATAATGGGTATCATAAATCTTTCGGAACGCTTTTTCCGACCCCTTACTCACGGCTAATATTAACTCCTTATCTTCCAAAAAAATGGCTAATTTCAGCGAAGATAAAGCAAATATGCAACTTCTACAAAAACCTAAGATACATTTCTATCGAATATATACAGGTCCTAATGTTTAAAACTTATTTCTTTTCTTCAAAATATCCACGCAAACTTCCCTTTAACCTCGAAAATAGTATTTTGATGTGGTAATGGATCCAAGCCGTGTTTGTTACGTGATTTCCATTCTTTTTTTGTTAAATCATAACCTAAACCAATCTCTCCTCCAACAATAAGACGTTTGTAAAGAATAAAGCGTGGCTCTATTTTTAATCTTAAATTTAAAAAAAAATTCCTAGAGCTATTTTCTGCTTGTCTTAAAAAAAGCCAACCGGCGTCTGTGCCAATACAGATAGGTGTTCCAAAAATTAAATTTCCATTGTTTTTACTTCCATCAATCCACCTTATACGAAATGATTGCCATGGAATTCCTAAATATCCGCCATACAATTTTGCACGAATCTCTTTATTCGATAAAATGACACGAGGTAGGTAAAAGCCAAGGTCAAAAAAGAGTTCACGTTTCCCTGATACCGGTCCAAAAGTTTGTAAATTAATCGTCCATAATTCTCCCTTAAAGTCTAAATAACCTGAGCTGAAACTCGAGGTCAAAAACCGTGACTGACCTAAAGAAAATCCGGCCGCCCACCAATTGTCTTCTGTCATTTGAGCTTTCACATCAGCGTGATTCAGTAACGCGATATAAAAAACAAGTTTAATTAGTCTTACAATTGACATTTTACGAGGTTTCATAAATCTTCAACCATTTTTTAGCTTTGCTAATATCTGAAAACACTTTCATTGGATGTTTATTCTTTGAACTTAATAAGTGAAAGCGAACCAATAATCGTTGTGCTAAGGAATTAAATATAAATGCTTCGGCTTTTGCTTTTACCGGTACTGTTAAAGCATATTTTCTAGCATCTAGGGTTGCGCTGCAATAGGGTCTAAATTCGTGTATAACTAATTTTGATATTCCTTTTGACCATTCTTCATATTGTTCAAAATTCTGACTTAAATCTTCAATTGTTAAGACGGCCTCCTCTTTATAAATAACATGAAAAATAGAATTATCTATTATATGGATTGTAGAATTTTTATTTTTGATAATGGAATTCAACAGCAGTATTATTAGTAGGACTCGAAAATAAAAAGTTTGGTCCAATTACCCCAAAAAGACTTGACGGAATAATATTTTTTTAGTTAACATGTAACTTTTAAAGGTTAATTGACACTTACAGAGTAACGTCTTAAAATTTAAATGTCAAAAACAAAACAAATAGCTTTTCTTAAATTGTACGAACCGGTTCATGAACGGTTTGAACGTTTTTGTAGAGTTCGAGTTTATGGTGATGGTGATTATCGAGATTTGATGCATGAAACATTGCTCAAAGCGTTTGAGAAATTTGAAACTCTGAGATCGGAAAAGGCATTTCTTTCATTCTTATTCAGTATAGCAATTAGAATTTTATCAAATCAAAATAGAAAACGCAAAGTTGGACGTTGGGATAGTGATGAAGAAGCTAATCGAATTATTGATTGCAATGCCGATTCTTCTCAAAGACTTGAATTAACTGTGTTTTATGAGATTCTCGGTAAGCTTCCAGATGATCAAAGAGAATCATTGATTTTGTTCGAAATAAGCGGTTTCTCTATACGTGAAGTGGCAGAACTACAAAACTCTTCAGAATCAGCTGTAAAACAACGATTGCGGAGAGGACGATTAAAGTTGAAAGAACTCTATTCAACTAAATATTTAACAATAGATAGCGAATGAAGATGGACGATGAATTGAAAAATATTGAAGATTTATTTAAAGATAGTAAGGGAGATGCTACGGAATATCACTTCCAAGAGCTGCGTGGCGCTTTTATGGAGATGACAGATAAAAAAGACAGTAAAAAGAAATTTTCTAAAAAAATTAAAATTTTAATTATGCTAAATGTATTTATCGGGACAGTCATTTTGGTTGGAAGTTTGGGACTTTCTTCAGAGTCAAATGGAGCTAAAAGTAAAATTGGTGCACAGGTCTATAAAAATAAAGACACCCAAATCAAACATCCTGTTTTAACAATTGAAGAGTACTCACAAGAATCGGAGTTGTACGAACCAAGTACTCAGCCGCTTTTTATTGATAAAATAGCTTCTAAGCCAATACCTAATCTACAACAAACTAAAAAAGCTGTTGGTTTTAAACAGAAAAGACCAGGGATTATTGCTTATAGTCAGCGTTTTAAAATAAGTCGACAAACGAGATTAACAGAACTTGAACAAATTAAACTTGATGCATGGAGCAAAGGCATTTTATTCGATTATCATGCTTTTATAGAGAATGATGAGTTAGTCAAGTTGAACTATAGCCTAATAAAAGCTCAGTCAACAAATTCAATTCCATTACCTAAACAAACCATAGACTTGCAAAAAGGGGTTGAGCATTCATTCGGTTGGCTCGTAAAAGAGGACGGAATAGTGGAGTTGAATCATGATGTTGATCATGTCACAGCAATTGAAGACAGTCTTAAAATTCAACCCGTTTTACCTTACGCTCAAAAATTTCAATTTTATAAAAATACGAGTGAGAAGGAATTAGAGCGGATTAAAAATATCGCTTTGAAATCGGGAATAAATTTCAAGTATAAACGGAAATTCGAAAATGACAGTTTGACTTATGCACTAATTGAAATGAGTTTGAAAACTGTTGAAATTAGTACCGTTACTAAAATTGAATTCGAGTATCCACAGGATGATCATGATACCACTATATTTGGTTGGTGCAATGATGAAAATGGAAAATTTGTCGAATTCAGGGTTGGAGGCGATGAGGAGTATAAACAACAAAAGAAACACTTTACAGTAGATAGCGAAGATTTTCCTATTAAGCACTATATCACCATAAATACGACCAAGTCTGAAATTGAGGAGATTATGGAATTGGCGAGGTTGGCGGGATTAGATTTGAAAATTGATGCAAAATATCGATTTAACAAAATGAATTCAATCAATATTGTAATGAAGAGAGGCGAAAGCTTAAATAATAAATCCAGGTATAAACGAATAGTCTCAGGGATGAAGGAAGAAGATTGTTTCGTGATAATGTGGAAAGAAAACCGGCAACGAAAAGCAACTGATTTTCATATTGATTTATGTGAAAACTTAAAATAAAATGATTAATCCATACGAATAGAATTCAACCAATTTTTGGCTTCATCCACAGACGAAAATGCTTTCAAAGGGTGAGTGTTTTTCCTTAATTTTACAAACATGTTGAACATGATGCGCTGTGCTAAACCTGAGAAAACATGTGCCTCCATATCTGCAGGTAACATTTTTGACTCCAAGGTTTTTCTGGCATCAGCGTCAATCGAAAAGTACTTTCCGGCAACGATTAATTTTTTGAAATGTTTACGTTTTCCTAAAAGCAATTCTTGATCAGCAATCATCTCCAAAACATCCTCACTGTTAAGATGTTGATTATCGGGTATTTCGAATGTGATAAGTTTTAGTTCTTTATCATATTCTACAATGTACTTGTCCCGTACCCATTTATTTTCCGCTTTAAGAATCATAGTTGTAATTCTTTGAAAATAATAAAAAGTCTCAACATAAACAAAACATTTAATAGAATAGGAGAGGGGGGCACTTTATGAATGAACGGGGAAAAGTCATTTAATTTTAGTTAAATACAAAAGGGAGATTCATTTGAACCTCCCTTTATAGTTTAAAATATCGTAAGGCTTAACGCATGAATAAAGCAGCAATAAACCCTCCAATAAAGGCGACTATGTAAATAGAGAGAAATACTATTAAAAAGATTCCCAAAAACTTATAATGAGATTTCAAGTTTTCAAAGCTTTCAGTTAAGCTAGTGTTACTTTTTGATTTTAACGCGAACTTCATTTTGGTTCCAAATTTATACAAGTACATCACCGGAAAGAAATAAATTCCTGCCATAATGATATATATAAATCCAATAGAAGTAGGACTTAAACCACCTCCGAATGTTTTCATACGAAAATTAACGTTACCCACTACAAAAAATAAGGCGATCAACAACATAAGTCCTATACCTACAAATCCCAGAATTGCAATAAAATTGGCCCATTTAGCCGTTTCTTTTAAATAATTAACAGCGCTATTTGATAAGCTTAATTCGGTTTGTATTTGTTGTTCGTCAATTAAATCATTTTCCATAAATCTTGTTTTAGTTTTGGCCGAATATAATAAAAGTAAGTTGAACAGAATAAGACACTTCGTAATTCAGCAAGCAGGCATTTGAAATTAGAAGTCAATGTAATCTTTGGATGTTATATTTTATAAGGTGTTAGTTTGGAGGTGTATTCTGATATGATAATTAATCTTGTTATGTTACTTAGCTTGGGTTGTGTGTTGGGAGTGTACGGACAACTGCCGACCTCGTTGTCGGGCAGTAGTATTTCAGATTTATTTGTATTTTGGTGGGATGATAAAAGGGGATACTTACGAAGTGCTTATTCAAAAATTATTAGACCAATGCAAAAAATGGTCTAAAGGAGACAGGGTAGGTCGTCTATATGAAATAGGTCAATTTGAATTTGCTAAAGATTACACAGATATAGAATGTGAAATACTGTTTGATATAGCGATATCATCTGAGATGTTTGAAACTTATAAAAAGGAAACTAAATACCGTAACTCATTAATTAAACTAACAAAAGAAGGGTATAAATGTATTTCAAAAAACGACTGGAACTATCGTAAATATTTAAAATCTTTAAAAAATGAAAAAAGGGATATATACCATAAATTGTTACTATTGTTTATTGGTTTGTTAGCTGGAATAGCTACCAAAGTAGGAACAGAGTATGTATCAGAATTAATAAAACACAAAAAGGAAACACCAAGAGAATACAAAAAAAAGTGTTCCTTTCAGTATAATGAAGTTCACGATACCACTTATATAAATTCCGAACCCAAGCAATCGGATTCAGTTTCTTATTAATTTATAAGAGGGTAGCTGACAAGATGTAACGCTTTGTAATCTATTGCCAATAGCATACCCTTAGTGCGCTTGGAAGTAGGTCTATTTAACATAATATCGCATTATATTTGTGTTTCGTAGAAATGAATATAATGGCTTATTATGTTACTTAGCTTAGGTTGTGCGGTGGGAGTGTACGGGCAACTGCCGACCTCGTTGTCGGGCAGTAGTCAATTGCTTTTGTTTTGTTGTAATTGCTATATTTAGGGTATGGAAAGAAAATCAAAAATAGTTAGGGTTAAGCATATTCATGGACATGATGACAAGAATAGTTATTACGAATATGAATTAATGCCGTTTAGTGAATGGATACGTTTGGATTCTAGTACTACTTATGGATTGAAATCTATAAGATACCCATATAAATGGTATTCCATAAAAGTTCTATGGGAAATACCAACTTATCTACTTCTACGGTATTCTACAAAGCAAACCAAACAGATTACTAACAAGCAACCTTTTATTATCATAAAAGCTATGTTTTCTATCATGGAAATTGTTTTAACAATTGTTGGCGTATACCAATTATTTCAATAGGACAATTAAACTCTTCACCCTTAGTGCGCTTGGAAGTGGGGCTATTTAACATAATATATATTATAAGATTCAATTCAATTTCAAAAATCTCTAAGATCCATCATTCTAATTTGATATTTAACACTTTTATTCAACATTACCTATTATGGCTATAAACCAATTCCTAATTTAACAGAACTAAGAATCATTTAATATTCTTTTTAAATAGTTAGTAGCATTAAGCGGACCAATAATATCTGAATAAATAAGGAGTTAAAAATACGAGATAATTATTGAAACAACTTCCTTATTTTCTTAAACTGTTTTATATCAATTTTTTACTATCTTGTTTTAAAATAAAGCTATGAAACGAATATTACTAATATTGGCTATGCTAAATTTCATTTGTCAAAGTCAAACCTCATTACACTGTTATGTTTACGGCAACCCGTCGAATGTTTTTGAAGCTTCTAATACAAAATTTTTAGTCAATGAAAGTTTATTTGGGGGTGAATACAATGCTTGTGGTACTTCACCTGCAATAATTGTTGCGGTAATTGAACCTAGTCTATCATTTGAGGAGTGTTTGACATGGGGAACATATTATGAGAGTGATTCAGTTATTTATAACATCGAACATAACTTTGGAAATTCCAATAATAACGGTGGTTGCAGAGCAAGAGTGGAGAATCACTTTGTATTTTATCAAGATGATCATGTACAGATGGATTCTTTGATAAGCTTGTTAAAAACTAAGATACCTAATGCGGCTCATGTTTTAGTCTATTCATGGTATAATTTGGACCCTGAGACAATTGAAGAATTATCACCAGAACTTATTGATACCTTCCACGAACTTGGCTGGACTGATTTCAATTATGACCTAGGTAATATTCCATTTATCTTGTATTCAGAAATTGGCAGTCCCCTATTCGCTCAATCAATTTATGGTGTAGATGCAGAAGATGAAGTTTCACTGGATATAGATTTTGAATGTGATCTTATTTCTTATTCAGATACTATTGGTGTTGATGAGCCATCTGATGATGATTCTACAGTTACAGATTTAGGATTTAAAGATAATGTGTTAGACTTTAAATTCTTTTGTGATGAACAGACCATTTTTATTAAAGGTGTTGAAGCAGGACAATTAGAGGTTTTGAATTTACATACGTTGCAAGGCAAAGAAATATCTTTTACCACCATAGTCAATACAAACTCTATTCAAATATTTCCTTTAGAAGAAATTCCAAACTACGTAATTATAAGTCTAATGAATATGGAAGGAAGTCCAATCCGAAAATTAGTGACCAAGTTATAAATGATATTTAGTGATTTTGGTTCAAAGCTCCACTAAATTGAAGCTTGTTTAAAGATTTTTAGTTAAGAAATTCATTCTTAGCTAAAAATCAATTAATTAGAATTAAACTTAAGACTATCGTATAAATTTCAGCTTATTCTATGAAGATATGGATTTGAAATATTTTAAACGAATCTCGTGGCTTACATTATGTTAAATAGAAGTTTTAGAATAAAAGGATAAAGTGTATCAAAAATAATTATAAATTTATAGGCAAGTAAAAAGACGATTTGATATGAAAAGGATTTTTTTCCTAGTAACAGTTGGTGTTTTTGGACTGACTGCCTGTAAAACTGAAGGATGTACAAATCCATTAGCTTCTAACTTCAATGCTGATGCGGAAAAAGATAATGGCTCATGTACCTATGAAAGTGATATATTAGTTTATTTAGATGAAACGGACGCAAGTTTGTATCAGGGCGATCATCCAGACATGGATCATATTAAAATATTCTTGGATGGCGCCGAAATAGGTAAACAATCAATATTTAAATCGAAAACCCTTTTTCCAGAATGTGGGGATACTGCTTGCTTTAATCATAAAGTTCAACTTAAAGATGTAACAGAAACTGGATTTAGAATTGACTTTGTTGATAACTTAGATAACGAGCGTGGAGGAATTACCTTTAATTTAGAAGCCTCGGAATGTAAAGTGTTTCGAATCAATTACGTAGATTAAATTTTGACTTATTAACATGAAATAATTGTTAATCTTTAAATAATAAGTTGCGCCCTCGAATTAATAACTATCTTTGCGGGCTGAAAAATACGTAACTTATTAAAAATGAATAGATTTTTCTTCATTAACCTCATACTATTCTTTTCACTTTTATCGTGTAATAAAGATCAAAAAGTCACCCATCGCTTGGAAGGATTATGGAATATTACCTCAATTGAAAAACGAACTTTTGATTCGAATCATACTTCCGTAAATTTAATGGAACGGCAAAAAATGAGTATTACACTTGAATTTGGACCTTGTCATCAAAATGATCATCAAGATTGTCAAAGTTTTTATCGCGTTGTAGACTCATCGGGTTATGTTCAAGAGATGAACTACAATTATTTCGTGAGTGAAAGTGGTAAATATTTAAGTTTTAATCATGAGTTAGAGGAATTCGATCATAATTATCATATTATTTATTTGAAGGATGACTTATTAAGACTGGAGGAAGAGAAAGAAAATGAAAAACTTTTTATGGAATTGGTTAAAATGTAAAATTTAATCAATAGAAGGTTTCTTCCTTAACTCTTTTTTTACACTGTTTTTTTGTTTTGATCCTTTTCTTTTTGCGATAGATCCTTTACTCGGTTTAGTAGGTTTCCGAATCTTTTTTACTTGAATCGCTTCATTAATAATTGATAAAAACCGGTCTTGAACAATTGTCTTATTTTTCAATTGACTTCGAGATTCATCACAATTTAAAATTAAATCTCCTTGTAGATTAATTAGGTTTTTAAGCTTCTCTTCTACTCTACTTTTTTCATTTTCAGTTAGACCAAGGGAGTTCCTCACATTAAAAAATAGATAAACTTTAGATTCAATTTTGTTCACATTTTGACCACCAGGGCCTGAACTCCTCGCTGTTTTATATTTTAATTCTGTCAATAAAACCTCCTTTCGCATACTTAGCAAACGGTTAATTATCAAAAAGGTTGTGAAAATAAAGGTCGAGATTTATAAATTGAATTTCAATAAACAATCTCGACCTTATTTTAACGAACATCATAAGGTTTAAATCCTATAGATAGCACCAAAATTTCTTCGAACAATTTCTCTTTTAATTTCCCTGAGCACTAGCATAATAAGTAGAAGCGATAAAAGTCCAATTATTAGAACTCTTTTTATGTGATCATTTGGATTTGAATAAGTCGGAAAAATAGGCAAACCTTCATTCCTTTGTGGGTCAGCCTCTACTCTATTCATAAGACTCGGATCATCTAATTTATTGTAATACTCTTTGACATAAGGCTTATATTCAGATGCATTCCAAGCTGTCAAATCTTCGAGGTTTTCTAATTCATCTACTCTTCTTTTTACTACTTTCACACAATATTTTTGACCTTCTTCGCAGGTAACATCACCTTTATAGGCATTAGTGATAATATATCTTCCTTGAAAATGCTCTTTGTTGGGGGTAACATGGAATAAAAGATCTTGAGGATGAGTTTCACGGGCATAACGAAGATGTAAACGTGTAAAAAACACATCATTACTTGCTTGGTTGGTTCGATTTAGTGCCCAATCTACTCCAGCTTCTTTTAAATCAGTAAAAATTGGTGGTGGCCCAACACAAGGATCACATTTCATTCCTGTAAATTGAGGGCTAACATTCCATGCATACTCTAAGAATATCGCTTCTTTTTTCTCTTCCTTATGCGCTTTTTCGAATAAATCGACGTAAAATGAACCAAATTTTTGACGCACAAATTCAGGAATCATTTTATTGGAAGGAATTTTAGTTGTTCGATAATTAGTACTTTCCACTCTACCTTCTTTCGTAAAAGCATATACTACCATATCTTGTTCACCCGTTGAATTCGCCATGCCTAAACGAATTGGCAACATAAATTTGTCAGAATTATAGGTGATTTGCAACGGTCTTAAGTCTTTAACATCATCCATATTAGGATCATCAATATACTTCTTCACTTTATTCATACCTGACATTTGTGCCATTTTATCAGCATTTACTTTCACCACGAAAAACTTCATATTATTCTTGATATAAGGCTCTAAAACTTCATCAGCTGCAGTTGGAATTTTATAATCGTTTTGAATTAACCAATCACGTAGCCCCGTTGATTCTTTTGCGGACAAAATCAAAACATCATACTCTTCAATTTCATATTTCGCTTCAATTTTAACCCCGTAATCCTGCATTGTAGGCATTGCGGTTAACTTTTCACTAGTGAAATCGGCCCTTGTTGTTACAGATTCTGCATAATTATAGAACACTTCAGGTTGATAACATGGTGCTTGGTCGTGATATTCTACTAGCCGTGGTCCGGAATAAGCATCAAGTTTAGAGAATAGTGAGCTTGGAACAACACGAATATCTTCTTGACTCAATACTTCAGGAACTGGTATTACCATAGCAAAATCTTTTACATTTCCTTTAAAATCATTTGACATGGTCACTGTTGTTTTCTGGCCATCTCTTACTAAAATTACCTGAGAAGTTTTATTAAAAAGTTTGGTGTCAGCTTTTGCTACATAAAAACCACAAAAACTCAATCCCACACTCGACATTCCTGCGAGCACGAGAACGGATAAAAATTGTTTCATCATTGTTTAAATTTTAATTATTAATTATTGATTTTTTCAACCATTCAAATTTCTTTGCTGGATACACTTTATCCAATAGAACAGTTAATGGCGTCATAAAAAAGAGTACCCAAATTGGTGCAGTATAGATTTGCATGAAATTGCTTAAACTAAAAGTGAGGAGCGCTAAAATTATTGCCCAAATAACCCTAGATTTTTTGGCATTGGGTATTGTCATGGGGTCAGTAATCATGAAAAAAGAGAATAACAATAGAGTACCATTTGAGAATTTGTGAAGTAAGACATCCATCTCCCACCCCTGATAAAGGTACATTCTACCAAATTCGAATAGAAATAATGTTCCTAAAAAGACCACTGATGTTTCCAATCGTCCTACTTTATGAAGAACAATTCCTCCCAATACGGATAAAGTAAATAGGAACACCGCATTGCTACCCCATTGTCCCGGAGAAATCCATGCATCACCTATAAATAGAAGGCTAAAAATAATGCCAAAATTTGCAGGATTAAATAGGTGTTTTCCTTTTATTCTAATCAAAAATTTACTCGATATCGCAATAACCACTGCAAGGGCAAGCGTTAGAATTGAGGCCGATTTAAGTATTAAACAAATTCCTAAAGCAGTTATCAAAGCACTTTTTAAACTATGTAAAGGTTTTTCACACCATTTCAACCATAAGAATTGAGTGATAAGTGCCAAACCAATTACAACAATTAATTGAAGATTGGAAATTTCCCAATTTAATTGAGTGATACCAAAAATTAAAAAACTTGCTAAATATAAAATTTGATAATTACGAGCATCTTTAAACACTCGCCATCGACTAATATTTATACCAATTTTAAAAGAAGGTTTCATAATCTTGTTTCGGATCATAATCTTATTTTTTTTGAACTGTACAATGACATCCTGAAAAGGTTCATTATTTTTGATTAGCAGAATTATCCAAAGAATATGAATAGATGCCTTATTTTCACTTTGACTTTGAATTTGATTTTTACACTCAGTTGCACTGAAGGTGAAGGACCTACCTCTCAAGAGTTGGTTTCAACAAAAAAAGAAGAAGCGAAAAAGCTTTTCGAATCATTTTACGCATGCTACGAGATAGCTAAAGACACTCCTCCATTTCAAACTGATTTTATAGATTACCCTGCGCAGGATGTTATTGTAAATTATCCAGAGAGTAATGTTTATCAAATTGGTTTTGAAAGTTTTAAAGATTTATCTCTTCCATTATTGATTGAGCTCGATGGAACGAGACGAAGGGAGCATGCCGATATGGCGCAATTGTTTAAAATTGATTTATCTGGATATAAAGAACCGCATAATTATCCTCTTAATGAAGGCTATTCTTATCATTCACATGACCTAGATGGTGAAACGATTTGCAAAAATGCTATTCTTCATTTTTTAAACACAAAGTACTTACTTATCAATCGTGTTCAAGAAAGTTTAATTCCACATGTATTCAATGACAATCAGTATGTTCAGGGATATTCAATCGGCGATGTTTTAGTTTTTAACCTTGAGACAATTGATCTCATAGGAGGTTTTACATTTGACGTGAAAAGTCCTGAGAGTTATAGCTTGAAGGAAGGACTTGATGCAGGCTCTAATCTAAAGGCAGAATTAACGATGAGTGTGTATAATAAAATTAAGTCGAAATTTAAAAAGCTGACACCATGTATACCAAGTAATCAAGGATTCGAATTTTAATTTCTATGCACGCAATAAAACATATTCTCATTTTTCTTCTTGCAGGGGTTACTTTTGGACAAAATGCTAATGAATTATTGGATGAAGGAATATTACTGAGAAAATCAAATAAACGGCAAAAAGCGATTCAAAAAATAGAAGAAGCATTGGAAGTAGCAATGGAAACAAAAGCAATTGATATTGCCATGGAATGTCACGTAAATTTGGCAGAATTAAAGGATAATTTGGTTAATTACAAAGAAGCGATGGATCATTATCGTTCTTATTTTAAACTCTTCAAACAACAATCCGATCAAAACCAAAAGGAATTAGTGACTTCTGTTAACGCATTGGAAAACTCCGTAAAAGATCACCAACAAGTAATTGCGAACAAAGAATTTGTTCTCGACTCATTAACCAATGAAAACCTAAAATCAGAATTAGAAATAAGAAAATTAGAACTCGATAATCAGCGAAAAAAGTTTGCTGCTGAACAAGATGAAAATCGTCGGAAAATCCTCTTGTTTACAGTTTTATTATTCGCAATTGTAGCTGGTTTTATGGCGAGAAGTTACCTCAGAAAAAGGAGAACAAGTATTTTATTGAGTGAGAAGAATAAAATTATTAGCGAGGCAAAAGAAAAGTCGGATGAGCTTCTTTTAAATATTTTACCAAAAAAAGTAGCGGAAGAATTAAAAAATAGCGGAAAGACAAGTTCATCTTTTTATGAAAATGCAACAGTAATGTTCACTGATTTTAGCGGGTTTACTAAATTTTCTGAGCAACATAGTCCAGAAGAACTTGTTTCAATTGTTGACTTTTACTTCAGTCATTTTGATAAAATAATTCAAGAGCATGGAATTGAAAAAATTAAAACTATCGGTGATGCCTATTTATGCGTGAGTGGCATCCCTACAGAGTTGGATAATCATGCGCATAAAATGCTTGATGCGGCCAAAACGATAATTGCTTTTGTAAACGATACGAAGAATGAAAAGGAAAAAAAGGGAGAGCCATTTTTAGAATTAAGAATAGGAATTCACTCAGGGCCTTTGGTAGCAGGTGTAGTTGGTTCTATAAAATTTGCTTATGATGTTTGGGGAGACACTGTTAATATCGCCGCTAGAATGGAACAAAGTGGACAAGTCGGTCGAATTAATGTATCGCAAAGTGTATACAACATGACAAAAGATGCTTTTGAGTATGAAAACCGTGGAAAATTAGAAGTTAAGAGTAAAGGAAAAATGGCGATGTATTTTCTACGGTAAACAACAGTAATGCATTAAATTACGTTAAAATATAAAAATCAATAAAAAAATGTTAGATATTCGTAAAAATGATATGACTTAATTAACCTATGCCGACACAAAATTTAACGCAACCTTTTTCATGTACTTATAGTCCAAACGTACCTGAGTTACTCCAGAAGCTGGACTGTTCAATTGCTATTTCGACATATCAAGCGGGTAAACTGGTGTTTATTTCACCGGTTGACGATGAAAAATTAGTTCAATTGCCTAGAACTTTTGAAAAACCCATGGGGATAGCTTATGATTCGATCAATCAAAAAATAGGATTAGCCTGTAAAAGTACAGTTGAAATTTTTAGAAATTCGGATGAGTTAGCGAAGTATTATCCTAAAGCACCTAACCGATACGATGCACTTTTTGTACCACGTTCAACTTTTTATTCAGGAGCGATAGACATTCACGACTTACGATTTGGAAAATCGGGCACAATATTTGGTGTCAACACCTTGTTTTCTTGTTTAGTAAAAATTGATGATGATTATAGTTTTACTCCTTATTGGACTCCTCCATTTATCGATGATATGGTATCAGAAGATCGATGTCATTTAAATGGAATGGCTATGGAGAATGGCTTACCTAAATATGTTACGATGTTTAATCAAGGTAATAAAAAGCAAAGTTGGAGAACTCGGATTACCGAGACCGGTACTTTGATGGATATAACAACAAATAAAGTCTTAAATGAAGATTTAGGTATGCCTCACTCCCCATTGATAGTTGGAGACAAGCTATTTTTATTGCAATCTGCTAAAGGAAATCTTGTTGAAGTTGATCGGAAAACAGGTGAAATCACAGAAATTGTAAATTTGAAAGGCTTTGTAAGAGGCATGGCCTATTATAAAGACTATTTGTTTATCGGTTTATCTAAACTTCGAAAAAACTCGAGCACATTTGCTAAGCTACCAATTGCAGATTTAGCCAACCATTCAGGCATTGCAATTGTACATGTTCCAACAGGGGCATTCTGCGGAGAAATAAAATACCACACATCTGTCGATGAAATTTTTGATATTGAAATATTCCCCGGTTTTAAACGCCCGAATATTTTGAATAAAAATAGAGAAGAAAGTCAATTAGGAATATCCATACCCCAAAAAACATTTTGGGCCGTAAAACAATAAATATGAAAAAGAATAACCAAATCGCCATGAATGATTTCAAAGCTGTTGCTAAAGAAATCAATCTTCACATTAGAACGGGAACGTGGAAGGAGCTTTCCAACACTGTAAAAGACAGACTTTCAAGTCGTCTTTCAAATTTATACTACCGTCTTAAGCACTACTTTTCAAAAGAAACCTTATTCAAAACACTAGGTGCTGCAATTTTCTTGATTTCTGGCAATTTAAATGCCCAAACTTTTGCTCCGCATATTGCCAATCCATTTGGTATCGAAGAGGTCTCGGCGTATTTTCATCAACCTGAATTTGTTGATTTAGATGGTGATGGTGATTTGGATATATTAACTTCAACTGCAGAATCAGAATCCTTTTTATACCAGGAAAATATTGGAGATAATTTAAATCCTGAATATGCAGAAGGCGTTTTAAATCCATTCGGACTTTTACCTTCTTACTACACTTATACTCCTAGAGCGGTTGATATTGACGGAGATGGAGATCTCGATATATTTTCAACCGGAGATTATGGTGAGTATACTTTCTATGAAAATATCGGTACAGCGACTGAACCAGAATTTGCAGCAGAAGAGTTGTCCCCATTTGGAATGAGCGATACGTATAGTTTTTTAGTTGGTATTGTTGATATGGATAATGATGGAGATTACGATATTGTATCTACAATGATAGAAATTGAAGGGTATGCTTATGATTTTGGTGTTAAGTATTATGAGAACACAGGATCAGCTACTGCACCAATTTTCGGGGAGATAGAAGGTGTTATGGATGCTTTTGGTTTAACCCCTACTCCTTCTGAATATATGTTGACTTTTGGAGATTTAGTTGATTTTGATGGAGATGGTGATTTTGATTTAATGCGTGTTGATTTTTATGGTGACAAAATCTATTACCATGAAAACATTGGCACTGCTGAAGAAGCTGAATTTGAAGGTGGGGATGGTATAGAGGATCCTTTTGGTTTAGATGTTGATTTACCTGAATCGTATACTTCAGGTGTAACAATGGTAGACATTGACGATGATAGCGATCTTGATGTGTTTTTTACGGACTACTATGGTGGAACTCACTTTTTTGAGAATAAATCAATAAATATTGGAATTGATGAAAGTCCTGAGTCACTGAATTTGACAATATTTCCGAATCCTGCAACTCACACAATACAAATCGATGGAGATATTAATAGTCAATCTATAGAACTAATCAATGTAATGGATTTAAATGGCCGTACTATTCTAACATTTGACAATAAGTCGCCTTTAGTAAATGTATCAAGCTTAAATTCCGGAACCTATATTCTTGAAGTTCAAACAATAAACGGAAGAACTATCACTGAAAAATTCAATAAGCAATAAAACTAATTCATTACGGAATTGGTTCAACCGATTCCGTAATGATTTCTGATAATAATTTTAAACTATCCTTCTCAAATAATAAAGGTAATTCAGCTAAGGGTTTGCCAATTGGAGCTTCATAATTTAAGTAGTCTTGAAATCTCATTTTACCAATCATGCGCGAATTAAAAGCTGATCGGAATCTCACCCCTCCTCCATTCGTACTGTATTTGTAGGCGATAAAATCAACCTGATTTGTATTCTGGTTGATCCAATAATAAAACACATCATCGAAATCAGTTCCGCCACCCTCTTCATCAAAATGTACACTAATCGTAGCATAAACAGATTCATTTATTATACAATCATCCAATTTAGTTTTATTCGCTGCGGGATCTTTAAGTTTTAATGGAAGACAAACAAAGTAAATCACAGAATTTAAGGATTCAGCATATTTTGCTTCCTCTTCTTTTGACAAAATTAGTCTAGCTCCATCTGCATAACGAACAAATCCATTATTCGTAAGCGTATCTCTTAACAACTTACCCGACTTATTTGATGATTTCGAATATATATAATTACCCTCATTGAATTGGAAACTATATTGATCACCCCTAAAAACAAACCTATAATTGCCTAACTCACCATGAGCGTGATAAACGCTATCCAATAATGAATCTACTGGTTCAACTGTGTGGTTGTTTCCAACCGTTTTTTCACCATTAATACCAGAATTACAAGCACTAAATACACTTAAGGCCAATGTCAATCCAATTATTATTCTCATATCCTCTTGATTTGACCGATGGGTCAAAAAGTTTATCATTAAGCCTTATCAACCTTGACAGCAACAAATCCTTTAGGTCCTGATTCTATCTCAAAGCTAACTTTATCACCTTCTGCAATCGGTTCGTTTGTATTATTGACGTGCACAAAGTAACTTTCTTGCGAATTAGAATCTTTTATAAAGCCATAACCTTTCTCATCATTAAAAAAGCTTACTTTACCTTGATGGATTGGATCCTCTTCAATATCCTTTTTTTTAGGAACTCCAAGGACTATATTTGAAGCATCAATTTCTTTCTTCTTTTTTGTTGGATCCGGTGGAGTATCTGTAATCATTCCATTTTCATCAACGTAAGCAATCATATCGTCAAGGCTATTGCCTCCCGATTTTTCTTTTCTGGCTTCTTTCTTTGCTTGTTTCTCCTTACGCTTTTGGATTTTTTTCTTCTCTTTTTCTTTTTTGTTAAATGTTTCGTTTGATCTTCCCATTAAAATATTTTCATTAATAATTCAGTCTATTACACGGAGCGGTTGCTATTGTGTTAAAAGAAAGACTTGAATTAGGAAGCGCACACCCCACTTCAATCAAAGATTTGCTAGAAACAATAACGACTGTCTTAACCCTGCAAGACTTTACAAAGTTAGGGCATTTAAATCCTAATCCCTAAAAAAAATGAATAAGTTCTGAACAAAACTGTTTTTCGTTTGAATCTGAATCAAAAGCGAATGGACACTGAAAATTCTGAATAGACATATTTGCCCTGATGTTTTGCCGGGAACCAATTGGGCATTTCTTCAATAACGCGAACAGCAGCTTGATCTAAATCTGGGTGAATTGAATTAGAAATTTTTACCTCTTCTACTTCACCTTTAGGGTTAATAAGAAAAGAGACCATAACAGTTGGGTCACCAATATCATTAGCAACATTAGGTATTTCTAAATTTGAATTAATGTAGTTACCAAGCTTATTTGATGCTTTCACATCGTTGTATTTATGTCCAAATCGTGACATTCGTTTGGCTATTGAATAAACCTTTTTACCTGACTCGCTGAAATAGTACTGTGCAAGCATTCCCTTTCTAGGATGGTAAAATTCGGCTCGTTGAAACTCATTTCCAATATCGTAAAATTCAATCCATCCATCTAGTTTTCCTTTTTTTAAAGATCCTGATTGATATTTTGCTCCATTATCATGATAAACTTCAAAAGGACCACTGAGTTTATTTTTGGTTAATTCGATTCCTCCGCATTTTTTTAATGAATTCAAACTTATTATTTCAACAGTCAATTCTTTTTTTGACTGCGGAATGATAATATAATATTCCGCTAATTCCGATGATGGGACAATGTTCATTTCCTGTGAAAAATAGACGGTATCCTTTTGGGCATTACCGTGGAAATTATGAACTAAAAAGAAAGTTAAAAACAATAAATATCGCACAAAAAGTAGTTTGTCAGAGAGTAGTTCCATTTGAATAACGTTATACATCTATTTAAGTCACAAGAATATTTCTTTAAAACTTTGATTTTACAAAGATAAATATCATATTGAAGAACTATGATTACAAAAGAATTATTCATTTACCTTTCTAAACTAGAAAAAAACAATAATCGTGATTGGTTTAACAAAAACAAAGCGAGTTATCTTCAATATCATGCAGAAGTTAAGAATCTCTTTCAAGACGTGCACGATCAATTAGCCAAACAAGATCAAATAGAAAGTCATAAGTTGATGCGAATTTATAGGGATATTCGTTTTTCAAAGGATAAGACTCCCTTTAAGCCTCGTTTTGCGGGTAGTTTTAAACGAGCAACACCTGCTTTAAGAGGTGGGTATTTTTTAAACATCCAGCCTGGAGCCTCTATTGCCGGTGGCGGATTTTATGGCCCAAATCCTAAAGATTTAAAAAGAATTCGTGAAGAATTAGAGATGGATGCAACACCTCTCAGACAAATCATCAATGAGCCTAAATTCTCTCATGTTTTTGGATCATTACTTGGAGAAGAGGTAAAAACTGCTCCTAGAGGATTCAGTGCAGACCACGATGCTATTGATTTGATTCGTAAAAAACAATTCTATGTAATGCACCAATTCACGGATGAAGAGGTCATGTCGCCTGATTTCAGTAGTAAAGTTGTAGAAGTATATAAAACGATTCTCCCTTTTTTCGATTATATGAGCGAAGTGCTTACAACGGATTTAAACGGAGAATCGATTCTTTAACTTACCTAGTACCAAAAGAGATTTCTGTGATTAGTTCTTCTTTAGAAACCTGCGATGGGTCATTCATGTATCGCTCGAATGGAAAGTACTTTTTATCCGCTTTAAATTCTTTGTTTCTACTCATCATTTGTTGTAATGTCCATGCATTTCCCAAATGATCATAAGGTCCAGTATGGCGAACAGTATGTAAAGTAGATTTTGGCAATTCTCCAATATAGAATGGTGCGTCAATTTCAGTTTTGCTGTCTACAATTACTCCAACGGCATATCCCACTTGTCTATTTTTAATATCCCATTTATGGTACACAGAAACAACCTCCCCTGCTGGTTTGATATTTTGTTCATGAATATAACGCATCAATTTTTCAATGTTTTGAGACATATCCTCTCCCATATTATCAATACTTGCAGACCCTTTTAAGCCAATAAAATTTTCGCCTTCAAACTGTTGCTTACCAAGTATATCGAGTTTCGAATTTACGTGACCTACTTCTACATATTCTTTTAAGAGTTTAAGACCTCTTTCAAAATCCATTCCAATGAAAGCCGACATTGCTTTTTTCATCCAGAACATAAAAAATGGTAAGCTACTTTCCATTTTCCAGGCTACCGAAGTCCCGTCATGTTGTTCGGTTAGCATTAAACTCACCTTTGCTTTCGATTTGTAAGGCTTGAGAAAAGTTAAGTCAATATCTACTTGTTTATCCTCAATTTCATTGGTAATCTGCATGGTACCAGAACCTATCCTATTCCCCTCCCAACTTTGAAATTTTCCATTATCCTTTACCTCTACTTTAACACCATCTTCTAATATCATCCATGGCGACCAACTCCCCCATTCCCCTAGATTATTGATTTTTGGAAATATATCAATTGGTTTCGCATCAATGTGTATTGTGCGTAAAACTGTCATTTTTGGCATAATCAATCGTTTAAGTTCAATAAAAAATAGTGAAAATATCGATTTTCGACTATATATTAAGATTAAATCTTTTAAAAAGAGAAGTATTCCAACATGACCGAACGAGAAGTTTTCGTTTGATACTCTTCAAGCAATTGCTGAACAATAGGTTTTTGAATGATATGGTCAAATGAATGAACTACCTGATTTAAGTTGCGATCCTTAAACCTACAACACTTTTGATAAGTTTTTAGTATATCAATAAACTCAGGTTTGTTTTGTTTCTTTAAACGATTATCTAAGGTTAAAAAGAAACTAGTGCCACCCCAATAAAATGAACTGTATTTATGATGCGTCATTAAACTATCTGAAACTTCAATAAAGGTTTTCGTTGTAGATTCATAATACGGTTGAGTTTCTTTTATTTTAGCTCTGTACAACGAATCAAATGACTTCTCAGTGATATATCCCATATTCATGAGTATTTTTCGACTCAAATAGGTCGCAAAACCTTCTGTGAACCACTTATCTTGTTTTCCAATAAATGGCATTGCTAAATGACTAAATTCATGCGGCGCTGTCCAATCTTGTTTTAATTCTTCTAGTGTCGCATTTGGATTAACATATAGTTTAATGCTACTTTTCTTATTCTTTCGACTAGCTAAACCAAAAGAAACAGGTGTTGAACCTTGATCTGATCTTAAAAAGTTTACATGTACTTCAAAAGGATACCTTCCAAGCGTATTTTCTGTGGCACTGTAAACGGTTTTTATCCATGTTTCTAATTTTTCTTTTTCTGATTCGGAAAATGAATCTTTCCAGTTAAAAATAAGTCCTTTTTTTGAAAGAATTGGCGCTTTATTATTCATGGTTTGATCAGTCATATTCTTCTGATCATTTTTACAGGAGAAAAATAATATAACAAAGAATAAAAATATCATTGAATGACCAATGTTTTTCATACCCATATCCATATGTTCGAATTTAGACAATTGGAATGAATTGTTGGGATGGAAATTAAACTTATTTTATATTTAACAGTCAAAGGATTAAAACTGAAAATTTTATGCGAACACTTTTTACTTGTTTTTATTTGAGCATGACGATGGGGTTTTCTCAATCATACTATTTTCCGCCTATCGATTCGGAAGAATGGGAAACAATAACCCCTTCTGACTTGGGCTGGTGCACGGAAGGATTTGAACCCTTGCGTGATTATCTTCAAGAGAAAAATACAAAAGCGTTTCTCATTCTTAAAGATGGGAAAATGGTTTTTGAAGAATATTACGAAGGATTTCATTCAGACAGCCTTTGGTATTGGGCATCCGCAGGTAAATGTATAACAGCTAGTTTAGTTGGTATTGCTGAGCAAGAAGGAGATTTAACGTTAAGTGATAAAAGTACGGATTATCTGGGGGCTGGATGGACGGATCTTTCATTAGAAGAAGAAGAAATGATTACAATTTATCATCAACTGACAATGACAACGGGATTGAACGATTCAGATGATTTGGATTGTACTGATCCAGAATGTTTAACTTATTTAGCTGATCCGGGAACTAGATGGTCTTACCACAACGCTCCCTATACTCTATTGGATGAAGTTTTGAATTCTGCTACAGGATTAAGTTTAAACCTTTATGCTAACTTGAAATTGGAGGCTATAACTGGAATGGATGGATTATTTATACCACTTGGTTATAATAATGTATATTTTAGTGTACCTAGAGACATGGCTAGATTCGGTATACTCATTAATAATAATGGGACATGGGAAGATTCTGAGGTTATTAATTCAGGTTATGTAGATGAGATGACCAACACCAGCCAAGAACTGAATAAGTCTTATGGTTATCTATGGTGGCTAAATGGTAAAGAGTCTTTTATGATTCCACAAACCGAAGTGGTATTTGACGGTCCAATTGCGCCAAATGCACCTGATGATATGATTTCTGCACTAGGAAAAAATGGTCAAATATTAAATATTGTTCCTTCTCAAAACTTAATTGTCGTTCGTATGGGAGAGGAACCCGGAGGTATTGAAAGTTTGGTACCTACAATTCTAAATGATAAGATTTGGGAATATTTAAATGAAATAATATGTGAAACCGCTTCTATCAATGACAATGATTCTTTTGACTTAGATGTTTATCCAAATCCTACCAACGGTAAAATTCAAGTTAACCACAATAGTCCAAACACTTTAAATTATGAGTTATTCGATCAATACGGAAGACTATTAATGCACGGTGTTTTGAATGAATCGAATACAATCGATTTAACGTTATATGCAAAGGGAAGTTATTATATCCGATATACTGATGGGCAATCCATTCATACATCTTCTATTGTTCTAAACTAACAAGAAAATAGGTTCATAAAAAAACCCAGTCACAAGTGACTGGGTTTTTAATTTTAAAATTGTTTGCTGTTATTGGATAGCAACTTTTTTGCTTTCAACAATACCATCAACTTCGATAGCAACAACATAGATTCCAGGAGCTAAATCATTAATAGCAACTGAAGAAGTTCCTTGAGCCATTACTAAATTTTCAGTTTGAACAGTTTGACCGTTCATGTTAATGATAGAAACATTTGCCATTTCTGAACCGTTTGTTCCTTCGTTTACAATTACTAATTCATCTCCTGAAGTGTAAACTTGAGAAAGTGATAATCCTAACTCTTCAACACCTGTGTGAACTGGTAATTCAGCAGTAAAACAATCTAAGTTGTTTGAAGTATCATCATCACCAACAATAATATCTTCGATTGTCTCACCATCTCCTGAGAAAGAAGCGATTCCGATTCCGTAAACAACCACACAAATTTCATAAGAAGTTGCAGCGTCAACACCAACCCAATCAATTCCAACAGTAGGAACAGTGAATGTACCTCCTGGAGCGATATCATCAGCAAGGATGTATCCATTAACACCACCAGCAGCTAAATCTAAACCTACAATAGAACCTTCAATTCCAAGGCTGAACCATAAAGTATCTCCAGCAGAATAAGTATTATCACTCATGTTCTCAGCTTCGAAATCGATCATTAAAGGATCTGAAGTTGAAGTAGAACCTGAAGTTGGGGTAATTAAGTTAGCAGCCCAATCATTTTGTGCACCTGCAGAGAAAACCATTGCTGTAGCAGCAATTAAAGTGTAAATTTTTTTCATACTTGTTTTTTATAAAATTATTAATGAACCAAATGTAGTAAAAAAAAAGCGGAATTCTTTGGGCGTTTTTAATTATAAGAGGGAAAAGGTGTTAAAAATGTAGCAATTTATTAACACTAAAATGTGATTTTTTAGTTATTGTCCAAAACATAAAAAATCAGAAAACTAACTTTGACGTAAATGTTCGACCATTAACACTTATACTCACAATGTACAACCCTTTGGTTGAAGTCGGAATTTCGTACCAAAGGACAGAGTTTTGAACCATTAATTCGGTTTTAACAATTGATTTACCTTGCAAATCATAAACCTCAATATTAACGAGACCTAACGATTCATGATCATTTGAAGAAAGTTTGATTCTATTTTCGAAATTAATCATTTCAACAGATTCTATTGAAACCTCTTCAAGAGAAGTTGTATAATCAGGTAAAACAGCTGTAAGACAAGTTTTATTATTGAATGAATTATAGTCACCAGTATAGAAATCTACCAAATATGACTCTATTCCTACCCCATACACTACTGCACAAACGTCAATAACTTTACCAGAGCCCCATAAGGGCCATTCAAAAACATTTCCTATTACAATTTCTTCTCCAGAATTTAGGGGTTCGGTAAGAATCATTCCGGTATAATATCCAACATTTAATCCGATATCATAAGATAAATCATCAATTATATATCCGTACCATATGGTGTCATTCTCAGGAATTGTATAATCACCTTCGTTAATAATGGTAAACGATCCATTAAACGGAGAGTCTTCTATGTAAGTCCCCTCTTCATAAGCGTTCCAAGTTGCGGAAAGATCATATTGTGCTTTAGTATACTTAAAGCAAAAAAGCAAAATCAGAAAGATGTAAAAGCTATTTCTGTTCATTTTTTTTATATAAACTGCAAAGTTAAAATTAATTCAGTTAACATCATTTAATTAATTGATAGAAAGCAATTTTCCCGCCTTTTCCTGTTAAAATCATATTTGTTTCTGAAATAGAACACGTATAATAACCTTCAATGGTTAGGCGTATCCATTCTTTCCCTTGATTTTGGGAATAAAAAGTTCCATTTCTTCCTGTTGCAACGATTAGCGAACCGTCATTATTTGAATGGATGTTCGAACAATACCCGGCTAATCCTTTGGATCTATTTTTCCAGGATTTTCCATAATCATCAGTGAAATAACAAATTTTCTTATTGTAGGTAGAATCTTGATAACTTCCACCGATTATCATTCCTGTAGAATCATTCCAAAAATCTATTGAATATATACCAAAACTTTCATCGCCAGAACGCACAGGAGTCTCTATAGATTTCCATGAGTCGCCACGATCTTTGCTAAAAAACAATCGAGCTGTTTCACCTAATCCACTTGCAAAATATACGATAGAATCCGAAACTGTTACAATTCCTGAACCAGAAGCAGCAAACCCCGCTTCATTTTTCAATACTTTCGGTCCATTTATATAAGTCCAATTACTACCACCATCACTTGTTCTTGCTAACATGAATCTATCTGATACAGGATCACCATAAACAATCCCATTCTGCTGATCCCAAAACGCGAAGCCATCCCAGAAAACGTTAGCTGTATCTACAACAATTTTGTTAACTCTACCATCATATTTGTAGATCTTACCTTGATTCCCTGCATTCATGAAAAGAATTGATTTTTCGTCCAAAATTTCTAAATCCCTGATATCTTCTACTCCTCTAATTTTGGATGACTCTCCTGTAATTAATTGACAATTCTCAATTTTGAAAACGGAAAAGTAACCTTCCAAACCTCCCATTACAATGGTTTTATTTTTAATCTGAACAGCTCTAGAACTTTTGCTATTTGAACCAACACCGTTATAAGTTTCGGAAAAAACCCTTGAATGGTCTTGGCTGCATCCATTTATCAAGAATAAAGATGTGAACAAAAAAATACTAGAAAAGACTTCCTTGACTATCGTCTTCGTCATCTTTAATAGGTTTTGATTTTTTTGTCTTTTTTTCTTCATTGATATCCCATTCCATTTCAACTGGACTGTCATCTGCTACACCTGTGTCGACAGGTTCGTCCGTTTCAACCTTTTCTTTAACTTCTGGTTTTGGCCAAGGTTGATCTCCTTCTATTGGGTGCATCAACTCTATCTCTTTTACTTTCAGTTTTGTTAACTGATTACCTTGAGTTTTCATACCTTTAACATCAATGAATTCATTTAAATTCACTTCCTTATCCGGCAAGTTCTTCGTCTCTTTTAATCGTTTATTGTAAACGATTTTAGCCATTGGTTGATAAGCTGTTGAAACGACTTCTAACCTCGAGTTTTCAGCTTCTGAAATAAAGGACGTTTTTTTATCCGATTTTATATCAACTAAGAAGCGTTTGACAAAATACAGCTCTTTTTCACCATCATAATAAATTGTGCTAATCGGATGATCAGGGTGCCATTTTTCAATATGAATTAAATCATCGGCGAAACGATTGGAAATATCAAAATTCGTTAAGCGTAACTCCCCAGAATTATATAGGGTTAATAGCTTATCATCTCCTTTAAAAGAACCTAAGAATTTTCCGCGCCCTTCAACATTTAGACGACTTACAGTGTCATCCCACCATATTTTTCGTGCAGCAAGAGTTGATTCTCCAACTTCTTTTTGAACAATTTTGGATACAATTTCTTTTGTTGCAATATTTCCGCCTGCTCCACGACCTTTAATAATTAATTCTCCAAAGTCAATATCAAATCTGACTCTTTTTAAATGAGGACGTGGCCTTAATTGAACATTCACAATTTCTCGCTCGCCATTCGGATGAACAGAAAAGTAATAAACTTTAGAACCTTTGGTGTTTTTAGTAATTGGGTATTCCTTATCTCTTGTTACGCTCTTGACAGCGAACCTTTTCATATAGGTTGGTCCACCTTCTGGGCCATCGCGGTATATTAGATGATAAATTGTACGAACATCTCCTTTTTTCCATATTCCGCAGTACATGATGTTTTTACCAACGAATTTCTTATCTGCAATTCGTGTAACCATAAATTTACCCGATTTAAAAAAGATAATCACATCATCTAAATCACTACAATCCGCAATGTATTCAGCTTTTTTCAAGTTGTAACCGATAAATCCTTCTTTCTTATCAACATACAATTTTTTATTTGCTACTACTACCTTTTTCGCAGATATCGTATCAAATGCTTTAATTTCAGTCTTTCGTTCTTTTCCTTCTCCAAACTTCTTTTTTAAATCTTTAAAATAATCGATTGCGAACTCGATTAGGTTAGCCAAATTCTCTCGAATTTCTGCCATTTCATCCTCTAAGGAAGCAATGTGATTATCAGCCTTGTCCGCATCATGTTTAGTGATACGGCGCATTCTAATTTCTAGAAGTTTCTTTACGTCATCATCTGTCACCTCTCGACGTAAATGCTTGATATGGGGTTTTAGTAATTTGTGGGTAACATCAATTGCTTCATCATATGTTTTTCCGTCAAATTCGATATAAATTTTATTCTCTATAAATATTTTCTCAAGTGAAGCGAAGTGCCAAGATTCTAATAATTCATTCAAACGAATCTCCAATTCCAATTTTAATAATTGAACGGTATCGTTAGTATTGATTTTTAAAATCTCATTGACACTTAAAAAGTGAGGTTTATCATCTAAAATCACCGAACTATTTGGTGAAATAGACATTTCGCAATTCGTAAACGCATACAAAGCATCTATTGACTTATCAGGTGACACACCAGTCGCAAGATAAACCATGATTTCAACTTCAGCGGCGGTATTATCTTCAACCCTTTTAATTTTAATTTTACCTTTATCGTTTGCCTTTAATATTGAATCAATCAAAGAAGAAGTTGTTGTACCAAATGGAATCTCAACAATTTTTAAGGTTTTGGAGTCGACTTTTTCAATTTTGGCTCTTACTCTAACCTTTCCACCTCTTAATCCTTCATTGTATCCAGAAAAATCAGCTAGTCCACCATTTTGAAAATCGGGCAAAATATTTACGCTTTTCCCTCTTAATACATCAATTGACGCATCAATTAGTTCATTAAAATTATGAGGAAGAATCTTGCATGCCATTCCAACCGCTATACCCTCTGCTCCTTGTGCTAATAAGAGCGGAAACTTCACTGGTAGCATAACTGGCTCATTATTCCTACCATCATAAGAAGGAATCCATTTCGTTGTTTTTGGGTTAAACACAACGTGGCTTGCGAACTTAGAAAGTCTAGCTTCAATATATCTTGGTGCCGCTGCAGAATCACCGGTTAAAGTGTTTCCCCAGTTTCCTTGCATGTCAATTAGTAAATCTTTTTGTCCCATTTGGACTAAAGCATCGCCTATAGAAGCATCCCCATGAGGGTGATACTTCATGGTATTACCAATAATGTTAGCAACCTTGTTATATCTACCATCATCCATTTCTTTCATGGAATGAAGGATTCTACGTTGAACAGGTTTTAGTCCATCTGTTAACGCGGGTACTGCTCTTTCAAGAATTACATACGATGCATAATCTAAAAACCAATCTTTATACATTCCTGATAAGGGAATGATTTGATCGCCATTGTCATCTCGCTCAATTCCTTCCGAGTCTGACGAAAATGCGTCATTATTTTGTTCTTCTTCTGGTTCTTGATTCTCTTCTGACATAGATTAACTTTCTGCGATTAACAAAAATAATCAGAACTTAGAGATGTTTTTGCACTATTTTTAGGGAGTTATTAACATTCAGATTTTAAATTAGTTTCCTGCAGAAAAAAGACCATTAAGTAATAGAGAAAATCATGGTTCGATAGAATAACATTCTTCAAAAGAATTGATGGCGCTATTTTCTTCTACAACGTAAATTCCTAACTCAAAACAGTAGGTTGAATCTGCGCCAACATAAGGTAAGTCAATGAAGCCTTCATAATCTCCATTGATCGCCTGTGGAAAATCAATTAATTTGGTATCTATTGATTTTCCCTTTAACTGTAAAGTAATATTACTTGGTTTTAATTCTGGTACATGCTCTTCAGGAATAACAACTTTAGCCCTGGCTTTATTTTGTCCAATTTCATTAGTGTATAGCAAAGTCTCATCAATGACAAACCATTTCTCACCGATATAGTCTCGATCAAAAATATTAGTATTGAGAGTATCAACTTCTTCAAATTTTTTGAAGCACCCCAATAAAATAAAAGCCATTAAAAGCAATATGTAATTAAATCTACCCATTATAAATGAATTGCAAATGAACATCCTAAAGGATTGATATTTAACGAGTATTTATCTTCAAAAGGACTTTTTTTTGAATAGGTCGGCTCTTTATACGTTTTTTTAAATTTACTATATGACCAAATTGTACCTCCCAAAAGTGCTAGAGTTAAACCCGAATTAATATAAAAACCAATGCGTTGCCTATTGTATTTTTTATTGTTTGTGGCAACATTATTTTTGAGATCATCAATTTCTAGTGTGTATGGTGATTTATTATAGAGCAGCAAATCCGAATTGATTTTCTTTTTCGACGAATAAGCGTTCACCATAAAAACCCCAGTTGACAGTGCGCTAGCCAATGTAATCGATGCTGGAATTGTTAGGTGTTTGTGAAATTGATTTCTATATTTCGAATAATCCAATTCATACTGTATGAAATCATTATTCTTGGCCATCTCAATATGTTTTTCTGTTGTTTGACCAGGTAATACCTCGAATGTAAAGCGTTTTAGAACATAACCGGGCGACCATACTTTTGCTTCATAGACGCCTGCTGGTAGTGTATCTTTATACCTCTTTAGCAGTAAAGTGTCATTTATTTCAATTTCAAAATATCCGTTATCAACTTCAACAAAAAATCGAACCACTCCTTTGTCTTGAGCTTGTATATTACTTATCCAAAACGTGAGTAAAACAGTTAATAAAATACGATATAAATACATTTCCAAGTTTTGTTAATTATTGAATTTAGTAATTTATAACTATCGTGATTTCAAATTCATTTCAACTGTATGATATACTGATTAATCCGTTTAGGCAACTGCATCATCGAGCTTAAGATTATCTATAATGAATTCTTGACGATCTTGAGTATTTTTTCCCATATAAAAAGTTAACACATCTTCGATTTTAGCATCCTTCCCAATCAAAACTGGATCAAGTCGCATATCTTCTCCAATAAAGTTTTTGAATTCGTCTGGAGAGATTTCCCCTAACCCTTTAAATCGTGTTATTTCAGCTGATTTCCCACACGCCTCTATCGCCTCTATTCGTTCTTCATCGGTGTAACAGTAATAGGTTTCTTTTTTATTTCGCACTCGGAACAAAGGTGTTTGCAGAATAAAAACATGCCCATTACGAACTAAATCTGGAAAAAACTGAAGAAAAAACGTTAGTAGTAATAGACGAATGTGCATACCGTCTACATCGGCATCAGTTGCTATCACAATATTCTTATACCGTAAATCATCAATACCATCTTCAATATTCAAAGCGGCCTGTAATAAATTAAATTCTTCGTTTTCGTAAACCACTTTTTTAGTTAAACCAAAACTATTTAACGGCTTACCTCTTAAACTAAAAACAGCCTGAGTATCCACTCTTCTCGATTTTGTAATAGAACCGGAAGCAGAATCTCCCTCCGTAATGAATAACGTTGTCTGATCATTCAACTCATTCTTCGATTTGTCATTGTAATGTAATCGACAATCCCTCAATTTTTTATTATGTAAACTTGCCTTTTTAGCCCTATCTCTAGCTAGCTTACGTATTCCAGATAATTCTTTTCGCTCCTTTTCGGATTGTTTGATTTTTTTCTCGAGTATTTCAGCCGTTTCCGTATTACGATGCAAATAATTGTCCAGTTTCTCTTTCAGAAAGTCATTCATGAATGCACGCATTGACTTTCCACCTGGGGCGATTTCCTGAGAACCTAATTTAGTTTTAGTTTGAGACTCAAAAACGGGTTCCATCACCTTTACAGCGACTGCAGCTACTATTGATTGACGAATATCTACGGCATCATAATTTTTACCATAAAAATCTCGAATCACCTTTGCAGCGGCTGCTCGAAACTCAGTCAAATGCGTTCCACCTTGTGTAGTATGTTGTCCATTTACAAAAGAATAGTAATTTTCGCCGTAAGACCGAATATGTGTTATTGCAACTTCAATATCTTCTCCTTCTAAGTGAATTATAGGATAAAGCGGATCGCTCTCCATATTGTCTTCAAGTAAGTCCTTTAAACCGTTTTCAGACACCATTTTCTCCCCATTGAAATAAATGGCTAAACCTCTATTTAAATAACAATAGTTCCAAAATAATTTTTGAAGGTAAGGGATCTTGTAATTGTAATTCTTAAAAATATCTAAATCCGGTGCGAATTGAATATAAGTTCCATTTCGTTCAGTAGAAGGCTCCACTGCTTTGTCGTCGATTAAATTCCCTCTTTCAAAATAAGCAGTCTTTTTCTCCCCATCACGAACAGAACTAACGGTAAATCGTTCACTTAATGCGTTTACAGCTTTTGTACCAACACCATTTAAACCGACCGATTTTTTAAATGCTTTTGAGTCATATTTCCCACCAGTATTAATTTTCGAAACACAATCCACTACTTTCCCCAAAGGAATCCCTCGGCCGTAATCCCGCACTGTGGCTACGCCATCTTTTATTTTTATATCGATACGTTTTCCATTCCCCATGACAAATTCATCAATGGAATTGTCAACAATTTCTTTCATTAATACATAAATCCCATCATCTGCAGCCGCTCCATCACCTAATTTACCAATGTACATGCCTGGACGCATTCGGATATGCTCTTTCCAGTCTAATGATCGAATATTATCTTCGGTATAATTTGTTTTATTTTCTTCCATACTTCCTCTAAAAAAACGCTTTAAACAAAAATAGAGTTTTTAATGCTTTCTATTACGATAGAAATGAACAGAATATCAACATTATTCCGTGAGTATCTCTTCCTTAATGATGCCATCATAAGGGATGATGAATTTCAACTTAATAAGCTTCTTAATTTGAAATTGGCAAGGATTTAAAATAATATTTAGCGATTTACGTTTTGGTTCAGACTGAATTTTTAATTTTGGCACGTTTTGAATAATTGGAAAAAATATTTACTTCTCTTTGCTCTATTGATTATACAATTTGGCTCTTTTAGTCAATTGGTAACAATCTCGGGAAAGGTTTTTGATGAGGACGGAAAACCTTTAAGTAAAGTAAAGATTAAAGTAGAAGGCGATAAACAGACTTATTATTCGAATGATAATGGCTTTTTTACACTGCAAGTTGAGGGTAACGAAACCTATAAATTCAAGTTCAATTATTTCAATCAAAACCACAAAGAAGAAATAAAAGTTGCGAGCTTTGATGTAAGTGGGTTAAAAATTACCCTGTACAACAATGTGCTTGGACGAGTTACCGTTGAAACGACTAGGCCAAGGGAATTTATTGATCAATTTCCACCAATCGAATATTCAAGAATTTCAAGTACCACTGGAAATTTTGAAGATATTATAAAAACAGGAGGTTTAGGGGTAAACTCAAATAATGAATTGACCGCAAATTATAATGTTCGAGGTGGGAATTATGATGAAAATTTAATTTACGTAAATGGCATTCAAATTTATCGACCATTTTTAGCCAGATCGGGGCAACAGGAAGGACTAAGTTTTATCAATCCGGCGTTCGTTGAAAATATTAGTTTTTCGGCTGGAGGTTTTGATTCGTATTACGGAGACAAATTAAGTTCTGTACTCGACATAAAATACCGAGACCCTGTCAAATATGGTGGTTCCGCACAACTCAGTTTCATGGGAGGCAGCGCGCATATTGAAGGAACTTATGGCGGTTTTAGAGGTAGCTTTATCACGGGGGCACGTTATCGTGCTAATTCATACTTATTAAACAGTTTACCTACGCAAGGTGATTATAATCCGACCTTTTTTGATTATCAATTTTTAACGAATTTTTATCTCAACTATGACAATGAGAATAATTACGCAAAGTGGTTTGCACTTGGTCATTTTTCTACGAACAACTATCAATTTGAACCAAAGACAAGAACAACCTCATGGGGAACAGTGAATGAAGCTTATCAATTACGAGTTTTTTATGAAGGTCAAGAGGAAACAAAATTTCAAACAATTACGGCGGCAACTGGATTTGAATCGAGTAAAAAAAGGAAAGGAAAAGGTACTCTTAAAACATCATTTGTAACGTCTGTATTTCGATCGGTTGAAAGTGAAAATTTTGATATTTTGGCCGAGTATTGGATTAACGAACTGGAAACTGATCCCTCGAAAGAAGAATTTGGAGATTCTACTAGCAATGTAGGAGTCGGCGGCTTATTAGATCATGCCAGAAACAATTTAGATGTTTGGATTGGAAATGTTTACCACAACGGTAGCTATAATTTCATTTCAAAAACAGACTCGGCAAGGACAAAATTAAGAACATCGGATTTATATTGGGGAGGCAAATTACAATTCGAATCCTTTTCAGATCACTTGAGCGAATGGAGCTTAATTGACTCAGCTGGATATTCTATTCCACAAGGTTCAAGTGAAGTCGTGGAACTGAAAGAATTGATAAAACAAGATAATTATGTTGAAACATACAGAGCCAGCGGACATCTCCAATACACCTATGGAATTGTAAAATATAAATCCAAAATTTTAAATTTAAAACGTAGCATTAAAACAGACTCAAGTCAGTACGATATTATTTATCAAGACACGATTGCAAAAAGTCCTTCCAAACTGGCGTTGACCTTAGGAACAAGAGCTGGATATCGTACTTTAAGTGATGAATATTGGGTAACACCACGCGCTAATATTACTTATACGCCAAGATCCTATTTTATAGCTAACGACAGTACTTTGAAGCGCCGTTATGTGAAATATCGTGCAGCAAGTGGTTTGTATTATCAGCCACCGCTTTATAGAACGATGCGTGGTATAAATGGCGAATTGAATTCAGAAGTTGTCGCACAAAAATCTTGGCACAATGTAATTGGCGCAGATGTTTTCTTCAATTTATGGGGTAGAGAATTTAAATTTATTTCCGAAGCATATTATAAATACATGTGGGATATCGTTCCTTACGAAATTGACAATGTAAGAATTAGATACTATGGAGAAAATAGTGCAGTGGCATACGCTTACGGTGTTGATGCAAAGGTAAACGGGCAATTTGTTCCGGGTGTTGAATCGTTTTTTAGAATAGGATATCTAAAGACAGAAGAAGACATCTTAAATGATTCATATTACATCTACTTAAATTCGGATAATGATACCATTTCGCCAGGGTATACTTTTAACAATATTCCAACGGATTCAATCTATCAAGAACCAGGTTACATTCCGCGACCGACGGATCAGCGATTAACATTTTCATTGTTCTTCCAAGATCGAATGCCAGAGAACACAAGCATCAAAGGGTTTGATAACCTAAGAGTCTCTGCGAATCTAATTATGGGAACAAAATTGCCCTATGGACCACCGACTTATGAGCGATACAAAGATATTTTAAGAACTAAATCGTATTTGCGGTTGGACCTTGGGTTTATGTATGATATCATTAATCCTGAAAAACTAGAAGACTATAAAAACAAAAGAGTATTAAAACATTTTGAGCAAATGACATTGAGTCTGGATGTTTTTAATCTATTAGGCGTAAACAATATAATTTCATACCAATGGCTCCAAGATATTGCTGGTCGTTATTACGCTATCCCTAACCATTTAACTGGAAGAAGAATAAATTTAAGATTTATTGTTAAGTTTTAATTTATATTTGAGCGAAAGTATTTTCAACCCTTTTTACTATTTTTAACCTTGAAATGAATGAAATATGAAAAATAAACTATTTGGTACGCTAACGATTCTTGGATTAGGAATTATAGCATTAACAGCAAGCTGCAATAAAGATAAGAAACCGGCGGTTACAATGACCGGTGAGTATAGAGGCTCATTTGAAGGAACATACTTGGAGCATGACACGTTAACCTCAAGTGGTTATTTCGTTAAAGTTACCTCTGAAAGTGACAATAAAATAAAAGTAGAAGGAAATGATTTTGAAACATTTACCGTACTAGTAACGGCGGATGGCGTGAATATCGAAGAAGTAACTAAAAGTGATGAAAGTTTGGTTAATTTTATCTACATCGGAGATGAGAAAAAATTAAAATTCACCTACAATAAAGACGAAAATGAAGCCGAATTTATTGGAATTAAACAATAGTGATTTTAACTATTAATTCGGTTCGGTTAAACTTGCTACAATTTCTTTAATCGGCCGAATTGATTTTACATATTCAATCGTTGGTCCCGCACACCAAACTGTTTTATAAGTTGCGCTAAAAGCTGATTTTTCTAAAGCTTTCATGCCCTTTACAAAGGTCAGCATTTTCACCCATTTTTTCAATCGTTTATTCTTACTTAGCAGGCGTTCGAACCAATTTTGTTTGGTTCCAATTTTTTGTACGTAAGGTGTATTGATAACTGTACAAGGTGTTCCTGAAACTTTCGTACTCATCACAATATCTTTTGCCCCATAATCTACACACGCTTGTTTATATTCTTCCGAAACATCTGCTTCCTTACTAGCAATAAATACACTTCCTACTGAAGCTCCACAAGCTCCTAATGCTATAACTCTATTTAAATCTTCAGCATTCCCTACTCCACCGGCTGAAATAATAGGAATAGTACATTCTCGTGCTAAAAGTGGGATTAACTCTTCACGCGACATTGGCCCAGCATGACCACCCGCTTCTTTATTCACAGCGATAATTGCATCGGCTCCTAAAGATTCTACTTTTTTAGCGTATTGAAGATCTACCACATCACAAAAAACTTTAATTCCTTTAGGTTTACAAGCATTAATAACACTTTTAGGATTCCCCAAAGAAGTAATGATATAATCGACGCCCATTTCCAAACAAGTTTCTAATTGTTTATCTAATTTAGGGTTAGATTTATTGACAATCAAATTAACTCCAATAGGTGCGGTAGTTGCATTACGAACTTCTTTAATGGCTGCTCTAAAAGCCTCGTCTGTTCTGTAATTCAAAGCAGGAACGGCTCCAGTAATCCCACTCTTTCCAGCCTCAATCATCATTTTCGAATTTGAAACTAAAAACATTGGAGCCATAATAATGGGATATTCAATGTTTAGGATATCTGTCAATAACGTTTTTGTTGCCATAATATTTTAGTTTCTAGTTATCGTAATTATTTCTCCTCTAATTTAGTTATTTATATTATGCGCACATAATAAAGTCATAAAATATTTCTTCCTATATTTAGCGCATGAAAGCATCTAATCGCTTATTTCTATTAATCGCCTTACTTGTAAGCATGGGTTGTGAAAACAATACTCAGCAAAAAATTTTAAAAGATAATTATCGTAAAGTAGAAGACAGTTTACATTCTGAGGGCTACATACTTCATCAAAATCTTCAACCCCAATATTTTCATAGAGCCATTTCAGATACTTTAATAATTGGAAACCTCAGTTTTTCAAATCGCCATTATGGTGACACGATAATTCGTCCCAAAACACTTACTATTCGCGGATTTAAATTTAAAAAAGTAAATCAACCTTCAATCGAATTATATCAATTTCATTTTTTGGATTCAAACGAAAAAAAAGCATTCGATACTTTCATTCCTTATTCTTCTTTTCATTTAAGCAATGTGAAAACACCTGGCACCTATTTTTATAACGGATCTATATTATATCTAACATTACAGCCCTTTCCATAGCGGTTATAAATAATAATAATCTTCCTCTCCTTTTACCTCAATCTCGGTGCTACCAGGCCCGAAACCATCCATCAAAACGCTTGCCTTTTTAATGGTTAAGCTTTCTTCTACCTCAAATTTCGACTTTGTTACATTTCCATTTTCATCACATCGTTCTTTTTGTCTCGAATGATAACCGTTCAATTTAACCAAGTTATAGGTGTAAGTTTCTGTAAAATCACAATTGGAAAAATAGACCAAAGTCGCAATCGCTAACTTCCATTCATCATCAATCAGTCTAAATTCGTGAGTATACGACCATCTTTCCACAGATCCTCCAAAATGATTTACGATAATTCCCCCACCCGTCACTGTCATTTTCTCAAATGGATCACCCATTGTTCCACCCGATTGACTAGGTAAAACCGGTCCTATTGCTTTATGTGACAAAGACCAAACACCATCCTGGTTAAAGTAAATCCTTAATTCACGCTCTTTTCCTTGCGCTACTTCCCTATCCGTATCAAATACTACCACTTTTTCATTGATGCCATCCCCATCTAAATCTCCTTCATCCTCACTAATTATCATGTAACCGTCGGGTATTTCAACCTGAGGCAAGCTTTTTAAAGTGCTTTCTTCTAAGCTATCAATTAACGCGATAGATTCTTCTAAACGATCATCTACCTCCGTTTTTCGTTCATTAGATTCTTCCTCTCCACCACAACTTAATAATCCTAGAAAGACTAGCATCAATAAAGTTTTATTGGCACTACCGATTCTATTTTTTATTTGTGAAAATTTTAATCTTCGGTTCATATATAATAAGGTTTTTGGTTGTGTTTTTTGGCGAATATACACCACACACTTAAATTACAAAAAAAATCAATCCTTTATTCTTAATATTCTGCTTTTTTAATCGGCTGCCTTATCCCACTTTCCGTTTTAGTCTTCTATCTAAACGCTAATAATTGCTAACTAAAACAAACGTTTGCTGAAGCTCCACGTTGTTATTAGCAAGCATTAATAACCGTTTATAAAGTAGCGCTATCACTTCAATTGGGGGCAGAACTATTCAATTGCCATCTGTTTTAAATCTTCTAGCCATATTTCTCCATCAAACCGACTTTTATTGGTGATTTTTATAAAATCATGATCCAAATAGGCCCGTGCTCCAAAACCGCAACTAAAAGAAGTTTCTGAAGCCCAAACATGCACTTTTTTCTCTTCAATTTCTAACCATATTTGACAGGTGTCACCTTCCATCACTTTAACGATCGAATGAAACAAATTGGAGCTTTTCCGAATAGCAATGCCGCTCGCTGATGCAAAATGATAAGTTGGTCCACACACCACATTGACATCAAATTTTAAAGAGTCTTCCCCTATTTGCTCTAAAAGGAGTGTTCCTCCATTGAACCCCATTTCAACGCTTGGCCTATCTTTACTATAGAACCAATCATTTATAAAATAATTTTGATTGCCATAACCACCATCAATATTCATGTCGCAACTTTGCGAAAATTCTTCCAAGGTTTTCACCTTAAAAAAAGTGGAATCCAGAGGACGGGTAACCAATTTCACTCGATGCGAACTATTTCCAGAAATCCAATAACCGGTAATTGAATCTCTATCGAGGTTTAAAAAAAACTCACCGGTCACTTCATTTTTAAAACGCTCTTCTAAATACATGCAATCTCCAAAAATTTGTCCTTTTAAATCCAAAAAATTATTTTGATTCTTGTAGCGATACCTGCCATTAACAACACCAGTTGAGTAGTTTAGATCACTAAAAACCATCGCAATAGGATATTTTCCAATCTCACCTTCCACCCTAACCTGACTATTTGCAGGCACTAACTTTGCAATGAAAGCACAAATGAAGAACAATCTAATTATCATGTCTTAAAAATAAGTAATGACCAACTAATTCCTGATTTATTAGGTTAAGTTTTTTTTAAGTTATTCGAATTTCGTTGAACCAATTACACCGCAAATAATAAGTTGTTGAATCGCAAATAACGTATTTCTCATTCAAAGAATCAATTATAATGTGGATTATAAAAACTTGAAAAAAAAAATAGATTTTCATTACCTGTAATAGTCTTGGCGTTATCAATTAAAAAAAAGTAATTAGCAGGTTAACAATTTCAAAAATTGAATACGAGTCGTGCGACGAGAAGTAATACTGGCCCACCACTATTTTCCAATGCAGAAATTTGCAAAAATATTACCAAGCAGCTCATCTGAAGAAATTTGACCGGTAATTTCACCTAAATAATGCAAGGTTTCACGAATGTCCATAGCGAGCAAATCTCCTGGAATTTGCATTTCTAAACCGTCTTTTACTTTTTGAAGGGATTGCGCACATTTTTTGAGAATCTCAAAATGCCTAACATTTGTAACAATGGTTTGGTTTTCTTCTCCTAAATCTCCAATCGAAGCTGAAAGTGTTAATATCAATTCGCTAATATTATGTTTTGTCTTTGCAGCAATAAACACATTGCTGCCGGAAATAGTTTTAAATTTATCTTCCTCAACTTCGTCTACTTTGTTAAGAACAGGTATCAAGACTTGTTCCTCAAAATCAATTAACTTTTCGAACGTTTTTTTCTCCTTTTCTATCGATTCAATATCATTTTCTTTTAAATCAATCAAGTGAATAACCACGGCCGCCCTTTTAATTTGTGCATGAGCTCGTTCAATTCCTAACGTTTCAATTTCATCAGTTGTCTCTCGAATACCAGCAGTATCAATAAACCTGAACTCGACACCATTAAGAATTATGGTGTCTTCAATTATATCTCTTGTGGTTCCTGCAATATCCGAAACTATTGCCTTCTCCTCATTTAGCAAAGCATTTAAAAGAGTAGATTTACCTGCATTAGGAGCCCCAACTATTGCTACAGGTACACCATTTTTAATTACATTCCCCAATCTAAAAGAAGACAACAGACTCGTTGTCTTAGCTTCTATTTGCTCAACCAAATTGTTAAGTTGTTCTCTATCTGCAAACTCAACATCCTCTTCACTAAAGTCAAGCTCTAACTCAACCAAAGAAGCGAAATCCATTAAACTTTGTCTAAGCTCATTAATCTCTTCGCTGAATCCACCGCGCATTTGATGCATTGCGACTTTGTGCGCTGCTTTTGAATTAGCACTAATCAAGTCAGCAATTGCCTCTGTTTGAGAAAGGTCCATTTTACCATTCATAAAAGCACGTAAAGAAAACTCTCCTGGACCAGCCATTCTTGCTCCCGATTCGACTAATAAATTCAATATTTCTTCTTGTATAAATAAAGATCCATGACAAGCAATTTCAACACTATCTTCTCCTGTAAAGGACGTAGGATTTTTAAAAACGGATACCAAAACTTCATCAATCACCTCATTTTTAGCGTTGACAATTCTACCAAAATGTGCCTTATGACTTGGTGAATTTGAAAGCTCTTTTGTGAAAATTTTTTGTACAATTGAAAAAGCATCTTTTCCTGACAAACGGATTATGGCAATTGCTCCAACTCCTGCAGCAGTTGACAAAGCACAAATTGTATCTTCTTGATTCATGAATTCCATAAGACAAAATTAAGTAGTTCAATTCAATCTAATTCAACTTTTATTGAAAAGATTTAATCCTGCAAAACGAACAGAATATTAATGAAAGTGTGAAGTTCTTAAAATGTTCTAAGAATTATCTTTGTTTTAACAATTCAAAACTATAAATTTGGACACGCAAAGCAAAAGAAAAATTTTATGTCAGTATTAGTCAATAAAGATTCAAAAATAATTGTTCAAGGTTTTACAGGTGGTGAAGGAACCTTCCACGCTGGACAAATGATCGAATATGGTTCAAACGTAGTTGGTGGAGTTACCCCAGGTAAAGGAGGTCAAACTCACCTTGACAGACCTGTTTTCAACACTGTTGAAGATGCAGTTAAAGAAACTGGAGCAGATGTTACCATCATTTTTGTTCCACCTGCGTTCGCAGCGGATGCAATTATGGAAGCTGCTAATGCTGGAATTAAAGTAATTATTACTATTACAGAAGGAATTCCAGTTGCGGATATGATTCGCGCTAAAGATTATATCTCTGCTTTTGATTGCCGTTTAATTGGACCGAATTGTCCAGGTGTTATCACTGCTGATGAAGCTAAAGTTGGAATTATGCCAGGATTTATTTTCAAAAAAGGAAATATTGGTATTGTTTCAAAATCAGGAACACTTACTTATGAGGCTGCGGACCAAGTTGTGAAAGCTGGTTTAGGAATTACTACAGCAATTGGTATCGGAGGTGATCCGATTATTGGAACCACAACGAAAGAAGCTGTTGAATTGTTAATGGCTGATCCTGATACTCATGGAATCATTATGATTGGTGAAATTGGAGGTAACTTAGAAGCCAAAGCAGCTGCTTGGATTAAAGAAAACGGCACAAAGCCTGTTGTAGGATTTATTGCAGGAGAAACAGCGCCTAAAGGAAGAACAATGGGACATGCTGGTGCAATTGTTGGAGGAGAAGATGATACAGCGGAAGCGAAAAAACGAATCATGCGTGAGTGTGGGATTCACGTGGTAGATTCTCCAGCTGAAATCGGAACAAAAATGGCAGAAGTTATGGGTGTAAACGCATAATTACAAACAACATACTACAAATAGCCTTTTGATTTAACAATTAAAAGGCTATTTTTATTTAACCCTACATGCAAAGAATAAGTGAATTAAAAGTCTCCAAAGAAATAACCCAAATTAAGCGGGATGCTCAAGGAAATGAACATCGTATTAATAAATCTGTCAACGTTCCCTTTCAAGTTAATACAATACAAGGCAGTGCTCGCTTTGGTCATTATTTGATTGATTTGTTTGTAATCATTTTAATTTCAGTGGGACTAGATTACGCAGGCATATCGGGCTTCACAAATATTCAAGTAAGTAACAATAGTTTTAGTTATTTTATCAATATTCATGGATATTTGTTGGTGTTCATTTATTATACTGTACTAGAATCTACGATGGGAAAAACCCTTGGAAAATTTGCTACTAACGCCATAGTTATAGATGATTTTGGCAATAAACCCGAAGTTGGCACGATTATGATTCGATCAATATCACGCTTAATACCTTTTGAAACTTTTTCATGTTTAGGTAAAAGAGGGTGGCATGATACAATTTCAAAAACCTATGTGGTAAACGAAGAAGAACTTGTTAGAATTAAAAGAGCTTTGGGCGAAAGTGATTTCTCAGATGATTATGAAATTTTAGATTAACACCTTGAAACAATACGATCCATATCAAGAAAATTTACCTATCGTTGAAGTATTCGACAGCATCAAAAATACTTTAATAGATGAAAACACCACTATCCTTGCAGCTCCACCTGGTGCTGGCAAGAGCACTCTTTTACCGCTCGCCTTGATGAATGAAAATTGGTTGAAAAACCAAAAAATTCTCATGTTGGAACCAAGACGTTTGGCTGCAAAAGGAATTGCGTCTAGGATGTCAACACTACTGGATCAACCTGTAGGAAGCACAATAGGATATAGAATACGGTTTGAATCCAAGACCAGTGAACGAACTAAAATTGAAATTTTGACTGAAGGAATACTGACCAGGATTCTCCAACAAGACTCAATTCTAGAGAATGTTGGTTTAGTCATCTTCGACGAATTTCATGAACGAAGTATACATGCAGATGTTGCGTTAACCTTGGTAAGGGAAATTCAAAAAGAATTAAGACCTGATTTGCGCATCTTAATAATGTCTGCAACAATTGATACCGAATATTTGTCAACTAAACTGAAATGCCCTACGATTGAAAGCATGGGTAGACAATTCCCGATTTCCTACTATTATGAGGGAGATTCAGACCTCGAATTTTTACCAGAATCAATAGCTAACACCGTAAAAAAAGCAGTCAAAGAGCACCAAGGTGATATATTATGCTTTTTACCTGGAGAAAGAGAAATTAAAGAAGCTGAACGAATATTGTCCGGCTTGACATTTAATCAAAGTATTGACATACAAACCCTTTATGGAAGGTTACCTCAAGCAAAACAACAGGCGGCAATTTTACCCAGCAAATCCGGAAATCGAAAAATAGTCTTAGCCACTTCAATTGCAGAAACCAGCTTAACAATTCAGGGGATAAAAATTGTAATTGATAGTGGTTATATGCGGAATTCAAAATATGATCCTCGATCAGGTTTAAGCATGTTAACAACAGAAAGGATTACCTTGGATGCCGCAAATCAGCGAGCGGGAAGAGCTGGTCGATTAACAAACGGTATTTGCTATCGACTATGGTCCAAGCCCACTCATTCTAAATTAATTCCGCATCGAAAACCTGAAATACTTGAAGCCGACTTAACGAACTTAGCATTAAGTCTATACAACTGGGGGAGCACTGATTATCAAGCCCTCACATGGATTGATGAGCCACCAAAACACTCAATGGAACTTTCAATTAATTTATTGAGTGATTTGAATGCAATTGAAAGTAATATCATTACCAAGCACGGAAAAGCCATGGCTGAATTGCCTACGCATCCAAGAATTGCACACATGCTACTTATGGCTATCGAAGAGAATCTTACCCCTCTAGCAACAGATCTTGCGGCCTTAATTGAAGAACGAGACCCTTTAGGCTCGGAAAATGGTATCGATATCACCCTTCGAATTGAAGCATTACGACGCTATCGGTCGAACAACAAAAAAGGAGGGCGATTTGGTAGAATTGAAAAAATCGCAAGTCAATATCGAAAACTCATGAATGTGGATCCAGACAACTCTGCATTCGACCCATATGAAGCCGGCCTATTATTAGTTCATGCTTATCCAGAACGAATAGCGTTTGCACGGCCAGGAAATAATGCGCAATTTCAACTTTCAAATGGAGCTTATGTTAAAACATCGCATAAAGATGATTTAGCCCATGAACCTTGGTTAGCTGTTGCTAACATGCACGACAATCCTGGTGGAACGGGTCGAATATTTTTAGCTGCACCGTTAAACCCTAAAGACTTGGCACCATTTGTAAAAGAAGTTAAAACGTTTGATTGGAATATAAAAAAGGGTGGACTGAAAGCGTTAAATGAAATTCGTATTGGCAGCATCACTTTAAGGAGTACACCAATTAAAGAATTTACTGAGCAAGATGTTATAAATGTGTTAGTACCAGTATTAAAAAAAGAAGGAAGTCATCTCTTGGATTTTAACGAAGACGTTATTAACTGGCAGCATAAAATAGAATCATTAAAAATTTGGAGGCCAGAATTAGATTTGCCAAAAACTTCAACCGATTTCTTATTAGATAATATCGAAACTTGGCTTCTACCCTACTTGGTAAATATGCGGAAAAATGCAGATCTTAAAGCTATAAACCTCCTTGAAGCTCTTCGATACAGCGTTCCTTTTGAAATACAAGAACTGATTGATAAACTTGTACCAGCAAGAATTACAGTACCAAGTGGTTCACAAATTAAAATAACCTACCAGCCAAAAGGCAAGCCCCCAATTTTAGCAGTTAGATTGCAAGAAATTTTTGGATTAACAGAAACGCCCAAAATTAACGAAGGTAGACAAGAAATTCTCATGCACATCCTATCTCCGGGATACAAGATAGTTCAAACAACGTCTGATTTAAAGAGCTTCTGGCAAAATGCGTATCATGATGTTCGTAAAGAATTAAGAATAAAATACAAGAAACACTCTTGGCCAGAAAATCCGTTTGAACAATCTCCCGAAAAAGGGGTTAAAAGAAAAAAATAACTAAATTGTCCTAAAATAAATCTTATGACAATATCAAGAATCAATATTATAGTTCTTCATTCTGTTTTTCTATTTTTCATATACAGTTGTAACAACTCTAAAAAAATTATCTCTGATAGCGAGACGCTTCAAAATTTCCAACTAAATGATACGGTCTCTTTTACTCTAGGAAAAACTTACCATTGTCAAGATGATATTGATCTATTTGTGTCATACGATTCTCTAATCTCTGATTCGAGATGCCCTATTGGTGCTGAATGCTTTTGGGAGGGTGAAGCCGAAGCAAAATTTAAAATCAATTATAAAAAACAATTGGACTATCTTAATTTAAAAACCAATAAACAAAATAACACGGTTGACGTTTTCGGATATAAATTTCAGCTTTTAGAGATCACTCCTTACCCTGGCTCAAAAAATGAAAATTCAGAATTAGAACAAGCCGTTCTAGTCATAAAAAAATAGAATCTAAGTATTTATACTTAAACACTAGGTTTTTTCACTCTATATAGAGTAAAAATTACCATTCGTCGATATTGTTCAAAATCGTTGAATTTATTAATGTACATTTGCTTTATTAAATTTTTTGATAAGTTCTTAAGTTGTAACCTCATAAGTACATATACGTACTACAGCTGAACTTAATAGGTTTAAACCATGAAAAGCAAGATATATAGTTTATTTTTATTTGTTCTACTGTTTTCTACACAAGAAACAAATTCGGCATACGGTCAGTGTACTATTACTGTAGAATCGACTGATGATTATGAAGTAAACATTGAGATTACGATGACTGGAATTGATGCTCCAGCATCATGTACCTGGGGCTATAATTACAATGTAGAGTTGGATTATTCTGTAACAATAACCGGTCCCGATGCTCCCGGCAGTCTATGGACTTTGCAAGGGAACATTGGTTGCAATAGCGATAATAACTTTTTTTCACTGCCGAATAGTGGTGGAACAGGCTCGCTTACTACAGGTAGCAACCCTTGGCGCGGTTCTTCAGATTGTGCAATTGCAACTCCTGAGCAGTTAGGCTGTGATGTAGCACGAATACAAATATATGGTCCTGGCATACCAAATCAAGTTATCGAATGTACCTTTGGTAGCCCCTTACCAATCGAGCTAATCTCATTTAAGGCAACTCCTGAGAATAATTGGATTAATTTAGAGTGGATCACTGGCTCAGAATTGAATAATGACTTTTTTACAATCGAACATTCAACAGATGGAATAAATTGGGAGAAAATTGAAGAAATAAAAGGAGCAGGGAATAGTAACAAACGCATCTCCTACTCTACTTACGACTACAATTCGGTATATGGAACAAATTATTACCGGTTAAAACAAACGGATTATGATGGAAAATTTGAGTATTCGGATATTCAAGCTGTAAACTTAAATTCATCCAACGGTTCATTCATGGTATATCCTAACCCGGCGAATTCAATAATTACGCTTTCTAGTGAAGACAATATAAATCATATTGAAGTATACAGTGCATTGGGAGAATTGGTCATGATTCAAGATTTTAACGGATATTCATCACAAAATCGAATTGATATTTCTTCTTTAGAAAATGGACTTTACATTATAAAAACCAATATTGGCTCTCAAAAATTCACAAAGAACTAGAGAACTTTCCTCTTATCGGCTTTAATAAATACTCAAGTCCATTTAATTTTATCTCGTAAATTGATGACAATAAACTCCCAATTTTACCAGGAGGAAAGCCTTTTGCGTGATACCATGATAAATAAGGTTCGGGCAAATCGCAAAGTAATCGACCTTTGTATTTACCATAAGGCATCCTAGTTGTTACCAATTCAATTAAATGCTTGCGCTGCTCTTCTTGATTCATTGCTCAAAAATAAGCATATTATACTCATTTAATAGGAATATTGTAACTTTACTAGACCGACAAAATTGGCATTATGGACGAAATCATCAAATTTAAATCAAGTTTAAAACTCGATGCTAATTCATCACTAAAATGGAATTATAGAATACCCGTTCCCAACAAAATTTCCGAACAGTTTAAGCAATCTGATAAAAGAATAATTTATTCAATAAACAATGATACAAAAAGTATTCATGCTGCATTGATGCCCGACGGTTCGGGAGGTCATTACCTCATGATCAATAAAGATTTGCGAAAAAAAATGAGTCTGAAAGAAAACGATTCTATCGAAATAACAATTTCCAAGGACAATAGTGCTTACGGTACTTTTGTACCCCATGAATTTAATGAAGTAAACGAACAATATCCTAAAGGATCTAAGTATTTTCACTCGTTAACGATTGGTAAGCAACGAACATTATTACACCTAATTGCAAAACCTAAATCAGAAGAAAAAAGAATTGAAAAAGCCATTATTATATTCGAGTATTTGGAAACGGCACATGGTAGTCTTGATTTTAAAGAGCTAAATGAGGCATTCAAACAAAGTCGGTTTAAAAAAGATTGATCCCTCTACCTCAAACCGTTTAAAAATTCTAATGAGAAGGTGAATGTAAGTCTCAATCGTATGTTTATATTTGTAGTGATAAAGGAATTAAAAATAAACAAACCCCAACCATGAGACTTGCTCAAATTGCACGTAAAGTGGGCATGACCCCTTCAGATATTCAGAAATTTTTAGAGAAAGAATTCGAAGTAAAAATTGGTAAAGAGCCTAATTATAAACTTAATGAAGAGCAGTTGTCTGCGGTTTTGGAAACCTATCCTGAAATAGAAGAAAAAGAAGTAATTACGAGAAAGGAGCCAAATAACACGCTTTCTGAAGTGATCCAGAACGAACAAGAGTTAGCTAAAGAGGAGCTTGACAACACTCAATCAGAAGAAGTTCCGAAGGAAGAACAAATTGAAGATGATACCCAAACTAAAGAAATCATACAAACCAACGAAATACCTGAGATAAACGATCAAAACGCTGATAAGAGCAATGAAATCAAGGAGGAAATTAAAGAAGAAGAAGAGTTTATTGAGGTAGAAGTCGATCCCGATGCGGAATTAATTCAGGCCCCCAAGATTAAGCTAGATGGCTTAAAAATATTAGGGAAAATAGAGTTACCAGAAGATAAAAAAATTGAAGAAACTCCTGAAAAAACTGATGAGGAAATTGCGGCTGAAGAAGCGGCTGAAATTGCTCATTTGGATGCTGCAATGCAATCGCAGGCTCAAGATATCAAAAATAACAAGGATAATCAATCGACTGTGTCCTCTGAATCGGAATATAAAGATGCCAAGGGTATTTACCATTTTAGTCACACACAAAAAGAAAACAGAGCTAAGGCTTTAATTGAAATAGAAATAAAAAGAAAGGCAAAAGCGGAGAAAGAGAAGAAAAAACGTCATTATGAGAAATTAATGGCTGATAAAGCTACAACTAAAAAGACGACTCAAAACCAAGAGAAGAATGCTCCTTCAAAAAAGATCTCCCAACCAAAAAAGAAGAAAAAGGTTGAAAAAAAACCTAAAAGTTTATGGGGAAAATTCTTAAAATGGCTGAACGACTAGCTTTATAGAAGCAAGAACAATGTTTAAAGTAAAAAAAATGCTTTACGTTGATATTTTTGGTATTTCATCTTACTTAGAGCTAGACTTCTAAGTAAATCCCTTACATTTGCTCAGTTTATAATTCGAGAAAATGAAACTGAGACACATCATCATACTTGTAATTTTTATCCTAGTCAACATTTTAATTATCAACTCATTAAACTTTGATGCTGGTAAAAAGAATGTAGAGAAGAACTCAAAAAAAGACTTCTACCCTAGCTTAAGTGCCACCGTTGCTAAAAATGAATTAGATACGTTAAAAGTCGTTGGGTATGGAACAGCCTCATCTTTTAACGCTCTCGACATAGCTAGCGAAGTACAGGGTCAACTAAAAAAAGGGAAGTACGACCTTAAACCTGGAGTGAACATTCGTAAAGGAGATTTGCTTTTTAAAATTGATGATACAGAGGCACAATATAACTTAAGGTCTCGCAAAAGTAATTTCATTAATATTCTTGCAGCATTATTGCCTGATATTAAGATTGATTTCCCTGATGAATTTAATAAATGGCAAGATTACATTAACAACATAAAACTGAATAAAGACTTACCGCAATTACCCAACTGGAATACGAATAAGGAAAAAATATTTTTATCAACAAGAAGTGTATTAACGGAATATTTTACAATTAAAAGTTTGGAGACTCAGACAAAAAAATATGCTGTTTATGCTCCTTATAATGGAGTTATCACAGCTGTATATTCAACAGACTTTGCAGTTGTATCGCCCGGAACACCAGTAATTAGAGTTGTAGAAACCAATAATTTTGAAATTCCCGTTGCCATTTCTGTGGATCAAAGTGATGCAATTAGGATAGGAACCAATGTTAAAATTTACGCTACAGATAATGAATTGAAAGGGGTTGGCCATGTCGTAAGAATATCTGATGTTATCAATAAAAACACCCAGTCAATAGAAGTCTATGTTCGCCCAAAACCCATAGAAGGTAAAATGTTTACTGAGGGTGAATATTTGAAAGTTGAGATTAACGAAGAAGAGATTCATAACGGTTTGAGAATTCCGAAAAAAGCAATTCATGAAAATTCAGTCTACCTTTTTCAAAAAAATGATTCAACCTTAACGAGGCAGCCTATAAAATCATTTGGCTCCAATGAGCTCGGTACCTTTGTGGTAGGCATTCCTGATCATTCGATTGTAATTACTCAAGAAGTATTGAGTTATAGTGATTCAACAAAATATCAAATCGTTCTTAACTAAATACAGATGAGAAATTTGATACAATTCTTTATTCGTAAACCAATTTGGGCAAATGCCTTAATTGTTGTAACGGTTTTATTTGGTGTTTTTAATGTACTCACCATGAATCGTTCATTTTTCCCAGAATTAGACCCGCGTATGATTCTGGTCAACGTGGCCTATCCTGGAGCTTCACCCGAAGAAATGGAAGAAGGTGTGACGATTAAAATTGAACAGGCATTGAGAGGGATAAATGGTGTTGAACAAATCAATTCTACGTCGGCAGAAAATATTGCCACTATAACAATTAAAGGATTTGAAAACGCTGATATGGATGAAGTTTACAAAGATGTAGACAATGCCGTAAACAGTATTAACTCGTTTCCGCAAGGTGCAGAAAAACCAATTATCAATAGACTGAAATCCAATCCAATATCTGAAATGGTTGCAACTATTGGTTTAAAGGGCAATAATGATCTTTGGGTACTAAAAAAAGAAGGCGATAAAATTGAAAATGACCTGTATGCATCAGGATTAATTTCAATTATAGATTTACGCGGTTTTCCTGAACCTGAACTAGTCGTAAACGTTAGAGAAAATGATTTATTGAAATATAATATCCTAATTGATGAAATCTCATTGGCAATTCAACGGAATAATCAAGATTTAACTGGAGGCATTTTAAGGGGTGAAAATGAAGATTTAATTATTCGATCAAGGGAAAGGTCTACCAACCCTGAAGAGCTTGAAGCAATTGTGTTAAGAACAACAATTGGTGGTCAAAAAATTACAATTGGTGATGTTGCCGATGTTAGTTTTGGGTTTTCCGAAGATTCGTACGAGGTATTTGCTAATGGAATGCCAGCAGTTTCAATCGATGTTAAAAAAACACCAGATCAAGACTTAGGAGCAATTACAGATTATATTAAAAATTATATTGAATTGTATAATGCTCAAGGTAATCCTGCTCATTTATCATTAGAATACGAATTTGCTGCATCGCTTCAAGATAGAATTAACTTGCTAACTTCCAATGGTTTTGTTGGATTAATTTTAGTGTTAATCATGTTAGGCTTATTCTTAAGCGTTAGATTGTCACTTTGGGTGGCTTTTGGAATACCATTCTCTTTCTTAGGAATGTTTATCATCGCTAATATGTTAGGATTAACAGTGAATATGATTTCTTTATTTGGAATGATATTAGTGGTTGGAATATTAGTGGATGATGGAATTGTGATTGCTGAAAATATCTACGCGCATTTTGAAAAAGGTAAAAGTCCTTTTAAAGCAGCCTTAGATGGTACCTTAGAAGTTGTTCCTTCTGTTTTTACTTCTGTGTTAACAACAATGGCCGCATTTTCTATTCTTCTTTTTATTCGGGATATGGAAATGATGAAAGAAATGCCGATTGTTGTAATAATTGCCTTGGCTTTTTCATTGGTAGAAGCTTTTATTATTCTTCCAGTTCACCTAGCAAGTGCTAAAGTTTTGGCTAAAACTGAACCGGGAACGAGACGCCATAAATTTAGATCTTTTATCACAAAAGGAACCGATTATCTTAGAGACAAAATTTTTGATGATGTTCTTGGATTTGTAACCGAGCGTTACAGAGCTTATGTATTATTACCGCTTATTTTTACCTTCGCAGTAATTGTTTTTAGTTTGAATGGGTGGATTTCTTATACTTTTTTTCCTGAAATTAAACCGGATAGAATTTCTTTGGAAATCGCATTTGAACAAGGAACAGGTAAGTCAATAACAAAAAACTGGCTCAATCAAGCGGAAAAACTAGTCTTAGAGGCGAACGAAGAACTCCGTGAAGCTACCGGAGAAAACTTACTTTCTGAGTATTCAATAATGCTTGGTAACTCCCAGTCAATTGGTGAAACAGGCTTTCATACTGGGGGAATTACGATGATTATCGATGCAGAAGGTAAAAAAACTCCTGTTGATTCACTCATGGCAAGAATTCAAACAAAGGTTGATCGAATTAAAGAAACCAAATTGGCGTCAAATTTTTATTTAGGTGGAGGAATTCATCAATTTGGAAAACCAATTGAATTTTCGGTTTCAGGAAATAGCGAAAAACAAATTTCGGATGCACGCGATAAATTTAAATCTTATCTGAATGACATACCTCTGGTTAGTAATGTAAAAGATAATCAACCCGTAGGTAGAAAAGAAATCAACTTAAAGATGAAACCTGAAGCTGATTTTCATGGGTTAGGGATATTTGAGGTTACAAAACAAGTTCGCCAAGGTGTCTTTGGACAAGAAGCTCAACGTGTAATTGTAGGAACAGATGAAGTGAAAGTGTGGGTGCGTTATTCGAAAGAGGATCGTGAGGATGAGTTTGATATGAATCAAATAAAAATTAAAACGACTGACGGCAAACAAATTCCATTAACTGAATTGGTAACGTATAATATTCAACGTGGACCAGTGAGCTTAAAGCGACGAGATGGTCGACGGGAGATCATTGTAGATGGTAGCGTGGATAATCCAGATGAAATTGGGGCAATAAATACACAAATAATTAACGATATTATTCCCAAAATAAAAGCAGAGTTTCCTGCTGTTGACATCATACAACGTGGACAAGGGGAAAGAAGTTCCAAAGCACTAGCGTCAATGGGTTTCAACGTTTCTATACTTATTATCGTGATGATCATCATCATGTCGCTTAATTTCGAATCAGTTTGGCAAGGGTTATTAATACTCCTCGTTATTCCTGCCGGAGTTGCTGGTGGAATTTTAGGGCATTCCATTGTTGGAATTCCTGTTTCCATGTTAAGTGCTTTTGGTATGATTGCACTAATAGGTATACTTATAAATGATTCGATTGTTTTTTTAGACACTTATAACCGTAATTTAACGGAAGGCATGACAACGCACAGCGCCATTAGAGAAGCGGCTAAATCAAGGTTCCGCCCTATTCTACTCACATCCATCACAACCGTTGCGGGGTTATTACCGTTAATTCTTGAAACTTCCTTTCAAGCACAATTTTTAATTCCGATGGCAGTTGCGATTGCTTTTGGGTTGATTTTCGGTACAATCTTTATTTTATTTTTCTTTCCAGCGATTGTTTTAGTTCAAAATGATTTAAGAAGAGCTTGGCATGCGATACATAATAGAGCGGAGCTATCGAATAAAGACTATCATGTTAAAACAGGTCTTGTTCGTGAACTAAAAGCGGTGTCTTTTGGGTTCCCAAATTTTCTGAGATTCTTAGCCTCTTTTTACCTTTATATAATCGCGTTTGTTATGTTGATAATAGGCGTTATGATTCTAACTTCTTCTTTTACCTCAAATGAGGAGCTAAATATAACAGCTATAATAGTTAGTCTATTCTTATTATTTGGTTCGATTGCTTTACTTGTTGTGTTTCCTAAAAAATGGTTTGATGGAATTCTCAAAAGAATATGGCGAAATGAGACAATTGTCGACCCAAAAATAGTTGAACCGGTGCTCATGAACAAAAAGCACCAAGAAGAACGTGAAACATATTAGTATGAAAAATATATTATTTACATTCTTGGCTTTTATATGTTTTCAAGGTTTTAGTCAAGAAAAATTAACTGTTTTCCAAGCTATCGAAAAAGCTTTAAAAAACAATTTTGATATACAGCTTATAGAACGGAATTATGAAGTGAGTAAGTTGCAAAACTCATGGGGACAAGCCGGAATGCTTCCAACTTTTTCAATAAACGTAGCTAACACTGCGACTTTACAAGACAATACAAATAATCCAGCTACCTTTTTTCCTGGGGTTGTGTTTAGCGATAACTTGCAGCCTTCTTTAAACATGAATTGGACAGTTTTTAACGGTTTTGGAATTCGTATTAATAAACAAAAATTTGATCAATTAGAAGCTCAAACTAAGGGGAATGCTATAGTCATTATTGAAAATACGATCTACGATGTAATACTGGCTTACTACACTGCTGTTGTGCAAGAAAGAAAACTATCAGTTCTTGCAGAGTTACTGAAATACTCTAAATCAAAATTGAATTACAACCAAGTTAAAAGCAATATGGGAGTTGGTACGAGTTTCGATTATTTAGAATTCGAAAATCAAGTGTATAATGATTCGTCCAACTATTTATTGCAAGAACTTGCTTATTATAACGCGCAAAGGAACTTAAACTTAATTTTATCTGAAGCTCCTGATGTACGTTATGAGTTTACCGATTCATTGGAATTTAATTCACAAGAAACCACTTACCAAGAACTTTTAAATAAAATGGTGAGTAACAATCAAAACCTAAAGAATCAGTACATTAATTATGAATTACAAGCCTTAAACCTTAAAGCTAAGCGAAGCGCTTACTATCCTGTTGTATCGTTAAGTCTGGGCTCAACACCTGCGGTTGGTTATTTTAGACTATTTGGTGATGAAGGCTTTTCATCATCCACTAATTCTTTAACATACAACGGTTCTATTAATTTAAAATACGACATTTTTCAAGGGTGGAACCGTAAACGAAACACAGAGATAGCTGCTATACAGGTAGATATAGCGGAAATTGAAATTACACAATTAAAAAACAATTTGGAGCATCAATTAAGTGGATTTTTTGATTTGTATCAAACCAGAACAAAAGTGGAAAAAATGGCCTTGTTACAAGTTGGAAATGCCAAAAAATTATGGAGACTGGGAAAAGATAAATACGATTTAGGATTAATCAATATTTTCAATTTGAACGATATTAAATTAGCATACGAACAAGCAATTCTCTCTTATTATGATCGTCTTTTTGAACTTCTAGAAAGTCATTATAATCTTATGAGAATTTCTGGAGATATCTCGCAAGAATTCAATATACCTGCTAATATTGATTAGGATAGGTTTCTTTGGCTAATTTCTTTGTGAATTTCGATTCAGCCTTTATTTTTGCAAGAATGAAGCTCGCGTTAAAATTCATACTCCTACTTTTTCTGATTCCAATCTTTGGACATAGTCAAATCGTAAATATTGAAAACAAGCGCCTATCTGCAAAAAAAGAAGGATTCTCAGGTTCGTTAGATGTACATGGGAATTTCACTGTAAATACCAAAACGCTACTGCAATTCGGTACAGCAGTTAAACTGGCTTATTTAAAAGGTAAACATTACGCCCTTATCCTTGGTGATCAAACCATTGTAAAATCGGGAGACGAATCGTTCATAAATAAGGGGTTCGAACATTTAAGGTATAATTTTCAATTCAAAGATTCAGGACGCGTTGTATATGAAGCTTATCACCAGGGACAGTTTAACAAAGTGCAACGAATAAATATGCGATTATTATTGGGTACGGGATTTCGTTTTTTAGTACTTGATCAAAACAATTATCAACTAAATTTAGGTTCAGGTTTTATGGGAGAATATGAAGAATTAATTGAAGGTGGCAATAGTACTGATATTTTATCCGCGAATTATATCTCTTTCGACGGGCAGTTTTTTGATAATTTTGGTATGAATACAATCACCTATTTTCAACCCAAATTAGCCGATTGGGGGAACTATCGTATCTCCAATGAAACCTCTTTACGTTTTCGGTTTAATCAGCATTTAACCTTTAAACTTGTTTATCAACTAGCCCATGATTCTCGCGATATTGAAGGAGTAAGAAAAACGAATTATGCGATTAAAAATACCTTGAGTTTTAATTTTTAAGTTCTAACTTAAGGTATCTTGATGTTTCAGTTTTATATTTTTCAACAAATTCTTCAGGTGTTCCTGAACCAACGATTTCTCCTCCATGTCTACCACCATCAGGACCGACGTCAATAATATAATCAGCCACTTTAACAATATCCAAATTATGTTCAATAACTAATATTGTATTACCTTCATCTGCTAAACGTTGCAGAACATTTAACAGCATTTGAATATCATCAAAATGCAATCCTGTCGAAGGTTCATCTAAAATATAAATGGTTTTACCCGTGCTCTTTTTCGATAATTCCGTAGCTAATTTGACACGTTGTGCTTCACCTCCTGAAATTGTTGTTGAAGCTTGACCTAGTCTAATGTATCCGAGACCTACAGAATTTAAGGTATCTAGTTTTCGTTTAATTTTTGGGATATTTTCGAAGAACACTGCGGCATCTTCAATTGTCATTTCAAGCACATCATTGATATTCTTCCCTTTATAGCGAACTTCTAGTGTTTCACGGTTATAACGTTTTCCTTGACAATCTTCGCATGAAACATAAACATCAGGAAGAAAATTCATTTCAATTACACGTAATCCTCCTCCCTTACATGTTTCGCAACGGCCCCCTTTCACATTAAAACTGAATCGTCCTGGTTTATAACCTCTTATTTTTGATTCATTAATGTTTGCGAATAAGGTTCTTATTTCAGTAAAAAGACCTGTATAGGTTGCCGGGTTAGATCGTGGGGTTCGTCCAATTGGCGATTGATCAATATCAATCACTTTATCTACGAATTCAAGTCCTTTAATCTTTTTGTAGGGTAATGGCTTTTTTACTCCATTATAAATATGAGCATTTAAAACAGGATACAAGGTCTGGTTGATTAAAGAAGATTTACCACTCCCTGAAACTCCAGTAACACATACAAATTTACCTAATGGAATCTTTAAATCAACTGACTTTAAGTTATGTCCACTAGCTCCTGTTAGCTCTAAAAACTTGCCTGATCCCTTTCGCCTTTTTTTGGGGACTTCTATTGATTTTTTTCCTAACAAGTATTCTGCCGTTCTACTCCCATTCGCTTTTAGTTCTTTTAAAGTGCTAGCCGCAACAATTTTTCCACCATGAATTCCGGCTTTTGGACCAATATCTACAATGAAATCTGCAGCCTCCATCATTTCTTTATCATGTTCCACCACTATTACAGAATTTCCACCATCCCTCAAACGTTCTAACGAATTAATCAACCTTGTGTTGTCCCTTTGATGCAATCCAATACTCGGTTCATCAAGTATATATAAAACATTGACCAATTCTGAACCTATCTGCGTCGCAAGACGAATTCGTTGTGCCTCTCCCCCGCTCAAACTCGCTGATGACCTGTTCAATGTTAGATAATGTAAACCAACATCCATTAAAAAACGAATTCGATTATTTATTTCTTTAAGAATTTCACGCCCAATCGTAAGTTGCTTGTCTGATAATTGGTCATTTAACTCTTGAAACCACACTTGTAAATCAACGAGGTCCATTCCTGCCAATTCACCAATACTTTTTTCGGCAATTTTAAAATAATCAGCTTCAGATTTTAACCGTGTCCCATTGCATTGGTCGCAGACGATTTTATTCATAAAATTATCTAACCAACGCTTTGCAGAAGGACTAGGAGAATCAGTATAATGTCGACTTAAAAAATTCGCAATACCTTCAAAAGAAAAATTTTGATTTTTATCGTCAATCACCAAAACTTGTTCAAAACCAAATAAAATCTTATTTAAAACTTCATCATTCAATTTTTCAATCGGATCAGTCGTTTTGAATCCAAAGGCATTTAATATTGTCTCGATTTTATTTCCAACCCAGTCATTTTTTAGTTTTCCCAAAGGTTCAATCCCTCCTTTTTTTATGGACAACTTAGGGTCTGGAATCACTTTCTCTATATCAATTTCAGAAATCATTCCCAAACCATTACATTTTGGACACGCTCCGTAAGGCGAATTAAAAGAAAATAGATTAGGTTCTGGTTCTACATACGAAATTCCTGTTGTAGGACACATTAAAAATCGACTAAACTGATGGATTTCACCCGATTCGTAATTTTGAACCATCATCACATCTTGGCCATACTTTAAGGCAACTTGAACAGCTTGAGCTACTCTATTCCGATGATCATTTGTGACATGTATACGATCAATTACAATCTCAATATCATGTATTTTATAACGGTCAACCCGCATTCCAGGAGTTATATCAAGTAACTCACCGTCTACACGAACTTTAGCAAATCCAGATTTACCAATTTGTTCAAACAGTTCTCTGTAATGACCTTTTCGACCTTTAACTTTTGGGGCAAGAACAATTATTTTTTGATCTTCAAATTGCTCTAGAATTAAATCAATAATTTGCTGATCAGTATACTTTACCATTTTTTCGCCCGTATTATACGAATACGCATCGGCAACTCTGGCGTATAGTAAACGCATGAAATCGTAGACTTCTGTAACAGTTCCAACCGTTGATCGAGGACTTCGATTGACCGTTTTTTGTTCGATTGAAATAACAGGTGACAATCCTCTAATTTCGTCAACATCCGGACGCTCTAAACCTCCTAAAAACTGTCTTGCATATGCCGAAAAGGTTTCTAAATATCTTCGTTGACCTTCGGCGAAAATGGTGTCAAAAGCTAAAGATGATTTTCCCGAACCACTCAATCCGGTAAACACAACCAGTTGATTTCTTGGTATTTTTAGGTCTATATTTTTTAGATTGTGCACTTTTGCACCATAAATCTCAATAAATTCTTCTTGTGATAAGTCCTTCGCCATGCGCTTCAAAATATGGCTTGAAATTAATCATAATCGGATGAATGAAGGGACAGAAAGGTGTTATTTTTTTCGTTTTTTGTCCTTTGGAACTAGTTTAAAAATAGTTAGTAGGATTGTAAATATATATATCCATACCAATACCAGTGCAAAGGAGTTTTTAGGAATATATTTAGCAACATTTAAGGAAATTAAGCATGAAATAATTCCGAGAATAATAAAAACATAAGCAACTTGTCGATCACTAAAACCCTTGTAAAATAAAGTGTGGGTGGTATGATCTTTACCTCCGACGGCAGGTGACTGGCCTCTTCGGACTCTCCTTATTACTACAAATATCGTATCGATAATTGGAACCGAAAAAGTAATTACTACTAATGTAAAATTAGAAACAATAGAGTAATCGTTAACGTTAATACCATTGTTCCACAATAGTTTTATCGAATAGTAAGCGAGAAACATGCCTAAGAATTGTGACCCAGTATCGCCCATGAACATTTTAGAAGGGTTCCAATTGAAAATTAAAAAACTACACAATGAGCCTAAAATAGCGATAAGAAGGAAATAATCAACATTATCCAAGAAACTAAAAGGAACAGCTATTCCAATCATTGAGAGAATGATAAATATACTCGCAACAGTAGAAATTGCGTCCATATTATCAAGCATATTAATTGAATTCATAATTGCCACTACCCAGAAAACTGTTGCGAAATAATTGAACCATTCCCATGGAAACAAATCAATTTGATTATCTGTAAAAATTAATAATACACCACAGGCTATTTGCGCCAAGAACTTTATTTTAGGCCTGGTATCGTAGGCGTCATCAGACAAACCAAGAAGAAATGCCAAAGACATTGCGCAAAACACTCCAAGTAGAGATTTATTTTGGAAAACATCAGACTCGCCAAAAATAATAGCATAGAGCATAAAGCTCATCAGATAAGTAATATAAAAACTAATACCACCTAATGAAGGTTTAGATATGCTACTCCATCGAATTTCAAGGTGATTTTTGTTTCTTATTCCTAAAGTTCGAGAAAACCTTAAGAAGAAGACATTTATAATTAAAGAAAGTAAGAATGCACCTCCAAAAAACAGTAAAATATTGGCAAAAGACAATAGCATTAAGTATAGACTTAGAAAGGTGATTTAAACTCTTTGAAAGGAATTTCAACTTTATCTTTTTCAGACAAAATAGGTTCTGAAACAATTCCCCAATCGATATTTAAGTCTTGATCGTTCCAATTTAGCCCGCCTTCACTTTTTTGATCATATACATTTGTACATTTATAACTGAAAATGGTGTCATCTTCTAATGTCAGAAAGCCATGGGCAAATCCAGGGGGTATCCAAAACATCAATTTGTTAGCTTCAGTTAATTCCACTTTGACATATTTACCATACGTCCTTGAATTCTTCCTGATATCAACAGCAACATCCAAGACTGCACCTTTTATAACACGAACGAGTTTACCCTGCTCAAAAGGTGGGGCTTGAAAATGTAAACCACGTAAAACATTTTTTTTAGAGAAAGACTCATTATCTTGTAAAAACCGTACATTCAAACCGAACAGGTCATTAATCTTATTTTGTTGATACGATTCAAAAAAGTAACCGCGTTCATCCTCAAAAACTCGTGGTTTGATAAGCATTGGTCCATCAATGTCAAATGTTTTTTCTGTAATCATTTTTTCCTAATGCGACCAATAAGGCCTTTTTTTGTGGGTTCCTCCTGTTCGTAATAATATCCATAGCCATAACCATAGCTACTTTTGTTTGCTTCAACACCGTTGAGAACAACAAATAATTTTGAAATCATTTTGGTATCCAATAACTCTGCTACTCGTTCAGTAAAATTACGTTTTGAATAATTTGCCCTAAATACATAGATTGGACAATCTGCTTTATTCATAATTAAAGTTCCATCAGACACCACTCCAATAGGAGGATTATCAATTAAAATCAAGTCGTATTCTGTTTTGAACTCTTTTAATAAATTATCCAAGTCACCTCGAATTATAAGCTCTGAAGGATTAGGAGGAATTGGTCCGGCGGTAATAAAATCAAGACCTTCCAAGTCGCTATTTCTCAAACCTTCCTTCCAAGGTAGTTTACCTGCGAAAATAGAACTCATGCCAACATCATTATCGACATTAAACCCGAGATGCACCTTGGGTTTTCTCAAATCTAAATCTATCACCAGTACTTTTTTACCTGATAGCGCAAAAATTCCAGCTAAATTCAACGCTACAAACGTTTTACCTTCTCCGGAAATTGAAGATGAAATCGCAACTACATTGGATTGATCTTCTTTGAGAATAAACTGCATATTTGATCGAATATGCCTACAGCTTTCAGCTAAATTTGATTTTGGCTCATTACCTACGATCAATGTTGAATTTTCAATTTCTGTTTTAACTTTCGGAATGATGCCTAAGAAACCTGCCCTATTTGGTAGGATCTTTTTTAATTCATCTGGACTTTGAATATCATTAAATCTTAAGTATTTAAACAAAATAATAATTATACCTACCAGCAGGGCCATGACGAATAATCCGACATAAACTAGCTTTCTATTCGGCGATATCAAGTTCGCTGTAGACGGTGCTTGAAGAACCATATTATTCGTAGTGTACCCGGCCTTCGAAATAGAGTATTGCGTTTTCTTTTCAATTAATAAGGAATAATACTTCTCGTTTAAATTAAACATTCTGTTCAAACGAGACAATTCCATTTCTTTCTCTGGAATACCGTACAGTTGTGATTCTAACCCGTATATTCTATCTTGTAAACTAGATTTTTTAAATCGTAATTGCTCTTTAATAGAGGCGATAGAACGATTAATGTTTTCTGATTTTGTCTCAATCTTACGATTAAGCTTTTTAATACGGTCATGCTGTCCGGTTAAACCATAGGAAACATCCTCTCTTTCAACTAATAAATCATGTAAGGCATTCAATTCAACCAATATTATACTTTCAAAATGAGAACCAGAAACTGCAGGCATTAGCTTGTATATTTCTAATCTTTCATTTTTCTGAATAGTCTTTTCAACCTCAGAAATCAGCTCATAATCTAAGTCGACCTCCAAAAGATCATTTTGCAATTCAGTAGTTTGTTGCAAGATCCGCTGTGAAAATAAGGAAGGGTCCCCTACTTTATTACTATCCTTGAAGGATTGTATTTTAAATTCAGATTCTTTTAATTGAATAAACGCGGTGTCTAATTGTTCATTGATGAAATTCAAGATATTCGCCGAACTTTGACTTTTCTTGTCCAAATCATATTCAAAAAAAGTACGAATTACGGAGGATACAACATCTGAGGCTAATTTTGGGTTATTACTCTTAAAATCAATTTTAATGGTCTTCGCTTCTCCGTTTAATATATAAACATTAAGATTAGCGTGTAATCGTTTCGTTAACGATTCATAATCATTTAGTACAAAGTATAACGTGTTTTCATCAATACTTGAGTTAAATTGTTCAGGTTTATCGATTTTAAAGATCAGGCTAAAATCCTCATTAGCCACTGGTTCATCTGGTCGTAACTCCATTTGATGTAGTTCGCCCTTATGCTGATAAGAAATAACATATTTATCATTGTTTTTTTTAAGATAAATCGGGGTACTAATTAAAGTAGAGTCATATAGTTCCAATAATGTAATGTGGTAAGAGGAAAGTAAGTACTTCTCTTCAGTTAATATTTCACCTTCAGAATAGTATGAAATATTTAAATTGAGGTTCCTTAACGCTTTCTCAAGTAAAAAAGTGGAACGCAATAATTCGACATCCTCAGACAAACTCCCTTCTCTCTCAAACCCTTCGATATCTAACACCCTTTTACCTTCATCTTGCGAGCTCCTTTGAATGGTTGCGTTTGAAGCAAAAACTGGTTTTGTATAGCGTAGGTACAAATATCCCGAAGATATCGCAAGTACCATCAATAAAGGGAAAACAAGCCAATACCTTTTTAATACACTCCATAAAATAGAAGAATCAAACTCTTTATTTAAGGCAAACTTTTTGGTATTTAGATGGTTTTCTTTCAATTCTTTCTTTTATTGTAATGCATTAATTACGGAAATTACAATTGCAGCACTCGAAATTAATGAAACAATTGGAGCAACTTCCTCTAAAATTTCTTTTCCAATCTCTGGTACAGGCTCAATATAGATATAATCATTCCCCTGTACAAAAATATCGGTATATTCTAAACCTTCAATAGTCGAAAGATCAATATTGTAAACTTCTCTTCTTCCCTCTTCATTCTTTCTCATCAATTTGATTTTTGAAGCACGCCCTCTTTCTGCAATTCCTCCAGCAAGAGCAATAGCCTCCATCAATGTCGTATTGTTATTTGCCAAATAAAGAACACTTGCATCTCCACCGTTACCTGGAAAAACAATCACTCTTTTGTTTGTTACTGTAATTTGAACAAAAGGATCATTGTATAAGGTGCCATAAGCCTCCACCAAATAATTTTCTGCATCACGAACAGTCATTCCAACCAAGTTAACCATTCCTACAGAAGGTAAATTTACAAGGGAATCTTTTTGGATCACATAATTCAACGTATTATTTAGGTTTAACCTACGATTTTGGCCATCCTCATCTGGCATAGTGAGATCAAGGATAACTTGGCCTTTATTTGTAAAAAAACTAAATTGTATGATATCATTTACATCAAGGCGATACTCATCTTTTGTAGGATTCAGACTATCGATATTGGCAAATTCATAATCCTTTTGTGTCTTCAACATCAAATTACTATTCACTCCGCAACTCTGAACCAATGCCAAAATTATAATTGATGTTAGTATAAAAAGATTTTTTCTCATGCTTATTTTTTTTTTATTCAATAAGTCCCTGTACAGGACCTCCATATCTTTACAAAGTCGGTTGTAGTGAAACTTTTGGTTTACATTTTCCCAACCGTTTTCCGCCATCTCCTTTCTTAATTCTTCATCCTCTACAAGCAAAAGTAATGCTTTTGCGTAATTTTCAGCGTCAAACTCTCTAGTTATTATGCCGGTCTTTCCATCCTCAACTATATCTCGCACACCTCCAACATCTGTGGACACAACAGGAACACCGGATGCTTGAGCTTCAATTAGACTTACGGGTGTTCCTTCATTAAACGAACTAAGCGCAACAATATCCAATCCTGGTAAGACTTGTGAAACATCTTTAATCCATGAAGTAAAAACAAAACTAATGTTCGAATTGTCTGGAAAACATTTCACTTTAGTTTGAATTGAAGCTTTTAATTCACCATCGCCGATAAAAAAAACTTTAATTTTTCTTTTTGTTAACTCAGCTAAAACTGCAATGGAATCAACAAATCCGTTATGATTTTTAATTGGTGCAAACCTGCCAATTAAACCAATAGCAATAACATCATCTTTGACATCATAATGATTACGAAAGTTACGCCGTTTTTCGTCTTTATTTTCATTGAATTTATTTAAATCGAAACCCAATGGAATAACTTTTACTTTTTCTTTTTTTACAATGCGATGCGTCTCTGACAACTCTTTCGATTGTAAATGAGAAATGGCAACAATAGCATCAGATTTTTTTGCTAGATATCGTTCAACTAACTTATAGATATTTGTTTTTATACGCCCAAAATAGGAATGAAAAACATGGCCATGAAAAGTATGCACAATGACTGGAACATTTTCTTTATAGGCTGCATATCGTCCTATTGCTCCAGATTTTGAAGCATGTGTATGAACAATGTCTGGCCGATAAGCCTTTATGATTCTTCGAATTTCTTTGTAAGCTTTTCGGTCAGATTTAAAATTAATTTCGCGGACCATCGTATCGACTAGCTCCGGCTTGAGTCCATACTTTTGGGGAATAAACAGCGCATCGCCCTCGTGCTCCTCTTTCCCTCCACCTATCAATTTTGTCTCAAAATCTTCTGCTAAAAACTTGGATAAAAAAGTAACGTTATATGTTGGTCCTCCTAAGTTAAAGCGATTTATAATGCGCAAAACTTTAATCATTTTTTTTCGAAATAAGCAAATTAAAACCCAAAAATAACATTATTGCTTAATTATAAACTGTTGGTACCAATGTTGAAATACAATTAATGACCAAACTAAGTAAATTCGATCTCCAAAGTCTTTACTTCCCCACGTTTCTTTTAATTCGTTAATTTTTGCATAATCAAATAACCCTTGTTTATCTATAAAGCTAGCAGTAAACAAATGGCCATTTAATATTGAACTAATCTCTTCGTTTAACCAAGCTTTTATAGGAATTTCGAAGCCTTTTTTTGAACGATTTAGAACTGAATCTGGAAGTACATCTTTAAAGGTTTCTTTTAGAATATGCTTGCCTGAATAATTATTAAATTTATACTCTAAAGGAATACTATTTGCTAAATCAACCATATCCCAAGACAGAAAAGGCGTTCTAACCTCTAATCCGTGAGCCATGCTCATCAAATCAACTTTTTTCAACATATCATTTGGCAATACCAATTTTTGATCTGCTTGTAAATGAGCATCTTCTTGTCCCCAATCAACAGAATAAGGAAATTCAACATGTTGAAACTCTTTTAGTAGTTCTTTTCTATCCGTTTCACTAATAAAATTACACCAATTCCAATAGCGTTGAGCCGAAGTTAAATTCAATCCATTATTAAATTTCTGAATTTTGCGATTTAAATCACCAATTTTATTAGATCGATTGAGAGGAAGTGGCTTAAGAAAAGTTGCAAGAAGGTTTAAGGCCAGTTTTTCACTTTTCTTTAAATTTTGCATTCGATATTCTGCAGAATGTTTGCGATATCCGCCAAATAGTTCATCAGCACCATCTCCGCTTAAAGCAACTTTAACTTCACGACTTGTTTTTTGGGATAAAATATACATGGCGAAAGCTGAGGAATCAGCAAATGGTTCATCAATAGAATTTAAAAAAGAAGTGAAATTTTGTTTAAAATCATCCTTGGATAATTTAAATACAGTGTGCTGACTACCAATCTTTTTAGCTACATCATTTGCATAATTAGTTTCATCAAAATACGGAACATCAAATCCGACGGAAAACGTTTTTAGATCTGGTTTTAATTTAATCGCAATCGCAGCAATTATCGAAGAATCAATCCCCCCGCTAAGAAAGCATCCAAGTGGAACATCTGCAATAAGTCTATTGCTTACACTTTTTGTTAAAACCGACCTTAATCGTTGACTATAATCTTCAAAACTCAGAGAGTTTGGATGATTATTTCTTTCTTTAAAGAAGAAACTACAACTCTCCTCCTTATTTAACAAAATTGCTTCTCCGGGAAAGACTTTTTTTACTTTAGATAATATTGAATAAGGAGCTGGAATATAGGTCAAACCAAAGTAATAATTAATAGCCTTGTGGTTCAGGTCGATCTCAGTATCAAAAGAGAACAAAGGGGAAAGTTCAGAACTAAATATAAATTTGTCCTCATCTTCATAGCAGTATAATGGTTTGATACCGATCCCATCACGTGCAACGATTAATTCGTTTGTATAATGATCATAGAAAACTAGCGCAAAAAAACCGTCAAGCATGTTCAACCCTTTTTTACCGAACTTTATTAAGATATGCAGCAGTACTTCAGTATCTGCGTCAGTTTTATAATCAATTTGCGGTAACTTATTCCTTAACTCTCTGTAATTGTAGATTTCACCATTGAATATCAAGGCGTAACGACCGTCATTCGAACAAAAAGGCTGATTGGCTCGTGGATTTGGATCTAAAATTGAAAGACGAGCGTGACCTAATTGAACATTGGCATAAGTTTTGAAGCTTAAATTATCTGGGCCTCTATGTTGCATGACATTTAATGCACTATTCATCTGATCGTCTGAAAAGACATTCGATTTATTTTTAGCCCATATTCCTATTATACCGCACAAAGTAATTAATTTTGAACGCAAATATAATTGAATCGCCATAGCTCTACATTAAATGAAAAATATATTCCAATTTTTTTTAATCTTTTTAATAAGTTCTACACTCTTAGCTCAAGTCTCAACCGAACCTAATAATGAAATACATAACTATGCTAAATCATTAATAAATAAAGAACATTTGCAAGGTGCCGCCTTTAGCTTTTATGTAAAAGACTTAGAATCAAACCATGTAATCGCTGATTATAATGGATCAATGATTATTCCTTCCGCATCAACTATGAAACTAGTTACAACGGCTACGGCTTCAAGAATTTTGGGCAGTAATTATCGGTTCGAAACGAAAATCATGTATTCTGGTGAAATAGATTCAGTTACTGGGCAGTTAAACGGTGACTTATTTTTAATCGGAGGCGGAGATCCAACTCTTGGTTCGAAATACTTCAATGATGAAGGGAAAGAAAGAGAGTTTTTGAGAGAATGGGCCGATACGATTAAAGCTTATGGTATAAAATCGATTAACGGTAGAATTATTGCTGATGCCTCTAAATATGAATATAATGGTGTTCCTGCTGGTTGGGTATGGGGAGACATGGGTAATTATTATGGAGCAGGTCCAAGTGGTTTAACAATTTTTGACAATATGTGTAAACTAGAATTTAAAACTGGGCAAAATGCTGGTGATTCAACTCAAATCATATGTATAGAACCATATATTCCTGGATTAACACTTGAAAATCGTGTAACCTCTGCGAACTCGAGTCGAGATAATGCCTATGTATATGGAGCCCCCTATTCGGACGACTGGTTTGTGGAAGGTTCAATCCCAAAACAAAGAGAATCATTCATTGTAAAAGCGAGTATTCCCGACCCTGAATATTTAGCTGCAATTGAATTACATCATGCAATAGAAAACGCTGGTATTCCAGTAAAATATAGAGCTACCACTAATCGTGAATTGAATAAGAACAAAAAATTCAATCGTCCAAAACTGAATTTAATATACACCAATCTTTCTCCCAGCCTAGCTTCTATTATGAATTGGGTGAATCAATATAGCATCAATCTTTTTGCCGAGCATGTTTTATGTGAAATATCCTATAAAAATAATGGATACGGTTCTACTTACAATGGAGCAAATTATTGTATGCGTTATTGGAAATCAAAAATAGGTGGCGGGCTATTTATGACAGATGGCAGTGGCTTATCTCGGTCGAATGCTGTATCCTCTAAATTCTTAGTAGAATTATTAGCTTATATGAATAAATCAAGCAGTGATCGTGTTTTTAAGAAAACGTTGGCCATTGCCGGAAAAAAAGGTACAATGAGAAGTATTGGTAAAGGGACATCTGCCTCAGGAAGAGTTTATGGGAAAAGTGGGACAATGAATCGTATTAAATCATATGCAGGTTACGTAGACACTAAATCTGGAAAAAAACTAGCTTTTGCTATGATTATCAACAACCACAGCTGTAGTAATTCACAAATGAAGAAATATTTTCAATACCTAATGGTAAAAATGGCCAATTATTAAGCTTTAGATAAACTTACTTCCACAAATTTTGAAACTGGCGTATTACTTCTTTTTGCTGTGCTATTAACCGGCACTAATACATTTGCCTCAGGGAAGTATGTTGCGACACATCCACGGGCAATATCGTACTCAATTACCTTGAAGTTCCTAGCAATTCGCTCACCATCTTGAAAATGGCTGGTAATATGAACAACATCCTCAGTTTGAAGTCCTTTTTCTGCCATATCAAATTTATTCATAAGTAAAACTCTTCTCTCATTAAGAATTCCTCGATACCGATCATCCATTCCATAAATTGTCGTATTGTATTGATCATGGGTCCGTATGGTCATTAAAATTAAATTACCATTGGCAACCTTCTTCCTAGGAACTTCATTAATCGTGAAGTTCGCTTTACCATTTTCTGTGTTGAATTTTCGTTCACGAGCACCATTGGGCAAATAAAAGCCCCCAGGTTTTCTTACACGTGCATTGTAATTATCAAAACCATCTATTGTCTCTTCTACTATATCCCTAATGTAATCATAGTTGCTTACAAGCTTCTTCCAATTCACGACATCATTGCCGAATGTGTATTCCCCCATAGCTGCAACAATAGCTGGTTCACTCATTAAGTTCTCAGAGGCATTGTCTAGCTGACCATAGCTTTTTTGGACAACCCCCATAGAATTTTCTATTGTGACAAATTGCGCAACTCCATTTTGTATATCTTTTTCAGAACGACTAACACAAGGAAGGATCAAAGCTTCTTTTCCTGTCACTAAATGGGAACGATTCAACTTAGTAGAAACCTGAACAGTCAAATCACAATTTTGTATTGCTTCTCCTGTAAACTGACTATCAGGTGTTGCTGATATAAAATTACCTCCCATAAAAAAGTAAAACTTAACTTTGCCCTCTTTACAAGCTTTTATTGATTCAACTGCGTCGTAACCGTGATCTCTTGGAAATTTCATTTTGAAGCGCTCATCTAACCGATCTATAAATTCTGATTTAGGTTTTTCCCATATATTCATTGTTCGATCACCTTGCACATTAGAATGTCCTCTAACAGGACAGGTTCCTCCTCCTTCAATTCCTATACTTCCCTTAAGCAATAAGATGTTCACTACTTCACGAATATTATTCACACCATTTTCATGTTGTGTTAACCCCATAGCCCAACAAATCACGATCTTTTTCTTCGCGATAAATAAATCTGCAGCTTTCCGAATATCTTCCTCTTCCACTCCACTTTCTCTAACTAAATCATCAAAATTTTCTTTTCTTATCGAATCTATTAACTCATCATAACCTGCGGTATAGTTTTGAATGAAATCATGATCAAAAACCGAGTTCGGGCGCTTATCTTCAGCCTGCAACATTAAAAGCATAATTGCCTTTAATAGTGCAACATCGCCATTTATTTTAACCTGTAAATACAGATCATCCAATTGCGTTCCACCTTTCACTATTGAAAGCGGATTTTGAGGATCTACAAAAACATTATTACCAGCTTCAGGTATTGGATTTACACTAATTATCTGACCATTATTCTCTTTACACTTTTCCAAAGCAGCAAGCATTCGAGGATGATTGGTGCCCGGATTTTGTCCCATAACTACAATTAGTTCCGCTTTATGCAAGTCTTCAAGTGTAACTGAACCTTTTCCAATTCCTACTGTTTCACTCAGTCCAACACCACTAGATTCGTGACACATATTAGAACAATCAGGCAAGTTATTAGTTCCCAATTGCCTTGCAAACAACTGATACAAAAATGCAGCTTCATTACTTGTCCGTCCCGATGTGTAAAACACCGCTTCATCAGGACTATTCAGAGATTTTAGTTTTGAAGCAATTTTATTAAAAGCTTCTTCCCAACTAATTGGTTGATAATATGAACTCCCTTCAGGCAAATAAAAAGGCTCCGTTATTCGTCCAGATTTACCCAACCAGTAATCCGTCTGTTTACTGAGCTCTTCAACTGAATACTTCTTAAAAAAATCACGGCCCACTTTTTTAATTGTCGCTTCTTCCGCGATGGCTTTAGCCCCATTCTCACAATACTCACCTAGAGAAGAACGTTTTCCATCAGGATCTGGCCATGCACATCCTGGGCAATCAAAACCATCCTTTTGATTCATTTTATTCAGCAACTTAATTCCTCGCCAAAGTCCTAATTCACTGCTAATATGACGCATCGAGGAAATAATGGCTGGAATACCAACTGCCTTCTTTTTTCTTTGTGTCAAGGTGAGTCCTTTTTGACTAAACTCTTCTGGTGGTACAATTTGTACTGCTCTTTTTACAGTCATAATTATGCTTACTTATAAACTACGATAAATCTAATGAATATAAATCAATTTTAATGTGTGTAGCATCAAGGTATGTTGCAGTACATAGATGCTAACGAAAACAAATAGCATTTATTAAACATCCTATAATTCTCAAATACAACCAAATAATGATTTGTTATTCATGCAGATAATAATTAAATTGTCGACTCAAACCTAGCTATGAAAACAAATTTATTTTTGACTTTATTTCTCATCTGTTCATTTAACACGATTGAGGCCCAATATATCTCACCAACTAATAGCGTTCCTGAAGGACCGTCAGTTGCTCCACTTGGTTGGTTCATGACAGGATCAACGGATGTTTCTAATCAAGATTACTGGGCAGGATGGGCGGCTTATCCCTGGGAAGGCGTAGTGGATAATCCACCAAACGGACACACAGTTTGGCTAACTGGTTTCTATAGCGAGACGGCATGGACAACAATTACAGGCTTAACTCCAGGAGATGTCTACACCTTTAATTTTTACATGTGTGAGCTACGGTCGAATGCGGGAGGCGCGGTTTCGCTTTACGATGGCACCCTATCCGTAACTGTTGCAGGTGTTGAAACGCTTTATCCCTTTACTGGTGGAGCAGATAATAGTTGGTCTGCCGAATCAATTACTTTTACTGCGGGGGCAGCAACTGAAAATATTACATTTAAATATCAACCACCCGGTTTAGTAAATGGGAATTTTTGGAACATTTCTTTCAGTGAAGAAGATGTTGAATTAGCTTGTGACCAGCTGTTAACCGAAGTATCTGACACGCTTCTCTGTTTAGGGGACGAAGTTACTTTATCAGCTGAATCTATTCATGGTGGAACGATTACTTGGGATGGAGGAATTAGTGATGGAATCGCTTTTGAACCTCCATTAGGCACGACGCTCTATACCGCAACCAGTGATTTAGAAGAGGATTGTGAATTTGAAATTGAAATTGTAGTGAACGATTATCCCGAAGTCGACATTGTGATTGATGACACAGTAATATGCGATGGTGATTCCGCGTTAATAAACGTTAGTGGTGAAGCAGAATCTTACTCTTGGGAACCGGAGGACATAATTCCTGGGGAATATTATTTTCCCGAAATAGGTATGACAGAGATAACGTTGGTTGCTGCAAATGGGGTTTGTGAAACGACTTCAGAAACAACTTTAACTATGCATGAAAATCCAATTGTCGATGCCCTTGTAGATGATGATATAATATGCTTAGGTGAATCATTTATATTTTCAGGAGAAGGGGCAGATTATTATGAATGGGATTCAGGTATAATTGATGGAGAACCATACACTCCTGATGAAACGGGTGTTTTCGCACATTTTGTAACTGGTTATAATGAAACAACTGGGTGTTCTTCATCAGATTATATCTATGTTACCGTTCAAGCCAGTCCAGAAGTGGAAATTATGGATATAGACACTGAAATTTGTGAAGGTGAGTCTATTACATTAACAGGTTCTGGAGCTGCAACTTACGAATGGGACATGGGTGTGGAAGATGGTGTCGCATTTGAACCACCTGTTGGCACCACAACATATACGCTTACAGGAATTAACCTTGGTGGTTGTGAAGGTTATTCAAGTATTGAAATAACGGTATATGAAATTCCTGACGTTTTAGCAAATGCTTCAGAAACTACTATTTGTGAAGGTGATGAAATTACATTATACGGAACAGGGGCTGATTCTTATGTATGGGATATGGGGATTGTTGATGGAGAACCTTTTACACCCGATTACCCTGGAGGAACATATACAGTAATTGGAAGTTCTGGACCTGGCTGTATCGCTGAGAACGAAATAACTATTACTGTAAATCCATTACCAGAAATTACGGCAAACTCGAGTTCTGAAGACATTTGTTTTGGTGATGAAGTAACCCTTTTTGGTTCAGGAGGTGACACTTATGAATGGGAGGATGAAATAATCGACGGTGTTCCATTTGTACCGCTAACAACTGGTTTAAATGAATATACCTTAATTGGTGTAAATGAGTTAACGGGTTGCTCTAATGAATCAACTGTAACCGTTGAAGTTCATGAGAGTCCTGAACTGGAGATTTTAGCATCTTCTTTAGAAATTTGTTTTGGTGAATCCGTTGTTTTGTCGGGTTCAGGAGCCAGTACTTATATATGGTCTGACGGAATAGAAAATGGAGTTCCTTATTTCCCTGCAGGAATTGGAACGTTTGAATATACCTTAATCGGTGTTAGTGAATTTGGTTGTGAAAGTACACAGTCAATAACAATTCACGTTAACGATTGTGAACCAGTTTTGGCTGGATTCGAATTACCTAGTTCAATTTGTGTTAACGAATGTATAACTTTAAACGATACTAGTCTTGGTAATCCTGTAAGTTGGGAATGGAACTTTGGAGGAGCTACGGAGCCAAATACGTCGATTATTGAAAATCCTACAATATGCCTAAACACAGTTGGAACATATACAATAACCTTAAATGTAACGAGTGCGACAGGTGCTAGTTCAGTTGTAAATAAAGAATTTACAGTTAATCCCATTCCTACAATTGAAACTAAACTTGATACGATTATTAACTTAGGGGGAACAGCATCGTTAATTGCGAATGGATTAGGTGAAGGAACTTACTCGTGGGCACCTGAATATGGAGTCAATTGCTCAACGTGTTCAAGCACTCATGCATCGCCTACTCAAGATCAGGTATTTATAGTCGAATATATTGATCAGAATGGCTGTATTGTAAACGATTCAGTAAATGTTCTTGTTAATTATGTTTTAAGCATTGGAGTACCTTCTGCTTTTTCTCCGAATGGCGACGGGAATAATGACGTTCTATATGTAAAAGGCAGCGGTATAGAAGCCATAAGTTTTGAAGTCTACAATCGCTATGGTGAAAGGGTATTTCTATCAACCGAACAAAATATAGGCTGGGACGGTAGTTATATGAACAAACCAGAAAACCCAGGTGTATTTACGTGGGTCTTATTCTACACAACTAGCTATGGTAAGAAAGGAAAATTAAAAGGAAATACAACCTTAATAAGATGACCTAATAATTAAAAATCTAGATCATCTAACACATGATAAATAGGATTCAACACTGATTCACCTAGTAGAATAGAACGCTCAGCAGACCAACCGTACAATGGATCTGGCAAATCATCATTGTCTTTAAACGGCATTTCAATTGTAAATGAAAGGCATCCGAATTTTTCAGCAATGGCATTGGAACATACTGTTAGGTTTGCCTGCCCAGGCTGATCCGGACCATAATTATGTTCATCCTGAAAATCCGGACAAATGTCCATCCAATGATTTTTAAACTTCTCTTCTAAGTTTTTCAAGCTTAAATTGTAACTCGGAATTCCTTCAGAAGCTGCAACGAAATTATAAGGTATAGCTTCATCACCATGAATGTCTAAAAGGAGATCAACTCCGACTTCCTCCATTCGTTTTAAACAATTAAAAACTTCAGGACTCCGTTCCATGCTTGGTGATTGCCATTCTCGATTCAAGTTAGCACCTGCAGCATTTGCTCTGAGATTACCTGCAATTGAACCATCTATATTCATATTAGGAATAATGTAAAAACAGCATCTTTCAAGTAATTTTTGCGCAATAGAATCACTTTCATCTAGCAAGCGGTCAATAACGCCATGAATAAACCATTCTGCCATACTTTCTCCTGGATGCTGTCTTCCAATTATCCAAACATTATCACCAACACCTTCATCTCCTATAATTAGCATATCTATATCTCTTCCTTCAACGGTTTCTCCTATCACTTCGGTTTGACATAAATCAGATAGTTGTGCATTATGCACTAGCTGTAAATGCGATTCGTACGAATAAGGCGCAAAATAAGCAAAGTAGACACTATTATTGGATGGCATATATTCAATGGTAAGAACACCATTTTCATATGTAGTTGGAACTCTAAACCAATCAACTCGATCATAAGAAACGCAGGCATGATAATTATCCCAACCTTCAGGATAGGTTGATTCACCGGCGTTCAAAATATTAATGGTACATGCAATATCAATAGCTTCAGTCAATCGGAAATGAAACCACTGAAAAAAATCGGAGTTTGTATCTTTCGGGATTCTTAAGTTAATGATTCCATTTTCTTCAATTGATACAACTTCTATATTTCCACTATCAAAATTTGAACTGATTTTCATACCTTATACTTTTTAAGTAAAGGTAGACAATACTGGAGAAGAATTTCGTTTTAATCCAATAATTTTAATGTCCCTTGTTTGACTTCAGTAAATCTGGATATTTTGATTGAAATTTCTTAAGCCTTGGGATAGATACTGTTTGTATATAACCTTGATTTGGATGCAGTTTTTCATAATCTTGATGATAATCCTCACCCATCCAAAAAACATCAAACGGTATCACTTCAGCTGCAACTGTATAGCCCTCTTTCTCGAGTTGTAATATTTTTTTATCAATAATTTCTTTTTCTGCCATATTCTGATAAAAAACTATACTTCGATATTGACTTCCATGATCAGGCCCTTGTCCGTTGACTTGTTCTATATTTTGACTCCCAAAATAAACATCAACGAGTTGATTAAAGCTAATTATTGTAGAATCATAATATACTTCAACTGCTTCAGCGTGACCCGTTGTTCCTGTATTTGATAGTTCGTAGGTTGGATTTTTTGTGTGACCACCCGAATAGCCATTGTACACTTCCTCTACTCCTATCACACTCTCAAAGATTGCTTCAACACACCAAAAACACCCACTAGCGAAGTAGGCTTTATTCAATTTTTTTAAATCTTTTGGTTTGTCCTTTTTCAAGGTAATATTTTGTTCGTTAATATTTTCCTTGTCCGATGCACCTCTACCTTCGCAAGCTGATGTTACAGATATGATTAATAGAGATGGTAATAATACAATTAATAAATTTCTTAACATTCGTTCTTTTTTTCATTTTTAGTTCGTAATAAGCCTCAATTGCTTACAAAATAAAAGTACTCGAGTTCAGTAAAAATACATATCTTAACCGAAGAATATGAAATTTACTGAATTAGAACTAAAAGAAGGGCTCTTAGAAGCTTTATCATACATGGGCTTTGAAACGGCAACCCCAATTCAAGAGAAAGCCATACCAATTATCTTAAAAAATTACGACCTAATTGCCTGCGCACAAACGGGTACTGGTAAAACAGCAGCCTTTGTCCTACCCATATTAAATAAGCTTATAGGTAAAAAAGACACATCAATAGACACACTAATTATAGTGCCTACGCGAGAATTAGCGATTCAAATTGAACAGCAAATTCAAGGATTATCTTATTTTCTTTCTGTTGGGTCGAAAGCTGTTTATGGAGGTGGTAGCGGAAAGGATTGGGAAGAGCAAAAAAACGCCCTGAAAGAAGGAACGGATATAATTGTTGCTACTCCTGGAAAACTTCTCTCCCATCTAAAAATGGGTTATGTTAATTTTAAAAACGTCAAACACCTTATTCTTGACGAAGCTGATCGAATGTTAGATATGGGTTTTTTGGAGGACATCACCGAAATTTCTTCTCATTTACCAAAGAATAGACAGACGTTGATGTTCAGTGCGACGATGCCGACTAAAATCAAACAGTTAGCTCGAAAAATTTTAAACGATCCAAAAGAAGTATCGTTGGCAGTGTCAAAACCAGCTGAAGGTGTTACACAGGCTGTTTATTTGACATTTGACAATCAGAAAATCCCAATCTTAACACATATTCTAAATCAAAGAAAAGAATACGATAGCATTATTATATTCACTTCTGCAAAAGCCAAAGTTTCAGAAATAAACAGAAGTTTAAGAAGTGCCGGTTTTAAATCTAAACCTATTTCCTCAAACCTAGACCAAGATGAACGAGAAGAGGTCTTAAGGCTTTTTAGAGCAAAAAAGGTTAGGATATTGGTGGCAACAGATGTAATGTCTCGAGGAATTGATATAAAAGAGATTAACATGGTTGTAAATTTTGATGTTCCGCATGACGCAGAGGATTATGTGCATCGAATTGGAAGGACGGCAAGAGCTAATACCAAAGGAGAAGCGTTCACATTGGTCAATCCAAAAGACTTTCATAAACTTTCAAAAATAGAAAGGCTTATTGACGCAAAAGTTACTCGACTAGAGCTACCAGAGGAATTTGGTGTTGGACCAGAATGGAAATCACCAAGTAAAAAGAAGAAAAACAAGCCATACTATAAAAAAAGAAAAAATTTCACTAAAAAGAAAAGCAATAAATAATCCCGGTCAACTTGGCAATGACCGGGATTCCATGAAAAAGCTATTATTTAGTTACGCTTACTTATTAAAATAATAGACTAGTTCCGTCTAAAAATTAGGACGGTTATTAATAAGACACAATTATTTCAAAAAAGTTACACCTTTTTCGAAATTATTCTTTAATAAATTTAGCGCGATATATCTTTCCGTCCTCAACTACCTTTAAAATATACCATCCAGAACTTAGAATTGAAACGTCTAATCTGTTATTATCAAGTTTAATTTCTTGGCATTTACCATTTATGTCACAAATCATAACACTCGAAGACTCTTTAAAATGATTTTTCAAATAAAGTATATCATTTACTGGATTTGGAAAGATTTTGAGTTCTTCAAGATAGGGTAAATTTTCGGTTTTGGAGCTTAGGTCCGGTTGTACATAGTTTACGTTAAAAACTGGTGAAAATTTAGGATTTTCACTTCCTGTAAATCTTATAAAATTACCTGCTCCTAGATTTGCGTCTAGTTTAAATTGTATAATATCTGATGTCTCAATTAAGGGTAAAAACGATTCGTCAAGATCAATTCTTAACCAATTCGCACTATCTAAACTGGCATTGAAAACGCATGCTAATGAACTATAGTCCCCTGAATCTTCAAAATCGTCAGAATCGACTCCCTCATCTATTCCAAAATTTCCAATTTTAATTGTTACTTCAATATCATCATCAATAGTGAATTCTCCATTTACAGAATCAAGTCGAACGAATAAACTCGCAGATTGTAAATTCGTATCAGGTAATTCGGTTGTATTAAATGATATTAAAGTTACATAATCATCAGATAGAAAGTTTCCCATAATTAAATCATCACGAACGACCCCAGATGAAGACACTGAGCCTTCCGATAATTCATCTGACAAAAAATAAGAATCATCCATCAATAATTTGTGATATAAATTTTCAAATTGGTAATCAATCATGTACTCATACCCTGATACGGATAAATGAAAACAATCAATAAAAAAACCGTAATTTCTCATACTTATTTTGGGTGATGGATAAGTTATATCACCATCTGGTAAAGGTTGGTATAACTTAGGATAAGTTCCTCCCGGAGCCACACCTAGCGGTTCTTCTTGACCAAAAATGTATTGCATATAACCAGGAGCATACACAAAGTCAACATAATCAAGTCCTGTTGAGTAGACGAGCATTCGTGTTGAAAACGAATTGAGTAAACCATTTAATTCTTCAAAGGTTGGAAACCCCATATCCGCCCATGTATCATAAAACGGATGAGATTCTTCAAAAGGAGCTGCATCATTTATAATTTCCTCAAAATTAGCATACATGTAACCGCTAAAAACAATTTGAACATCTGAACGTACGGCGTGAATAAAATCAACAATGGTTTCGACCTCTTCAAACGTTTCATCCATCAAGTTTTCTAATTCCTCCTCCGTAAAATCAATATTCCATGTTCCCAAGAAATCGTTACCTCCCAAACTTATATGAACAGCTTTCAGTTCTGGTTTGTTAAGTAGTTGCTCCTCTATTTCATCTAACTTTTCTACTGTCAAAAAGTCTTCTGTTCTTGCCCCATTAACAGCCAATTCGGAATTACTGAAATATTGTTGATTTGAATGCCCCCAATTCGACATAACTTTATTAAAAGTTTGATCGGCATGCATAAAAAAAGCCCATGAATCACCAATTAATAAAACGGTTGAATTATTCTCTTCATCACATTGTCCAAAATTATTGAGAGAATTTAATAGAATTAGTAGGAATAATAATCTTTTTATCATGGGGTAAGGTCTAATACTTTTATAATCATAACGTGCTACATTATTATTGGTTGGTATGGGTGTGATAAACGTCCACAGCAATACCTCTATACTCTGGAACTCGCTTTTTAAAAGTCATTCCATTATTCAAGGCTACTGCTTTCGATCCAATATTTTCTGGATGAATTATGGAATGAAATTCTTTCGCATATCCCCTTTTAAATCCTTCTTTTTTACAACCAATAGCTGCTTCTGATGCGTATCCTTTTCGCCAATATTGAGGTAAAATAGTATAGCCAATCTCTATTATTTCTTCACCATTAAGGTCTTGAATTAAAATTCCGGCTTGTCCAATAATTTGCTCATCAATTTTGGAACACAAAACGTTCATACCTCCCAAATTATTCTCATATCTATACATGGCCTTGTCGAACCATATTTGACATAATTCTTTTGGACTTAACATTGGGTCGAGAGCTAAGAATTTAACAGCTTGATCATTCTCAAAAACCGCTATCCAATCTTCAAAATCTGTCCATTTTAAAGCCCTAAAAAACAATCGTTCAGTTTCAAAATCGAATAATGTGAATTTCATTGCATTAAAACATTAATTTAGAGAAGAATATTTAAATATACTTAAAAAGACAAATCAAACACTCTTCTCCTTGGAAATTACTAGATAGTATTCTATCTTTTACCGTTTAGATTTAACAGAATAAAAATTTCATGGATTTCAACGAAATAAAATACAAAAAACCATTTTATAAAATTAAGCAACCCCTTAGAGAACATTTAAGACAATATTCGCGCCTTGCACAGTTTCCTATTTCTTATGATGATTTAGCAAGTCATGGTGAAATAATTCCTTTAACTGATGAAAATGGAAATTCCACGTTTTGGAATGCTGTTTTATTCAATCCTAGTGATATTGATCAGATTTATTCAGATCTACTCAATCTATATCAAATGCTTTACGCAGATGGAAGTCCAATAGCTTATATTAAAATAGGAAGTGTTGATTTTTGTTCTTATGGTAATTCAAAGCCCTTTAGGATTAAAGTTGTAAACGAAATAAATGATAATCACGATTATTATTACATAAAGAAAGCAGACGCATCTCGAATTTACGGCTTAGAATTGGAGCATATTTTTTCTCCAAATAAAATGAGTTATTTAGTCGATAAGCTCACTTTAGTTGAAGAACATGTAATAGGCATTCCGTGCGATGAGTTTATCGCAAAAAATAATGGAAAAAAGGTTGAAAACCGTTTAAGACTGGCGAAAGAATTCGTTAAGTTTAATGAACGTTGCTTTGTACAGCTATTGGGTGATATGCGAGCATATAACTACGTTGTAGAGATTAATCAAGATTTCGATAATATTCAATATCGCTTACGTGCAATGGATTTTGACCAGCAATCATATGAAGGCCGAAAAAACATGTATTTACCGCAATTCTACAAAGATAATATTGAATTGGTAAATTTAACACAAGAAGTAATGTCTTTTGAAACTGCCGGTCAATACGTACTTCAAGAACGGGCAGCAATGAAAAAGCGATTCTTATCTGCTAGACAAAGAACAAAAAGTCTCTTGCGTAGAATGCGAAACGACCGAATATCTACGGATGCAAACGTGAAGCAGCTCCGAGAAGATCTTTCAAAATTGTATAATAATGAAGCTTTTTTGGAATGCAGAACAATGGGACAAATCCTAATTCTTCATATTGAGTCTAGACTTGGAATAAAGATTTTTTAATTAAAGGTCTGATGCGTTAGCAATAAGCTCGGCAATATCCAAAACTTCGACTTCATTTTCCTTATTAAAATTCTTTACACCATCCGTCATCATTGTATTACAAAAAGGGCAGCCGGTAGCAATAATATTTGGACTTTTTTCTAAAGCCTCTTCGGTACGTTCAATATTTATTTCTTTATTACCGTTTTCGGCTTCTTTAAACATTTGCGCTCCACCTGCACCACAACATAATCCTTTTGCTCTGCAACGTTTCATTTCCACAAATTCTGCATCAAGCTTTTGAATTAATTCCCTTGGAGCCTCGTATACGTCATTTGCTCTTCCAAGGTAACAAGGATCATGAAATGTAATTTTTTTACCTTTAAATTCTCCCCCTTCTACCGTTAGTTTTCCCGACTTAAATAAATCTTGAATGAGCTGAGTATGATGAATTACTTCATAATTCCCTCCTAATCCAGGATACTCATTCTTTAATGTATTAAAACAGTGCGGGCAGCCAGTTACAATTTTCTTTACTTCATATCCATCCAGAACTTGAATATTCATCATAGCTTGCATTTGAAATAAAAATTCGTTTCCTGCCCGTTTAGCCGGATCTCCTGTACACGATTCTTCTGCTCCTAGAACTGCAAATTTCACCTCACATTTATTTAGTATTTTAACTATTGCTTTGGTGATTTTTTTTGCACGGTCATCAAAACTACCTGAACAACCCACCCAAAAAAGGACATCTGGTTTGTCACCTGTCGCCATCATCTCCGCCATCGTTGGTACCTTTAAAACACTCATCTTAATTATTTATATTTTGTAAACTAATAATTCTATACTATGAAAACTAAGCTTCATCTTTCCAATTTAATCGATCTGAAGGTGAAAATTGCCAAGGAGCTTGATTGTTTTCAATATTTGTATTCATTGTTGCCAATTCAGAAGGCATTTTTGATTCTTCCATCACCAGATATCTCCTTAAATCAATTATAATTTCTAAAGGATCAATATTCACTGGACAGGCTTGAACGCATGCGTTACAACTTGTACAAGCCCATATTTCTTCTTCTGTAATATAATCTCCAATCAATGACTTCCCATCATCAAATTTATCACCTTCTTTCCTAACCCCTTTACCTACTTCTTCTACTCTATCACGCACATCCATCATAATTTTACGTGGAGATAATTTTTTACCAGTAATATTTGCTGGACATTCGGATGTACACCTCCCGCATTCGGTACATGTATAAGCGTTTAAAATATTAACCCAAGTTAAATCTCTGACATCCTTAGCACCAAATCTTTGTGGCGTTGCATTTGGATCTACTTCAGGAACAGCGTAAGGATCAGCATTTGGATCTAACATAAGCTGGACCTCTGATTTAACGCTCTCCATATTGGTAAATTCTCCTTTAGGTTTCAATTTTGAAAAATACGTATTTGGAAAAGCCCAAATGATATGTAAATGTTTAGAATAAGGTAAATAACACAAAAATGAAAACACCATTAATATATGTCCCCACCAACCTATTCTTTCTAAAACAACAAGTGTATCCATGCTCAAGGAATCAAATAATAATGGCCCCATCCATGAACTAATTGCAAACCCATAAGATTCTCCATAATTCATTCTGTGCATCACTTCATCCGTTCCGTTCATAGTAAAAATACATACCACGAGTACAAACTCCAGGTATAAAATGATGTTCCCATCTAGTTTTGGCCATCCTTTCATTTCTGGCTTTACAAAACGGGGAATTTTAAGAAGGTTTCTTCGTGCTAAAAATGAGAAAGTAGCAATTAATGCAAGCAAAGACAGGACTTCAATTAAACTTATTGTAAAAGTGTATAATCCTCCTAAACTTTCATAAAAAAAACGATGTGTTCCGAAAGCACCATCAATGATTATTTCAATCAACTCGATTTGAGTTATAACGAAGGCAACATAAATAAAGATATGGAGAATCGCTGCAATAGGACGAGCAGTCATTTTTGATTGTCCCAAAGCAACTCGAATCATTGTTTTCCAACGTTCCTTTTTCTGATCAGATCGATTTTCTTCACGACCAAGTCGAATGTTTTGAATTATTTTGCGAACGTTATAAGCAAAAAAGCTACCCGATCCAATTAAAACAAGAATAAAAACAATATTACTGATTTCCATCTAACACTAAAATTAATAAAATTGAAAAAGATTTTCCCCTATGAATTTAATTCATTTTGGTTTTTCTACCAAATAAAGAAAAGTGAACATATTTATTTGGATTTGCTTCCATATCATCCAATAAATTTTGAAGGGACTGATTGGTTTCTATAAGTTCATTATGTAAACTATCTGTATGCAATAACATACCTAAAGACCCTTCCCCATTGTTTACTTTACCTAATACACCATTAAGCTCTGCCAGTGTGTTTTTTGTCTCAATAATAACAGACTTTATTCCTGAATCTTTTAGTGTGTCTGATATCGCAGATATATTATCAATTGTATTAGATATTTGCTCTGATTTATTTGCTAGATTATTTGTTACTTCGCCGACATCGTTTAGAATTTTATCAACCATATCAGTTTCTTTTTTAATCAGCACGCTTAAATTATTCGCTAAATCTCCAAATGTACCAACAGCAAAACGAACTTCATCTAAACTTTCATCGATGGTATAGGCTGCACTAGTATCCCAAAACGCACCAACTGAAACGATAATAGCATCCACTGAACTAATTAATTCTTCCGTCTTTTTCTTAAGCGGTAAAATTTCCTCATTAATTTGCTCCTCGAGTGACTGCGCGATAGTACCCTTCAATGTATCTCCCGTTTCATAAAAAGTTAATTCGGAACTGTAATCATTATTTAACGTTAAATCCAATGCTTTGGTTCCTAAAATATCAGAGCTTATCAACTCTATCTTGGATCCAAAAGGAATCAAAAGTTCCTCATTATCAACTGAAAATTTAACTTGAATAGTATCAGCGTAAGAAGGGTGTAATCCAACAGAAAGCACTTGTCCTACTTTTAGCCCGTTTAATTGTACCTCGTTCGAAACTTGCAAACCTGAAGAATTCCCAAAATTCACATAAAATTCTCGATTTTTGCCAAATAGAGGTCCACCTTTTAAGAAATTGACTCCAACAAAGAGTAATAACAACCCTAAAACGACTAGTAATCCAACTTTAAATTCCTTTGACACTCTCATTTCGACTTAAATACGTTTTTCTATAGTTTGGAATTGCTTTGCAATAGCTCGCTAATTTAATGGAAAAAATCGTTGACGCTTACTTTTTCGTCAAATTAATTGCTTTTTCGATATTAATCCTCTGCTCACCTTGAAATGCAACAACAAAAGCATTTTCAAATCCTTTTCTTCTCATTTCAGCTTTTAATTCTTTTGCTTCTTCGACATTATCATATAGTCCAACTGTATATTTATGTAGACCATTTCCTTCGTACTTCCATACGGGCATCCCTAAAAATCGAGGATCGTTAAGACTTAGTAAATCTGAGGTTGTTGCAATTTGAACCCGAAACACAATTTTATCTCTATTTTCATCAAGTTCTAAAGCTTCCTCGTTCATTCCATAATCAGGCGGCGCACTCGATTCAAAAGTTGTTGATTGATCCGCCGATTCGTAGTACATTTTATACTTTTCGAAAGCAGTAAAAATTGAACCCGCCATTTTCGTTTGATTAGCTGTATCGCGTAAAAAATTTTCTTCTTCAACGTTGGTAAGAAATCCGGTTTCAATTAAAACACTCGGCATAGTTGTTTTATAGAGCACCAAAAAACCGGCTTGACGAACACCTCTATTTGCACGTCCAAGGCTAACAAATTCATCCTGAATTCTAGCCGCAAACTCAATACTATGATTTAAAAAAACGCTGAGTTGAAGTTGTCTAGCGATTATGGCGTCCGCTGATAATTTTTCATATTTTTCATCACTATTTGCCTCGAATTCGATTGCCGAGTTTTCTCTTTCAGCAATCTCACGTTGTGCTTCCGTTTTGTGCAACCCCAAAACATAAGTTTCTGCTCCAAACGCTTTAGATGGCCCGGCATTTGCATGAATACAAATAAATAAATCTGCATTATTTCTATTGGCAATAGCCGCACGCTCATCCAATTCAATAAAAACATCTGTCGTTCGGGTGTATATCACTTTAATGTCTGGAAAATGTTTTTCAATAAATTTCCCAAGTTTTAACCCAATTGCCAAAGTTACCTCTTTCTCTTTCGAGTGTTTACCGTGACAACCTGGATCTTGACCGCCATGACCAGGATCAATAACTACGGTATGTATTCCTCTTAACGCTGCATCCATTTGATTAAACGCATTTTGCGAAAAAAACATGAAGCAACACAATATAAAGCGCTTTGAAATGTTATATGCCTTTGTATTCATCTGACTTAAAAGTTATAGATTTGTCTTTTTTTTTAATCTATATAACAAAGTTAAGACCAAAAGTTGCGTAAACTCTTAAACATACGGTTAGTTATCAATTTTTCATTGTTGATAATTGCAAGCTTTTATAGTCTTGCTAGCTTTGGACAAACTGAAGTCAAGAGTGGAAGTTCTAATGCTAATGGATTAAATTCACCCGTTGATTATCAAGCACGTGATTCAATTGTCTCTAATATTCCAAATCAAACCGTAAAGCTATACGGTGAAAGTGTTGTTACCTACGAAGACATAGAGTTGAGATCGGATTATATTGAGATTGACCTAAAAACCAATGAAATTATTGCAACCTATAGCCTTGACAGTGTCGGAAACCCTATTGGAAAACCCGTATTTGTAAGCGGAGGTGAAGAAAGTGAATGCGATTATATCAAATATAATATAGAGACTAAAAAAGGGATTGTAAAAGAAGTTAGAATGCAACAAGGTGAAGGCTACATTCATATGGCAGAATCAAAAGTTCACCCAAACGAGCAAATTCATTTTAAACATGGTAAATTCACAACTTGCGAGAATGAAGAGCCGCATTTTCACTTTAATCTTTCGCGGGCAATAGTTGTTCCTGAAAAGCGTATTGTTACTGGCCCAGTTTACATGCAAATTCTTAAAGTACCAACTCCACTAGCTGCACCTTTCGGTTTTTTCCCGAATTCTGAATCAAAAAAGGCTGGAATTATTTTACCTGATTTCCAAAATGGTAATTACGGATTTGGACTTGAAAACCTAGGTTACTACATACCATTAAACGATTATTGGGAAACTTATATGTACGGAAGTATATTTACGACTGGTAGTTGGGCGGCCCAGAACATGACGAATTACTATAGAAAATATAAGTATCGAGGAGGATTTAGTCTGCGATTTGAGCAATTTCGCGGAAAGTTTTATGACGATTTTGATACCAGAAATAAATGGACATTAAATTGGAATCACAGTCAAGACGCAAAAGCTCATCCTACTTTAAAATTTTCAACAAACATAAACTATGTCTCAGACAATACCGCCCAAACAAGTTTAGATGCGATAAACCCTAATTTTTATAATAATACATTCAACTCAAGTGTTAACATTAGTAAGTCGTGGAAAACGAAAAAATTTAACGGAACAATGGGGATGTTAAATTCATTACAACAAAACTCACAAACTGGTAATTATGCATTAGAATTACCTCATTTAAACCTTTCAGTTAGTCGTTTTGATTTAGGTGTATTACGTAAGAACAAAATTGGAAAAAAATGGTACGAATACATTACGGTAGTGTACAATATGAACGCAAAAAACTCAATCACTGCGCCTGATAGTATATTCAATCCTGACGACTTAGGATTAGTAAGAGAATATGCTTTAAATGGATTAGAACATCGAGCAACTGTTCAATCAAATTTAAGAACTTTTGGTGGCAGAATAGTTTTAACCCCTTCTGTGAATTATCGTGAAATATGGAATTTTCAGTACGAGGAGCGTTCATGGAATGAAGATTTACAAAAAGTCGACACTACTGAATTCAATGGATTTAAAAGCTCAAGAGATATCGCGTTTGCCGCATCCGCCCAAACCAATTTTTATGGCTACTACAAAATGAAAGGAAAACAAGGCGTAAAATTCCGTCATGTAGCTTCGCCAACTTTAAGTTTTTCATATCGACCTGACATAGGACTTTATGAAGAAATTCAAACTGACTCTTTAGGAAACACTAGATACTATTCGCCTTTTGCACTAAGTAAATACCGAGAAGTTTCAAACGGATCTTCAGGTCGAATAAATTTTGGGATAAACAATACGTTAGAAATGAAAAAACGATCTCGAAAAGATACAATTAATGATACTTTTCAATCTTATAAACTAATTGATGCCTTCTCAGCAACTGGGAATTACGACTTGTTAAAAGATTCAATGAACCTGAGCAATATCGCCTTGGCCTTTCGTACATCGAAGTTTTTCAACATCTTCAACTTCCAAACAAACGCTACCCTATCACCATATAGTTGGGTTGATTCTACAGGCTATGCAATATCAACTTACGCATGGCAAGATGGCAGAGGTTTAGGTCGAATTACCACCGCTAAAGGTGTAATAAACGCAAATTTTACAAATAAAAAAGGAAGAGAGAAGCAAAAAGAAGCCGATGAAGCGACGAAAGATGATGCTATAAAAAATGGCAATGCAACGGATCCTAAGTCAAAAAATTATTCAATTCCATGGGTGCTTAATTTAGGTTATAATGTGAATTATTCGCAACAATCCTTATCCAACGGATTTGGTTCCATTGTTGACAGCTTTAGCATTGTTCAGACCATAAGCGCAGATGGAAATGTTAACTTGAACGATAAGTGGAAGATTGATTACTACTTTAACTTTGACATTGAGGAATTGTTTTTAACCAATTTTACAGTGGGTTTATGGCGCGATTTACACTGCTGGGAAACGAGTTTATACTTCCAACAATTCGGTCCGATGTTTCCAGAAACGGGAATATCAAATTGGAGTGTTCAATTTAAAATAGGTGTAAAAGCTAGCATGTTCCAAGACATCAAGTATGATCATACGTTTAGAAATCCAGGACCAATATTCTAATAACTAACGAAAGACCACAATAAATCCTGTATGTTCAAAAACTCGATCATCTATTAAGTCTCTTGCTTTTAAATACCAGGTGTATACACCATCCTGAACGACAGTATTATTCGGACCATTTCCATTCCATTTTTCTTCAGGATTTCGTGTTTCCCAAACCACTTCACCCCACCTATTGTATACTTGTAGATAAAATTCATCTAAATTAAACCCTGAAACATATACACTCCAATCATCATTGATTCCGTCTTGATCAGGCGTGAAAGAGTTAGGAGCTATTACATAATCATCCTCTAAGACTAAAACTGCCAATGAATCTTTATTTATACAGCCAAATTCATCTTCTACCGATAAATATACTGTGTATTCTCCTGTTTCAAATTCTGGATAATTTACATCGACGTAGGTATCACTTTCTGATGTTAGAGGAGAACCCAATGGAAAATCCCAATAATAATTGCTACTTTCTTCAGGATAAGAAATAGAAAATCTGAATTTTGATTCAAAATAGTGAGTAACAGTTCTGTCAACGTAGAACTCAACACTCGGTAGATTTCTGATTGTCAAAAGCCGAACCAACGTATCTCGGCAGCCTTGTGTGTTTTCCACCTTTAATGAAACAACAAATTCTCCTGCAGTTAAGTATTCATGTGTCGCATCATAAATATTTAATTCATCTGATGCATCTCCAAAATCCCATAAAGAGTTTATGATTGAAGATTCATCTGACGTAAACGAATTATTTACAAATTGCACCATTTCACCTATACATGCATCTTCCACGGCGTAATCAGCTGTAATTTGATTAACATATATCTGTTTTGAAACACTATCTATACATCCCGCCTCTGAGCGAACCAGAAAATGTAAATTATATACACCGGGTTCTGTATAAATATGTGTAGGATTTTGTACATTACTCATACCTCCATCTCCAAATTCCCAACTCCACAAATCAAAAGAAGGGGCTCCATCAATACTAGTTAAATCGTTAAAATTTAAACTATGATTAGCACAGACAACCCAATTAGTTCCTCCGTCAAGCGAACCAATGCTCTCAATTTCGAAATCAGCCTCTGGTCTTGGAAAGATAGAAACCTCATGCATTGTTGTATCATAACATGACTCATCTTCACTGAATACAATCAATTCGACCTCATAAGTTCCTGGCGCCTCATAGAGATGTACAGGATCGAACAATAATGAGATGTTGGTATCGTCAAAACCCCAAACCAGGCCAGAATCTCCAACGCCTGTTGAAAGATTTTCAAAATAAACTTCGTCACCAAAACAAACGTTTACAAAATCAAAATCTGCAACGGGAATTGTCGGTGACTGATAAGAAACCCTTTTACACCCCTCATCATAGAAATATACAGCAGTAAACTCCCCTTCACCATAACTTATTGGATTTATTGTCGGATCTGTTTCCCCCGGCAGTGCTTCACCATTCTTAAACCATTGCCAATACCCTCCATCGTCAATTGTATTTGCCGTTAATTGAAGATCACCACTACACCACCCTCCAGTTGTTTCTATTTCTCCCAGTAAAAATGACTCATTAAGAATTAGCTCATCAAAATAAAAATAAGAACCATCTGTATCCCCAATATCACCGCAGGTACCGCCAAAAGCAATTGCTTCAAGGTTTACTAGCGGGGTAAAAGTAACCGATACAACTTGCCAAGCCCCATCCATTGAATAAGTAATATTCTCGGCCGCAAGCAATTGCCAACTGTCTATTCCTTCAGGGCAAGTAACTCCTGTCCATGGTAAATCCATACAATTTGGTGTACCGTATATTTCCAATAGTAACTCATCTTCATCTCCATAGGCGTAGGCCGTATGGAAAGTTAAAGTATACGAAATACCGGCTAATAATAGATCCTCTGTACAAACTCCTACATATTCTCTATAAGGTGTAGAAAAATTATATAAACCAATAAATCCATCCCCACCTCCAGGCAAAGGTTCCAACGGGGGAATTGCGCCATCCAGCATTAGCTCTGATAACCCACATAAGTTATAATAATCTGAAGTCGCATCTGAAGCCTGAACCCAATCATTTGCACATACTAACATTGCTTCAGTTTCAGGACAGCAAAGTGACTCTTCAAAGGACGGGTTAGGAATAACACTGAGGTTAATTAAATTATCACAATCACATTCATTATCATTTAAATCAACCAAACCATCCCCGTCATCATCAATAGCATTATCACAAATTTCCTGAGAATATACCGGAAATACAACACCTATAAGACATAAGAAAAAAGTGGTTTTCAGAATTAAATTCATTTTTTAGCTACAGGTTGGTCGTAAAACTCTAAACTTAATCTAAATTGATTGATTTTCAAAGAATAATAAAGATTTTTTACAGACTTCTAATAATTCCCCAGTCATTTCTTTATTTTCCCATGGCTGTTTGATTCCAAAAGTATGACCAGCACCTTTTATTATTTCGATTTCCGTGTCAGACCAACTGGCAAGTAACTGACCTTCAGAAATACTCACCACCAAATCCATGTCTCCATGAATTTGTAAAAAGCGATTTTCCCGCTCTTCTAATGCTTTTTCAATGTTTAATCGTGACTTGTTATTTTGATAATCATCATAGAATGAAATATTATGTGGCATTTCTTGTTTTGTCCGATTGTTTGGTACAAAGTAAACACCTTCTCTCTTCCATACATCAAAATCCTCTCCTTTCGGGAATCTTGTCTCAATATCACTAATCCCTGCCAATGAGATAACACTTGAAACTTTTGGATTTTGTACACCTGCCAAAATTGACACTCCTCCACCCCTACTATGGCCAATTAAATGTAACGGGACATTTAAATTACATTCTTGACTTATTAAGCGATCAGCCTCGTCTATCATTATCTGAAGGTCTTTCACTTCGAACGAGAAACAGTTTTCCGAAAACGCTTTTAAATCTGGAAAATCTATCGGGTTTTCTACTGTTCCACCATTATGTGAAAAATTGAATTTCAAAAAACCATACCCTGCTGCAACAAAATAATCTTGAACTAAATTCCATGCTCCCCAATCCTTATATCCCTTGTATCCATGACTAAAAATTATCATTCCTTTCGGGTTGAATGGTATTGTACAGTCGTATACACTTTTCCTACTCTTACTTCCTTCGAATATTTTATTTTTAAAATCAATAAGCATTCCTGATATTTTTAATTGTAGAACTTGTTATCTTTACGGTGAAGTTAATTAAACGAAAAGAATCTGAAAATAATCACAACAATAAAACACTCCACCTTATTTTCATTGCTGATTGCAGTCGCGGGATGTTCTGCATCGTTTGGAGAAAAATATACATACAAGCAATTGGAAATATATTATACACCTCCTGCAGTCAATGAAAGGTATGTCGAGTCTTTAGCTCAATATTTCGATCAAAACAATTTATTACTCGAAAAGAAGCACTCAATCCAATTAACATCTGACCAAGAAAGTTACGTGTTAAAAATGGTATTGAATAATCAATTCAATAAGTTTCCTGAAGAGAAATTAGATCAAATAAATGGACTTGAACAAGACATTAAAGAGAAGGTGTTTAACGGATTGAATTTCAAGATTATAGTTTGCAACGAAAATTTCATCCCATTAGAAAAATAATAAAAATCCAATGAAAATTTCGGCCTCCATATATTCAGACAAAAATAATAATATTGAAGAGACTATTCAGGCATTAAACGATTCTCACGTGGATATGATTCACGTAGATTGTAATGATGATTTAAATGTCTTCAAAGACATTCAAACTATTCAAAATCATTCAAATATCCCCATAGATCTACATATTATTACTCCGAAGATTGAACGTTTTTATCCGGCATTAACAGAATTTGATATTGAGTTTGTAACCATTCAGTACGAAGATCTTTTAGATAAAACATTAAAAATCCCTAAAGAATTCTGTGGTCAACTCGGACTTTCTATTACTTCGAATACACCTATCGATGTTTTTGATCAATATGCAGATGAATTCGACTTTATATTGTTTATGGCAACAACGCCTGGTCAAAGCGGAGGAAAATTTGATTCAATTAATTTTAGAAGAATAAGGAATTTCCAAAAAAAATACCCAAACAAGCGTGTCCATGTTGATGGAGGTGTAAACGGAGAAGTCTCTTTTGTCTTAAGGAATATGGGGGTATATGCATCAGTTTCTGGATCATACTTATTCAATTCCTCAACCATAAATACAGCACTGTTAAATTTGAAATTGAACGAAATAGAATCAGGTTTTTTGGTAAAGGATTTTATGCGAGATCTAAGTGAATCTCCCACAGTAAATTTTGAATCTTTGGAATTAGCAAACATTTTAGACGCCATAGACAACGGACAAATGGGGTTTACACTCGTATTAGCGGAGGACAATAAATTAGAAGGAATAATTGGAAATGGAGATTTAAGAAGGGGATTAAAAGAAAACCTTCCAAATCTCTCGGATATAAACGTTCAACGCTTAGTAAATAAAAATCCGATAACAGTACCTGAACACTATACTGTATATCAACTATTGCGTTTTATAAAAAAAGAAAGTCGACCGATATTGTATTTACCGGTTGTTGATAAAGAAAATAGAGCTGTGGGAACAGTTAATTTTATGAATTTAATTAAAGGAGAATTATGATCATCCACTTAAAAAAAGAAGTTGGACGCGAAAATGCTGAGCAAATTGCAAAAGAAAATAACGCATTTATTTTTGAAGAAAAAGAACAATTTGTTCTAATTAGTTCCTCATCACAGAAAGAAGTGAATCCTAAGTTTAATGATAGCATTCTTGAGACTTTTGTATTTGACAATGACATTCAGTTAGCGAGTAGAAAATACAAAAACACGACGCGCGAGGTAAAAATTGGAAATGTTACAATTGGTGGTGAAACAGGTAATACATTAATGATTGCTGGTCCATGTTCGGTAGAATCAGAAGAGCAAATCCAATCTTCTTCAGAATTATTAAAAAAACTTAACCTAACCACCTTGCGAGGGGGGTGTTATAAACCAAGAACGTCCCCTTATAGTTTTCAAGGTTTAGGTTTGGAAGGACTCAAATTATTAAATAAGATGAAAGAAGAACATGGACTCAACATTATTACGGAAGTAAGAGATGCTACACATGTTCAAGAAGTCATCGAATATTCAGACGTTATTCAAATCGGTGCAAAAGCAATGTACGACCAAGGAATTCTTCGAGCTTGCGCGAAGATTGATAAGCCCGTTTTAATTAAGCGAGGTTTTGGAACGACCTTACAAGAATTTGTGCAATGTGCTGAATTCGTTCTATCTGGTGGGAATCCCAACGTTATCTTATGCGAAAGAGGATTACGGACATTTGAAACGAAAACAAGGTTTACCCTTGATTTATGTGGCGTAGCCTTTTTAAAAGAACACACGAATTGCCCAATTGTATTAGACCCTAGTCATGCAATGGGACATGCCTACGGTGTTCCAGATTTAACCCGTGCATGTGTCGCGATGGGAATAGACGGTTTATTAATTGAAGTACATCCAGACCCCAATGTGGCCAAATCAGATGCATCACAACAGTTGAATCATTCTGAATTTGAAGAACTACTTCAAACTTTACATCCAGTTGCGGCAGCTGTAAATCACCAAATCATCTAAGCAGAATCCTATGAATGTCTATAACAAAAACATTGATTACCTCTGTGATCAAAGAAATATGTCACTTTCAGAATTTGAACAGATTATCTATATTCCGAAAGTTAGAATTATGGAGCCAACACCTGATGAGTTGGTGAAAATTGCTGATTATTTCAACCTAAGTATAGACATCCTAATAAAAAAGGATTTAAAGCATTATGATACATCTAAACATATCAAGATAAAACTAGTTTTAATTGATGTAGACGGAACAATGACTGACGGAGGAATGTATTTTACAGAAAACGGAGATCAGATAAAAAAATACAATACAAAAGATGGAATGGCGATTGGTAGAAGGGCAAAAGAAGGACTTCAATTTGGCATCATATCACATGGACATAAGCTTAATATGGTTCAAGATCGAGCGGATTTATTAGGGATACAACATGTTTACGTTGGACAAAAACCTAAAACTGATGTTTTGCATGATTGGTGTCAAGCGCTAAAAATTGTTCCTACCGAAGTTGCTTTTATAGGTGATGATATCAATGATATTGAAATTATGAAAACGGTTGGATTATCTGCTTGCCCTGCTGACGCAGTTAATGATGTGAAAAAAGTCGCAAATATCATTTTGAAAGCAAATGGCGGTAAAGGTTGTGTTAGAGAATTTATTGATGAGTGGATTTAATTAAAAAAGATAAGACATTAATTGTAATTGTTGGACCAACTGCTATTGGTAAAACAGCTTTAAGTATAGATTTAGCACAACATTTTCTCTGCCCTATTCTTTCTTTCGATTCACGCCAATTTTATCGTGAAATGAATATTGGAACGGCAAAGCCAACACTTGATGAATTGAATCAAGCCGATCATTACTTTATCGGTAACCTTTCTATTCATGATCATTACACGGCCGGCATTTATGAAAGACAAGCGCTAGAACGACTCGATTTACTTTTTCAACAACATGATTATTGTGTTGCTGTGGGAGGGTCTGGTTTATATATTGATGCTTTAGCCTATGGCATTGATGACATTCCATCCGACGAAGAAGTCAGAAAAAAACTTCAAAAAAGATGGAAAGAGGAAGGTTTATCCGCATTAAGTGAACAGGTTAAATTGATCGACCCGAGTTTTTATGAGGCATCTGATATGCAAAATTCGAGACGTGTAATTCGCGCCCTAGAGGTTTATGAAATCACTGGAAAAACTTATACCGAACTAAGGAAAAAAACACCAAAAAGTCGTCCATTCAACATTAAATGGATTGGTTTAAATATTGAAAGAGAACTCTTATTTAACCGAATCAATAAGCGCGTTGAAAACATGATGGAAATGGGGTTATTACAAGAAGTTGAGCAGCTATTAGAGCACCGCGAAGTAAAAGCTTTAAAAACAGTTGGATATCGTGAATTTTTCGGTTATTTTGATGGTGAGTATAGTTTAGATCACGCTATAGCTCTAATACAACGAAATACGCGACATTACGCAAAACGACAAGTCACTTGGTTTAAAAAGAATTCAGACGTTTTATGGTATGAACCACAAGACTTCAATAAAATTCTCGAAGAAATTATTAAATAAATTTCGCTTTCTGCATTTAAATTATAAATTTGTAAAGCATTAAAATAAAACAGGTAAAGATGAATGATAGAAATGATGAAGTATTCTCGAAAAGAGTAAAAGCAGGAAAAAGAACATATTTTTTCGATGTAAAAACAACGAGAGGAAAAGATTTATACTTGACAATTACTGAAAGTAAAAGAACGGGAGACTACGATGGGCAGCCTGAATATGAAAAGCACAAGATTTTTCTATACAAAGAAGATTTCGAAAAATTCACAGAAGGAATGGGAGAAGCTTTAGACAAAATTAAAAGTCTATGGGAGACTGGAGAATACAAAACTCCTGAAGAAAATCCTGAATACGAATCAAGAGAGGAAGTAACATTTGACGAATTATAAATTATAATTTTGCAACTTATTCAAGCCTTCAACATAGTTGAGGGCTTTTTTTATGTTTTAATACCTATAAATAAATACGTATCTTTGCGACAGATATGAACCAGTATAAAAAAGTCGCGTTTTACACTTTAGGATGTAAGCTCAATTTTTCTGAATCTTCAACGATTTCCAGAAATTTCGAAGAGGAAGGCTATGCAAAAGTCGATTTTAATGATACACCTGATATTTTTGTGATAAACACTTGTTCTGTCACAGAAAATGCAGACAAAAAGTGTCGCAGTGTGGTGCGTCGTGCTTTAAAAATAAATCCAAATGCATTCATCACAATGATTGGGTGTTATGCCCAACTCAAACCAACAGAAATCAGTGAGATTCCTGGGGTAGATCTGGTTCTAGGTGCAAATGAAAAATTTAACATCCTCAATCATATTGATGAGCTAGAAAAGAAGGAAACACCAATTGTCAGTGCTACAAAAATTAAAGAAACCAAAGACTTTGTTCCTTCTTTTAGTATGGGCGACCGTACCCGTTCGTTTCTCAAAGTGCAGGATGGCTGTGACTATTTTTGTACGTTCTGTACCATTCCACTGGCACGTGGAAAAAGTAGAAACGCAAGTATTTCAGAAACAATTGAAGAAGCAAAAGAAATCGCTAATTCGAACTTTAAAGAAGTTGTATTAACCGGTGTAAATATAGGAGACTTTGGACAAGGAAGTGATGAGAATTTCCTAGAGTTAATCAGAGCTTTGGATAATATTGAAGGAATTGAACGATTTAGGATTTCATCAATTGAACCAAATTTGTTATCAAATGAGATTATAGAATTTGTGGCGAAATCAAACCGCTTCGTACCACATTTCCATATTCCATTGCAATCAGGTTCTAATACCCTTTTAAAAGCAATGCGCCGTAAATATCTACGGGAATTGTATCAAGAGCGTGTTAAAAAAATTAAATCACTGATGCCGCATGCGTGTATTGGGGTCGATGTTATTGTTGGTTTTCCTGGGGAAACTGAAGAAGAATTCTTAAAAACGGTAAATTTTATCAAAGAGCTTGAGGTGTCTTACCTCCATGTGTTTACGTATTCTGAACGTGCTAATACGACTGCAAAAAAGATGGAAGGTATCGTTCCTGTTTCTGTAAGAAGAGAAAGAAGCAAAAAACTTCAAATTCTTTCCGAGAAAATGAAACGGAAATTTTATGAGGAACAACTCGGAACAAAAAGCACTGTTCTATTTGAAGCTGATCAGCAAAACGGTTTTATGCACGGGTTTAGTGAAAACTATTTGAAAGTAAAGGTACCTTTCAACCCAACTTTAATTAATCAAACAGTAGCTGTAGAATTTATTGACATCAACATGGACACTACTGTTAACGTTAATTTATTAGAAAATATAGTTGTGGTATAAAAAAATCCTCCCATAAAAATGAGAGGATTTTATCAAAATAATTAAGACTGCTTGTTTATTTCTTAAACTCAGCCATTGTCTTATCAATTATCGCAACACAATCCAATAACTGTTCTTCAGTCATAACTAAAGGTGGTGCAAATCGAATAATATTTCCGTGAGTTGGTTTAGCTAGCATACCATTATCTCTAAGTTTCATACAAATATCCCAAGCTGTCGAACTATCTTCTGTATCGTTAATTACAACTGCGTTCAGCAAACCTTTCCCTCGAACCAGTTTTAATAAATCATATTTATCAACAAGTTTTTGAACTTCCGTTCGGAACAATTGACCTAAACTTTCAGCTTTATTAGCCAACTCCTCATCTTTTATCACGTTTAAAGCTGCCATAGCAACTTTAGCCCCAACTGGATTCCCTCCAAAAGTAGATCCATGTTGTCCAGGTTTTATAACCATCATAATTTCATCATTCGCTAAAACAGCCGAAACTGGGTAAGCTCCACCAGAAATGGCTTTTCCTAAAATTAGCATATCCGGCTTCACGTTTTCATGGTCAACAGCCAGTAATTTACCGGTTCGTGCAATTCCTGTCTGAACTTCATCTGCAATAAATAAAGCTCCATTTTCTTCACACAAGGCTTTAGCTTTAGTTAAATAACCTTCGTCCGGAACAAAAACACCCGCCTCACCCTGAATTGGCTCAACTAAAAAACCAGCAACATTAGGTTCTTTTAATGCTACTTCAAGCGCTTCAACGTCGTTGTATGGGATTTTGATAAAACCAGGTGTGTACGGACCGAAATTCTTTCTCGCATTCTCATCATTCGAAAAAGAAATAATTGTTGTCGTTCTACCATGAAAGTTATTCTCACAAACAATTATCTTCGCCTCATTTTCTGGAATTCCTTTCTTTTCGTATGCCCATTTCCGACAAATTTTAATGGCCGTCTCAACTGCCTCAGCCCCTGTATTCATTGGTAAGACTTTGTCAAAATCAAAAAACGAGGTTACAAACTTCTCGAAAACTCCCAATACATTATTATAAAACGCTCTTGAAGTTAATGTTAACGTTTGGGCCTGTTCGGTCATAGCTCCAACAATTTTAGGATGGCAATGCCCTTGATTTACTGCTGAATATGCCGATAGAAAATCATAATATTTTTTCCCTTCGACATCCCAAACATGAACTCCCTCACCTTTCTCAAGTACAACTGGTAAAGGGTGATAATTATGCGCTCCATGAGCATCTTCTAATTGAATTAAATCCTGTGATGATAGTTTGTCAATTGTTTCCATTTTTTTAAGATTTTAGAATATTTTAAATAAGCTCATCACGGAGAGTACTCATCCTTTCCTCGTTTAAGGTTTATCAGCAAAACACTGTTTAAACCCGGAGAGAAATCATCCTTAACAAAGTTAAAAATTTTAATCGATTGCGAAAAAATTATAACCTATCAATCCTAAATTCTTTTATGAAAACAACTAATCCATTTCTATTTCTCCTCCAAAACTTAAATGAGTCCCCCCCTGCCCTTTTTTCTTATCATTTAAGCGGGATTTTAACCCTGTTTGAATTTTTGTTGCCGTCTCTTTACTTTTCTGTTTAATTTCTGATAATTCAAAAACACAACCATATTTATGGGCAATCACTTCTAGTGCTTTTTTCGCTTCAACTATGGCTTTATTAGATAATCCCGGTTCTGAAAACACTCCTACTTTGTATGACATTTTAATTGGTATTTTTTACTTTAAACAAAATTAAACGGTTTATTTATTACACTTTTAGTAATTTCACAAACCTTACCGGTATCTAAACAAACTAAATAACACATAAAAACATGTAATTCAATTGTTTAATACACAAGTTTATACAATACCTAAATCGATAAACATGGCACATAACGAGGACTGTTCACTCCACACCCTTATCAAAACAATGTCAAAATCCGAAAAAAGGCAATTCAGAATTTACGTCCAACGCTACAACAGTAATACTGATGCAAAGTTTCTAGCATTATTTGATTGCCTGTCTAAATTAAAAAAGTACGATGAGCATTATATCCTTGCCAACACTTCCATTTCCAAGCGTCAAATCGCAAACGTCAAACAACATCTCTACAGTCAAATTTTAAAAGCTTTAAGCACTGTTTCTCAGCAAAAAAATATAAAAATAGAATTACGTGAACAACTCGATTTTGCAACTATTCTCTACAATAAAGGTCTATATAAACAAAGTTTAAAACTACTCGATAAAGCAAAAAATAAGGCATTAGAACATTTTGAAAACACGATTGCTTTTGAAATTGTTGAATTCGAAAAACTTATTGAATCACAATTTATCACTAGAAGTCTCTCTACTCGGTCGGACGACTTGGCTATAAAAGCTAAAGAATTAAGCATGTCGAACGTTCTAAACAGTAAACTTTCAAATTTATCGTTGCAACTATACAGTTTCTTTTTAAAGTTTGGCTACGCTAAAAGTGAAGAAGACCTCATTAAAGCCTCATCATACTACTACAAACATCTACCGAGTTTTGAATATAAACAACTGGGATTTCGAGAGGAGCTTTTCTTATCAATGTCACAACTTTGGCATAGTTTAATCATTCAAGACTTCGTCGGAGGCTATCGTAATGCAACTAGATGGGTGAATTTGTTTGACAAGTACAGCAATATGAAAAAGCACTACCCTGTTTTTTATTTAAAAGGTGCAAACTACTTGCTCGAATCTTTGTATTTCCTTAGATACAAATCTATGTTCACAGAAAAATTAAACGAATTTTCTCTGACCATTCATAACAGCAATTTCCCAAAAAACGACAATATAAAAACACTTATATTTTTATATGAAAATTATCATCAGATCAACCTGCATTTTTTAACTGGGAAATTTGAAAACGGAATTATATTAATTCCTGATATTGAAAAAAACCTTGTTACATTACAATATAAAGTAGACGAACATCATAAGATGGTATTTAATTACAAATTCGCTTGTTTATATTTCGGTAAGGATGATCACGAAAACTGCATAACCTATTTGAACAAAATTATCAACAACAAACAGTTAGGGATGCGCGAAGATTTGTTGTGCTTTTCAAGAATTTTAAGATTAATCTCGTATTATGAAGCTGGAAGAGATGAACTACTCGAGGTTTACATCAAGGACACCTTTCGCTTTTTAATAAAAATGAATGACCTTCATCTAGTTCAAAAAGAAATTATCTCGTTTTTAAAAAAACTGAACAAAATATACCCCCATGAATTAAAAAATGCCTTTAAACATCTGCATCAAAAATTAAAGTCAATTGAAAATCACCCCTTTGAAAAACGCCCATTTTTATACTTGGATATTCTTTCTTGGTTAGAAGGTAAAATCAATAATAAATCTATTCAGACAATTGTTCTAGAAAAAGTTAAAAATATGAAGTAAGCATTAACTTTGCAAAAATGGTAACAGAATACAACACGATCGACAAAGTAAGTGAAGGTGAATTTCGGGATAGAGGGTCCAAATTTTTAGCTTATGCCTTTCCTTGCATTGATGCAGATGAAGCTAAGGCTAAAATTGAAGCGCTTTGGAAAGAGCACCCAAACGCTTGTCACATTTGCTTTGCTTGGCGATTTGGTGTTGAACGATTTCAGGATAGGTATTCCGATGACGGAGAACCAAATAACTCAGCAGGAAAACCAATTTTTGGGCAAATTTTATCTTTTGAACTAACAAACATAGCTATAGCAGTAGTTAGGTATTACGGAGGGACTAACTTAGGTGTAGGAGGATTAGTAACAGCCTACAAAACAGCCTCTAAAGAAGCTTTATCTAAAGCAAAAATTACGATAAAAAAAATACAAAATTATTATTCTTTAAGCTATAATTATGAGGAAACTGGAGTAATTATGTCGATCTTAAACAAATGGAATACAACTATCATTAACCAAGGATTCGAACATAATCAACCCATCATTAATTTTAATATTCCTATTATATCTGGGGACTCGATTGAGCAAGAATTAAGTCAACTTAAAACAACAAACCTAACACTTATTAAAACAGTCTAAACAATGTTAAAAAACACAGAACTACTTCAAACATTAACATCCATTCCAGGAGCTAGCGGTGACGAAGGCAAGGTGAAAGATTTTATCGTTAGATATGTCGAAACTCATAAAAACGAATGGAATACAATCCCTACACTTTTTCATGGCAGTGAGTTTCAAGACGCCTTAATTTTAGTTTTCGGTCAACCTAAAACAGCTATCTTCGCGCATACTGACACAATTGGGTTCACAGTTGGGTATCAAAATAATCTAATAAAAATTGGAGGCCCTCGCCTAATCGACGGGATACAACTTGTCGGTGAAGATTCTCAAGGAAAGATTGAAACAGAGCTCATGATTATTGAGAATGAGAATGGAGAAGTTCAAACTAAATGTGTTTTTGATCGTATTATTGATCGTGGAACAAACCTGACTTTTAAACCAGAATTCAATTTATCGGAAGATTTTATTCAATCACCATACCTCGACAATAGACTTGGTGTTTATGTTGCGTTGCAGGTTGCTGAAACAATAGAAAATGGAGCAATTGTATTCTCAACTTATGAAGAACATGGCGGTGGTTCGGTTGGATTTCTTGGTCGTTTTTTGTTCGATAAATACAATTTAAGACAAGCATTAATCTCAGATATTACTTGGGTAACAGATGGTGTAAAACATGGTAATGGAGTTGCTGTTTCTATGCGAGACCAAGGGATCCCTAGAAAATCTTACTTAGATAAAATAATCAATTTGGCCAGGGATGCAAAAATAAAATTCCAATTAGAAGTTGAAAGCGCGGGCGGTAGCGACGGAACAATGCTTCAAAATAGTGATTTACCTTTCGATTGGTGTTTTATAGGTGCGCCAGAAGATAATGTTCATACTCCTAATGAGAAAGTTCATATAGATGACATCAATGAAATGATTAAATTGTACCGACATCTTATGACATTCTTGTAATCTTTTGAGGTTTGAATGAAATATATTACATTCAATCCCTCCAGCCCTGCTCTTCTTGGTTTTAGTTTATAATTTTTGTACATTGAGCTACCAACCAAAGTAATGACTCCATGAAGTATACGCAAACCTTTGCCTTCATTTTATTTATATTCGCCGGTTATTCGCAGAATAACAATCAATATTTGGGTGGTGGAAATTCAGATGGCATAACAGTCAGCACCAGTAGTAACTCGCAATTGTACGATGGTGTATTTAAAGCGACTGGAGCCAAAACAGTAGATGGCTCTGGTTTAATCGCAAAAAAAATGGAAGCTGTTCGATTCTTAGCTCAAGCTACTTTTGGGGGAAGTGCTGAATTAACTGACCATGTTGTAAACATTGGAATAAATGATTGGCTTATTGAACAATATGAAGCTGAACCTAATTACCTCGGAAACGCTACACAAGAGGTCTACAATACGATTCTAGCCACGCACATTGCTGAAGGTGGCGATTCCTCCGATTTTAGTATTCGTCCAAATTCGGCTCATGTAGATTATGCATGGTGGGATAATATCATGCGCGGTAAAGATTTATTGCGACAAAGAATGGCATATGCTCTAAGTGAAATCTTTGTTATTTCTTTAGAATCTAATATTGGAGGCTACGGTTTAGCGGTAGCAACATATTACGACCTGTTAATTAAAAATGCATTTGGAAACTATAGGGATTTAATCGAAGATATAACAAGAAACCCCGCTATGGGAGTTTACCTTAGCCATTTAAACAATGCTAAAACAGACCTTGAAAACAACACAAATCCAGATGAAAATTATGCCCGCGAAATCATGCAGCTATTTTCTATTGGATTGCATGAATTGAATCAAGATGGCACTTTAAAGTTAAGCGAAACTGGCCAACCCATACCCACTTATGACAATGAAGACATAAAAGAGTTTGCTAAGGTATTTACAGGACTTGGAATTGGAGCTCGCAGAGACACTATTGAACCTGAATTTTGGCATAGCTTATATTTTGCTGATGTTACAGTTCCTATGAAAATGTACGACGAATATCACGAACCAGGAGAAAAAAAATTGCTGAACGGCTACATAATTCCCGAAGGACAAACAGGAGACCAAGACTTAACAAATACCCTAGACCACCTCTTCCACCATAACAATGTCGGCCCTTTTATTTCTTCCAGACTTATACAACACTTTGTAAAATCCAATCCATCTCCCCAATACATTGAAGATATATCGGCAATTTTTGAAAATAATGGAAATGGCGTTCGTGGAGACCTATGGGCTGTTCTGAAAGGAATTTTACTTCATCCAGAAGCAAGGGATTGCGATTGGCTGAACGACCCTAGTCAAGGAAAATTAAGGGAGCCCATCATACGCTACACTACCGTTGCAAGACATTTTGGTGGATATTCTCCATACGAAGGAAGGTTTTGGAACCATTCATGGTCATTCTTAAATGACGTTGACCAGCACCCGCTTCATGCTCCAACTGTTTTTAATTTTTTCACTCCTGACTACAGTCCTAATGGACAAATTGCTGATGCAGGTATGGTTGGTCCGGAGTTCCAATTGCACAACTCTCGAACTGGTATTAATTACGCCAATCGAGTTTATTACTGGATAGAATATGAATACCTATTAGCCTGTAGCTCAAACGATGTACCTGAAGGAGTTAGTAATATAACTGAAACAAATATCACAAGTCTATTTGAATATTCAAAAGACGCGGACGCACTACTTGATCAACTTGACCTTTTTTTATGTCACGGTCAACTATCTGATCGCACAAGAAACATCATTAAAGAAGCTATTAATGAATTTCCTGTTACTTCTTCAGGTTTAACATCAAGAATTGAATTAGCAGCCTATCTTATATTAGTGAGCCCCGATTATAACATACTCAAATAAGCAATTAAATGTGTAAAGAATTTGAAAATAGCAGACGAAAATTTCTCAAACAACTGGGGGTTGCTACAGCTCTAGGTTTCACTTCGCCTTTATCTTCGTTAGCGAAATTTAAAAGTATCAACTCAATAATGAGTTCACCTCCTCCCCCACCTTTCGGAGATTATAAAGCAATTGTTTGTATCTTTTTACATGGCGGAAATGACTCTTACAACATGCTTGTACCACGAAGTTTAACCGAATACGATCACTATAATGCAACACGATCAAATTTAGCATTAGAACGAGAAGATCTTTTATCGATTGAGAGTGGCGACTTTGGTTTAAACCCATCAATGAGTGCATTGCAATCGATGTACAATGATGGAGATTTAGCATTTTTAGCCAATATCGGAACCTTAGTAGAACCAATCACCGTAGCTGATTATTATGCTCAATCGAAACAGGTACCTCTCGGCCTTTTCTCCCACCTTGACCAATATAAACATTGGCAATCCTCTCGACCTAATGAACGAGTAACAAAAGGCTGGGGTGGTTATATGGCTGACTTACTTGGCTACACCAACAGCAACGATAAAATATCGATGAATGTTTCCTTGTCGGGCACCAATATTTTTCAAAATGGTGTAAACACTACTCCATTTGCCATGAACAACAATGGACCAACATTACCCGTAAATTATTATGCCGAATATGGACATAACCCACAAAGACGCGCAGCCGTAGACAGCATGTTAAATTACACATTCGGTGATCCGTTTCAAAACACCTATGCGAATGTGTTGCACGATTCTATTTCTGCTGGAGTCGAGTTCAAAGAAGCAATAGACGAAGTTCCTGAATTTTCAACCGTATTTTCACCTGAACGATTATCCCAAGAATTACAGATTATTGCTAAAACGATTGCAGCCAGAGAGACTTTAGGATTTGAAAGACAAATTTTCTTTGTACGATATGGAGGGTGGGATCACCACGACCAATTAATTACCTCTCAAGGCTACCAACTGAGTGTGGTTAACAATGCGATGGCTGAGTTTAGAAGCGTTTTAAATGAGATTGGAATGTTCGATAATGTTACAACTTTTGTAGGTTCAGAATTTGCTCGAAAACTATTATCAAATGGTAATGGAAGTGATCATGGATGGGGTGGTAACACTATGGTTATGGGAGGCAATGTGAATGGTGGTAATATTTTTGGAACGTACCCAAGTTTGGAAATTGATGGTCCAGAATATTTATACGGAGGAATAACCGTTCCCACGACTCCAATTGATTCAATGTACGCAGAGTTAGCGCTTTGGTACGGCTTATCACCTAGTGATTTAGGTTATATTTTTCCGAATTTAAGTAATTTTCACACGCTAGGAGACCTAAGCACTGATTCACCGCCTATTGGATTTATGAACATGTAGAATTATGAGAACATTTATTACATTTATAATATTTCTGTTTTATCTGAATAATGGAATAGGACAATGCTATCCCGATCGGCATAATACGTCATGGTTTGATGGTTGGATATCCTGTGATAAAAGTGAAAACCCCAACAATAAAAGGGAAGAAAGCCATTGGATTTCTTACGATTTTGGTAAACCATATCAATTAAACGAGTTAAAAATATGGAACATCAACGACCCTGACCTTGTAGATTATGGGGCAAAAACAGTTATGATTGACTACTCGGTTGATGGATTAAATTGGATTGAGCATGGATTAGAAACATTCCCAAAAGCCCCTGGAAACAGCAGGTATGAAGGAAGTCAAATCACCCATTTCAACGGAATAAAAGCACGTTTTCTTTTAATTACAATTGTTGATAATTATGGTGGGGATTGTACAGGTTTTTCAGAGTTACGTGTCGAAGTTGATACAGCTAAAGATGAACAAGAAGATATTTGCATTATAGCTGACATCTACCCCAACCCTTTTGAAAGCACGTTTACAGTCTTTCTTGAAAAAAAATGTTTAGGAGAAGCCTTCATAGCAGTTGAAGATGTTTCTGGTAGGACGGTTATTGAAGAAAGCGTAATTAAATTATACGATTCTAAAAACATAGACGGACAGCATCTTTTACCAGGAATTTATTACGTTTGTCTGCGAAACGGTGAAATTAAAGAGCGATACAAAATTGTTAAACTTTAAAAATGCGGAAAGTTTCAAATGCTTCGGAATATGTAGCATCCCAAGATAAATGGAAAGAAGAAATAATTCTTTTGCGTGAATTATGTTTGCAAACAGAATTAGAAGAAACTATTAAATGGGGAATTCCTACTTACACCTACCGTAATAATAATATAGTTGGTATAGCATCGTTTAAAAATCATTGTGCACTATGGTTTCATCAAGGTGTATTTTTAAAAGATCAGAAAAAAATTTTAATTAACGCAAATAAGGAGCAAACCAAAGGGTTAAGACAATTACGGTTTAAAGACAAAAGTGAAATTAATCCTGAAATCATTTTAGAATACCTCAAAGAATCCATCCAAAACGAAAAAGAAGGCAAACGAATAAGACCACAAAAAACTGCAGTTTTAACGTTACCGGAAGAACTTTCAAACTTTTTTAAAGAAAACCCCAGAATCAAAGATCAATTCAACCAATTAACAGCATATAAACAAAAAGAATATGCTGAATTTATCGGGTCAGCTAAAAAACATCCTACAAGAATTAAGCGATTGGAAAAATCCATTCCTTTGATTCAAAAAGGACTTGGCTTGAATGATAAATACAGAGATTAAACCAACGACACATTGTGATTCTGCGTTACTTTGACAAACGTGGCTTATGCAAAGTTCAATCCTTTTTAACATCCTCCCATTACTACTCCTTCATTTAAACACTTTATCACAAGCATCCCCCATTTATTTTGAAAACACCCCAACTTGGTATGGTGAAGAGTATGTAGGACCTATGGTTGCCGATGACATGATAGGATGGATAGACGAGTTTACTTACAAGTGTGACGAGCCACAAATAGAACTCGGAGAAAATGATTACCACATTATTTCAAAAAATATTTGTAGAAACCCAAATATTGGAGGACCAGAATCATAACATGAAGTGGAAAACGATTTTATTTTTTACGTTCGTCAAGAAGGAAGAAAAATATATTCATATACCGATGGTCAAGATTCGTTATTTATCTCGTATGAGTTAAATGTAGGTGATCATTTTGGAGGTCAATTTGGAGCAATACATCCTGAAATGACTGTACAAAAAATTGACTCTATTTTAGTTGGTGATGCCTATCGAAATCAATTTTTTACAGATACTTTAGATGATGAGTTCCCAGACGCACATGTATTAGAAGGGATAGGGTATTTTGGCTATACAAATGATGAATATAATGTTTTTTTTCTGAGCGAAATCACTTCGTATGGTTCGTTTTGGGATTTGGATTTTGCATATTACCTCAATTGTTATGGAGAACTGGATGAAAAAAAATGGCCGTCAGACGGGCCTGCAAAATGCGCGCTTAATTTAAACCTCAATGAAGAAAAGCATACACTATTAAACATCCATCCTATTCCTGCAATAAATCAATTAGAAATCAACTCGCCTTTTGAAATTCGACAAATCACACTATATAATCAAAGTGGATTTTTAATAGCGAACACAAACTATTCGTCGGTAAATAATGTAAATTTACCATTAGTTGGTTATTCTCCCGGAATGTACTTTATTGAAATTCAACACTAGGGCGGCTTCACGGTTCGTAAAATAATCATTCACTAAAAAAGCACTCCTATTTCTAGAAGTGCTTTAGTATTAAATACCCTATTAATCCTCTATTTTGTAAACAAGAGTTCGCGTAATTTTGGTAATGGCCATATATTGTCATCAACCATTATTTCCAATTTATCTGCATGGTAACGAATATCATCAAACTTTGCTTTCACATTATCACAATAGGCATAAGCTTTCTCGCGCGCATCTTCGATTAAATTAGCTTTTTTACGTTCTTCAATCATATCATTCACCTTGTCATTCAACCCATTAATATGTTTAGAAATGGATTTAATAAAGTTTATTTGAGTTCGTGCAGCTTCCTGTCCTTCTTTTCCACCAACCACTTCCATTACACCGCGCGCATTATCAATCAGCGTATTTTGATATTTGATTGCAGCAGGCATTATGTGATTTTTGGCAATATCCCCCATAATACGCGCTTCAATTTGAATTTTCAGAATATAATTCTCTAATTCTATTTCGTGACGAGCCTCAAGTTCTACTGGAGATAATACCCCCATAGTATCAAACAATTCTTTCACTTCTTTCCTTCCAAAAACATCCAAAGCTCTTGGAGTATCTTTAAGGTTAGACAAACCTCTTTTTTCAGCCTCTTTAACCCATTCATCACCATAACCATTCCCTTCGAATCGAATTTTCTTAGATGCCGCGATTAATTTCTGAAGTTCTTTTAAAATTGCCTCATCTCTTTTATCTCCACTTTCTATTCTAGCGTCAACGTTCTGTTTAAATTCTTCGAGTTGTTCTGCCATTATTGTGTTTAACACAGTCATAGCTTGAGCACAATTCGCTGTAGAACCAACAGCTCTAAATTCAAATTTATTACCTGTAAAGGCAAATGGAGAAGTTCTATTTCTATCTGTGTTATCTAAAAGAATTTGAGGAATCTTACCAATGTTTAATTTAAGTTCAGTTTTTGCTTCAGGAGTCATTTTACCTGCAGAAATACTTTTCTCCAAGTCGTCTAACATTTTTGTCAATTGCGAACCGATAAAAACAGAAATAATCGCCGGAGGTGCTTCATTGGCTCCTAAACGATGATCATTTCCCGCTGAAGCAATTGAAGCTCTTAACAAATCTGCATTCTTATGAATTGCCATAATTGTGTTAACGAAGAAGGTCAAAAACCTCAGGTTAGATTTCGGGTTCTTGCCAGGCTGAAGAAGATTGACACCAGTATTTGTTCCTAATGACCAGTTATTATGTTTACCCGAACCATTTATACCGGCGAATGGCTTCTCATGTAAGAGTACTCTGAAATTATGTTTCGCAGCCGTTTTCTCCATTACATCCATTAATAACAGATTGTGATCATTGGCTACATTTACTTCTTCGAACATTGGGGCACATTCAAATTGATTCGGAGCAACCTCATTATGACGTGTCGTTACTGGTATCCCTAACAAGTGAGATTCATATTCAAAATCCCGCATAAACGCTGTAACACGCTCTGGGATTGATCCAAAATAATGATCATCTAATTGCTGTCCTTTAGCTGGAGAATGCCCAAACACCGCTCTTCCCGTCATCATAAGATCCGGTCGTGCGTTGTAAAGCGCAGTATCAACAAGAAAATACTCTTGTTCCCACCCTAATGTAGCTTTCACATTTGTTACATTCTTATCGAAGTATTGGCAAACATCTTTAGCGATTTTCTCTACAGCAGAAAGCGCTTTAATCAATGGCATCTTATAATCTAAAGCTTCTCCAGTATAAGCAATAAAAATAGTTGGAATACACAATGTCTTACCGATTACAAAAGCAGGAGAAGAAGGGTCCCAGGCTGTGTAACCTCTCGCCTCAAAGGTATTTCTTATTCCGCCATTGGGAAAAGATGAGGCATCTGGTTCTTGCTGAACCAATAATTCACCTTCAAATCTTTCTATCGCTTTACCCGGACCAATCGGCTTGAAAAAACCATCATGTTTTTCTGCTGTTGATCCTGTCAAAGGCTGAAACCAGTGCGTATAATGGGTTGCTCCTTTAGAAATTGCCCAATCTTTCATTGCAGTAGCAATTTGATCGGCATGCAAGCGATCTACAGGTGTTCCATGTTCAACAGCTGACTTTACGACTTTATAAGCCTCCTCTGTTAAACATTCCCGCATTTTATCTAAGTGAAACGTATTTTCACCAAAATACTCTGATACGCGTCTTGAACCCGTATCAACATGATTTGCTTCTCTATGAAGAACTTCATCTAAGGCACTCTTTCTAGAATTTGACATAAAAATATTTTTTTTGCAAATATATATGAAAATTTTAGGGGTAACATTAAAAAAATGTAAATTATCATCAATCAACCCCTATAAAAAACAGGGTTAAATATCAAAACATGTTGTTTTTGGATTTTAATGATGTCTAAAAGGCATTAGATTGATTACAAAAAAATAAAGTCAAATTGTCAGCACCCACGTTATTAACCTGTCAAAAAGTCTTGATTGTGTTAATTTTATTCACTTGGTACTTAAATTGAGTATCACAATTCATATTACTCTAAAAATAAAAATTATGACAATTATAAAAAAGAAACAAGAGTTTCCTGTATTTGGAGACGTATTAAGTAATTTATTCGAAGAACGATTTTTCGAACCGTTAAAACAGGCAAATACACGCAAAACTCCAGCTGTTAATATTTTCGAAAACGAAACGGAGTTTAAAATTCAATTGGCTAGTCCAGGAATGAAAAAATCAGATTTTGATGTTGATGTGACCGATAGCCAATTAACGATATCAGCCGAGATAAGCAGTGAAAAAAATGAGCAAGAAACAAATTATTCATTGCGTGAGTTTAATTACAGTAAGTTTAGTAGAACTTTCACCTTACCAAAAAATTGTAAAACAGAGGAGATTGGCGGTCAATATACCGACGGAATACTAGAAATAACAATACCAAAAATCACAGACTCAGCGAAGGGAACAAAAAAAATAGAGATTAAGTAGGATAAAAAAAGGGGCTGCAGTATGCGGCCCCTTTTTTTATATTATTCGGTGTAATTCTTAATCACATCGCTGCCTCTTCTAATTCAGCCTGAATATCTTGTGCTTCTTGTGTTTGCGGACGCTCCTCTGTCAATGAAGAAATTACTTCGGTCAAAATACGCAAAGCGTTCTTGGAAGTGTCCTTAAATTGAAAAGTCAGCGAAGCATTTTCAACATCACCAGCCCCCTTCAAATAGTCCATCATTTCAATTAAGATTTTTTCTTGTCCCATATCATCCATTGCCGCAACTTTATTAAAGTCTAAGAATAATCCCAGTGGTTTATCTCCCAGCACACCTTCTTTATCCGTGATTGTTTTTGTTGCACCAGACTGAAAAGCTACAGTCCAGGCGCTGTCATTAGATGCAAAGAATACCCCTTCTTTATATGATATATACGCATCTCCATTTTGACGAATGCCATTTCCTAAATCATTAAAATCTGCCAGCAAGGTTGGAAGTAATTCATCATTATCAATTTTAGCAATAATGGAAAAAACCGGTTGCGGCTCATGAGATACATAAGGCTCTCCATATCCCCAATCAATAACCTCTTCTTTCACTTCAATACGGTCGATAACAAATAAGATATCTCCATTTAGTATCTCTCCTGCTTGATTCAATGTCAAACCAAATTCTTCAAGCTCATTTTCAATATCCTTTTCATTCATTAAGGCATCTTCAGCCTTTAAATTCGAAATAAACTTGTCAACATCAACAGCATACCCCAATTTAAACATTGGGTCTGAAGACCAACCGTATTTTAAAAGATCGTTACTAATACCCCCTTCTTTCCACAAAACCATTTTTTCCTTCATTTCGTCAGACAAATTTGAAGTCATATCAAAAACAATGTTCCCATCATTAAAGGAAATGAATAGATCCCCATTACTTTCTTCAATCATTTCTTTACTCTTTTTAAGCTCCTCTTCATTACCCATAGCCATATTTTCAAGGTATGAATAAAGTCCCTTTCCATTGATCTTCATCCCAATATCTGCAGAGTTTTCTAGAAAATCAACATAAGAATCATCCTGATCGCCTCCAGTAGAATTAATTATATTTATTAAATTATCAACTGTCTTCTTCCCTTCTTTCTTCATGTTCCCACTCATCATTGCTTGCATGCTCATCGTAATATTGGAAGCCATTATAAACTCCTCATTCCAAGCAACGGCATACATATCATTTTCTTTAATAAAATATTTAAAACCATCCTTCTCTTCCACTTTACCATTTAACTCCACTTCCACCAACTCAATAAATGCTTCTTCATCTTTTAAACTTGATATGCCATAAAAATTCGGCAAAAATTCAGAACCCTTAGCAATAACAATTTGACTTTTATTTTCGAAATCTATCCCCGTTACCGAATCGTCTAAAAAGAAACCAAGTAGCATATTTTGCGTAAATGGCAACGCTCCATCCAAAGCTCCAGACTTATCAATTAAACTTTGCGGACTAAAATTGACCACCAGCATTGGGTCATCTATGTTATTAATAAGTGTAGAAACTTTTGAGCTTCTATTTTCTTCTTTACCACATGAACTAATCAAGAAAATGAAAAGCCCAAAAAACATAACTACTTTAATTATTCTCACCTTTTTCATAATTTATTTTAATTGCCGGTAAAGTTAATTAAATCTTCTTTCGTTCGGATAAAAATCTACTTAACTTTGCATTATGCACACCATTGAACCTCATTATAATTGGCGTGGTTTTTATATAGCGTCAGAAGACATACAATCACCTTTTTACGGTAGGATTTACAGTGAATTCGAATTTACTGATACCATATATAATTACTGTATTCACCCGCAGTGGGATAATATTGATTCTCCTACCTTATTTCTCAAAGTACTTTACACAGATTATGAAGCTGGATATTCCATAATTGAATTGTTTGGGGAATGGAATGATGTCATTCAGAATGATATTATGTTAATCAAGCGTAATTTAATAGAATCGCAAATGGAAAATGGAATTCATAAATTCATTCTTATAGCAGAGAACCTTTTAAATTTTCACGGTGAAACTGAAGATTACTATGCAGAATGGTTTGATGAAGTTGAAGAACATGAAGGATGGATTGCTTTGGTTAATTCCCGTGAGCACGTAAAAGACGAACTTAAAAATTACGATCTGGATTATTATTTTTTAATGGGTGGAGATTTAGAAGAAATTGATTGGCGAACAACGACACCCTCACAATTTATACATCGTATTGATAGTTATGTTCAAAAGCGATTAGTGTAACACTTTAAGTATACTCTCCAGTAAAACGTATAAAACATACATTTTAACACCAACTAATTCAACGCATTAAAAAGTTTCAATTATTTAGGAATACAATAATATTAATTTAATGTTGACTTAAAGTTTTCTTTTCAATTCATTTATTAAGTATATTTAGCTCAACCAAATAAAAAATAATTTATGACAAAAAACAGACTTATTCTTGGAGCATTTGCTCTTGGTTTATCAGCAAACGTAATGGCACAGCCAGAAAAATTTGCAGTAGTAGAAGAAAAAACAGGAACATGGTGTGGATGGTGCCCTTACGGTACAGTTCAATTAGCAGCGTTAGAGGAATCTGAACCTAATTTCATTGGAATTGCCATTCACAATGGAGACCCAATGGCTAACGCCTATTATGATGATGCCTCAGATGTATTACCAGGATTCTCAGGTTACCCATATGCAGCAGTAGATAGAGTTGTCGGAGATCATGCATGGTATGCACCAAATGGTGTAACAGAAAGATTAGCGGAAACGCCTGTTGCGTCAATCGCAGTTGGAGGTTATATCGAAGGTGGTCAATTAGAAATTAGAATCAAAGCTAATTTTACTGAAGCAGTATCTGGAGACTGGAGATTAGCTGCGGTGGTAACTGAAGATCATGTAACAGGAGGATCAGGTTATGCACAAGCTAATTATTTTGCACCTGGTGTTGCAGAACCAGATGGTATTCCGTTAAGTGGGGCAGGTCATGTATGGAACGAGGAGCCTCATCCAGTACCAGCTTCGGACATGGTATATGATCACGTAGCGCGTGTAATTGCTGATAATTCTTTCGGTGGTGTTGAAGGTTCATTACCTGAAACTATCGAAGCAGATGTAGATTATTGGTACTCTTATTATGTTGATGTAGATGGTTCTTGGGATTTAGAAAACATCTCTGTTGTTGCAATGTTAGTGGAGCCTTCGGGAGCAATTAATAATGCAGGAAAAGGAAGAGCATCTAAGAACGAAGTTGGAACAGTTGGAATTACTGAGCAAGTAAATAACTTTGCTGTAAAAGCTTATCCTAATCCAACTGCTGGAAACTTAAATGTTGCAATAGAATTGAACGAAGCTTCAACTGTTAGCATGGAAGTAGTGAACATGCTAGGTGCAACAGTTCGAATGATTGAATCTCAAAACTTAAGTAGTGGAACTTTCTACAACGAGTTTGATATGTCTGATTTAACTGAAGGTGTTTACTTTGTTAAAACTACAGTTAATGAAGCGGTTGAAATGACAAAAATCGTGGTTAAAAAATAAGATTTTAGATCGATGTTCAAAAGGCCGCTTCTCGAGCGGCCTTTTTTTATGTCTTATTTTCTCTTAAAGCGTTTACCACTTTCTGATCTACGGGGAATGTAAAGTCCGAAGCATCTATTTCACTGATAGCCACCCAATAAAACTCTTGATTCTCTTCGGCATGTATATTATCCAACCATAATTCTTTATCTAATCCTATTTTTTTGATGGGATGTACTAAATAATAAAAACTTATCAGTTGATCTTCTTCGTTGAATGCTGAAACTTGTAAAAAATCATTCACATAAAATAACTTGCCGAGCATTATTTCTATCCCTAATTCTTCCTTAAACTCTCGTAAAACGCAATCGGCTATGCCCTCCCCTTTTTCTAATCCTCCACCAGGAAACTTAATCATCTCCATTCCAAACCTTTTTTCATTTGAGACTAAGACAGCCCCATCATGTATAATTAAACCATAAACGCGAAGGTTGAATTGTTTTATCATAACGTTCTGTAATTACTAATTAAATTCTACTCATTTGCACTCAAAATAGTATAAAAACAAGGTTCAAAATTGTATATTTGAATTCAATTTTCAAAATTAATATAGATGGCAGTAAGCAAGCAAGAACTTGAATTTAATAATAACGAGGATAAGATGCGCCTGAAGATTTCTGAAATGGAGCAAAAACTCGAAAAAATTTACCTTGGAGGTGGTAAAAATAAAATTGAAAAGCATCATTCTAAAGGAAAACTTACGGCCAGAGAGCGTATTGAAAAATTAATTGACCCTAACACAGAAACACTCGAAATTGGAGCATTTGCTGGCGAAGGCATGTACCAAGAATACGGAGGCTGCCCTTCCGGTGGTGTTGTGATTAAAATTGGTTACGTATCTGGGAGACAATGTATCATTGTTGCGAATGATGCAACCGTTAAAGCTGGTGCATGGTTTCCAATCACTGGAAAGAAAAATTTGAGAGCGCAAGAAATTGCAATGGAAAATCATTTACCTATAATATATTTAGTTGATAGTGCTGGTGTTTTCCTTCCTCTTCAAGATGAGATTTTTCCGGATAAAGAGCATTTTGGACGGATTTTCAGGAATAATGCGGTAATGTCTTCGCAAGGTATTACACAAATTGCGGCAGTGATGGGTAGTTGCGTTGCCGGTGGTGCTTATCTTCCTATAATGTCAGATGAATCGTTAATTGTAAACAAAACAGGTACAATATTCTTAGCTGGTTCTTATCTTGTCAAAGCAGCGATTGGTGAGAGCATCGATAATGAAACTCTTGGTGGAGCAACCACACATACCGCTGTTTCTGGAGTTTGTGATTATAAGTCTGAAAATGATGAAGAATGCCTTTCTACTATTCGCGATTTAATGAGCAAAATTGGCGAGAAAGACAAGGCTGGCTTTGACAGAATTGAAGCCAAACCTCCTAAAAAGGATGAAAAGGAAATTTATGGAATTTTTCCTGAAAACAGAGCTAAACCATATGATATGCGTGAAATAATTGAACGTATGTCTGATAACTCAGAATTCACTGAATATAAAAAGGATTATGGTCAAACCATAATTTGTGGATATGCACGAATAGATGGATGGAGCGTTGGAATTGTAGCCAATCAGCGGGAAGTAGTAAAAAGTGCGAAAGGTGAAATGCAATTTGGTGGAGTGATTTACACTGATTCGGCCGATAAAGCTGCACGCTTTATAATGGTATGTAACCAAAAAAATATTCCTCTCGTTTTTCTTCAGGATGTTAGTGGATTCATGGTAGGCTCTAAATCAGAACATGCAGGGATAATCAAAGACGGAGCTAAAATGGTGAATGCAATGTCAAATTCAGTTGTTCCGAAATTTACAATCGTTATGGGCAATTCATACGGCGCTGGTAATTACGCAATGTGTGGAAAAGCATATGACCCTCGATTGATTGTTTCTTGGCCTTCTGCAGAACTTGCCGTAATGAGTGGGGCTTCTGCAGCCAAAACACTTGCGCAAATTGAAGTTGCGTCGTTAAAAGCTAAAGGTGAAGAGGTTGATGAAGCTAAGCAAAAAGTGATTTATGATAAAATTAAATCCCGTTATGATGCTCAAATTTCTCCCTATTATTCTGCTGCTCGATTGTGGGTAGATGCGATAATTGATCCTTTAGAAACACGAAAAGTGATTTCTATGGGAATTGAAATGGCAAACCATAATAAAACCGATAGAAGATATAATGTTGGTGCAATTCAAACTTAATTGAATTGTACCAACTATTTTTTTCGAACGATATACAGTAATTCAGTTTTTTGCAATCGATAACGTTCGAACTCCTCAGGACTAAGTTCATCTTTAAAATCGATTGTTTCTACTTCGAATCCCGCTTCCTCCAGCCGTTTAGGGTAATTGGTGCCATACAATCGCACATGGTCATATTGCCAAAAATGTTTCTCTCGATCTTGCGGACTTGTTATCGTTGCGTCTTCGTAGGTTTCAGTTCGATTGGAATCAATTGGCACCTGCATAATTCCCCATCCTCCGGGCTTCATAATTCTATAAAGTTCTTGCATACATTTTAAATCATCCTCTACATGTTCCATGACATGATTACAAAAAATAACCTCGTACTGATTACTCTCTAATGGGATTTCATGTAAATCAAAATGTAAATCGGCAATTGGTGATACTAAATCGCCAGTTGTATAATCTAAGTTTTCCTGTTGTTGAAATTTCTTGTGAAAACACTGCTCAGGCGCAATATGCATCACTTTGAGGTTTGTAGCAGTAAAAAAATTAGATTTTCGCTTTAAATACAACCACATTAAACGGTGCCTCTCCAAGGTTAAATCGTAAGGGCATAGCACATTATCACGAGCAGCAACTTTTGAACCGTATGCCAAAAATTTACTAAATGACTTTTCACAGACTGGACACTCTACTTTATTTCCTTTATATATAACAGGTGCAAACACCTTAAATACATAACTCAACCTTATTAAAATTGGCCTAGGCAATGTATTTAATAGCCATTTGTAAATTTTTTTCATCTCACAATTACTTTCTAAGTCGACAAATATAATACTATAAAAAGACTAATATCCTACAGCGGGTATAACTATGTCATTAGTCGTATAATTCTTCCATCGCTTGAATTGCTGATTTAATATTATTTCTAATTTCCAAAATATTTGCATCCATCATATAACAAGGAGCTGAGACTATTCTATTATTTCTATCAACGTTTATTTCATTTATTGTTTTCATTTCCGATTTAGCACCAACTTTCTCAATTCCTGCATGAAAACCATCAATATCGTAAGGTGAAGATGCTTTAGTCGTACCTAAAGTTAAAGAAGGTTGAATTGAAGACCCTTCTAAAGCCTTCGCCAATACCACAGGGCTAACACATAAGGTACAAATAGGTTTTCCTATATTAACAAGGTTTACTAATAATAACTTTACTTCTGGTAGTATTTCCCCATCCGGCCCATTGAATGCCCAGGTCGTAAAGTTTTTTGCTGATCCAAATCCACCGGGAATAACTAATGCATCGATATCTGCAGGTGCCACGTTACTAATTTCGACAACCTCTCCCCTTGCTATTCGTGCTGATTCAATTAACATGTTACGACTCTCTTTCATCTCATCGCCATTAATATGGTTTATCACATGATATTGATCTTTATCTACAGAAATACAGACATAATCATGACCAGCTTCTTTAATCGCTAACATTGCCAATACAGCTTCTTGGATTTCAGCTCCATCATACACTCCACAACCTGATAATAACAAACCAATCTTCATATTTCTTATTTTTAATTTATGAAGTTTAAAATTACGTAAATTTGTAATAAATGGGCGCAAATACACTACCGGATAATATAGTTTTTTATGATGGAGAATGCGGTTTTTGTAATTCAACAGTTCAGTTCATTCTAAAAAAACGGAACAAAGATTTTTATTTTCTGCCTTTACAAAGCGCTAAAGCAATTGAATTGCTACAAGGGTACAATATCAAAATAAACTTAGACACTGTCTATTACCTAAAAAATCACCAAATCTATGATCGATCTAGTGCTGCTCTTCACATTACACTAGGTTTAAAAGGATTGCATAAACTGTTATTTCCCTTCATTCTAATTCCTAAGAAAATAAGAGACTTCGTTTACAACATTATCGCAAAGAACAGGCATCGTATTCGAACAAAATCTTGCGTTTTACCTTTGCCCGAAGAACAAGAATTTTTTCTATAAAGGATTTATTTATTAAACTTCTCTTTCATGTTTTTCAGGATAATCATCCTTTGCAGAGATAATGTGAGCAATAAGTTGAGTGCTTCTAAATTGCTCGAAAATAATTTTTATAAAAACGGTGATAGGAATTGAAAGTATCATTCCTGGGACACCCCAAATATACCCCCACAACATTAACATTATTAACACCGTAATAATATTTATTGAGAATGATTTACCCATGAAAACTGGTTCTAAAATTCCACCAAAAAGCACTTGCACAAGTGTACAAGAAAGCATAAAAAAGAACAATGCACTAGAAGGGTCCAATTCGACAAAAGCAAAAATAGAAACCATAATTACTGAAATAAATGATCCTATCATTTGCACAAAATTGATCACAAATGCGAAAAGTCCCCAAAAAATTGGAAAACTTACATCAAACGCATAGCATGCTAAACCAATCCCAATTCCTGTAAATAAACTCAAGGCAAACTTTACTTTCATAAATTTAATCAAATCACTTTCTATTTTACGGAATGCTTTTATTGAGGAAAGTTTTGATTTTAGTAAAGCCTGATGTAAGAGTTTTTGAAAATTTATTGATTCGGCCAACCATAGTACAACAAAAAAGAATGTCATTAAAGCTGAAGACAGACTCCCACCCAGAAGTTTCACAATGTTTCCGATTTGCGATGCTGCTTGATCTTTTGGTAATAATGAACTCAAAATAGGTTCATTCTCTTTTACCAATTCCATTCCTGTAACTTCATTTAAATATGCGAATAATGCCCTAATTTTATTCTCTGCTTTTAACATGAACTCGTCTTGAGTTGCAAGAATTTCTCGACTTGAAAGTTGGATTAACTCAACCCCAATCCAAAGGCTGAGCACAATAATAATGAGCACAATACCAATGCTTACCGATTTTTTCAACCCCTTTTTTGTAAGCCATCGCATTATTGGAACAAATATCAACGCAATAAACATCGATGACACCAATGGAATAAAAATAAACGATAATTTTTTAAGTAGGAAAAAAACTAATGGAATGACAATAATTAGCAGTAAAATGTTTGTCGTTCTAGTTTGATTGATGACTTTCATATTTTGAGGGACCGATAAATTAAGCTCCCAAATTTAACCTAAAAATCAGGAATATCTATTCGTCCAAGTAATTTTTTACCCAAAAAAAGTTAAAGAAGTCCAAAATACGTTGGACGAATTTTTAAACCTATTTTTTAGGGCAACCGCCGCAGTGTCTTCCCTTTTTCTTGTATTTTTTACAACATTTTTTCTTTTTGTCGCAAAAACATTCCGCTGTTAAACATAGGGTGTCAATAGACTTAATATAATCTCTGTTAATTTCCACAGCACAAATATAACTATTTAGAATCATTCTAAGCAAATTACGAATATGGTATATTTATTTTTTATAAAAATGATTTTATCGTTTAGACTATATTTCTTATCTTGAGCCTGATAGTTGTTTGATTCTGAGCTAAAAATGCTTAAACCATGATCAACTATTGAAAATCATTAACCTAAAAGCAAAATTTATAAAATTATCGATTACATTATTATTCGCATGCGTTTCGTTTTCTACATGTGGCTTTACACAGTTGAAAGTAGCGGCGGACGGACAAGTTGGAATTAAAACCACCGGAAGCATGCCTTGGTACGACCTTCACGTAAACGGTTCATTTGGTGTTCGACGCTACAGCAATGTATTAAGAATAGAGGCACTCCCCTTTGTAATGGTTGGAAGCAGTAGAGATAAAATTAATTTTTGGTATTACAATTGTGGGCACAATAAACTATATGCAGAAAAATATTACAAAGTCCCAGACAGTACTATTAAATCAAATAACACTCCTCCATTTTTAGTTGACGGTATGAAAACCTTGCATAAAACAAATGAACAACAATGGTCCTCAATTGACTCCTTGCGAAATAGAGTAACAGAATTAGAAATTCAAATGCAACAATTCGGAAGTTATTCGCCTGAACAAAACTCTGAAAGTGAAACTAAAGATTTTTCTCATTTTTCTTCTCTAAAAAATAATTCAGAATTATTGCAAAACGCACCTAATCCGTTTACAGAGAGTACAGTTATAAAATATATCGTTCCAAACTCATTTACTTCAGCATCCGTTATGTTATTTGATATGAGTGGTAAACTTATTCACACCTATCCAATAACTCATGATAACTCTGGACAAACATGATTTCAGGAATTTGTTGATTTTGGAGATCATACAGCAATCGTAGATGTAATGGACACTTTTATATTTGAAAATCAATGTTTACTGTGAAAAAAAAGAAAATCACGATTGGTTCTGGTGGTTGTGGAAATGTCCAACCCACTGGAACAACAACTGCGTTGAGAGCAGTTGATGATGTGACTATTTACCGGAATTTTGAAGTGCCTTTAAGGGTAGAATTAATAATTGATGGAGGGGTAGCTTGTTGTGATGAATAAATTATTAATATTTTTCCTTTTTTCAATGACTTTTGTTTCCTGCAAAAAAAAATTGGAACGTAAATTTCATGAAGGATACTATTTTTTATACGTTGATGGTAGTTATACCCATGGCTCAACCAGTTATCCACAAAAAAGAACATTTGAAGTACAAATCAGCGAAAATACTGGTGAGAAAATAATTTTGAGACACTTTTATCCTGATGTTATTATCATCGGACCCGGAGAAACAGATACATTATTTATGCCTTTTTCAAATTGGGTTTCAAATTCAAATAAAGAGATTAATGGAACTCTTTATAGAAGAACTTTAGGTCCTGAAATGGATTCCCTAATGTATGTTAGCAGTGCCAAAATGATCAAAAATGATGATCGAGTTTTTACAATTCAAGGCCAAATACGATATCAGGAATTTGTTGATTTTGGTGACCATTCTGCAATTGTTGATGTAAGAGGCACCTTTATTTTTGAAAAACAATGATTACTGCGTTAAAATGGATTGCAATACTGTAATTAACGACTGTTCTTTTTATTTTGGCGGACATGATAACGCTGTGAAAAAGAAAATCACGATTGGTAACGGTGGTTGTGGAAATGTCCAACCCACTGGAACAACAACTGCGTTGAGAGCAGTTGATGATGTGACTATTTACGGGAATTTTGAAGTGCCTTTAGGGGCAGAATTAATAATTGATGGAAGGGTTACTTGTTATGATGAATAGATTTGTAATTATAATACTTATCCTTATTTCAGGAAGTTGCCATAAGAAGATTGAAAAAAGATTTCCGCCTGGCTATTATCAATTGTCGATTTCAAATAGTTTTTTTGAATATAATGGTAATAATTATGAAGGATCGAATTACTCTTATGATCTGCAAATAATTTCGGCGATTAACAACGAAATTAAGATGCGTGCATTTAAATATCAATTCAATTGGGAAGGAGACACTTCCTTTGCAAATATTTCAACATTATATGTCACTGATAATAAATATACTCTTGGGAATTTTGCTACAGTAAATGGTGTTTCATACAATTTATATGATGGTGTCATATCTGAAAAGTCTAAAAAGAAATATATAATGACCGGGAAATTTGAATCTATTTCCTTTGCAGAATTCGGACCTTACGAAGACTGGATAGTAAAAAAAGGTGACTTTAAAATTGAAGAGAAATGAAAAAATTAATTATTTGTTCTCTAGTTATCAGTTCAATTATTGCCTGTAAAAGGCAGATGGAAAAACGTTTTCCTCCTGGGTTTTATAAGATTTTTTTGATAAATCAGAGTTATGTAAAACTCGATAATACCTACACATTAGCTGATTCTACGATTTTTGCAAAGCTTATTTCCTCGGAAAATGATTTGATAACACTCAAACAATATGCAATTGACGCCGAATATGATACAACCTATTCGTCCAATAATTCAGAATTATATATTGAGAAGAAAAAGAATGTAATAGGAATCATAAAAACAAGTTGGGAGCTGCCCATATTATTACATGACGGTGTGATTGAGGAACATAATAAAAATAATTTTTTAATTTCAGGGAAAGCACAATACCACTTCTTAAGCATAGTGGATGGATATTCAAAATCAGTTGATGTTACCGCTGATTTCGTATTTAAAAAACAATAATAGAATTGCCAAACTGAAATGTAAAGTTATGGTAAAAAAGTTAGGAGATACAACTGAAAATGAATTCTAATATATATGATAAACGATTTCTCATTTTCATTTGTAGGACATTACAATGCCGTAAAAAAGAAATTCACGATTGGTAACGGTGGTTGTGGAAATGTCCAACCCACTGGAACTACAATTGCGCTAAGAGCGGTTGAAGACGTGACAATTTTTGGAAATTTTGAAGTGCCTTTAGGGTAGAATTAATAATTGATGGAGGGGTTACTTGTTATGATGAATAAAACAAAATATATTATCCTGATGTTGTTTGTAGTAATTTTAATTAGTTGCAAAAAGAAAATGGAGAGGAGATTTCCACCTGGTCATTATTATGTATCATATTTGAATCAACACTATGAGAGTCATGGGGTATACCATGAAACGGAAAACTATACAAGAAGTGCGGTAATAACCTCTTCTACCAATAATCAAATAGTACTTAAACAGTATACGTCTAATTTTATGGGAGATACACTATTTGCATTTCCATCAACCTTTAACATATCAGGTGCTGAACATGTCATAGGCACTCTAAACACGTATCATGGGGAACAAATCAATATCTATGATGGCATAATTGAAAAAAGAGCAAGAAACGATTATATAATTACTGCTAAACTTGAATATCATTTCTACGCTGATTTTGGAGATCATTATGAATGGATTCATCATTTCGGAGATTTTAAACTAGAAAAAAAATGAAACGTTATTTTAAGAAGATCACCATTGGATCGGGTGGTTGTGGAAATGTTCAACCCACTGGAACTACAATTGGGCTAGGAGCGGTTGAGAATATTACAATTATCGGAAATTTTGAAGTGCCTTTGGGCGCTGATTTACCAATTGATGGAGGGGTTACTTGTTATGATGAATAAAACAAAATATATTATTCTGATGTTGTTTGCAGTAATTTTAATTAGTTGCAAAAAGAAAATGGAAAGGCGATTCCCAATAGGTCATTATAATATTTCGTATCTAAATCGACATCATGAAAGTCATGGCGAGTTATACGAATCGGAAGATTATGTTACAAGCGCAGAATTAATTACTGCAAATAATGACCAGATTAAAATAAGGCAATATACCTATAACGACCTTGGAGACACACTCTTTGCCTCCCCTTCAATATTTTACATATCGGATATTGAACATGTCCTAGGGACATTAAATAGAACTTATGGCGAGCCTATCAATATCTATGATGGCATAATTGAAAAAAGAGCAAGAAACGATTACATAATTACTGCTAAACTTGAATATCATTTCTACGCTGATTTTGGAGATCATTATGAATGGATTCATCATTTCGGAGATTTTAAACTAGAAAAAAATGAAACGTTATTTTATATACTTATTGGTTCTAATTCTAAGCACTGGCTGTTCCAAGCAAATGGAAAAACGATTTCCGGCAGGAGACTACAAAATATCTCTTTTAAACGCAACGTATAACTATAGTGATGATGTCTATACGCTAGATGATTCGATAATAAATGTTAAACTTGTTTCATCTGAAAATGATTTAATTGAACTTACGCAATATTCTGTTAATTCAGAATTTGATACGATTTTTGCGTCTAGTAATTCCGAAATATATATAGAAAAGAAAGAATATGTAATTGGTACCATAAAAACAAGTTGGGACGAGCCTCTTTTATTATATGATGGTGTAATTACAGAAGAATCCAAAAATGAATTCATTATTACTGGAAAAGCACAGTATCACCATTTTCTGAAAATTGGTGCATCCACTAAATTGGTATTTGTTACCTCTGATTTTATATTTGAAAAGCAATAAGCATCAAAAAAAAAAAAAAATAACTTATTGTTCACATTGAATCGATAAACAACGTATCCTACAATAAAAAAATAACTGCCAGAATAAAAATCACAATGATTACCATATACTGCCAAAAATCAGCAAAGTAAGGAATGTATTTCTGATACGTAGCTTTAAATTTTGACAACATCAAATCAATTCATTACCCATACATCTCCTCTACTTGAGCCTGGATTTTATCATCCTTTAAATAGTCATCATAAGACATTAACTTATCAACAATTCCGTTTGGAGTTAATTCAATAATTCGGTTTGCTACTGTTTGAACAAATTCGTGGTCATGAGATGCAAAAAGAATTGTGCCTGGGAAATTTATTAAGGCATTATTGAACGCTGTAATAGACTCCAAATCAAGGTGGTTGGTCGGTTCATCTAAAATAAGTAGATTCCCTCTTCCGAACAACATTCTAGAAATCATACAACGTACTTTTTCCCCCCCAGAAAGGACAGCGGAACTTTTCAATGCCTCTTCACCAGAAAACAACATCCGACCTAAAAATCCTCTTAAATAAACTTCATCTCTCTCTTCATCCGTTGTTGCATATTGCCTTAACCAATCAATGAGGTTTAAATCTTTATTTTCAAAAAACTTAGAGTTATCGCTTGGTAAATATGTTGTTTTGATAGTTGTCCCGTAATGAAAAGATCCAGAATCAGGTTCAATTTCTCCAGTTATAATTTCGAACAACCGTGTGATCGCCATACTATTTTTTGAAAGGAAAGCAATTTTATCACCTTTAGAAACGTTTAAATCTAGCCCAGAAAACAGTTGTTCACCTTGAACAGCGGCAGACATATTTTCAATGTGTAAAATTTGATCGCCTGCTTCACGTTCTTGTTCGTAAATAATTCCAGGATATTTTCTACTCGAAGGTTTAATATCTTCTAACTGAAGTTTGTCCAAGAGTTTTCTACGACTTGTTGCCTGTTTTGATTTGGAAGCATTTGCACTAAACCTAGAGATAAATTCTTGAAGTTCTTTTCTCTTTTCTTCTAATTTTTTGTTTTTATCACTATTCTGACGTGCAACCAATTGTGAAGATTTATACCAGAAAGTATAATTCCCTGTAAATAAATTAATTTTACCATAATCGATATCACAAATGTGTGTACAAACAGTATCTAAAAAGTGTCTATCGTGCGAAACAACGATTACAGTATTTTTAAAATCCAGTAAAAAATCCTCTAACCAACTAATCGTTTTAATATCTAGGTCGTTGGTTGGCTCATCAAGAACCAAAATATCAGGATTTCCGAATAGCGCTTGTGCCAATAGAATCCTAACTTTTAATTCACCGGGCATATCAGCCATTAGCGTGTAATGATAATCTTCTGAAATACCGAGGTTACTTAAAATCGTTGCTGCATCCGTTTCAGCATTCCAACCGTCCATTTCGGCGAACTCAGCTTCTAATTCTGATGCTCGCATCCCATCTTCTTCGGAGAAGTCAGGTTTTTCATAGATTTTATTTTTTTCATCCATGATTTTCCATAACTCTTGATGACCCATCATCACAGTATTCAAAACATTGACTTCATCAAATTCATAGTGATCTTGCTTTAAAACGGCCATTCTTTTGCCCGGTTCAAAAGAGACAGACCCCTTATTAGGATCTTGATCACCAGTTAAAATTTTAAGAAAAGTTGATTTACCGGCTCCGTTCGCTCCAATTACACCATAGCAGTTTCCATCTACAAATTTAAGATTAACATCCTCAAAAAGAACGCGTTTACCGAACTGGAGTGATAAATTATTTACTTGAATCATCGTTGTTTGAATATTTTTTCTGCAAATTTATAATCTTAAGGCTCAAAAAAACATCTTTTTGAATAAAAAATATTTTGATTTATTGAAAACTAATCTATATTTGCAACTGAATATTACATTATATAAGTTAAGAAAAAACACGTTATGAAATTGAAAACATTATTAGTTGGCGCAGTTGCTGGTTTATTATTAACAGCTTGCGGAGGTGGTGAAACACCAGACAATGTAACTAAGTCCTTCGTGCAAGCTTTAGCAGATGGTGATTGCGATAAAGCTAAAGGTTTGGCAGTAGACGACGCATTAGCAAATGTTGAAAGTGCTATTGAAAACGGATGTGAAGCATACGAAACTGAAATTAAATCGGTTGAATGTGAAACTGAAGACGAAACAGCAACTTGTACTTGTGTTGAAGAAAGAGAAATGGAAATGACTTACAAGTATGAATTAACAAAAGTTGAAGGTAACTGGAAAGTAGCTAGCTACGAAAAAGACTTAAATATGGATATGGATAACTTTGGTGGTGAAGCTGCTGAGTAATCGCATTCAAATTTTATAAAATTGACCCGTTACCATTTTTGGTGCGGGTTTTTTAATGTTTTAACGTGAAGAACCCATTTTATTTCCTAATCATTTTATTTTCTTTATGTACGGTATTTGTAGGTTGTAAAGAAAAAAGAGCTGTAAAAAAATATGTCCATATCCCACCTTCAATGCCTGATAGTGTATATCAAAAATTAGAAGAGGGAGATATTATTCTACGCAAGGGAGCAGGTCCATTGTCTTTTCAAATCATGAATGCAACCAAAGAAGAGTATTCTCATTGTGGGATTATTGTAAAAGAAAAAGAAACTTGGCGTGTTATCCATTCGATGGGAGGGTCGGTAAGTAATAATCACGATGATGGAATGCAAATAATGGATTTAGAAGATTTTGTTTTAAATGCAGCAGACTCAATGTTATTTATTTGCCGAGCTACATTTCAAGATTCATTAGGAAGAAGAATAAAAGAAGGGGCCTATAAATTCCTAAATGAGGATGCTCCATTTGATCATTCATTTAGCTTATTTACGCGAGATAAAATATACTGCTCTGAACTATTGTTTTATGTTTTAAGAGATGCAACAGGTGAGAATCAAATGAAAATAAGAAAACAACACCGATCCTACATCTTATTATTTGAAACCTTTTTCGATGAATCCAAATACAAACCAATTTTCCACTTAAAAGATTTAAACCGAAAAGTTCAATCTTTCAGCGATTGACAAAGTTCCTTGCAGCCCACCAGTGTGGATAGCAAGAACTTTTTCACCCCTATTTATCGATCCTCTTTTAATCGCTTCAACCAAAGCATAAAACATTTTACCTGTGTAAACTTGATCCAATTTTAAATGAGTTTCTCGATAAAATGTATTAATGAAGTCGATCAAGTCTTGATTGTACTTCCCATAACCACCAAAATGAGCTGATAAATCTAAATTTAATTGCTCTAATTTTTCGTTTACAGCCTCATCATCCAATCCAGAAAAAATCAATAACTCCTTTATATCATCACGTATAAATCCACCGTTTTTAAAGACGGGAACACAGGTTACTTTTGCTTCGTGATTTCCTATTAAAATACCCGCTGTTGTAGTTCCTGTTCCAGCAGCAAGAAAAATGTGATCCACAGGAAAATTAACCTCTGAAAGTATTTCTGTACAGCCTAATGCCCCATAAAAATTTGCTCCACCCTCTTCAACTATTAAGTAATTCCCAAATCGAATCCTCAACTGATTTTTATAATCCTTTTCATACCGCCAGCCATACTCTTCACGACTTACAAAAACGAGTTTCATTCCTAATTCACTTGCCTTCGCTAAGGTTGAATTTGACTTCGCATTCAACTCATCTCCTCTAATTATTCCAATCGTTGGAATATTGAGTGCTTTTCCAACAGAAGCCAAAGCACTAATATGGTTTGAATAAGCACCACCAAAACTTAAAATTCCTTCATAACGTCCACTATGAACGCGTTCAATATTTAACTTTAATTTCCGCCATTTATTCCCAGATATTTCTGGATGGATAAGATCATCGCGTTTGACATAGACTTCTATTAAGTTCTCTTCAAACAAAGGGTGACTTAATAACTCTACAGGAGACGGTATGTTTAAATGCATTTTAACTTCCTTTTGGTGTATACATTGTAACTCCTTTTTCTTGATACTCTTTCAACATCACATCTAGAAAAGGTTTTGCTTGAACAACCAATGTATTTGCAGCCCCTAACTTTTTTTTATGCAATACCCCTTTCTCTTCAAATAATGGTATCAAATCATCGCATTTTCTCTTTTTAGAAAATTCAGGGTTGTGTACTTTCGTTTGCACCCGATGCTTAACTCCATCTTTATCAATTACGTCAAAGTCAAAAACTTTAGCATAATAGATAGGGAATTTAAAGTCATTTACTGCATCTTCAAGCGTGTGTAAATTTGTTCCCGCCATAGCCAAAGTAACGCCAACATACAGAATTTTACCGTTTTGTTCAGATATTCGATAAAAGGGGCTCTTTTCGTTATAAGGAGTTAACTGATTAAAATGATCTTTCGTGTAATATTCTGCCAAAGGACCTAGTGCAGAGACAGGTTCTGTGGGATGCAAACTGCGAACCGCCTTTGGTAGGGTTCTAAAATACTCTGTTATGGCTCCAGTTCTCGAAGGGGAATTCAAAACATCGAAATAAGGTGTATTTTGGATATAATTCAACTGATAAACATTATTTGGCGAAGTTGGCATCAATAATGTTCCTTCTTCACCAATAACCTGTAACAAGGCATCTACAAAGGTTTTTGGACCATCTTTTAAATGACCAATACGACTTAAACTCGAATGAACAAGTACCGAATCGCCTTGCTTAAGTCCCATTTCTTTTAGGTCTATAATTAAATCATCCTTAGACAAGCTATTCCCGCTTTTCCGTGCTATATTTAATTGAGCATTTCGCCTTTCCTTTTTCCGTCTTCTATTCCAGTCTAATAAAAAGGAAGGGGTTGCTTTTCGGATATAATCTTTTAACTTCATTGTCCTTGGAAAACATAAGTAATACTGCCATCTGCAAGTAAACTTGCTTTGTTATCATAATTAAAACGCGCTCTTTTAGCATAACGTTCGGCTTTTTCAATCATACAGGCTGTAGCTCCGCTTGATCGACCGGGATTATAACTTACGCTTTTTACATTCCCGGTGCGGTCTACTTTAATATCCACGACCACAGTTCCAGATCCATTACAGGTATAACCAGGAATTTCTAGGGCATGCGCTTTTCGATTTTTTAGACTAAACGAAACCATTACGCGGCCGGCAAAGGCATTCTCTCCTGTGTTATCAACAGATGAGCGATTAGAATTATTATTTTCTCTATCCGCTTCGCTATTAGAATTAAATTCAATGTTAGATGATTTCTTTGCTCCGCCTTCACCTTTATCATGACGACTTGCCCATTCATCAAAAAATTGCTTTTCTAAATCACGTGCTTCCTGCTCTACTTGCTCGTCCATATCTTGCGTAGAAAAATTATCGAAAGACTTTTTTCTTTCATCATTGGCATCGGCAGTGAGATTATAAATTGGAGCATTATTCAACTCATTTTGTCGATTGAGCATTTCTAACAATTCCTCATCTATTTCAATTTCATCCTCCTCAAGTGCTACTTCAACCTCATTTTCTTCTGCAAACTTAGAATTATATGCTCGTTCAACTGTCACAAAATTTGAAGACATAAAAACGACAAAATGAAACAAGACTGTTCCTAGAATTGCAAACTTAAATCGTTCGATATACGTTAAAAACTTATCCACTAATTGTCTTCTTTTCTTATGAATTGATTCGATTTAAAATCATAATAATATACGGCTTCTCTTGTGATTAATTGTACCAATTCTTCTGAAAAAGGTTCTATTTGCTCATAACTAAAACTTAATACGGTATCTCCATTTGTTTGCAACACTCCAAAATCACCTCTACTTTTGGCGATCAAGAGTGTATCATTATAAAATTCTAAACGTTCAAAATAAGGTTCTATTAAGTACTCTCCTTTCTTGTTTATTATTCCGACCAGTGGAGCGCCACCAGCCTTAGCCAAGGCACCTTCAAAAGAATTGGCTCCAGTATAGTTATAACCAATAACTTGTCCCCCGTTCCGATTAAAATACCCCCATTTTTCACCTTTTTTAACGGCTATGAGATCACCATAAAAACCTAAATCTTCTTTGTTAGATTTAAATAATTTATGACCATTCGTATCTAATAGATTATAACCATCACTGAAAAAGACACGAGCAAAACCATTTGTGTACATAGCTAATTGGCGATGTTCCGGAAAAATTGAAATCCACTCATCAAGAATCAATTCCCCGTGATTATTCAAATAATTAAACAAACTATCTTTCTCCACTAGAGCCCTATTACTCTCAACTTTCCCAATGTAACTATAATCAAAAGGAAGAAGAATTTCTCCTTCACCGTCTATAATTCCCCATTTATCACCAAGCTTCGCAGCATATCGGTTTTCATCATACTTTAACAGCCGATCATATTTAAATGGAATAAATGTAGTTCCAAATGGGTCAATCAACCCATACCCACTATTAGTACTAACAATTGCTTTACCTAATTCAAAATCACTTGCATCTGTATAAATAGGCTGTAATCTAACCACACCTTTTTTATCAAAATAGCCATAATTTTCATTCTCAGAAAAATACGTTAGGCCTTCATTTAAATTCCCTAAGTCCTCATAAATCGGCTCAATTACAAATTCTCCACTTCGGTTAATCAATCCCCATTTATCCTGTAAACCTACCACTGCATGTCCCTCTTGCACTTTAAATGCGTCGTCAAAAATAGTAGGAATTACAATTTCCCCCGTTTTATCAACAAACCCGTAAGCCCCTTCATAACTAATTATTGCTAATCCTTCGTGAAAAGCATCTGCTAAATCAAATTGTGGTTTAATATAAGTCTCTTGTTCCCGATCAATATACCCCCACTTGTTTCTCGATTTTATTGGAAGCAGTAGTTTTTGGACCAGCTCCATTTGCTTTAAAAGTTCTTTTTGATATGGATAATCCTTGAATTCTTCCATGAATGCTTGAATGCCGTCAGATGAATAATTGTCTTGTAAATAAGTGTTATAGAGTTTCTTCCATGCAACAGATACATTTCGATTTTTCGGGTAACTTTTAATGAAATTTTGATAGGATTCCAAGGTTGCTGTTTTTGTTGAAATTTCAAAAACTTGGTCTTCAGCATCATGTCTAAACGGACTATTTGGAAAATTCTCTACGAAAGCCACGTAATCTACAAAATTGTTCGAGGCCGTCTGTTCTTGGTAATTCAAACGTTCGTAATTAGCTACAGCCTCTTCTTTTAAATGAGATGTAGGGTATTTAGTTAAGAACGCTGTAAATGAAGTTGAATTATTTTGCTCTTCTGCAAGCGAAAAGGCTAATTCATCTCTGTGATAAATTGCTGAGTCAACATACTCACTCCAGTAATTGTTATCAATGAAGAGTTGATAATCTTTTATTGTATGATTCAATTTAGCGCGTTGATACAGTTTATCGCTCACCGTATTTCGTTGCGAAAAAATATGCGAACTATCAATTTTTATTTTTAAATATTTTTCTTTTTTCTTTTGTGGCAATTCGGAATATTCATCACTTGCTATTACAATATATCTTCGCGCACTATCCAGATTATAAAACGGATTATCATTCCTGTGGTAAATTAAACTTAACCCATAAGATGCAGCGACGCGATCTCTTTTCAATGATTTTTCAAACAACTTTTTTGCTTCAAAATAATTGTAAATATCTAAGGCTTGAAAAGCTTTTTCAATTTTACCTGCATACGCGGTAATTGCACAGACAGCAATAATTATGGTAAAAATATTTCGTCTCAATGTTTGCATTAATTTAGTGCAAAACTAAGCAATTAGTAAGAGAAAATTGTGTTGATAATGCAACAATAGTTGATTAAAGTCGATAAAAAGATATCAATATTGACCAACTATTTGACGGTTATTTTAACTTTGCAACCTATTTTTCCATGTGAATGATTAAAATTGCCGATCGAATATTATTTTACGTAGTCCTAAAACCTTTGTCCTACCTACCTTTGGGATTATTGTACTTCTTTTCGAACATCGTCTATTTTTTAGCATTCAATTTTGTGAGATACCGTAGAAAAGTTGTTCGAGCCAATTTAGAAAGAGCATTTCCTGATAAAACCGGGACAGAATTATCTTCAATTGAGAAGGGATTCTATAAACATTTTATTGATTTTATCTTTGAGAGTATTAAAGCGGTTAGCATATCAAAAAAGGAGGTTTTGAAACGCACTTCAATAAAAAATCCAGAATTATTACAAGAATTGTACGATAAAGATAAAAATGTCATTGTTACTTGTGGACACTATAATAATTGGGAATATTATTCACTTAGTCTACCAGAATTGACGAAATACACCACTTACTCAATTTATCAACCGTTGAAAAATAAGTTTTACGATCAAATATTATTTAATTCAAGGACTCGAAATGGCATGCAGTTGATTGGCACAAAAGATATCATTCCCTTTTTTACAAGCTCAACTAAAGAGAAAAAACTCGTTGTTATTGTCAATGATCAATCTCCTACCAATTTACAGTCTGCACATTGGAATACATTTTTAAACCAAGAAACTGGATGGAATATTGGACCGGAAAAACTTGCGAGAAAATATAATTATACCGTATTATTTGGTCATTCTAAAAAGATAAAGCGTGGATATTACGAGGTCGAATTCACTACTATTACCGAAGACGCTTCTTTACTCAATCCTGGAGAAATTACAGATATATATTCTGCACTTCTTGAACAGCTCATCCAAAACAAACCTGATTATTGGTTATGGTCACATAAAAGATGGAAACATCAACGTCCATCTCTAAAGAAATAATTAACTTCGCTAGTCATGCTTACAACACCATTAGCTGAGCGAATGCGGCCTAAATCCTTGGCAGACTACATTGGGCAAGATCATATTTTAGGACCGAATTCTGGTCTACGAAGAGCTATTGAATCAGGTCATGTTCCTTCCATGATTTTTTGGGGACCACCTGGTGTTGGAAAAACAACTTTAGCTCAAATAATTGCCAATACTGTAGATCGCCCATTTCATTCTCTCAGCGCTATAAATTCAGGGGTTAAAGATATTCGTGAGATTATTCAAAAAGTAAGCTCAACTGGATTATTTGGAGCGCAGAACGCGATATTATTCATTGATGAAATTCATCGATTCAGTAAATCACAGCAGGATTCTCTACTCGGAGCCGTTGAAAAAGGAATTTTAACTTTAATTGGAGCAACCACTGAAAATCCTTCTTTCGAGGTAATTTCAGCCTTGTTATCTAGAAGTCAAGTATATACGTTAAAGCACCATACCAAAGCCGAATTAAATGTTTTGATGAATCGTGCATTGGAGCAGGACGCTGCCCTTAAGACCAAGAAAATTAATTTAAAGGAGACTAGCGCTCTAATAAAAATTTCTGGTGGAGATGCGCGAAAATTACTGAACGCTTTAGAAATGGTTATTGAGCAGGCCTATACTGGAGAGGAACTGATCATAACAGATGATTTAACAACCTCTATAATTCAGGCTAATGTTGCCACCTATGACAAAGATGGTGAAATGCATTATGACATCATTTCGGCATTCATAAAATCTATTCGAGGAAGCGATCCTAACGCTGCAATTTATTGGCTTGCAAGGATGATTGAAGGTGGTGAAGATCCTAAATTTATTGCGCGAAGATTGATAATTTCGGCATCTGAAGATATTGGACTTGCAAACCCCAATGCACTAATAATGGCGAATAACGCCTTCGATGCTATCAATAAAATCGGTTGGCCAGAAGGTAGAATTGTGCTTGCTCAATGCGTAATATACCTAGCGACCTCTCCTAAAGGAAATGGCTCATATATGGCAATTGGTAAAGCACAAGCAATTGTTAAAGAAACTGGTAATTTAAGTGTCCCATTAGCATTAAGAAACGCTCCAACAAAACTAATGAAAGACCTCGGTTATGGCGTTGAGTACAAATACAGCCATGATTATTCGAATAATTTTATTCAGCAAGAATTTTTACCAGAGGAAATAAAAGGTACGCGTTTTTTTGAAGCTGGGAGTTCAAATCGTGAACAAGATATTGAGAAAACAATTAAAAATTTGTGGGGCGATAAATATTAAAATGAATCAAAATAAATTAAAAGCTTGGATTAGCGCCTTTCGATTACGAACGTTACCACTTTCATTTAGTGTAATTCTAATGGGGGCAAGTATTGGATATGTCCGTACCGATTGGGATACCAATTTTTCATGGAGCGTGTTCAGTTTAATTTTAATCACAACTTTACTTCTACAAGTTTTATCTAATTTAGCCAATGACTATGGTGATGCTATAAAGGGAGCTGACAATGAAGGTAGGATTGGTCCAGAACGTGCCGTGCAAAGTGGCATCATAAGCCGAAGAGAAATGTTATCCGCAATTATTGTGGTATCTATGCTCTCATTAATTTCCGGTATTTGGTTATTATTAGAAGCTTTTTCCTTTAAATTTAATGCCTATTTTCTCATATTCTTTGTGTTGGGATTGCTATCCATTGCAGCAGCAATTAAATATACTGTTGGTAAAAAAGCCTATGGCTATTCTGGTCTAGGAGATTTATTTGTTTTTATTTTCTTCGGATTAATTGGTGTTATTGGTACCGCTTACCTTTTAGCCGGTGCATTCCATTGGACGATGTTTCTTCCCGCCATTACAATGGGATGTTACAGCGTTGCCGTTCTCAATTTGAATAATATGCGGGACAGGGAAAATGATCAAAAAGTCGGTAAAAACACATTAGCCGTTAAATTGGGGCATAAAAAGAGTAAAATATATCATTATTCGATATTCCTAATTGCATACCTATCATTCCCTTTACCTTTTATTATTGAAGGCTTATCGAGTGGGTTTAGCCTATTGTTTTTAACCTTTATTCCTTCGGCCTTAATTCATTTTTTCCATCTTAAAAAAGTCTTTAAAATTGAGGAACCACAAAAATTTGATCCTGAATTAAAAAAGGTTGCAATTTCGGCCTTTGTATTTGCATTATTATTTTTCTGTACAATTCTTTACCTAAGTTAACGTTTTCTTATGAGAATCGATATTCTAACCGTTTTACCACAGCTACTTGAAAGTCCTTTCAGCGACTCGATAATGAAAAGAGCTCAGGAGAAAGGCTTATTAGAGCTTCACTTGCATAATATTCGTGAATATTCAGACCATCGTCAAAAAAGTGTTGATGATTATCAATATGGAGGCGGTGCTGGAATGGTTATGACCATTCAGCCAATAGCAACATTAATTCGGAAACTACAAAAAGAACGAGATTACGATGAAATCATCTACATGACACCTGATGGCAAACTTTTAGAACAAGAAGATTGTAACAGCCTTTCTTTAAATAAAAACATCATGATTCTTTGTGGACATTATAAAGGAGTTGATCAGCGCATTAGAGATTTGTTCATCACGAAAGAAATTTCAATTGGCTCATATGTTTTATCGGGGGGGGAATTAGGTGCAGCCGTACTTACAGATGCAATTGTACGATTAATTCCTGGTGTCTTGAATGATGAAACTTCTGCCTTAACAGATTCGTTTCAGGATGGCTTATTAGCTCCCCCTGTATATACGCGACCAGAATCTTTTGAAGGTCATGATGTTCCTGCTGTTCTATTATCTGGCCACAGTAAAAATATTGAAGATTGGAGAAACGAACAAAGTATAGCTCGTACAAAGGAACGAAGACCTGATTTACTTCAAGATGATGAGTAGGTTGACCGTGAATTGACTTTGCCTATAATATTTACTAAATTTAGACTTCATTTAACGGAACATGAGAACAATTTATTTTACACTTATAATTATTGCGCTTAGTTTTTCCACATCTTGCAAAAAAAACGAAATTCAATATCATTTTAACGGAAAAGTCACCAATCAATTAGACAATAGCGCTGTTAATGACGCAACAGTAAATTTGGGCCAAAGAAAAGTTCAAAATGGAGGAACATCCCCCGATTTTTACCAAGCAGCTTCCGTTAACACATCGCAAAGCGGTGTTTATGATATTACGATAGATCGTGAAATGGTCTCGGCCTTTGAATTTGAAGTAAAAAAAGAAAACTTTTTTGATATGGTTTTTGAACGAACCACAGCATCAATTACTACAGATGGTGTTAATTCAATCGATATAGAGTTAGAGCCCAAATCTTGGGTTGAATTTGATATTGAGAATTTATTTCCAGAAGATGATGATCACTTTAGGTTATTTACAATCGGATTCAAAGAAAATTGTGCTGGTTGCGCCTCCAATGCAGGCCAAAATTACTATGGTGATCTTGATACTGTTATTCGTTATGTGACTACAGCCGGCAAATACGTTAAATTCACCTATATAAACGTAAATTCAGGTGAATCAACGACCGATTCAGTATTCACTACTCCTTTTGAAACAATAACCTACCCTATTGTTTATTAAGTAACTTTACTTAAAGCATAATAAGGCTGATAAAAAAACCAATAAACAATGGCTCCAATAAAATACATTGAGACATCAATTATATCTGCAGTGTATTTGCTAGATATTGAAGGTAGATACATCTCAAAATATACCGAATAAAAGATAGTCATAGCGATTATTAAACGAATATTCAGTATATAATCAGGTATTTTCTTAATCCAGCGTACGCCCACCAAGCACAACGCCAAAACCATAGGCATACATAATAAATCTGTTAGGTAACCATTCAGCCAAATCGGAAAACCTAATTGTAAAAAACGTCCTATATGCACCAATAAATAAATTGTGCAAAACAAAAAAAACATTGGATTTATAACAGGCCTTAACATGAAATTTAGCCATTTGCCATTGCTACCATCCAGGCAAAGAAACCTCCAATAGCTGCAAAAACCATTGCTATAGAATATCCTATTTGATAAATAATTCGAGCGAACATAGAATCGGAATTTTTCAACCTTTCTGCGAACAAATCGAATTTGTCTTTTGGTTTGTTTGCCTCTTCAAGTTCTTTCTTTTTCCAGTCTGCTTTTTGAACTTCTTCTGGAGAAATTGGGTTTCCGCAATGTGTACAATGACTCTCTCCTTTGTTCCAAGTACCACATGCTAAGCATTTTCTTTCTATCATATCTATCCCATAAAAAAAGCCTTTTCTCCTATAGAAGAAAAGGCTTTATATTTATTATTTTTTTTTCATTTAAATGAGCTTAACATTAACAGCGTTTAATCCCCTATTTCCTTCTTTCAATTCAAAAGCGACCTCTTCACCATCTTCTACAGCATCTATGAGTCCAGAGATATGAACAAAATATTCTTTTTTCGAATCGTCATCGATGATGAATCCAAATCCCTTAGATTCATGAAAAAATTTTACTTTACCTGTATTCATTAGATTATCGCTAATTATTTTGGGCAAATATAAGAGTTTTAACGAATTTATTTTGTTCAAAATTGCTTAAAATCACTCGATAAGAACGATTTATTAAACAAAAAAGAGAGCACATATGCGCTCTCTTACCCTTATTAAGTCTGTAAGTCGAATAATATTTGATTCGTTTTACATTATATAAAACGCCAAGTGTTTAAAAAGGTTTCAAAAAAAAATGGATTATTTATTAATAGAGCTCTGCGAAGTTCCGCGAACGATATCAGCATTACCTTCAAACGTTTTTAATTCGAACTGATCTCCATCAAAAACACCATAAGTAAAATATTGGATCCAATCACCGATATTTATATATTTTGATTGCTTAGACAATTCAAACTCAATTGGTAAATGTCGATGGCCAAAAATCATATAATCAAAATGCTGATTTTTCAACTTGGCTTGACAATATTGAATAAGCATTTCTTTATCCTCACCATAAAAAATTGAATCTTGATTACCCGTTGCTGCCCGACTTTTTTGAGAGGATAAGTTGGCTAAACCAATACCAAAATTTGGATGTAAACGAGCAAAAAGCCATTGACAAACAGGGTTTCTAAAGATTTTTTTAATGAATTTATATCCATGATCACCAGGACCTAAACCGTCACCGTGTCCAATGTAAAAAGATTTTCCTTTTATGGTTTTAACTATTTCAGTTCGAATCATTTTCACCCCCAATTCTTTGGGGATATAATCAAAAATCCACATGTCGTGATTACCAATAAACCAATAAATAGGTATACCTCTATCCGTTAATTCTGCAATTTTCCCCTGTAATCGGACAAAACCTTTTGGAATTGCCTTTTTATATTCGAACCAAAAATCAAAAACATCACCGAGTAAATATATCTCTTCAGCTTCGTCTTTTATACTATCCAACCAACGAACGATTTTCTTCTCACGAATTAAACTATCTTCATAATTGGGTGCACCAAGATGAAAATCAGAGGCGAAAAATATTTTTTTATTCTCAATCAATGTCCAAAAATCTTTTCGAGGTAAGCATCCAATTGCCTTCCTCTCACATTTGTTGCAATGATTTTACCATCTTTATCAATTAAGACCGTAAATGGAATACTTTGCACCATGTAATCACGCGCAGCTTGAGTACCAAAACCTTCTAAGGTACTAACATGGTTTGACCAAATCAGGCCGTCTTTTTCGATAGCCGCAAGCCATTTATCGTAACCACCTCTCCCCTTTTGGTCTAGCGAAACACTAAAAACATCAAATCCATCTTCGTGGTATTTTTTATAGGCTCTTACAACATTAGGGTTTTCTCTTCGGCATGGTCCACACCAAGAAGCCCAAAAATCTACTAATACAACTTTACCTTTTAAATCTGATAACTTAATTAATTCCCCTTCAGTATTTGGCATTTCGATATCAATAGCAGCGTTTCCCGGTGCAAACAACTCCTCCCTGGCATTATTTGCAAGGATTTGGCGATTCATATCTTCATCCTTTTCCTCAATATACTTTTGCAGTTGTTTTACGGTTGGTGCATCACCAAAAGACTGGTTAAGGAGTACGACTAACTGTTTATATGCTTCCCATTCCTTTTCTTGATTAATCGCACTTAGAGCTGCAATAAGCGCAGGAGAATTTTCATTTGCCCCTATATAATTATTACGATAATTGTAAAAATTTTGGGCAATAGGACCGAAATAACCATTAACCTCTTTTTGTTTAGCAGGATTTTTTCGAAGAATTTGCGTTAAGGAATCCTCGATACTCGAAAATTCTTGATATTGACGAACAAACCCATTCATCATTATAGACTCATCTGAACCAACTACGTTTGCAGAACCCAAAAAATCATAGACTAATGCTTCTATCGTAATATAATCTTTGGGTTCTAGAATTAAATTGTAATACTGTTGATTATCCAATTGTAAATAAAAGTAGCCTCTACTTTGAATAGTAAAATCAAGTGAAAAATTTCCTCCTTCTTCGATTGAAGATGAAGCAATTGGTTCAGCACCATTCTGATTCCCAGCACTGAATAGATAAATATTTTTCACACCTGAACCATGCAGCTTTCCATCAATTCGAACAGGTCCAGTCATCAAATTAGTAATTTGAGAATACGTATTTATCCCAAAAAATAATAGGAATATAATTGTGAAAAATCTTATCATAATATAATTGTTTTTCTAGCCTAAAATCTCTTTGAGTTTTGCCTCAAGTTGAGGACCTCTAAGGTTAGTTGCAATAACTTTACCATTTTCATCAATTAAGAAAGTCGCTGGGATAGCATTTACACTATAATCAACAGCTGCAGCCGACTGCCATCCATTCAGGTCAGAAACATGATTATCCCAAACTAAATTATCAGCTTGAATTGCCTTTTGCCAAGCATCTTTTTCTTTATCCAGCGACACACTGAAAATTTCAAAGCCTTTATCCTTATATTCATTATAAACTCTTACAACATTAGGATTTTCTCTACGACATGGACCGCACCAAGAGGCCCAGAAATCGATAAGAACAACTTTCCCTCTTAAATCTGATAATTTACGTATTTCTCCATTTACGCCATTACCTATTATTTCAGGTGCGATGTCAAAAGGAGCACTTCCTTTAGCTTGAGATAGTTGAGGATTATTCATTTGTTCAAGCTGTGCCTCAACACTTTTAATATCTCGATCAATCAAATCAGGATAGTCAGAGTTTGGATATTTAGCTCGCATCTCATCAGCAACCATGTGGAAATATTTCAAGTCTAATGTATCAAAGTTTAATAATCCACTTGCCGGAAACAATTCGCGTAACATCAACCAGCTAGAAGGGGAACCCGGTTTTTGCTCGATTTTATCAATGGCATAATCACGTTGAATATAAGAAATACTATCCAGTTGTGCTATAAGCTTTTTAATTTGTGTAGTGTCCGTTTTTGGAGTAGAATTAATTTGCATATAAAGCATTTGCTCATCCTTAAAGAAGGGCTTTAAGAAATCTAAATAATCTTTTACTCTTTGGCTTTCTTCAGAACCTTTTACCGTATAATTTTCCCCAATTCCTGGTAAAGCACCTGAAATCTCAACATTTTTTGCTTCTTTATCCAACAAAAGAATAACAGGCATTTCAGCTTCTCCAAAGAGCAGTACATATTGACGTAAATCTTTAGTTTTCGTCTGAATTTCAAACTGGTTATTTTGAATTAAAACCGTATCAATTATTTGCTCTTTTTCACCTTCATAGGCAACAAGTACAACTTCCTTTCCTTCAGCTCCCGTAATTTCACCTTTAATCAAATGACCTGGTAGTCCCTCCGAAACATCTTCTGTACCACCACATGCCATTAAAAATCCACCTATTAAAGTCGTTAAAAATATATTTTTCGCTTTTCTCATCTTAATTAAATCAAATCATTAATCATTTTACTTGCTGATTTAGGGTCAGCTTTCCCTTTACTTTTTTGCATTACTTTCCCCATTAGGAAGCCCATCAATTTTTTCTCGCCGTTTTTGAACCGCTCGAATTCCTCTGGATTTTCTTTAAAAACGGTCAAAACAATGTCTTTTATCTCATCCGCATTATTATTCTGAAGCCAATCATTCTTTTTCGCAATTTCCTCAGCTGAGTCATTACCTTTTAATAATTCCGGAAATATTTTTTGACTTGCCAAGTTATGCGAAACGGCTCCACTATCAATTAGATTTATTAATCCTGCAATTCTTTCAGCCGAGACAGGAAAATCTTTTATGCTGATTGCATTTGAATTCAAGTAGGATTTTACATCTCCCATTAACCAATTCGCAGCCCCTTTATAATTTTTTGTAAATTCAATAATACTTTCAAAATAGAGTGCAATATCTTTTTGATCGGTCAATAATTGCGCATCATAAGACGACAACCCTAATTGATTCGTATACTTAGAGTAAAGTGCCCCAGGTAAAGGCGGCATCTCCGCTTTAAGCTTTTGAACCTTTTCCGTTGTAATTTTTATAGGCTGCAAATCTGGCTCAGGAAAAAAACGATAATCATTAGCAGCTTCTTTAGAACGCATGGCTGTTGTCGTTCCTTTCAATGCGTCAAAATTTCTCGTTTCTTGATAAAGTTCTTCACCATTCTCAATCGCTACTATATGTCTATTGATTTCATATTCAATTGCGCGTTGAACGTTTCGAATTGAGTTCATATTTTTCACTTCGACACGGACGCCAAACTTTTTTGCTCCCTTTAGCATTACAGATATATTCGCATCACAGCGCAAGCTACCTTCTTCCATATTTCCATCACAAATTTCTAAGTAACGAACAAGTTTTCGAACTTCAGTAACGTAATTATATGCCTCTTGTGAGCTTCTAATTTCAGGCTCAGATACTATCTCTATTAACGGAACGCCTGCCCTATTAAGGTCAATTAACGTATTGAAAGGATCTATATCATGAATACTTTTACCCGCATCCTCTTCCATGTGAATTCTGGTTAAGGCAATTGACTTATCATTCCCTTCATCATCTTTGATGACTATTTTTCCACCCGTACAGATAGGCGTTGTATCCTGTGTAATTTGATACCCTTTTGGTAAATCCGGATAGAAATAATTTTTTCGAGCAAAGTGTTGCTCCGGACTTATGTCACAATCACATGCTAAGCCCATTTTTATCGCAAAATCTATCGTTTTACTATTCATCTTCGGCAATGTACCCGGATGGCCTAATGTTATTGGACTTACATTAGTGTTAGGGGGCGAGCCATACTCATTTTTGTCGTTCGAATAAGCCTTTGTATTCGTTAACATTTGAGCGTGAATTTCCAACCCTATGACGGGTTGGTATTTATTTCTTATTTCATCACTTAATTCCATCGAATTTCTGCGTAAATGTTTAAATTTTTTCTACTAGTTTTTTCATAATCAAGGTCATCTTCGGTTCCTGCTTCATAGCTACCTCAATAATTTCAGCAACGTTGACCTTTTTAATTTTTCCCGGCACACCTAAATCAGTTATAATAGACACTGCAAAGACTGGAATGTCCATATGACGAGCCACGATTACTTCTGGTACAGTTGACATACCTACAGTATCACCACCTATCGTCCTGATGTATTTATATTCAGCAGGAGTCTCTAGCGACGGCCCTGTTAAACCAACATAAACACCTTGACTGACTTTAATATTGTTTTGACTTGCTATTTCATGGGCAATATTTAACATTTTTTTGTCATATGGTTCACTCATATCTGGAAAACGTGGACCAAGTTCATCAATATTCTTGCCTCGCAAAGGTTGTTCAGGGAACAAATTTATGTGGTCCTCAATAAACATGATTTCACCGACTTCGAAATCAGGATTAACACCTCCCGATGCATTACTTAAGAGAAGCTTTTTTACGCCTAACATTTTCATAACGCGTATTGGGAAAGTGACTTCGTCAGCCGAATATCCTTCGTAATAATGGAAGCGCCCTTGCATAGCAACAACATTTTTACCGGCTAATTGGCCAAAAATTAATTTACCGCTATGACTTTCTACTGTTGAAACGGGAAAATTTGGTATATCTTGATAATTCAATGTACATTTTATCTCTATTTCATCAACTAATCCACCTAAGCCAGTACCCAATACAATACCTATTTCCGGTTGTTCTTTAAACTGTTGATGAATGTACTCTGTTGTTTCAACTATTTTTTTCCACATATTCTCTTATTATTCTATCAAATTCTTCGTGCTCATCAATTTCAACCTCAATACTTTGATATACCCATTGATAATTATTTAATTTATTCGACCACGGTTGATTAACCAGACGCATTGCATCTTTTTCAGTCGTTACTATCAAAGGATTTTCACTTGCAAATTTATCAATTAAATTATGAACTTCGTTGATGTTCTCTTCTTTAAACTGATAATGATCGGAGAATTTAAAATGTTTTAGGATTTTATTTGTTTTACTCAATTCACTTAGCAAGGGTTCTGGTTTTGCAATTCCTGTCACTAGAACAATTGAGCGATTATTGACTTTATTATTTTTAAATGTTTCAACCTCTTTTTGCATAAGGGGATATACAGCACCATAAATAATTCTTGAAAAAAACACTTTTTGCCCTTTTTTTGGAGCGATTTTTTCTTCGATTTTTGCTTTATCAACATGCGATAAATCAGGACATTTTGATACAATTACAATATCCGCGCGTTTTTTTCCTTTCCTGGCTTCCCTTAAGGTACCAACAGGCAAGATAAAGTCTTTAAAAAATGGGTTTTGATAAGTTGTTATCAAAATATTCAATCCAGCGGCAATTGCTCGATGTTGGTAAGCATCATCTAACAGAATCACATTTGTGTCAGGTTTAGCTTGACATATACTAATGACACCGTTAACGCGATTTACATCTACTGCAACACCAATTTCGTTGCTAAACTTTGTTTGATACTGCATGGGCTCATCTCCGATTTTTTGTGCAGTTGCAGTTTCATCGGCAAGAATAAAGCCTCGTTCTTTACGTCCATAACCACGACTTAATGTAACGAGGTTATATTCCTTTTTTAAAAGGCGAATCAAGTATTCAGTATGTGGAGTTTTACCTGTTCCACCAACACTCAAGTTTCCAATATTTATAATTGGAAGACTAAATATAGAGGATTTTAGTATCCGCTTTTGGTAAAAAAGATTTCTTATACCTACAGCAATTCCATAGATAAGAGCAAATGGGAATAATATAAAACGAAAATAACGCATATCCATTTCGTACAACCTTAACTTTTTAATCAATTGAGCAACTTATAATTAAAGGGTTAACACCTTATTTATAAGTTGTTTTAGTGTGGGTTTTAAGATTTCTTGCATCTTTTCAGCTCTTTCATGATGATATTTTTTTTCCGTATCATCCATGTATAGGACTTTATTTCTTTCAAGTTGTAAGGCATGAACTCCTTTTAATGGGTTTCCAAAATATCGCGTAATGTGCCCCCCTTTAAAAGGATCGTTATGATTGACTTGATAACCTTTAGATAATTCAGCAAGAGCTAGCTGTATAAGTTCTTGATGTGCCGATGTCTCGTCTGCATTACCAAGAATCATCTCCGGGAATTTATCTTTTCGAATGGTTGGCACCGACTCTCTGATCGAATGAGCATCCCATAAAATTACATTATCAATATCCTTTAAATAATCAGATAATAATTCTTCAATTTTTTGATAATATGGCCAATAGTACTCTTCGAGTCTACGATCAATCTCATCCATGCCAGGTTCACAACCGTCTTTATAGATAGGATTTCCCAGAAAATCTGTTGTACTTGTTAAACCTGTTATTATTCGACCGTCATTATAAAGAGGAGCACTTTTAGGGTCTCGGTTTAAATCAATAACCCACCGATGGTATTTAGCTTTAATAACCGTAATCCCCATTTCTGGAGCGAAACTGTATAGTTGATCCAAAAACCAGTCTGTATCATCTAAAACTTCGAGCTGACTTTCAAGGTATTGAGACCTTAACTCCGTGGGGAATTCTGTGCCCACGTGAGGAATGCTGATGATAAGAGGAACACGTTTTCCAAGCCCTTGATTGATATAATATGGTGATTTTATCTCTTCCATACTAATTCCGGAATTGCATCATTTTCACCTATGATTTCAGCTGTTTGTAAATGATAAATTACGCTTCTCATCATTTTTTCACTTACCCATCCATGAATAGCCCATTCGGTACTATTATACCATCTTTCGGCATCTTTAAGTTGCTGACCGTATCGTTCGCTAACTTGTTTAATTACCGAATCGTCATGCATAAACTTGTCACAGGCGTCGTGAATAGTTCTTAACATACGAATCACGGAATCCGGATGCTCTTTCAAAATTCGATCTGTTGCAGCAATTACAAAACAAGGCCATGGTGTATTGTATTCCCCTACTCTTCGTAAAACCCCTTTGTCAACCAACGGTTTAGTAGTATATTTCTCCCAATAGAATACATCAGTTTCTAAACTTTCCAAAGAAGGTAAAGCTCCATCAATATTCTTGATTATTGTAAACTGATCTTTACCTAATTTATGACCTTTACTATCGGCATCGACAATTGCCATTAAATGAGACCCAGAACCAAAACGGGAAATTGCGTATTGTTTATCAAAAATATCTCGATAATTCATCAAGTCGTTATTGACACTTGTATGAATTCCCCATGTCAAAGGAGTAGTCACATATTCGCTAATTATTTTACTTGGATTTCCCTTTACAATATCAGCAATCATTCCTTCAGTTAAAAGAATGCAAGCATCAACTTCATTATCCCGTAATGCCTTTGTCATTTGTCCAGTTCCACCACCAAAATCTGTCCACTCTAGGTCAACTCCTCGACTACTAAATTCTCCACGTTCTTTTGCGAGGTGAATGGGTAAATTGAAGTGTTCGGGAACACCACCCAACCTAATTTTAATTTTCTCCATAAAACAAAGTTAAAAATAACTTCATTGGAACAGTTTTAAATAAGGGGAATAAACTAACAAAAACACCTTAAAAGGTTTCATAAAATAGCCTTTCTTTTTTTGTTACCTTTGTAATAATTACCGTTATTGGCTATATGAAACGAGTACTTTTTCTTTTATCAATACTTTCTATCTCTCTACAAGTCAACGCTAAAGAAGTAGAAGTAGATACTTTTTTGGTTAAAATGGAGGCAGAGATCAATGCACAATTGATTCTTGTAAGAGGCGCAAATGATGACTATCAAAGAAAATTAGAAAATGAAAGTTTAATCGAAAAAATCGAAGCTGTTTTAGAATACCCCGGAGTATTTGACTATCCGTTCTCCTCTTTTCAAACCATGTCCACCATTAAATCGCCAGACGATGCTTTTCGTTTATTTAACTGGAATATTGAAGATAATAACGGAATGAATAAGCACTTCTGTTATATGGTTATTCCAAACGGTTCAAAACCAAACCAAGTTATAAAATTTGAAGAGGATCATATCACAATTCCCCCGCGGCCTGAAAACACTTTAACTCCGAATCATTGGTACGGGGCTCTTTACTATAAAATAATTCCGGTCAAAAAAGGAAGCAAAACACTATACACTGTTCTTGGTTATGACGGTGCTAGTAGAAGCACAAACAAAAAAATACTTGATGTTTTTTATTTCAAAGGAAAAAAATTACGGATTGGCTATCCAGTTTTTCAAGAAGCAAAAGGATCTAAACGTGTTTTAAAACGTGTTTTTTTTGAGTACTCTGAGAAGGCAACTATTGGTGTGAATTGGAATGACCGTTTGGACGCCATTGTTTTTGATCATTTAGTTCCTGAAACGCCGAACCTAGAGGGAATGTATGATTTTTATGTTCCTGATATGACTTATGATGGATATCACTGGGCAGGTAACCTGTGGTTGTATGAGGAAGATTTGATCGCTGTGAATGACGAAAATAGACGAGTTAGACGCTACAACCCTAATGCAGAGGAAAATGGTATTGAGTACATTGAAGTCAAAGATGTATGGGTTGACCCGGTTGATGGAAATCCTAATGGCGGAGGAGTGGATGCAACTGCTCCTGTTGAAGATATTCGAAATACGAAGAAAAAAGGTGGAAAATCTAAGAAAAAGAATAAAAAACACCGCAGATGGTTCTTTAAAAAGAAGCAAAAAGACCCTCGATCAGCAATTAAAGATTAAACTGTTAGCCGTTCACGATAAATGTATTTTTTCTGAATAGATTCGAAAGGTCTATAGATATAATACACATATCCATCTACAATTTGAATATTTTCTACGTATTTAAAATGAAGTTTAAAACGCTGTTCTACTCCCCCACTTTGTGGATTAATTTGACTCAAATAGGTAAAGCCATTCAATAAAAATAGACCATAGATTAAATCTCTCGTAGCATCTTGTAGCAATGGTTGTTCCCAACCTGACTTGCGTGCCGTTTTGTGATAAGCAATTCTAACACTGTCTACGAAACCATCATCCGGTGTATACTTAAACAAATAATCTTTATAATGGTCAAAAACAAATAAACTATCATGCCCATATTTAAACAAAGGAGCGTATAACGACTCGTAATAAAGTGAATTTGTAAAAACCGTGGCACCAACCCATACCTCTTTATCTATTCCAGTTTCTATTTGTTTATTATGCGCCCATAGTTTTGTTCTAACATCAACATATTTATACTCCGACCTATACAGCTCCATCATCAAGTCATCCTGTACTGTTAACACTGGATTATAAGAAGAGTCAATTCGATCAAACTCCATATAGTCAAATGCGGGGTAGAGCTCAGAATAATTCGAGAAATAAATGTTCTCTCCAATCGTATCAATAACGGGAAGCACATATTTAAAAAAATAATCGCGATCCTCTAAAAATAACTCGAGGTGTTCGTCTCTCGTTTGAATTAAATATACCTCCTCTTCACAAATTAAATGCACATTGCCTCTAAAGTCCTTCTTTAACTCCGTTGCATTACCTCGAACATATCGAATATCGACCACTTCATTTTTCTTATCTAACAATCGAAGGACACCCCCTTTTTTCAACGTTTTTTCATACGTTAAAAGAATCAAATTACTTTGATTATTAAACTCAAAATCAGCGACACTATAATCTTGAGTGCCAAATACAGTATCCGGAACATTTGCAATAACATCTAAAACCTCAAGCATTCGGTATGGAAGCACTAAATCAATCTTAATCATTCCATTTGAAGCTTTTCGGAGCAATTTACGAGTAATAACAATACTATTTTTTTCAAATGCGACATGATTAAAAGTAATTGTATCTCCATCTTTAAATTGATGTCGAATAGAAAAATTACCTGATTTATCCGTGCGCCATTTATTATTTGGAATTCCGTTAAGCGAGCATCTTGCATCTGGTATACTCTGCCCTTCTTCATCAGTAACAATTCCCGTTACCGTAACTTCCTGTGAATGAGACGCTGATAAAAATAAAATAAAAATAACCAACCAAATATTATTTATCATAGTATGTAAATCGTTTAATGTTCTATTTTAAGATGCATTTGCCAAAATTATTCCATAATATTATTTATTCTATTTTTGATTGAATGAAAATTTTTGTTAACTACATTATATCCCACTTTAAAGAAGAATTCGACTTAAAACTTCATTTGCTGATAGCTGTATTTTTAAGTATTGCATTGTATTTTAATTATTGGTATTATCCTTACCGTGTTTATTCGAATCTTACCGTAAACTATTTTGAAGACAGTCGTTTGATACTTTACTTGTTCTTACTATTTATTCTTCCATTTCTGTTTACCACTGTTCTTATCTATCATAAAAACAGAGCTAAAAATGATAAAAACAATTACAAGAAATATTTGATTTATGGGACAATAGGAATGATTTTCCTTGCATTAGATTGTAGTTATTTTTCATTGCAATATTTAGTAGAATTATATGATATTGATCCTTTTGTGAATAGATGGATTAGAGCTTGTATCAGCAACCTATCTAGTTTAATAACAATTATAATTCCCTTGTATATAATCTATTTTTCAGTGAAACATTTCAAACCAGAATTTTACGGTTTGCGATTAAATGGAGCTAAGATAGTTCCTTATTTTTGGTTAATTCTATTTATGCTCCCACTTATTTACATAGCATCTTTTCAACCAGATTTTCTGGAATCCTATCCTAGCTATCCCCGTCAAAATTTTGAGTACCTATTTCTTGACACGGACCAATGGATAACTGCAGGTATTTACGAATTATGTTATGGATTTGATTTTATTTCAGTTGAACTTTTTTTTCGAGGATTTTTGGTAATCGCCTTATCCCGTTTCTTAGGTAAAGATGCAATACTACCTATGGTAACGGTATATTGTTTTTTGCACTTTGGAAAACCAGCTGGGGAAGCCATCAGTTCAATTTTTGGAGGATACATACTTGGGATATTAGCTTATCGATCGAGGAATATATTTGGGGGATTAATTGCTCATCTAGGAGTCGCATGGGGAATGGAGTTTATGGCCTATTTAAACATATAAATGGCTAAAAAGCAAACCAACTATTCAAAATATTCGTATTAAATGTTATAGAAAAAACTACCCAAATTAGGTTTTTTTAGAGAATTTTGTATATTTGATTACGATGATAACTGGATTAACATGTGGAGTAAAAATTAGCGTTGAAAGTCTTTACCGCAAGGACTTATCGAACGTTAAGAATAATATGTTCTTTTTTAATTACCGAATCGTAATTGAAAATCAGAACGCTTATGATGTTCAGTTAATTTCACGTTATTGGTTTATTTTTGACTCTTTGAACCCTGCAAAAGAAGTGTCTGGTGAGGGAGTTGTTGGTGAACAACCTATATTAAAACCTGGTCAAAAACACGTGTACGTGAGTGGTACAGACTTGCACTCTGATATTGGGTTTATGAGAGGTTACTACGTTTTCGAGCGCATGGATAACAAAGAGCGTTTTAGGGTAGCCGTGCCAAAATTTGAACTATTTGCTAAGTTAAAAATGAATTAGGCTGCAAAAGCCGCAATCTTTTTTCAATCCTTAAAAATTCCTTATTTTTGTGTTTTCACAAAGTAAAAAACACAAAATATGCCACAAGCAATTTATCATGTACCAACACCAGTAAACGAACCTGTAAACCCATATCTACCAGGATCAAAAGCTACTGAGTCTTTATTAAATAAGTATAAAGAAATGTACAATCAAGAGCCGATTGACGTTCCTATGTATATTGGTTCAGAAGAAGTTAGAACATCCGACAAACGTCCAATGTCTCCTCCTCATGATCATAAAAAAGTTTTGGGGCATTTTAACTATGGTGATGGCACCCATGTTGATGCTGCAATCAACGCAGCATTGGATGCTAGAGAAGCATGGGCGAATCTACCATGGGAACAAAGAGCTGCGGTATTTTTAAAAGCAGCTGATCTACTTGCGGGCCCATTTAGAGACAAAATTAATGCGGCAACAATGCTCGCTCAATCAAAAAACGTGATGCAAGCAGAAATTGATGCAGCATGTGAGTTGGTTGATTTCTTTAAATTTAATGTCGCGTACGTGACTCAAATTTACAATCAACAACCAGAATCTCAGCCCGGTATGTGGAACAGATTAGAATACAGACCTCTAGAAGGATTTGTATTTGCCATCTCTCCATTTAACTTCACTTCTATTTGTGCAAACCTGTGTGCTGCACCAGCAATGATGGGAAATGTTGTAGTTTGGAAGCCTGCTGAATCACAAGTATATTCGGCTCAAGTTATTATGGAATTGTTTAAAGCCGCTGGACTACCTGATGGAGTAATAAATATGGTAACTGCCGATGGCCCAACAGTAGGAGACATTGTATTTAAACATAAAGAATTTGCAGGCCTACATTTTACAGGTTCTTCTGCCGTGTTCAAACATTTATGGAAAGAAATAGGTTCAAATTTAGATTTGTACCGCTCTTATCCAAGAATTGTTGGTGAAACTGGTGGCAAAGACTTTATTATTGCGCATAAATCTGCTGTTGCCAAGGAAGTAGCAACAGGTATTTCAAGAGGTGCTTTTGAATTTCAAGGACAAAAATGTTCTGCAGCGTCAAGAGCATATTTACCTTCAAATATTGCTGGTGAAATCATTGAGTATGTTAAGGCTGATGTTGCGACATTCAAAATGGGAAGTCCTGAAGACACCAGTAACTTTATTAATGCCGTTATTGATGAAAAAGCATTTGATAAAATTGCTGGATATATAGACTATATCAAAGAACAAGAAGATGCTGAAATTGTAGCCGGCGGTAATTACGATAAATCAACAGGGTATTTTATTGAGCCTACTGTGGTTGTTACAACGAATCCGAAGTTTAGAACAATGTGTGAAGAAATTTTTGGCCCAGTAATTACACTTTATGTTTATGATGCTGAAGATTTCGAAGGAACATTAGCTTTATTGGATGAAACTTCTGAATATGCATTAACTGGAGCAATATTCTCTCAAGATCGATATGCAATTGATTTAGCAAGTAAAAAATTAGAAAACGCTGCTGGTAACTTCTATATAAATGATAAACCAACTGGAGCTGTTGTTGGACAACAACCATTTGGTGGAGCCAGAGCATCGGGAACTAATGATAAAGCAGGTTCTTATCTCAACTTATTACGTTGGGTTTCACCAAGAACAATTAAAGAAACTTTTGTTCCTGCTCAAGATTACCGTTATCCTTTTCTAGGATAATACACACTTGTTATCATGATATTTAGCCGTTCTAAAAATCTAGAACGGCTTTTTTTTTAACATTAACCTGTGTGACCTTTTAAAATCTACAATCATTCTACTTTCAAAGTTTATTTAAATTTGTAAATAGAATTGAACTTTTTTGTGAAGAAAAAATTTGTAGACATAGATTCGTTAATAGAGGAAAAAAATCCAAAGCTAAAAAAATGGCTACCTGGTTTTGTTCTTCGTTACCTTAAACGTGTAATACATCAAGATGACACCAATGAAGTATTGAACGAAACTCATGGTATGAATGGTTTCGACTTCTCCATTCATGTTTTAAATCGTATGAATATAAAAGTGAAGGTTGATGGTATTGAACATGTCCCAAAATCTGGTAAAGTTATATTTGCTTGTAATCATCCACTCGGAGGTATGGATGCATTAGCAATTATAAAAGAGGTCTACCCTATTCGACCTGATTTAAAATTTGTAGTAAATGATATCCTATTACATTTACCTAACCTAAAGGACCTGTTTGTTGGTGTGAATAAACATGGAGCAAATAGTAAAGAATCTCTTCAAGCTTTAAATGAACTTTATGCTTCAGAAAGAGCAATTTTTGTATTTCCAAGCGGATTAGTAAGTAGAAAGAAAAAAAATAAGGTAAGAGATTTGGATTGGAAAAAAACCTTCATTACACGCTCTAAAAAATTTAAGACGCCAGTAATTCCTGTTCATATTGGTGGAGAATTAACACCTTTTTTCTATCGATTATCAAACATTAGATCGGGAATCGGGATTAAATCGAATATCGAAATGCTTTACCTTGTTGATGAATTATTTAAGCAAAAAGGGAAAACCATTCATTTAAAATTTGGAAAATCTATATCTTACAGTACGTTTGATCAAAGTAAGAAAGATCAGGAATGGGCTAAATACGTTAAGGATCAAGCTTATGCTTTAGAAACGAAAAACAAGAATGACAAATAGAAATACAGACCATATAATCCCTCCTATTGACCGTCAATTAATAATCAACGAATTAACAGACGACAAATTCTTACGAAAAACAAATAAAGGGGGTAATTTGATATATCGCGTTAATGCTAAGAATTCTCCAAACATAATGCAAGAAATCGGTAGACTAAGAGAGCTTACCTTTACACTTGCAGGAGGTGGAACCGGACTGCCTGTTGACATTGATGAAAGAGACAAAGCAGAAGTTGCTTATCAACAATTAATTGTATTCTCCCCTGAAGATAATGCGATTACAGGTGGTTACAGATATATTGACTGTTCATTAGCGCAAAGTGAGGATCAACATGAATTATCGACTTCTCATTATTTTAATTTTTCATCCAAGTTTGTAAAAGAGTATCTTCCTTTTTCAATTGAACTTGGTCGATCATGGGTGAATCCAGATTTTCAACCATCAGTCAATCCGAGAAAAGGGCTATTTGCTTTGGATAATTTATGGGATGGTTTAGGAGCACTTGTTTTACTTTATCCTAGCATGAAATATTTCTTTGGGAAAGTTACCATGTATACCTCTTACAACGAAGAAGCTAAAAGAGCTGTATTAGGTTTTATGAAACACTATTTCCCAGACAATGAAAAGCTTGTTACCCCAATTCACCCCATGTATACTACAGTTAGTGAACACGAAATTGTAAGGTTGGTGAAGGATTTGGAATTCAAAGAAGGGCTTAAAGTACTGCAAAGGTATTGTCGAGATCGAAATGAGAATATTCCTCCTTTAATCAATAATTATATGCAGTTATCAACCACCATGAAGTCGTTCGGCACTGCGCGTAATCAAGACTTTGGAGGAGTTGAAGAAACTGGTATCTTAGTAACAATTGATGATATTATCGAGTCGAAAAAGAATCGACATCTAGAAGGTTTTGAATTATAAATCTTTTTAAGGGTGGAAATCAACTATTAAACGGTAACGACTTTAGTACTTATTATCCTTATTTTTGTAAAAAAATCTACGCATGCTTAAACATTTCACATTACTAGGTATTTTTGGATTATTAATCGGCTTGAATTCTTGTGAAACAGAATTCAGTTTAAATGGCGATTATCAAATTACGCCTGTTGTATTTGGATTACTTGACGAATCAGACAGTGTACATCTCATTAAAATTACCAAAGCTTTTTTGGGTGATGGAAATAATTTAGTGTACGCAAAAAATCCAGATTCCAATTATTTTGCTCAGGTAGATGCTAGAATTACTGAATATAATTTTGAAGGGGATGCAACTGGAAGAGTTTGGCAATTAAAAGATACAATCATTGAAAACAAATCAACTGATGGTGTATTTTACAGCCCTGAACAGAAAGTCTATTACTTCACTGCGAACGATTTAGTATCAGATTATGCATATCAATTGGATGCAGATTTTAATGAAGGACAAGCGAGTATCACTGCATTTACGGGTCTTATTAAAAACTTTTCTGCTCCAAGTAAATACGATCCTGGAATTCAAAAACTAAGTTTTGCTATTAATAATGTAGATGAAGATAAAGATTACAAAGTTGTTCGAGCGGACTTTACTCCAGGCACAAACGTCGGTCTATTTCAGTATGGTTATACTTTTAATTGGGAAGAACATTATGAAAGTGGTGAAGTAAAAACTTTTTCATTATACAGAAATATTGGTACAGAAGATGATTTAAGCTCGGCTCCTTTATACAGCGGAATCGAATTTTACAGATGGATTCAAGAGTCTATTCCTGATGATCCAGAAGTTGTTACGCGAAAAGTAATTGGATTTGACATGCATATATCTGTTGCCCATAGTACATTTGCTCAGTATTTATCAGTTTCTCAACCGGTTTCTGGCATTGCTCAAGTTCAACCAGTTTTCACAAACATTGAGGGTGGATATGGATTGTTTTCCAGTCGAAAACAATATATTAAAAAAGACTTACAATTAGATGCTCCATCGACGAAAGAATTGGCTAATGGACAGTTTACAATAACAAAAAGGTTTTGCTCGTCTTATCCGGCTCACAGCGATGAATCCTATTATTGTGAAGAATAAAAAAGCACCCCAAATGGAGTGCTCGTAATAAAAATACCGTTCCTTCTTTTTAACAACCTAGAAATTAGGTCGTAATGGATGTGACTCATAGAATTTATTAATATGATCAACAGCCTCTTTAGGGTCATCAGTGATTTTAATTAAATCCATATCTTTAATCGATATATTTCCTTCTGCATTTAACATTTCTTCTTCAATCCAATCCATCAACCCAGTCCAATATTTTTTCCCAAATAAAACAACTGGCTTTTTATCAATCTTTTTTGTTTGGATTAAAGTTAATGCTTCAAAGAGTTCGTCTAAGGTTCCAAATCCACCCGGAAAAGTTATAAAACCCTGTGTATATTTAACAAACATTACTTTTCGAACAAAGAAATAATCGAAGTCTACTGGATGATTAACATATTGATTACTTGACTGTTCAAAAGGTAAGACAATATTTAAACCAACCGATTTACCATGTCCATCCGCCGCACCTTTATTACCTGCTTCCATTATCCCTGGTCCTCCCCCTGTAATAACGCCATAGCCAGACTCAACTAATAATTTGGAAGTCTCAACCGCTTTTTGATAATAAGGATTTTCCAATTTAGTTCGAGCCGATCCAAACACGGAAACACATGGTCCAATTCGTGCCATTTTCTCATATCCTTCAACAAATTCGGACATAATTTTAAAAATTGCCCAACTATCATTTGTACGTATTTCGTTCCAATCTTTTTCTGTCATTCTTTTGAATTAAATTTTTATTTTAATTTAATAAATAAACTGAATAGAATTATAGTTATTTCAAAAAATCATTAAAACTTAACTGTTATTTAGGAAATGTTAATGTTTTTCTCCGGAACAATATTAGGGTGCTTTAAACGTCTTAATAATAAAAATAGATATGCAATCCATCACATTAGCAACAACAATTCGTAAAGAAAAAGATGCTCAAAACATCGCCAATCTCATTAAAAACTATTTTAGTTTTCAAACAGTTAACCTCGAAAAATCTGGGCATCGACACCTACTTCATATTAAAGGTAGAAAAATTTTACCTCAAAAAATTGAACAAACTTTAAGACTCTTTGGTTACCGCTGCTCAGAACTAATTTAGAAATGAAATTTGATTCCTACTTTGAATGATGCCCTCTGATAAATATGGCTTGTTCTGATGACGAGCTTATCTAAATTATATGGATCAAAAATAAATGAATCATTGATTTCACCATATTGTTCGTATCCAAAATTTGTGTACAAACCTGTTGAGTAACGAGATAACAATGGTAATGAAGCTTCTAAATTTAACACTAAACGTTCGGTAATTGGATAAGAACGACCAACCAAAACCCGTAGGCTAAGTGATGTACCACGAGCTGATTCGGTTTCTATATCATAGTTTTGTGATAAAATATTTGCCCGTTTCACGAAGAACGAAGATTCAGTAGTATTGCCCAATTTACCAAGTAACAGTTCATTTTCATTGAAACTTAGCACTCCATATTGCATGCGAAAACCAAAGTATTTTCCAACACCTGCAATACTTCCTCTAATGTAGTATTTAAAATCCAATGAAAAGTTATGCTGTCGACCTTTAATTTCGTTCAATACTTTTTGATTATGGAATAAATTTATATTAGAATTAAACAAATGTGATTTTACATTTGCAAACTGATACGAAGCTGTGGCTTCAATACGATTACCTAAAATTCTTGAATATCCTATTGAAAAAGCTGGAATTACGTATCTTAGTGGTGCAACTCTAGTAGAATCGTTTCCTTTAACCTTTATTTTTATTGTTCTTGTTTGAGTTGTTATTCCATTAAAATCAATATTCACAGCATTAAGACTTCCAATATATCCTGATTGGGAAAATAACGAGTAACAGACCAAATTTATACAGCACAATAATATAAATAACCTTTTCATTTTTTAACCTGATTTAGTTGATACATAACATCATAGATATACGCCTGTAAAACTCTTGAATGTAATTTTAACTTTACATCGGCTACATTTGCAAACACAATTTCGTCCTTATCTACATTTGCTACAAAAGTTATTAATTCAAAATTATTATGTGTTATTAATAAATCAGCAACTGCAATCGGTATAAGATATGGAAATAAAATTGAATAAAAATGAACGGCTTTAGCTTCATTTCTTTGCTTAATTGCAAAAGCACCAGTAAAAAGAAAATGCTCCGTGCCATACATTTTTTTTACATTAGCCACCCTGTCGTTTGACGAACAAATCATTTCAATGTCTTGATGTTTCATTAATTCCTTTACCCATCTCAACATAATTCCTAGAGCATTATATTCATCAACTGAATTAGGAGTTAACATTTTCGAATCAAGCAATTCCGTTTTCATGTTTAATTTTGGATATACTTTATCATACAAAGCACTCATTTCCTCCTTTTTGCGTTCTGATTTTATTAAATCTTTTTTACGATTCACTTTGAATTGCTCGAATATCGGATCAACAATAACTATTTTCTTAAATACATTTTCACCCTCCTTATTTCCCTCTTTACTAGTTTCTACTTGCTGTTGTGATTCTTCATGTTCTTTTTTAATATTTTCAAGCTCATCGATAAGATTTTTATCACGAACAAGATCATGTAAGGCATATAAGTAAAAATCGTCATTTTCAACTTTATCACTTGAATTCAAATCGTCTCTCAGAGCATTCAACTCTTTTTTTCTCCTTATTTTTTGATACTTTGACATATCTGACTCTTCAATTTTTAAAAGCGAATCTTCGATATCAAAGTCAAGCGCAACTTCTTTTAATTCCTTTAAATAATTTTCCTTTGCTTTGTCCTTCAGCTTTGTAAAATCAAATTTAGAACGAACAGCTAGTTCTTTTTTCATATCTTTTTCATAAGCTTTAAATACCGAATCATTCATGTATTTTTCAGCCATATCATATGCAAATCGATATGCTAATACATTTAAAAAATCTTTTGATATATCGCTTAAAAAAAGGTGCAGTACATAGCTTTCTCCTTCAATGTCTTGAGGTTTTTCACTTACCTCACTGAATCGATTCGCATTTTTGTACTTTGCTAAACCATATAAAGATTTAACCAATGACAAATCTAAAAATCTGTTGTTGGGAAATTCTTTTTGAAGTAGATAGGAAAGATAAATTGCTTTTCCATATTCGCGTTGAGAAAGAGTAATGCTAACATTTTCAAACCTAGCTAAATTCTGTACTTCTCTAAATTCTTTTTCTGAAATAACAAATTTCTTATTCCCTTTCGATTTATCGGTCCCTACCTTCATGATTACATTATTCATTCGCTTTTCAATATTCGGATGGCTGCTGTTTAAATCATCGTAATTGAATTCTTTCGACACTTTGTTTAATGTGTCAATAAAATAAGAATCTGGTATAATGAGTTGAGAGGAATTTAGAAATGTTGATTCGAATTTAAAATCCTCAAAAGGTAAATAGGAATACAATAACATTTCAAATGATGTATATATCTCGTCAACATCATATTCAGTGTTCATATAAATATCAACTCCTTTTTCATCTGCTTCAAATTCACTACTTTTGTTGTAAACACTTAATGCTGCCACTTTAGACTCATGGTCCATTTTGTAATATTTCCCTTTACCCTTTTCCAAGGTTTGGCGCTCCACATAACTTTCCTTAACATGATGCTCAATGTAATGCGATACCTCATGGGCAATGATATAGGCTAGCTGCGCTTCATTTTCAAGCTGAGCCAATAATTCAGTTGTAAAAACTATAATTCCTTGATCAGTAGAAAAAGCGTTTGCGGTTGTGCTTTTTAAAACGTAAAATCTCAGCTCATCTTTCAAAGAACTTTCAGCTCGTAAGGTGTAACTAGCTACTCGATTTAAGTATTTACTCAATTTTTCATTGAATAATATATTACCACTCAGTAATAGCTCATCAATATAATACCGTGTACTTAAAAAAAAGTCTTTATCCAAGTCTTTATCCTCATTCTCCAAATAGTCTTGTTCGGATTTATCATATGATTTTGTTGTGAAATCTTTGGGTATTTTTCCACTAGCGTATAGTCCACTGAAATTTTCAGTCGTTTGACTAATTGTCAAACTTGTAGCGTTTAACCAAACCATTATACACAAAACAAATATCTTCCTTATTCCCATTTATTAACCAAATTTTACAACTAACATATTCCTAACCGCTCTATTTTTTTCTTTGATATAAAGTTCAAGCATATCTAGG
>NZ_LYPF02000010.1 GCF_001661595.2 Crocinitomix algicola
TTTTTGGCGACTTGGTGCGACTAAATCATTCCCAGATTCAGTTGCGCCACGGAGCCATATTTTTGGCGACTTGGTGCGACTAAATCATTCCCAGATTCAGTTGCGCCACGGAGCCATATTAAATTTAAAAAGGGTAGAGCAGAATTGCGCTACCCTTTTTGTGGGCCCACCTGGGCTCGAACCAGGGACTTTCTGATTATGAGTCAGATACTCTAACCAACTGAGTTATAGGCCCGATGATTATAAGTTCATCAACTGTATTTTCTTACTTTTTGACGTGGCCCGTCTAAGACGGATCAAACCAGGGACTGATTAAATGTAATCTCTATCTAATTAGACCCGATGATTATAAGTTCATCAACTGTATCTTTTCGCTTTGAATGTCAATCATTTTCAACAAAATGTTTAACACAATCGGTTTTTAATTCTAAAAATTAAAACACAAAGCAGTTTAATCTTAATTTGGCCGCTTCTTCATAAGGAAATAACCCAAGAGAAAAACAAGCGGGTGCAAATGTATCGGAATAAATTTATTATTCAAAATAATTAATCAAAAAATCTATCACAGATGAACTAGAAGAAATTTAATTGACTCACCAACTTATCTTTACATGATCTACTGACAGGAATTACTTTATCTCCAATTAAAACCATATTATCCTCAAAGCGGTTTATTTTATCCAAACAAACAATAAAAGAACGGTGAACACGAATAAATTTATTATTTGGTAAACGCTCCTCAATGGCTTTCATAGTGCTCAACGCAGTTAACCTTTCTTTTGTTGTATAAATATTCATATAATCAGAATAAGCTTCAATGTATAAAATCTCATCAAAATCAATTCTTGAATATCCGTTATTACATTTTATATAAATATGATCAGAATCAGCAATGCCACCCGACTTTTCCTTTTTTCTAGTTTTAGCTCGCTGAATTCCTTGTAAAAATCTACCGTAAGGAACTGGTTTTGCTAAAAAATCTATAACATCAAAATCAAATGCTCTTACGGCATAATCCCGATTTATTGATGTAATAATAACTTGCGGAGTGATATCTGCTTGCGCTAAAAAATCTAATCCACTTAATTGAGGCATTTCAACATCTAGGATTATAAGATCTGTTTGATTTAAATCTTTATCTTTTGAAGCTTCTAATGCAGATTCATATTCACTTTGAAAACGCAGCTCATCTGTGTTTTCAATATATTTCTTTATTATATGTCTTGACAACTTATCGTCATCAATAATTGATATATTTAATAACATCCATTTAGTTTGTTGTAATAAAGATAAAAAAATAATTGAATCGTTTACACAGCTCATAAATTCCTCATTTTTTAGTTAAATTTCGAGAATGGAAACACGGATATCAACATTATTAATTGATTTAGGAGGAGTTATCTTAAATATAGATTACCATCTTACCATAGATGCTTTCAAAAGAATTGGAATAAGTGATTTTGAATCGGTGTATTCTCAGGCAAAGCAAGGAAAGGTATTTGACGACCTTGAAACTGGTAAAATTAGTGGGAAAGAATTTAAATCATACCTCCGCAAAGCCCTCAACCAACCCGACATTTCAGATTTGACATTGGATAATGCGTGGAACAAAATGCTTTTGGATTTACCAGAAGAAAGAATCACCCTATTAAAGAGACTAAAAAAGAAATATAAACTGCTCCTGTTCAGCAACACTAATGAGATTCATTACGAAAAATTCAGATCAATTTTAAAAGCATCGTATGGCAATGAAAACTTGTTAGAAACCTTGTTTGACACCACCTATTACTCTCATATTTTAGGAGTTCGCAAACCACATAAAGAATCATTTAAAAAAATATTAGAGCTTGAAAGTCTTGATCCTGGTGAGGTGATATTCTTTGATGATAGCATCCAACACATACACGGTGCGATTGAGGCAGGTATATCGTCACGGCATTTAATTGATAACGATATTATTGCAGCTACAAAAGACCTTATTTAATGAACACATTCGAAGGATTGAACGATTTACGAAATTTACTTTTCGATTTTTCTAAACGAAATACTTTTGTTCATATCCGCAAGAATAATCTTTGGATTATTGAAGACGACAACCAAAGTAACCTTGCTGATAAGATTAGCAAAAAAGCTAAATTCTATCAAAAGGAGTATGGCTTAGAGACGAGCCTTAAAGTTTCAGTTTTTATTGAATGGTTGCCTCCTGCCTCTACAGGCAAGTCTCAAGGCGAATATTTTTGCTCTCCACTGTTCTACCAACCCTGCAGCATTAAAAAAGAGCAAAAAATCACTGTAAATTACAGCGTAACTACAGAAGATGAAACGTATATCACCAACCCTGTTCTTAAACACTATTTTGCATTGTTCTATAATTTGAATTTACCCGAAAAATTCACGGATTTAGACAATCAAATTGAAACAATTTTGTCTTTTTTTAACGAAGGAGAATCGAATGAGAGAATTAAAATTGCTGAAAATTTTGATCCGAATCAAGGCTGGCAAATAATCAAAAAAGAAGCTGTAGGTATTTTTAACTACAAAAAAAGCTCCTTAGCTGCAGATTATACCTCCATCCAAAATCATAACTCACCCACTATTAAACACTTATTAGAAGGGGAGACACAACTAGAGAGCAGACAACCTCACATAGCAAAACTAATTTCAAGTTTAGATGCTAGTCAACACAGCGTGGTGAATAGAGCATTAAGTGAAAATCTTGTCATTCAAGGTCCTCCTGGTACAGGGAAATCACACACTATAGTGGCTTTGATTGGCGCATTATTAGCAGAAAACAGAACAGTTTTATTTATTTCGGAAAAAAAATCCGCCTTAGATGTTGTAGCCAATCGACTAACGAAGAAAGGCTTATCCGAGTTAATTGCGTTTTTCAACACGGGTAAAAATCAAAAGAAATTCTTCTATCAACAAGTAAAAAAAGCTTGGGAAAATCGTCACGTTAACGACCGAAAATTAACTGAACTCAGCTCAAACTTAAACAATCAAAATTTAGCGCTATATCCCGAAAAAATAAGAGGAAAGATAAAAACGCTAATCGATATTATTTTGAAAGCGGGAGTTCCACTTCAATATATAGAATCGGAAATTCAAGTACCCTCATTTGATGAATGGCAAAAACATCATGATTTATTATCTCAACTGTCCACACAATTACTAAGTGATTTCAATGAAGAATTTTTGAGTAATACGTCATTTGCCCAATTGAACCCTATATTATTCAAAGAAAATGACATTGTCAATGCGATAGAAAAGCGAATAAATGAAATTGAGCACACGATTATTAGTGTCAACAAAGTTTCTAAAGATTATAATCTATCGAGCAACTATACTCAATTTATGCACTTAGCCATTACAGCAAGTATTTTGGATATGGTTAATAAAGTTCAATTAGATCTTCTCAATGACGGTTCAAAGAAATTTAATTCTTTCAATCGTTGGGCGAAAAAATACCAACTCCTAAAAGCCAAGGTTCAACAAGCTGAAAAAGCGAATGCTGCTTGGAGCAAAAAACCATCAATTAGTGAGATTACTGAACTGATTGACATCATTAAACGCGTGTCACATTCAAAATCAAGTAGTGTATTCCGAATTTTAAAGAGAAACCCCAGTCGTTTAAAGGAAGCCTTTAGAGATTTTCATAGCGGTATCAGTCAACACACTCAACTAAAGCTTTTGGATGGTCTGCAATTGGAATGGAGATTAAAAAACGAGCTTGAGGAAGTAAAAATAAAATTAAAACATAATCTAAACATCACAAATCCTGACCATGAAATTGATTTAATTTTTAACCTAAGATCCAAATTAAATTCTTTATCACAATCGGAATATTTATTTCTATTAGAGCATGAAAATTCTGAGGATCTCATACAAGTTTTAAGTAAAATTCATCCAGAAATCCAACGTTTAAATGCTCTCATTCGGTATCTTTTTGCTGAAAACCATTTTGATAACATTGATGAGTTAAGTGAAAAGATTTCTAAAATACGATTAGAATTACCCCAAATTAATCGGTGGCTACCTGAACTAAAAGAACTCTTCCAATTGCCTAAAGATATTCGTGATTATACCTTAAATACTGGTAGAAGCATTAAAGAACTTCAAGCAATTGTAGCCTACCAAAATCTTCTACAAGAAACACGTTTTGAACCTCATTTCAAATCATTATCTGGGTGGTCATATTTGAGGGAATTACAAATGGAACAAGCAAACGAACAACGCATACATCAAAATAACATTCAAAATATATTAATTGGACGGTCCAAAAAACTAGAAGCGCTAAACAACCTACTTCAAACACCTGCTTTTAAATTAAAAGGACATGATAAATCACTTAAAAGAGAACTCAAACAAGCTAAGCGACTTCTTATTCATGAAATGAACAAACAACAGCGACATTTACCTGTCCGTGAATATTATGAGACCTGTCAACCATTTTTAAAAGAAATTCAACCTGTATGGATGATGAACCCTTTAACAGTAGCCGAAAACTTACCCTGTTTACCTGAACTATTTGATGTTGTTATATTTGATGAATCAAGTCAGATTCCTCTTGAAGATGCTTTGCCATCTATCTATAGAGCGAAACAAGCCATAATTGTTGGAGATTCCAATCAAATGCCTCCTTCTCGATTTTTCTCCAGTCAATTGGAGACCAAAACCTTATTAGATCAGGCCGAAATTAGTTTTAATACCCGCATGTTAACCTGGCATTATCGAAGTAAACACCCACAACTAATTCAATTTTCTAATCATCATTTTTACGATAATCAACTTATTACATTACCAGCTAGCGTGAAAGGAAACGCAATCGAAGTTTATGAATGTAATGGAGTTTTTGAAGCAGGGGTTAATCGAGTAGAAGCTGAAAAAATTGCAGATTACTGCGTCACTACAGATTTCAAAAATAATGATGTCTTAATAATTGCTTTTTCCCAAGAACAAGAAAAACTAATTCGAAAGTTACTTAATCAAAAGACACCTCCAAGCTCCTTAAAAACAAAGATTCGTAACCTTGAAAACGCACAGGGAATTGAAGCGGAAACCGTTATCATATCGGTTGGTTATGGGTTTAATTCTGAAGGCTCATTTAATATGAACTTCGGACCTATTAATCGAATAAATGGAGCGAAACGATTGAATGTATTGTTTACACGAGCCATCCGAAAAATGGTAATTTTTAAATCAATATCCTCTTCTCATTTAAGTTTATCATCCAACCGCGGAATCACCATTTTAAAAGATTTTTTAGACTATTGTGAACATATTAATCAACCAGAAAACCAAGTAAAAGATATACCATACGCTCATCAACTCATTTACGATTGGATCATCCAAAACAGGAAAACAATTCACTATTATCCAAGTTCGCCGGAGCGAACAGTCGGTTACTTCATCAATGATGATCGTTCAAAAATTTTATTAGTAGATCCAGGGTTACATCCAAATGATGTAGCATCTACCAATAGTTTTATAAAAGTTCTATTTCAGCACTTTAAGTCAGTAAAAATCATTCTTAGTATTGATTTATGGCTCAATAAAGAGAGAGTTAAACAAGAAGTTCTTGAATTTTTTACGGATAACTAAATTTGTAAGCATTAGAAAATGCTAATTAACTGTGTCCTCAACAACAATCTTTATCAATTCAGATTCAAATCCTTTGCTCGACAAATACCGACTTAATTTTGCTATTCGATCCCATTTACTATTGGCACGAATGAGAAGATTTTTATTTATGGATAATTCTTTTAGCGTTTCGAGGTATTCATCTTCGTCAATTTCTTCCAAGCCTTTTTGAATAGAATAATTAGAAATTTTCTTTTGCTTTAGGTGCTGCCTAATCTTAATTCTTCCCCAGCGTTTAATTCTGAATTTACCGGAAACAAATGCGCATGCAAAACGCTCTTCATTAAGAAAATTACTTTGAATTAAATGCGCTATAAGAGCGTCTATATCTTCTTCATATAACAACCAAGAGGTTAGTTTTTTTCTAACCTCTTGATCACAACGTTCTTGATAAGCGCAGAACGCTTCAATTTTTAATTTCGCTTCTTGGAAACTATATTTCGGTTGCATTTTCCGAAATTTAGTTGTTAGAAAGTTATTTCTTCACCCTGATCATCCAAAAATGCATATTGAAGCATATGATTGGAATTATTAGCGCGTATTGAAACCCATTTCTTATACTGAAAAAACCAACTTAATTGCTTTGAAATAAATCCTTTTTTAAAGTATGCCTCTAAGTAAGGATGAACTACTAAACTGATTTTTTTTGCTTTTTTCTCGCCAAGTAAAAAATGTAATTTGCTTTCAATTTCATCGGCAAACATGATTGAAGCTTGAATTTTCCCAGTACCATTACAGGCAGGGCAACCCTCTGAAGTTTCAATATTCGTTACCGGACGAACACGTTGACGAGTAATTTCTACAACTCCAAATTTACTAGGAGGGATAATACTGTGCTTTGCTTTATCCTGCTTTAACAACTCTCTCAAACGCGTATATAAGAGCTTATTATTCTCCTTTTTATGCATATCAATAAAATCAACACAGATAATTCCGCCCATATCTCGCAATCTTAAAACTCGCGCCAATTCTTCGGCTGCTTCTAAATTTACGGTGATAGCATTATTTTCCTGAGTATCATTTTTTGCAGAGCGGTTACCGCTATTCACATCAACAACGTGCATGGCTTCAGTGTGTTCAATAATAAGATAACCACCGCTAGGCAATGGAACCTTCTTACCGAAAAGCACTTTAATTTCTTTATTTACGCCGAATTGCTCAAAGATATCTACACGTCCTTTATACTCCTTTAAGATACCAACTTTTTCAGGAGCAATGGACTGCACATATTCTTTCATTTCAGCATAAAGCACAGGGTCATTTACATGAATCTTATTGAAATTCTCATTCAAGGTATCTCGTAATAATGAAGATGCGCGATTTAATTCTCCCAGCACCCTTTTTGGTGCTTTTGATTTTTTAAGATTCGCATGCATTTTACGCCAGCGCTCTAATAAGTCCTTTAAATCAGCATCAATTTCCGCCAATTTTTTATTGTTCGCTACTGTTCGAATGATTACTCCAAAGTTTTTAGGCAAAACACTTTTGACAATGTCTTTAAGCCTTTTCTTTTCTTCAGGGTCTTTAATTTGCTGAGAAATCGAAACCTTGTTTGAAAATGGCACAAGCACTAAAAAGCGACCAGCAAGTGTAATTTCAGAGCTTAAACGAGGTCCTTTAGATGAAATAGGTTCTTTGGCAACCTGCACAAGAATTTCGCGCGAAGACGAGAGCGTGTCAGTTATTTTACCGTCTTTTTCAATATCTTGTTCAGATTTGAAATACAATAAATCAGCAACATTTTGCTTTCCTCTTAGCGTGTCTTGTGTAAATTTATCGAGGGACTTAAATTGCGGTCCCAAATCAAGGTAATGCAGAAAAGCATCTTTTTCGTAGCCAACATTAACGAACGACGCGTTTAAGCTGGCAACAACTTTTCGCACTTTACCAAGATATATATCACCCACGGCAAAATCCGTGTCTCCCTTCTCTTCATGAAGCTCAACAAGCGTTGAGTCACGCATAAGAGCCATAGAGATTTCTCCGCTGGGTTTTGAATTAACTATAAGTTCAAAACTCACTAATATGTAGATTAAATAATAAACTAAGAAAACTTAACAGCACTGGCCATTAAGCTTCTCATGAATTGACTTTCAATAAATTGAAATGGAAAACGAATCCCTATTTCTTTTTCTTGTGTCTGTTTTTTCTTAGTCTTTTCTTTCTTTTGTGAGTTGACATTTTATGTCTTTTTCTCTTTTTACCACTTGGCATAATAAAAGTTTTTTAAAAAGTTAATACTTAGTTTTTCTTAATATGTAAAAAAACTTCCTGATAATCAGGAAGTTTTTGTTAATTCATCCTTAATCGGCGGACAAAGGTAGTAAAAAAATATTGTTTATCTAACAATACTTACTTTACTGCCACATTTTCTTTCACATCTTCGATGAAAGTTTTCGCTGGTTTAAATGCAGGAATATTGTGAGCAGGGATAATAATCGACTCATTTTTTGAAATGTTTCTTCCTGTTTTTTCAGCACGTTCTTTCACAATGAAAGATCCAAATCCTCTTAAGTAAACGTTGTTTCCTTCTGTAAGTGAAGACTTTACGGAATCCATAAATGCCTCTACTGTTGCTTGCACTGCAACTTTTTCAATTCCTGTTTGGTCTGAGATTTTTGCAACGATATCTGCTTTCGTCATAACATATTAATATTTAATCATTTGTAAATCGGTGCAAAAATAATTGTTATTCTCTTAAGTTTTCACAAAAAAAGTAAAGAACTTTGATTTTTTTATACAAATGGCTGATTTTTCGTCATTAATACGAGAGTGGTTTAGACAAAACAGTAGGGATTTACCTTGGAGAAAGGTGAAAAATCCTTATGCTATTTGGCTGTCTGAGGTTATTTTACAACAGACCAGAGTTGATCAAGGTTTGAATTATTACCTAAAGTTTACCAAACATTTTCCTTCTGTTAAAGATTTGGCAATGGCGGATGAAGATGAAGTATTAAACTTATGGCAAGGACTTGGTTACTACAGTCGAGCAAGAAACCTACACGCTGCTGCTAAATTTATTCACACCCAATACAGTGGTATTTTTCCTAATGATTATAAACGTATACGTGAATTAAAAGGCGTAGGTGATTATACGGCAGCTGCAATAAGCTCTTTCGCTTTTAATTTACCCTATGCCGTTGTTGACGGAAATGTTTACCGTGTCCTCAGCAGATATTTAGGAATATCAACACCTATCGATTCGACTATCGGTAAAAAAGAATTTGCAGCAGTTGCACAAGACCTATTATCGAAGGAGCATCCTGCGGAGCATAATCAAGCAATTATGGAATTAGGCGCGTTAGTCTGTTCTCCAAAAAAACCACAATGCGATGAATGCCCACTTTACGATTCATGCTTTGCTAGACAAAATAATTCAACGCTAGACTATCCAATCAAACTAAAAAAAACAAAAGTTAAAAACAGATTCATTCATTACCTGGTTCACACCAACGGTGAATACATACACTTAAAAAAAAGAACAGGAAAAGGAATTTGGCAAGGTCTGTATGACTTCCCAGCAATTGAACTCGACAAAAAACGAGATCTCCTGCCTGAGGAAATCGCGCCATACCCCCTCGAAAAAATTGTCTTTGACGGAAATTTCCAACACATTTTATCACATCAAAAACTGAATGTTACCTTTTGGATTCTCTGGCAAAAAGACATCGACACCAAAGAAGGAGTCTTAAAAATAAAAGTCCAGGACATTGAAGATTACCCCATGCCTCAACTGTTAATAAGATATATTAAACACTCTGCACTATTCAACAGAGAATAATTATATTTGTTTAACTGTGATAAAGTATAAATTTGCAGTTTAATTAAAATCTTATGGCAGGAAGTGTAAACAAAGTGATATTGATTGGCAACTTAGGACGAGACCCTGAAGTTCGCTATTTAGAAAGTGGCGTTGGAGTAGCACGTTTCTCAATTGCAACCTCCGAATCTTATACAGATAAGAATACGGGTGAACGAAGAGAAATTACTGATTGGCATAATATTGTAATGTGGAGAGGTCTTGCTAAAATTGCTGAAACTTACCTTAAAAAAGGAATGAAAGTATACATCGAAGGTAAATTAAAAACGAGATCATGGCAAGATGAAAATAATCAAACCCGCTATTCGACTGAGGTCGTAGCGGATGAAATGACAATGCTTTCTAGAGCAGAACAAGGAAGTGCTAATCAAGAAAACTATCCGAGTTCCGTTGAAAACAAACCGGTTCAGCCAATGAACACGGATATAGGTAAAGACCCAGAAGATGATTTACCATTTTAATTTGTACCAAAACGTTTAAATTGGATTTTTTAACTACACCGATTCTTGCAAGTATTCAATGGGGTGAAATTTGGCTTTCCGTTTCCATCTCCTTTCTTGTCTTGATTATTTTACTCATTTGTTCAGCTTTAATTTCTGGTTCAGAAGTTGCATTCTTTTCACTCACTCCGGCTGATCAAGAAGCCATTGGAGAAGATTCGAGTAAAGCAGCAGACACCACTCTTGATTTACTCAAAAGACCCAAAAATTTGCTAGCTACAATTCTAATTTCCAACAACTTTATCAATGTTGCTATCATCCTTATTTCAACCAGTCTTTCCGATCAATTACTCCCACAATCAGACGTAAATCCAACCTTAAAATTTGTAATTGACGTCTTTGCTATCACATTTATTTTATTACTATTTGGCGAAGTAATTCCAAAAGTATACTCAGCAAAAAACGGAAGAAGAGTAGCTCTGTTAATGGCAATTCCATTGAATACAATCGGCAAAACTTTCCCTTTTAGCCTGTTGAGAAAAGGATTAGTGCAAGGCACAGATATTATCAATGGCCGTGTTAAAAAAAGGGTTAAAGAACTTTCACCAGATGATTTGGCGGATGCGATTGAATTGGCAAGTGAAGGGTATGAAGATAAAAGAGACCTCGAAATTTATCAAGGAATTGTGGAGTTTGGCAAAAAAGATGTCAAACAAATTATGCGCTCCAGATTGGATGTAGAAGCAATAGAGTTAAATACGACTTACGGGCAAATTCTAGCCGAGATGTTAGATGAAAATAAAATCTCACACCACTCAAGAATCCCTGTTTATCAAGAATCTTTTGATAAAATTGAAGGAATTTTATTCGTAAAAGACCTTCTCCCCTTTCTGGATAAGCCAGCAGATTTTAATTGGCAAGAATTGATTCGTGAACCTTATTTTGTTCCGGAAAATAAAAAAATTGATGATTTACTAAAAAGTTTTCAAGAGCGTAAGATGCACATGGCTATTGTCGTTGATGAATATGGAGGCACATCTGGAATTGTGACATTGGATGACGTGTTAGAAGAAATAGTTGGCGATATTTCAGACGATATTGAAGATGAAGAGCTAATGTATTCAAAATTGGACGAGTTTAATTATGTTTTTGAAGGCAAAACTTCATTGATAGACATGTACAAAGTGCTAGATATTGACGGTGACATTTTTGAAGAAGAAAAATCAGAATCGGATACTATCGCTGGATTTGTCATTGAGCAAGCAGGTAAAATATTGAAGAAAAACGAACGGGTAGTTTTTGAAAATTACACATTTACTGTAGAAGCTGCAGATAGCAGAAAAGTAAAACGAATTAAAATAACCATTCATCCACAAAAGAAAGAAGATGATGAAGATTAGTTTTTGGTGCATTGCCCTCTTAATTGTTTTGGCAAGTTGTTCTAACGAAATAGATTATTACCCTAAACCACGTGGATTTATGCGATTGGATTTTCCGGATCGCACGTATGACATATATCAACCTGATAGCTGTCCATATCAATTTGAAATACCTGATTATTTCGAAGTTATAGACAAGTCCAACTGTAATAAAGACATTCAAATGGATCGTTTTAATGCTACTTTGTTTTTGACATATCTACCGTTAGATACCAACTTGAATATGAATATTGAGTATTCTAGAAAACTGGTGTATGATCATAGCATCAAAGCCGATGCCATTGAAGAAACAACAATCATCAATCAAAATAAACAGGCATACGGACTAAAATACGACATCAAAGGGAATGCTGCATCTCCGTATCAATTTTACATGACTGATAGTGTCAATCATTTTTTAAGAGGGGCCCTTTATTTCAATGTTAAACCAAACTACGATAGCATCCAAACAAGTTTAACTTATATAGCAGAAGACTTAGATCGCATCCTAAAAACTGTAAGTTGGAATGAATAAATATGTTATGCGACTGACTAAACCCATTCATATCACATTTATTGGTAGCCTTATTCTCGGAATTTTGGTACTTGTCGCACTTATCGTAATTGATAAATACGCTGAGATAAATATTAGCTTTTTAACGATACTTTTTACAACACTACTCACAATTGTCTTATCGTTTTTAATTTTCACCTATTTAATTAACCGATTTATCAATAGTAAAATAAAATTTATTTACCGAATCATTACCAATCGGCAAACCGCTGAAGAAGCCGAATATAGTGTAACAGAAGACGTGCTAACGCGATTAACTAAAGACACTGCAGAATGGGCATCCACTCAAAAAAGACAAATCAATCAACTGCAAAAACAAGCCGAATTTAGAAAAGAATTTCTAGGCAATTTAGCGCATGAATTAAAGACACCTGTATTTAGTATCCAAGGATACATATTAACTCTTCTCGAAGGCGGATTAGAGGATGAACGTGTAAACAGAGACTTTCTTGTTCGTGCACTTAGCGGCGTTGACCGAATTTCGAATTTACTGGAAGATTTAGATAATATTTCAAAATTTGAAACAGATCGTTTTCAATTAAAACTAGAAAAGTTTGATTTGATAAAGGTTACTAACAACATTTTTAGAGAGCTTGAGAAAAAAGCGAAAAAGAAGGACATTAAACTAAACTTTGATCAGCATTATGAACCTTTGATGGTAAACGGTGATAAAACCAAAATCACTCAAGTCTTGGTTAATCTTATCTCTAATTCCATATCATACGGTAAAGAAAGCGGAAAAACCACAGTTTCTTTTGATGCGATTGACAAGAAAAAAGTACTGGTTCAAATCTCTGACAATGGCGTGGGTATGGCCGAAGAACATATTCCACGATTATTTGAACGATTCTACCGAGTGGATAAAAGTCGTGAACGCAATGTTGGAGGTTCGGGGCTTGGATTAGCCATCGTCAAACACATCATTGAAGCTCATAAACAAACTATCAAAGTTAAAAGTACAGAGGGCATAGGATCAACTTTCTCGTTTACCCTAGAAAAAGTTTAATTTCTAAAAAATATGTATATTTAACATTGAAGGTCAGCCTTATATCACTGACTGGAAATGTAACATGAAAAAACATCTGCTTCTCCTCACCCTATTTATAGGATGCTTTTTTGCTTCTTATTCAAGCTTCGCTCAGTCTGAAGCTGCAGTTTATTTCAACTCGCTTACCCTAAATCAAGACAGTTCAAAAGTATTACTCTCGATAAAGACCACTGAGAGTTTCATTGTAGGTGCAAATCGTTATGTCTTGCATATTGGTGGTCAAACATTTTATCAATCGTTTCATCCAAAAGGAGAACTGAACGAAATTATATTCTTTATTCCAACCTACGATTTCTCTAACCTAATTGCTCAATCAAATATGGTATTAGTATATGGCTTTTATCATCAAAACACATTACAAGACGGAGAAGGCAATAGTCAACACGGCTATATAGGTAAACATTGGAGAATCGGTGAATTTACACCCGAATTACTCAAAAAAAATTAAATCCAACACCATGAAAATAATATTACTCCTATCAAGCATTTTCATCTGTACATTAAGTTTTAGTCAAACACCTGACCCCGGATTGCCTGGGGAATATGAAGTTTCAAGTCAAGAATATGATTTTGGTGACGAAACTTTTGTAACACCGTCTTTTCCCGATATGATTGAAGTAATTGGCTCAGTGCACTACCCTTCTGACCTTTCAGACGGCCCATTTCCGGTTCTAGTTTTTCTACACGGAAGACATTCTACCTGTTACAATGGAGGTTCCACGTCAATTGCTTGGCCATGCACAGGAAGTTGGAGTGCAATTCCTAGTTACCAAGGATATGATTATTTAGCAGAACAAATGGCTAGTCATGGGTATATCGTGATTTCAATTTCGGCAAATAGTATTAGCTCTACCGACAATACTACACCAGATTATGGCATGCGCGCGCGCGGTGAATTAGTACAACATCATTTAAACCTTTGGAAGGATTGGTCAACAGTTGGAGGAGACCCATTTGGTGATTTATTTATTGGAAAATTAGACCTAGAAAACGTAGGAACAATGGGACATTCACGAGGTGGTGAAGGGGTAATCGAACACGCGCTATATAACCGTGAACTTGGTAGTCCATTTGGAATTAATGCTGTTTTAACACTAGCACCGGTTGATTTTAATCGTCCTGTTTTAAATGGAATTCCTATCATGAATATTGCACCGTATTGCGACGGAGATGTAGCAGACCTTCAAGGTGTCCATTTTTACGATGATGCCCGTTATCTCGATGACGATGATACCATGCCGAAACATAATTTAATGATGCTAGGAGCAAATCACAATTACTATAATACCGTTTGGACACCTGGAGAGTTTCCTGCAGGTGCAGCAGATGATTGGGGCTATGTGGATACTTGGCAAACAGATGAACACTGCGGTTCTAGCGCACCAGAAAATGGTAGATATACTCCCGAAAAACAACGGAACTCACTCCTTGCCTACGCGAGTGCATTTTTTAGAGTGTACATCGGTGGAGAAAATGAATTCGATCCAATTTTAAAGGTTACAGATGTAATTCCTCCGGCTTCTTCAACACTTGATCCTGAGGATATTTTTATGTCATACCACCCACCTACACATAAACGAGTGGATGTGAATAAACAAATTGGAGAAGACGCAGAGCTAACGAATGACCTCATGACTGATGTTGAAGCAAGTGGCCTCGTTGTTTACGATATTTGTGGTGATGATTTTGGAGAACAATATTGCATTGGAGAAGGTGCATCTCAAGAACCTCACAATAAAAATGGAGGAGTAGCTGTGCTTGGTTTATCACAGTTAGAATTAGAGTGGAATTCTGCCGATGATTACTATCAGAACAATTTACCAGATTTTCTAACTGACTTTACCCAATTCGACCAACTACAATTCCGTGCAGCAGTCAATTTTGCAACCTCCCCCACTGATACCGAACTCAATTTCAACATTGTATTAACGGATAATCTAGATGAAACTGCTAGCCTACCTGTAGGTGATTATAGTCATGCACTATTTTTTCCTCCCGGAGATTATGGAACAGTTTTACCTCGAACAATGCACAACACCATTAGCATACCTGTAGAGGACTTTACAGGAATCGACTTAGAAAACATAAAAAACATCCGCTTTGAATTTAATGAATCGGCAGAAGGAGGAATATTAATTTCTGATTTAGCCTTAAGTTCTAACAACCCCGTATTACTGCCTCCAATTGCTAATTTTGAAGCCAATATCACCACTTCTTGTACAGGAGAAATAAGTTTCACTGATTTATCGACTTTTAATCCAACTGAATGGTTTTGGGACTTTGGAGATGGCAACACTTCTACAGAAGAAGACCCTATTCATATTTATGAAACAAATGGTGTATTTACGGTAAGCTTAACGGTAACAAATGAGGCAGGTTCAGATGAATACATCGAAACAGCATATATTGAAATAGATCGTCCACTTGCCCCGTTGGCAGAAGGAACAAGTGTTTGTGGCGAAGGCGAGATTATTTTAAATGCCACGGGAGCAGGAGGAACAATAAATTGGTATGATTCACCAGGAGGTACTTTGCTAGGAACAGGCACTACTTACGAAGACTATATAACAGAAACCACCAATTATTACATTCAAGAAGAAATGCCTAACGAGTTGATGTCTGTCGGACCTCCCAATCGTTTTTTTGGAAGTGGTGGTTATTTCGGGGCTAATGATTTAAGAGGCATCTTTTTCGATGTTTATTCTCCCTTCATTTTAGAGTCTGTTAAAGTCTATGCCAACGGTTCAGGAATACGAAAAATACAAGTTTTGGATGGAGAAGGAGGAACTGTTGTTCACTCCCTTGATGTTGATATTCCGAATGGTGAAAGTGTTGTGACTTTGAACTTTCCTTTGGAAGTTCATGATGGCTATTATATTAAAATCACTGGTGCATTAGTTGATTTGTATAGAATTAATGACGGCTCTCCCGATTATCCGTATGAAATTCCTGGCATTGTTGCATTAACCGGCTCTAATGCCGATCCTTCGACCGATTTTTATTACTTCTTTTTTGATTGGAAGATTCGAGAATCAAATTGTTTAAGTCCATTTACTGAGGTTACTGCAACAGCAACTCCAAGTTTCGAGATAGAAACTAGTGATGACGTCACAATCATAGCTGGTGAAACAACAACCCTTACAGCAACTGGAGGAATATCGTATTCTTGGACACCTGAAACTGGTTTATCTGATCCAGACGCAGGAACAACTGATGCTAATCCAGCAGTGACAACAACCTATACTGTAACAGCGCTTAATGAAGAAGGATGTGCTAGTTCAGCGGAATTAACTGTAACTGTTGAGGGAAATCTGAATGTCAAAGAAAACAATCAAGTAATCAGCTTACAACCGAATCCTACAACGGGAGTTTTAAATATCCAAACCGAAGGAGTTCATTTCCCTTATACAATTGAAGTATTGAATCTTGCGGGTCAATTAGTTTATAAGCATGAAAAGGTTACCGAAACAATTGTTCAAGTTAATTTAGACAACCTATCCGATGGCTTATATTACATCAAACTCTATAATAGTAAATTTGAGACCATTGAAAAATTGATTATTCGCTAATTCATTAAATTATACCAATAAAAAATGCCCTTCCATATTGAAAGGGCATTTTTTATTAATAGCTAAATTTATTTAGTTGCTCTTCAGAATTGAAACACCTGATCCAAAAACATTGTTAGAACCATAAGGTGATCCTATTCCATCCCACTTCTCCCATTTCTTCAATTCTATATATTGAGGATTTCTAGAAATTTGCTCCGCTTCTAATTGAATTGCTTCGGCCTTAAACTTTGCTGAAATAACAAGCGCTGAATCACCTCTCGCTTTTTCAATTTTTGCATTAGCCAAATACTCTTGTTCTTTTTGTTTCTCTTTGGCTGTTAGGTTTTTTTGTTTTTGCGTCTCTTTATTCGTTATTTCTGTCGCGATATTTGCGGGTAAGTTCACATCTGCTATTTCGACATAGTGAAGAGTAATAAAGTTTCCTTCAAAATCCTTCTGCAGGATAGCCTCAATTTCTCCTTCTAACGCTTCACGTTTGGAGCTATACACTTGTTCATAAGTATATCGACCAATAACATCTTTTATTGCGCCTTTGGCTTTATCATCAATAAAAGTGATAAATCCTGGTCCGTGTTTTAAGTGAAGCTGTGCTATTTTGCCCGATTCAGCAGCATAATTAACGGAAACCAAAACTGAAATATCGGTTCCATTTATATCCATTACCTCAGAAGTATAATTTTTGGATTGCTGACGAATATTATAGGTAATCATTTCGTTCCATGGCGCAATAAATATTGTTCCTTCATTGTAGGAAACCTCTTTATCTACCCCTCCTCCATACGGACGGTAAATAAATCCTTGTTCTCCTGGGTTCACATCAGACCATGACATAAAAAACAATATTAATAGAATAAGGCCGGTTACCCCTAACGCAACATAGCGTCCTAGGTTTTTAGGATTGATATTGATTTGATTGTTCGTACTCATAATTTTGATTAATTATTGGTGGATTTTCGGATAAAATTAATGACTAAGTATACTACTGCTATTATCAAACCTAAAGCCATCACCTTTATAAAAGGAGGTCCTTTTAATAAAAATCTAAAACAAAAAAATATCGTTGCTCCAATTATCACTGAACCAAAGATTATTTTGTACATCAGTTTTGATCGTTCGTTCATAGTCGAATTTCTTTGCTCAAAGATACAAACTTGTTTTTATTCGGCTAAGAATCTAGCCGAATCAATCGTACGCCTTTTCAAGTAATTTATAACAAAAGGCTCCTAACCTATTCGCTCCAAATTTTCGATTGCTTTTGAAACCGACTTTACACCGTTAAAAATTAATCTCAATTTTCCATTTCGCTCATTCATTTTTACGTCCTGCGGATTTGTTTGAACAAATTTTAAAACTTTAGTAAAATGTGAGGATTGATAATATGGAGAATCTTGATTAGCGACAAAATAACCGATCATTTTACTTGATTTAATCACTAATTTTTCGAATCCAATTTGTTTTGCCATCCATCGCAGTTCAATAGATTTTATCAGCTCATGCACCACATCAGGAATAGGACCAAAACGATCGGCTAAATCCGTTTTAAACTGCTCTAAATCTTTTTTGTTATTGGAATTGTCCAGATTTTGATAAATCATCAATCGTTCAGCAACGTGATTAATGTATGTATCAGGAATTAATAATTCTAAATCGGTCTCTAATATACAATCTGTAACAAACTCCATGTCATCCACAGCTTGGTCTTCTTGGAACAACTCTTTAAATTCATTCTGTCGTAATTCTTGAACCGCTTCGTTTAATATTTTTTGATACATTTCGAATCCGATGTCAGCAATGAAACCAGATTGTTCACCACCTAGTAAATTACCAGCACCGCGAATATCGAGATCTCTCATAGCGATATTAAATCCAGACCCTAAGTCTGAAAAATGGGCAACTGCTTCAAGTCTTTTTCTAGAATCTGAAGGTAGGTTATGCATCGGCGGAGCAACGAGATAACAAAAAGCTTTTTTGTTAGATCGACCAACACGACCTCTCATTTGATGCAAATCACTCAAACCAAAATTTTGAGCATTATTAATGATAATTGTGTTTGCGTTTGACACATCAATTCCTGATTCAATTATTGTTGTAGCAACGAGCACATCATACTCACCATTCATAAAATCAGCCATTAGATTTTCCAGCTTTTTTCCGTCCATTTGACCATGACCAATGGCTATACGAACACCAGGACAAAGCCGTTGAATCATTCCGCCAACTTCATGAATATTCTGTACCCGATTATGTACAAAAAAGACTTGTCCACCTCGTTGAACCTCATAAGAAACTGCATCTCTAATGCGTTCCTCATTGAATGTGATCACCTCGGTATCTACAGGCTGTCGGTTAGGCGGAGGTGTATTGATAATGGATAAGTCTCTTGCCCCCATCAAAGAAAACTGCAATGTTCGAGGTATTGGTGTTGCCGTTAAGGTTAAGGTATCAACTGAAGCTCTAAAAAGCTTTAATTTGTCTTTAACACCTACACCAAATTTTTGTTCTTCGTCAATTATAATTAAACCTAAATCATTAAATTTTACATTTTTACCTACCAATTTATGCGTTCCAATGATTATGTCAATTTTACCCTCGGCCAAATTCTTTAGTGTTTCGTTGACTTGTTTGGTTGATTTAAAGCGATTGACATAGTCGATATTGCAAGGCATCCCTTCCATACGTGCTTTAAAAGTTTTATAATGTTGCAAAGCAAGTATTGTGGTTGGAACTAAAACAGCGACTTGTTTACTATCAGCAACTGCTTTAAACGCTGCTCGAATAGCAATTTCCGTTTTGCCAAATCCAACATCTCCACAAACTAGGCGGTCCATAGGAGATGGCGACTCCATATCTTCTTTTACAGCTATTGTAGCCTTTAATTGATCTGGGGTATCTTCATAAATAAACGAAGCCTCTAATTCATTTTGCAAATATGTATCAGGACTATAAGCAAACCCTTGTTCTTCTTTACGTTTAGCGTATAACTTAATCAAGTCGTACGCAATTTCCTTAATTTTTGATTTTGTCTTCTTTTTAGTATTGCTCCAAGCCTGAGTTCCAATCTTATTCATTTTAGGAGCAGTGCCTTCTTTGCCCGTATATTTTGAAATTCTATGCAAGGAATGAATTGACACATAGAGGACATCATTATCTTTATAAACAAGTCTTATCGCTTCTTGTGGTTTACCATTAACATCTATAATTTCCAAACCGGAAAAACGACCAATACCATGATCAATATGGGTAACATAATCTCCTTTTTGTAGGTTATATATTTCTTTTAGTGTTAAGGCTTGCTGGTTTTTTCTGAATCCATCTTTGAGCCGAAACCGATGATAGCGTTCGAAAATTTGATGATCGGTATAACACGTGTATTTAAGGTCATTATCTATAAACCCTTCATGCAAGGCAAAGGAAAGTGCTGTAAATTGAATACTGGAATGTAAATCTTCAAAAATGGCATATAACCGCTCCACCTGTTTAGCTTGACTGCTAACAATCATATTGGTAAACCCCGCTTTTTCATGCTTTTTAAAGTCTTCAATCAAGAGTTCAAAGTTTTTATTGAACGAGGGTTGAATACTAAAATTAAAATGAAAATCATTCTCCTGAAATTCAAATCGTTGTCCAAATTCAATAATAGAATAAGATTGAATGTTTTTTTCAAAGAGTGCCTTGTTAAAGAATAAATCAATCGGTGGTGTATGATTTACCGGCGATTCAGGTAAATTATTATAAATATCGAGTGCCTTTTTATATTCTTTATCGAGCGTAGCGGCAGTGATTGCGTAATCCTTCAACCAAATATTTGTCTGGTTTGGCAAAAAGGCAAGAATATCTTCTCTCACCTCTTCAGTTATTCTTTTTTGGATGTTAGGCACCACAGTTAATCGATTCATTGTTTTAATAGACAATTGATTAACTGGATCAAAGGTTCTTATAGAATCCACTTCATCCCCAAAAAACTCTACACGGTAGGGCACATCGTTCGAAAAAGAAAAAATATCTATGATTCCACCTCTAACCGCAAATTGACCTGGTTCATATACGAAATCAACTTTTTCAAAATCATATTCAATGAGAAGTTCGTTAATAAAATCAACGGCATAAGTTTCATTTTTCTTGATTTCAAGAATAGTTTTTGCGAATTGTTTTTTGGTAATTATTTTTTCGAAAAGCGCTTCGGGATAAGTAACGATTATGCTCGTATTACCCCTATTAATTCTTTCCAAAACCTCAGCACGAGATACGACATTTGCATTGTCAATTTCCTCAAGTTGATAAGGTTTTTTGTAGCTATGCGGAAAGAAGAGGATATTTGAAGCATTTTTATTCAAATTTTCTAAGTCATTAAAAAAATAAGCAGCCTCTTCTTTATCCGATAAGACAAAGAGGTGCGAACTGTTTCCATTTTTTAAAATTCCATGAGCGACTACCGCCGCGGAAGATCCAACCAAACCTTTGAGACTAATTTTCACGGCCTCTTCTTGCAAAAGCGATGAAATAGATTTGATTTTATCTGAATTTTGATAGGATTGTTTGAATTCTTCGACCGTCATGAGTGCAAATTTACGGCTAAAAAATTAGAAAACTATTCATATTTCGCACAAATGCCTGGCTTAGGGATTGCAGTGTTTGAGCCCCTTCCAATTGTTTGGAAGGGCGAGTACGAAAAGCCCGACCCCACCGGGGTAAGCCCCAATCATTAAAAATAGATTCTGTACTGACCAATGGGTAAAAACCCCGTTTGATAGGTTGTTTTTATGGAACCTGATTTGTCACTAAACTCTTGGTAAAAAATATTTCTACGATTGGTAATATTTTGCATATCAACCGCCCATTCTTGAGTTACATTTTTGCCAATAATTTTAAAACCTACCCTGAAATCGCCTCGCGCATAATTACTATATTTTGCATTAAAAATATTATTTTGATCTCGAATTTCTTCACCGGCGATTTGACTTTCAGCCAACAAAATTGGTGTGTACCGTCTACCACCATTTATCATAAATTTACCATCAAGCGTTAACGCCATTTTTCCTTCTGCAAACCTAAACTCATAACCGATTAAAACATTGCTTGTAAAATTTCCGTTGAAGGCCGTATTGTATTTGTTGCCGTTACTTGCCGTGTAGAATGATTCGTAAATTGAACCTGTAATTAAAAAATAAAACCCTTTATCTAAGTATTTTTCCAGGGTTAATTCGGCCCCATAATTTTCACCAGTACCATCAGATTTTAAATCTGCAGGAATAATACTGACATAATCAGCTCCAAAATTTAAAATGGAATACGAAGATTCTTGAATTTGAACTGGAATGTCAAATAGGTATTGATAATAGGCTTCAATTTTTGCATTAATACCAAACGGAAACCTACGTTGATACCCCAATACAAAGTGATGACTTTTACTGAAATCTAAATTTCTATTTGGTTCTTGAATATCGCCTCCAATATTGGTTTGCAAAAAGTATAATTCGATGGGCTGCATTTGACTATGTAATCCATAACCTATACTTATTCGATCCTTATTAGACAATTGATAAGCGCCACCAAAACGTGGTTCAATTGACGCACTATTATTCAAGGTTAATCCTTGAAAATGTGCTCCAAAATTTAAAGTAATATTTGCCGTTGGGCGTAATTGGTACTGGACATAAGGTTGATACAAAAATGTTTCTCCTTCATAAGATCTCAGTGTAAAATAACCTTCTTCTGGGTTAGTGAAGACTGAGTCTTGTAAATTCATAAAATAAAGGTCAGAATGGAATCCAACTTTAATCAAGTGCTTTGCCGAGAGTTTATAATTATAGAATAAATCAAGCGTTTGTTTGCTTATCGTTGAGTTACTTCCGTAAGTCGTAAAAGGGTTACTAAAGTTTGCATCAACGGTGTCATTTAAAACATTATTGATAGCAGTTTGAAGACCTACAGCAAAGTTAAGGTAGGATTTTGAACCGATTCTTTGTCGATGAGACACACCTATAACACCGACTGTTGATTGAAAACGTGTATTACTGAAATCGAGAGCAAATAAGTCTGAGCTATCTGCTTCTTCTGCTAGGATATTTATGGTACTTAACCCTCCAATTCCAAAAACAGAAGTTAATCCTTTTTTCGACGGGAAGTTCAATTTAAAACTTGCGTCTTGATAATTGGGTACAGCAGTAGATCCAAAATTTATTCCCATAACTTTAAATAAACCAAGTGTTGAATAGCGATAGTTAAGGAGATAAGATGAGCCCTTCTTCTTGGAAATAGGTCCTTCAAGCATAAGCTCTAAGCCATTAAACCCGAATTGAAACATACGTTCGTGCTCTTCATTGTTACCATTTCGCATGTTCAGATCAAAAACACCCGCAAGCGCATTTCCATATTCTGCAGGGAAAGCACCAGTCATAAAATCAGAGTTAGCAAGAACGTTATTGTTTAACATACTAATTGGTCCTCCTGTTGTTCCAAATCGTGCAAAATGATTGGGGTTTGGAATATCAATGCCATTCATTCTAAACAGCACACCTGAAGGAGAATTCCCACGAATTACGATATCATTTCTTGAATCGTCCGCTCCTTGAACGCCTGCAAAATTTTGCGCCATACGGGCAACATCATTTTTACTTCCGGCGTATCGGTTTGATTCTTCAACGGAAAATGACCGATTACTAACGGTGGTCATTTGGTTGATAGTTTCTCCTTTTTTAGTTGCTTCAACTGTTACGACATCGATAATATTGACAGACTCCGTCATACCAATTGTAAGGATTAAGTCTTTCGAACTCAAATCAAGGTTAGGTCGTAAATAGTTTTCATATCCAATAAAAGACACTTGCAAGTCGTACCTTCCAACCGGTACATTTTCAAGTCTAAACTCACCCTCTAAATTGGTCATGGTTCCAATAAGAGGTTCAGTACCCAACAGCACAACTCTAGCTCCAATGAGTGGTTCAAATGTTTCATTGTCCGTCACTGTACCTCGAATTGTTTTTTCAATTGTTTGCCCAAAAACAACTGTAACTGAAATAGAAACTAAAAATAAAAGCACTTTCATAAGAACGTGAGTTAAGTTTGGTTTTATAAAAGTAGTTATGATAATCAACAAACCTCCCCTAAAAGACACCAATAATCATTAAATTTCTAATTCCCTGATCTTTTAATTTCAGCTATTTTGCCAAACGATCTTTTACATACTCCACTTTTGTTTTGCCGTGCGGAGCAGGTTTCCCGTCAGAACCGAGGTTAACCATAACAACCTTGTCAATCTTTATAATTGTTTGGCGGGTCATTTTGTTTCGAACTTCGCATTTTAAGGTCAAACTACTTTTTCCAAACTTAACTACTTCAATGCCTATTTCAACAATATCTCCTTTTTCAGCAGCACTCACAAAATTTATTTCCGACATAAACTTTGTTACCACCCTTTGATTCTCGAGCTGAACAATGGCATACAGCGCTGCTTCTTCATCAATCCATTGCATTAATCTGCCACCAAACAAGGTTGCATTGGGATTTAAATCTTCGGGTTTTACCCATTTTCTTGTGTGAAATTTCATATGTTAAATATCTAATATTAATGACGATTTACACCGTCAAAACTTACCAAAAATCGAACGTTTTTATTTTTAAGAAATTATGTTGACACTTATTTTTTTTTGATAGGAATTCAATATTCTAACTGCACACTTTTGGAGGAGTAACAATTGTTACAATGCATCTTTTCAATTCTTAGTAATTTTGCACAAAAAAGATCAATGAAGACAGTTAAGTTAACGACGGAAATGTTCAAAAAAGAAGTTTTTGATTACACAACCGAAAAAGATTGGAATTACAAAGGCAAAGTTCCTGCATTAATAGATTTCTATGCGGATTGGTGTGGTCCATGTCAGATGATTGCGCCTATTCTTGAAGAATTAGCTGCTGAATATGGAGATCAACTAATCATTTATAAAGTTGACACAGAAGCAGAACAAGAATTATCAGCTGTATTTCAAATAAGAAGTATACCAAGCATGTTGTTCATTCCGTTAAACAAACAGCCGATGATGCAAGCAGGTGCATTACCAAAGCCACACCTTAAAGAGGCGATTGATAAAGAACTACTAGGCATCGACGCTTAAGCAATTTCATATCGACATAGCCTCTACTGTTTTCAAATCTTCATCCATTTGAAAATAAGACATTGTGCAATGTGATTGTCCTAAAACAATTTGCGTTGTGCTAACAGTGTTCACATGCTGACTATTTTCAAGCAACAAACCATTCTGATTTTCAGAAGATTGATGCATTTGCCAAACCGCATTCGGTGTTCTTTCATGTAGCTCATTCGACCAATCATGAAAAATCCTTGCTCGTCGTTCACGTTGATCCTTGGGGTAAAGGGTGTGAGCAGACCAAATTTCGGGTTGATTTGCATCTGCCTCATCAATCCATTTTTCCTTACCATTCCATCGAACTATACTAATTTTATCTGCATTTTTCGGAATGATTAAAAGGGTAAACGGGTGAGCATTCATGATTGAATCATCTTGGTAGAACTGTTGGATGTTTTCACGTTTAAAACTATCGAGTAAAACTTGTCCTCTGCTATATTTGGCAGTAGTACCAAGCCAAGAAACTTCATCTGGAGCACCATTTAACACGCAAGAAATTTGACCTGTTTCAGCTATCGCAACCCAAGTACCTCCCGCCAATTGATCTTGAGGAAATAATAAGCGTTGACCCTCGATATTATGAATTGCGGGCGGAGAGGTCGGCCGACTCACGTTCTCATCGCGGTTAGTCGTGAAAATGACTCGTCCTTTCTTATCCTTTAAATAAGTTGCAGTACACATAAAGTTCTTGTTTATCAATAAATATACATGTTGTACGTACAAAATTAGGGATAATGAACGTAATGAATGTTGGAATAGTGTACAATCCATCCATTTAAAAATAGAGGACACAAGTTCAAACTGCTGCCAATTTATACTTATTTTAGTGAGCAAAAATTAACACAATGAAAAAGAAAATTTTATTCGGATCGTTTTTAAGCTTTTTATTTGCAGTTAGTTCATGTGGATCCTTAACTGAATCTGAAGCAAAAACAATGTTAAATGCAGAGGCTGAAAGTTTAGCTTTATCCGCATGTGACTGTATTAATAATTTGGCAGTAGAGGGAGATCAATTAATCGAAGAAGTTGCGACTTGCAATGGAAACGCACAATCTAAGCTTGATCAAAAAGCGAATGACGAAGGAATTACGGACAACTACCCAGAAGTTGTAGAAGACGCCCACCAACTATTTTTTGAAGCCGTACAAAGCTGCACCAAATAAACTACTTAATGAAGTACTCCTTAATAGTCCTATTTACAGGATTTATCGCCTATTGCAATGCTCAAAATGACACAATCGTTCGTTATTTTGACCTTGATTGGAATGAATGTAAAGAGAAAAAAGCAACCTACTATTCTAAACGGTTGGAGCTACCGGATAGCAACTTTTACTACACGCAAGGAAAGAAAGATCGTTATCCTAGTTTTGAAGGGATATTTAAAGGAAATGATCTGAGTACGATTAATGGCTTTTACAAAAAATACAATTATCAAGGTAATCTTGTTTACGAGGGTAATTTTCAGAACAATTCAAAAGAAGGGAATTGGAAATATTATCATAACAATCAAAATCTTGAAAGTAAAGGCGCATATAAAAACAATCAACGGACTGGAGTATGGGAGTTTTATTCGAAAGATGGAGAATTAAATAAAAAATGTGGTTATTTAGATAATAAATTACATGGCGTGTACGAAATATGGACAAATTCAACGTTGATTGATTCAGGTAGATTTGAAGAGAACAAAGAAGTTGATACTTGGCGTGGATTTCACTCAAACGGTCAGTTAGCGTATGAAGGGAAATTTAATTCGAAAGGAAGTAAAACCGGTGTATGGACGTATTATTATGAAAATGGCCAATTGAGTTCTCAAGAAGAATTTATCTCAATTGACTCCGTAAAACGAGAGTTTTATGATACCTCAGGAAATTCAATTGCGTATGAAGGCGAGGAATTTATTGATCCAAAATTCTATGGAAATGAAAGTGCTTTATCACGCTATATAATGCAAAACATCGAATATCCCGAAGAGGCGCGAGAAAATGGAGAACAAGGGATTGCGTATGTAGGCTTTACCATTATGAGAGATGGAAGTATAGAAGATGTACACATTATGAGAGGTGTTTCCAAATCAATTGATGAAGAAGCAGTTAAACTCGTTCAAAACATGCCAAAATGGGAACCTGGGAAATCCTATGGGCATCCAATTCGAGTTAGATTTACGTTACCTATCAGATTCACACTAGGATAATACCTTAATTTTTAGTACATTAATGTCATAAACCCAAAATTTATGACACTCGAAACAATTTGCTCCACTTGTAAAGAGATTACCACTCATCATTATTCTGTGAAGAGTAGAAATGAACTTGCTAAAAAATACGGTGAAAAAATCCGAGTAAGGTGCTGTAATTGTAATAAAGAAGAACAACTTTCTGTTGATGACTTTAAAGCTGTAATAAATATTCGTTTACGGATATATTTGGGCTTAATAGCCCTCGGTTTTTCTTTTATTCTTCCTACTTTTCTTTTTTACAGACTAACAGCACATACCTTTTTATCAGATAGTATTTTAATCGGTTTATTCGCAGCACCACTTATTTTAACATTCTACTATTATCAGCAAAATCAAAAAGCGATTCAACGTTTTAACCGTAGAAAGCTAAGAAAATACAGCGTATCTACCAAAGTCAACGGAACCAATCAAATCAAAAAAATCATTCCATTAGAACGTAACAAGACCAATGCAGGCACAGAAATACATAGTTAAATTAGTGAACAATAATACACCCAATTTGGATTGACATGGTTAGTCGAAATACGAAAGTTATGAGTTCCGATTCTTTTAAACCCTTCCTTTTCATAGAAAGAAATGGCACGGTGATTTTCGACCCATGTGTATAACCATAAACCTTCTTGCCCATTTAATTTTGCCAAGTCCACATTTTTTTGATAGAGTTTTTTTGCTAAACCCATCCCATGATAATTTGACAACAGGTAAATTCGGTCCAATTTTGCCGCTGATTTACCCAAATGATTCGGTACAGGCTGATTCAATTTCAAGTTTGAAAATCCAACTAATTCATCCTTATAATAAACTAAAAAGTAATGATTTTCAGGACTATCAATCTCTTGCATGAACAGTTCTTTTGTATAGTTTTTCTCAAGATAATTATAAATATCACCTTTTGGTGCACTATGCCCATGGGACTGCACAAACGTTTGTCTTGCTAGTATTGTTAAACCTTCTACGTCTATTGGTGTTGGTTTTTGGATACGAATCATTCTTGAAATTTAGCTCAAAATTAATTCTAAATCTTCAATTATCTCTTTTCCGAATACTCAAACAATTATTCTAACGGTAACCGATAAATAAGTCGTGCCTCAAGAGACAGTCCATCTTTAAACCCATGGATATCATTTTCTCGAGAATCTCCGATATTTATCGGCCCTACTTTACCCCGCACCTGTTGATCATTAGTATACAGCGTATAATTTCGCAGAATTGAATGACCCGCCTTGACGTGAAACCAAACATTTTTTCCAATTTCAAACTCAGTATATGCCCATAAATTATTGTCAGAACGATCGAGGTAACCTGGTGTTTTACTTTGATTTTGATTCGTTCGATAAGAAGCATTCACTCCTTCAAAACGAACACCTGCAACAAGGTTACTATCGCTTTTGTAGGATAAATCAATAGATACAGGCAACACCATTTTCACCATAAACACTTCATTAACTGTCCAATTAAATCCAAATAATGGAACGATTAGCGGACCATAAAATTCAGTATTATAATAAGCCCCGTATTTCCACTCAAACTTTTCACTTCTTGCAGTTGTATTCAATAAAAGTCCACCTTGTTGAAAATGTGAAATATCAACCGAATTGAAATCACTATTTAATCTTGAAAACCCCATTAAAATAGTCTTCGACCTTTTATTCCATCGATGCTCTATTCCCATTTGCAAACCATTACTAAAATAAGACGTGCTCCGCTCCTCATTATCGAGAGAGTGAATCTTTAATTGTTGATGTTCTGCTCCAAAAACGAGTACATTATTCTGGTTAATAACAAGTGGAAATTTAGCATCAAACCCAAGAATATTCATATGTTTTTGCCCGCCTTTGTTTTCTTGGTGATTAAAAGGAGACGTTCTAAAATAAACATTGGCTAAATCAACCGAATTCTGACTGAATCCTGATAGAACAAAAAGAGATAAAAGAGTAATTATTAAATATTTCATAGCTTTAATCTTTGTAACAAATTTATGCGGGCAGACGTCAAAAGAATAATTGATTAAAGCAGTTAAAAAAAGTAATTTGCGCAAATCGCAAAAACGTATGTTTATGAAAATCACAATCCCTTTTCTGGTATTTATTTTACTTTTTTCAGCATGTAAAAAAAACAATCCAAAAAAGCTCATTGAACAACGTCATTTTAAAATGGGGTTTACTACTTGGCCCTATGGACCTGAACCGAATGATGTCGCATCGACTTACAATTATGTCAAAACCAATGGAGATATTTACGCCGAACATATTGATGATTATATCCCTTGGAATCACTGGATTAATGGAGAACCTTTACCCGAAGAATACTCCGCAAATATTGCTGGTAAAATTGCGCAACGTTCATTTGATCAAGAATTATTATTATCAGTTAGTTTTCTAAACAATGCGCGCAACGGTATAAAGGAAGATTTGACAGGAAACCCACCCATTTATGAAAAACTAAACGACGAAGTAATTGTTGACGCCTATACCAACCATATCATTTATCTAATTGAAGGTTTTCAACCTCAATATTTAGTACTGTCAATTGAATCGAATGACTTTCTAATTAACAATCCAGAAGAATGGGAGGATTATCGCTTAGCAATGACAAACGTCAGAACAACAATCAAAGCATTATACCCTCACATTATGACATCAGAATCTGTCACCTTACATAATTGGTATGAAAATGATTCAGATAATGCGACAGAAATCACCAAAGAAACAGATGAGTTAGTAAATGAAATGGATTTTGCCGCTATAAGTTTTTATCCATTCTTTAAAGGTTTAAACAAACGAAAAGAGTTTCAAAAAGCTTTTGATTTTTTACATGATCATACCCAGTTACCAATTGCATTTGTTGAAACCAGTCACCTGGCTAATGATTTAAATGTTGAAGGATTAAATCTTCACATCAAGAGTTCGGAAAAAGAACAAGAAGAATATCTTTCCACCTTACTAATTAATGCGCATAACCACGATTACAAATTCATTATTTGGTGGGCCCATCGTGATTTTGATGCTTTATGGGAAACTTTTCCTGTATCGCTAAAGGATTTAGGCAAGATATGGCGTGATACTGGAATATTGGATGAAAATGGTGAAAATCGCAAAGCTGCGAAACTGTGGACAGAAATTCTAGATCGGAATTAATTCTGTATTTTAGACATAAAAAAGAGTTATGCGCCCAATTTTTACACTTTTTTTAGTCTTTATATTAAGTTCATTTCCAGGAGAAAGTCAAATCACGTTTCGACAGGGATTTGATTTAGGAATTACAGCAGCTCAAGCTCCATATATAAAAAGCAATAAAAATGACAAGTATACATTTAGAGAATACTATTATCCACTTCTCGGTTTTACGATAGGATATAGACCTCAACTAGAAATTGGGAAACACTTGAGAATCATCTCCGGTGTAAACTACAATATAGTCGGTACAAGATTAAGGGTAAAAAGTAAGGGCTATCAAACGTTTTACGACCAATCAACCAATACAATAGAAGACACTTATTATGAATCTAATGGTGTAAGGAAACAAACTTTTCATCGCGTTTCCATCCCTATAATTTTTGGATTAAACTATCATATTGGTGAAAAAATAAACCAAACGATTGGTATTGGATATAAGGTTAATTATTTTATTTCAGGTAAATATAGGACCCGTACGAACTACGAATCCGAAAAAGAATCAATGTATCCACTCTACGAATATGAAATCAAAAACGTCACAGATCCGGATCATTACCACCCAGTACAACGATTCAACAACCAAGTCACCATACAACTAACCACTTTATTTAAGGAACGCTATCAAATTGGCATTGACTATAATATTGGGGTAAGAATCTACTATTCAGAACACTACTATTGGGAATACAGCACTGGCAACTATATAAATCAAGACCTCTGTTTAACGTTTACCTATTTCATTCCTTAAACAATCAAGGAAGTACTTCACATTTGAATCCTAACTTATTCATTAGTTGTATAACATATTGCTCGGGCAGAACTGCGGCTAGCTCAATTCTCATAACCCGATCAACATCTTCTCTATCTACATGCCAATTATAAATTTCAGGAGTTTGACTGAACACTTCGTCGACCAACATCACAGCTTTATCTGAAATTATATTAGTTTTAAAAATCAAGGGCTCCATTATTCTTCCTCTGTTTTTTCATTTCTTTTTCGGGAGACATATTCTTCAAAGGCTTTATTCCCTTCGTCTTCCCAAAATTGGTCATACATTTTCCATTTAGAAATTTCAGCTTTTGCCTCTTCTTTGCACGACTTTGCGATTCCGCGATGCATTTTATGTTTTCTACTTTCCTTTTTATGGCTACTTCCACCGCCGCCGCCAAATCCACCAAAGAAGATTTTAGCTAATAAGCAAAGTCCCATTCCTTGCCAAAAAGTAATTATTGGTAATCCAAACAAATCAGGCATTAACCAGTTCCACAACCACATAAGGATAAAGCCAAAAAAAATGACCAACCCTGAAAATCCGACAATCGCTAATAGTACCCAACCCGCTATTTCCCACGGTGAACGACCACTTATTTTCTCTTCAAAAAAATTTCCCATTTTATCAATTTTAATTTTCGTTTTTTTCTTTAGTTAGAATTTCATTGAGGATAGCTAAAGCCCGATGTCTTCTAGACATTAATGTTCCTTCAGAAACATCTAATTCTTCTGATAATTCACGATAAGTCATTCGACCAAAATCAATGGCTAAAACAACTTCGCGGTACTTCGGTTTTAAAGAAGCGATCGCCATTTTTAAAGCATGCTTCATTCGTTCCGAGTAGGCTTGATCAGCTTCATTATACAACCAGTCAATGTATTCTATCAGCTGGTTATCTGCTTCAAATTCTACAGATGATGTTCCTTTACGGGTTCTCATAATATCTACAATTTTATTACGAATTGAACCATAAACGAAACCTGCGACGTTGTGGATTGGTGAAGAATTATTTCGCGCGAATAATTTCACTGCAACATCTTGAAGGATATCTTCTGCATCGCGGTCGGCACTTTCCTCAATTCTGGACTTTACATACTTTTTTAGCAAGCTATATTCCTCACTAAAAAAGACCTTTAATTTATTTTCGTTGTCCAAATTGGAATTCATGCAAACTTAGCTTATGCTCTTCTCAACAGTAAAGACGATGATTTTAAAATCTATTGCATTTTTTTTGAACTTTTTTTCAAACACCTACACTTTCATGCTCTTAATCAACGATTTATTAAAACAAAAAAAGGTTTGACCAATAACTGCGAGAACGAAACGTAAAATTCGCAATTATGATCAAACCTCAACGGAGTACCAAAGTAATTTAACCGTAAATAATATCTATTTGTTCTTTTGCATAACCAGCAGAGGCCGTCATACCTTTACCTCCAATAGCAGTTGATATATAAATACAATCATCAATTGAGTATTCAAATATTTCTTCTCCACCTTTCATCTGGCTATAAAATCCTGACCAAACTTCTGCAATTTCGATTTCTGGCATTGCAAGTATTCTCTTTGCTTCGGCAAGTATTTTATCGTTTATGAGTTGCGACTCATCAAATCCAGTGTCAAAACCTATCGCAGCATCCGCATAAACATGAGAATCACCAATAATTATACTTCCATCAACTCGTTGTTTAAAAAGTAAGTGGATGCCTAACTCTTGCAATTCCGTATGTGCATTTAAAGGATTAAGTCGCTCATAAGCGTTGCACGTTTTAAATGACTCATATCGTCGAATGCTAAGCCCAGTTAAAATATTCCCTTTCAAGTCGAAATTAACCGGTTTAGTTGCCATCATTTGTAATTTTGAAATTTCAATATTAGCTGATTTGAACAAGGTTGGAAAGAGAAAATTAAAATCACGTCCGTTACAAATAAACGTCTTTTGAGCATTGTACACTTCGCCATTCGCCAAACTAACCTTTGTACCATTACCTGAAGGTTGAACATTAACGACTGCCGACTGATAACGGAATTCAATCGAATACTGAGCAGATAAATAGTTTTGAAGAGCAAAGATCATTTTACGCGGTTCGGCCGAGACTTCTTGTTCAAAAAACAACCCTCCAAAAACATAATCCTCTTTAAATCGGTCGGAATAGTTTAAAACTTGATTTTTGGAAAAAAGTTCAGAAGCATATCCTGTTTCGGCAAATTTTTGACTCATTTCTTCAAGCACATCCATCTCACTTGAATCAGAAGCAATGTACAAAGAACCGTTATTACGAATACCTATATCTGTTTTAGATTGTAACTCTTTGTATAATTTTGTACTATATTTTCCGTATTCGTGCCATCTACCGATTGGAAAACCGGACGGAACAACTTGTCCAAAATTTCGAACAGTTGCTTCTCTTGGTTGGATATCTTTCTCGAAAACGATTACCTTATAACCTTTTAAAGCAAGATGATAAGCGTGAAACGTTCCTAACACACCAGCACCTACAATTATTGCATCTACCATAATTTAATCAATAAGCCGAACCACACTGTGATTCGGCTTTTAAGCTTATTATTAATTTTTAACGATTTGTTTAGCAACTATTTTTTGAGCTTCAATCATTTGAATGAAGTAAACTCCATTTTCAAATTCATCAAACGCAATTTCTATTTTGCTATTTCCACTTACCTCACCAGTTGTCAAGACTTTTCCTTGAGCATTAGTCAGCATCCAAATTCCATCAGCGGGAGCATCTTTGATATATAAGATTTCATTCACTGGATTAGGGTAAAATTCAAAACTAAACTCACCCTCATCAATTCCAGTATCATCCAATTCTAAGGTTGAAAAATCAAAAGGACCTACCCAATTTGACTCATCAAAGGTACAATTAGACCTAAGGTAAAATTGATAAGCGGTTTCAGGGGTTAATCCAGCTAAAGTAAAAGGTATTTCCGTAGCTGTGGTCATAACACCAAATTCCACCAAGAACCCTTCAAGTCCCCAAGAGAAAGTCCAATCTGTTCCATTCATTCCATCCCAATTTATTGTTGCAGAATTATCAGTAATCGGATCAATTACTATATCAGCAGGTTCTTCACATTGAGCAGCGGTAAAAATAAATGGCCCCACCCAAGGGCTGTTACCAGATTCACAGCTATCCTGAACATAGAATGCATATAACAAATCGCTTTCAACATCTTCTATTAGCTCAAAATCGTCCGTTTGATTGTTTAGGAACTCACCTTCGCCTAAATCAAATCCCAGCACACCATATTGAATATTTGAAATTCCAGATCCGCCATTTTCCCAATTAATTGTTGCGGTCGATTCTGTGTTCTCTAATAATCCTAAATTAGAAGGTAATGAACATGACACTCCAACATTTGTAGACAAAATAACTTCAGTGCGATACGCCATAGTATCACCTATCACTTCATTATCCAACACTTCTATACTCGCATCATTAATCGACCATATTTCCGCTACTTTAGAAGGACGTTGAATAACAAGCAAATCATCTTCAACCGATTCAGCTTCTGAAAATTCGGTATAGTCCCATTCGTATTTGTATTTTGCCAATTCTTGTTCATCTTCTTCAGCAATAAAAACTCCGAAATAACCCGCGGTTGACTCTATCAAAGGAAATTCGTCGGGAGTAATTGGCGCCCCTTCAACACGATAAATGTGCACACCATAAGGATTTTCTTCAAGAACTTTAACAGTTAATTCACCATTGCCTACAAGCGATAAGTTTAATTCCTCACTTGTCCAATCCACATCATAAAGATGAACCGATTCATCACCAACTGGAGCTCCAGACTCAACTCTTCTATCAATCATCATATCCGTCATCGTTCCATTTGCTATGTGTCCAGACGCATCTACAACCTCTAAACCTTCAGTTTCATCGAATTGGTAATAAGCGACTAAATTATCCGTACTTGGGTCAAGTTTTTCGCACATCATATCACGAATTTCTTCTGGATTTCGTACTTCGTTCCAAATTCTAACCTCATCGATTTCAGCATTTAAGTGAATCTCTTCATTATCATCTTTATAAGCTCCTACTGCTAACCAAGAATCTGCATAATCAATTGGACCAGAATTTACCTCAGTTTCAGCCTCTAAATGACCATTAACATATATTTTTTGAATTGACCCGTCATACGTTCCAACAACATGATACCATCTATCCACCACAAAACTACCTTCAGTTTCAAGATAAGTTAGTGCACCATCTGTAGCTAAAGCAAAGGCAAATTTATTGCCATCCCTTGTCTCGATATCCCATCCACGTTCGAATGAACCGTTGTCCTGAAGAAATCCAACTGCCGCATTCCAAGTATTAAAGGTTTTAGGGTTCACCCAAACCTCTACAGTAATACTATCAACAGGAAGATTTAAAGAGGCAGCCGACACTTTACCATTTGATAAATCCGCCCAGTTATTAGTTCCATTAAAATCTAAGCTCATCCCTGCACCGAGGTGATCATCAACCGGTTCTGGCTCACCTAAATAATCAAAACCTAATATAAACTCTGCACTGTTAGAATAGTTTAGATTCATTTCATCCTCATCATAGTCTATAGTTGCATCTGCATTAAACCAAGTCATATATGAATTGTCTTGACGATTTGCAAGATATACTTCCTCTTCATGCGTCAAAGCCTCTTCGAAACTCGCGTATTCATACTTTAAGTCATAAGATACCGATTCACCTTCAATTAAATAAACACCAAAATAATTATCATTTCCGTAAAGGTTATAAATACCATCATCAGAGTTTGGAGCACCATCTATGCGATAGAATTGTAAACCTAACAATTCACCCGTAAAACCGTTAATTGTGCACGTACCCGTTGGAGAACTCAATACAAATTCTGCACCATCCCATTCTTCCGAATAAATTGTTGTCACTTCATCCCCAATAGCCGCGCCTGAATAAGACCTATTATCTGCGACAAACTCAATAATTTCTCCGTGATAAGCTCCCGTCAACGAAGTAACATTTTCATCGGTCTCTTCATCGAATGTATAATAAAGAATCAAGTCTTCTTCTGCTCCTGTTAAGCGAGTTGACATATTGTTTCGAATTTCAGATTCCGTTCTTAAGTCCGACCAAATTCGCACTTCATCAAATTGACCCTGATCTTGTCCTCCATAAGATCCGGTACCATCCTGTCCTAACTTAAAGGTGTTTTCACTCGCAATAGTTCCTGGAGAAACAGAAATATCTTCAGCCACTTGTAATATACCATTAACATAAGCCATCATTTCTCCATCACGATCAAACGTCAAGCTGACAAGATGCCACCGCGATGTAAAATCAATACTGGTTATGTTTAAATCTACTCGCTCTCCTTCTTCACTTTTGAAATTGATATCCATATTATTTCCGCCCCCTTGTATCGCTATATTCAATCCTGTGTTTGCTCCAGAATCCCAATTTTTATTTGAGAATATTGCAGGATCTCCGGCCACACCGCCAGCACGATACCAAAATTCAAGTGTAAAATCAGTTTCACCGATAGGAAGGTCTCCCATATCGATATGATTTTTGGCTACTGCATTTGCCGATAAATCGAAAGCCTCGTTCGGACCTTGAGACAATACAGTTCCAGTTGCAGCAAAAAAGCTTGCTGCCAAAAAAAGTACTTTTTTCATAATTGAAAGATGTTGTACCTGATTATTTCAGGTAGATTAAATTTTAGTGTTTTACCACTTTCTTAGTAACTATTTTATCTCCGTTTTTAACTTGCATCACATAGACTCCATTTTCATAATCTTGTAGGTTAATTCTTAACTTACTATACGAATTGAATTCTGCCAGAGTGTTGCGATAAACTACTTTACCAGCAACATCTAACAATAGAAGTTCTGTTTGAACATTATCGATAGAAGTAACTACCACATCAAACACTCCATTATTTGGGTTAGGATATACAGTAACATCCAAAGCATCTTCAAAATCATTTCCTTCAACATACAAACTACCTTCATCCAACCATGATTTTCCATCAAGTTTCCATTCATCGGCATGACTCTCTTCACAGTCTGACCCTGGGATTAAATGATCAATTGCAGTTACAGCGATATCCGTTAATACAGGAGTTGACTGAATTAATTCTGGATCTGGAGTATCTCCGAATTGGTATGAACCAGGATCTGCACCCGTAATTTCCATTGAAGGAATTCCATACCCGTTTGCTACCCACCAAATATGACGTTCCGTATCAGAATTTCCTCCATGTGTTGTTCCCGTACCACCGTGATCGGTAGTTAACATTATTACCCATTTTTCAGAACCATAATTAGCACGACTTTGAACGGCTTCAATAACTTGCCCTACTTTTGTATCAACATACGTTATAGCATTCATATATGCAGGAATAGCTGGATTAAAACCATTTCCATGTCCAGCACCATCGACATCATCAAAATGAACAAAAAGAATATCTAAATCTGGGTCAATTAATTGAGATACTGCTGCAAGAGCGCAAGCATCGTCCGTTGGTGGAATTAATTTGTTATCCCATCCATCGTTATAAACGTTATCACTCATGGGACTCCAAGAAGTAACTTGAACAGCCTTCGCATTAGGACGACATTCTTTCACACGAGTTGGAAAATAGGGATAATCATCATATTCACTTCCAGTATAACTATTGTTCGTAACACCGTGTTTATTTTCCCAAACACCCGTTAACATATCCGACCATGATGGACCAGAAGATGTTACACCCAGGTGCCAAGAATCAAATGTATAAGTCCCTGTAGCAAACAATTCTTTCATAATAGGAATCATATCATCATCCATTAATTGCTTTAGCGCATCTGCTCGCACGCCATCTATTCCTATGAAAAGTAGTTTATACTCATCATGTTCATCTTGCGCGTTAAGGCTAAATGTGCCAAATAAGGCACACGCCATAAACACGGCTTTTAATTTAATTTTAGTGTTGAATTTTGTTTTCATTGTTTTTTGTTTTTAATTGAGAATTAGAGATCGAATTTTAATCCAAGGTTTAGTCGGAAGCCATAATATTCAACCTGCACCGGTCGATAAGTTTGACCCCGATAGATATAAAGTGGCGTGTTTAAAATATTTGTACATTCCACATAAAATTTTAAAAATTGAAACGCTTTATAAGAGGCACTGAAATCCAGCGACCATTTATCTTTCATGTAAACATCATACTCTGTATTATCATTAATTAAACCGATTTCACCATCTTCTGTTTGAATTGCAGAAGTATTTACTTCCATCAAATAACCACCAGTATAATTAGCTGCCAAACGTATATTTAACCCTTTTTGTCTATCCGTATATAGCAACGCACCATTAAAAAGTAATTTAGGCTGGAGCGGCAATGCCTGTTTAAAACTTCGACCAGGAAAATTCATTTCAGAATAGGTATATGTCAAGTTTGATTCAAGTCCAAAATTCTTTACAACACCAGTTAAAAAATCAAAATATTTTCGTGCATTGACCTCTGCTCCTAGGATAGTAATCGGATCAATTGCATTTTGGTAAGATTTATAAATAATACCAGTTTGTGGATCGCTGTCCGCCGTTATTGTTCGATAGATATGTTCATTAATTCTTTTAGCAAAAACTCCTCCTGAAAGTAATCCTGCATTTGGCATATAGTACTCAACCATTAAGTCAGCGTTCCAGGCATAAGCTGGTTTTAAGTTAGGATTACCCTGATTAAATTCTAGATTAGAAAAATCAATTATTGGAGAGCCAGGTTTGGTTTCTATAAAATTTGGTCTTCTGAACGAACGAGTTAAAGCGGCACGATATACCAATTGCTTATTGAAATCATAACGCAAGTGGAACATTGGTAATAAGGAATAATAAGATTGTTTTGTTTTTACTTCAACAACTGGATAACCCACTGTATATTCCTTTATTGGCTCCAATTCTCCTGCATATGGATCATCATCAATTGGCACAACTTTATAGCCTACATTTGGAACATCGTATACATTTGCTAAAAACCAATCATCTTCACCATCTTGAAGCGAATCACCAACCATATTTAAATTGGTATATTCCGTCCTTAACCCTCCAATAAAACTCAGTTTTTCTGTTATTTGATAATCGCCCATCACGTATCCGGCATACACTTCTTCTGTGTAGCGGTATGAGGCACCTACAAATTCGTAATAACTATGATGAGCAGGATTCATAGGGTCTTCTCTTAATGTATCACCCAAATTCGGAATAAAATTATCAGAAACATCTTCATTCAAAAACGGCATAAACTTACCCTCATAAGGTTGATTTAACTCCTGTAAAAAACCGCCGTTCAAATTCAAATTACTATGCGAATAATCGGTTAAAAAGAGTGGTTCTGTATAGACATTAAAATTTTGTTTCCATTCGTGAAGACTCAATTTTCGATACCCTTCTTTAAACCTAATTTTACCCCCTAATTTTAAATTAAGTCGTTTATGAGGTTCATATGACAAATCAATATTGGCAATTAAAGGATCTCTTTCCCAAGTTTCATTTAGTTCTGTATAAGCATTGGCAAATTCAAATTCTTCAGCTTTCAACTCTTGCTTGGGTTGTGGTTGTATATTGTTCCAATCGTCTCCGTTTCCTAAAGGGTTATCTTTTCCAAGAAGCTTTACTCTTGCCAACTCTAAAGTTGGGTCTGTAATTTGATTCCCTTTTTCATCAATAGGGTTTCCATTTTCATCCGACTTGTAGGCATTACCATATTTATCAAGATAAACCTGATCTAAATAGTTGATATTATACTGTTCAAAGGTTACAACTTGGTATCCGTTTCTTTCATCATTACCTCCAAAAGGCACATTACCAAATTCAAATCGATTATTGTAATATGCGTATTTCAAATTAAGTTTCCATTTATTGGTTAGATTTAAATTCGTTCCGAATTCTCCTCCAAACAACAATGAATTTGCTTGAGAATATATATGCTGAAGACTAACTGTAGATCCCGCTCCGACTGCATAATTATAACGCATTTTCCGATTTCTTTCAGCATCCAAAAAATAGCCCGTTAACCCTTTAAGATAAATTTGAGAATTATTCTTAAAAGTATAATCCAACGCGATATTACCAGAGGCAGTTGTTCGTTCTCCTATATAATCTCTTAACTCTAACCGATTAACACCCTGATTAAAATTAGAACCATAAACAACTTCAAAATTGTCAGTAGCGTAATTTCGCTGGAACATCGACCCACTGATTAGATAACCAAACTTTCCATTCTTTGATCTACTGCCATGAAAAAGACTGATGTTATAGAGTGGTTTCTGAGCTTGTGAACTATATCCGCTCATTATGTTTAAGCGCAATTCCAAAGAGTCCGGAGAAGTTTTCGTAATAAAGTTGACTGCACCACCTATGGCATCACCCTCCATATCTGGTGTTAAAGCTTTCGTCACCTTAATATAATCAAGTAAATCAGATGATAACACATCAAAAGCCATTGTTCTGGTCTCTGATTCCTCATCCGCTACTGGCAAACGATCTCCATTAATTAAAGCGCTATTCCAATCCGTTGGTGTGCCACGCACCGACATATAACGTCCTTCACCCTGATCTCGAATCACAGTAACCGAAGGCATTTTTTGTAAATTTTCAGCAGCATTGTATGCCGGCATTTCACCATCGCCAACATACTCTACATTTCCAATCGAATTTTCCATCTTTTGGATGTAATTCCCCCTCACTGGACTGTTTCTTATCTTCTCTGTTACTGTAACTTTTGCTAAATTTCTATTCTTAGCATCACTTACCTCAATACTTGGTAAAATCATTTCAGATTTCTCTACCAGAATGAACTGTGAATAATCGATATAACCCGTAAAATAAATCCTGAGTTGATGCTCTCCATATGGCACATTATTGAGGGAAAAGGAGCCGTCTAGGTTTGCTTTCGTTTTCAGATTAAGTGAATCTATTTCAATGTAAACATAAGGCACAGGTTCGCCTTGATCAGTAACAACACCTTTTACGGCACCTACTTGAGCGAATCCTTTACAAAGGGGAATAAATAACAGTATTAATAATAGCTTTAATTTCATTTTGAGTCTAATTATGATGATGATTGTGGTGGTGATGGTGGTGTTTACAATTTTTAGTGCAAATGTTTTTTTCATTTTGAGGATAGAGGTCAAAAATAATCTTGGTGAAATGCGGGTCTCTAAAATACCTGGCCGCAACTAAAACTTTATCCAGGTAGGCTTCATTGATCACATCATAATTTTGAACCTGTTCGATAAATGCCTTCTTATACAAAGCATATTTTTCATAGTTATGCTCTTCAATAACTTTATCAAAAGCAATTACAATATTGTCCAATTTTAAACTGTCCGAATCGTTCGCTTTAACACTACCGCAAACCAATAGCAGCAGCAAAACACCTCCAATTTTAAGCATTGTGTTTCTCATAACTTTCTTTAATTGTTTGATTTGAAATCTCTTCTTTGTTCATGAAATAGATAAATGATAGGAGCAGTTGAATCACACCTATAATCCCTGTAAAATAGGCGGCATTAATTATAAAATTTAACCAATCAACTTCCCATTTAAGAAACTCTGTTCCTGTAAGGATTGCGACGGCAAAAAAGTAGCCCGTACTATCAGACAAATACATCAAAAACCCAGCATTTCCACGCTCATTCAACCAAGCGATTAACTTTTCGTAAATAACAACTTGAAACGGAACATATGACATATATAGTCCCACACCACTACTAATAATCCACTCGTAGCCAGAAATAATTGAACGTTGAAAAAGAAGTGTTGAAACTATTAAGGTTGCAAATCCGAAAGCAATAATTAAGAATGTTGCTTTTAGTCCAGCTGTGTTATTCTTGAAAAAAACGAATAACCCCATTAATAAGACGACAATAATTCCTACAATGGATTCAGTTTCAAGAAAAATAGACAAGCTCGCCTTTTCATTAATCTGCGACCAAATTTCGACACTAAAATTATCTCTAAAATCCCTAAACACGGAAAGCATAGCATAAGAAGCAATTAGGAGAAGTAAACCAAATTTATAGCGGTTTAAAAAATTTGACCGATCCAATTTCGTCATTGGCACACGTTTTTTCTTGAGTCGTATATCATCGGAATTTGGTTTAGGTATCACCCATAACATCCATACAAAAAACAGGAAAACAGGCACGAAGATTAATCCAATCAAGAATGGCATCCAAAAATCTAGCACACCAATTTCCTCAATAAAATATCTCCCAAAAGATTTTAAAAAACCTGATGAAACGATTGCGCTAATGCAAAGTCCAGAAGCAATAAATTCCGTTACACGCCTTCCTTCTAAAAAACTAAATACGACTCCCCACACCATTCCTAAAGGCAACCCGTTTAAAAAAAGAAAAATGAATTTAAAGGACAACGGAGCAATAGCAAAAAAGAATAATGCAAACTCAGCTATTAGAATTAATAGAAGAATTAATCGCACTCTTTGGTTTGGTTTAAGCTCAGAAATTACTTTCACACCAATAAATTTTGAGCACATATAACCCAAAACTTGAGCAATAATAAAAAACGCCTTAGAAGTCAAAAAAGAACTTTCGCCATCTAAAAATAAAGCAGCATTAAAAGGCTTTCTAAAAGCGTACATTGAAAAATACGCGCCAAACGAAGCAACAAAACACCACAATGTAAAAAATTGTGTATTTCTTGTTAACAAGCCTGAAACCCTTTGTTTACTATTGCGAAACATTTATTGTTTTTTGTTTTACGTGTCAAAATTATATAAAGCCCATTTTTAGTACAGTATAGAATTGGTGAATTAATTGTTAAGTTTACGTTACGTCACATTTTGTTTACCTATAAGAAACAAAATATACATATATTTGCCCCCGATATGGTAAAACACGATAACATTACTCAGATAGGAAGACTTATTAAAGAAATTCGAATTTCGGAAGGTTTAACAATTCAACTGCTTGCCGATCGTGCTGGAATTTCTAAAGGAATGCTTTCAAGGATAGAGAACGGAAGAATTATTCCCTCTTTACACGTTACAATTAAACTTATTGAAAAATTGAACTATCCATTAGGCGATTTTTTTAAGAGAATTGAACAACAAGACGAACAATCTTATATCGTCTTAAAAAAAGGTGACCGCACAAAAATTGACCGTGAAGACAAAAGCATTGGCTTTAATTATTTTTTTGGGCTGAACGCCTCATCTGGCCCAAGCTCCTTCGAAGTTAACTTTTTAACGATTGACCCTAATAATGAACGAGACAAAGTAACCACTGAAGCACACGAATTAAAATACATCATAAAAGGAAAAATCGACTACCATCTGGACGATGAAGTACTTAAACTGGAAGAAGGAGATCTGCTATACTACAATGGCAACATCCCTCACGTTCCAATCAACAACACAAATGAACCTGCAGAAATGTTAGTCATTTATTTTTTTAAATAATCAATCTAAAATATGAACCAAAAAATTAAGCTTGTTGTTTTTGACATGGCAGGCACAACTATTGATGAAGACAATGTGGTCTACAAAACAATTCAAAACACTTTAAACCAATACAATTTCAATTTCACGCTGACCGAAGTATTAGTGAATTGTGCTGGTAAAGAAAAAAGACAAGCCATTAAAGACGTACTACGTTTTAAAGATATTGAACAAACGGACGAACAAATCAACACGATATTTGAATCCTTTAAAGAAAATTTAAAAGAAGCCTATGCTACACTCACTGTAAAATCATTTAAAGGTGTCGAAGAACTTTTTACGACGTTGAAAGAAAAACAAATAAAAATAGCACTCAATACGGGTTACGATTTAATAACCGCTAAAAGCCTTTTAAATAATCTCAATTGGAAAGAAGGTGTCGAATTTGACACACTAGTTACTGCAGATGATGTAGAAAAAGGCAGACCTTTTCCCGATATGATCTATAAAGCAATGGACAGAACCGGAATCACGTCTAGCGAACATGTAGCTAAAATTGGCGATTCTATTGTCGACATTGCAGAAGGAAAGTCCGCCAATTGCAAATACACCATTGGCGTCACTACGGGAGCCCAAAACAGAAATCAACTGCAAACAGCAAACCCAACCTACATTTTTGACCAACTATCCGAACTCCTTAACCATATTTAAACTTTAATACTTCGCGGATTTAAAAAATGCCTTAAATCAACTTCATTTTCTTTTTATACAATTCATATTAGGCAGTTGAATTCGCGAAGTTTTTTTTCTCAACACTATACCAAAGTATACCTCATCATAGTTTATTTAAATACTATTGTAACAGTTAAAAGCAGTAGATTTGCACCTAATATAAATAGTGAAGCATTAAATGTAAATTATGAAAATTGAGATTTGGAGCGATATCATGTGCCCCTTTTGTTACATAGGAAAAAGAAAATTTGAAAAGGCACTTGATAATTTTGAATACAAGGATGTGATTGAAGTTGAGTGGAAAAGTTTTCAATTAATGCCTGACCTTATTACGGACCCATCTGTAAATGCAATTGAACACCTTGCAAAATCAAAAGGCTGGACTATGGAATATACTAACCAAGCCACCACCCATGTCGTTAATATGGCTAAAGATGCAGGTCTAAGTTTCAATTATGACAAAACAGTGGTAGCTAACTCAATGCGCGCACATGCCTTATTACATCTTGCCAAAAAAAACAATAAACAAAATGAGCTTAAAGAATTATTATTATCCGCTTATTTTATAGAAGGCAACAATACAGATGATAAGGACTTCTTGTTAGAAACGGCTAGTAAAATAGGATTATCTAAATCTATAGCAGCTGAAGCGATTGATAATGAAGAATACCATTTTGAAGTAAAACGTGACATACAAGAAGGACAACAACTAGGTCTAACTGGTGTACCCTTTTTTGTATTCGATAGAAAATACGCCATCTCAGGTGCCCAAGATGTAAAAGTATTCGAGGATACTTTAAAAAAATCCTATGAAGACTGGAAATCAACGCAACGTAACGATTTGAACATTACCAAGGGAGACAGCTGCGCTATTGACGGTAATTGCTAGAACACCCTCCGTTTATTAAGCAATTCTTAACCTTTAATTAAAACGGAAATAACTCACTTAATTTAAGTTCATCCATTCCAGAAAGGTATCTTTGCAATTCATTTTATTCAAAAAAAACTAAAAAAGAATGAAAAAGATACTTTTACTAGGATTAATAGCTGTACTCTCAACAGCTACAAGTTTCGGTCAAGTGAATATTTCTGCGCACAACGTAGATTTCACCACCGATTTTAACGGTTGGGAAGGTACACTACCCACCGGATTTACTCATGCTGGAGAAACAACAGCGTACAGAGGAACTGACCCAGAAGGCACGTCTGGAGGTGTTTATAGTGTAGGGGGAGCTGGTTACAGCTACCAACCATCAGGAAGCGCTGACAACTTAACGTTAACCGGAGAATTTGAAAACAATACTGGATCTGCAATTACAGAACTTGATATCAGTTTTGAAGCATTCAGTGTTTTTCACAGAACAAGTCGCCTACCAGGATGGACTGTTACCACCTCATTAGGTGAATCGTTAAGTGATTTAGACTGGGCATACAACGAATCTAGCTCTGCAGGATCACCGGACATTCAAACTTATACGCTTACCGGAATTTCAATAGCTCCGGGAGCAACATTCTCAATTAGCTTCGCTTCTGACAGAGGTAGTGGATCTGGTTCTTCTCCAAAAATTGGTATAAATAATATTACACTTCAATCGGTTAACGCTCCTTGCATCGTTACAGGAATCGATGTTCAAGTTGCTTGCGGTTCTTTCGAGTGGATTGATGGTGTGACCTACACAGAAAGCATTGACATCGCTACACATACTATTGTAGGTGGCGGAGTTGACGGATGCGATAGTATTGTAACATTAGATCTAACAATTAATGATGTTGCTACTGGAACGGATGTTCAAACTGCTTGTGGTTCTTATGAGTGGATTAATGGAGTGACTTACACAGAAAGCATTGATGATGTACTTTACACAATTGTTGGTGGTGCAGTTAATGGATGCGACAGTATCGTAACTTTAGACTTAACAATTAATGATGTTGCTACTGGAACGGATGTTCAAACTGCTTGTGGTTCGTACGAGTGGATTGATGGTGTGACTTACACAGAAAGCATTGACGACGTTACCTTCACAATTGTTGGTGGTGCAGTTAATGGATGCGACAGTATCGTAACTTTAGACTTAACAATTAATGATGTTGCTACTGGAACGGATGTTCAAACTGCTTGTGGTTCGTACGAGTGGATTGATGGTGTGACTTACACAGAAAGCATTGATGATGTACTTTTCACAATTGTTGGTGGTGCAGTTAATGGATGCGACAGTATCGTAACATTAGATCTAACCATTAATGAGGTTGTTACTGGAACTGATGTTCAAACTGCTTGCGGTTCTTTTGAGTGGATTGATGGTGTGACTTACACAGAAAGCATTGACGATGTTACCTTCACAATTGTTGGTGGTGCGGTAAGCGGATGCGACAGTATCGTAACATTAGATTTAACAATTAATGAGGCTGTTACTGGAACTGATGTTCAAACTGCTTGCGGTTCTTACGAGTGGATTGATGGTGTGACTTACACTGAAAGTGTTGACGATGTTACCTATACAATCGAAGGCGGTGCAATTAATGGATGTGACAGTATCGTAACTTTAGATTTAACTATTAATGAAATTGCTACAGGAACGGATGTTCAAGAAGCATGTATTTCTTTCGAATGGATTAACGGTGAAACCTACACAGAAAGTGTTGACGATGTTACCTATACAATCGAAGGTGGTGCAGCGAATGGATGCGATAGCATTGTGACTTTAAACTTAACAATACTAACAGTTGACGTTACCGTTACAGTTACTGATCCAACTATTACAGCCAACGCAACAGACGCTACTTATCAATGGTTAGATTGTGCCGATGATTTTACACTGATCGACGGTGCAAACGAACAAGAGTTTATTGCTTCAGAGAATGGAGAATATGCTGTTCAAATTACCTCAGAAAATGGATGCATAGACACATCAGCATGCGTAACAATTGCAACGGTGGGAATAGAGGAAAATTTTGCTATTCAAATGAGTAAGGTATACCCTAATCCTGCAACTGGTTTGTTCTACGTAGAAGTTGAATCTGAGCAAGTATCATCAGTTAAGGTTTATTCGATTACTGGAGAATTAATTTATGTAAACAATTCTTTAACAACTGAAATCTCAACTATAGATTTATCTGGACTTACTGGAACATACGTTGTTGAAATTACCACGGCTAACAACCGTGAAATGCATCGTATCATACTACAATAATTCCTAAACCATTAAAAAAAAGAGCTGGCTAATAACCAGCTCTTTTTTTATTCATCAATATTTCCTTCCTCAATCTCTTCAATTTCATGAATTAAAGCACTATCAGTCGTTTTAATCGCTTTTTGAAGTATGACGTTATTTGGAATTGATATTATTTCATTATCCCTGGTACGAATTTTGAAAAACATAATTCCGATATCAAAAATTTCTCCTTTAATATCAAATTCTTTATCCATAATCTGAATTTCATCGCCAATTTTAGTGCCTGTATTAAAGAAAATAATAATACCCGAAGTAATATTAGAAAGGTGGGACCATTGAGCAAAAAAAGCTACTCCTAAAACAGTCATTACAGAAGAAAGAAAAACTAAAATCTGCGACTGCTCAACGCTCCAAACCGTAATGAGAGTAGATATAAAAACGATATTCAATATCGAATTGACACTTTTCATTGCCATTCTCTTTCGTATCTCACTAAAATCACTAGATCTCAATCGCTTCTTTACAATTTGACCTAAAACAAGTCTTAATACAACCCATAATACAATTGCGGCAACTGTTTCAATCAATAAAAGTGAATAGTCATTAAAAAAAGTCCATACAGAATTCATACCTCAGTGTAAAATAAAAATACAAAGATGAAAAAAAGAAATACAATTAGTATATCTGCAGGTTTGGTTTGGATTTAATTTCGTAAGGTATTTTTTCTATCGAATTCCCTCTAATTTTCAGCTTACGAAGATTCTTGCAATATTTTAATTGCCAAGGAAGTTCCGATATTCTATTGTCCGAGACATCAAGTTTTCGCAAACCTTCTAAATACCTTATTTCCCAAGGAATTTTTGTGATTTGATTATCGGATAAATCCAACTCCTTTAAACTACTTAAATAACGGATTTGCCAAGGAATTTCAGTGAGGTAATTATGACTAAAATCCAATTCATACAACAATTTCAAATAACGAATTTCCCAAGGAATTTGAGTCAGATCATTGTGTGAAGCGTCAAAGACTTTGAGTTGCCTCAAATACTGAATTTGCCAAGGCAATTTTTTCAGCTCATTGTGCGATACATCCAATTCTTCAAGTCCATCCAAATACCTTATTTCCCATGGTATTTCTCGCAACTTATTTTTTGACAAGTCAAGTTCTTTTAAGTTCTTTAGATAACGAATTTCCCAAGGAATCTCACGCAAGTGATTTTCGGACAAATCCAATTTTTCAAGATTTACCAATTTTCGTATACGCCAGTCCAACTGGCTTATTGATTGATTACTTAAATCTAATTCAATTACATCATTAGGATGCGCCAAAGCATGATCCAAATTATAAAACACCCCAGAATTTCCATCCTGACCATATACTGAAAATACAGTAAACACCACCAACAACAACAAATTTCTCATGCCATTTTTAATATAACAATGCTCAAAACTTATGCCAAAAATTGACATAAGTTTAGAACCAAAACATCAAACTAAACACTTAAAAAATTGAATGTCGATTAATTTAAGGATCAAAGTATTATCCCACATTAATTTATTCACTAAAAATCAAATTCATTTTAACGAAGTTTTGGACTTGTTCATTTTCACTTTATCAATCGGCTCCATTGGCGGCTCATTTTCTCTGATTGATTGAAACAAATTAATAAGACCAGAGAAGTCAACAATCATATCTCTACATTCTAATAAAATCGACAAGTAAAGCATTGAGTTTTTAGCAGAGCTCTCATTGTTTTTAACTCTGGACAGATGAACTAGCTCGAGGTTTTCAATATGCGTTAAAAGAACCTCACTTTCTTCCTGCAACACCTCAGTTAAACCTCCTTTACGCTCAAGAATTAAATCTGAAATCTCAATAAACAAATGACTTAAACGATTAGCCAAGTCTTTTAATTCGTTCATTTTAACTGTCTGCATCGGTAAATGAAAATTGCTCACATGACTGTCAACTTTTTCCCCCATCACCAAAACAGAACCACTAATATTATTCAAGTAGCTTAAGGCATGAATATAATAACGGCCTTCAGCACCATGTTTTGATTCAATTTTCTGTAAATAATAATAAAAACTTGCCGATAATTCTTCATAATTCTTTCGGTACAATTCGACCTCATTCTTAGCTTTACTTATTTTCACTTTATCCTCAACCTCTAAACCTACTATCAAATCTTTGATGACATAACTAATTTTAAACATTGTCAAGGATATACGCTCTCGACTTTCCGCAATAACATCATCATAAGATATTCGTTCGCGATTCTCCAATTTTTTATATACGGCAGATTTTTCACGTTCTTTTTTTCGATGAACAAATTGACTTCTTAAAATCAATGCTACAGTTAGCATCATTAACGAAACAACCGCAAAGACCCCACCAAAATAGATGACTAAAGCCAAGACACCTGCTACGGTTGAAGCCACAGCTGCAGTTACCAACCATCCTCCAATAACATTTACCACTCCCGCAACTCTGTACACAGCAGAATCTCGGTCCCAGGCGCGATCCGCCAAAGAAGTCCCCATTGCAACCATAAAAGAGACATAAGTTGTAGACAACGGTAATTTCAGAGACGTAGCAAAAGCAATCAGAACACTTGCCATCATCAAATTTACAGAGGCTCTCACTAAATCGAAAGCGGGTTTTTCTTTTACATTTTTATTTATCGAAGCAGATTTTTTAAAGCGTGCATCAATTTTATTCGCCACTTCATCCGAGATAAACTTTTTTGAAAAAGTGCTAAACCTGATTCCACCACTAACAATCCATCTAGCAATAAAATTAGGTTTAAACCTCTCTGAACCTTCATTTTGCCGAGATAAATTAATTTCTGTTTCAGTAACGGTTTGTGCCTTTTTAGAAAACCAGAGTGAAAGAATCATAATTACTCCTGCCGCAAAAAGAATCAATGAATTTGTTTGAATTTGAGCTCCCAAGACACCCATATTTAATTCAGAAGCTGCAAGATTTGACGCTTGAAATATTTGAAAAGACTGCAATCCTGCCAAGGGTACACCAATAAAATTAACTAAATCATTGCCCGCAAATGCCATGGCTAGAGAAAAAGTTCCGAATAAAACGACCAATTTCAACACATTCACTTTAAAAAAGTGAGTCAAAACCAGACAAATAAAAATACTGGACAGCACAATGGTACCCATTAAAATAACGGTGTAATTATTGATCCATTCTTTTGTTTCAATCGAGATAAAAGTACTTCCTTTCATTCCTTTTATCAACAAAAAATAGGCAATTGTCGCAATAGCAATTCCACCAAAAATAGGCCCATTTTTACGTACTGTCTTGTTCAAATTAAAACTAAATATTAATCGCGTAAAAAACTGAGCAATTAAACCCAATGAAAACGCAATAAAAACTGAAAGAAAAATTCCCGCTATTATTAATATTGCGTTATTCGTATTTAAATATTCGCCTATTAACAACATTGAATCACCATTTGAAATAATCTTGATTACTGCTACCACAAATGCCGCTCCAAGTAATTCAAACATAATTGAAACTGTGGTACTTGTTGGCATTCCAAACGTATTAAACAAGTCAAGTAATAAAATATCTGTTATCATAACCGCCAAAAAAATGGTCATGATATCGGCAAAAGAAAACATTTCTGGATTAAAAATTCCTTTACGTGCAATTTCCATCATTCCACTCGAGGAAGCCGCTCCAATCAAAATACCTGTAGCAGCTACATAGAGAATAGTCTTTCGTTTTGCTACCCGTGAACCAAATGCTGAATTTAGAAAATTAACGGCATCATTACTAACTCCAACAACCAAATCAGCAACTGCAAGTACAACTAAACAAATGACAACTATTAAATAAAACGTATCCATAAAAGTTCAAAACACAAAACTGTAAAACAGATATATTTAACACGTTAATCCAATGTTATCAAACTATAAACTAGTCCAAAAAAATTACATTTAAAAAATGAGGGCTTACTGTTCTGGATGTTTTTATCATTATCTTGGTAAACAATATGGGCAGATTAGAAAATTTCTATTCGATTTTTCCTTGCGCAAAGACGAGATTTTTAATCGATTCTATAGACCGCATCATTAATCGCTCAAATAAATTAACAACGTGAAAGAACTTGCTAGTATTAACCTGATTATTGAAAATTGACATGGATATAAAAGACAATATGTATTATGGTTTTGGCAGAATACTTTTGGCGCTATCATTAGCAGACGGTAAAATTGACAAATCTGAAATAGAAGCTTTAGAGCGAAAAATTGCAAAAATTGCAATCGAAAATGAGGTCGATTTAGATCTTGTACTGATCACATTTGAAAAATGGAAGCATGAAAACACATTTTCAGTTATTGACATGATGAAAGGTGGCTTACATGATTTTCATCTTGGAGATTTTCACTTAAGCCCAAAATTGGCCGAACTTTTTCGTTCTATTACTGAAACAATCATTTCTGCTGAAGAACCTATAACCCCAGAAGAGCGAAAATACGCTAATCAATTTTTATCCTTTTTAACTCAACGCGAAAAGGAACAGCTTTAACTTTATTTCTCAAAACCTCCAATTAAAATAACAAGTTTATCCAATCGGTCGATCACATTGGATATTCCTGCACGAACATCATTTAAATGACTCGGACTGCAGTATTTCAAATGCTGTGCTATTGTTGCCAATTTGAGCAAATCTCTCAACTCCCCCATCACCGTTAAAAAATCTTGTTTTTGTTCATCCAAATCAGTCTTTACAGTTCCATGCGTTAAAAATGAGGAAATACCTAATGCTTTTTTTCGCATTAGCGGAGACAGACCTTCAGTATCATTCTCAGGAAATACATCAGTAACCATAAACACAATTTTGATTAAAGCACGGGAATAAAATCGTACATCAATCTTTGCCTGCGTTATTTGCTTTAAATGATTCATTTGATCCCTTGAATATACCAAATCGAATAAGACGAGGAGTAATTCGTTGAATATTTATCCTAATTTTGTCCGAATAAAATATCTATCATGAGTGAATTAAGAGCCAGTTTAGAAAAACGATCAAATAACGCGTGTGAATTGTGCGGGTCATCAGTGGATTTAAGTATCTACGAGGTACCACCTCATTCTAAAGGCACGGTTAATGATAGTGTTTTTGTTTGTCAAGTCTGTTCTGAGCAAATCAATCAGAATTCCGAATTAGATAAGAATCACTGGCACTGTCTAAATGAGAGTATGTGGAGCGAGCATGATGCTGTCAAAGTTGTTTCTTGGCGTATGCTTAATCGACTTAAAACTGAGGTATGGGCCCAAGATTTATTAGAGATGATTTATTTAGATGATGAGTCTTTAAAATGGGCTGCAGCCACTGGGGAAAATTTATCAGAAGATGAAAAAATCATTCATAAAGACAGTAACGGTGTTCGCCTTGAAAACGGCGACAATGTTGTTTTGATTAAAGATTTAAACGTAAAAGGAGGAGGGTTTACAGCGAAAAGAGGAACAGCTGTAAGACGAATTACTCTAGACCCCGAAAACGCTACCTATATCGAAGGTAAGGTTGAAGGGCAACGAATTGTTATATTAACTCAGTACGTAAAAAAAACGTAACTTGACATAAAAACTCGATTTTGCTAAGTAAGACAGAAATTAAAGAAACCATAGAAGCCGTACAAAACGGCGATGCTGCCGCTTTTGAAACTCTATACGACGCCTATTCAGAAGCAATGTATGGAATTAGTTTCAAAATTCTAAAAGATCGTAAAACAGCTGAAGACGCTGTTCAAGATGCCTTTGTGAAAATTTGGTCTAAGATTCACTCATTTGATTCGACGAAAGGAAGTTTTTTTACATGGATACTCAATATCAATCGAAATACTGCTATTGATATTTACAGAAAAACTTCAAAAAAAACACTTGTCTCAATCCAAAACGAATCAAACTACGTAACTTCTAAACTGGGAACAACTTCACAAAATACTGAACAGATAGGAATTAGCGACTTATTAAAAGTACTACCAGCACAAGAACAAGAAATTATCGAATACATGTATTTCAAAGGGTTTACCCAAAAAGAAACCGCTGAAGCTTTAAACATTCCGCTTGGAACAGTTAAAACAAGGTCACGTAAAGCTTTAAAAGGATTAAAAGAACTATTTATACTATTAGCTACATGGATATAAAAGAGTATATAGCTTCAGGTATCATTGCAGACTACGTATTTGGGAGTGTTTCTAAACAAGAACACCAAGAAGTAGAATGCATGTCCAAAATTTACCCAGAGATTAAAGCTGAAATAACTTTAATTCAGGAAGCCATTGAAAACATGGCGATAAATGCGAAAGAAAAACCGTCACCCGAATTAAAACAAAGGGTAATGAAAGCAATTCGGGCAACCCAACAAGTGAAGCCAAACCAAAACATCATACCCCTTAAAACGACCCCTAAAAAAGGGTCTACAAAATTTTATGCTGCGGCATCAATTTTAGTTTTAATCGCATTGGGAACTTATACTTTTTTCTTAAGACAAGATTTTAACAAAATAGAATTTCAAAACAAGTTATTTGTTTCTAAAAATGATAGTTTAAACAGACAATTAAACCAACTACAATTAGAGAATAACTATTCTAATGAACTAATTAGCCAACTAGATAATAGTCTCCAATTTGTTACAAATGTTAACACCTCAAGAATTCAATTGAGCGGAACAGCTAATTACCCGGACAACCAAGCAGAAGTATATTGGAATCAAAGTACATCGCAAACATTATTTATCTCAAAAAACCTACCTGAATTATCAATTAATGAATCGTATCAACTTTGGGTTTTAATTGATGGAGAACCTCGTGACATGGGTATTATCGAAAATAATGAAGCGGGTGATGTATCGATGATGAAAACAACAAATAAAGCGAATGCATTCGCAGTAACAATTGAACCAAAAGGTGGGAGTGTCGTTCCAACTTTAGAAAAACTTTGTCTTATAGGAAATGTTTAAATCTTTTGAACATCAAGAAATTAAACAAACCAAACAAGAACTTTACTTCAATAATATAGTAATAACTGCTATCTTTGTTGGAAAGCACAAATAATTATGAAGAATCTTAGTTACCTAGTATTAGCACCATTATTTTTGTATGCCTGTAATGGAGCAAAAAACTCAAATGAAGAAAACACGGTTGAAAATAATGAAACAGAACTCATTGATTCAACAAAGATCCCAGTTCAGGAAATCCCTGAAGCACCCAAAAGTCCTCGTCAACAAGCGAAAGGCACTATTAACGATGTAGAAATTGAAGTTGATTTTGGTGCACCATCCGTTCGTGAGCGCGAAATTTGGGGAGAATTGGTTCCTTACGACAAAGTATGGCGCGCAGGGGCAAATGATGCTACAGCCATCACCTTCGGTAGCGATGTTTTAATTGATGGACAAACCGTAACTGCTGGTACCTATGCTTTATTTATTATTCCTCAAGAATCTTCTGAAACATGGACAATTATTCTTAATGAAGAATGGAGCAAGGAAATACACGGAGTTTGGGGCGCTTATGACCATAAACCCGAAAAAGATGTTTTAAGATTTGAAGTAACACCAAGTTTTGAAAACGATCACCACGAAATTCTAGCATTTGATGTAACAGATAAAGCTGTCGAGTTTAACTGGGAAAAAGCACACTTCTCTTTTCCAGTAGAAAAAAAATAAACCCCTTTTCACAAAAGAAAACCGCCTTTCAATAGGGCGGTTTTTTTATTTAAAAAAAAAAGCTTCCGGATTTACCGGAAGCCTTAGGAAATTTAGTGCGAATCGAACTACTTGCTCATTAAGTGCAGTTCGTCTTCTCCACCTTTTTCCCTCACCCACATATTATCTTCTTCTAATTTTAATATTTGATAAGTTACATCAGCCGCATCCGTATCAAAATCTAATTCAAGATTTTCTTTGTTACTTTGAAATTCCCAAGTTCCATCTGTTTCATATTCAAACGAAAAGTCGCCGAACGAATACAAAGCAGCCAAAGAAGCATCACCATCTTTTGTCGTTAACAAAGTAAACTCATCATAATCATCAGTTACATCTTCACCATTACGAAAAGCTTGCTCAATAACCCATGTATTTGCAACACGCTCCTTTTTAGTTTTCAAAGTTAACACTGGACCTTCTTCATACTTTTTGCAAGCTGTTAAACTCACCATACCAATTAGTCCTATAAATACTACTACTGTTCTTTTAAAATTTTTCATTTTTTAGTTCTTTTTTTGATTAATAATTTACGACGCGACGTTGCTTATTTCTCCAACAAATGCAACTCAATATTGCTATCCAAATTCAACACCCACAATTCGTCATTATTTAAGCGAAGTATTTGATAATCTGCATCTTGTTCGTCATCTTCAAAATCAAGTACTAATTCTTCATCATCATTTCTAAATGCCCAAGTTCCTTCTGTGGATGTTTCATAAGTAACTCCAAATGCTGTATAATCTGCATCGAGAGTAGCATCTCCATCTGAATTCAAATAAAGTTCGTATTGATCGTAGTTAGACGAAACATTTTCGCCATCATCTTCTGCATAACTGATAATCCAAGTATTCGCTACTCGCTCCTTACGCGACGTCAATTCAATGGTATTATCATCATCATACTTTTTCTCACAACTTAAAAATAGAGAGGATAAAAGTACTGTCCCCGCTAAAAATCCTATTGCTTCTTTTCTCATTTTCATAATCTGTATTTTTTAAGTTCATCAACGTAAGTGCAGTCATCTTGCCAAAACCTGACAATTGAAATTTACTAACTGAATTACAACAACTTAAGAATTCAACATTTCACAAAACGGGTTATTTATTTTTTCATATCTAAAAATTTGTTTTCAAAATGAAAAAAAATCACATGAAATTTAGGCTATACTTCTCTCAATAACCACAGAAAATAAGGCGCACAGCATAAAGAGGCACAGCTGTGGCACAAGCCTTGCTGAATTTTTACATAAAAGGAGATATGATCGAGATTAAAACACGTCAAATAAAAATTGTTGTTTTGGAGGATAATTCATTTTACAATAAACTGATCAAAGCACAAATTGAAAAATGCTTCGCCAAACATAACACAAATAGTGATATAGAATTTAAACTGAATGTCTATCAACATGTAGAGGACCTTTATTTAAACCTCCATCATGCTTATGACATTGCTTTTATCGACTATTTCTTAGGAAGCGGAATTACTGGAAATGTGGTTATACCACCGTTGAAGCAACATAATAGTGCTTGTAAAGTTGCACTAATGTCTTTACACGAACAATCAGTAAATCGATTGACTGAAAACAAAAATAAAGCTGAGGCATTTATAGCCAAAGATGGCAAATCGCTCCAACGAATTTGTGATTTTATTCATCTGTATGCGAAGGAAAAGTATCCCGAATTAAGTTAGTTTAAACCCGCAACAATATTTATATTTGAAACATAATTTGCCCCACGAAATGCGTTCGTCATTTTTAGTATATGAAAAAACCGTTCTTGTTCGAATTTAAAATTTCTGGAGCCATGGTTGTTGTGCTCATTTTAGTGAGTATAATTGGTTTTTACACCTATCAACGTTACGCTAATGTTGTAGATGTTGTAAATGATGCTGTTCGACCCGACATGCAACTTGTCACAATCAAAGGCTTAAGGAATGATTTATCGGACGCGGAGAACAGTATAAAATCGTATAGTTTAACCCAAGACCCCGTTTTTATGCTTCATTTTGATGAAACTTTTATTGGGGTCAACGACAAACTCAATCTATTATACGACCTCAGAGAAGGACATCCTGAAAATGATACTTTGGTAGATACCCTGAGTGTTCTAATTGATGAAAAATTCGGTCTACTTAATGAACTCCTATCCTATCAAAATAAATTCGAAATAGAAGAAACTATGGCAAAAGTTTCTACTGAAATTGAGGAAGTTGTTACAGACTCAGAAAAAGTAATCACTCCTGCCAATACCCAGAAAGAGATTGATGCAGAAGAAAAAAATAAAAAACGAAAATGGCGCATATTTAATTGGAATAAAAAAAAGGAAGAAGAAAACCAAACAGAAAAACCCAATACTGATACTGACACCCTACAAAAAACTGTTGTTACCCAAGAATTGCTAACTGATGTTAACAAACGACTGGATGACATTAAAAAAGAAGAAATATATATCAGCAACAAAATTATTGACAAAGAAATTGCCTTGATTCTAGAAGATCGGATTTTAACAAATTCAATCCGAACTATTTTAGATAATATGGAAATTATTGAGGCTGATAAATTGGCCAAAAGAACTGAAAATGCTCAAAAAGAAATAGAAAAAGCGAATGTACAAGTGGTGATCTTTTGCATTGCAATAGGATTCTTATTAATCTTTATGGCTTTTACCATAATTAACTATGTTAAAAATAACAATCAATACAAACGTATTCTAGCCAAAGCAAAAATTGACGCCGAAAATTTAGCAAGTGCAAAAGCGAGATTTATGGCGAATATGAGTCATGAAATTAGAACTCCAATGAATGCAATAGCAGGGTTTACCGAACAACTATCTCAAAGTCCACTCAACAGCGTGCAACAAGACCAGCTAGAAGTAGTTCAAAAGTCTACCGATCATCTTCTGCAACTAATCAATGAAATTTTAGACCTCTCAAAACTTCAAAACAATAAACTAAAAATTGAAGCTAAGCCATTTAATCCAAAAATTCTAATTGAGGATGTAGCCAACTTATTTACACCAAAAATAAGTCAATCAAACATCGCTTTAAATACCAAGTTGGACAAAGATTTGGATCAACTATTAATGGGAGATGATTTTAGATTGCGCCAAATCCTACTCAACTTAGTCAGTAATGCCGTAAAATTTACTGAAAAAGGAGCTGTCACTATTGAAGCGCAACTCAACCCAATAACCCCTAACCAAAAAGAACTTGAAATTCACATTATTGATACAGGAATAGGGATGTCGCCAGAACAAATGGTACGCGTATTTGAGGAATTTGAACAGGCTGAATCGTCCACAGCTAGGAATTACGGAGGTACTGGTCTCGGTCTTTCAATTACAAAACAATTAATTGAATTACAAAAGGGCTCAATAAATGTGAAAAGTGAAGAGAATAATGGAACCGAAATTATCGTAAAAATTCCTTATACTAAAGGCACAGAAGAAAACCAACCAGAAAAAAAACCAGCAAAAGAAACTACACCAATCTATTTTCAAAATCTAAAAATACTTATCGCTGATGATGAACCATTTAATCGCAAATTACTCGAAGCAATTTTTAGAAAAGAAAACGTTGAATTAACATCCGTATCAGACGGAACAGAAGTATTAGAAAAGCTCAAAAACAACCAATACGATTGTATTTTAATGGATATGCACATGCCCGAAATGGATGGCATTGAAACAACAAAAAACATACGAACCAACGAAAAAAATAAAGTAAATAAGAACATTCCAATTATCGTACTTACCGCGGCTTTAACCGACGAAGATAAAAAACGATATATCGCTACGGGTATGAACGGGATTGTCGCAAAGCCATTCAATAAAAAAACCGTGTTAGAAGAAATAAGCAAAGTCTTAAAAAAACAGTGATGATGAATGAATTAAAAATTGATTTTACAGAAGTTAAACACCTTAGTGCAGAAGATTCTACTTTTTACTGTGAATTATTGGATATCTTTATCCAAGGAACTGAGGAAGGGATTGAAGGAATTGAAAAATCAATCGCAAATGAAGATTGGTTAAACATGGCCGAGTGGGCACATAAAATTTCTTCTCCTTGCAAACATTTTCATATTGAAACGCTATACCAAACATTAAAAGAAATAGAAAATTCTGGCCGTAACAAAAACAATTTAGAGGCGATACCATTATTATTAGAAAAGCTAAAATTAGATGGTCAAATTGCCATAAAACTTGTTCGCAAAGAACTTGAAGCAAACCGAACATAATTATAACAAACCCCACATGAGCGAAAATTCCTTTTTAATCTACGTTGTCGAGGATAACGAATGGTACAACAAACTACTCGTACATACACTTTCGCTTAATCCAGACTATGAGATTGTTAGTTTTAAAAATGGTAAAGACGCGCTAAAAGAGTTGGAACGTGAACCAGATTTAGTAACCGTAGATTATCGGTTGCCTGATTTAAACGGTTTTGACATCATTGACGCCATAAAAGCAGATAGTCCGAGCACAGAGGTCATCGTTATTTCGGAACAAGAAGAAATAGAAACGGCTATCGGTCTTATGCGTGAAGGCGCTTACGATTACCTTGTCAAATCTAAAGACATTCGTGATAGACTTTTAAAGACTGTAGAACATATTCGGCAAAATTTAGGTCTACGTAGAGAAGTTCAAAAACTTCAAAAAGAAGTTAAGCAAAAATACACTTTCAAAAATTCCATCATTGGAAATAGTCAGCAGATGCAACGCGTTTTTGAGATGACACAGAAAGCGCTTAACAACAATATTTCTGTCATGATCAATGGGGAAACAGGAACAGGTAAAGAGGTGGTTGCAAAAGCAATACATTTCAACTCCAACAGACAATCAAAACCATTCGTGGCAGTGAATGTAGCTGCAATACCTGCTGAGCTCTTCGAAAGTGAATTATTTGGACATGAAAAAGGTGCATTTACCGGTGCAAATTCTCGACGAATTGGAAAATTTGAAGAAGCAGATGGGGGAACCTTATTTTTAGATGAAATAGGTGAAATGGACATTAACTTCCAAGCCAAACTTTTAAGGGCACTTCAAGAAAAAGAGATTGTACGAATTGGTAGTAATCAACCTGTCAAAACTAATTGTAGAATCATTGTTGCAACCAACCGTGATTTACTAACAGAAGTGAAAAACGGAAATTTCAGACAAGACTTGTATTACAGGTTAATTGGTCTTCCAATTGTGCTGCCACCATTACGAGAGCGAGATAATGACGTCCTCCTTTTGGCGCATTCCTTTATCCAAAGTTTTTGTAAGGAAAATGAAATGCCGTTAAAGCCGTTATCTGAAACTGCAAAAAACAAATTAATGACTTATACATGGCCGGGGAATGTAAGGGAATTAAAATCTGTAATTGAGCTTGCAGTTGTTCTAGCGAATTCTGAAAAAATTTCAGCCGACGATATCAGTATAGGAAATCCAAATGATGCATTGCCTGACGTAATGGGAGAAGAAATGACGATGCGCGAATATAAGCAACGAATTGTGTTAAAGTATATGGAACGTTACAATAATGACACAAAATTAATTGCGGAGAAACTGGCCATTGGCCAAACTACAGTATACCGATTACTTAATGAAGTTAACGATAAATGATTTTCATTTTGAATAATCTGTTTTCATTTTGAAAAATATCTTTCAGGGTGATTATTAGTTAAGCTTCTGTATTACAAACAAATAAATCCGCAAATGTAAGTTGGCATTTACTTCGCATAGTATTTTGAAAAAGATATTATGTTGAGAAAAAAAAATATAAAAATCGCCATTGTTGAAGATAATGTTTATGAAAACAAAAGCTTGACCAAATATGTATCTACCATTTGTAATCAGGATATCTATAAAGATTTTTCTTTCGACATAGCCTCATACACAACGGCTCATGATTGTATTGAAGAATTGGATGACGACCTTAGCATATTACTATTAGATTACTACCTGTTCAACCCGCACGAAGTAGAAACCTTAAATGGCTCTGACGTTCTGGATCAAGTTAAAAAGCACTGCAAAGAATGCAAAGTTATCGTCCAAAGTGAGATGACAAATGCGCAGACCGTAAAACAACTAATGCAAGACGGAATTCATGCGTATGTAGATAAAAATGTCAGTTCCATGAATCGAATTGGTGCTGTTATTCAAGACTTATTAAAATAAATCAAACAACCACATATTATGAAACATCAAATTAAAAACTTTTTACTTGCCGCTGGATTATTTTGTTCGATAAATATCCAAGCACAAAACCAAGTACATCAACAATTTATGACTCCTCCCCCTGCCTTAGGTACAAGTTACAACACTGCTATTGGATTAAGAGGTGGAGAAACTTCTGGATTAACCATTAAACACTTTTTCGGAGGAAGTGCTGCAATTGAAGGAATTATTGGTTTATGGCACCATGGCTTTACCTTAACAGCTTTATACGAGAATCACACCTCAGCATTTGGAGTTGCAGGATTAAACTGGTATTATGGTGCCGGAGGTCACTTTTCAGCAAGAACAAATAACAGTTACTATGGATGGGGACATCGCAGAAACGATTATTACGACAATGACAATTTTGGACTTGGTGTAGATGGCATAGTGGGATTAGAATTTAAAATTCCACAAGTCCCCGTAGCACTAAGCTTAGATTTAAAACCTTTCATCGAAGTCATTTCCAATGGCAGAATTTACGGATCTTTAGATCCAGGTATTGGTGTAAAATTTACACTTTAAACAATTCAAACTTTGAATCAAATCTAATAAAATAACGATGAAAACAATAATAAAAAGTTTTTATGCATGCGCATTTTTTGCCTTAATGATCAGCTGTAATAAAGAAGATAGCACAGCAAACTTAACAATCAAAATGACGGATCAACCTGGCAATTATGATACGGTTAGTGTAGAAATTATTGATGTTCAAATTCACTTCTCTAATGAGGATGATGACGAAAACGGCTGGGTAAGCTTACCAACCGAGACTGGTAATTACGACTTGCTTTTATTACAAGATAGTGTCACCACTATTTTATCAGAAGAAGCTGAAATTCCTACTGGAAAACTTCAACAAATGCGACTTATGTTAGGAACGAATAATTATATCGTAATTGATGAGGCTGTTTATCCATTAGAATTAACAAGTCAAGATAAAACGGGTTTAAAAATGAATCTAAATACAACTGTTGAGAGCGGAGATGAAATTGAAATCTTATTTGATTTTAATGCACATGAATCAATTATTAAAACTGGATCTGAACGATATAAATTAAAACCTGTAGTTAAAGTATTAGAAGTTGAGGTTAGTTAACACAACAAAATTCCGTCATGAAAAAAGAGCAATTAACGTTGCTCTTTTTTTTTACCTCTTATTCATCTACTAAATAGTACAATTAATCTAATATTTACCTAAAAATGGAAACAAAAGGTTTGAAACTTACGTAACTTTACACCAAACCACTAACTACTCATCGAAAATTCAACCTACAATTGATTTTCGATTTAATACAATGTCATGGCTAAGTATCTATACATACTTATAATTGGTATTTCAATTTTCTACTCTAATCTTTCACACTCAGGTGAAATTATAGTAACCTCTATTGCGAACAGTGGTGATGGAAGTCTGCGAGACGCAATCTCAGAAGCAGAATCAAATGACACCATAATTATAGCGGTAAAAGGCACCATTTTCTTAGATTCACCTATCGATTTCTTTGAGAAAAACAATCTCACCATAATTGGACCTTATCCTAAACATCTTAAAATTTCCCCTACTGCAGGATGCGCTGGTAACCTCTTTAACATAAGCCTTTCTTCAAACTTAAAATTTCTAGGAATTGGTTTTGACGATGGAAATTCCAACACTCGCCAGGTGAGAATTTCAAATAACTCCAGCGATATTCTTTTTCAAAGCTGTTTATTCCAAGATAATGCCGTAGACTTAAATGGCCCAGCAGCCGAAATAAGCAATTCAACCGCAACCTTTTCAAAATGTTCATTCATTGATAATAGTGGTGTTGATGGTGGTGCAATGTATATCACTAGTAACGCTAACGTTACTGTAATAAATTGCTCGTTTATAGACAATAGCGCAACATCAAGTGCAGGTGCCTTATACGCAAATAATGGTTCTACAGTTCAACTTTTGTTTTGTTCTATTTTTAACAATTCAGCAGCTATTGTCTCGGAAGCTATTAGAACAACCATAGGCACAACAATTTATTTAGAAAATTGTGCAATTGCTTTTAATGGTGGATTATTAGCAAAGCAACTTCATATGGAAGGTGATGTAATTTCTAATGGCGGAAATTGCATTCGTTTAAACTTACTAACGGAACTCACCGATATGCCTGCGGCAGAAGAAGGGGACTACACCTCGTTCCTTCTTTTCAATAGTGGTTTAAGGTCTGAAATGAAAGAAGATGGATTTGGTTTAAAGTATTATCCAATCATAAGCCCTACAAGTACGTTTGTTAACCGTAAACCTCATACTGAAACAACACCACTATATGATGGCAGGAATGCTCCCAGAATTTTAGGTGGTGGAACTAGTGACACTTATTTTTCTGATGCCGGAGCGATTGAATATTCACACCTCCGTGTGACTTCAAATTCACCAAGCTCGGGCACATCAAACTCACTAGGTTGGGCCATTTTGCCCGAACAACGAAAGGATACATTAAACTACATTGAATTTGATTTGAGCTCTCCAACACCATTAGAATTAATGAGTTTAATAACACTTGAAGGTGAAGGTTATATCATTGATGGATACTCTCAACCGAATTCAGTGATTCCAGGCCCTTCAATTGACGGCACACACCTCACTCCGCCTAATTTACCCATTGACATAAACAATCCAAGTTCTTCTGGGTTTGGCATCACACTGGAAACAGGAGCTGAAAATTCAGTTATACAAGGTGTAAGAATTAGGAATTTTGAATCATCAGGAATTGAAATAAACACTGATAAAATAAGTGTTTACGGATGTGAAATAGGTATCGACAATTTAGCCAACGAACAAGGTAATGGAAAATCAGGCATCCGTATTAATAGCGATAATAATCACGTAGGTGGTCGACAAATATACAAGAGGAACACACTGAGTGGTAATGGTTTGGACCTTGACGAAGAACAGGCAAACCTATCTATAAATGGAGATAACAACCTGGTATTTAACACCTTAATTGGCTGCCATCCTAACGGAACATCCCCTATTGTAGCAAGCGATACCACCGAAGTAGGTTTATACCTCAATGGAAACGGAAATATAATTGGATTAGCAAAATGGAATGGAGGAAACGTAATTTCCAAAAATAAAACCGGCATACTCGCGACTAAAAATGCTGTGAACAACTACATAAGATCCAACCACATTGGGACCGATTGGAATGGGATAATAACTTTAGGAAATAGCGCTGCAGGAATTCACCTTAATGGAGCTAAAGAAAATACGATTGGAGGACTTAAAATTGATGCTGCAAATATCATTACAAACAACGACGTGGGTATCGCTTTAAATTCTGACGTGACTGCAGCAACAAACAACCTTATAATTGGGAATAGAATTTTCAACAACACCCATCAAGGAATTGATCTTGAATACAATAACATTATTTTGGATAACGATGGATTAATCAATGCAACTGAACAAAATTTTGGTTTAGATTTTCCAGAATTAATTAAATCCGAAAGCTGTGACTCAATCGAGACAATTACTACGTATCAAGTAAGTGTACCTGCAGGGGAAAATTATTTAATGGAGTTCTTTTCCGTATCAAGTCCGGACCCAACAAACGGAGAAGGAGAATTTATAGTGGGCAGAGATACGATTACGGTAACCAGCAACCCCCAAACGTTTACATTTAACCATGGAGAACTACTCGAAACTGGTCTAACCCTAACCGCAACAATTACACAAATTGCATCAAAAAACACTTCTGAATTCGGCACCAATGTTGTGACTGCAATTATTGAAGGTGACCCCAGTTTTTTATATGAAGACATCTGTCCTTTTGAGGATGCCACTCCAATAGTTGAAGGAGACTTGGGAGGCTCATTTCGATTTCTTAGTGATCCTTTAGACGGAGCAACAATTAATCCTACAACGGGTATTGTTAGTGACGGCATTGAAGGAAGTAGCTATACAATTATCTACGGTTTTCCAGTATGTACGAACGAAGATACCACAACATTCACGGTAACAACAGTGCAAGAGGAATTTAGCTTTCCAGACTTTTGTGTCATAGGAGATGAAGCAGGAAGTATACCTGAAGCAGAAGATCCGTTAAACGCTAGTTACTCATTAATTGATGTTATGGATGATGCCGTTATCAATTCAACAACAGGATTAATTACAAATCCAACTGAAGGAACCATCTACACTGTTATTAATACCGTATCAATTGACGGTTGTACTGAACACGACACGCTGACTGTTGAGGCCATTTTGGTTAACGAAACATTCGAAATCGATGATTTCTGTTTTGGTTCAAATGGTTTACCATACGACATTGCCGATGCTTCAGGCACCTTCTCTTTCTCCCCTGATCCAATGGATGGAGTGATCATCAATGATGATGGTGAAATATTAAATGCACAGGAAAATGCCACTTATTTTATTAAATACCTGGTTAGCAATGAAGGCTGCACTGATAGCTTAATTCATGAAGTTAATGTTATTACACCCAATTCTAATTTTACTTTCGATGATTTTTGCCCTGGTGACTCTAGCTCTACTCCAATACCTGAAGAAGTTGGTGGAGTTTATTCATTTGAAACTTTACCTGATGAAGATGAGTCAATTGATCCAGTTTCTGGAATAATTTTAAATCCAGTTGAAGGAACTACATATCGTGTAATTTATGAAAACTATCTTGATGAATGTGCCTATTCAGACACTGTCGAGGTTCATGCGATAGAAGTGAATGAAACTTTTACATTAGAAGATTTTTGTTGGGAATCTGGATCAGATATTGCAAGTCCTGAAAGTCCCGGCGGTAGTTTCTCATTTGGCATTCCGCTACCAGCTGATGGTGCTAGCATAAACCCAACAGACGGACAAATTTCGGGAGCAACGGAAAATGAGGAATACACAGTAAAGCATACCATCACAACAGCAGGCTGTACTCAATCTGACAGTCTAATTGTTTTAGCTATTGGGGTAGATGAGAGTTTTATATTTGAAGACTTTTGCCCAGCTGAAGAATCTCCTGCTCCAATTGTCGCAACTGAAGGAGGCACATTTTCATTTGGAATTGAACCAACTGACGATGAAAGCATTAACGAATTAACAGGAGTATTATCCAATACAGTAGAAGGAACTACTTATAATATTGTTTATACCGTGACTGATTTGACAGGTTCATGCACAGAAAGTAGTCACGAAACAGTTAATTCGTTAGGGATTGATGAAAGTTTTAGTTTTGACAACTTTTGTGCAGAATTTTCTGGAATCCCCTCAGATATTGCGACTGCCGGTGGAGTCTTTAGTTTAATCAGTCCAATCATCGGATTAGCAGAAATAAATTCAGAAACAGGCGTGTTGACTGGAGCTGAACCCGGTGCGAATTACAAAGTCTCCTATACTGTCGGAGAATGTTTTGAAAGTGATACCATTACCGTATTTGCCAAAGGATCAGACACAGCTCTATTTACCTATTCTAACTTTTGCCAGAACTTAACTGGCATACCTGAAATTTCAGGAACAATTGGTGGTTTTTTTGATTTATTCCCCCTATTGCCCGAAATGGAAGCATCCATCAATGCAAGTACTGGAGAAATTAGCAGTATGACAAGTGGGGATTTGAATGTAAGATATATTTCACCTGGCTCTATCGAAACCTGCCAAGACACCCTCATTCAAACAGTTAGCATATTGCCAATTCCGAAAATTACTTCTGTTTCATCCACCAAAACAACCTATTGTGATACAAAAGACATTCAACCAATTAACATCGAAGAATATTCAAACCTTGAAAAAGTATATTGGTACACCAGTTATCCAGCTGGAATCATTGTCGATTCAAGTTTTAGCTATATTCCTGACACCCTTATTTTAGGTTCAAACATCTTTTATTTTGAAGGAATAAGTGCTGAAGGATGTTATAATTCAGTTGGAGAATTTTCACTCTTTCTTTCAGATACATCAGGCATGAAAGCAGGTGAAGATCAAAAAGTTTGCCTAGGGTCTCCTGTAACGATTGAAGCTTTTGGTGGAAACTCATACTACTGGAACACCACTGTACCCATTACTGATCCAACTGCGCAACGCTTGAATATTTTTAGCTTAAATGAACAACACTATCCTGTTGAAATAACTAATATAGATGGATGCATTGTGAATGACACAGTTAAAGTTAGCTTTAAGGACCAAATTGAATGTCAAATCGATATCTACAATGCTTTTTCTCCGAACGAAGATGGTAAAAATGATTTTTGGTACATCGAACACCTAATCAATTATATGCCAAACACCGTTTATATCTACAATAGATGGGGGAATGAAGTAAATCGAATTGAAAATTACGATAACCTTAATTCTTATTGGTCAGGTAAAGACAAATGGGGAAACGATTTAGCTCCCGACACATATTATTACGTTGTGATTACAGAAAATGAGGATTATAATCAAGCGGGGTGGGTACAAATTGTGAGATAATGAAATACATCATCTACATATCATTTTTATTGAGTTCTAATTTATATGGTCAATTAGATGCGCTCTACAGTCAATACACTTTCAATCAATTCAACATTAACCCTGCCTACGCAGGTTCGCGAGATGCGATGAACGTTAATCTAACAGGAAGAAGTCAATGGTTAGGTTTGTCAGGCGCACCTAACACGCAAAATGTCGCTATAAATTCACCGGCATCAAACTATAATTTGGCATGGGGATTTGATGCAACTCATGACCAATATGGACCATATAATCATTTTAGCGCTCAAGGGGCACTGGCATATAGATTAAGGCTAGAACGAGGCAACTTACATTTAGGACTTAGAGGGGGCGCATACAATCTTGTTCTTGATCATGCACAGTTAAAGTTTAGAGAAGATAATGACCAACTCGATAATCAAACAAAATACAGTTCAGTTGTACCAAACTTCGATTTTGGCTTATATTATTATTCGCAAAAGTTTTATGCAGGACTTTCTATTAATCATCTTACGGCTTCAAAGTTTCATTTCCAAGGCCTGAACAATGAACTATACCATTTAAACCAACAGGTGCACTTAATGGCGGGTTATGTTTTTAATTTAAATCCGCAGATTCTGTTAAAGCCGACTGTCTTAATAAGATATGCACAACCTCAAACAATAAGCACTGATTTGAACGCCAATTTTATGTTTTATCAAAGATTTTGGCTCGGTATTGGTACACGAAATTTAAATAGTCTGAACTTTTTGGGCGATTTATACGTAACAGATTATTTGAGGATAGGATACTCATACGATATGACACTAACCGAACTACAAAAGTTCGCAAATGGATCGCATGAAATTTTAATTGGCTTCGACTTTAACGTAAAAAAACCAATAGTAACATCGCCTCGCTATTTATAAGATGAAAAGAATATTGAACATATTATTGCTGCTCATTGCTAGTTCTTCAATTGCCCAAGTGTACGAAATTGAAGAAATTGAATACGTTGCAACGCTCCAAAATTTAAATGGAATTAATGAAAAAACAAATGAGTTTTCTCCTTACGTCATTGGCAACACCATTTATTTCACATCTTCAAGACCATACAATCAGCATACTATTGGGGAGAATAACTGGGATAAAAACGCCTATTTAAATATTTTTTACGGTCAATTATCGAAGGCTAAAAAGGGAGGGATGAATGCCCATAACATAAAATTACTTTCAAACAAGTTAAATACCGGTCAACACACTGGCCCAATTAGCTTTAGCCCTTCAGGTGACACGCTGTTTTTTACACGTGTTATACTCGTTGAAAAAGGGACGGAACCGGTTTACAGACCACAACTATTTGCAGCTATAAGAAAAAAAGGAAGCTGGAAAAAAATCAAACGACTACCCTTTTCCCTCAATGAAAATTCTTACGGCCACCCATCGTATGATCCCTTAAAAAATAGATTATATTTTACATCAGATCGACCAGGAGGAAAAGGAAAAAATGACATTTATTATGTAGAAAAATCGCCAAATGGATGGTCGGATCCAGTCAACGTTGAATATTTAAATACGGCTGCCAACGAAGAGTTTCCCTTTGCTATTGGTGGAAAACTCTTTTATTCTAGCGATAAAGCTGGAGGAAAAGGTAAGTTAGACATATATTATAGTTCCCCAGAAGAAGGATTATTTCCGCTACGTGTAGAAGGACTTAATACTCCACATGACGATTTTGGTGTAAGTGTTTTAAGTGATTTAAGTGCTGGTTATTTCTCTTCCAATCGAACTGGTAATGATGATATATATTACTTTACTTTTGACCGAACAATAACAGTCAAAAACCAGCTTTCGGGTGAATTTAAATATAATTCTAAACCCGGAAATCCTGCCAAGCTTACGGTACAACTTGTCAGTGATCAAGAGTTTGTTTACGAAGAAAAAACAAATGACGAAGGTAAATTTAAATTTGATGATATTGAACTAGACAGTAATTTCACATTTCAACTTGAGGGAGATTCAACAAATGATTTAAAACTAGATTTTTATGATGACAATGGCAACCCGCTAGCTAGTTTTTTATTGGGAGAAGACGGTGCGTTTACATTTAAAAAACTCTATTATGATAAGAGTAGTATTCTAAATTTTATTCCTGAGGATATGATTGATTTTGATGCTGGATTTGCAAAGTTATCAGGTAAAGTACTGAGTGAAAATAGACCTAACAAACCCTATACCAACCTCCAAATCAACTTAAAAAATAAAAATGGGGAAATTACACATACCACTAAAAGTGACAAACATGGAAACTTCGTCTTCAATGATTTAAATATTTTTGAAGATTATTATGTCGATATTCCCGCATGCGCTGATGACCTTTTAATTTTCATCTACAGTTCGGATGACAATATCTATACTCAACTAAAATGTAGCAGTAATGATGGGTTCGTTTTTAGAAAATTAAGACCCGACATCGGAAACCCTTTAACGCTAATTGAAGAAACAAAAGAAAATGATTTTCTCTTGAACACGGCTGAATTAGTTGGTAAATTCCGACCTCTTAATTCTACAACACCAATTCAATGTTTAGTAAAAGTTTACGATGATGAAAATATATTTTTAGATGCTGTAGAATCTGACAAACTTGGTAATTTTAGATTCACCGATTTTAGCAGCGAAAACACCTATAAGTTTAAAGCTGAGACACATATACCTCTAGAACTATCCCTTTACAACCGTTACAACCGTGAAATCGCTGTATTGCAAGAAGAAGATAACAACTATTTTATTTTCAGACCTATGGGATTTCATGCAACAAATTCATTATCTTTATTGGAACCAGGGGTAGAGTTTGAGATTGATTTGCTAAACCGATATGAAGCAATTCTCGTTCACTTTAACACCAATCAATCAGCAGTGATGAATGAAGAGATAGAACGAATGAAGCCTTTAATTAAAATATTAAAAAATCATCCTGAACTTAAACTTTCAATAAGTGCTTATGCTGATGCCACTGCATCGGAAGAGTACAACTTTATCCTTTCCAAAAAAAGAGGAGAGTGGATACTTAATTATTTAACAAACCAAGGTATAAGCAAAAATAGGTTTACCATTAATGCTTATGGCGAATCAAAACTGCTCGATCCAGAGAACGATGCAGTAAATCGTCGTGCCGAACTAAGATTATACAAATAGATTATGGAGGACAACCTCGACTATCTTTCAACTTTTCACGACAGCAATGACACGGGTCGGGTAATGCTTGTTTATGATGGCGTTATGACCAAAGAGTTGATTGCTGCATTTATAAATCGTTTAAAAATTGACATTGAAAGAACCCATGTTTCAAAGCAGGAAAAAAAACGCTTTTTTGCGATTGTTGTTGAATGCATTCAAAACTTATCGAAACACGGTAATGTTTCAGAGCAAAATAACACCAAATTTCTAATTCTTGTGGAAAAGGAAGTGGACCAACTAAAAATCTCAACCGGAAATACAGTAGACAAGGATAAACAACATGAAATTGCAGAGCGAATTGACCTTGTTAATAGCAAAAATCAAGAAGAATTACAGGAATTGTATCGCCATGGAATTGTGAATAATGTTTTAACAGACAAAGGCGAAGCAAGCCTAGGCTTAATTGATATTGCTAGAAAATCCGATGATAAAATCAAATATCAATTCCAAGAAATTGATGCGCAAAAATCATTCTTCCTTTTTCAAACACAAATTCTGACTAATAAAGATTAAAATCTAATCCCTTCTCTTCTCTCATTCTATCTAATACTTGTGTTTCCTTCACAAAAGCTCCAAAATGTTGTGAAAGATCTTCAGCCCACATAAACCCAAGAATTGCTTTAAACTGCTCCCCCATATTTTGAGATTCGATTTTTTCAATAAACTGATTAAACTCTATCGTAATCTTTTCCTTACGTGCGACTGGTAGCGCTTTGACATTATAATAATAAGGGCGCTCTAGCACATTAATATAAAATTCTTCAGGCTGAATGATACTCTCATTAATCAATGTTTGATAAAATACAGGTAAATGATCAATATTCAAGATTGAAACGGTTGGCGCTACTTTAAAAGAAATATGAGGATACTTCCTCAAAGCCTCCCTATTCTTACTGAATCGTTCCCAAATAAACTCTTTTCGAATGTATTCTCCTCTCTTTCCTTCTCCATCAACACTAGCTAAAATTTCTACTTCCGGAAATGCTTCCCACATTTTCAGAACATCCCACTGCTTAAAATGCATGACTGAAAAGTTACTATTGTAACGTAACCTTGGTTTTACTTTATTTGCTATTAACCATTCTAATAAGAGATAATGCTGCTCCATCACTAATGGCTCACCTCCAGCGAAATAAATTTCTTGGGCGTTTTGTAAATAAGGCCCCATTTTTTGAATAAAAACATCAAAGTCTTCTACATTCTTTAAAATCGCTTCGTGTCCTATCGCTCTACCCAGTTCATTTGCTTCTTTAAACCACTTTGAGCTTGCTCCATGCCAACATGTTCTACAACGAAAATTGCAAATGTTTGAAAAACGAATATCAAAATAAATTGGTCCTTTTGACTGATGGACGTCGAACCCAGGAAATTTTTCAAATGTTTCTTGTCTTATACTCTTAACACCACCTGCCTCACGTTGTATACAAACTTTGCAACGTGAATCAGATTCACCATCCATGAATTTTTCTCTTAATTTTTGGATCGATTTTCCATTCCATATTTCATCAAAGTCATTCGAATTAATGTTACCAAAAGGTATATTTCCTACACAACACGCGTTTACCACTCCCTTATTTCCAACATGAAAATGAACCCAAGGCATCAAGCAATATGGAGACCTATTTTTTGAATCGTTCTGTTTCAAGTCCTGGCCATTTTGAATTTAACCCCTTTAACGTATCCAATAAAACGTTCGCAATATAATTTACTTTTACCCAATTTCTATCAGAAGGAACAATATGCCAAGGCACCTCATTGCATCTTTTAAAAATCTCTTCATAAACATTCATATAACTCTCCCACTTCTTTCTGGACTCCCAATCACCATCATTATGTTTCCAATGTTTTTCAGGATTTTCTAATCGTTCAGTTAATCGTTCAAGTTGCTCGTGTTTTGAAATATGCAAATAGAATTTTAAAATCTTTGTGCCGCCATCCTCTAAAAGTCGTTCAAAATTATTAATGTGATCGAAACGAGCATTAATTGTCTCTTTAGAAAAATATCCTTCAACACTAGGAACTAAAATATCCTCATAATGCGAACGGTTAAAAATGTGAATCATTCCCTTTTGCGGGACTCTTTTATGAACTCGCCATAAAAAATCATGACCAAACTCTTCTTCCGTTGGTTTTTTAAAAGCATGAACTTTACAACCCAATGGGTTAACAGCACTAAATATTGAACGTATTGCTCCATCTTTACCTGCAGCATCCAATCCTTGTAACACAATTAAAACACTGTGTTTCTGCTCGGCATAAAGCAATCGTTGCAACCGAGCAATCTCCTCAATTAATTGATCATTTACTTGCTTTATAGCTTTTTTGTCCAAATCTTTTGGACCACGTGGATCGATACCGTTCAACATACATGACAAGATTTAGTACAATTTAATCACTTTTTTTAGTTTTTTGAAGACTGACAACAGAATTAGGTTGTAAAAGTACTATTTTTATACCCTTAATCGTGAAATTACCTGAAAATCCATACATATTACCCATACTTGCCGGAGTGGTAGGAATTGCTCTCACAAAGAGTATGTTTGGAGCTTTCTTTTTTATGGCCATAGCGTTTTTGGTTTTATCAAATTTTCAAGGCGAAGACGATAGTTATACACGAGGCAATTTTTTTGCAAACGACTTTACCCATATTTTAATATTATTATCAGCTGAAGTTATCAAAGCTGATCAGCGTATTTATCCAAAAGAATTAGAATTAGTTCGCGCGAGATTAGCACATGAATTTGACGCCAGAACGGTAGAACGCTATATGCAAGATTTACAACTTTGCTTAAAGAAAAAAGTTAAAATTGAATCTTTATGCCGGCAAATTAACATTAGGCTAACTCCTGCTGAAAAACTTCAATTATTGAATTTTTTAACAGGTTTAACGGTAACTAATGGCAAAATGATAGATTACGAATATGATCTATTAAGGAAAATATCTCGCTTAATAGATGTATCTGAACATCAATTCAGATCTATACTAGCTATGTTTCGGTTTCAACGGATTCATTCTTATTCAAACCAAAAGAAAAGCGAAAACAGACCACGATATGAGTCAAAAACCAGTCTAAGCTCAGCATATTCCATTTTAGGCATTCAAGAAAATGCCAGTGATATTGAAGTAAAAAAAGCTTATCGAAAAATGGCAAAGCTCCATCACCCAGATCGAGTTATTCATTTAGGACAGGAATTTCAAAAAAGTGCCAAAATCAAATTTCAAAAAGTTTCTGATGCTTATGAACTGATCAAGGAAAAGCGTGGAATAAAGTAATGAATTTTAGGTATACAAATCTTTGGATAGCGCCCTTAATTGGATTCATTTCCTTTTTTCTTCTGAATGAAGATCCCTATCTCCGTTTTTTTGGAGCGATAATTATCACGACTCTTGTTTTATTGATTTTGTTAATCACTCAATCCATTTTTGACTTTATACGAACATTAATATTTGGTGAACAGCCGTTTTTAAGACGTGAAAAAAAGTTTGTTCATCAATTATTAAAACTTGCTGCATTAATAACAAAGGTAGATGGGCAAATATTAACATCGGAACAAGAAAAGATCAAGCAACGTTTGTTTTCCGATTTCAAAACGGAAAAAGCACAAAAATACTATGAATCATACTTGAATTACCTCCAAGAGGACATTAATCTAAAAAAAGTCTGCAAAAAAATCAATCAAGAATTTACAAGATCTTCAAAAAATCATCTTTTCTATCTTTTAATAGAGCTCGCTATTGCAGATGGTGAATTGAGCAAAGCAGAAATCAAGCTCTTGCAAACACTGTGCAAACAATTTAATTTCCCACCTCAAACACTCATCAGTATATTGAGTTTATTTAACTATAAAAGTGAAAGTCAGAAAGATTCAAATAAGCACCGATATAATAATCAGAAGAAATCATCGGGTAGAACTGATGTATATGAGGCTTATAAAATATTGAATGTCACTAATGGAACCAATATGCAGGGAGTAAAAAAGGCTTATCGTAAACTTGCAAAAATTCACCATCCGGATAAAGTCAGTCATTTAGGTCCAGTAATTCAAGAAAAGGCGAAGGAAAAATTTCAACTAATAAACCAAGCCTATGAAAAACTAATAATTCATCTTTCTGAATAAATATGGTTTTGCGGAAAATGCAAATCAAGCTTCTTTTTTGGCGAAATTCAATTTATCCTATCGTTTAATTGCGCCTACATTTGGTGCTCTAAAACGAATGTTATGCAACAAACAAAATCAAGAGAAAGAATTCAAAAGGCAGAAAAACTTGCTTGGATTATTTTTACAGCGATCGGATTGAATTACATATTGTTAACAGCAATCCTCACTTACCGTTAAAACCAACCTATGCTTATTCCAGCAGAAATCAGCTGTAATTGATTACTGTTGGGATTTGTAAATAAATAGGTCATATCGTAATATCCAAACAGAAAAATATTGTCAATTCCAATTCTCAATGTGGGTCCATAATGAATACGATTTAAATCTGGAAAATTAAACTCTTTGTACTCGTATTGTTCAATTCGCCATTTCGTATAATTTTCAACCATAAATCCGGCTTTAAAACCAGGATAAAACTTAAGTTTTCCTCGTTCTTTTCTTGATCGAAAACGAAGTTCAAATGGAATTTCCACAAAATTGAAAACAGTTCTATTAATCCAACGGTTTACTCCACCGTATGGCGATAAATGGGAAAATTTATTTTCAGTACCCAACTCTTTTAAGAAATTAAACTCGCCATCGTGTCTTATGCTAAAATGGCTATACCCCAATCCAATTGCAATACCCATTCTTGATTTTTTAGAAAACGGGATATCAAACATTAAATTGAGATTGTGCCCTAGAGAGTAAAATTTTGTCGCCACATTATTGGGGTCACCTATCCAGTCATTGTAAAAAAAATCAGAATTAAACCGATCGAACTTATCCGGAGATTTTTCATCAGGAGCACTTAAACCAGTATAGAGTCTCATAACCCCTGGTTTCCGTTTGATAAAAGGGTGAACGTCTTCTTTTTGTTGATTTTGACTTATCCCAACAAGCGAAGTTAAAATCAGAATTAAAACGGCTAAATACTTCATTAAAATCACTTTTAATTTCCGAGGCTTTGCTCCCAATTCCAAGCATGTTTCACGGCATCAGAAACAGTATATTTACAGGTCCAACCTAATACGTCTTGAGCCTTTTTAGGATTTGCATAAATCATTGGAACATCACCAGCTCTCCGCGGACCTATTACATAATTTAACTTCAAATTATTTTCAGTTTCAAAAGCACGTATCATCTCTAGCACAGAGCTTCCCCTACCCGTACCTAAATTAAATGGTTCCGCCGAATTATTTGCCGCTGTATCAAGAAACTCCAGTGCTTTCACATGAGCTATTGCTAAATCTACAACATGAATGTAATCTCTGATGTTTGTGCCATCTGGGGTATCATAATCATTCCCAAAAACCGTTAGCTTTTCACGAATACCTTTTGCTGTTTGCGTAATATAAGGCATGAGATTGTTAGGAACACCTTGCGGTAACTCCCCAATTTTCGCTGATGGATGTGCACCTATAGGATTAAAATAACGCAATAGAGTTGACTTCAATTGACCTTCTCCCTTGGTGGCGAATTGAATAATTTTTTCACATGTAATTTTGGTGTCACCATATGGCGATGCAGCTTCTTTAATAGGTGTTTCTTCGGTAACAGCAGGATCAGCAGCTTCTCCATAAACCGTGCAGCTCGATGAAAAAACCAAATTTTCAATATTGCAACTTTGCATCACATTTAGTATTGCACATAATGAGCCCACGTTATTTTGATAATACTGCACAGGTTTCGCCACTGATTCTCCAACTGCTTTATCGGCTGCAAAATGAATTAAACCGTGTACATTGGTATAATTTTCAACAACTTTTTTAACCGCCAATTCATCCTGACAATCCACATTAAAAAAAGGAATTTTCCCACCACAAATTGACTCAATACGATCGATTATCCAGGGTTTAGAATTCCTAAAATCATCAATAATCACAGGGTTATAGCCAGCATTATAAAGTTCAACAACTGTGTGCGAACCAATATAACCTGCTCCTCCTGTTACAATAACGGTTTTAGTCATGAATAGTCTTTATTATTCACAGGTTTTTGTGAATGTTGTCTTTACCGCTATTTCCACTTCACTCCATAATTTGTTTACGCCATCAGGACCTGTATGTTTTGCTTCACAAACCACACCTAAAGAGTCCATTGCCTCTTGACCGTCAAAATCCAAAATATTAATTTCAGTCAAAAATTTCAACTCTTCACCGTCAACTTTCACTTTACCATCATACTGAACGGTTTTTCCGTTCATCGTAATTTCAACTTTCCCGCCATTTGCATCTAAACTTAAAATTGAACCCACGATTGTACTGGTAGAATCCATTACACCAAAAAAGCTATTTTTAATCTTTGGATCTCGAGTTTCATCTTGAGAGTTTAAAGAACTCACTGGAATTTCAAAACTCGCTCCACTCACAACAGCATACATATCTTCTGAAGCTTGATTAGTGGTTACATCGATCTGATCGAACGAACCTGTAACCGCAATTTTATCAGTTAATTTAAAGGCAGTCCAGGTTAATATTGTTTCATCGTGATTGTATTCATACTTACACACTTCTTTCGTGTCAACCACCTCATTTTCTGTCTCCTCTGATTTCTCAGCACCTCCGCAAGCAGTTAATAATAAAGCTCCAAATCCAAGTGTTAATAACGATTTATTCATTGTATGTTTTTTTGTTCTTTTTATTACCAGATTAATTAGGGTTAAATTTAACGAAAAGCTAGGACAGAAAAAATTTATTCAACGAATATCTCTTTATTTTCGATGATTCTATTCGTACAGGGGGTAAATAAGCTTAAAAATCGTCAAGCATGCGATCTTTTATTCGATCTAGACTGTCCAAATGTTTTTTCTGAACTGCACCTCGAATACTCGTATTTAACTCAAACCCGATTAATAACACAAACGAGATTAGATAAATCCACAATAAAAGCATCATTATTGTTCCTAATGAGCCATATAACTCATCATATTTGGCAAATTTTTGGATATAAAAAGAATACAATTTTGAAATCAGTATAATAAGAATGGTCGCCGAAGTTCCACCCGCGGATAAAAATTTAAATCCGTCTCTTTTCGATGGTCCAAAATAATAAATTGTAGCAACCGCAAAATAAAGTAAGGCTGCCACAAAAAGCGAAGTCGTAATCGAGAAAATTAGCGATAAGTTATTTGCAATGAAATCGCTGTATTCGGCCCAATAATTAAATAATTTACGCTCAAGCAACACCATAAAAACAAGTAAGCAAACGCCTATAATTATGGCAAAGACAAAAACCAATGAGGTGATTTTTATAGATGCCCAACTTCTTTTTTTAAATTCAACTTTTGACGTGTTAAAGGATCGGATCAAAACAGCAAATCCATTTGAACTAAAATAAAGTGCGAGGATAAACCCGAAAGAAATCAACGAGTTTACAGTTGAATTTTTAAACTCACCGAGATTGGAAACGAATTGGTTAAAAATCGTTTCGGGAATAAAGCTTCCGAAAACTGGTAAAACATCTTGCTCCAAATCAAAATAAGGGATGTATGCTGACACAATAACCATAACTAAACCGAATGGAATCATTGCCAAAAAGAAATGAAATGCCAAGGAAGAAGCTCTCGTAGCTAATGCACCATTACGAATTGTCCAAACAAAAAAGAATAAAATCTCCCAAAGAGAAACTCCTTCAAAACCTGGCAACACAATTTTTCGCGTGAGATGAATGACTTTCCGAATTAAAGTTACCCTTGTAATTCGCATTAATCTGGACACACCTTCTATCAGCTTTTTCACAAAGCAAATATACATTCAAATTTCAATTCAACTATTCTGCCCATTCCAAACCACAAAAGTGAAATTATAGTTTAACGAGAATGCTTATTTTTGAACCTAGATAAGAATAAACTATGATTAAATACAACCCTAAGACTTGGTTCAGACCTATTTTTTCATTCCGAAAGAGTGATACCTTCGCTATTATATGGAAAGAAATGGTTTACATTTTTTTATTAACCATCGGTTTAACCTATGCTGAGTTAAATTACTTTCCTGGAATTGTTGAATGGAATGAGCTCTTATCTGTTTATTCTTTGATTGGTTTTGTTCTATCATTGTTATTAGTATTTAGAACCAATACCGCCTATGATCGTTGGTGGGAAGGCAGAAAAAAATGGGGAGAATTGGTGAATAACACCCGAAATTTGGCATCAAAAATAGCTTCTTTATCCAATGATCCTGAAACAAGAGCGTACTTTGCACGGATGATTCCAAACTATGCTATTGCCATGAAAGAACATCTTAGACAAGGTGTTGATTTAGACGAATTAAACTTAACGAAGGAAGAGCGGGAAATTTTAGAAAAAAGTAATCACCGACCTAATATTATCTCAACATGGATTTATCAGGCTGTTCGTAACATGAAAAAACACGAAAATTTAAGCGAAGAAGAAATTTTATTATTGGACATCAACTTAAAGACTTTCGCTGATATCATTGGCGCTTGTGAACGAATTAAAAACACACCGATCCCCTATTCTTACAGTATCTTTTTAAAGAAATTTATTTTTATATATGTTACTACGATTCCACTCGCAATTATTACCTGGTTTGGGTATTTTTCATGTTTAATTACGGTATTCATCTTTTATGTTTTAGTGAGTCTTGAAATATTAGCAGAAGAAATAGAAGACCCTTTTGGCAAAGATGATAACGACTTACCTACCGATGATTTAGCGTATAAAATAAAAGCAAATGTTGAGGAAATTTTGGCCTAATTAGCTCTAAATTGCGCTTGTTTGCCATTTGGACTTTGCTGAATTCCTTCTTCAAATGTTTTCTCGACAACAACCTCTCCTCTTTTATTATATACTCGCATTTTACCGTGTTTTAAACCGTCTTTATAGTCGATTTCTTGGGTCACATAAAATGGTCTCCAGTTGAAAACATAAGTCTTACCATCAAGTTTACCATTTTTATAGGTGATTATGCGATTTGCTTTAACTCCGCCTGGAAAATAATAGGTCCATTCGCCATTTTCTTTCCCGTTTTTATAATCACCTTCATGTGTTTTTCGACCATCTTTTTGGCTGTACCAAACCCAATGTCCATCCCTAACACTCTCCTTTAAAACTCTTTTAGAAAAGGGACCATATTTCACTCCTTTTTTATAATTCACTATTTTGTATTCACCCACTTCTAGGAGTTTCCCCTTTTCGGTGTAACGCTTCCATTCACCAACTTTTAGATCATGTTCATATTCACCAACGAGATGCAATTTATCTTTCTTAAAATAGGAATACCACATGCCGTGTAAAGTACCAGCATCAAAACTTGCTTGATTTTTCAAATCACCATTATCAAAGTACTGTTTCCATTCCCCTTGCTCTTTACCTTGAACAAAAGAACCTTCTTTTAATAAATTCCCATTTTCATACCACGTTTTCCATTCTCCCTCTTCTAAATCATTTTTATAAGCTCCTAATTTCCATTTGCTACCATCTTTATAAAAAAACTCCCATTTACCATCTCTCAACCCTTTAGAAAATGAACCTTGACTCTCAATATGAATAGAATCTCCCGGATACCAATATTTCCAAAAGCCATCTTGTAAGCCTGCCACAAAATCGCCTTCCATATCTTTTGTCCCAACATTTGTATACCAGGTCCATTTACCAACTTTTTGCCCATTTTCGAATTCTCCTTTTATGTTTAACTGCCCATTATCGTAATTTTTTGTGTATTCACCTTCCAAAACACCATTGTTATAGCTTACCATTCGATCAATTTGACCTGTATAATACCAATACCACCATTTCCCATGTTTTTCATCATTCAAATACTGGCCTTTAGCGTATGGTTTTCCACTTGCCGTATATTCTTCAAAATCACCGTTTTTTAAACCGTCTTTATAGGTGTAAAATTCTTGCAGGTGCCCTGTGCTTGCATAGTATAACAAGGTTATACCATCGCCATTTTTTAGCGTTTGGGTCGAATCCATTTTCCAGAAGTTTTTTACGTAGGAAATGGAATCTTTTACCTCTTCTTCCATCATTTTAAAACCATTATTATAATAATAGTTCCATTGTCCAATTGGACGGTCATTTTTAAATGTTCCTTCCTCTTTTATCTTTCCATTTTCATACCAACTTGTAAAAATGCTATCTTGTTTACCATGTTTGAAGAAACCTCTATCTTTTGGTTGCCCACTTGGATAAAAACGAACTACTTTACCGTGTAATTCACCTTTCATATAATTCCGTTCCTCTTCTAAACGTCCTTGACGGTCCCAATACCTCCACAATCCATGTTCAAGTGTTGTTGCTCCATTAAAATCATCTGCGTAATAGTAACCTTGACTTTGAAGTGCCGAATTATTAAAATCCCAAAAATTTTTAACCATTTTTGGCTTAATCTTCTGAGCATTAATTGAGGTTGCACTGAGGAATAAAATTGTAAGTAGTAGCAATTGTTTAATTGACATAATCAATTCGTTTGATATAAAGTATAACTAGTAGAACAAATTTAGTTACCTTTTTCACATCATCAAGGTAAAACTAACCTATCAAGGAAAAAGTATTCCACAAGACTTTTTTAGTCAAGTCAACTAACTTTAAACGTTTAAACCAGAAAACCGACTCAGATTAACTGTACTTTAACGGCTTACATCAGTAGACACCTCCCATTTAGCAAATATTCCTGAAATATGATATCTTTTCCGCCACATGAATCCCCCTAATCTATCAAAACCAATAGCTGCTGCAGGCATTCCTACTACAACATAATAAAGTGGTTCATAGAAATCAAATTCTCCTATCGTTCCTATTGAAATACCAGTTGTAAAGAAGATTAGCGGATAAGAAACAATTTTCATTGTCAGTCCCGTTCCCCGAACAAAAGCATTGAAGCGTAAATGGTTAATTTTTCTTATCTTTTTGACATCCAAATCTACCTCCCAACTTTCACCTTTAAATGGTTTAAGCACAATTGTGTCATTTTTAATTTCTTGAATAGTTCCGGTATATTTAGAGTCTGTTGAGAGGACCGAAATTTTTTCGCCCACTTCGATTACCTTAGTTTTATCTTTTTTGCGATGTTTAAGGATAAGCGCACCAGTTTTGGCCTCATCTTGACCTTGATTATACCCTGTAATGGGTGTAATTAAAATCAATAAAAAAACTAATACTAAAGTTTTAGGGTTGAGTTTCATATATAAATTTTGAGGAGCCAAATGTAGCACAATTAATGTATTGTTTCTACTTTGTTTAGTTTTAACTTTAGGAGAAATATAAATTGAAGAGGTATTAGGCTGAAGCGTTAGGGATTGACGCAAATGTTTGAGCTCTCCGCGCGTCTGTCTGGAACCGACGGGCGGAAGCGAGTGCAGAAAGCCCGCCACCAAACATATTGGTGGAACGCCCAATAAAACAAATCACTTTAACAAGGCGAGAATACCTTGAACGAGGAATAATATACCGCAAAAAATAAGAATAAACCCAAGTACCATATTGACCACCCTAATCCAACTTGGGGTAAGAAAATCTTTAAGCATCTTTGCTCCGGATATTTTCAAAACGTCGACACTAAAAAACGTCACCAAAATAATCCCTATATAAATCATTTGGGTGTACACATGATCAATTTTCAGGTTTTCAGGGGCTTCAGGAATTAGTGTCATTAAAGATAACCAATAAAATAAAACTCCCGGGTTAAGCGCATTAATCATAAAACCTTTTAGCACCATCATTACTGGATTGGTAGCACGCAAGGTTTCTGCTTTGGGAAATTTATTGGTAGGTAGTACATTTTTTTGCCTCGTTTTTAGCAGGTTAAAAATACCGAATAAAATAAATGCTGTACCCCCAATGATTCGCAAGATGTACCGGTTATCACTTTCCATAAGTGCATTTACCTCTCTAAAAAAAAGAAAGGCAATAGTCACGTAAACCAGGTCACTTATTAAGACCCCTAAATCGAGAAATAACGCCGCTTTTATGCCTTTGGTTATACTTGTTTCCACCAGTATAAAAAAAGCTGGACCCACCATTATACTTAACAATAGTCCATAACCTAATCCGCCGATAATTATCTCTAACAAACGTTCAAATTTATTTTAATGAAATCTCTTTTCGATTTACACTAGTCTTTTTATCCATTGGGCTCGAAAATATTCTTTCTTACACTATTAGATACGAAATGTAACTAAAAATGTTTTGATAGTATTAAAAATTAAAGTTGCACATCTAATTCAACCAAAATTGGACAATGATCGGAATGCACAACTTCCGAGAGGATGTCTGCACGTTTGAGTTGATCTCGTAAAGATTCGGTGATAAAATGATAATCAATTCGCCAACCTAAATTCTTTTTTCTAGCCCCAAAACGATAAGTCCACCAAGAATAATTGTGAGGCTCTTTATTTAAGGTTCTAAACGTATCGATATAACCAAGATTTAAAAAATCCGTAATCCATTGTCGCTCCTCAGGTAAAAAACCTGAAGATTTTTTATTGGATACAGGATTATGGATGTCAATTGCTTCGTGGCAAATATTTATATCTCCAGAAATTAGCAAATTAGGTCGAGTTTTACGAAGCTCTTGAATATAAACTTTAAAGTCGGCTAAGAAATCCATTTTAAAAGCCTGACGTTCTTCACCACTACTGCCGCTGGGAAAATAACAACTCAAGACAGAAAAATCCCCAAAATCGGCTCTTATAATTCGCCCTTCATTATCATATTTTTCAATTCCGCAACCTAACGCTACGTGATCAGGTTTTGTTTTTGAGAAAATAGCCACACCACTATACCCTTTTTTTTCTGCTGAATACCAATACGAATGGTAGCCTGCCTTTTCAAATTCTTCTATGTCTACTTGATCTCTATTGGCCTTTGTTTCTTGAAGACAAATCACATCTGGATTTTCTTCTTGCAACCAATTTAACCAATCTTTTTTTAGCGCTGCTCGGATGCCATTAACGTTATACGATATAAATTTTGCCATTACTTTTCTTTATTACCACAAAAATAATGATTTCCATGAAGTACCATTGGCAATTTTAGCTGAATACAATTATCGTTACCTTTGGTTATCTTTTTAATGAGTGGAACGTAATAAAATTACGTGCTCCGTTTAGAATTTTGAAAGCAAAAAACATGGCAAAAACAAAAACATCATTCTTCTGTCAAAACTGTGGAGCAGAATCACCTAAGTGGGTTGGAAAATGTGCATCGTGCAACGAATGGAATACTTATGTTGAAGAAGTGGTTCAAAAAACGCCGAAATCAGCTACCCCATTTTCGTCATCAACAACCCAGCGAGCTTCAAAACCTCATCGACTAAATGAGATAGAAAAGTTAGAAGAACGCAGGATGATGTTACAGGATAACGAACTTAATCGTGTGCTCGGAGGAGGAATTGTACCAGGTTCTTTAGTCTTATTTGGTGGTGAACCCGGCATTGGTAAATCGACCCTTCTTTTACAAGTTGCAGTACGAGAAACCAACAAGAAAATTCTCTACATTTCTGGAGAAGAGAGTGAACAACAAATAAGTATGCGTGCGGATCGAATTGGAAAATCAAATGAAAATTGTTTTGTTTTAACTGAAACTTCGATGCAAAACATTTTTATCCAAGTTGAAGCCGTTCAGCCTGACATCTTAATTATTGACTCAATTCAAACCCTACAATCAAACAACTTAGAATCATCGCCAGGCAGTGTTTCTCAAATAAAAGAATGTACTGCAGAGTTTTTACGTTATGCTAAAGAATCTGGAACACCTGTATTTTTAATAGGCCACATTACAAAAGAAGGAGCTTTAGCGGGCCCGAAAGTATTAGAACACATGGTGGACGCTGTATTAGTTTTCGAAGGCGATCGAAACCATGTTTACCGGCTAGTTAGATCAGTTAAAAACCGATTTGGTTCAACCAATGAATTAGGGATCTATGAGATGAACGGCAATGGTTTGCGCGAAGTAGAAAATCCTTCAGAAATACTAATTACCAATAATGAAGAGCGGCTGAGTGGAATTTCAATTGCCTCAACTATAGAAGGAGTGCGTCCTATTTTAATTGAAGTTCAGGCGTTGGTGAGCACCGCGGCCTATGGAACGCCACAACGTTCATCTACTGGATTTGATTTGCGTCGCCTAAATATGTTATTGGCAGTATTAGAAAAAAGATGTGGTTTTAAGTTGGGGGCAAAGGATGTGTTTTTAAATATTGCCGGTGGGATTAAAGCAAATGATCCAGCGATAGATTTAGCAGTAGTTTGTGCGATTATGTCATCCAACGCGAATATTCCAATTGATGCTGGTATTTGTTTGGCAGCTGAATTAAGTTTATCAGGAGAGATTAGAGCTGTGAACCGCATGGATCAACGAATTACGGAAGCTGAAAAAATGGGGTTCGAACAAATTATTATCAGCAAATTTAATAAAGGTATAAATCAAAAAGATTATGCCATTAAGATTCATCAAGTCAGTAAAATCGAAGATGCAATACGCATCATTTTTGGATAAAGGCCTCAACATAAGATTAGCCCAATACTTTGACACAATAATTTTGAATATTTACTGTTATTTCTATGTAAATTTGAATTGATGAAAAAAATATTCCAATCGACACTAATCGCATTAGTTTCATTTGTCACTCTTCAACCTAGTTTTGGACAAATCGGTATGAATCAATGGAGGGTACATTTTTCCGTGAATTCAGCCAATGGCATTGCCAAAACCCAAGACATGGTATATATGGCTTGTGCAAATGGTATTATAAGGAATGATTTAACAGATAATACTGTTGATCAGTTAACAGTTGCTAATGGATTGAGCGACTTAGGAATTTCAGCGATTGGCAGTGACAGTAAAATGGTTGTAATTGGTTATGTTAATGGCAACATAGATTTAATTGAAGGTCAAGTCATCACTAACGTTCCTTGGATTGAAAAAGCAGATTTGTCAGGAGATAAAACAGTGAACAATTTTTACTTTGATGGTTCAACCATTTATATTGCAACCAGCATTGGCTTAGTCGTTTTCGACAACGAAAAGAAAGAAATTAGAGATACGTACTATCCTTATAACGACCCTGTGGTTTATGATGTGAGTATTTTTCATGATACACTTTACGCAGCTACCGAAAAGGGTATATATTATGCCCACAAGGACAAAGGTTATTTAAATGATTTCACCAATTGGAACAAATTTGAAAATTTACCGCCTACAGTTGTAAACAGTTCCTTTAAACATCTTGAAGTATTTGAAGATCTTCTATTTTTGGGTTACGATAGTGATGATTTTCAAGCAGACACGGTTTATTACTACAACAATGATTTAGTTACAAAAATGCCTGCTCCAATTACTCTAAAATCGATTTATGCTGATAACGATCGACTAATTATAACTGATTTTTCTTCTGTTAAGTCTTATAATACAGCATTAGAAGAGCAGGATATATTATTTGAATACAATGGAAAAACACCATCACCAGCAGCAGCTGTATTTGCTGGAGACAAATATTGGATCGCTGATGAAACGCATGGACTTGTAAATGGAACAAATAGTTGGAACACCAGCTTTGTATATGATAACACCCCAGCATATGACGGTTGTTACAAACTAGATATTGAATATGGTAAAGTCCTGGTTGCAGGCGGTGGAATTAGCCAAAATCTTGTGAGCAACAGTTTTCAAAATGGTGCATATTTGTTTGAGGAAGAAACTTGGACAAATTTTAACTACCGCACAGACCCATTAATTATCGATTCTTTAGACAGGGATTTTATCGGCGTAGCGATTAATCCTAATAACACAGATGAATTTGCCCTATCAAGTTTTTCAAAGGGAGGAATAAAAGTTGTAAAAGACGGTAAATCAATCTCACAGGTTTATAATGCTGAAAATTCACTGATTGAAGATCAAGCTGGAGACTTTATGTTTATTCCAGACATGAAGTATGATAATGACGGCAACTTATGGTACCTCAATCGTGGGTTAAAACCTTTAAAAGTAATTACAGCTACAGGAGAAGAATACGCATTTGACCTAGGCGCTTCTGCTACAAATAAATACCCTTTAAAACTCATGATTGATGATGAAGGAAATAAATGGATTAGTATGGTCAATGTTGGTTTATTTGCTTTCAATGAAAATGGCACATTAGCAGATCCATCTGATGATCAAGTACAAATACTGAGAGCCACTGAAGGATCGGGAAACCTCCCTCATTCATACATTAATACAATTTGTCAAGATGCAGATGGTGAAATTTGGATTGGAACAGAAGAAGGCATGGTCATTCTTTATTCTCGTGAAAAATTGTATGACGGTGGTTATGCTGAATATGATGCTTTACCGATATTGTTAACCGTTGGCGAAGAAACGGAACGACTCTTAGGAGGATCCAATATTACGGCAATAACTATTGATGGTGGGAATAGAAAATGGATTGGTACCAGCTCTTCAGGTGTATTCTGTTTTTCTGAAGATGGAAAGGAAGAAATTTATCGATTTACAGCGGAAAACAGTCCCTTGATTTCAAACAGCATCCTTGATATTCAAATTGATCATCTGTCTGGTGAAGTTTTTTTTGCCACGAATGAAGGTTTAGTATCTTACCGTACTGATGCTAGTTTAGCCGACAACGATTTTGAACAAGTTAATGTTTATCCAAATCCAGTAAGACCAGATTTTAGAGGTCCTATTACAGTAAATGGTTTAGGATACGAATCTGATGTAAAAATAACAGATATCTCGGGTAATTTAATTTACCAAACCGTTTCTAATGGTGGAACGGTTATATGGGATGGAAACACTTTACAAGGTGACCGCGTGCAAACAGGTGTCTATTTAGTCTGGTCGGGCGTAACGAGTGGTAAAGGTAAAAATGTAGCTAAAATTCTTGTTATCAATTAATGGCCACCCACAAAATACAAGGAATAGTTTTAAGAAAAACTGATTATTCTGAAACGAGTATCATATTACAAGTCTTAACGGCAGAAGAAGGAATAAAGAGTTTTATTTACCAAGGAGGAAAACGAAAGAACAAGAAGGGAAATTTGATCAGTCCTTTGGCTGTTATTGATATTGAATATTATCAACGAAAAGAAAGCGAATTAGGCCGTATTTCATCGCTAGGTGCAAGTATAATCTATAAATCTATTCCTTTTGACCCTTATAAATCGAGTATTGTTTTTTTCATGAATGAGGTGTTATCGGCAACCGTTCAAGAACACGAAGAAAATGAGTCTCTTTTCCATTTCCTCCTAAACATTCTATCAGTTTTAGACTTATCTGAAACTATTGCCAATTTTCCGATTAAATTCCTTTACCGTCTAACTCAATATATTGGATTTTACCCGAACGAAGTAGAACGGCCTACCTATCTAGATTTAAAAGAAGGAACCTATACCCCTTATGCTCCGTCACATGGAATTTATTTATCTCAAGAAAATACGGCCTTACTACTTACACTATCTAAATGTTCGTTTGATGGTGAAAATGACCCTCCAGTTAATTTAGGGGCAAGAAGAGAAATTATGAACGACCTTGTTCGCTACTATCAATTAGTAATTGAAAATTTTAAACCATTAAAAAGCTTACCTGTCTTGGAGGCGACTTTTCATAATTAATTACTTTCTTTCAATTTCAATGACTTCGAGGTATTCCGGTCCATTTTCAATAGGATACCCTTCAATTTTATCGCCTTTAATCTGCACTTTTTCATTCACATAATCTAATAAATCGATCTTGTCGCTTCTTAAAGCAAAAGTTCCGATAAAAAACTCACCATATTGGTAGGTCGTAATTCCGTCGTTCTTCTCTAGAACTCCAGTCAAAATAACCTCATCAGTTTCTTCTTTCTCACAAGAAACTAAACTAAAACTAAGCATCATCACAAGAGCTGCAAACCACTTCATATCAATCAATTATTCTTTGTCAATTATAACGTTCGATATGACGATTTAGTTTGGTAAGCGAATTGAATAGGTAGAAGAAATTTATCTCTTTTAAGCTAATTAAAGTATATACGTAGTAATTTTCTTAATTAAGGTTCCTTTCGTATTTTGAAAAATATAAAAATCAGCAAAATGAAGTTTGCTATCATCTTGCATAATAATTGTTCCGTTAAGAGCACCTTCTTTACCATGAGAAAGAATTTGATCTATTTCCAACACTTTTATTTTTTCAAAATTAATTTTCTCCAAATATTCTTGAAATGCTTGTTCACCTTCTATTTTATATTTCCCTATAATATGCCATATAATGTTATTATCGACTGCGCTTAATAACCATTCAGTATTTCCATTTGCATAAGCTTTTTTAAAGCTCTCTAGAAATTTCATTTTTGGAGAATTACCGCAATTTGTTTTTGAAATAAAATGAACCATTCTTTATTCTGAGATAAAAACAAAAACCCCTGTGATTATTCATAGGGGTTTTAGATTTATAGCGTATAATTATTAACGTATGATCAGTTTGTGCGTATACACAAGATCCTCTGATTGAAGTACAATATAATATAATCCACTTGCATAATTAGATACGTCGTAACCGATGGTGTTATCTTTAACATCTTTGAATTCATCCTCTAAAACCACCGCTCCTACAAGATTGATTATCTTTAATTGCACACTTCGTTCTTCGCTCAAATTAAATCCAATATTTACGTAATCATTAGTTGGATTAGGGTAAACTTCGACGAAATTATCAAATCCTAAAACCTCTATCCCTACCGCGCCTACTGATACGGTGACCTCTAACTCTATTTCGCACCCTTCTGCATCCGTTACAAAACAAGTATAAGTAGTTGTCGTTTCCGGACTTACGGTAATGGACGCTTCATCGCCTACAAAATCAGCTCCCGTATACCACATCCATGATACACCACCGCTCACAGTCAACACTGTAGATTCGCCTTCTTCAATTGTGATATCTGGAGAAATTACAGGAGAAAATGAAATTACCGCATCCACCACGACATCACCAGACGTTTCACAATTTGCCTCATCGCGTACCACGAAACTATAGGTTCCAGCCGAGAGGTCGGTAAAAGAGCTCGTTGGAAAGAAGGTCGCTCCATCATTTATTGAATAATCGTAAGGACCTCCGTCACCACCATCAACAGAAAAATTTATTTCACCATCTTCAGCTCCACAATTTTCTGGCTCCGTAGAGCTTGTGACAGTTAAACTTTCATTAACTGACAACACGAAAGATTCCGATTCATCACTTTGACATGAGCCAATGGCAGTTAGACTTATGGTCCATAAACCTGGATCAAATGTTGCGGTTAGGTTTGCCTCATCAAAATAATAATCGTCGAATCCATCAGAGATATTCCAGTAATAATCGGTTGTATTTAATGAGCCCGAACCATTCATAGTCACTTCATTACCCTCGCAAGTTTCAGCATCAGGCCAAGCCACAATAGCCTCTGGTGCAGTTCCCAAAGAAGTAAGCACATCAATAATTAAAGAACCATTCGGCATTCCTCCAAATAGATCAGACGTCAAGGTCCAACCAGTAAGTCCTGAAACAAGCACGCTAGTTGTACTTGCTCCAGGTGGACGATCAGCAAAATTTGTTGTCAACATTAACAGCGTATCGAAACCACCAGAATAATCATATTCAAGTCCAACCCAATAATCACCAAAAACAGAAACACCGCCAGGAAAAGCAATTTCATTAAAAAAACCTTCATCTAGATCGCTATAAGAACGAACTTGTGATGCCAAGACTGTTCCTGGTTGACCAGCATCATCCTCGTATATATAAAACGTTACATCACTTGGTGCACCAATATCGTCTATTTGGATAAATGGAATTCTAAGCTTATGCACTAAAGTAGCAATTGGAGCATTAAATCGTTCAGCATAGCCATTCGCTCTTAATACTCCCTCGGCCAATGTCACCTGTGCCGGGTAATACCCTACTTCATCTTCTAACGTATAAAAGGCTGCATTTTCAAACTCTAAAGCCGTATAATTTCTTGAAGTATCACAATAAGCTGTTTCAATTCCTCCATCAATTACTTCAATATAATCGGTTTTAGTTTCAGTGTCACTTCCTACCGCGTTGGTTGCAACGAGGGAAATAGTATAAAAACCTGTTTCTGCAAACTGCACAACTGGATTCTCACTTGTTTCAGATGTTCCACCAATAAAAGTGACACCCGCATCCGGACTTACTGTCCAAAGCCAACTGGTGGGGTAATTGTCACTTAAATCTGTAAAGTTCACCGATCCACCAACTATCACAGAAGTTACATCAGCTTCAAAATCAGCAACCGGTGCCACGGGCACAGCTGGCTCACACATCGTTGAAGCAGCCAAAGGAGCTCGTGAATATTCTAAAATTGAATGCATCAATGTCTTTTGATCCTCTGTAAACATCACTGTACAGTTCGCATAATCCATAAAATTTTCATATTGGGTTTGGGTACCGGCACAAGTTTCTTGATCACCAGAACAAGTTCCAGCAAAATCAAAAGAAGGTCCTGCAGTATTTGGTGTATCATCAAGGCCATCATCTTCAAAACAGCTTCCTCCACCGTCACCCCATGGATGATCTAATCCTAAGAAATGGCCAATCTCATGTGATAAAATGTGCGCAGACGGTGTTATCCCTAAATTATAATCAATTACAATTCCATCAATAAAAGCTGGCGGTAATGAACCAACAGTTGGTTTATATGCATATCCTGCAACACCAGCCATTGCCCCATTTGTAATGTCACAAATCCAAATATTCAAATAATCATCCCTATCCCACGGTTCAGTCCCAGTTCCACCATCCACCGAACTTTTCATTTTATTGGTCTCAGTATCTGGATTAAACCATGTTTCGGTAGTCTCCACCCGATGAATTCCAAATTCATCTAACGGCATACCTACTTCATCCTGCTTGGCCATGCAGAACTCAATATCGACATCCGCAGGAATAAAACCATATCCTCCTCGAGCATCCCCAACATCCGGATTAGTTGCCGAAAAATCTTCATTTACAGCATCCAACAAGTCATTTATAGCCTCAGCGGATACATTTTCTTCTGGCGTATTATACACCACATGAAAAATCACAGGAATGGTATAGGTTGCACGATCGCCTCCATCATAACGGCGAACCATTTCTTCTTGTTCTAATTTTTCTTCCTGATACTTTTCAGCAATTCCAGCTTTTGACACCCAATCTTGGGTAATTTGGTCAGACAAACAAGGTTCATGGTCATGCAATCCAGTTAAATCTGGGGAATAATTGTAAAAACTAATTATTGATCCAGCATGAATAGCGGAAGCCGACTTCAATGTACCCGGATTTCCTAATTTTATTTGGGAAAAACCATGCATTGAAAACAGACCGAAAAGGGTTAAAAAGAGGTAGTTTTTTCTCATTGTATGGGATTTTTAGTTGAAATAAGTTTTTCTATGGATCGATAATTTACACATATTTCTAATAACAACAAAAAAAATGTCGTTCCCTGTTAAGAAAACGACATTTTTATATACACAAAGTTAATTCCTATTTGAGGTTCAATTTATCTTTAAGTGACTTAGATATGGCATCCTTATGCACATAAATATTAATTGTTTTATACTTGAAGAAAGCCTCTGATGCGAAAAAGTAACCATCACAATCATTACCTGTACCCCAAGAGTTTTTAATTAATAAATACTCCGTATCATTTTGATCTTTGTACAATCCAACCGCATGCATCCCATGGTCGTCTGTTGTTTGCTTATTATCGTAGCCAAGTTGTCTCATTTCTTGTGTAATAACCTCTTCTTCCACAGGCTCCATGAAACAATTTGCTTCTTTTGCTGCTCCAGCATCGGAAAAGTTTTTATTATCACGACCACTTACTCTTATGGTTGATTTATCTTTAGGAACCACTGCTAAACCAGAGCGAAAATCAAAATAATCCTCAGACACATCAGACCCCCAAGCAAATGTATACCCTTCATTCAGGGCCGTTTTCGCAGCGGACCAAAGATCCTCTAGTGGAACATTATAAGATGAACCCCAAGCCCAGTTATCTGCAATAGCCAAATAACATTCTTCATAAAACGGATGATTTGAAAACGAAGTTAATGAAACATAGTCATCCATATTTAAACCTAATTCATCGCGATATGAAATCGGGTCTTGCATTTTTCCATTAACATTAAACTTAAAATCCCTTAAATCAGCAGGAATTTCACCAAGATAAGCGTCAAGCACTCCTCTCACTGCATTTTTCCATGCCGTTGTTAGACTTCCATTGCGTGACAAATCATTTCGAGCATTCAACACACCATTCACTGTTCCTTTCAGAACTTCTGCTAGTTCGGAATGCGTATGTCTATCCGTTCCATAATTTAACCCTTTAAATACTTCATCTGGAACGATACCATAGCGTTGAATTACCCATGGGATATCGTGAAAAGCACCACCCTGATCAAAGTTTGTATTCCCATCTGTTCGAATGTATTTTTCAGCTTTCCCTAAATATGCATGATACACAATATACATCTCAGACAAATTAACCCCTTTTTGACCCATACGTTCTAATTCGGATTCAAAGAAGGACAATGCAGAGAAACTCCAACAGGTTCCAGTCCAACCTTGCGATAATACCGGAGTTGCATCTAAATGACTAATTTCTTTAAACTTGTATTTACTTCCTTCTTTGTTTGTTGTAAAGTCTTGTGCATGCAAAGCGTATGAAGATACCGCAAGCACACCAATCGATAAGATTTCTTTTAATTTCATTTCAGCGTAATTAATTAGAATAAATTGAATTTATTTCTATCGTTTAGAATAGCCTTAAAAATAGTAAATCTTACTAGGAAAAAATTAGGAAAGCGGATTTGATTGCTATAAACATGATAAAAGTAAGCGAATCAAGGATAATCGGTAACTATTTTTTTAAAATCCAACCAGAAGATCCTTTTGACGTGAATTTTTCCATCGCCAAATTTGCGGCAGTTCTATTCTCATAGTCTCCAGCAGTTACTCGAAACAAACCTCCTTTTTGATCAAAAATATAAGCTGAATAACCCATTTTTTTAAGATCACTAACCAAGGTCTCGGCGTTTTCTTTTACGGAAAAACATCCTGCAATCAAATGGAATTTTTTTGAATCTGAGGTTTGAGTAACCGGAATATTTTTTGAGGCCACTGCTGTTTTATCCAATCGGACTGGAATGTACAACTCATCATCAAAATGATAATTATAGACTTTTACATTTTCACTGAGATTACCTGTTAAATCAGCCCAAGTTTCCACTAACGACTCATTATTCCATTCAAAGTCATCGAATCGCATTTGATACGTTCTTTCCGGTGCTGATTTTACTGGATTAAAATCTGCAAGTTGAATTTTGCCGGTATCCATAAAGTCGGTCTGCATTGGTATCCAATAAGCATAAAATAAAAAAGGTACCGTTGCTGCAGCCGCTAAATATTTCAGCGCACCTCGGTTTTTCCGTTTATGTGGCTTTTGATTTTGAGCCACCTCTACTTCTTTGACTAAACTTACGCTTTCGCGTTGCTGTTTTTGCGATTCTGGGCGTCCTCCATCTACCTGTGGTAAAGCGATAAGAACCTCTTCTTTTTCAGTTTTTATTTGATCAATCGCTACCGCTTGAACTACTTGTTCTTTTGGTTTGATTGATTCTTCTTTAAATCCAACAAATTTGACACTACTTAATCCGTATGCCTGCAATAACAGGTTAACCTCTCTACTTTGCTCGAATTTTACTTGTCCATTTTGCTTGAATAAAAACCCGATTTCGTCAATCTCGATTCGATTGCCCTCAGCTAAAGTGCTTTGCCAGTTTTCTACTTGATCAGCAATAAAATTGAGTGCATTAGCATAAGAAAAGTTTTCAACTTCCGCAATATGATTTCCTAACAAACCATCATTATTGATGAGCTTTGGATTAAAAAGAATGTCCTTTGAAGGAGGTAAAATACGATTTTGACTTTTCTCAATAACAGCAGAACGGTAATTGGCGATAAAACCACCAAAATTTGGTACTACAACACAATCGTGTTTGTATAATAATTCAGCTATGTACGTACTTAACTCCATCTTCCTTTATTCAAATTTAAGAATAGTAAATGAAATCTACGCCCTTTTTTGAGGAATGTTACGTAAATCTTATTGAAAACAAAAGAAAATTTACATACGATTAAGAATGAAGTGATTAGACAAAAAAAGCTCACTATCAGAACAATAGCAAGCTTTTCACTTTTTATTTAAAGTTATGTTTGGGCTTAATTCCTTGCTTTCCAGGCATAGTACAAATCAAAATAACCTTTCGTTTCTAAAACAACAACCCCACCTGTTGTATCTCCATATTTTGCTGGTATTCCACCGGTATATGCTTGCAAACCTTGAATTGAAACTCCTGGAACCGAACTCATATCTGTTGCTTTTACACCATCGATATAGTAAATCGCATCCCCAGGTCGAGATCCTCTGATAATAATATTATCCGAACCTTCAGGTTGTTGAATATCTGACGAACTTCCCGCTAGCAAACCTTTAGGGTCACGAATAAATGGGGATTTTGCGATATCTTCTTGTAAAATCGTAATCTTTTGAATGTCCTTCTCAATTTTTATTGCAGAAAAATCTAGAATCACAACTCCTAATACGTTTTCATCTGACATATAAACATCAACTGTTGTTATTCCATCTGGCCTCACAACCACTCCTGCTATCATTGTAGAATCATGCCCCATTTCAGCAGCATATAAATTATATGTACCCGGTTTAATCGCATCAATTTTATACGACCCGTCAAAGTCAGAACGGGCGTTCATTTTACCTGCTTCAGTTTCAATCCATAAGCGTGTTATTGGAATTGTTGTTGTTGAATCTGTTTTTTCATATACAAATCCACTTATTCTTCCCAATCCAACTTGCGCTCCAACCAATTGTGCAATTCCGAGCGCTACCATTAGTAATATTCTTCCTTTTTTCATACGTGTAATTTTTATTGTTCACTTTTGAGATGCATGAAAAGTTCAATCTCCATAAATAATTTTATGATTCTAAAGATTTAGAATAGAATTCACACCAGAGGATTGATTATTGTTCGGCTGACTTTCACTAACTTTACATTACGAAATGGCAGTTACGACAAAAAAAATCAATATTCGCACCTTATCACAAGAAGAATTAATTTCAGTTCTTGAAAAAATTGGTGAAAAAAAATTCCGCGCAAAACAGGTCTATGAGTGGATTTGGAAGAAGGGAGTGCACTCATTTGATCAAATGCGAAATATTTCGAAAAAAGTAGTTGAATATTTGGATGAGCAATATTTCATTGATTCGATTATTATATCAGATGAGCAACAAAGTAATGATGGCACCATAAAGTGTGCCTTTAAAAGTCACGACAATCATATTACCGAAGGAGTTTTAATTCCAACCACATCACGTATTACAGCCTGTATTTCGTCACAAGTTGGATGCAGCTTGGCTTGCAAATTTTGTGCAACTGGTCGTTTAAAATTAATGCGCAATTTAACTGCTGGAGAAATTTATGATCAAGTCCTATTACTAACACGATCTTCGGAGCAAGAATTTGGAAAACCGTTGAGTAATATTGTTTTTATGGGAATGGGTGAACCCTTGCTGAACTATAAAAATATGATAGCGGGTATCGACAAAATTACATCAGAACAAGGTTTGGGTATTTCTCCTAAACGTATAACAGTTTCTACCGCGGGAATTGCAAAAATGATTAAAAAGTTAGGTGATGATAAGGTAAAATTTAACCTTGCACTTTCTTTACACGCTGCCAACGATGAAAAGCGTAGTAAAATCATGGAGATTAACGACTCAAACAATTTGGAAGTTCTAGCGGATGCCTTGCGCCACTTCTATGATCAAACGGGATCTCGAGTAACTTTTGAGTACATTATTTTCAAGGATTTTAACGATTCTTTGGCAGACGCTCGAGAGCTTGCGGATTACTGTAAAAATCTTCCGGTAAAAATTAACATTATAGAGTACAATCCAATTGACGATGGTGAATTCCAACAAGCAGATAAACGTAAGGTTGATGCATTTGCAGCATTCTTGGAATCGCTAAACTTAGTGGTTAACATCCGAAGAAGTCGTGGTAAAGATATTGATGCAGCATGTGGGCAATTGGCCAATAAAAATGGTGCAATTGCGTTAAAAGAAAGAAGTCTAAAAAAATGATAAAAAAGATTGTCTATATTCTCTGCTTAGTACCCTTTTTTGTTCTTGGGCAAAAAGGCATAGAATTAGATACTGTTAAGCAGGGTAAACCCTACAATACTTCGCGAAAAAGTAATTTTTCTGGTTTTTTAGGTAAAAACGAAATGGTTCTTTTTGCGTGTGATTATTTATCCGTAAACCGTAAAAAACAAGAATTAAATTTAACTCGATTTGATGTTAACACTCTTGAATTGTTGGACGAACGCAATTTATACACAGTAATTGATGAAGCCTATTATAATGAACCGCATGAAATATTTTTTCAAAACAACACCGTTTTTCTATTTTCTACATTGATTGACGACAATCAAGAGCAACGGTTAATATATGTGGAGACGTTTAATGAATATGGAGAAAAAAAAGGAGGTAGAATAATTGATTCACTCAATATAGATGATGAATTTGAGATTCGCGAATCGCAAAATAAAGCGGGATTCATTTTAGCAGCTCACAATAAATTCAATAATATTTTTGAACAAAGCATACATTTAAAATACGTTAATGAATTAGGGAAAATTGGTTGGACAACTATCGTTAAATCTCCGGTATCATTGCAAAATTTAAAAATTGTAGATTTTATTTTCACCGATAACTCTCCCGTTTATATCCTTTGTGATTATGGATTTGACGGACTTGGACAAGGAGGTGTAAGAGAAGACAATACCGATTTACTGAATAACAAATATGCGCTCTGGGCTTATGACCCTGAAATATCCTTTTTAAAAGAATTTGATTTAAGGATTAAAAGTCGTTGGATTAACGGTGTAAAATTGGCCATAAATAAAAAAGAACAACTTATTCTAAGCGGGTTTATTAATGAAACTCGTGCACTTACGGTAAATGGTGTTTACTCTCTCATTATCAATCCAGACTTAACCGTTGAAAATTCGAGTTATTACAAGTATAAAAAATCTTTTTTTGAAAAATTTGTAGAGCCAAAAAAGCTTGATAAAGTGAAAGAATTAAGTGATATTCAACTTCGTGAATGCATTGCTTTAGAAGACAATTCATTTTTTGTACTTGGCGAACATTATTACCATTATACGGACCGGAACTATGATCCCCGCACCAACATTACAACTACTACAGAAAATTATAATTTCAATTCGATTCTAGTCGCTTATTTTGACGCGCAAGGAAATCATATGTGGACAGACCGAATACCAAAATTTCAACATACCATAAATGATTACGGTTATTACTCCTCATTTTCAACCATGCAATACAAAAACGAGTTGTATTTATTTTTTAATGATACAGAGCGGAATAACGGTAAGGCCCTAAATGATTATTTCAATTATGATGATTTAGTGTTTAATCGCAGATTTCAAATCACGAGCGTTCATATTAATGAGGCTGGAATACAATCTCGGAAAGCACTTGTCAACACGAATAACAATTTTATGCTTCGGGCAAAACCGAGTTTACAAGTAGAAGCTGAACACTTTTATCTTTTAGGAGAAATCGGTAAATCAAGAAGGGTATTTGAAGTATGCCCTAGGGACTAATTACTTTTTATTTCGAGCATCCCGTTCAGCTTCACTTTTCTCAAGTTTCTTTCGTAAAAATCGACGAGTAAGCGCCATAAATGCTGTAAGCACTGGTACTAATAGAAAGACACCCCAGCTATTAAAACCTTCGATAATTATAAAAACCACTACAGCTATCAATGTTACTGCTGTCATTAACCACCAGAATTTCTCTAGTATTGAATTCATTTTAGCCAAACTACTCATTTATTGTATCGTTTTCAATTATTGTTTCAACGCGAACTTTATGTGCGTTATAATCTGTAAAATTCTCATCTGTATCTAGACCATACCCCCAAACCTCAGTCTTATCTCCTATAATATTGAATTGTTTATCTGTTTTTACCCGTTTCTCTTTTTGATCCCAATACAATTCCTCGGTTTTTAAGGTTTGATTTTTATCATAATTAGTAAAGATAACGTTATTCTTAGCGATGATTAATTTTTCACGATCCCTCATTTCGCCGTAATCAGCTGTTAACTTCGACACAATCGAATCTTTTGCTTTGTAAAAATTAACGGTAAAACCATCTTTAAACACCGTAATATCTTTAGGCTCACCAAATTTTTCCACCCGCGTTGCGATAATTTCATAGTTCACAACACCAGAATCTGAATAAAGTGTGTGCATATGATTAACTATCTCATCGGGCGATTCATCCGTTGCCGTCACCGTTTTTATGGTCTCCAAATCATTCTCACAAGAAAAAAGCACTCCCACCAAAGAAAAGGCGAGAATGCTTTTATAAATTTTATATTTTACTGTTAAGCCGTTTAGCATTAAAATTTAGCCGTAACAGATTCTCCCCAACACGATAAAGAAACACTATTTCCTTCACTTACACCTTCATCAAAAGCTTCGTTTACTGATGGTGCTCGATCTAAAAATTTACCGCTGCTCACACCTGTTTTACCTGCTGCGATTGCTCTTTGCACGTATACATTTGCCAACCAGTTATTCGCTTTACGCGCAAATGTAGATTCTCCACAATCATTCGCTGTTGCTGCAATTGAATTTGCACATATCATTAAAGCATCCCCTTGATATTCACCTGCACCTACTGTTTTTGCAGTGTTGAATGCCGAACGATAAGAACGTGCTTTGTACTGCTCATTTGCAAGACTTAAAAGGTACTTGTTTTTGTTTTCTCCATCAGCCTCTAATTCAACTGCTTTTTGGAAATACTCAACTGCTTTACTGTGGTTATCAGTACTCGACGCATAAGAACCTCCGAAGAAATAAGCATCTGCTGTAGGATCTATAGAAATCAATGTATCAACAAACATTCCATACACTTCATTAGATTGACATTTCTTTTGATCCATCAAACCTAAATAATTATTCACTTTTTTCTTTTTTGCTTCAATCTCTTGCGGTAACGTATTTAATTTTTCTTTAAATACCCCAACTAATACATCGCAATCATTTGCTACTTTTAAGAAATACTTGTCAATAAAGTTTTGAGCACTTGTTTGACGTTTTACTTCATTTTTATCTGCTGCTTTTTCCGCAGCCTTTTTTGCTGTAGAAACATATTCAGACAAGGTAATATACTCTTCAATTACCATTGTTCGCGCTTCTTCTTTATTTTCCGGTTCAGCTTTATTAAACTTGTTGATCAACAAATGCTTGAAATATTGAATGATATGTGTTGATTTTGCATCCGCTTTTAAGGTATGTATACTTGCTCCGAACAAAGAATCAATTTTATCAATATCCTCAGATTTATCAGACATCAACTTAGCAGCGTAATCAGCTGTCCAAGAAGGGTCATTTTCAACTAACATTCTTCGCTCATAAATGATATTCATTGTATCATTAATATTTGCAATTCGCTCTTCAGAAATACCTTCCTCTTTTTCTAACTTAGAATAAAGGTAACGACCATTGAAATAGAATTTAGCATCTAGGCCATCAGTACCACAAGCATCTATTGCTTTTGTCCAGAACATTGCTGCATCGTTGTACATTTTTTGTTGCAAATATCTGTAATACAAACTTTTCATTTGCGCACAATCATCACCTGACTCTGTTGTTTCTTCTTGAGCGAAGACACCTCCACCCATTAAAAGGGTTAATATAAATGTTCCTAATAATCCTTTAAGTTTCATCTCTTTTCTTATTCTAGTTATTGTTTAATCGTATTTTCGTTTTAAAAACCAGAGACTGTTTCTTTGTGGTGTGATAGCTACTCCAAAGAAAACTCCCATGTATCGTTCCTCTAATAAACCTCCATTGGTTGTTCCTAGTTTTCCTAAATTGACCCCTAAGTTAATATTCGTATTTGAATTACCTGTTAGAATCGGTAAGCCTAATCCAAAACTCATGCCATAATTGTCTAATCCGACTTCTGTACCAGTATTATCACTCAACTTCAATTCTGTTTGAGCATAATTAAATCCGATACGATAGTGCATGCGTGAAAAGAAGTTATTATCTGGATCATAAGCTGCTGCGCCCCACTTTGGGGTCCATTCCATACCCAAACCAATTGCCATTCGATCTTGTAACCCCGCATTCACCTCTTCATTTTCAAAAGAAGTTGAAAAAGTGGACCATCTTTCCATTTTCACATCACCGGCAAATTTAATAAGCGAGCCTGTTTGAAAAGGTCTTAAGCGATATTCGAAACCAAGGCCAAAAGACTCCGGTTTTTTAATGGTTCCTTGCTTATCGGTAATTAATTCAATTGTATCAACCACTAAAACACTTTCTCCTTTATAATAACTACCGATGTATGACTTTGAAAACAAATCTTGATAAGCCCTTACGTTACTCTCAGGCGCATAAGTAGCACCAATTGCCAATACTCTACTGTATGACCCTGATTCAAAACCAATTTGATAATTCACACCTAATTCATAAGCCAATCCAGAAACTCTCAAACCTGTTTCTACTCTTGAATTTAAGGTAGAAGAACTTGACGGAACCAACTCAGAAGACCTTATTTGTTGTGATGTTCCAAATAAATAATTCCCATTAACACCAATTGATAAGGTATGAATTTTCTTTCCAACAATTGGTTTATTAATTTTTGTTTTGATCGAATCAAAAATAGTTTGTGTCTGATAAACTGTATCTGTTATTTTAATATTTAGAGGTCGATAAGCTATCCCAAAATTCGCAATTCGAATTCCACCAGCACCTTCACTCACCATTTGGTGGGTTGTATCTTCATCTTCTATCTCATACTGTGTGATTGTATACCCCGTAAAGGTATAAGGTTTAATTCCGACACCTACTCCCCAATGCTTTTTAATGGGCAAACCTAATTGAAACTGATTCAAACCAAATGTCGATTTATTTGCGGCATCTGTTTCCGTAGAAAAGGTTGAAAAACGTCCACTCATTCCAATTTGAAACACAGGTCGATAACGCCCAATGAATGAATAAGAGGCTGGGTTATTAGAGTTGACGAGTGCAGAATCAGTTATTGCCATTGAAACTCCACCCATTGAAGAGAAAGTTGCAAATCCTTCATAATTGCGTTCACCAAGACCGTATATACTGTAGGGAGATTGCGTTCCTTTTTGCGCTATCACAAAATTTGCGAATAGACTGAACAGAACAATTAGTGTAGCTTTACTCTTCAACATTATACTTTAAAATTTCATTTAACCCATAGAGTGTCAAATTAGAATCTGCAAAGATGGTATTTTTATAACGCTTATCAAAGTATTTTAAATCTCCTCCGCTCATAAAAATTGTTAATTCACCAAATTGTTCCTGATAACGTTCAATAAACCCATTTATTTCATGAAGAATAGCATGTTGTACTCCGTTCATCATGCTCGTCACTGTCGTATCACCATATCCAAAGTCGAAAATTTCAGGTTGTATTAAAGGTAATTTGTCTGTGAATTCGTGCAAAGCCCGGTACCTCATCTTAAGTCCTGGACTGATGTTCCCGCCAAGATAAACACCTTCACCATTGACAATATCATACTTGATACAAGTTCCTAAATCAATCGCCAAAGAAGCCGCATTTGGATTTTTTCTCCAAACAGCAACCGCATTAGCAATTCTATCCTTCCCTAAAGTTTTAGGCGTTTTATAAGCGATATGAACAGGAAGCTTGATGTGTTTATCAAATGCGACTGTATTTAAATGAGAAAATTGCAGATTATCATTGGTAACAGATGAAATTAAACAAAAATCACCTGGATTGGTATGCTCATTTACCCATTGATTAATTTCATTTATAGCCGTTTTTTGGAAAGATTTCTTTCTTACGACCTCTTTTTCTTCATTAAATAAGGCCAATTTTGTTGCCGTATTTCCTTGGTCAACTATCAGATTCATAAGCACAAAGTTGAACACAATTTATTAAACCGAGATATTTTTTAGAAAAAATTATTGTTAAATCTATTGTACATTAAAAATCCTTACTATCTTTGCGCCTGTCTTTACAAAACGGTAAGACAATTAAAGGATGGTGATATAGCTCAGTTGGTAGAGCAATGGACTGAAAATCCATGTGTCGGGGGTTCAAATCCCTCTATCACCACTAATAGAATTAAGCTCGATCGTTGATCGGGCTTTTTTTGTGCCCAATGTTTTATGAATTATTTTATAAATGAGTCAAGAATATGATCGAAGGGAATTAGGTTTTAAAGCTTTTCCTTATCGATGACAACAATCCTGTCCGTTTGAAAATTACTTTTGAAATTGAATTGTAAATTTTGTTCCGTGATTAACTTTACTTTGTACCTTAATTTTTGCGCCATGTTCTTCTAAAATATTTTTAGAATTTGCCATACCGAGACCTAAACCTCCTTGTTTACTCGTATAAAATGGCTCAAATAATTGGTCAATGATTTCATTGTTCATGCCAATACCGTTATCCGTTATCTCAACGTTGACAAAGTTATCGTCTTCGGATACGGCTATTACTAACTTTGGATTTTCAGTTGTTTCGAGAGCTTCAGTAGCATTGATAATAATATTTGTGAAAACAACTTGAATTTTTTCTTGATCCAAACGCAAATGATGTTCGTGATCATCAATTTTAAGTGTACAGTCAATACCTTTTAGAAGAATTCTATCCTTACAATGTTCATAGGCATTTTGGATAATTTTCTTCAAGGATTGATTGGTAAACTGAAAATCAGGATCAAGCGTATTGTTTAAAAACTTATCAATTAAAGCCGAAATCCTAAGCGCATTCCTATGTACAACACCTAACATCACCATTGCATCCGAATTCGATTTTAAATCATCCTTCATTTCCTCCGTTGCCAACACTATATTTGTTAAAGGATTGCGGACTTCATGACCAATTATTCTTGCCATGCGCTGGATTAATGAAATTTTTTCGTTTGCATAAAGTTTTTCTCTGACTTTTTCTAGCTCAGTCACATCATGAATAACGACTTGAAAATCAGCATTATCTTTTGCATCTAAAATTCGCGAAATAGCAATATAAACTTCTAGAATTTCACCATTAAAATTTCGTAATTTGGTGCGATTTATATTACGCATATTTACCCCGGACAAGGCTGAAAAAAAATTTTTATAATTCTCATCAACAAATAGTGATCTAAAATCCAAATTGCCCTCCTCTTTAATTCCAATTAAATCTCTAAAGCTTTGATTAGCCATTAAAATTTGATGATTTTCGTCTGCCGTAAAAACAGCTTCAAGACTGTTGTGTATGAGGTTATGGTATTTTTCGCGTTCGTTTCGTGATTGAATCTTAAAAGTATTCATTTGAAGACTGTAACGAATAGCTCGACTCAAAATTGACTGATTGATATCTTCCTTCTTCAAATAATCGTCCAAATCAAATCGTGCTGCAATATCTTTAAGAACTCCCTCATCTTGCCCGCTAATTAGAATGACAGGCACAAAATCTTTCACATAATTTAAATCCTTTAAAAAGTCTTCAACAGTATGCTCACCAACAAAATAATCCAGAAAACACAAATCGATACTTTGCGACAAAACTATTGAGCGACCCATTTCAAAAGAATCTGCTTCAACCACTTTTACCTGCCAATCGTCCAATTGTAAAAGATGCGCTTTTAGATAAAGCAAATCACTTTTGCCGTCTTCAACTATTAAGATTGTAATTTTTCTTTTCATTAATGTCTAAGATACGGGTTCCTGTCTTTTTCAAGCATTTTCTATTGAATAATGAGGAAAAAAATCACACTAAGTGTAGAAAAAATTCCCCAAAACACCCAACCTTTCAAACCTTTAAAAAACTCATAAACCTAATTATCAATGTTTTGCATGTTTTACGGGAAATCGGAATAGAAATTGAATATTAATAATCAAATCTTAAAAACACAATAAAAATGAAGAATAGCACAAAGAATATTTTAGTAGCAGGACTCGGAGGAATTGCAGTAGGCGCGTTAGCAGGAATTTTATTTGCACCTGCATCAGGAAAAGAAACGAGAGAAGCGATTAAATCAAAAACAACCGACTTATCCGACGAAGTTTCCAACAAAATTAATGCGTTAAAAGGTTGCGCAACAGAAACAGATCCAGCGGAAATTATAGCGGATTTAAAAGCAAAAGTGGCGGCAAAGTTCAAGTCAGGAAAATCAGAAGTAAAAGACAACTTACTTGAACAAATTCAAACCTTAGAAGAAGCAATTAAGAAGGCGTAAAATGGCATTAAACGAGCACATACAAAATATCGCCAATAAGGCGGAACAATATGCCGAAGCTAAATTTGAAGAAGCAAGTTTAAACACGGTAGAGCAATCGGTGAATATTCTATCCAGTATTTTAGTTTGGTTCATTATTTCAGGGGTTGCTCTACTGACTTTAGCCGGATTATCTATAGTATGCTTCTACCTATTAGCAAATTGGCTAGAAAGTGAACTTGGAGCCAGCCTCATTATATTCGGTTTTTTCGCTTTAACGACTTGCATCTTAATCTTCAATTATAAAAAGCTACTCACAAAGCCCGTTAAAAACTTTTTATTGGGTCAATACCTGAGTGATTACAAAATGAAAAATGATGGATAATATAGAGAAGTTCGAAAAAATGAAAGAAATAAGTCGATTGAGAGGCGAATACTATAAACAAGAGTTACTTGATTTGGTTGGCTTCAAAAAGGACAATATCCCTGAAGGGAACAAAACCCTTGGATGGTTAAATGCTAGTAAACTAGGATTTGATCTTTATAAACAAATAAAAAAACTCATCGAATAAAACATGCTCACAAAAAACCTATACAGAACTATCATCATTTCGGCGCTGATAGTGGTTACCATCTATTATTCGCAGATGTTGATAATGCCCATCATATTTAGTGCACTTTGCGCCATGTTTATTCATCCTTGGGTAAAAAAACTAGAATCAATAGGATTACCATTATCACTTGCAAGTCTAATTGTTGTTGTAGGAATTGGAGCAATAATGTCTGGAATCGCGATTTTAATGGTACTGCAAGGAACGACTATCATTTCATCTTTACCAACCGAACATGTCGAAGAATTTGCAAATCATCCACTGGCAAAAATTGACAATAATGTCCCCTTTGACTTAAGTCAGTATTCAAATGAATTTACGGCTTTTCTTGACACTTCTAAATCCAAAATAATGAGTTTCGTTCCTGAAACATTACTCAGTATTAACGATGGTATTTTCTTTCTATTAACCTGTCCGGTTTATATTTATTTCATGCTTGTTTGCAGGTCTTCGATTCGGTCTTTCTACTACAGCAGTTTCAAAAAGAAAAACCGACACATCGCAAATCGGATCCTTACCCAAGTTGAGATTGTATATGTTGAATACTTAAGAGGTTTATTTTTTGTTATTGTTATTGTTGGCGGTTTAACAGGGCTTGGACTCTATCTATTGGGAATTAAATATGCTTTTTTCCTGGGAGCACTATCCGGCCTTTTAACATTAGTACCTTACGTTGGAGTAGTGGTCAGTGCGTTAATTCCATTAATTATTGCTTTGTTAACAAAAGACAGCATTTGGTACGGTGCCGGTGTTATAGGAATCTATGCCCTTATTCAATTTTTGGAAGGAAATATCATTACCCCAAAAATAATGGGTAGTCAAGTTGGAATTAATCCCTTGATGGTTATTATGGGAATCGTTATTTTTGGAGCAATTGGTGGAATAATTGGGATGTTATTAACAATACCTATATTGGCATTAATCAAGACAGTTGCCTATTATATCCCTTCATGGAAACCCTTGAGGCTGCTACTTTTGGTGAATTAAAACAAAGGCATTATGGTAAAAAACATATTAATAGTTGACGATGAAGAGGATATTTGCTATTTGCTAAAAAGTATTTTGAAACGGCAAACAGATGCAAAAATAGATATTGCGAATTCGTGTAAAACTGGGGAACATTTATTGTCTAAACAGTCTTATGATTTAGCGTTTTTAGATATGCAATTAGGAGATGGAACTGGAGCGGATTTGATCCATTTTATTAAAAATGAATCGAACCAAAACCCTTTTATCGCTGTTATTAGTGCACATACTACCAGCGCTGATATTCAAAAAGTAAAAGATTTATCCGTTCATGAGTTTATTCAAAAACCATTATCCCGAGAAAAAATTATAAATTGTTATTTAGCAGCAGCTGGTTAGACAGAATTAAAACAATACAAGTATATCACATATGGCCAACATACTGGTAATTGACGACAACCATGATATCTGCTTATTATTAAAGCGTTATCTTGAGAAAAAAAAATATTCCGTATCAACTGCTCATTCTGGAAAGGATGGGCTGTTGTTATTTAAGAACAGTAAATTTGATTTGGTTTTATGTGATTTCAGACTTCCTGATTTTGATGGAATACAATTAATAAACGCGTTAAAAAAGCAACGCCCTGCCTGCGAGGTCATTGTAATTACGGGATACTCTGATGTAAAAATGGCCGTTCAAGTAATGAAACGTGGCGCATTTGAGTACGTTACAAAACCCATACACCCTGAAGAAATTCTACATTCCATTCAATCCGCTTTAGCGCATAAATCGAAGAATGACAAGGGAACCTCGTCCGCGAAAAGCAAAAACAAGAAAATTGAACAAGCCTTTGTCATTGGAAAAAGTATTAAAGCAGATCGCATTCAAAAATTAATAGAACTAGTTGCTCCTACAGCAATGACTGTAGTTATAACTGGGCAAAGCGGCACGGGTAAAGAAGTAACAGCCAAAACCATTCATAGCAAGAGTACGAGGGCAAAAGAACGATTAATAGCGGTGGACTGCGGAGCCATTCCAAAAGAAATTGCAGGCAGTGTATTGTTTGGACATGTAAAAGGAGCTTTCACAGGCGCGTTGACGGATAAAGTTGGACATTTTGAAGCCGCTCATAAGGGAACTTTGTTTTTGGATGAAATCGGAAATCTATCCTATGAAAACCAAATAAAGCTATTGAGGGTTTTACAGGAACGAAAAATTCAGCGAATCGGTGAAAACAAAAGTCGCCCTATTGACGTTCGAATTATCGCAGCGACTAATGAAGATTTAAAGCAAAAAGTCGAAAATGGGGAGTTTCGAGAAGATTTATATTACCGATTAACTGAATTTTCAATTGAATTATCACCTTTAAACGAACGAAAAGAAGACTTAATGCTTTTTGCTGATCATTTGTTAACTCGAGCATCTCAAGAATTAAATAAAACAGTGAATAAATTTGATCCAGAAGTTGTAAAAATTTTTCAATCATATAACTGGCCAGGAAACTTGCGTGAATTAAAAAATGTAATCAAAAGAGCGACATTACTTTCTACCACAGACACAATAAAAAAAGATACAATACCTCTTGAGATTCAACATTTCAACCTAAAAGTCACAGAATCATCTGAGCGTAACAGCTTAAAGTTAATTGTAGAAAAGGCCGAGAAAAAAGCAATAATAAAAGTCTTAAAAGAAACCAATTTTAACAAAAGTAAAACCGCTCAACGACTGGAAATTGACCGTAAAACATTGTATAACAAAATGAAATTATACGGCATTCTAACTGAATCTAAATAAATTTTGCAACGCAGCATGAAGACCTTTTTTAATTCCTTTTTAACCATTACAAAAACAACATTTAAAGGGTTTGACAATCATAATTTAATGACATTTGCAGCGGGAATAGCATTCTATACTATTTTTTCTCTTCCTGGTTTATTAATTACAATCATAGTAACTGCCGGATTTTTCCTTGGACAAGAGGCTGTAGAAGGAGAACTTATTAGCCAATTAGAAGGGTTAATAGGAACAAGTTCGGCAGCATCAGTGCAAGGAATTATTAAAAACATTCAATTATCTGGAGATTTTTCGTTAAAAACAGCTTTTGGTATTGGCACTTTATTATTTTCTGCGACGACTATTTTCATAACACTTCAAGAAGCCTTAAACAGAATTTGGGATGTAGTAGCTGTACCTGAGCGAGGATTTGTCAAGTTCATTTTCAACCGTGTAATTTCTTTTGGGATGATAATTTCACTTGGATTTATTCTACTCGTTTCATTATTGTTGGACACTCTACTTTCTTTGTTTTTCGACAGAATTGAAGAAGTTACTGGAAAAGAAACTAGCTTTTGGATTGATTTTTCTTCGCATTTTAGTACCATTCTAATTGTTTTTATTGTGATAAGTCTACTCTTTAAACTATTACCTGATGTTCAATTAAAATGGCGCGATGTTATCATGGCATCATTAATCACAACGGGGTTTTTAATGGTTGGAAATTATGGAATTGGTGCCTATATAAAGAATAGTAATTTTACTGAAACCTATGATGCCGCCGGCTCAATAATCATTATTCTTGTTTGGGTTTATTATTCCACTGTAGTAGTTTTACTCGGTGCTGAGATTACTAGAGCAATAATGATTTACAATCGCAAACCTATACGGCCTGCAAAAGGAGCAAAAAAAATCTCTTTACAAACGATGGATTATGACGAATATAAATCCAACTTATAGGAACAAATTTAAATTCCAATCAATTTTCTAAAAAGAAATTATTGCATTTAAGTTGTTTATATTTACGCTACCAACAATTCTCAAATTATTTAAGAATGAAATATTTTATAATTGCTTTTATTTTAATATTCTCTGTGAGTTCCTGTGCTAAAAAACGCGCAGAAAAACAGGCAAAAGAAGATGAAACTATTATTCAAAACTATATTGCTAAACATGAATTAGAAGCTACTGCAACAGGTTCCGGTCTATATTATACCGTTGAAACACCGGGTGAAGGAGCAAGTTGCGACGCTAACTCAACTGTTAGAGTGGCTTATAAAGGTTATTTAACCAGTGGAACTGTATTTGATGAAAGCGAACCCGAGGGCGCCACTTTTGGCCTATTAGAAGTTATAGAAGGATGGACTGAAGGTATTCCACTCTACAAAGAAGGAGGAAAAGGAACCCTAATCATACCTTCTGCTTTAGGTTATGGAGAAAACGGTCGTGGAACCATCCCTGATAATGCCGTCTTAATTTTTGATATTGAATTAATCGAAGTTCTGTAAGCGTTTACAGTCAACAACGTCAAATAGCCATGGAAACTAAAAACGCTAACTATCAACCAATTGATTGTGGCTACTTTGATTACATGGAACATTACGCCACGTTAAAAAAACCGATAACAATTCGATATTTTGAAAATGAAGATATCGTTGAATTAAAACACCAAGTTATCATTAACTTAAGTGGAGGCAGAAATGGTGAATATATACATGTTAGAATAAATGGAACTGAACAAAAAATTCGCATGGATAAAATCATATCTGTCGATGGTGTAGAGGCAGCGAATTTTTCTTCTCAAAACTGTTCGAATAAGTAATCAATAAAATTGTTAAACTTTTCTTTTACCGACTAACTTTTAATTTATAGCCGTAATTTTGTCATTCAATAATTAACAATTACGACATGAAAAAATTCCTACCCTACTCCATACTTACTATCTTCTTGTGGTTTTCTGCCAATAGTTTTGCACAGATTTGCGAAACAACGTCCATAGAGTCAGGTTTAGATCAGCCTTCTAAAATCATTACCTGTGATTTCAATGGAGATGGCTATGAAGACATCGTTTACCTTAATTCTAACAATTATGACTTGGAATGGAAAAAGAACAATGGAAGTGATACTTTTGGTGCAGCAACAGGTTTAGTTGGTGATGCTGAGATTACTTTCTTAACATCTGCAGATTTAAATAATGACGGATATGATGAAATAATAATTACGACCTCATCAACTATCTATTATATAATGTACACTGGACCGGGCACAATTGAGTTTGAAGACATTTACACAATACCTGTACTTTATCATATTGATGCAATTTCTACGGGAGACTTCAATAATGATGGTTACGATGGTTTAGTTGTTGGATATTCGAGAACATCAACCCTACATGCCATTGTAGATGTAATTAAAAACGATGAACTGGATCTTTCTTTACAAGAGATTTACGAAGGAACGATAGGTACGGTGAGCGACCTTGTCATTGGCGATATTACTGGTAATAATAGAAATGATATAGCCATGGCTGGCTACAATAATTTTTGGTTTAGAAACAACGGAAGTGGTACATTTCTGCCTCATACGACTATAAGCTCAGCATCTTCAGATTTTGGTCGAATTGCCCTCCATGATTATGACAACGATGATGATATTGAACTCGTTGTACTAAATAATTCAGGAAATCTAATCGCGTATGGAATAGACATTACTGGAGAAGGCTGGCTTTATGACCCCATAAATTTATTATCAGGTTTACCGAGCGAACCTGTTAGTTTCGAGCACACATCATTAGACGGAAAAGACGTTCTTTATATATCCTCAAACACCGAATTAATTGGTCTTGAACACGAGGGTGATACTTACACGGAAACGACTTATTGTTCCGAAATTTCAATAGTTGGCGGAACAGCATTGTTTCACAAAGCAGACGGCTTAATTGAGTTAATTTACACTGATAATTCAAGCGGAACTATTGAAAAGATAAATGAGCCGAAAACAAACAATATTGAAAAATTTGAATTCGTTAATTGGAAGATATATCCCAATCCTACAACCGATAGAATTATGTTAGATGGACTTGAAATCAACGAGATTTCACACATACAAGTACTAAATAACTTAGGTCAAATAACACCTGTAATACTAAATCAAGATGGCACTATTGAACTAAGCGACTTACCAAGCGGAATTTATCATTTGATCGTTTACAGCCATTCAAATAGTGTTTCATCAAGAAACTTCATAAAAGAATAAACCTTTAAATAATACTCCTTTTGATTTGGTATTGCTGATGCAATTCTTTCATTTTATTATCAAATGCTAATCGATAATAAAGTGGCAACTCACTACTGAACGCAAAATAATTCAAGTATCTTTTATATAAATGGGGATAATGTTTCTCAATTGCTCTGAGGACTAAAGTTTTACTATCCCCTTTATTTTGCCCAAAAAGTGTAATAGTCGCTGGCAAAATATAATCGACTTTTAACTTGGAAAACGTAAGGTAAAATTCATCAAGTGCCTCCTTAGTATCCGAGATAAAGGGTAATAATGGCATCAAGCTAACACCGGTCTTAAAAGACTCCTCTGTAATTTGGGCTAACGCTTTTAGTCGTTGAGAGGGAGGATTTGCTCCCGACTCAAAAATCTTTGCAACCTCATCATCCAACGTAGAGAATGAAAATGAAACGATGGTTCCACCATTGAGTTTTCCATCTAAATCAGTAGGCAAAACAGCTGTGTGATGAATCTCCCGAAGTAAATCAACATCACGAAGTACATTATGAGACTTCGTAATTATATGAACAGGAAACTTATATTTTAAGATTATCTTTAACGCTTCACGCGTCAATTGGATGTGTTCATCAACGTCAAGATATGGGTCTGTTGCGGAAGATAATACAATAAAACCATACTGTTTTTTCTTAGCACGATTAAATAATTGTCGATCCAATACCGCTAAAGAATTTACTTTTCTAGTGAGCTTTTCTGCTAGATTTACACCATATTTTGATCCCCTGATATAACAGTACAAGCAGTTGAACGAACAACTACTATAAAGATTGAGCGTATAATCATCCAAAAACCAGGAGTCTCGCTGTTTTGTTTTGTTTAAGACTGATTTAACCTCTTTTTCGCGAAGCATAAGCATGTCGATTTAGACCAATTTCAATTTTTTTTTGAAACCATTGAGGTGTTTTAGAAGCATCAATCATCGCTTTATATTTAGTAATGATATTCGGATGAAATTTAGCAGTTGTCTTTGCTGCCCAACCAATACCTTGTTTAACCTGATAATTTTTATCTTCAGTCATACCTAAAAGCCATCGAAAAATCTGCTCCACTTTTTCACCTTCCAAATTCTTTTTGATTGCATAGTGAGCACCAGCGCCTAAAGCCCTCTTCACCCAAAAATTACCACGCTGACCAAAAGTATGGAACAAGCTATAACCAGCATCAAAATCCACCAACAAACCAACACCAAAAACGCGTTCTCCAATTAAATCCGCAACATACCAAGCGTCCCCATCAGCAATTACAGTTTTTGCCTTTTCGAAAGCAAACGTATAATTTTTGTGTAAATGAAATTGAAGCAGAATACCAATGATCACATTTCCCCCTTCCGTCTTGCGCAAAACCATTGCATCTATCCATAAAAGTTGATCTTTAAATGACATAATTTTTGTCATTGTCGATGCGATATACTCTAACAAAGGAAACTTTACTTTATGCACTAAAATACGTTCGTGCATAAAGTTGGTATAATGATCAACCCCTTTACATTGATAGGTACTAATTGCCTCCTCAATTATTGGGTTTATATCCGATTTTCGCGTGTAGAGCCTTTGAATCATCACAACTAGAATGGTTCTGCTTCATCTGAAGATTCAGGGCGGATAATTTTATTTATTTCCTCTTCGGTTGCATCCAGTTTTTCACGACAAAAATCAACCAGTAATTTTGCCATTTTAACTTTGCTTGCCAACTCATCGATTGTAATTTCTTTACGCTCTAGAAGGCGAACAATTTCCTGCAATTGTTCAAGGGCCTCATCGTATTTTAATTTCGGATCTAATTTAATTTCTTTCATAACACTATTGCTCTTTCACTGATTTCACCTCACTAATAATCAACCTACTATCAGTTAATGTTTTTAACTCTGCTCCTAATAATTCTCCAGTATATTTTTGCACATCAATATTTTCTATTGTTGATAGTGTATAGCCTTTTTTTAATAGAGACTCAGGGTTTAAATAAGTTAATAACTCTTCTTGATTTTTTAATCCAATTCTATTTCGTTCTATGGTATTTTTTGCATGAACTTGTATTGTTTCATACGGAGCAATTAATTCTGTACTTTTTTTAAGATTCACAAAATTCAGGGCGAAATTCGCGGCTTGATTTAATTGTAAATTTAAGTTAAACCGTTGATCATCCAATAAATCATGAGCAGCAATACGTAAATCATGTAAAATATCACGCATTTGATGATTTTCATCTTTTAAAAGCACTTGCGTGTAATGCACCAAATATTTACTCGTATGATTAAATTCATCCTTAAACTGACCTATCATACCCAATGCAATTTTAATCACCGCATCAAAACCGGATTGAAGTTCTGATCGAAAAACACCAGCTCGTTGATATAAAAATTTTGCGACTGCCGTTGGTGTAATTTGATGATTAAATGCCACAATATCAGCAACCACCTCATCAGTTTCATGCCCTATTCCCGTAATTACTGGAATTTTTGATTCGGCTATTTCTCTAGCAATTGCATATTCATTAAAAACATTCAAATCCATTTTACTTCCCCCACCACGTACCAAAACAATAACATCAACATTATAATTTTGTGCGTTTTGAATTGCTTTTACCACCTCATTAATCGCTCTTTCACCTTGAACAGTAGCAGGGAACTCTTTAACCTTAAAATTTGTATAAATAGCATTAGATGTTAACTCAGACAAAAAATCACGATAACCAGAAGTATTTGGCGACCCGATTAATGCTATTTTTTTGATGATAGCCGGTAGATAAAGTTGTTTTTGTAAAACGAATAGTCCTTCATTTTTAAGTCTTTCTATTGTCGCTTTTTTCTGCTTTTCTATTTCCCCATACGTTATGGTTGGATCAACATTTAGAATATTCAGTTTCAGTCCATAAATTGTATGAAATTCGATTCGAACATCCAACAACACTTTGTTACCCGCTTTAAAAATGGTAACCAATTCGCCATTTAAGTCTTGATTTACCCTGTTAAAAGTAGAAAACCACATATTTGCTGACATTTCAGCCACACGTTTTCCATCTTTAGAATCAGCTAAATCGAGATAATAATGACCATTTTTTTCTTGACATTTTGTGATTTCGGCAATCACCCAGAATGATTTAAGTGCAAAATTATCCCTGATAAACCCTTCTAAAGATCTATTAAGTGCTGCAAGCGGGTATATTTTTCTGTTATCTTTCACCTCTTAATTAAAAATAAAAGTACGTAAAATCCAGTAGGGACTTTGAACTTCTAATTTTATCAATCTTACTTCTACCTAAGACGAAATACCCTTCCTTAAGAAATTGTATTTAATAACCAATTTTAGCTCTTACTCTGGCCAAGACATCATTTGCTACTCCCCTTGCTTTCTCAGCTCCTTTTTCAAGTATTACATCCAATTCATTCGTGTTTTCCATGTAATAATTGAATTTAGTCCGTTCTTCCACGAATTCGGTTAAAATATATTCGAGTATCGCCTTTTTAGTATGACCAAAACCCCATCCTCCTTTCACATAGTTTTCGCGCATTTTTTCAACTTCATTTGGCTTTGCTAGTTGCGAATAAATTTTAAATGCATTACATGAATCTGGATCTTTTGGGTCCTCCAACGGTGTACTATCCGTAACGATACTATTCACCTGTTTTTTAAGTTGTTTTTCTGGTAGAAACAAATTAATATAATTTCCTCGAGATTTTGACATTTTGTGGCCATCAGTCCCAGGAATTAACATTGCATCTTTTCGAACGGAAGCTTCTGGTATCACAAAAGTTTCACCCATTTGATGATTAAAACGACTAGCTACATCCCGTGTAATTTCGAGGTGCTGTTCTTGATCCTTTCCTACCGGAACATACTGAGCATCATAAAGCAATATATCAGCTGCCATCAACATTGGATAAGTAAACAAACCTGCATTCACATCTTGTAACCGATCCGCTTTATCTTTAAAGGAATGAGCAAGAGTCAATCGTTGAAAAGGAAAAAAGCAAGATAAATACCACGTTAATTCCGCAGTTTGAGGCACATCACTTTGACGATAAAAAATTGTTTTATCAATATCTAAACCAAAGGCGAGCCAAGTTGCTGCAACACTATATGTATTGTTACGCAACTCTTCGTTGTCTTTGATTTGTGTGAGAGAATGCAAATTGGCAATAAAAATAAATGAGTCATTCCCATCTTGACCAGCCATTTCAATCGCTGGTCTAATTGCCCCCAAAATATTCCCCATATGCGGAACACCAGTACTTTGCACACCTGTTAAAATTCGTGCCATTTTTTTAATTCATTTTAATTTTTGAAGTAACTACTTCGATTATCCTTCAAAAATATGAATTATCGAGCAATGATTTTTTAGAAAAAGAATATAATTTATGAATGCTGTTAGATATTGAATCAAAAGGTTATTTAGAATGAATTTTAATTAACTTTGTTAGGCAATGAAAATACTATTTTTACCTTTCAGAATACTGTATCGCATCTATTTCGCTGCGGTCTTTTTTTTGGTATTATTAGTCTTGTATCCCATTTTCTGGATTTTACTTTTAAAACGTGAAAATTTTGACCGCGTATTCCGTTTAAAAGTGATGACCTCTAAAATTATTTTGTTTTTGGATTTCATTTACCTCAAAAAGCGTCAACCTACACCTAAATTACCTCCTGGTCCAGTTGTAATTTGCTCGAACCATGCATCCTATTTAGACATAATTTTAATGTATCAAATTCTACCTAAGAAGAAATTCTTGTTTATTGGAAAAGCAGAACTTTTGAAGTGGCCCATTATAAATATCTTTTTCAAAAATTTGGATATTTCTGTAAATCGTGAAAAAAGGAGCTCCGGTATGAAGAGTATTCTCCGTGCTAAACAAGAAATAGAAAATGGTTGGTCAATTGTTATCTTTCCCGAAGGCGGCATTCCTGTGGACACGCCTGAACTCGCTCCGTTTAAAAATGGGGCCTTTAAATTGGCAATTGATGCTCAAATCCCAATATTACCCATCACGATACTAGACAACTGGAAGTTATTCGACGTTGACCCCTTGTTAACAGGTCCTGCACGACCAGGAATTTCGAATGTAATTATTCACGAACCGATACCAACTATTGGGTTGGATAAAAAAGATTTAATAAATTTGCGTCAGCAAACCTTTGAGACAATTAACGAACCATTGATTGAAACCATAAAAGGAAAGAATAATTAAGATGGAAATAACAGACGAAATTGTAGATCACATTGCTCATTTAGCGCGATTAGAATTTAACGGAGATGACAAGGTTAACATCAAAAAGGACCTATCGAACATCATCGACTTTATAGATCAATTAAATGCGGTGGATACAGAAGGAGTTGAACCATTAATTTTCATGTCTGATGCAATCAATGTCTTAAGAGAAGATAAATTTGAACCTAGTATCACACAGGCGGAAGCACTTAAAAATGCTCCGAATCATGACTCCGACTATTTTAAAATTGCAAAAGTGTTAAAAAAATAAGGCCGTCCCAAGAACTGGAACGACCTTAACCCAAAACCCATGAATCAATTAGTCTAATTCGAATATACGAATGGAAGAATCGTGCCAGAATTATTGAAAACGCAGCCATTAAGAAATATTTAACAAAAAAAGCCCGATGGAATTATCGGGCTTTTTGGGTATTAAATCTAAAAATGATTTTCTAGTGTTGGTGTCCGCCTTCACCATGCACATGACCATGTGCAATTTCATCTGATGTCGCAGGTCTTACATCGACTACTTCTACATCAAAATGCAAAGTCATATCTGCAAGTGGGTGATTTAAATCAAGCGTAACGTCATTTTCTTTTATGTCGGAAACAACAGCAATAACCGGACCTTGCTCCGTATCCAATTGAACACGCATTCCAGTTGTTAATTCTTCAGTTCCTTGAAATCCATCCTTGGAAACAACACGCAACAAGTCATCTCTTCTTGATCCGTACCCCTGTTCAGGTGGAATTACAACATTTAATTTATCACTCGCTACTTTACCTTCTAATTCCCCTTCCAAACCAGGAATTAAGGCTCCAACACCGTGTAAATACACCAAAGGCTCTCTTCCTTCAGATGTGTCCATTATTTCCCCTGCTTCGTTTTTTAAAGTGTAGTTCATAGTTACTACACTATCCTTTGCTATATTCATATCTGCTTTTTTAATTCAGCGCAAAGGTATGGATAGTAAAAAGAATAGGAAAAATAATCACGAATAGATTTGAAAATCTTTAAAAACGAAGACTTTACAAAAAAAAGGAGCATCCTTTTAAGACACTCCTTTAACATACTGTTTTTAACACCTATTGCTTAACGATTTTAATTGTTTCCAATTCTTTATCAACTTCAATAGTTAAATAATAAATTCCTCTTGCAAACGCTGTTAAATCAATAATTTCAGTATCAACACCTTTAGCATGAATCAAAACCTGACCATTAACAGATTTCAACATAAATCCATACTCGCCAGTACCGTTAATTAAAATGTTATCCGTTGTAGGATTAGGGTAAACTTTAAACTTGTGAGAACTTAGGTCAACAACACCTAATTGGCTACTCACTGTTATTTCAACTTCTTTCAAACAACCATTATCATCCATTACCATTAATGTATATGTTCCTCCCTCTAGACCTGTCAAGTCCTCAGTATCATCAAAATCACCCGCTTCATCAATATCCCAATCGAAAGTATAATCAGGAGAACCTCCAGAAACTGTCACATCAATTTCTCCATCACTCCCCATAATTTCGTCAATAGTTGAATAGGTAATCACTAATTCATCTTGAACAAAAACTTCCGTAGTTGCCGTGTTTTCACAACCATTAGCGTCTGTGCCGGTAACCGTAAATGTATTTAAACCTTCAGTTTCTAGTGCAAAAGGTTCTCCATTAGAAATATCACCCGGTTCCCATTCGTAAGTCACAGCACCTTCCCCTGATAAAGTAATTAACTGTCCAAAGCAAATTTCTTCATCATGCATTTCAACAGAAACCGTTGGCAAATCATGAACAACTAAAGTAAAAGAAGCCATATTTGAACATCCATTTTCATCTACTCCAGTTACTGAGTAATCGAATTCACCTGTTTCTATCGGTTCAAAACTTACTCCATCTTCAATAAATGGCATCCAAGTATAATCAAGAGCACCAGTTCCAGAAAGTGTCACCTCATCACCAAAACAAATTTCATCTGATGAAGCATCTATACCAACATCTGGTAAATCAAAAACCATAACATCAACGCTAGCAGAGTTTTCGCAACCTGTCAAAACATCTAACCCGACAACTTCAAAAGAATTAACTCCAACTTCGACAGTTGCATATGGCACACCACTTTCAACACCTATTGGGTCCCAAGTAAATTCATCAGCACCATCTGCAATTAATATAACTTCATCACCCAAGCAAACTTCGGTTAAATCTGTTTCCACTACAACTTCTGGTAATTCTAAAACTAAAACTTCAATATCGTGCGAACATTCTTCCTCTAAATCACTCTCAACTGTAAAAACTAATGTTCCCGTCATGTCCGGCGTAAAAGGCTCTCCATTAATTACACCATCACTCCAAGTAATTACACCGTCTCCGCTTGCTTCCAAGGTTAACTCATCTCCAAAACAAATTTCTTCAGACGACATCGTAATCGTAAGTGGAATACATAATTCAGTAATAATGATTTGACCATCACCTTCCCTTACCCCAGCGGTAGTAGCTCCAAACTCGACATCAGCTATATATGATGACCCGCCACCAGCATGACCGTCTTCGGCACTGCCTCCTCCGCCATACCAGCCTCCTCCACCACTTCCAGAATGTCCTGACGGATGAGCTCCAGCAGCACCACCAATACCGAATGTACCTGCTTCACCGTTATACCCTGCCACTCCAGCTACTCCACCAGCAACTTGAGTGCCACCGCCACCATTAGGCCCCCCTTCTGTAGGATGTGCTCCACCGGCACCTTCAAGACCTCCGCCATTACCCGCAGATCCACTACATCCAGACCATTCTGCTCCACCTCCACCTCCGGCTACAATTACACGATCTGTAAGCTCTGTTCCTCCAATTCGAATATCTGATGCCCCACCTCCTTTTGCACATGTGCTCTCATTGTCACAAGCTTCACCTCCACCATTCCAACCTCCGATATTTCCAGCTTCGCCCTTACCGCCAACATAAATATTTAAAACGTCTCCAGGTGTCACATCTAATTCTCCTTCGGCTTGACCTCCAAGTCCCCCGATTATACAATCAGCTGCATCATTTAACGCAGTGCCTCCTTGCGCACCAAAAGCTTCAATATGAATGCGCGTTATCCCTGCTGGCACAGTATAAGTTTGTACCGTGCCCGTGTAATCAAACGTAATAACATCCTGTGAGAAACCCACATGTGTGCTGCCTCCTAGACAAAACACAGCAAATAAAATTTTTTGAATTCTTTTGAAATTATTCATAGTAATAGGTTTTTTTATTCTCCTAAAATAAGAATAATTATTAACCTATCGCACTAGTTGTCAGTTCCTAATAAAGATTTAAATTTAATTAAATGCGATTTGTGTTTTTTGATTTTCTGTCACCAAGAAATAAACACCCGGATTTACTATGCCTTCAAAATCAAAAACGAAATAATTTCCATTAAAATCAGTTACCTTTTGATTAAACAACAATCGACCAGACATATCATAAAGCTGGACATCAAGACCATTCATCGGAACATCTTCAACATAAATCGTTCTCAACGTTTGTGTTGAAGGATTAGGAAAAACCATTAATTCTTGATTGGTTATCTGTTCTACATTAACAAAGATTGCAGGAAAAACTTTTGTTGTTCCATCAAAATCAACTTGTGATAAACGATAATAGTTTCCGTTTAAACTTGGCTCATTATGAAAAAACTGATAATTAATTTGAGCTAGACTGTTACCAGCCCCATCTACCTCTTTTATTTTTCTCCAGTTCTCGCCATCTACGCTATGCTCAAGAACGAAATAATCATTATTCAATTCGGATTCTGTAACCCAAGTTATGGAAACACCTCGTTCGTTTTGCTCTGCATTAAAAGCTACCAGCTCAATTGGAAGAAGTTCGTACCCCATTAAATCTCCATCTCCAGCTCTCCAAACTCGATCTCCACAAATTTCTATATAATTAGAGTTTCCTCCGCCTCCACCACCTTTGAGTTGACCTCCAGTGTATATAATCACTCCTGTATCACCACAAGGTAATTTTAATTTTCGTCCTGTTTGAAACTGCAAAGTTCCTTCCACAATAATTATCATTGCCCCGCAAGACTCATAATTTTCTGTACTTGTAATAGTAACTGTTGTATTACCCGGAACATAAACCGTGTCATAACAACCAGGCGCTGTAAGATCCCAAGTAGAATTATCATCCCAATCACCATCTGTAACAGCTGTAACAATACTCGCTTTAACTTGTAGGAGACTTAAAACAAACATTATACTTACTAAAACTTTCATTTTTCACATTTTTGTTAGTAGTTATTGTGACTTAATAATCACGTAACAAATCTACGTATAAAGTCTTATAATAGTTTTACTTAACGATATTTAGTCATTAAATTTCGATAAACGGTAAGTTGTAATTAAAACCTTTAAAGCACCGTCAAAAAAATGACTTTATAATTTAATATTCAATTAATTTTTCTTATAAAAAACACTTGTAAACCCTTGAAAATCTTACTTTTATAATCAATAGTCGAGTTTTAAAATTAATTAAGTGCGATTTCTAAAACCTTGAAATCAAAAAATATAGCTGTAAAATTCTTCTTGAGATCTTACTTTAATCCCTTAAAATCCGAAATCAGTATTTACACCTAATTTCTAAGTAAAATGACGATAACTCCTAAAAAAAATCCGATAAGTGGAAACAAAAGTCTACTTAACGTAATTTTTTGTCATTAAAAGTCCTTAAAGAAATTTAGAATATTGTTTGGTTAACTAACTTTGCACTATGACGAAAATGGATTTTGATAGTAGCCGACTTTCTAAGAACCTTGCTGAACGAGTGAAGGAATTAGATTGTTTATATAAAATCTCGCGTATTGCGGCTATCCATAAACAAAATATTGATGAGGCATTACGATTAATTATGATAGAAATCCCAAAAGGATGGCAATTCCCTGAACAAATTGGAGCAAACTTACAATTTGACGGTCAACTCTTTGGCGAAAAAATATCAAGCAAACATCAGCAAAACACCATCTTTCAAATTAACAAGACGGTGACAGCCACTCTGACCGTATTTTACAAAGACCAACCAAAAACAGGAAACAATCCTTTCTTTTTGATGGAAGAGCAAGCATTATTAAATCAAATTGGTTTTGAAATTGCTAGCTTAATTGAAATCGATTTAAAAAATAAAAAAGAAGCACTCATTAATGAAAAATTACGCAAGAACGACCGTTTGAACTTGTTGAGTGAAATAACTGCTGGAATTGCTCAGGAGCTTACAGGTCCTTTACAAAATATCCTAAAATCTTCTGAAGAACTGAATATTTCAGATAATGAAGAAAGCAATAAGTCTGCTTTAGAACGCATAGTTTCAGACACAAATGAAGCGAAAGAAATAGTCAAAAAATTAAAATTTTTTGCTAGTGATATGCCTTCTGAATTAACGGTTGAGAACTTAAATGAAATCGTAAAAGATGCCTTTACAATCTTGAGCGCCAAAATAAAGGAAAAGAACATACAATCGTACACAAACTTATCTAACGGCTTACCCTCAGTTAAACTTGATCGAAGTCAATTTACGCAGGTAGTATTAAACATTATTATCAACGCAATTGACGCTATGGAAGATGGGGGAACATTAACGATTACAACTACTGGTATAAATAAGGATGTCCGTCTAAAGATTAAAGATTCAGGTAAGGGAATTCCTATGGAAAATTTCAAAAAAATATTTGAACCATTTTATACAACAAAAACTACAAGTGGGGCAGGCCTGGGACTATCTGTCGCACATGGAATTGTTCAATCGCATGGGGGAAGGATTGAGGTTGACAGCACCATAGGTCAAGGCACAACATTTACCGTGATTATGAGAGCGGAATAACTATTCAATTGGACGAATAGGGGTACCTTCAGCGATGAATGAAAATCCTTTATTGGAGTATTCCCCAATCATAACCGCTTGAATTCTTGGTACAGCAATATTTTTAGATGAGCTGACTTCCACAATGAAATTAGCACCTGCACCTCCACTTACATCTTCACGTTCGATCACATAATTTACCGTTCCAACTTCTGGTAGGGCTATAGACTTATCTATAAATTGACGCACTAAATTTCCATCGGTATCGTAATAGTCAATTTTGGTAATGTATAGGGTATCCGTTAAACTTACGTTTCGAATACTTAATGTTGCTGAAAGTAAGTTATTTGGATTGTTCTCATCTACATAAATATCCGAATAGATTGGAACATAAAATACCTCGTTGTATTTTTGCTCTGCAGGGTTTAGTACATGATCCAATTCTAAAACCTCTAATTGATCTTGCCCTGAAGCATTTTTATTAGGGTCTCGATCAACACAAGCGATTAAGGCTAAAAAAACAAGGAGATTTACAAACTGATATTTCATGAAATAAATTTATATAATTTTGAAATGATATTGAATCTGATGCGCCTTTTATTTGATATTTGATAAATACAAAACATCAAAACCAACTGAAATATTCAAACCCAGCATATATACCATCCTCTTTTTCTTGTATGGGATAGTTTTCTAGGTATAAACCAGCACCACGACCGGTAGATAGGTCAAATCCATAACGATGCCAGGGACAAATGATTTTTCCGTTCTCACATTTTGCGTCTTCTAATTTAATTCCTTGATGAGGACATTTATTTTTAACCAAATAAAACTTATCCTCATATTTAATAAGTAATAGACCACGTTCATTAATTGTAATTTTCATCATTGTACGGTCTTGTATCAAATTGTCTAAATACTCAAATGATTCTGCAAATTTTACCCATTTTATCTTCATAGAAAACATGGTCAAAAGTTAGCGATTATATTCAAAACTTGTAACAATACTTGATTTAGCGTTATAGACATGTAAGGAGCAGAGAAAAATTCGGTCATCACAATCTACAGTATTGTGGTACCGAATTTTCATCATTGAATAAGGACGAATTTATTTGCTTTCCACCTTCTTGCAATTTTCAGTCAATAAATCCGTATATCTTTATACTTTCAGAGATGGACCGACTTGAAAAACTATTGTCAGAAAATATTATTTATTTATGTTTTATTCCAAAGTGTATATAGCTATACGCAGGAGCAAACAATAAAGACATTTCCTATTACCAATGATACTATACAATTTGATACAGTTTCGGTTTACAGGTCTGGCTTTCAAGTTTTCAACAATAAACGGGAGATTAGGAATTATTATTTAAATGGTATTGATGCGAAACTGGTCGTAAAAGATAGTTTAGTAGGAGGTGAAATTGAAATAAGATATACCAAAATGCCGTATAATTTCAATCAGCCGTTCGCGCACAAGTCAGATAGTATAATCGTTTCTGACACCATTTCAACTTTCGACCCATTTATATACTCTGTCTCTACATCAAATCCTAATACCGACTTATTTGGTTCTTCCAAACTCAATAAGCAAGGAAGTATATCAAGAGGAATTACAGTTGGCAATGCCCAAAACTTGAGTGTTCAATCTACTCTAAACCTACAGCTAGATGGACAAATTGCTCCAAATTTATTTTTGAAAGGGTCAATATCCGATGATAATGTACCGTTTCAACCAGAAGGAAACACACAAAAATTACAAGAATTTGATCAAGTGTATCTTCAGATCTACAACAGTGATTTTGCATTGATTGGCGGAGATTTTTGGCTTAAAAAACCAAAAGGCTATTTTCTAAATTACAATAAACGAACCCAAGGGGTCTCTATTGAAGCGAATCATGATTTAGGATGGATTGGGTTCAAAGGCCAAGCTGCACACAAAGTTAGTGGGGCATTTTCGAAAGGTAAATTTTCAAGAAATATTATACAAGGTGTTGAGGGGAATCAAGGTCCTTATCGTTTAACAGGAGCGGAAAATGAATCCTACATTGTGATTCTTGCTGGAACAGAAAAGGTGTATTTAGATGGTAAGTTAATGACAAGGGGCCAAGAATTTGATTATACCATTGATTACAATACGGCGGAAGTAACATTTACGGCAAATAACTTAATTACAAAAGATGTGAGAATGGTTATTGAGTTCCAGTATTCAGACTTGAACTATGCCCGTTCGTTGTTCGCCTATAACGCAGAGTTTACTGGTGATCGATACCATACTTGGGTGAATGTTTACTCAGAACAGGATGCAAAAAACCAAACTATTCAACAAACACTTACAAGCGAAAAAAGGCAAATACTCAGCGAAGCTGGAGACAGCCTTTTCGATGCTTTTTCGTCGAGTATTGATAGTATCGGTTACTCCGAAAACCGTATTCTATATAACTTAACCGATTCTTTGGGTTATGATTCGGTTTTGGTTTTCAGTGTAAACCCATCTACGGCTAATTTCCAAGCATTTTTTTCAGAAGTTCCTATGGGGCAAGGAGACTATGTTTTTGACCGTTACACTGCTAATGGTAGAGTCTATAAATGGGTAGCTCCAATTGACGGGGTATCTCAAGGAAATTACGCACCTGTTCAATTGCTCATTGCTCCGCAAAAAAAGCAAATGTTTGTGGTGGGATCTTCCTATCGTATCGCTCCTCACATCAATAGTTCTGTTGAACTTGCTTTATCCAATCAAGATCAAAACACATTCTCCGATTTACATGCCGAAGACAACCAAGGAATTGGATTAAAATGGAAACTGAATGCAAAACAACCCCTGGGTAAAAAAAGAAAGCTACAACTTATAACCCATGTAAACTTTGAGTACAACGAAGAAAATTTCAAGCAAATTCAATGGTTCAGGTCAGTTGAATTTGATCGCGACTGGAATGTACGAAATCAGAATTTTAAAGGGAATCAATACTTATCTAATATTTCTCTTAAACTTCTCAGTAGAAATTGGGGAGCAATTAATTATAATTTTGAAAATTTCACTTGGGGAGAAGATTATTTTGGGATAAGGAATAATGGAAATATAACCTTTCAAAAATCCGGTTGGAAACTCATTGCAGATGGAAGCTTATTAACTTCAAAGGGAAAAGAAGAAACTTCATTTCTTCGTCATAATATCGACTTTTCTAAAACTATTGGTAAACTAAAACTTGGATTTCAAGATATTCATGAAACAAATCAAAAAAAACTGTCAAATAACCCAGTACTCGAATTAAGTTCTTACCGCTTTTATGATTGGAAAACTTATATCTCAACTTCTGATTCAACAAAAAATCAAATGGAAGTGTACTATCGAGAACGATACGATTGGTTGAGTGATTCGACTTTATTAAAAATTGCTGCAAAAGCAAGAAACATTGGACTTACAACAGGTTTAACAAATAACCCAAATCATTCTTTAAGATTAAACGCGAACTATCGAAGTTTAACCATAACAGATACAAATCTATTTAATAGTGCTCCAGAAAACACATTATTAAACCGAATTGAACATGTCATGAAGTTGTGGAAGGGGGCAGTTACTGCCACCAGTTTTTACGAATTGGGATCAGGATTAGAATTAAGACGCGAATTTGTTTATATAGAAGTTAACCCTGGGCAAGGAACATATACTTGGATTGATTACAACAATGATGGCGTTAAAGATTTGGGAGAATTTGAAATAGCCATATTTGCCGATCAGGGAAATTTTATCCGCGTTTTTGTTCCAACCAACTCCTACATAAGAACTTATTCCAATCAGTTCAATACAAGTCTTATCTTATCCCCCCAACGAATCTGGCGATCAGAAGAAGGAATAAAAAAATTCATCGCACGATTTAGCAATCAAACAGTTTACAAAATAAATCGTAAAACAAACTACGAAGAAGGTCTACAATTACTTAATCCTTTCTTGTATTCCATTTCGGACACTAACCTTGTATCCATTGGATCAACTTTTAGAAATACCCTGTATTTTAATAAAACGAATACGGTGTTTGGAATGAATTATACCTATCAAGAAAACGGCTCTAAAATACTATTATCAAATGGCTTTGACACACGATTAAATACCTTTCATGAGTTTCAAATTAGATGGAATTTAAGTAAATATTTCAATTTGCGAATTGACAATACATTAGGGCGTAAAAAAAGCGGTTCAGATTATTCAATTAGCAGAAATTATTACATCGAATATTTTGAAACAACCCCCGTTTTTTCTTATCAACCAAATAGTGCTTTTCGAATTGCATTAAACGGAAAATACAGCGAAAAAGTGAACAATTCTGATCTTGCTGAAAAGGCTGTGATTAGAGATATCGGTGCTGACTTAAGGTATAATCAGGTTCGAAAAGGCAGTTTTTCAGCTCGTTTCAACTTTATTGTGATCAATTACAACGCTTCAGAAAATTCGTCCATTGCATTTGAAATGCTAGAAGGACTGAGAACGGGCAATAATTTTACTTGGGGACTATCTTATCAACGAAAAGTCGCTAAAAATCTTCAATTAAACTTTAATTATAACGGAAGAAAATCTGAAGAAAATAACGCCATTCATTCAGGGGGTATGGAATTGAGGGCATTTTTCTAACAGTGTCCGTAATGATTAAAAATTGGTAAATTAAACGTCAAAAAACACTAAAATCACTCCGTTTTAACTAAAAATTGACGAAAAAGATTAATTTTGTTGAAACCATAGAAAGACGATTTGGAAGAGCAGAACATGAAATTTGGCACAAAAGCAATTCATGCTGGTTTAGTACCAGATGAAGCAACCGGAGCCATAATGACACCTATTTACCAAACAAGCACTTACGTTCAAGAAGAAATTGGCAAACATAAAGGATATGTTTATTCTCGTTCTTCTAATCCGACAAGAGACGCTTTAGAAAAGAATATTGCAGCACTTGAAAATGGGAAGTTTGGAGCATGTTTTGGAAGTGGTATTGCAGCCATTGATTGTGTGCTAAAAATGCTCAATCCTGGAGATGAAGTGATTACCAGCAATGATTTATATGGCGGAACTTATCGTCTATTCAAAACCATCTTTGAGAAGTATGGAATTGTCTTTCATTTTATTGATTTATCTGAAATTGGCAATTTGAATCAAGTGATTAATTCCCGTACAAAATTGATTTGGATTGAAACGCCTACAAATCCAATGATGAATATTATTGATCTTAAAGGCGCTTCTGAAATAGCTAAAAATCACGAAATCTTATTTGCTGTTGATAATACTTTTGCCAGTCCTTATTTACAAAATCCATTGGATTTAGGTGCTGATATTGTTATGCACTCAGCAACCAAATATTTGGGTGGTCATTCCGACATCGTGATGGGTGTTTTGGTTAGTAAAAATAAAGAAATTGCAAACGACATCTATCGCATTCAAAATTCAAGTGGAGCCATTACTGCTCCAATGGATTGTTTCCTGGTTTTACGGGGAATAAAAACACTTCATCTGCGTATGCAGCGACATTGTGAAAACGGAGCAAAGGTGGCTCAATTTTTAGCCCAACATCCCAAAATTGAAAAAGTCTATTGGCCTGGATTCGAATCACATCCTAATCATGCAATCGCTAAAAGTCAAATGCGTGATTTCGGAGGAATGATATCCTTTTCATTTAAAGACAATAAAATTGAAGACGCATTAAATACCGTTAAAAAAGTAAAAATTTTTACTTTAGCTGAATCATTGGGTGGTGTAGAATCTTTAATCGGACATCCTGCAACCATGACACATTCAGCCATTCCAAAAAAAGAACGTGAAAAAACAGGAATTGTTGATTCTTTAATTCGACTCAGTGTTGGGATTGAAGATGCTGAAGATTTAATAAACGACTTAAAACAAGCTTTAAAATAAATATATGTCAGTTAACGAAGTAAGTCCTCAAAATGTATTGGACGAAATTGCAGAAGGAACCCTTTTTGTGGACGTAAGAGAGCCATTTGAAATTGATGAAGTTGCTTACGATATCCCAGGGCAAATTCAAATTCCGCTTGGTGAATTACCAAATAGAATTGGTGAGCTACCAAAAGATAAACGTTTAATTATTGGATGCAGAAGTGGAGGAAGAAGCATGAATGCTTGTCAATTTTTAAAAATGCAAGGGTTTGAAGACGTTAATAATCTCCAAGGTGGTATAATGAATTGGGTTGATAATGGATTCCCAACAAAATAAAATTGCTTATATAACCGGTACATCTCGTGGAATAGGTCGAGCGATTGCAGAATTACTTTTGCAAGAAGGGTACATGGTCTATGGTATCGGACGAACTAATGAAATCCAGCACCACCATTTCTTTCCAATAAACCTTGACTTAAGTGACCTAAAAGCAGTTGAAGCCTTCTTTTTTGACGCGGTTGGACGGGAAGTTATACTAATCAATAACGCAGGAATAATTGGAGAAATTGGTCCTATTGGCGTGATTGCTAACCATACCATACAGTCAGTTATGACGGTAAATGCATTAGCGCCCCAAATGTTAATTAATAAATTTATTGACACCTACCGCAAGCAGGATATTATAAAAGGTCAGATTATAAATATTAGCTCAGGTGCAGGTAAATATCCTATAGATGGGTGGGCAAATTATTGTGCATCAAAGGCGGCTATAGATATTTACAGCGAAACGATAGACCTAGAATTTAAGCTTCATCAACTTCATAATTGGCACATTCATTCAATTGCCCCAGGTGTTGTAGACACAGGAATGCAATCAGAAATCAGATCTTCGAATCCTGAACTATTTAAATCGCATCAAAAATTTATAGATTTAAAAGCAGATAATGAGTTGAACAAACCTGAAAACGTTGCTACTAAACTTTATGAAGTTATTGCTGACCCAAAGCGATTTGATCAGACAATAATCTCAGTTCGTGATTTTTAAATGCACCATAGATTTCAATCTTGTAATCCCACTGAATAAACATTTGGGACAGTTTAAGTGTTTTACTTGACACAACTGCGACTTTCTTCGTAACTTGTGGTACTATACGCTAATTAGAATACGAAATTCAACCATGAAAAAAACAACGCTACTTGTCGCCTTGGCGAACATGTGCCTATTTGCGGGTGCACAAACAGATTTTCCTACAGCTGAAGAATTAGAACATCCACATTTTTGTGGCACAACTGAAGAAACACAAAAAGTATACGAACAATTTCCAGAATACGCCATTCAGGATTCACTTGATGATTTAACATTTGAAGTAGATTATCAAAACTTTATCGAATCTTGGAGTCCTGACGACAGATCGAGCTATATCATCCCTGTAGTTGTACATGTCGTTCATTTGGGAGGACCTGAAAATATTTCCGATGAACAAATCTACAATGCTTTAGAAAATTTAAATGCTGATTTTAATAAAGAAAATGATGATTTAGGCTTTACAATCCCTGAATTTGCAGGAATAACTGGTAATGCAGATATTGAATTTAGACTGGCCACAAAAGACAATAGCGGAAATTGTCACCCCGGTATCACACGAACATTTTCAGAAACCACCTACGACGAAGGAATGGTCGACGGCGGCCATGCCATTGTAGAAGCCGTGCAAGAAGCACAAGGAAATTGGCCACAAAACAAATACATGAATGTCTTTGTTTGTATAGACCCAAGTGGAAATGCAGGGTATACATACCGTCCTGGCAACTGGTATCCAGCTGCTGGAATGTATGGTTCAATTTTCATGCGTCACGACTATATGGGAGTAATAGGAACTTCAAATGAAGGACGACGTCACACTTTAAGTCACGAATGTGGTCACTGGTTAAACCTTGCGCATCCATGGGGAAACACAAACACACCGGGTGATCCTGACAACTGTGGAACCGATGATGGTGTAGATGACACGCCAAACACAATAGGATGGACAAATTGCTCTGATTTATACGGTGAAACTTGTGGATCTTTAGACAACGTTCAAAACATCATGGATTACTCATATTGTTCTACCATGTTTACTGAATTGCAAGCTGCACGAATTCAAACTGCACTTCTAGGAACACGTGGACAACGTTATAAACTAATAACACCTACAAACCTCGCTGCAACCGGTGTAGATAGTGATGGAGACTTATGTGAAGCAGAATTTATTTCTAATCAACGCGTGATTTGCGCTGGGCAATCTATCGATTTCACTGATTTGTCTTATCATGATGTGGAAACACGAGCGTGGGTTTTTGATGGAGGTATGCCTGCAACATCAACAAGCGATGCTCCAACGATTACCTATAACACACCGGGTAAATATACGGTTACCTTAACTGTTGCTAACGGAATAGACAGTGAAATTGAAACTAAAGAAGAGTACATTATTGTATTACCTAATATTGGAATTGGTCCTGCTATTGAAGAAGGTTTTGAAACATTTACTTCATTCCCTGATGATGAAAAATTTATTATCGAAGATGATGGGGAAGATGGTAGTTGGCAACTAACTAGCGAATATACTTACGCAGGTGACAAAGCTATTTGGCTAAACAATTATGATAAAAATACTGGAGCTAAAGATGCCGTAATGTCTGGAACAATTGATTTAAGTGGAGTTGATCCATCAGATGAGATTGTATTCAACTTTAAATATGCTTACAAGCGAAGATATGGCTCAAATGACGAATGGATTCGCTTCTACATTTCTAAAGACTGTGGTGAAACATGGATCTTGAGAAAAAATTTACACGGTGATGATTTAGGCCCGGAAATACAGGAAGGTGAATATTTCCCAAGTTCTCCTAGTGAGTGGAGAAGTGTTGATATTACCACAATAAATTCATCTTATTTTGTGTCAAATTTTAGATATAGAATAGAATTCGAAAATGATAATGGAAATAATATTTTCATCGATAATATCAATCTCTATCCTGCCTCATATGCTTCTCTTAACGAAGAAGAATTGACCTTAGATATTTCGGTATATCCTCATCCTTTGCTGGATAATGCAATTATTAAATTAGATTTAAACTCAGCAGATAATTACTCGATTAAGCTGTACAATTCTCTAGGGGCCGAAATATCAAATGTTTACGAAGGCTACCTGCCTGCAGGTACGCAAACAATAAATTGGTCAAGTGCAGATTTGGCGCCAGGTATGTACTTGTTAAGAGTTGAATCAGAAGGAAAAATTCAAACAGTTAAATTAATCAAATAGTTTATGAAGCAAATTATAGCAGCTATCGGATTATTAGCTACAACTTATAGTGTTCAAGCCCAAACAGAACATTGGTGTGGTACCGATCATTATATGGAAGAATTGTATAAAACGCAACCTGAGTTGGAAACGAGTATGCATGAACACCTTTTACGTTTAAGAACTGAAGGAACAAGTTATAGTGACCGTGAAGACGACTTCATAATTCCCGTTGTTGTACATATCCTTCATGATAATGGTGAAGGAAATATCTCATACGAGCAAGTTCAAAGTGGCATTGATATGTTAAATGAAGATTTCAACAGAGAAAACAGTGATGCCGATGAAACGAGAGATACAGAAGAGGCACCTTTTTTATCTTCAGCTGCTGATATGGGAATAAGATTTGAATTAGCAAAAATTGACCCTGATGGTAATTGTACAAATGGAATACAACGTAGAAACGTAGGTTCTTTAAGTTATAATTCCAATAATCGTCAAAAACACTATTCGACCGGTGGATTGGATGCTTGGAACAGGAATTACTATATGAACATTTGGATTGTAAACTCTATAGAATCAGAAGGAGGTGTAACACTTGGGTACGCAGAATTTCCATATTCTGGGGGTTCATCTAATTACGGTGTAATCATTCGGCATGATGCATACGGTGATGTTGGTACGGCATCAGGTGATCGTACATTGACACACGAAATAGGTCATTGTCTAGGATTACTTCACACATTTCAAGGAGGATGTCATATGGGTTCTTGTAGCTCAAATGGTGATTATTGCTGCGATACTCCACCAGTTGTATCTGCACAATGGTCTTGCGATACGGAACAAAACACGTGTGACGAAATACCAAGTGGAGATCCATACGGATTTGATGCAAAAGACCAATTTGAAAACTTCATGAGTTACAGCCCGTGCCAGAACATGTATTCAAACGATCAAAAAGATATTGTGATTAATAATTTGAATACAATAGGATTTCTTGAAAACCTTGTTGATCCCGATCATCATGTTTTAACTGGTGTTGGAACGCCTGCGGTACTTTGTAAAGCCGATTTTTATGCTGATCGCCAATTAATTTGTGCCGGTGATGAGATTGAATTTATCGATGCGTCTTTTGATAACGTAACAGGCTATTCTTGGAATTTTGAAGGAGGTAGTCCATCTATTTCCACAGAAGCCAACCCAACTATTACATTTGATGCACCGGGAACTTATGACGTTACGTTGGAAGTTACAGATGGTATTGATACAAGAACTGTTACATTTGAAGATTATATCACTGTCATGAATGTTCCAGGTACAGGATTACCGTATTCTGAAGGTTTTGAAACATTAGCATCCTTCCCTGATTACGATAGGTTTTCTATTATTGATGAAGATTTAGATGAAGCGTGGGAAATTAATGATGAAGTGGCTTACACTGGAAACCGTTCTATTTGGCTAAAGAATAGAGGGGTTAACAATAATTCATACGATAGTTTCATATCTGGTACAATTGACTTAAGCGACGTTGACGAAGAAGATGACATGATTTTTAGCTTTAAATATGCGTATAAAAGAAGAAATGCATCAACAGACGAATGGCTAAGATTTTACATTTCCAACAACTGTGGTGAATCATGGGTACTGCGTAAAAACATACATGGCGATGACCTAGGACCTGAAATTCAAAATGGCTCTTATACACCAGAGAGTAATGATGAATGGTTCGAAGTTGTTATAGAAAACATCAGTTCTTCATTTTACACTGAAAACTTCCGTTACAAAATTGAATTCCAAAATGACAACGGAAATAACATCTATATTGATGATATTAATTTATATCCCGTAAGTATGTTGTCAATAGAAGAACATAAATCGTATGTCTCTGCAATTTATCCCAACCCTGGAAGTGATATAGTTAATTTAGCCTTAACAGCAACTGCATACCAAAACCTTCAGGTCGAAGTTTTAAACACTCTAGGTCAACCTGTATTTACGATCTATGAAGGAGAAATAAATACAGGGAGTTACAACTTTGACTTTAATGTAAGTCATTTGCCTGGGGGAATGTATTATATAAGAATCAAAGACAACTCTGGTTATACGCTGAAAAAATTCATTAAAGAGTAAGCTATTAATTAAATTAGAATTAAAACCGTCTCTTGTCAAAGTGGCGGTTTTTTTATGAGAAACTTTTAATACCTCAAGGCAATCGAAACTAATAATAGTGATCAATCCCTGCTCGTCAAACTAGTGGTAAATATATCAAACTTTAATTAAGCCTTTTGATACTTTACATACACTAAAAATATAAGATACACCGTTAAGCTAAAGATAGGCATTTTTTATGCCGGCGCGAGGTGCATTGACCAGAACCCCGGACTTTTATCCGTCCGACCGGTATGACACCCCAGGACTTTGGGCAAGTCATGGGCGAGAAAAAGCGTTGGCCAAAGGTAGGCGTGAGCTTTAGCTACTGTGGTTAGCTTGCGTTTTTTACAATGGGTTATTTGGTCATTCCTGATTCCGGAATATTAAAAATTGTCAGAACAGACTCTAAAGGACTTGTTAATCCAACAGCGCCGGATGCAAGAAAGAAGATGTTTTTCTCTAAAAACTCATGATATTTTTCGTTTTTCAAATGAGTTATATAATCATCTGATTTATTTCCCCATTTACTATAGAACGGAAAGTGATATTGTCTGTGAAGTCTTAATTCGGCATTCTTTCTATAGTAGAAATGGGTGAAATTGAATGTAATATTTGAGGTTAGCAAATCGGTAATTATTACAATTCTCAATGTGTTACTGTCTGGATCTCTACTTTCTTTGACTTCTCCAGTATCAATATTGTAAAATACGAGTTTGGATTTTGCTTTCCGTCTGAACACTTTACGCGCAATCCAAGGCATGTAAAGCGAAACAAAATAACCCAAAAGTATTCCTAGAAATAGAAATACGAAGCTCATTATCCAACTGAATGTGTCCATTCTATAAACTTAAGGTTAATTCAGTTCTGATTCAATTGCTGTATCATTACAAGCGTCTTCCGCTTCTGAACGAGAGTATCCATCTTCAATCATTACAGATACCCATGATTTCTCATAGTTGGTCGAACAAGAAGGAATTAGTAATGTGATAACTGCAATAAGCATGATGGCTCCAACTAATTTAATTTCAGGTGTTTTCATTTAATCTAATTTAATGCAAGCTAACAAGCATATAAAAACAAAAAAAGATGTCCTAAGACATCTTTTACTTAAATATATTTTTTAAGAAGCTTAGAAACCTTCGTTGGTTGCTCCTTCAGTCTCCGCTTGAGCTTTATCGTCGTTATCCTCTTCCATATCATCATCATCTTCGTCCGGGTCTACGATCTGATCATCCTCATCTAAATCATCATCATCATTATCCGGATCAATAATCCCTCCAGTATATGGATCATTACCTTGTAAACGAGTATTACCATGACAATCCTCTATCATGTGCTCCTCTTGATTAACAATTTCTATCTCTTCTTTTGTACAAGAATCGATCACGAACATTGTCACCAAAACCAACGATATTTGTAATAATTTTCTCATTCTCTAACTGCCAATTTTTGCAATCTTACTATCAAAGATACAAACTTATGTCAAGTTGCGCAAATTTTTAACATTTATTATTCAAATTTTCTAGTACCCCCTAATTTCAGAATCACCTTAGTACCAATACTATTGCCTTCTTCGTCATTCATTTGAAAAGGTCCAACTATCAGCAAATTTTCACCTGTTAGTTTTCGTAAAATTTCGATTCTACGATTAGTAATTTCCATTCCTTGAGATTCATGATCCCCTTTGTGCTCGTTTGACTTGTGTTTTAGACTATTATCAATTCCTAAACCGTTATCTGTAACTTCAAAAACTACTTCGCCAAATTCCTGATGAATTTCTACGTTAATTTTCCCCTTTCGTTCCAATGATAAAACACCATGAATAATACTATTTTCTACAAAAGGCTGTAAAATCATTGAAGGTATTTCAATAGATTCCGTATCTAGTGAAGGAGAAACTGTCACCTCATATTCAAACTTATTAGAAAACCGCATCTTTTCAAGTGATAAATAGAGTTCAATTCTTTCGATTTCTTCTTGCAATGTGACAATGAAATTGTTTGCTGCTGAACTATCCAAGTTTTTGCGAATTAGCTTAGCAAAGTTGGATAAAAACTTATTTGCCGAAAGTTTATCCGAACTATTAATAAAATATTGAATCGAATTCAAGGAATTAAAAATGAAATGCCTGTTCATACTTGCATTTAACGAACGTTGCTCTAAAAAAAGCAATCTATTCCTCAATGCTAATTTCTCATTATCTTCTTGTTGTTTGATTGTTCGAATTCTTGCCTGAAAGAAATAAGTTAAAATCAAAATAACACCAACCGACACTAAAAAAATAAACCACCAAGTTTTCCAAAAAGGCGGGGTAATCACCACCCTCATGGACTGAATTGATGACCAATCTTCATTTTTATTCTTCGCTCGCACTTGAAAGGTATACGATCCGGGTTGTAGAAAAGAATATGTCGCATAATTTGTTCGTGACAAAGGTGACCATTGTTCATCTGCACCTAATAAGCGATATTCATATAAGACGCTCCTTGGGTCCTTTAAATTAATCCCTATAAAATCAAATGTTAAGTGATTCTTATTGAAGGGTAATTCAATTTCTAAGGGAACATCGAATGTCGAATCTAATATTGTTTCATAATCTTCATAAACAATTTCTTCCATAAACAATCGCACACCTGTTAGATGCAACATTGGCTCTTTACAATTAAAAAGGTCATCACTTAATTTTGGATCAATTCTTACCAAGCCACTTGCCGTTCCAATCCAGATTCTATTGTTCCGGTCTTCGTAAATTGCATTAATATTAGACTCTTCATTAAGAATTCCTTCAGGAGTACCGTAATTTAATATACGAATGTTATTCGCCGAACTTTCATCATATTTTACCTGATAAACACCTTTCATCCCACAAATCCAGATATCACCATCTTGACTTGTAATGAGTCCTAAAATGTTTTTAGAACGGTAATCTCTAGCATCTAAAGGTAAGGCGACAATTTTGCCGTTACCAAATCGTATAAAAAGTCCATTTTCTGTTCCAATCCACAAATTATTAAACCGATCACTTGTCAGCGAATAAATCTTATTTTCTGGCAAAGAAATTCGCTCATAGTTATTGTATCCCTCATTAATCGAAGATGAATAGAGACCTTCCGATGTTGCAAAATAAATTGTGTGATTTATCTGATAAATTTTATTTAGGTTTAAATCTTCAGCAGCAGTAAAAACAGTATCTCCCTCAACAACCACTAGGCCTTCATCTCCTCCCATTAAGATGGTGCCATTTTCCAATTCTAGAATGGTTCGAATTTTTTTTTGAAAACCTTTATAAATATCATCAACTAACTCGTAATCTTGATTTAAAACTGTTAATCCTTGAGAAGTGCCGAGCCAAATCTCGCCCTCATCTTCGTCTGTACGTATGGCCCATATTGTATTTTCTACCAACGATTTATTTTTTGCATTATACACAGTTGATTTCCCATTATCAAACCGCGTTAAACCCGCATCATAAGTCCCAAAAATAAATTCGCCATTTTTGTCTTCCGCAATTGCTAAAACCAAATTACTTCCTAAACCATCGTTTACGGTATACGAAACAACCGCTGTACCTGAAAACTTTAATAAACCTCTACCATCCGTTCCTATCCAAAGATTCCCTTCGCTATCAATATAGACACATGACAACCCGCTGTTCATCAAGCCATTACGGCTGTCAAAATACGTAACCTGCTCATCTTCCAATAAAAAAGCCCCCGAATTCGTAGAAATACCATAAACCTTATCTTCGTAAAAACCAACAGTAGACACGGTTGTATAATTTAAGTCAACTTTTTCAACTTCATTTTTTTCAAGATTATAAATGATTAAACCAACCTTACGCGCCGAGATGTACAACTTATTATTTTGAATGGATAACCCTCTGACATTTAACTCGTCATAATTCGGTATTTCAACATCGACAAAACTGTTTCCATTCCAAACATAAACACCTTCTTTACCTCCGCAAAACAATAAAGAATCTTGGTAGTTTACAATCGATCTTAAAAATAGATTTCGCTCAAAATCATTGGACCCAACTTTTTTGAATTGTTTGTTCTCAAGAGTTATCAACCCAGTATTTGTAGCAAAATAAACTTCATTTTTAAAGGTGGAAATTTGCTTAATTCGATAAGGATCTTCGAAATTAAAAGTCTCTACTTTTTGGTCTTTAAATAGCGCAACACCTCCTGCAGTAGAAACCCATAAACTGCCATTATCTTCGACAAATAAGTCACTAATATTATTATCTGGCAAGCCATCATCAATCGAATAATTTACAAATTCGATTCCATCAAAACGGCTGAGACCTGACGCCGTTCCAATCCATAAATAACCGTGTTGGTCTTGGCAAATATCTCTTACTTGAGATTGGGCTAAACCATCTGATACAGTAAACGCCTTAAAATTATAATGCTGGCAAAATCCACCCGAACTAAAAACAAGTAAAATTATCCAAAGAAGACGATACACGATTTTAAAGTGATTTAAGCGTTTTAACAAAATTAGAAACCCTATTACGCGCCACGGCAAGTAGTTTTCCGTTTTTTAATATTGCAAAATGACCATCTTCATTCAAATATTCCTTTAGATACTCCATATTCACAATATGCGATTTATGAATTCTATAAAAGATAGAAGGATCTAAAATTCCTTCATAAATTTTAAGGGTCCGGGTATCCAAATAACGAGTACCATCTTTGAAGTAAAGCACAGTACAATTACCAGAAGCCTCTAAATACATTATGTCGTGTATATCAATTAATTTTATTCCTTTAGTATGGCTTATGGCTACTTTATTTCCAAAGCCTTTAGATTCCATTGAATTCGATAGATTTTTAATTGATTCAAAATAGGTCTCAAAATTTTCTGGATTTGAAGAGAAAGATGTCTTCGCTTCTTTTACCTTTTCCACTGCCCTTACCAAATCATCAATATCAACTGGTTTTAAAACGTAATGAATTGCGTTAGCATTAAACGCACGTAGTGCATAATCCTTAAATGCTGTTACGAAAACAACTAGAAAATTTCTATTTTCGATTGACTCAAGTAAATCGAACCCCTCTGAACCACTCGGCATTCTAATATCTAAAAAAACGACATCGGGATTTGTTGATTCAATAACATCCTTGGCATCTGTAATATTGCCAGCATCACCAATCACTTCAACATCCTCGCAAAACTCATTAAGCAACATAGTCAAGTTTTTTCTTGCTAAATCTTCATCATCAACGACAATCGCCTTTAATTTCATACACCTTATGTTTTAATTTATACTAATCTAATTCAACAATACAAGGGATAATATCAATGTATCACCTTTGGTACCAAGAGTATTAAATAGATTCTAAACCTAAAAATACAAATTAGTATGGAATACCATTAAATCTTAAATCGATACATTTCACTAAAAAGATACAACTCTACGCCTATTTTCATTGATAAATTTTGAATCTATCTCGTAACTTGTTCTTGAAACATGAAATTTTACGCTTATGATTAATATGTTACACTTGGCTGAATTACACCGTATTTGGATTTTTAATGACAATGGTAATTAAGAAAAAAATAAGTAATTCAAAAAAAGAGGAGCACATCAAAAATGGCTCCTCTTTTTTATTTTTATGCAATTGAAACTAATTCCTTCTAAATCCTCCAACTTGCTGACCACTTCCTTGTTTATTCTGTTGAATGCCTCCACCAACCGGTTTTGCGACTTGCGCCAATTCATAGGTTATTTTATAGCTTGTTGTTGCGGATAAATTACCATTTTTAGCACTAATTCTAACCGAGTTCGCCCCTGCTTTTAAGTCAACCGTGGCAATAAACTCTCCAGTTTGAGCATTATATGTAAATGCTGTCGATTTTGTTCCATTGACAGTAAAAGTGATATCATTTTTTGCGTTAACGTTGGTCAATTTGGCTTTCACAACATATGTATTCTTTTTTACAGTGGTTGAAGAACTAGACGGTGCAACTTTTGTTATTACTGGACGTTTTACCGTTTGCTTTACCACCTTATTCTCGGAGCCACCTCCTTTATTACCTTGAGGTAAAGTTACCTTCTGCACAACTTTTTTATAAGTAATGGAGTAAGTTAAAGCTGCCTTTTTATCTCCGTTAACAGCATTCACTCGAATCGTATTCTTACCTTCTTTTAATCGTAATACAGCAGACATTATTTTTGTTGAAGAACTAAAGGTAAAATTTGTAACATTTACCCCATTCACATTCAATGTCAAACCACTCTTAGAGGCCACATTTAGCGCTTTTAGTTTCAGCAAGTAACTCGAATTGTCAGTTGAAGCAACACTTGAACTAGGAGTTATACGTTGTAATTTTGGGGTCAAAGACTGCTGTTTAATTTGCTGATTTGTACCACCCGGATTACCTACATTTTGCACTTTATTTTGAACAGAAGCTTGATAGGTTATATAATACGTATAATCCACTTTATTACCATTATTAGCTTCAATTTTAACTAGGTTTACACCATTTTTTAGTTTTAAGATCGCTGAAAGTTGATTGGTATTTGAACTGTATACAAACGACGCATACTTACTGCCGTTTACATACATTGTAATATTAGATTTACTTGAGACATTTTCCACCTTAGCTTTCAAATTGAAGGTTTCTGTTTTCACTGTTGATTTATTACTTGAAGGCGAAATTGGAGTAATTACCGGAGCAGGTTGAGCTTGAAACATTTTATTGTCACCTGGATCATTCTCATTGTTTTGTTGATTTACCTTATTGCCAACAGTCCCGCCATTAGGACCTCCAGGCATAATTGGTTGAGAATAAGTGATCATATAAGTTAGTGTTTCAGAGCTACAATCATTGGTTAAGACAAATTGCAAACTGTTCATCCCTTTGATGAGTGTTAATCCGCTCAATGTAATTTGATCTCCTGCAAAATCAACATCCACAACCTTCCCATTAAATACAGCCTTAATATTCTCTTTATCTTTTACATTACTTGTATTCAATACGATATTATATGGACTTACTGCCGTTGAAACACTCAACCTAGCTGGTGTAATTAATGTGTAAGTAATTGGAAGACAAGGGTTAGTTTCGCCGCAAATTCCATCCCATTTAGGATTTGGAAAATACTCCCCGTAAGGTTCTCCAGCCGCACCTACATTACATCCAGATCTTACCCAGACACCGACTATGCAAGCTCCTAAACTCGTCCCAATTGGTTCAAACGAACCTGTAAATTCATCAATATCTTCAACAACCATAGTGGTTCCATTATTCAAATTAAGAATTACATTGGTAATTTCTTTATTCGATGTTACATCAACATTCTTATGATCATCTGCAAACGATACTGAAATCTCAGGATTACAATCTTCTTCTTTAACCACATAGGTGATTAAAAAGTCGACCTCAGCAGAACCACAATCATTCGTCAGTACTACTTCAACAGCATTAGTTGGTACAGAAATATATGGAACTTCTACAAAAACAGTTCCTGCTGAATAAGTAAAATCAGTTGTTCCACCGTTCACTTTTACTGTAATTTGGTCCTCACTCACATTTCCAACAGCAACCGATACAGTGTAGCTATCTCCTTCAACCTCAACACTAGATTCCGTCGGCGCTATAAGAGAATATGTTGGTGCCAAGCATGGTGGATTTAGAATTAATTCAAGTTCTTCCGAAACGATTTCACAACCGTTTACAGCAATTTGAATTTCATTAGACCCTTCATTTAAAGTCATCGCTGCTTGTAACAGATGTGTTTCACTATTAAACTCAAATGGCACAGAAAGACCGTTTAACTTTAACGTTATATCACCGGCATCAGCAACATTAAACAAACTTGCAAAGAATACTAAACTTTCTTCAGTTAACTCTGCACCATCCGTTAACCCATTAATAACTATACTTGGTGATTCGCATGGATTATGGTTAATGGAGAAAATTATAGACTCTTTACTACAATCATTTGCAAAATTAATCATCACATTATTCGACCCTTCAATTAAAGAAAACTCAGGGACATCAATCACTCCTTCACTAAAAATAGCCGAAACTTCTTCGCCGTTAACAAAGGCCTTTACAGTCTCAGGGTTTACATGACCTGTATTAATTCGAACGGCTGTTGTAGCTTCATCAATATCGCTTGTTAGATTTGTTGGCGAAACCAATGAATAAGTTACTGGAACACATGGTTTAGCATAATTCACCTTCAATTTCTTAACTGCTTTTTCACATCCGTTTGCCACCACTTCAATTGTGTTAACACCTTCTATTAAAGTGAATGTTGCAGTTAAATTTCTTGTAACGGCATTGAAAGAAAATGGTTTTGAAACCCCATTTACAAAAACTTCGATTTTAGCCGCATTCTCAACTTCAGCTACATTAGCCGTAAAGTTATATGTCGAAACTTCAGAACTTATCGGGTTGGCACTCAAATTAATTTTCGGTGCGGTACAATCATCATGTTTGATTGTATATTTAATCGTTTCTGAACTGCAATCGTTTGCCAATTCAACCGTGATTATATTTGCTCCATCAACAAGATTAATTCCGTTGATTGATAACAAATTATCAGTGAGTGAAAAATCAATTAAATCACCATCTTTTCGTACTGCAATTCCTTCTTCCGAAACATGTTGAACAAGAAGGCTAATATTATATATTGCTTCTGCCGAAGAAGTCGAAAGTCCTTCAGGATTAGTCAACGTATAAACAAGAGGCTCGCAAGGAACAGTGTATGTTAGTTCTGTTGACACTTTTACTAATTCACAACTATTTGCGATTATTTCTATACTATTTTCTCCTTCCGACAACGTTAATTCAGCATCTATAGCGCCAGTCGATGGATCATATACAAAATCCGCTGGCACCCCGTTGAATAAAACTTGTATTTGATCAGCACTAACATGTTGAACATTGGCTTCCAAATTAAAATTTGGTGTTGTAATAACAGATGGCATAACGCCCAATGTAATAACTGGTTCAACACAACCGTCATAGTTAATAGTATAGTTGATTATATCAGAACTACACTCATTTGTAAGTTTCACAACCAATGCATTTACTCCGTCCACTAAGGCGATGCCTTCAATAGAAATAATTTGAGACTCACTATTATAGACAAACGGATGTATTACTCCATTCAATTTCACTTCAATTTCCTCAGTATTCTCTATTCCAACCACACTTAACGAAACTGAATAACTTTCTTCCACCGCAGTGATATTTGTACTTGCAGGGATTAATAAACTATGCGAAATAACAGTACAAGGCACTTCGTAAGTGAGGGAGGCAGATTGATTTATTGTTTCACAACCGTTTGCCGTTACTTCAATCGAATTTGCACCTTCTATTAAAGAAAGATTGGCTGATAATAGATGAGAAGCAGGGTTAAAATCAAAATCAATTGCCTCTCCGTTCAGTTTTACAACAATATCATCACCGCTAGAAATATTAGTTACCACGACATTTAATGCAAAAATATCTTCTGACACTACCTTTCCAGGCCAAATTTCATTGATAATAATTACAGGTGGTTCACATCCATTATAAGTGATATCATATGTTACGAGAGATTTACTACAATCATTTGTGAGGTGAACTTGAATAGCATTTGCACCATCAACCAAAGTCAAATCATTAATTGTAATATTTCCAGTAATTGGGTCAAAAGTTACAGGAACAGTAACACCATTATTGGTCACAGAAATTTGTTCAACAGAAGTTAATCCAGTAGCGTTTAAGCTAATATTAATATTTTCTTCTGTAGCCGTGAAAACATTTAATGAAGGCGTCAATAAATTAGTCACGATAGGTTCACATGGTATTTCTCGTGTAATGTTAATAATACGCTCAGCGCCTCCACATGCATTTTCAGCCCTTACTATAATACTATTTAATCCTGTATTAATTGATGCTCCTAAAGTTAAAACACCTGTCGCTTCATTATAGGTAAAAGCTTGAGAAACTCCATTTAACAGAACTGATATCTCTTCGGAACTAACCTCTGATACATTTGCAGAGAAAATGATCGATTCTTCATCAACCACAGAACCCGAAACTGGTGACACAGAAGATATTACTGGTATATCACACACCTCCCTTTGAATGGTAAATATTTTAATTGCCGAGCCACATTCCGTTGTAGCAGTAACAACTACAGAGTTTGACCCTAAAGAAAGCGGTAATTCATTTAAAATTACAGAACCTGTGCCTGCATCAAAAGCAAAATCTACAATCACACCATTTAATTGTACTACAACTTCATCTTTTGCTGCTATGTGATTAGAACTTAATGATAAGTTAATTAACTCTTCTTCAGTCGTTATTATTGAAGGTCCAGCGGCTGTCAATGAAGGTTCGTAACATGGAGCATCTGGAGCATCATAATTCAATGTAAAGGTAGCTTGATTAGTACCACAATCATTCGTAACTATAACTGTAATGGCATTTGAACCTTCTAAAAGCGTAACACCTTTTGAAGCAATTGAAGTAGCCGGATTATAACTCATATATCCCTTACTTACACCATTCAATTTAAGTTCGACAATAGTTTCAGCAGAATGATTATTAATTTGTGCATCAATTGTCACGTTTGGCTCGTCAACTGTTGAATATGGAACTGGAGAAATATACCCTACTGTTGGAATAACACAAGGATTTTCATTCACTACGTAATTGATTACTGCAAGATCTTCATCAGCACCATCTCCGTTTTCCACGCTAACCTCAAAAATATTACTTCCTGCAATTAACGATGCATTATAAACAATCTGATGTCCGCCTACAAAACTATAAGCAGCATCTGGAATAAGTTCACCATTTTGCTTAAATACTATTTGACTTTTGGCGTCAATATTTGTGGTATTAGCTGTTACTGTATATGTCGCAGTAGCTGCTAAATAAGGTGAAGTTGATGGGTTTATAAACGCTACGGTTGGTGGTGTAGGATTGACAGGTTTTTCGTATATAATGAAACGCGTTTTTGTATCAGATCCAACTGCATTTGTTCCTGTAATTGACACGCTATTCGAACCTTCGTTTAAAACAAGAGGAAGATTTAAAATTTTTGTGTAAGAATTGTACGTAAAAGAAAGGGTTGGAACACCATTAACATTCACTGTAATATTTGATTCATCCGTGACATTAAGTACTGACGCAACAAGGTTAACATTTGGTGTACCAAACACCATATTATCAATTCCCGGATAGGTGATATTTACAATTGGCGGTGCCTGAGGAATTGTTCTTTTATATATTATTGTGGTAGTCGCAATATCCGAACCATATCCATTCACACCTTTTACCTCAATAACATTAGATCCCTCTACCAAACTCGTGGTAAAATTCATCAAGTCGGACGATGTACTATACGTAAACAATTCCGTTTCAACCCCATTGATTTTTAATGTTATGTCTTCAGCACTATTCACATATTCTACCTTTGCCGAAACATTATACGATGAAGTATAAACTGTAATAGGGTTTTCAATTGGATCAGTGAAGTTTACAATAGGAGGACGAGGTGTTTCAGGTTTTGTGTAAATTATGGTTGTTGACGCATAATCAGAACCTGCTGCATTTACTCCTGTAATTTCAACAAAATTAGCTCCCTCAATTAGACTAATATTAAAATAAATTTCTTTTGTAGATGTATTAAATGTATAGGATGTAACGTCATTTCCATTTAATTTTATTGTCAAATCTTCTTTAGTTGCAACGTGCAAAGCATTTGCTCTAACTCCTAATAACGAAACCGTGGTGTAATGAGGGTTTTCGCTTGGATTGGTAAATGACACAATAGGCGGTTGAATTTGTGCTGGTTTCTCATAAATAATGTGAACCGTTTTACTGTCACTTCCAGCTTCATTTGTTGCTGAAACCGTTACAGTATTCGTACCTTCAATAAGATTTAAAGACGCGTTTAATACTTTTGTACTTAAATTATAATTAAACACATTTAGGTTTACCCCATTTAAATAAATGTCAATTTGGGCTTTAGATTCTACATTAAGCACCGTTGATACCAACCCAAACACATTTGAATTAGTTACATAAGGTGTTGAAGGAGGATTAGTAATTGTTACAATTGGAGGATTAATTGGCTCCTCTTCTTCTTTATAAACGATGATTACAGCTTCATAATCTGACCCCGCTTCGTTTGTTCCTGTAATTTCAAACAAATTTTGTCCTGGGTGTAATACAACAACACTCTCAAATTTATCGGTAGATGCGTTATAGGAAAAATTGGTATTTAAATTACCATCTTGCTTAAATGTAATGTTCGACTTATTTTCGACATAATGAACATTTGCTTTTAACCTAAATGTATTTTCAGTCGTTGTATATGGACTAGAACTTGGGTCAAAAATATCTACTATTGGTTTTTTCCTGGTTACAGGTTCATTAACAATGGGATCTTCCTTTTGATCAAAATCATCAATATTCACCGGTTCTTCTACCTCTTCGTCATCATAAACACGAGACTTTGGATTGAATAAATGAAATTTTAAAGTAAGTCCAGTATAATGATAGCGATCATTTAAATCAGCTGCAACACCAGCATTGGTATTCGGCATTCCATCAAACAAATTTGTTCTTGTCCAAGTTGTTTTATGCTCTATACCTATAGCAACTGCCGGATGAATTTGTTTACTCAGACCCACACCAAAACTTGGCATCCAATCAATTTCATACTCTGCAAAATTTCCAACTAAATCTGTTTCATAATCTCCATCTTGAAAATTTAGGACACCATTTTGAGATGCCGAACCAAGTGTTTCATAGTTATAAATACCACCTGTCTCTTCATTTAGCATATCGCTAGCTGTATGGTAACCAGTAATTCCAATTCCACCAAAAGCATAAAGATTCCAACCTGTTCTTTGTCTCCATCGGTTTGTATTTAATACAAGTTCAATTGATCCTTTTAACAAGTTAGTTTGATAATTTGGAATGAAATAACCGAGTGAATCTTGATAAGTTTTCAAAGGAGAATCTTCATAATTCTCCAATCCAACAGTAGAAGTACTATCCAGATTATATCGATTTGTTGCCTGGCCCATGATTTGTGCATGCAAAAAGCGGGCACGAATATCCCACGAAAACATTTTATTTGGCTCCATGCCATATGATTTTCCAAAAGTTAAACCATACCCTCCTCGAATTCGATAGGGGACCTCAGTCTGACTTGTCCATGTTGCTCCTGCATTTAATCCAATGAACCATCTCGAATCACGCTGATAATTGACATTATCTTGAGATGTCCCTTGAAAAACTGTTAAAAATAGAATTGCAAATAGTGTAAAATATTTTCTCATACGCCTTTATTAAATGTTCGACCTTTGAATGAAATTCTGTGATTTAAAAAAAAGATAACTTTTGAAGGTCTATTACATTTTTCGTACCAAAGATAAAAAATTGGACATTAAGGGGTTAAAAATAAGGAATGAAATGACCAAATTTACATTAACATAAAGTTTAGATTAATTTACTCTCAACATGAAACATCAATTGTACCAAAGCCCTTATTTATAACTTATTAAAATACGCTAGGGATTGTAATGACAGCTTGCTGAACAATTTATATTCTTGAAGTTCAATAGGAGGGGTGACCATGGAACCCCCTACTATTGAATACTGAAAGCTATAGAATTGAAAGCAACTACAATGGAAAGCCCGTTAAAGCGGCCAAAAAAACGGCTGCTATTGTCCAAGGACGATGCTTTGAAGTATACGTATTTCGTTTGGAAGTATTATGTGAGTTAAACCGAGATTTCCAATCATTTGTACTACCGACATAGTACTTATCCCGCTTTGATGAATATAATATGTAAACAAAATATGGCATACTAAAAAACCCCAATAGTCAACGACTAATGGGGTTTATTTTGCTCCTTTCCGAAGGCAATTTAAATCGTAAACGATAAAATTTGTCGGAACTCGAACCAAGGACCCTCTGATTAATCCCGTAGGTACGAGACTCTAACCAATTCGGATAAATAACCCGTTGGACAAAATTCAACATCTATTAACCGTTCAATTAACTTTCGACTCTTTTGTTTTTTAATAAATTTTTCAATTTGCTCGGCTTTGGATCGTGTGTCACCTGCCTTAAAAACGGCTGCTATTGTCCAAGGACGATGCTTTGAAGTATACGTATTTCGTTTGGAGGTATTATGCGAGTGTAACCGAGATTTCCAATCATTTGTACTACCCACATAGTACTTATCCGACTTTGATGAATATAATATGTAAACAAAATATGGCATACTAAAAAAACCCCAATAGTCAACGACTAATGGGGTTTATTTTGCTCCTCCTCTTGGGCTCGAACCAAGGACCCTCTGATTAACAGTCAGATGCTCTAACCAACTGAGCTAAGGAGGAATTTATTTCCTGTATTTAAACCTCTTTTGACCCTCTGATTAATCCCGTAGGTACGGGACTCTAACCAACTGAGCTAAGGAGGAATTTATTTCCTGTATTTAAACCTCTTTTGACCCTCTGATTAATCCCGTAGGTACGGGACTCTAACCAACTGAGCTAAGGAGGAATTTATTTCCTGTATTTAAACCTCTTTTTGACCCTCTGATTAATCCCGTAGGTACGGGGCTCTAACCAACAGGGAATTGGTTTATTTTTTTGCTAATATTCTTTCTAAGCGTAGAAAAATTTTTAACAAGAAGTTTTCAATACTGCTATAAAAAAACCGTTGTTTTTCCTTAAGCGAGGGCAAATATAAACAAATTAAATCTAAGCAAACAAAAAAAAGGAGAAAAAAATTCTCCTTTTTTTTAATTTGTTTTTTTCATTAATATGATTCGTGGGCTAAAGCGACTGATTCATTGTCACTTTCATCATTTTCATCTTCTTCTTCATCTTCGTAATAATCCTCATAATTTTTATAAAGATTAGTCGATTCGCTGCTTGCTTTGAGAATATTTGTTTTAGAAACATTCAGTCGTATCTCTGATTTCACTGTTTGATCATCTTGAAGATAACCCTTAGCAAATGGTGTTCCGACTACTTCAACTAAGCAACCTTTTTTGAGAAAGTCTAAAATTCTTAGGTTTGTTCCATCCTTTTTCCAAATTGTACAATTCACCCAAGTTGTTTTTGTTTTCTGTTCACCAGTTCTTTTATCTCGCCAATTTTTATTGTGAGCAACTGGAAAATTAAGAGCAAGCACACCTTTATCCATTTTTCGAACAACGGCGTCTTTACCGATATTACCGATTAATCTTGTTTCAAATACTGTAGCCATATGTGTATTGTTTCGAGTAGTTCGAGCAATTTAAACTAAAAATACGGGAATTCAAAACGATTAATAGCTAATTTTAATAGACCAACTATTCGAAATACACGACAAAAGCATCGTTAAAGCCATTTGATTGCACAGATTTCTGGGCTTTTTTTGCGTCTTTTTTATTCGAAAATGGCCCTACGTAATATTTATACTTGTACATGCTTGTACTTTCAACAAAAACGCGTTCAACTGAATAATCTAATTTTTTAAACTCTTTAATTTCAGTATCAATTTTATCAATAGAAGCCATTATTTGCACCTTATAATGTGGTTCATCTGGTTGGTTGGTTTGATCTTGAGGTGGGCTAAAGTCAATTTTAGGATGTTTTGCCTTTAGAAACTCGCGCGTTGCCCGGAATATAGCTGAAGCAATAATTTCTTGACCATAAACAGAATTTAAGTATTTGCCTTCGCTCGTATTTGTAATAAACCCGCACTCCACTAATACTGTTGGCATTTTAGTGTGTTTTAAGACTTGTATTGAGTGTCCTATATCTGCGGCCGTTTTAACTCCCCTACTTTTTCTACCTGCACGGGTTTTAAACTGCTCTTCAATTAGCCGAGCCCATTTATAAGAAGTTTTAGCATCAAAATTATGTATATGCGTTTCTGTTCCGTAAATATTTGAATTAGGACTACCATTCACATGCACACTTAACATGTAATCTACTTTATTATTATTGGCTTGATCTACTCGCTCATCAAGTGTTGGATATATATCTGTCGTTCGTGTATATAGCACCTCAACATTAGACAAATTATAAGTCAAATAATTCCCCACTTTAAGCGCAATTTCAAGAGCAATATCTTTCTCGTTCATCAAAGTATCTTTCAATGGCAGGTGACCAGGATCTTTACCGCCATGACCGGGATCTATAAGAATTGTAATTTTATTACATAAGGCATTAAGCACAAAGAAGTTGAGTAGGATAGTAAAAACCAATTTCATAGTGTAGCGTAAAAAAGGGAATAAACGGCAAAATTAAACTTTGTTTTATTCGATATAATCTTGACCTTTATGAATAATTCAAAGCAGAATGTTTATAACCAAAATGGATGAGAGTTGTTAGGTATCAAATTATTTGGGGAAATACTTACATGTTGTTTGGCGTATTATTTAATCTATTGTTCATTATATCATCCATAATCCTCAAGGATTTAAATATTTTAATTAATGTTATCGGAGGAGTTATTATTTTTTCGATTGGTTGGGGGATGCGCAAATTTCCTTATTTGAAATATTCAAAAAACGAAATACAAGTGATCAATTATTTTGGCTCAATTCGTAAACACTATACATTCAATAAGAAATCCGAAATTGTCATTGTTCAAAACAATATCTACTTAAGAACAAAAAAACTAAAAATAAACAAGTGGATGACCAACAAGGGGGACTGGAATCGTTTTCTATCCTTCTACGATACAGAGGCAGATTTTATGTGCGAACTTCTTGATTCGTAGAATCTCTATACAAAGCAAGGGCATAAAACAATGCGAAAATTGTTACTCCCGCTTGCGTTTCAATCAAATCCTGAAAGAGACATGATACAAAAAGACCGATTAACACGAAAAGAACAAAAAAGTCGAACGCTACCTCGAACCAAGGCGTTATAAATAACAAAAAGAATAGGGTAAATCCTACCACTCCTAAACTAACCCAAATGGTTAAAAACTGATTATGGGAACGGTGCTGATTCTGGAGCGATAAACGCGTATTCATTTCTTCATATACTTCATAAAACTGATTTTGGACATCCCCATTACCAACTCCAAATAACCAACTATTTTTTAAAATATTAACGGCAGCTTTAAAATGCTCTGCACGTTGTAAAATCGAATTCCCATTTGGATCACCTCCATTTTGATAGATACGGTATTCCATAAAGAAACTTGCCAAACGAGATTCAAATCCTTTATTTAAAGCAATACTCGTTTGACCATTTTCAATATTTAAAATTTCATCGGGCGTAAGTTGATAAACTCCAGCAGAATCTTTTCTATACCCTTTAGATGTTAAAAACCTCATTAATGTTCCAAACATTGGTTGACCTTTGCGATCTAACGAATCGTATGGGATTGTTGCTCTACTATTCCAGGCATTTTCCATTTCCTCTTGTTGAACATATTGCCATACATAATTACCGTTTTCCATTTGATGGTTGGAGGTGTCGTGAAAATAAGGGTTATTATTCTCTGTGTATAAATCGAGCTGATGAATTGCAATTTCTTCATTCTCTATGACTTTAGTTTGCCGTATAGAATTATAGCTTGCGACAATTACGAATAAGAGCGCAACGAACCATGATACTTGACTTACTTTACGAAATTTAGGGTTACTGATTTGATTGAGCAGATAGAAACTCGAAACGATAAAAAGTAAACCGAAAATTAGGTATCCATTTATAATCTGAGATTTGTATAAATAAAACAAGAACCAAACCATTAAAGGCCATGCAATCCAAGACATTATCCGTTTCTTTAACAACAAGTAAAGTGACGTAAAAAAAGCGAAGTTAACAAGTAGTGAAAACCTAACATGCGAAATAAAAAATGACATCTCTCGAATATCATTTTGTTGTTCCAAGTAGAGGTTATACCTTAAAAAATTAAACCCTGATGTGAAGAATACGACACCTAAAAAAACGTAAAGCAGAAAATGAAAATGTATTTTAGAAAGGGGTTTTGATGTTGCTAGGACAAGTGGAATTACAATAAAAGGCAGTTTAATTCGCAAATCTTTAAAACCATAAGAGAGATCATCACTCCAAAAAAGTGAGATTGCCAAAAAAGCATAAAGCAAAATAATCCACCAAAGTGATCTTTTTGTCCGCAACTTTGCCCAGTACGACTTATACTCAGCTTGAATTAGCCAATTGGAGAAAATCCATATTGTTCCGATACTCATTAGGACGTTAGATAGAGCAACTCCAACAACCAAAATGGTTAAAGCGGTAATTCTAAGGTATAAATGGGCTGGTAGATTTAGCCATTTATCAAACATGATTAATTTTCTATTTTCAAGATGCTATTATAACGACTTAAATCGTTTAATATTTCAATTGATTCAAGAATAAATTCATCTTTGACTAGACTATGTTGAATTCTTCCTTTTTGATAATAATAGCGACCAATAATTTCATCCGACAAAAGGGGAATAATTTCGGTTTTATATTTTTGAAGATCTTCAGATTTGGAAGGTTTTAATTTATCCATCAGTGCTTGATATTCCTCCTTTACTTTCTCAAATGAAGCTTCATCTTGCGCGGCTTCCTCCACTTTTTTTAGCAACTCCAAAGATACCGTTTGATATTCGAAATCTTGTTGCAGCACAAAATTGGAAAAATCGGAATATATTTCATCCGTTATTTCAAAATTACGAGGATCATTTATTGCTTCATTCTCTTTTTCAAACTTGGTTGCATAATCAAAAATGATATTATTCAGAACAAGATTAGCGGTTAATGCTGCAAATTCTTTTTCATTAATATGCACATCTGGTTCAACTCCTCTACCATCTATGACTTCTCGTCCGTTTTTAGTTTTGAATTTATGAAGTAAAGAATCAGAAATTTCGCCCGCACTAGAACCTGTTTTACGGTGTGTATAATCCAGTTTTTGAATACATCTACCACTAGGTGTATAGTATTTAGCTATGGTAACTTTTACCTTTGCATTGTACTTTAAATCCAGCGGTCGCTGAACCAACCCTTTACCAAAAGAAGTTTGACCCAAAACCACTGCACGATCCAGATCTTGCAAAGCTCCAGAAACAATTTCACTTGCCGATGCTGAACCTCCGTCAACTAAAACCACTATAGGCATCTTTGTATCTTCAGGTTTTAATACAGCTTTATAAGTTTGATTAACGGAAGGATCCCTACCTTTAATGGAAACAACATCAGTTCCTTTATCGATAAACATATTCACTATTTTAACAGCTTCAATCAATAATCCACCTCCATTTCCGCGCAAATCAAAAATTAGCTGTTCCATTCCTTGATTTCCTTTTAAATCTTTAAAGGCTTCCAAAACATCAGCTCCTGCCGTTTGGGTGAACGAACCAAGTTTAATATAGCCCACTTTTTCGTTGACCATTCCGTAATAAGGTACAGGACTAAATTTTATTTCTTCACGGGTTAATGTCTTGACAAGTTCACCACCATCCCGCTCAACTTTTACCTCCAAAGAGGTACCGGGTTTACCCTTTAATTTTTCAGAAACTTCACTTGTCGATAACCCTTCAACGCTTTTCCCATTAATTTCCAGGAAAATGTCTCCTGCTTTTAAACCCGCCTTTTGCGCTGGAAATCCTTCATGAGGATCGACCACCATGACTTGGTTATCGTTTTGACGAATGATAGCACCAATCCCACCGTATTGACCGGTTGACATCAACTTAAAATCTTCAATCTTAGATTCTGGAATATAAGTTGTGTAGGGATCTAGTTCATATAACATTGCATCAATAGCCGCTTTCATTAATGCACCAGGGTTTGGCTCATCAACATAATTTAAATCAACATTTTTATAAACTAATTCAAAAAGTTCTAGATTTTTTAACAATTCAAAATCAGCATTTTCTTGCGCCTCTATCTCAGGCTGAGCATTTAAACCGAAAACCAAAAAAGTTAATACGGTTGTTAATAGAAGCTTTATTCGTTTCATGATCATAAATTCGTTCAATTCTCTTTATCGTTCGTTATTTGCTTTCGAAGATCTTTTAAAATTACTTTTATTTTTGCTTCGATTTCTGAATAATCGACATTTTCTTTACCTGTATAAATAAAAAACAATGCCAAAGATGTTTTATTGGCCGTTAATTCTTCTTTTAGCATCCATTTATTAAGTCGATAAGCCTCTTTTATTTGTCTTCTAATTCTATTTCGATGAACCGCTTTTCGAATTCTTTTTTTCGGCACTGCAACCCCCATTTTCAACACTTCATTATCATTAAAAATGTATGGGGTAAATTTTGCTAGAATTGGGTACTTTTTTAAAGTTTTACCTTTGGTATAGACTTCTCCAATCGCTAACCTACTTTTAAGTCGTTCTGATTTTTTGAGTGTATGTTTCACCCTATTTATTCTTATTTGCTATCAGTTCTTCAGCTACTTTTTCAAGATCTTTATAAAAGGGCGCTCCGTATGCTCTTATTAAAGGTTCTTTTAAAAAACGATAAACTGGTACACCTAACTCTTCACCCAACGAACACGCATCTTTGCAAATTGGCCAACGGTCATAATTTAAAGCTGTGAATGATCGATATTTTTGTACTCTGATTGGATAAAGATGGCAGGATAAAGGTTTATTAAAATCAATTTTACCATCTCTATACGCTTGCTCAACAGAGCATTTGGTTATACCTTCCTCATCTAAAAAAACAAAAGCACATTCTGCTCCGTTAACAAGAGATGTTACCGGTTCATTTTCCTGATCCATATAAAAAACTCCATTCTTCTCAACTGCTGCAATTCCCTCAGGCCTCATATAAGGTTTAATTTCATCAAGATGATCCTCCAATAGGTTAACCTCCTCCATTTTTAATGGTGCTCCATCATCCCCTTCAATACAACATGCCCCTTTACAAGCATTTAAATTGCAGACGAATTCCTTTTCAAAAATTTCATCTGACACCAATTTATCTCCAATTTCAATAATCATAACCTAACTTCTAGAACTACAAAGATGAGAAGAAAGTTTTTCTAAACCATAACTCCTTCGATATTACTGCCTACTCGATGTCAAGTTTGGAGCAAATCTCCAATACTGCCCACTTGGTTGAACGTATTTTTACACTGTGCATCATTAAAGTAATAGCACTGTTTGGCCTTAAACAACATCATTTATTACTTTAAATCAAACCACTCCACCTTTTCAAAAATCTCATGCTCCTCACCCCAACCCAAATAATAATCGGCATCAGGCGCGTATCTCAGGGCTTTAAGACGACCATCAGGATGAACTTCGAATACATCCCACTCAGGATTGGTAACTACTTGTCCTTTATTATCAATAAAAAAGCACCCTTGTGCAGTACAAAGACTTAGCCCCAATTCAAAGACTTCTGCTTTTTCAAAATCGAAATAGTCAAAAAAACCCATGGCTTTTAGTTCATTATTCAGCAAAATGAATTTCCCAGGTTCTATTAAAAACTCGTTTTCTAGAAGATCAACAACTCTTTTATTCATACCAGTTTTAACAAGGTAGCCAAATGGCAATTCTTCAATCATAGCATATTCAGTTGTTTTCTTTTCCCAAACGTCATTTTCTTTTCTCCAGATCGTCGATGTTTCAATATCAAAATTCTGTAAATCTTCATAATCAAACCCATCAATTGAATACTCTAATTCGTATAAACTACCATCCATATTAGAATAATTATCATACGTTTGAGGCTCATTAATTATGAGTTCATTTTCTTTCATTTTTAAAACCACATATTCTGATTTCAAGTGCTGATCATAATCCTCCGACCTATGCACGACTTCCCCGTCTTCACTTCTAATTATTAACTCATATTGCAAATTATTCTTTGATTCTAAATTGGTTTGAACATTTAAAGTAATTAAAGACTCAAAAGTATCAACGTTAAACACCTTTCCGTTTACTTCGATAAAAAGTGCATCGTTTTCCAACCAAAAAACATAACCATAACTTGGGTTGTAGTGGATAAAATCAACAGCTCTAGTTAAAGCGTAAGGATTAATATTCATTTCAATATCAAACGGTTTATAAAGCCGCCATTTTTTTAATGAATCTCTAAGAAAATAATACTGTCCATTGAATTGCTGAGGATAATATGTCGTGGGATATAAATAAGCCAATTCAACTCCATGATACTGTGTCTTTAAGGGATATTCCACAATCGTATCTATTTCATCTCCCATATCCATTGACATGACTTGTTTCGCCAAAACATCTGGATCTAATTCGTTGGTTAAAAATTTAAATTTAATCGAATCTTCAGGATTATAAAAATGATAATTTAATCCCTCATTTAAAGTATCAAAACCCACAGCAATTACTCCATATTTTGTAGGATAAACACTCTTGTATCGGTTTGCAATTTGCCAAGCGTTTTTCTTTAGATTATATATTCCAGCTCTTGTATATTGATCATGTTTAGGATATACAACCTCGAGTAAAACACCATCTTCATCAATTAACACAGAATCTTCGTACGGAAAAACACTGCTCATAATTGGCACCTTAAACGGATTATAGGGCTCAAAATAAGAGTTATGAATTAGCACTTTATTCTCACCGATAAATTCAATGCCAACCTCAATGTTGGGTTCATTTAATAATCTTTGCTTTTGATTCCTCCAAATCGACAAATTCTGTCCAACTAAAATTTCTTCATCTCTTACATCATCTTCTATATAAACTAAACACGAGTCTTTACTTTCAAATTCTTCGATCGACAAATATTTTGAATAGTACAAAGCTTTATTACTCGTATACTCGAGATTTGCCTGACTTCTATCTATTTCGACACTCCATAGATCAATTCGCTCCGCGTTAAAACCGATGAGTTGTTCGCACCTATTCACCGAAAAACCGTAATGATATTTGCATGGCACCAATTCTTTATAATTAAATGAAAAATTAAAGGGTCGGTTTTTCACCGTTTGAAAGTCAATTTGTGCAAAGCCCATTTTTCCGTCTTTATAAACCTTATAAATATGTGATTTCGCTTTATATCGTATACTATCATAATCTAAAACTTTAGCAAACACCTGAGAATTTATTGAATCAATATCTGCAAAAACTAAATCATATTTTTTATTCGATTTTTGATAGATATCATAAGTTAATGAATCACTAAACCAACCAAAAAAATCATTCAAACTATCGTGTTCGCTGGTTCGTTTATATTTTGTAGCAATTATATAGTCCCCCTGAGGAATAATATTTGAATATTTAGGCTCAATAATCCACTCTTTCTTTTTAAAATCATAGACTCCACTACGATTTAAATCCCGGTTTAAGGAAATTTCCAATGTACGATCAAAATTCAACGGGGCTAAATAAGCATGCTGAATTAAGGCTGTTGACTTATCGTGTAATAAAAAATCAAAATTACCAGTAGTGTAAAAACTATCGTAAAAATAGGGGTCAATAGTATCCCGTTCATGCCCATGAATTAATCGCTCACCATTTATTTCAATTATTTGAGTTGAATCACTTTCAGATTCAAGCAAAGACACGAAAACGCCTTTTCGAAATGAATAAATTCCTAACAAATCGAGTTGCGAACCATTAATTTTAGATAATAAAATAGCATTTCTATTTAGTTGTGCTAATAAATTCCCTCGTTGAAAATGAACAAGTTTATCCTTTGTAAAGTCGAGTAAAAACTGCTTACTATTCAAATCATAAAAACCAGTTTTTCCATTTTTATAAATCAGTAAATGTTGATTGTCAACTGTTCTTATAGAATCGAACTGTGCCTCATCCACTTGACCATATGCAGAAGATAGGCTTAAAAAAAGTATTAAAATCTTAAATATATCCATATAACGAAAAACAGTCATCAGAAATTAAAAAACAAATTAGCAGAAAATTACGAAGCACTTCAAATAATCCTGTGAAAAACTTTAGCACGACTCTTGCCTTATTAATAATTAAAGACTCTAAATTTGTTGTAATATGTTTAAGAAAATCCTAACGATACCATTATTTCTAGCTGTAATTCAAAGTTTTTCTCAAACCCGTAATGTACAACAAGATACATTACATATTGGTTTAGAAACAACTATAATTCTTGAAGACAGCACTCAATTCAACTTAGATTCATTGTTAGCCGTACCCGGAAAAGTAAATCTAGATTCAGAATTCTACAAAAAACGGTATCAAGAAAAGGATTTAATGTTCAAAATAACGAACAATAGAGGTGATGGGTTTGATAGTTTATACGGCACAAGAAATATGCGTCCTATACTTCACGGAGTGGCGTATCGTGGGGGAGGAAACAACTATTATCACAAAACAAATAAACGACACAATCATAATCCTTTGCCTTTGGATGGAATGCATGGTTTGTGTCAAGAAGGGTTTTCAAAAGGAATCTATTTATACCGAGAAAATTTTGAAAATTCGCCCTTAGGCGATACCTGCAATTGCATAGATGAAACGCTTAACAAATTAACCTATGAGCAACGCGATTATTATGACTCATTGCATGTATATGACATGCTAAAATCCACTTATGCTGCAGCCACACAACCTGAAGTTGGTCCTGTCTACATGCACTGTTGGAATGGTTGGCATGCTTCAGGTTTTATCGCTGCCGTAATTCTTAAGCAATTCTGCGATTACTCTGACTGGGATGCAGTAAATTATTGGGATTTAGGTACCGATGGCGCTAACACAAGTCCGCGGTATCAAACACAACGGGAGCGAATCAAAAATTTTGAACCATATCCTGAATTTGAAATATCTGATTCATTACAGAAGTGTTTATGTCCTCCATTACCTGAGAACATAGACAGCACTCAATTGCACATCGAAATAGAACATTTGGTAGTTGTTCCTGAAGCCATTCCTAAGGGTTTTCAAATTGTGCTTTATAACGTTAAATTTGGATCTGGAAAAACGAGTTTTCCTAACATATCAGAAAATCCGGATATCGTCTATTTAAAAACCGCTCTAGACAATGATCCCGCATTAAAAATTGAGGTTGGAGGGTTCACTGACAATTCTGGAAGTTATTCCAAAAATGTTCAAATTTCAAAACAGAGAGCAGCTTTTGTGTACAATCACTTAATCGAATCAGGTTATCCAAAAGAACGAATCGCTTATAAAGGTTATGGTCCAGAAAAACCTATTTACAGTAATCGTTACAAATCAACGCGTGAAGGAAATAGAAGAATAGAAATTAAAATACTTGATAAAACCACCCATAGTTCCGATAAATTAGTTGATGAAAAAGGTTATGATCAATCTGTGAAAACCATAGAGGAAATAAAGGCCATGTATTTATCGACATTTCTAAACGCCGATACGTTAGCGAAAAACAAAAGTAATTACATACTGGATTCTTTAAATTTTGCTTCAGGCAGTTATGATTTACCAACAGCTGGCGCTGGCCTAAAAAATTTAGAAAAATTAGCAATCTATCTTCGACAAAATCCAACCTTAAAAATGGTCATTAATGGTTATACAGACGCTTCAGGAATTGAGGACAATAATAAAATTCTATCCGAAAATAGAGCGAGGACTGTTTTTGATTATTTAGTTGAACAAAACATTTCTGAAACACGCCTAACGTATAAAGGAAACGGCTCTGCGAATCCTGTTGCTCCAAATAGGTATCTATGGGGAAGAGATTTGAACCGTAGAATTGAAGTTATTTTCCATCAAGAATAAAACGTGTCGGAAGCAAACAAAATACCTGCTCTACTCAATAAGAAACGTATTTACCTAGCCATTCTTTTTGGTTTAATCCTAGTTGGAATACTATATTGGCGAGAGATGAGTGAGAACACTGCATCATTTGATAGTTTAACTTGGAGTGGACTCAGTTTTCTTTTTTTAGTTGGAGGATTGGTAATGATGGCATTTCGTGATTTGGCATATATGGTTCGAATTCGGCTATTAACAGAAAATCAATTATCTTGGAAACAATCTTTTCATACCATAATGCTCTGGGAATTTGCTTCAGCATTGTCACCTGGAGTTGTTGGCGGGTCTGCGGTTGCGATATTCATTCTTCAAAAAGAAAAAATCACACTTGGTCAATCCACCGCATTGGTATTAATTACACTTATTTTTGACAATCTATTTTACATTCTTTTTATCCCGCTTGTCTTTCTTTTCACCCCACTTTCAACTTTATTTCCCGATGAATTAATCTACTTTTCATCATTTGGTCTTCAAGCTTTTTGGATCGGTTATGGGGTAATACTATTAATAACCATTATACTCCTTTATAGTGTATTTATTAATGCAAGGTTTATTACTTGGGTGATTAAAATGATTTATAAATTACCTTTTTTAAGATCTAAAAAGAAGAAGGGATTACACTTCATCAAAGAGATTGAATTGGCAAGAGTCAATTATCGTAAAAAATCTTTTCGTTTTTGGACATCTGTTTTGGCAACTACCATTTGGTCTTGGATTTCAAGGTTTCTAGTTATTAATTTTGTATTAGCCGCTTTTTTAACTTTAAATTTTCCAGAACATTTAACGGTTTTAGCTCGTCAATTAATCATGTGGTTGGCCATGCTTGTTACACCAACTCCAGGCGGTTCTGGAATGGCTGAATTAGCGTTTTCGGCGATGTTAGGTGATTATATAGCCTTAGCAGGAATCTCCACAATTGCATTGGCATTAATTTGGCGCACATTATCTTATTATCCTTATTTAATTATTGGATCTTTATTACTGCCCCGTTGGTTAAAGAAGAAATAATCAAAGACCTGTAACGAAATTTAGTTGGATTAGTTATGTAATAAACTAACCGCCATGATAAAACTATTTTTCCTCAGCTGCATAGCCATAGTTGGGCTAAATGCTCAAACTCAAGACCTACTTTTAGAGTGTGGTCAAAATTCAGGTCAAAACTTTAACGGTTGGTATTTCTTAAACCATCAAGTCTTTGATGATATTGAATTTGATAATATACAAACGGCTTGTTATTCAATAAACGGAGGTGATTATGGAATGACCATTACCAAGGAAGTTCCAGCAATGAAAAATTATAAACGTTTTAACCTCCTCTTTAATTTTGACGTTATTAATCATGCTGAAATAAATGATGTTACATATTACACTTCAATCGACGGTAAAAATTGGAACCCAATTAGTTCAAGCGGAAATAACAAGGTAGTATCTATTATAAATGATGATTTGTCTATACGATTTATTAGAGCCACAGCAAATGCACGTTTTGAGAAAGATGGAAAAATTGCCTGCAACTATGTAAAAGTAGAAGGCGAAAGAACTGCTAAAAACCTTACCATACTGCCTACTGAGCAGCTAGCAGAAACACCTGAATATTTAATTTTTAATTATGCCCATCAATTAAATATAGAAACTACGAAAGATGAACTATATGAGGTTATGATTACCGCTATAAAAGGTCAAATAATCTACCGCGAACAGTATTCAGGAAGTAATAGAATTGAACTTCCTGCGGATTTATCGGGTTTTTATATAGTTACTATAATTGCTGACCAACAGTTTAAAGCCTCTAAGCGCATTGTCTTATAAAATGCTCCTCTCCTGGTCGAGATGCAAGATTATATTACAATGTTCAAATGCCCTAGGTTATTGCTTTTTCAAAGGGCAGAAATAAAAAAGCCTGTGACCAGATATTTGATCACAGGCTTTTAATTTGTTATAATTTTTAGAATAGTCTTTGAAATTCTTTGAACGACATTTCACCATTATCGTTCCCAGAACACCCTTTTTCTTTTGCCCAAGAATGATAATTTTCAATTCGGTTTGCTGGACTAGGATGCGTACTTAAAAACTCAGGAGAACGTCCGCCACCTTGTGCTTCAATTTTCTCAAAAAAACCAGCACCACCGTCAGCAGGCCATTTTGTTCCACATAAATAATGTACTGACATTTCATCCGCCTCAGTTTCATGCGATCGGCTAAATTTTAAACCAATCAGTCCTGATGTAATTTGTCTTAGCATTTCCCTATCTTGGCCAAGTGCAACACTCAACAACACTTCTACACCAAAACTTTTCGTCATTTGTTTTGTAGAATGACGCATATCAGCATGGGCAATTTCATGACCCATTACCCCTGCCAATTCAGCTTCATTGGTTAAATATTTGATAATTCCAGTATAAAAATAGATATATCCTCCAGGTGTACAAAAGGCATTCAAGGTTGAATCGTTATCAATAATTCTTACTTGCCAAGCAAAATCATCTTTATGAATGACGTTACCAGTTTCTAGAATTGCATCTCGGATACCGTAAATATAACGATAAGCTGCCACATTAGAAGCTGAATCTAAAATAGGATATGTTGCCGGATCAGAGGCGATTTCATTCGAAACTTGCACCCCAAGTTCTTTGTCCTTTTCAATTGAAAAAAGATTAAACCCTGTTGACTTTTCACCATTTTTTCCAAGTCCGCAAGCAAATAAAAATCCGCTTATTCCAAATACAAACGCTGTATATTTTAATTTCATCATTTATTAATTATCGGTTAGCAAACAAAATTAGACAGATCCATTCGATTATCGTTAAGAATCAAGCAATTTTACGAAATAATTCTGTGAACTTACCTTTTTAGCAGATAATTGACTCTCTATAAATAAATTCCAAACTTTACACAAACAAAACAGACACCCAATCCAACCAAGGCTCCCAAAAATAATTCCAGCAGGTTATGCGCCTTTAAATAAGCTCTAGCTCCAATAACAATGGCTGCAACACCAAGTAAATAAAGAATCATATATAAATTAGTAGGTGACTCGGAAAATACAGGTGAAATTTGCGTTTGACTATACCCAATTAAGGCGCCACAAACACCATAAATTGCAACAGCATGCAGACTTATTTTAGTAAAAAAGTTAATCACAAACGCAATTAAAACTACCGTAAATAAACCAAATAAAAAACCCATTAAAGCCGGATGCTGGTAATCCAATGGTAATTGCCGTCGCACAAAAAAATACGCTAAGAAATAATAAAATAAAATGAGGATGTAAGGATAAAATCGTTGTTTACGATCTATCATATAATAATCCCCAATAATTCTATTCCGTTTCATGATAAACAAACTGAGTACCGGAGCTAACAAGGTTAAAATTCCCAAAACTATAAACAAATATTGCTTTACCATTTCAGGGTACAAATAGAGCGTATCCAGAGGGTTTAACGAAACTGGTAAGGTAGGAATCATCAATAAAAGATAAATTCCTAATAACGGCATTAACAAAGGGTGAAAAATATAAGAAATAGCAGAAAAAAACTGTTTCAAAATCATAGTTCTTTTCTTAATCGTGCAACAGGAATATCTAATTGCTCTCGGTATTTAGCCACCGTTCTTCGTGCGATATTATACCCTTTTTCCTTTAATAAATCAGTTAATTTTTGATCGGTTAATGGTTTTTTCTTCGATTCATTGTCCACTGCATCACTTAAAATCTTTTTCACTTCTCTGGTAGACACCTCTTCACCAGAAGAAGTAGATAGAGATTCAGAAAAGAAATATTTCAATGACATGATCCCGTAAGGCGTTTGAATGTATTTAGAGTTAGCAACCCGCGAAATTGTCGAAATATCCATTTCCACGATATCAGCAATATCCTTTAGAATCATTGGTTTTAAATCTGTATCGTCACCTGACAAAAAATATTCCTTTTGGTAATCAAGAATTGCTTTCATCGTATACATTAAAGTATGTTGTCTTTGTTGTATAGCGTCAATGAACCACTTTGCCGAATCAAGTTTCTGCTTTACGAATTGCACAGCTTCTTTATCAGATTTCGTATTTTTTGCACCTTCGGAATAACTTCTCAGCATATTTTCGTATGCTTTACTTACCTTCAACTGAGGTGCATTCCTGCCATTTAATGACAAACTTAGCTCTCCCTCATCTTCCGTCAGGATAAAATCTGGGATGATTTGTTGTATATTTTTAGAGTTTGTAGACTCTTTTAAAGAATTTCCCGGTTTTGGGTTTAACCGAACAATAACATCCACGGCGTCTTTAAGATCCTCATCTTCAATTTCAAATTTCGCTTTTATTTTGTCATAATGCTTTTTTGTAAACTCATCAAATGCTTTTTCAATGATCTTTTTGGCCGTATAAACCGCGATATCTCCATGATGCTTACGCTCCAGCTGCAACAATAAACACTCCCTTAAATCACGCGCACCAACGCCCGCAGGTTCAAAATCCTGAATAACAAATAAAACATCCTCAACGTCTTCTTCTGTTGTTTGAACGTTTGCACTAAAGGCCAAATCATCAACTATTGCCTCAATTTCTCTTCTTAAATAACCATCATCATCTATATTTCCAATGATATTTTCCGCTATTTTCTTTTCATCAGCAGTCAATTTACGAAGCATCAGCTGGTTTTCCAGTATTTCATGAAAGGACTTTCCTCCCGAAATTGGAACAGCTTTTTCATCTTGATCCTTTCCTGCATTTGAAACAGATGTCTTATACTGAGGTAAATCGTCATCCAAATAATCATTGATATCAAACTCTTCATTATCTGAAGCGCTGTCATCATAATCATCCTCATGACTATCCAAGTCATCAACTTCTTCTTTCCCTTCTTCCAAAGCTGGGTTCTCTTCAATCTCTTCTTTTATTCGTTGTTCCAATTCCATAGTAGGAACCTGCAACAATTTCATGAGTTGAATTTGCTGCGGAGACAACTTTTGAAGTAATTTTTGACTTAGTGTTTGCTTTAGCATGTACAAGTTTTCATTTTCGAGATTAAACGAAATCTAATTTTTAACCTCAATCAAAATTACTAAAATTCCCGCAAAAAATCATGCCAATACTACAATTCCCTCAATTTTCATTTTAGCTTGAGTCGGATTACTACAATAAAAAACGAATCTAACTCACCTTCAATTGAATAGATCAATATCATCAAGAATGTTTACGACTCAGCTTCGTTACATTATGTGAGAATTTCTTGTCCTCTCCTTTTTTGAATAAAAGCAGCTCTAGTTGATTTCCATGTTGTATTTGCACTTTTTTTAGTCTCCATGGTACATCAAATATGATGATATGCCGGAACAATCAGTTATAAAGATGCCTGTTACTGAAATCTAAATCGAATTTTCAAAATAGATTAGATTTTAGTTGTCATGCCCAAACAAACCCCATAATGGTAGCGTCGTTTTTTTGTGTATGTCGATTATGATTATTTTATCATCTATTTTTTAAAGTGTTTTGACTATTATTTAATCATTTTTAGTATTTTTGAGAGGTGGATGAAAGAGTTTATAAGATAGCATTGAGCTTGTTACAAGCAATCGGTATAGTTAAAACCAAAACTTTAGTTGCTTATTTAGGAGGAGCAAAAGCATTTTTCGATGCCAGTGAAAAGAAGATTGCTTCATTTGGAATTATTGGGTTATCGAAGGTTAAAAAACTAAACCGTAAAGCTGCCTTAGCACGTGCCGAACAAGAGGTTGATTTTATGGAACAAAATCAGGTTCAACTTCATTATTATTTAGATTTAAATTATCCGCCGGCATTAAAGTTTTGCGACGACGCTCCAATTGTACTATATTCTAAAGGCGCTATTAATTTCAATCAAGAAAATGTTGCTATTGTTGGCACACGAAAAGCCACACCTTATGGAAAACGATTAACCGCCGATTTAGTAAAAGATTTAGCAAAAAGAAATGTTCAAATTATTAGTGGCTTAGCGCATGGGATAGACAAAGAAGCCCATCAAGCTGCTATTCAAAATAATTTATCGACCATTGCAGTATTAGGACATGGGCTTGAACTGATTTATCCTGCAGCCCATAAATCATTGGCCAAAAAAATGATGGAAAACGGAGGACTAGTCACCGAGTTTATGAGTTATTATCCTGGTGACCCTTCAAATTTTCCTAAACGAAATCGAATTGTTGCAGGGCTTTGTCAAGCCACGGTTGTCGTTGAAAGTGCTGAATCTGGCGGATCTTTAATTACAGCGAACTTAGCAAATGACTACAATAGAGATGTTTTTGCTTTTCCTGGAGATGTTAATCGACCTTATTCGGCAGGTTGCAATAATTTAATCAGAAGAGACAAGGCCCATTTAATTACATGTGCAGAAGACATGTATGAGATAATGGGCTGGGAAATTGATGATCGGAGCGAGCCTATTCAAGGCGACTTATTTGACGCCATGACTAATGATGAAGAAAAAGTATGTAAGGCACTTAAAACAGCAAATGGACAATTACATATTGATGATTTATCCGAAGCCGTCGCGATGACAATGAGTGAATTATCGTTACACCTATTCAACCTTGAACTAAAGGGAAATATTGATGCTTTACCAGGCAAAATTTATCGTTTGAAATAGTTTTTCCTTACTTCTTAATTACAAATGATTTACAAACGCCATACAAGTTGTAATCGTAGACAACCCAAAGAAATAAATGAAGCCAATAAAAAATTAGAATAGGTAATATTATAAATGTTAGTTTATTATATTCCCATGCTAGATTAAATTCAAAATGAATTGCATGCTGGACACCTCTTGTTAATCCGCACCCCAGACATTCCATATTCAAAAACTGCTTAGAAGGGCATAAACTTACGCCACTATCAAAAAAATTAGCCGGTAATAAAAATAGGGTCATTGGCAAAGCCAACAGCCCTATTATTATTAATATCCTAAGAATTTTTTTCAATTCAATTTATACATTTTTGCTAACTACAATGAGTGCGTGAATTATTCCTGGTAAACCACACAAGCAACAAAGTAAAATATTTATTATAACCTGACTAATATCCCAATCAGTCACTAAACCAACAGCAAGAAACGGTATAACAATAGCCAGAATATAATACAATATCTCGTCATCGCTGGTATCACTGCTTTGAGCAACAACTTTTTTATGTCTAAATTGCTTCTTTTTTGACTTTAAATCCTTCTTTATTTCTTTTAAATCTTCCTTAAGAATTGAAGCTTTTTGAAAATTATTTTTTTCATTTTCATCTGAAAAACTTGAATTTAAATTCTCAACAGCAGCAGTATTTGTTGCGTATTCTGGAGTAAGATTATTAACTGACACAACCTCTTCCACCTTGTCTAACACCTGGTCATTTAATGTTTGTGATTCAATAAATCCCTGAATCTCTTCAATAGAAGTTTCACGGAGCTTTCTTGTGTCTGCCAAGTCGTCTTCTGATGTTGAATTGCCGTAGTTTTTCTTGAAATCAAAAAAGTAGCCTTTTGTATACTTTCTTTTTTGAATTCCTCTTTTTCCAGCAACCTCGTTCGAAGTAGAACATGAAAGCATTGTTACAACACTCAATAGCGCAATAGCGCCTTTAAGAAAAAATTTTTTCATACGAATTTAGATTATTGTTTAACACGAATATACGTGAAAAAACGAATTATCAAAAATCAAACCAAATTCCTACAATCCTAAAAGAACTTCTAATGGATCTTTACCTCCAAAAATCATTCTTTCTGGGTTTTCAAGCATTTCTTTTACCTTAACAAGGAAACTTACAGACTCTTTTCCATCAATAATTCTATGATCATAAGAAAGCGCGACATACATTATTGGTCTTACAACAATCTCTCCATCAACAACCACCGCACGTTCAACGATATTATGCATTCCTAAAATAGCAGATTGAGGAGGATTAATAATAGGTGTTGACAACATTGATCCAAAGACACCTCCATTAGTTATTGTAAAAGTTCCTCCCGTCATTTCGTCTGGCGCAATTTTTCCATCTCTTGCGCGAATTGCCAAACGTTTTATTTCCCTTTCAATTTCAGCCAAACTCATCTGCTCAGCATTTCTTACTACAGGCACCATCAATCCTTTTGGCGACGAAACAGCAATACCGATATCTGCATAGTTATGCATAATCATTTCTTTCCCTTCAATTTGAGCATTAACAGCTGGGTAAAGATTCAGTGCCTCGGTTACAGCCTTTGTAAAGAACGACATAAACCCAAGGTTGACGTCATGATGTTCTTTAAAGTTCATTTTATACTTCGCCCTAAGATCCATGATTGGCTTCATGTCAACCTCATTAAATGTAGTTAACATTGCCGTTTCATTTTTAACAGCTACCAATCGTTCCGCTACTTTACGACGAAGCATTGACATTTTTTTAGGTTCCGTCTCTCTTGTTCCGCCCCAACCTTGTGCGTCATTTGCAGAAAATCCAGCAGCCATTGCGCTTACGACATCCTGCTTAGTGATTCGACCATCTTTGCCTGTACCATTGATTTGATTCGCAGAAATTCCATTTTCATCCATCACTTTTTTTGCAGCAATAGAAGGATGACCTGCAGCATAAGAATCAGATTTTGGCGCTGATTTTTCTGCTACGGGTGCTGGATTGGGAACAGGATCATCCTTTTTGGGCTCCTCCGCAGGAGCAGCAGTTTCCTTATTCTCACTTCCAGCTGGAGGTTCAGCCGAAGTATCAATATGACATACCACAGCACCAACAGCTACGGCATCACCCTCTTCCGCTTTCAAAGTAATGATACCTGAAGCTTCTGCAGGCAATTCTAATGTTGCTTTATCTGAATCTACTTCCGCTATTGCTTGATCCTTTTCAACATAATCTCCATCTTCAACTAGCCATGTTGCAATTTCAACTTCTGATATTGATTCCCCCGGAGAGGGAACTTTCATTTCTAATACAGACATTCTGTTATTCTTTAGTTTAAAGTATTATAATTCTAATTGTACCTATTTCGAAATTTGCGCAAACAATCGATCGAATAAATCTTTCAATCTTCTCTTATGTAAAGCGCTTGACCCTGCAGCTGGTGCAGCCGAAGAACGACGTGAAATATTTATCAAATCGTATTTTCTTAGGCTAAGTGCGATATAATGCCAAGCCCCCATATTTTCAGGCTCTTCTTGCGCCCAAATCATTTGCTTTACATTTTTATACTTGCTTACCACATCATCCAATTGTTTTTCAGGAAGTGGGTACAATTGCTCCATTCGAATAAAAGCGGCATTTTTAACCCCTTGTTCTTCGGCTTTCTCTATCATTTCATAGTAAAACTTCCCCGAACATAAAACGAGCGTATCGACATTTGCATGATCAGCATTCGGATCGTCTATTACTTCTTGGAATGTTCCTGAAGCTAGCTCCTCTACTGTTGAAACAGCTTTTGGATACCTTAGTAACATCTTTGGTGAAAAACAAACTAATGGCTTTCTAAAATCTCGATGAATTTGTCTTCGCAATAAGTGGAAATGGTTAGCTGGTGTTGTCGCATTACAAATTTGCCAGTTTAAATCGGCAGAAGATTGTAAGAAACGCTCTAGTCTGGCACTTGAATGCTCTCCACCCATCCCTTCATATCCATGAGGAAGCAACATCACTAAACCACTATGGACATACCATTTATCTTCACCTGATGAAATAAACTGGTCTACCATTATTTGTGCTCCATTATAAAAATCACCAAATTGAGCTTCCCAAATTGTTAAACCATTTGGGTTTGCTAACGAGTAACCGTATTCAAATCCTAAAACACCATATTCCGACAATAATGAATTGTAAATAGAAAATTCAGCTTGTTTATCAGAAAGGTTGTTTAGTGTAATTATCTCTTGTTCATCATCCTCTGTCTTCACAACTGCATGACGGTGAGAGAATGTACCTCTTTCCACATCTTGACCAGAAATACGCACTTGATGGCCTTCATCTAGTAATGTTGCATAAGCCAGCATTTCCGCAGTCCCCCAATCTAATTCGTTTCGATTAATTTGGTCTGCACGATCATTAATTAGTTTTTTTATTTTCCTAAAAAATTTGAGATCTTCTGGAAGGGTTGTCATTTTCTTTCCAAGATCAACAACTTTATTTTTATCAACTGCAGTTATAGGAGAAGCATTGAAATCTTCAGATTTAGCATGTCGAAATCCAGACCAAGCATCTTCTAAAAAATTTAAAACTTCAGCTGTTTTATCATTCTTTGATCGATCGTAAGCTTTGTCTATTAAGTCTGAATGTTCTGTTTCGAATTTCTTACCATCTTCAGCGGTTAAAACCCCTTCTTTTATCAGTTGTGACAAATAAATTTCTCGAACACTTGGATGTTTTGAGATGGCTTTATAAAGGGTTGGCTGAGTAAACTTAGGTTCATCTCCCTCATTGTGTCCGTATTTACGGTAACCTAATAGATCTATAAATACATCTTTGTGAAATTTTTGTCGGTATTCAGTTGCAATTTGAATCGTCTGAATAACCGCTTCAATATCGTCTCCATTGACATGGAATACAGGCGATAGAGTAACCTTTGCAACATCCGTACAATAGGTTGACGATCGTCCATCAAGATAATTAGTTGTAAACCCAACTTGGTTATTCACTACAATATGAATCGATCCGCCGGTGCGATATCCGTCCAACAATGCCATTTGCGTTACCTCATAAGCAATTCCTTGACCAGCTATTGCGGCATCACCATGAATAATAATAGGAACTACAGCATCCTCACTTTTATAATCGTGATCAATTCGCGCACGCACAATACCTTGTACCACTGGCGCAACAGCTTCGAGATGTGAAGGATTTGGTGCTAGTGTTAAACGAACGTCATGCCCTTTGGTAGTTTTAATGTTGTTAGAGTATCCTAGGTGATATTTGACGTCACCGTCAAAAGAGTCATCGGTATCAAATTCTTTACCGTCAAATTCATTAAAAATTGACTCGTAATTTTTACCCATGATATTCACCAACGTATTTAATCTACCTCGGTGTGCCATTCCCAAAACAAATTCTTTTGCACCAAGATCTGCCCCTTTTTGAATAAGCGCATCTAAACAAGGGATTAACGCTTCACCTCCTTCTAAAGAAAATCGTTTTTGACCAACATACTTCTTGTGTAAAAATTGCTCAAATATTGTAGCGTTATTTAATTTTGTGAAGATTTCTTTTTTATTGTCTGCGGAGTAGGTTGGACGATTGTCTAATTCAATTTTATCTCTCAACCATTTTAATCGTTTTGAACTTCTAATGTAAGCATACTCAATACCTATAGATTGACAATAAGTATCTTCCAAATGTTTGATGATATCTTTTAATGTCGCAGGTCCCATTCCAGTTTCAATACCTGCTTGAAAAACAGTATTAAGATCTGCCTCTGTTAATCCATAATTCTCAATACCCAATGAAGGAGCGTATTTTCTTCTTTCTCGAACTGGATTTGTTCGTGTAAATAGATGTCCTCTGAATCGATAATCATCTATTAGCGCAAGTACGCTTAACTCTTTTTGAAAATTTTCTGGAATTATTCCACCCTCTCCATTTTCACTGAAGTCCGTTTTTGCAAAATCGACACCTTCAAAAAATCGTGCCCATTCAATATCAACTGATTCTGGATTATTTTTGTACCTCTCGTAAAGATCGTCAATGGCATTTACGTCACCATTTCCGACAAATGTAAATTTGTCCATTATTTTGTTCAATTTCCGCTTATATTACAAATTTATAAATTATATGAACATGTAATTTTATTTGCGCGATAATCTTGTGTAAAAATGAATCTTTACGGCCAATCTAGTTAAAATTATTGTCTATGTTTTGCTTCGTACTAAAAAAAGTGATTACGCATATAAACTTTTTGGGCTTCTCTCCGAATGACTAAGAAAGCTAATTCCGTCCAATTTTGTGAGATGAGATTTTCTTTATAATCATCTTCTCGCAAATCAACCCGGTAAATAAATTGCGACAATTTTTCAGATGCTGCTAAACGAGCGATATAAATACTCAACTCATTTATCAAATTATCGAGCACTAAATCACTTTTATCAATTTCAATAAATAGACTTCCCGTCTCATTCAAGTCTTTATTTATTTGAGCCACTGTATCACGCCTAAACTTTTCTTTATTCAGCGCTCTTTGGATTTCTAAGCGAGTTTGAATTAATCCACTCATTATTCTTTTCGAACTAAAGTTATTGTGCCTTGACCTTCAAATTTCTCCCCATTGTCCGCTACTCCAGAATAAGAATAAAAATAAGTTCCATCTTTACTTGGGGACCCATTTTTATTGGTACCATCCCAACCTTCCTCAACATTGTCAAATTCTCGAATGACATTCCCCCAACGATTTACCACTACGCAATTAAACAGGTCTACTGCTTGCGATCGATGCACAAAAGTAAACACATCATTAATACCGTCACCATCTGGACTAAACACGTTTACGGGCTCAAATAACAAGGGGTCAAACACTGTTATTTCTTTACAAGTAGTATCTGTACATCCATTCTTATTAGTGGCTACAAGACAGACATTATAAATATCTCCAATTCCATAAGTCGTATCAAATGTTTCAAAATAATCATGAGAAATCACCCAATCAATATTATCATAATCCAAGTTCCAAAAGAAGGTGGTATCTGCAAGTGGGTTAAAAGGATTAGCAAAATATTGAGATTGATTAACAAATTCAACATCAACCACTGCAGTTCCTTTTAAGTCTGCATTTAGTTGATCGGAAATTACATCAAAATCTGCAATTGGTGATACCGAATCAAGGACTATATCTTCAATCAAAACACAACCATTTTTATCAACCGCAGTTATGCGATAATTCCCCGGATTTCTTCCTCCCCAAGTTGTATTGATCGTTGATGTTTCATCATCAATATTATCCCATTGATAATGATAGTCCGGTGTTCCTCCAGAAACTGCTGCTTCGAGCACTCCATTACCTGATTGATATTCATGCAAACGGCAATAAGCTGGATAAGTATTTAACTCAGACCAATACATGGAGTCAGGCTGCGTAATAGTAAAGTCAAAAGATTTTGAACACCCATTTTCATCATTGACCGTTAATACATAATCTCCTGCTGGTAAATTCGTTGATTCATTCGCTCCTATACCGTTAATACCTGTAGGATTTGGCGCCCAGAAATAAGAAACCTGATCGAAGTCACCAGTATAATTATAAACGGTATCTACTCTCATAATTCCTGTTTCAAACCCATAACACAATGGATTAATTCGTGTCGTGTCAATTTCCAGTTGATCAGGGTGAATTAGCTCTACTACACCCGATGCTGTACAACCGTTTTCATCCGTTACGGTTACCGTATAAGTCCCTTGAGGTAGCGTGTTAGCGGTATTCGAATTCTCCTCGTTTAACAATTCACTCTCACTGTTTCTAATTTCATATATTTTTCCGTCGTTACCTCCTTCAGCATTCACCGTTACCGAACCATCAGAAAACTGAAAACAAGAAGGGTTATTGAACGTAATTTCAATTGTCAATTCATCCGGTTCAAAAATATCGAACACATGCGACCAAGCACAACCTTCTTCATCAAGTACGGTCACTGTCCAGGTATCACCATAGAGGTTATCAATTTCGTCACCGCCTCCAACAGGAACACCCGTCTCTATGTCGTAGGGACCACCTAAATTGGACCAAATAACATTATAAGGAGGCGTAATTCCACCTTCGATGTTTGTAATATATGCACCGCCATCACCGGCCTCAAAACAAGAAACATCACGAAGACTATCCATCACAAAGTCTGCGGTGACTTCATTATCTCCTAAACCAACATAAATGGTGGTATCCAAGAAACATCCTTCTCCATCAACAATATTCAAAAGGTAATAAACACCACCTGTCAAGTCCGAAAAATAAGGATCCCCAGTTGGACCATAGACATCACCTCCTCCAGAGAGCGTATAAGTCCAATCAGGATTATCAGGAATAATGGTAATATCTCCTAAAACACCAGGCACACCTGGACAAGTCTCCGCTTCTGTTATGTCAATTTCAGAAACATCCACAGTTCCAATCTCAATTTTCACAGAATCTTTCACGGTATGACACTCATCAGTTACCGTTAAATAATACCAAGTTGTCACTTCAGGAGAAACGGTTGTTTCGCTCTCATCTCCACCCTCTGGTGACCATTCGTAGTTGAGGTCACCAAAAGTGCCATCAGTTTCGGAAGTGATTGTGACTTCATCGGTAGGGCAGATTATAAAAAGATCTTCATTAAAAGTTATTGTTGGTTCTGGAGGCAGTGTCAATTCATAATCTGATGTAATAATATTGAAATTATACTCACATTCAAGAACCGGGCTATCTTGATCTCCCAAATCCTCTGGATCAAAGGTTGTAGGAATAACTTCTCCAGGTGCACCAGCAAAACTGCCATCATCGTTTAATACAATTGTAATATCACCCGTTAAAGCTCCTCCCAAACTGCTGATATCAATAGCAAAAGTAAATGTCTCACATTGACCTTGATCGATATCTAAATCATAAATTTCGGTTTGTAAATAAATTGCTGTGGGATCCGTAGTAGGGTCTGCGGTATAGAACGAGACCGGAACAGGAAGTGTTAGATCTGTTCCTCCTGAATTACAAATTTCCATATCAAAATGCACACTATCACAACCAGTTGTTAATTCATCATTATGTTCAAAAGTACTGTAAACTAAATTGACTTTTGACCCCATAAAAGTCATGTTCAAGATACGCTCATAGGCAATTTTGTCATTTTCCATATGAACACGAAAGGTATTTGGTTCGATTATTTCAAAATTCAATCGTTCGTCATTATTTGGGAGCTGCCCATAAATATCCAAGTCGGTTATATCAACAAAAGGATCTATCGGCACTTCTTGCCAAGCATATAACTGTTGTTCAGTAGAAGTTGTAATGGTGACAAAATATCCTGTTGTTTCTTCAAGGTCAAAATTAACTTCCGTAAAAGCATACATTTGATTCCCATTTGTTCGCGTTGTATTTGAAGGTGCTGGACCTTCAAAAGAAGCTAATGAATAAGGGCTATATAATCCATTTGCACGAATTTCAAGATAACCTCTTTTACTTCCTTGAGGAATTGTAAAATCAACATACCCATCTACGCTGACACCATCATTGGTAGGACCCGGATCGAAACTGATGTCTTCGGGACCACTATAGGCATTTTGGGTCAAATAGAAACTTGATGTGTAAGGTTGGTCAGAATATCTTAAAAACTCAACATAATAAATCTCGTTAAAATCGGCACCATGCTCATCACTCCTTGTCATTGTCAATACATCACCTGTTACTTCCAGCGTCATATCACAAACTGCTATCTGGTCTGGTGGTGTTGTATTTCCGTCCGAATCTCCGAGCAATGTAGCATCATCCACAATTGACAAACCACTTGTTACATCATAATCACTAAAAGTAAAGGTAGAATTCATGGCTGGAATATTTCCGTTATTGACAGTCATATTCCCTGAAGCAGTCATTGTGGCTAAATCGATAATAATATATTTAATTGACATCGCTTCTTCTCTTGTATCCTGAACCAAAACTCCACTATTACCTCGTCGATTTTGATTAATACCAATTGCACGAATTTGAATATAATCGGGCGCATCTGCTCCGGACAACATATCTACATCAGCCGTAAGGTTAATTGGATCGGGACCAGCATCGTAATACACTGGATATTGCGTTGGATCAGCACCAGGAATACTGGTTAAACTTTGAGAGTCAAAATTTCCATAAAAAATAGTATAGTACGAAATATCTATGTCCTCTTCATCACAACCTAATACGATATTACCGCCATCCACGTCAAATACGAATTCAAAATCTAGTAATTCATCAAAATCATGACCAACGCGAGTATAGGTATCAGTTGATGCTGGGCTAAGCGGTTGATCAACCCATGAATAACGTTTCGACTCATGATTGTTAACTGCATATTCAACCCAACCTGAGGACTCTTCTTTATCCAAATCAAACTCAACCCTGCCCCAAACAATTCTTTCCTGCGCATGATTTAAGTCATTTACCCCTGTCATTGCATCAACTGGCGCTTGCTGATAAACACCTTGTATAATAATTGAGGCTCTATTCGTAGCAGCGGGAATTGCTATTTCAACATCATCAACAGACCCACCAGGTTTATACCCTCCCTCAGTACCTGTAATATCAGGAATATAGCCAATAGGCAGACAACTTCCTGGAAATGAAAACGCCGGGCAAGCATCCTCATCACCAATACAATCAGGGTCGAGACAGTCGATTAATCCATCTCCATCATCATCAATCCCATTATCACAATCTTCTTGACTGAGGCCAATCGAACATAAAAAAAACAGAAAAAGAAACAAATACGGTTTAGGGGTATAAAAATTCATAGCGTAATTATTAGGTTGTGTTTGTTTATGTAGGATAAACGATTTTCAATCTGTAAAGTGACAAATCAAATAAAATAATGCCCACTCTGCTAAACAATTCACGTTGATGTAAATATAATTAAATCAGTTTAAAACAAGGCATTGAATAGATTTGAGTATTCGATATCTCACAAATTAACTCGGAGTTGTGATAAAACTTGAATTTTTATTCGTTTTTAACCATCCTAATAAGAAAGAACTTAAATTCGCAAAAAAATTCTGTGATGAGAGTATTTAAATTTGGAGGCGCCTCAGTTAAGGATGCGGAATCGGTTAAAAATGTTGGTGAAATTATTCGGGAATATAGTCAAGACGATTTAATTGTTGTAGTTAGTGCAATGGGCAAAACTACCAACGCGCTTGAACAAATTATGCAACTATATGCAAAGCAAGACAAAAGTGCTCTTGAAAACCAAATTTTTGATTTAAAGAATTTTCATTTCACCATCATTAATGAGCTCTTTGAAAAACAAAACCTTCCTGTTTTTGACAAAGTAAACAACCTCTTTCAAACCTTATCAAATTATTGCTCAACGAACTTTGTTGGAGATTATGATTTTCACTATGACCAAATCATTTCTTTGGGAGAAATTTTGTCCACAACTATAATCGCTGAATACCTGAAGTCGCAATCGTTTAATGCTACATGGTTGGATGCTCGTAAAACAGTACGGACTGATAATCGTTGGAGAGAAGGCAGGGTAAACTGGGAAGTCACTGAAGTTTTAATTCAAACTGCTGTGGAAAAGGCAATAAAAAATGAAACGAACATTATTATAACACAAGGTTTTCTGGGGCACACCCCTAAAGGAGAAACAACAACATTAGGACGTGAAGGCTCAGATTTTACAGCTTCAATTTTTGCGTACTGTTTGGATGCCAACGACGTTACCATCTGGAAAGATGTTCCCGGCATGCTAAATGCTGACCCAAAATACTTCGATAACACAGAGTTACTTGAAAAAATATCATTCCGAGAAGCAATTGAACTCGCGTATTTTGGTGCTTCTGTCATTCATCCAAAAACAATCCAACCTTTAAAACGGAAAAGAATTCCGCTGCATATTAAGTCATTCATCCACCCATCTGAACAAGGCTCGGTCATTCAAGAATCAATTGAATATGATGATCATATACCATCGTTTATTTTTAAGCTAGATCAAGTTTTAGTTTCACTTACACCGAAAGATTTTTCGTTCATTGTAGAAGAAAATCTCGAGCATATTTTCGCTTACTTAAATCAACAAAAAATTAGAATAAACTTAATGCAAAACTCTGCGGTAAGTTTTTCTTTTATAGTTGATCAATCTCGAATTAATTTAGAAGCTTTAGTAGCGTATTTTCAGGATGACTACGCCGTTAAATACAATCAAGGGCTCGAATTAGTCACTATTCGTCATTATGATGAACCAACAATAAACCGCGTTACAGTTGGCAAAAAAATTATTCTTGAACAGCGGAGTAGACAGACAGCGCGCTTAGTTATCGGATAATATCCATAAATATTTACACTTAATAACCAGTATTTTATACTGTAATTAAAAACGTCTGCTGTTGATTTTGATTAATTTTTAATAGTTTTGCGATTAATTTTTAATCATTTTAAGTGCGATGTACATCAATTCTCATAGCTATTATAGTTTAAGGTATGGAACGTTTTCACCCGACCAATTACTTGATTTAGCGAGATCCAACGGCATTCAACACATTGCTTTAACGGATATAAATACTACATCTGCCTGTTTAGATTTCTTAAGGTTAGCTTCAAAATATGGTATTCACCCAACAATTGGTGTAGATTTTAGAGAGGGCATTGATCAAAAATATATTGCGCTGGCTCAAAATAACGACGGTTTTCAAGCCATCAACCAACACCTAAGCGAAATCTTACAAAAAACTACAGTATTAAATGATACAGCACCCAATTTAACGGACTCATTTGTCATCTACCCGTTTAAAAAAGAACACAAACGCCACCTCAAAAAGAATGAGTTTATCGGTGTAAAACCGCAAGATTTAATTCATTTAAAACTCCATAAAATTGACACCGAAAAGTATGTCATACTGCAAACAATAACCTTTAGAAACAAAAGAGACTTTAACGCACACCGCTTACTTAGAGCAATCGACAACAACACTTTATTAAGCAAGCTTCCAACAACTGAACAAGGTTCGTATTCAGATCAAATTTTACCGCTTACTGAACTACTTGAAAAATATAGAGCGTTTCCTGAGATTATTGAAAACACAAAAATGATTCTTCAATCCTGTGCAGTTGAATTTGACTTTTCTGAACGTGCGATGCCTCAAAACCAAAACACTTATACAGGCGATGAAGAAGAAGACTTGTTACTCTTAAAAAACCTTTGTGCATCCGGCCTTGAATATCGTTATCCAAATGCGAATCAACAGGTACTAGAACGCGTTGAAAAAGAATTACAAACCATTCAGGAAATGGGTTTTGTTTCGTATTTTCTAATTAATTGGGATATCGTGACCTATGCGCAATCGAAAGGATATTTTTATGTTGGAAGGGGAAGCGGAGCAAATAGTGTTATTGCTTATTTATTGAAGATTACAAATGTTGACCCCATCGAATTAGACCTATATTTCGAGCGTTTTATTAATCTTTATCGTAAAAATCCGCCTGATTTTGATATTGATTTTTCTTGGATGGATCGCGACGACGTAACGGCATACATTTTTAAACGATTTAAACATACTGCACTCGTTGCAACCTACAATACTTTTCAATACCGTGCTGTTATTCGGGAACTAGGCAAAGTATTTGGCTTACCCAAAAGCGAAATTGATAAATTAAGTAGGGGTTATACCAGTACGTTTGATAGTAATCATTTAGCCCAACTTGTTTTAAAATATGGTAAATACATTCACGGATTCCCAAGTCATTTAAGCATTCATGCAAGCGGCATAATCATAACAGAGCATCCAATTCATTATTATTCTGCCACATTTTTACCACCAAAAGGATATCCAACCATACAATTTGACATGCATGTTTGCGAAGATGTAGGTCTATATAAATTTGACATTCTTAGTCAACGAGGTTTAGGAAAGATAAAAGATGCGATTACTATTATTCGCCAAAATCAACCTGGTGCTATAACATTTGACATTAATGATATACAACGTTTCAAACTGGATAAGAAAATCAGTTATATATTACAAAACGCCGATGCTATTGGCTGTTTTTATGTTGAATCACCAGCCATGCGGATGCTTTTACGCAAACTGCAAGTTCGTGACTACTTAGGTTTGGTAGCAGCAAGTTCGGTTATACGACCGGGAGTTGCCAAATCAGGTATGATGCAGGCCTATATCCAAAGGTATCGTCACCCTGAGAAACGAAAAGAAGCCCACCCTGTTTTATTAGAACTTATGCCAGAAACATATGGGGTAATGGTTTACCAGGAGGATGTAATAAAAGTGGCACACTGTTTTGCTGGATTAACATTAGGAGAAGCAGATAAGATGCGCCGAGGCATGTCAGGTAAGTATCGATCTAGAGATGAATTTCAAAGCATTAAGTCAATATTTTTTTCCAATTGTGCCGAAAAAGGGCATAGCTATGAACTTACTGCTGAAGTTTGGCGGCAGACTGAAAGTTTTGCAGGCTATGCATTTGCCAAAGGTCATTCCGCCTCTTACGCTGTGGAAAGTTATCAAAGTCTTTTTTTAAAAGCTTATTTCCCTTTAGAATATATGGTTGCTACGATTAACAACTATGGTGGATTTTACAGTACAGAACTTTACATTTATGAAGCCCGAAAATTTGGTGGAAAAATTTTACCACCATGTGTCAATAATAGTTGTTATTTAACGACAATATATGGTTCAAATATATTTATAGGCTATCACCTTCTACATGGCTTTAACTTTGAAATAGCCAAAAAAATAGAAGAAAACAGAAAAAATGAAGGTGTTTTTAAAGATTTTGATGATTTTATTGATCGAATTTCAATCAGCTTAGAGCAACTGTCTATTCTGATCAGGATTGATGCTTTTCGATTTACAAAAAAAAGTAAACGTTCTTTAATGTGGGAAGCTCACCTTAAAATATCTAAAAATAAAAAGGCAACGCACTCGACCGTCGATCTGTTTAACATTAAAAAAGTGGATTATCAAATCCCAGACATTAGCACTCCCTGGCAAGAAGATGCTTTCGATCAAATTGAATTACTCGGTTTCCCATTATACAGCCCATTTAGTATTGCCAACGAAGATGAAACCGATGTAGTTTTAGCGAATGATTTAATTCATCATAAAAACCTAACCGTCTGGGTAAAAGGCTATCTCATTCACACTAAAAGGACAACCACAAGTAAAAATGAAAAAATGTTTTTTGGAACGTTTTTAGACACTGAAGGAAACTGGCTGGACACTGTTCATTTTCCACAGGTAGCAGCAAAATTTCCGTTTAGAGGAAAAGGCTTATACAAAGTAAAAGGCAAGGTAATTGTGGAGTACGATTGCATTACGATTGAAACAAGTTATATGGAGAAATTAGGTGTAATTGAAGATCCGAGGTACTCTAATTTAAGAACGGGGGAACTATCAAAAATCCCAGACAACAACATAAAACCAATTAATCATGAACAACTTGGCCTGCCAAAAGGAAAGTCTTATTATTAAAACGTTCCTTTCCGCTTAAGCTCCTTAATCTCTAAAAATGTTTTTCGCCGTAATTTACTTTGAACCCAGGATAAAAAATCGAAATATTCAAACACAACTTGTTCATTTGGGTCTTCTTGTAATTCTTTCAATTCTTTCTCAAAAGGTAAAAGAACATCTTCTAATTCGAAAAAGCCGTCTGATTTCGCCATTTTAGAAATTAACTTTAGAAAAATTTCTTCAAAAGCATAAATTCGGTTTCTCTTTTTTAAAAATCTTTTCGTTGAATTTATAGCATAAGGTAAAAAGCGATCATTCTCCAGTTCAAAATGAAGTATCAGGTTAATCAGTTGAGCAAAACAAAAAATATCTTGTTTTGGGTCAATTGTACTTTCATTTAAAATTTTATTTATCCAATGGAGCGCTTTTGTATAATGTCCCATAGACAAATAGACAATTCCAACTTTAAAATCAATATAAGCCTTTCTCAGACTCGAAATACTATCTCCATATAGTCGATATCCTTCTTCAATTTCAGGCACTAACTCTACCGCTTTCTCAAAATCGCCCCTCTCTATTAATAAAACGAGTTCCAAGCTATACGAACTCGAAAAGTATTTGATATCTAAATTTTTAGATTTTGACATTTTTGACCCTAATTCTTTTAACTGAAGAAGGTACTTATTTGCCTCGTCAAATTTTTCTAGTCGTGTTGCTGTATAAACTACATTGGTCAATAAAGAAAAAAACAAGTTCGGCCGATTGCTAAAACTATTTTTATCGGTCTCTAAAACCTTTAAATTGGCAATTAAATGGTTATAAGATTTAGCCCAATCATGAATTGAGAAGTAGTATGCACTATGAATGTGATGAAATAGGTAATTAACTCTAGCTCCAAAATTCTCCGGTTTTATATGCTCGATTTTAAGAAATAACTCTTTTAACCGTGTCGAATCTTCTTCATTTCTAACGTTACCCTGAACGTTAATTTCATGGAAGACCAAACTCTTCACATTCCAGAGTTCATGATAAGCTTTAATTTCTTTGATGATTCGCTCCTCCTCAACAAACATTTTTTGAATCTGACCCTGTTTAACTTCAGTATACAATTCATTTTCTATTAGTTTTTTCCGCTTTTGTTTGATTTCGAGCAGCAGATTGAATTTCTCAAATTTTAACGCTTGTTTTTCTGCACTTTTTAAAACTTTCTCACTTTGCTTGTAAAGTCCCTTATCATATAAAATATCGGCGCTATGCAGAGCGCGATATAACTGAGCATCTTGCGACGAATTTGCATTAAAAGAATCTAAACTTCTCAAAATATTATTATACAATCGCGCTTTAGTGATTGAAAACTTATTGAGTAAAGCTTGTCCCTTAAAATGCATATAGATCAAATCTTCCTGATAAGTATCCATCCGATCAATAAAGTCGAACAACTTTAAATAGCTATTCTCTTCACCAATTGTGTGCCGAGATGAGAACAGTTTAAAATAGCGTTTCTCGGATTTATTTAAACTTTTAATTAATTCAAAAAGATGATTAGAAACCTTATTAGACATATAAAAAATTGGGGGTTTATTCTACTTATTTCAATCAATCTACGCTAAAAAATAAGGATAAACGGTTGTAAATGGGTTTAATGCCAAATTCATGTAGTAATTAAACCTGTTTATTTATTTAACGGAATTTTGCTAAATAGATTTGTAAAAAAAAAGATTGATTAGCTGGAACCGTGATAAAAGTCATCTAAAAAACTTTTTTAATGACACTATCATGACAATTAAAGCTATTGAAATAAGGAATTTTGTAGCTCAAAAAAAAGGATTGGAGAAATTTGGTGTCATAGCTTTTACCCATGCAGGGATTGGACTAGAAAATTTAGGTCAATTCCATGTGGAGACTGAAGGAATTCCTGAATTGATGAATCGCTTAAAAAGCGAATTAAACTTAAAGGAAATCATGTATTTGTCAACTTGCAATCGAGTTGAATTAATATTTACATCTAGTCATCCGATAACCGAAAGATTAGTCGAAAATCTAATTCAAACCATCCATCCAAACTGGTCAAAAGACAAAGTAAACTTTATAGCCAGTAAAACGAGGCATTGGACTGGTATTAATGCTGTTAACCACCTCATCGAAGTAGCGTCGTCACTTGACTCCATGGTATTGGGAGAACGCGAAATAATCACCCAAGTTAGAAATGCTTATAATTTCGCAAAAGAAAATAAACTATCCGGTGATACAATCCGCATAGTAATACGGCAAACTATTGAGACTGCCAAGAAAGTCTACACAGAAACAAGTATATCAGAAAAGTCTGTTTCCGTTGTTTCTCTCGGTTTTCAGTCCTTAATGGAGTTAAACCCGAAAAAAGATGCTAAAATTTTGATAATTGGCTCTGGGGTTACCAATCAGAATATGGCTAAATTTTTGCGCAAACACGGTTTTTCAAACTTCACAACATTCAATAGAACCCTTGAAAATGCTAAAAATTTTTCTGTTGAATTTGGAGGTGAAGCCTTTTCGTTAAGTCAACTATCCCGCTATCGTGAGAACTTTGATATAATAATAACCTGCACCGGAGCGAATCAAGCAATAATTACGCCTGCAATTTACGCCCAGCTAAACCCGAAAAGCGAAAAGAAAATAATTGTTGATTTGGCCATCCCTAATGATTTGGACACCTCACTATTAAACGATTACCCAATAGACTATATCTCTGTCGAATCAATAAAAAGAATATCTGACAAAAACCTTCTCTTGCGAAAACAAGAGCTGTTGAAGGCGCGTCAAATCATTTACGAATCGATTGAAGAATTTAAAAAGATTTATTACATGCGACAAGTGGAATTAAAGATGCGCGTAATTCCGGAACATGTGAAAAAAATCAGATCAAAAGCAGAGCAAGAAGTTTTTTCAAAAGAATTAGAAAATTTAGATGAGGATGCTAAAGAAGTTTTAGATAAAATTCTCAACTATATGGAAAAAAAATACGTGAGTGTACCCATGATTATGGCAAAAGAAATGCTCACTAAAAATCAATGATAATGAACATCAGAATTGGATCAAGAGGAAGCGATTTAGCCTTATGGCAAGCTCATTTTGTAGAGAAAGAACTTAAAAAACTTGGTCATCAGGTTAGCATTAAAATAATTGAAACTAAAGGCGATAGAATTCAGGATTTGAGTTTTGATAAAATTGAAGGAAAAGGTTTCTTTACAAAAGAAATTGAAAATGCTCTGCTCGACAACTCAATTGATTTAGCCGTCCATTCTCATAAGGATTTAGAAACCGAACAACCAAAAGGTTTAAAAATTGCAGCTGTTTCTTATCGTGAGAATCCAACTGACCAACTTCTTATCCGTAAAAGTTCTGCCGACAAAAGTGAATTGTTAGAGATTATTAAGAACGGAATTGTGGGGACGTCGTCCGCCAGAAGAAAATCACAACTTTTAAGATTAAGACCTGATGTTGTCATCAAAGATTTAAGAGGCAATGTTCCCACTAGAATAAACAAATTGCGTGAAGGTCAATATGATGCTATCGTCTTAGCAACAGCAGGAATAAAGCGCTTAGATCTAGATTTAAGTGATTTAGTTTGTGTAGAATTAGCACCAACCCAATTTGTTCCAGCTCCTGCCCAAGGTGTTTTAGGATTGCAAATTAGAGCTAACGACAATGCGCTAGAATCAGCATTAGAGCCAATGCATCACAAAGATGTTGCCGCTGCCATAGCCATTGAAAGAGGAGTTTTAAAATTGCTCAATGGTGGGTGCCAATTACCATTAGGGGTTTTTGCTGTAAAAGAATCAGATAAATGGCAAGTAGAAGTAAGTCACTCCCACGCTGCAACCAGTCCTTCCAATTTAAAAACATATTCTTTTAAGGAAGAAGAAGGCATTGCAGAACATATTGTAGCTGACATCCAAGGGCGTGGTTAATCCCACTAGAGGCATACTAATTACTAATGAGAGAAACTCGTATTCTGCAATAAAGGATTGGTGTTCAAAACGAGGCATACCCTTTTCACAAAAATCATTTATAAAAACAGTAGGAGTTCCTCATTTAAACATCCCTTCGAGTGATTGGATTTTTTTCAGTTCACCTAACAGTATATCTACTTATTTAGCACATTATTCTATAAATGCAAAAAAGATAGCCGTATATGGGGAAGGAAGCGAACGTGAAGCACTTAAACACGGCTTAAACATTGACTTCGTTGGACCAATAGAGAACAACCCTAAGACAATAGCCCAATTTTTTGACAATGATCCTGGATCCACTATTTTTTTTCCCCTCAGTCAACGATCTAAACGGAGTATTATTAAAGAAATTGGAAAGGCAACAGTATTTGAGCTTGAAACATATAAAACAATAATCCAACCTTCTTTAGTTCAATCCCACGAAGTATTGATATTTACAAGTCCATCTAACCTTGAGGGATTTTTGGTTCTAAATAAAATATCAGACAATCAAACTTTAATAGCTTATGGCAGAACAACTGAAGCAGCACTGTTGAGTTTAAACTTGAGCAATACAATAATTACACTTAAGACAAGTACTGAGTTAGAACTAGAAAAAGTAATTAGGAAATTATTCTGATTCATCAGTTGCAACACCTTCAGAAACAAGTGTTTTTTCCTCTTTATTGAAGAATTTACGGTAATTTAAAATAATCAATCCGACACCTACAGAAATAGACAAGTCAGCAAAATTCCAAATTGCGCCAAAAATTTCATTTCCTGGACGAATACCTAAAAAATCAATTTCAGGAGTCCATGAAGGCCAAGTAGTCGTAAATTGAAACATATCAACAACACTGCCTAAGAGGAAACCATTCGGTCGAATCAACGGTTCCATCGTTTCTGGATCAAATTCAAACATACCATCAGAACCTATGGCTAAATTCCACGGTAGATTTGGATCCACAGACCAAATTAAATCGTAACAAAGACTATCAATCAGATTACCCGCAGCTCCAGCAAAAATTAAACTTAAAGCTATCAATAATCCTCGTGGTGCTTGATTTTCTTTTAATAATTTACGCATGTATATTGCAATACCTATGATTGCTACAATACGGAATATTGAAAGTGTATATTTTGCCCAGGCACCACCTCCTAGAGTAGCTCCAAAAGCCATTCCCCTATTCTCTATATAATAAAGTTGAAAAAAACCATCTATTACGGGAATAGACTCGAAAGCTCCCATACTAGTTTTCACCCAAACCTTTATGATTTGATCGACGAGCAAAATTGCTCCAATAATAATTACGATTTTTTTTCCCAAACCTTAAATTTAACCTTGTGCGCGTTTGGCCTCTATACTCAATGTAGCATGTGGAACTAACATTAATCGTTGCTTTTGGATTAACTTACCTGTAACACGGCAAATTCCATAGGTTTTATTTTCAATTCGGATTAACGCATTTTTCAAATTCTGGATAAACTTCTCTTGTCTAACGGCTAATTGCGCCATTTCTTCACGAGACATCGTTTCAGAACCATCTTCCATCATGTTAAAAGATCGTCCAGTATCATCTGTTCCATGATCATCACTATGGTCTAATTGGCCCCGCAATAAATCTAAATCTAACTGCGCTTCTGCTAATTTAGCATCAATTAAATCTTTAAACTCTTTCAAATCTTTATCTGAATATCTTACCAAATCTGCCATGGTGTTCATTTAAAATTAATAACGGCAAATATAAGTTATTTCTCATAAGTATTTGCCTTAGTTTTCGCTTAAAAATACTAAAATATTTTTCTTTACAAACCTTATACAATTAAGAACAGGGTTTCCCTTATCAATTGCATGAATTATTGAAACTTAGCCAAGATTTAAAACGGTAAAATTTGTATAAAAAAAGCCCTATACTAAATTAAAATAGCATAAGGCTTTAGGTACTGCGTACAATGTTTTAAACTGTTTAGTGCACGATTAATTTTTCAATTCGAACCCCAACTTCATTGGATACATTGACAAAATATAATCCAGGTGCTAAATCACCAACAACAAGTTCATTTGAACCTCCATTGACTGTTAAAGCTTTAATTAACTGGCCAGTTTCCGAGAAAACCATAACATCGGAGTGAACATCAATAGCAGAAATAGAAATAGTCACTTGACCGTTTGAACTTGGATTTGGAAAAAGTTCAATTTCAAATGGAGCATCTTGTTGTTCCTTAATCCCTAATCCAACAGCTGGGTTATCGTCAATAAGGCCTTCTCTAAAGTTTTCTATTACTGAGCGCATAAGATTTCCCTGGCCAATTGTAAAAGAATTTTGACAAGTTTCTGCAGAATAATCCATATAATTTTCTACCATATCAGGTAAATCACCCAAGTCACCAATATCATCCACACAAGTATTCTTAACTAAATCGCAATCCTGTGGAGATTCAGACGACATATTAGGTGTATCATCAATTCCATCTTGTTCTCCACATCCACCATCACCCCAGATATGTCTCAGGCCGAGGTAATGACCAACTTCATGCGTTAAAGTTCTTCCATAAACATCTCTTGCCACCCCTCCTATCATCAAAGTATTCGGATTATTACTCCCAAAACAATGGTACTGTACTACTACACCATCATCCATTCCGTCTATTGCACCTGGCGGCCAATGATCAAGTCCATCAGGTGGTGTCGCATAACCCAATAAGAATACATCACCAAAATAACTCATATCACACACCCATATGTTTAAATACCTTGATTTATCCCAGGCATCCACACCACCGTCAGCGGTATGTTTAACCCCTTCTGCTAAGGGAGCAAAATCTAAAAACGAAGTAACTGCGGTATTTGTACGTGTAATTCCCGTTGTTGGATTACCTTCAGGATCAACCGTAGCTAACCTAAAATCGATATAAGTATCCCCAACAATTGAATTGAACGTATCGCGCACGTTTACGGCATCCTCATTGGTCCTTCTAAAATCTGCATTTAAAATATCAATTTGGTTGTATATTACACTGTCTGGGATATTTTCCGCGGCTGTATTATAGACTACATGTACGACTACCGGAATAGTCAGCACCTCTTCTCTATTTTGTGTTCCCACCAATTTAGCACGTTCAAATGTTTCATTTACTCGATCAATGTATCCGGGGGTAAGAGTTTCTTGAATTTCCATTGCCTCTTGTGTGTAACAGCGATGAAAATCTTGGCCGTGCATTGTAAAACTCAATGCTAACGCGCCCATTAAAATAATTTTTTTCATTGTTTTTCAGAATAAGAAATATCAAATATACTCATATTCAGAAACTTTAGCAATTATAATTAATCAGCTGAATTGAAGTCCTATTTCAATTATAGTGGCATATTCGTTAAATTTGTACCAATGTTCGAACACCTTGAGGATAAAATTAAAAGAATTCCCTCCAACCCAGGAGTTTACCAATACTTTGATAAGAACGGAACAATAATTTACGTTGGAAAAGCTAAAAATCTAAAAAAGCGGGTGAGCTCTTACTTTAATAAATCTCAAAAAGATAGTGCAAAAACAGCCATTCTCGTTCGAAAAATTGTCGATATAAAATACCTAGTGGTGGATAGCGAGCTTGACGCGTTACTGCTAGAAAACAACCTCATTAAAAAGTATTTACCCAAATACAATATACAGTTAAAAGACGATAAAACGTATCCGTGGATTTGCATTAAAAATGAGCCTTTTCCCAGAGTTTTTACAACCCGTCGCGTGGTAAAAGACGGCTCAAAATATTTTGGACCATATGCATCCGTAAAAATGATGTATACTTTATTAGATTTGATTAAAGATGTTTACCCCTTAAGAACATGCAAGTTAAATTTAGCAGCTGATCAAATTAAAAAGGGAAACTATAAAGTTTGTTTAGAATATCATATTGGCAATTGTTTAGGTCCATGTGAAGAAAAACAAACGAAGCAAGATTATCAGCAGTATATTGATGAAATTTCTAACATCCTCAAAGGTAACATAGGTGCAGTTATAAAAGAATTAAAAGAGCTGATGAACCGATTTTCGGCAGCGTTAAATTTTGAAGCAGCATTAGATGTTAAAAATAAAATTGCCAGCTTACAAAACTATTACTCGAAATCGGCAATTGTTAGTCCAACAATACACAACGTCGATGTCATTTCAATGGTTGAGGACGACAAATCTGCTTTTGTAAATTACCTTAAAATCAATAACGGTGCAATCATTCACGGACATACGATTGAAGTAAAAAAGAAACTTGATGAAAAGGCAGAAGAAATTATACCCTTCGTTTTATTGGATATGCGGGACCGGTACGGGGATGAATCGAGGGAAGTTGTTTCGAGCATACCTTTCAAAAAAGCAGGATTAGAACTTAAAATCACACAACCTCAACGTGGCGATAAAAGAGCATTATTAGAACTCTCTCAGCGTAATGCCAAGTTTTTTATGCTCGAAAAACATAAGCAAGACAAAGTTGTCAATCCCGAAAGACATACAGAGCGTATAATGGAAACCATGCAGAAAGATTTGCGCTTAAAAGAATGGCCAACACATATTGAATGTTTTGACAATTCTAACTTTCATGGAACAAACGCAGTAGCTGCATGTGTCGTGTTTAAAAACGGAAAACCGAGCAAAAAAGATTATCGACACTTTAACATTAAAACGGTAGATGGCCCGGACGATTTTGCCTCAATGGAAGAAGTTGTAATGCGCAGATATAAACGCCTTTTAGCTGAAGACCAACCTTTACCGCAGTTGGTTATTATTGATGGGGGAAAGGGCCAACTTAGTTCTGCCATGAAAAGTATAGACGAATTAGGTTTAAGAGGACAAATTACTGTAATCGGAATAGCTAAAAAACTAGAAGAAATCTATTTTCCAGGAGATTCAATCCCGGTCTATATAGATAAAAGGTCGGAATCCTTAAAAATCATACAACATTTAAGAAACGAAGCGCATCGTTTTGGCATAACTCATCATCGAAATAAAAGAAGTAAAAATGCGCTTGGAACCGAACTTACGACGATTCCTGGAATTGGTGAAAAAACGGCTACCGATTTAATCAAACATTTTAAATCTGTTTCTAGAATTAAGAAAGCCAATCTAAAAGACCTCTCAGAATCAATTGGCTTCTCAAAAGGAAAAATTGTCTTCGATCATTTTAACAAAACGTAATTCATTCGTAAAAAGAATAAAAGATTTCATCAACATAAGTAGAGTTGCGATAAATTCTAACTTCAGAGGTTTTTAAACCATCGTCATAATTGTACAAATAAGTATATCGGTATCTTCCAGAGTGGCGTTGCATTTTTTGAACTAACCCCTCATTGTTCACTTTATAACTATAATAAGACGTCAATTTGCCTTTAGAATCGAAACGTTCTTGGACATAACCATCTTCTTCGGTATTCACCTTTCGACCTGATAAATATGCATTGCCTTTTTTGTCATACGACGTTGTTTCAGCCCCCAATAAAACACCCTCTTCATCATACGAAAACACTTCATCATAAACAATTTTAGTTCCGTTTTCAGTATAAATCTGGCGATTTAAAACTAAACTATCCGCATTATATACAGTCTTTATCTTCTTTAACTTTCCATCTTCATCAAATCTTCGATCCCAAACAACTCTATTGCCCAACTCATCAAATTCTTCACTCACACAAATTGTTACCTGATCCTTATTTTTAACACCGACTAGTTCTCCTTCCGGCTTACAGTCATATTTCCACGAATATTTTAATTTACCTTTTTTATAATAAACTGTCGTTTTTTTATCTCCATTAGGGTAATAAGTATAAACTAACTTTTTTATTGGCACCTCTTTTGTTTTCTGATAAATGCAGTGCTCCGTTAATTTTCCTTCGGTATTGTATTGATATGTTGTACCAAAATACTCCCCTTTTATATTAACTCTTGACTTTTCAGTTAGTTTTCCCTCAGCATTATACTGGTAATTAATTCGACCTTCTTTTCCTTTAGAATTAATATAAACCACTGTTTTTAATCGGTCCTCTTGATCGTATTCATAAACAGATTCACTTGTTTCTTTTTTTAGGTTGATAAATTCACGCTTTGTAACTTTTCCGTCCTTATCAAAATACTCTATTGTTCGAATTGGTTTAGCTTTATGATATCGAATTTTAACTCGCTTTTCGACTTGATTCTCTTTTAGCTTATCTTTTTCTTTGAGTAATTGTTCAGTATCATAATCATTGGTAACATCGTAAAATGAGAACATTTTAGTAATGGAATACACATCTGGCTGAGCAAAAACTGAAGCAACAGAAAAAACTAAAATAATTAATAATAAGTTTGATTTCATAGGTTAATTTTTAGAGTATAATCATCCTATGTCATATGGTTACACTATCTCACTAAAGTAGTGTTCCCTTTTTGGCTACCCTTCTTTCCATTGAGATATTCATACTGCAACACCCAGGTAAACACTCCCGGGTTTTCAGGCCGATTTTGATGTGTACCATCCCAACCAATATCTTGAGATGTAGTCTTGAAAAGTAATTCACCGTAACGATTATAAACCGCAAAATAAATTGATTTTAGTGCATAACCTTTAACAAATAATACATCATTCACTCCATCACCATTTGGACTGAAAGCTGTAGGAACACCAACACCTTCTCTAAAATTCACTAAAACCATAACTGTATCTGAACCATAGCAACCATTTTCATCGTAAAATTCGACTAAATAAGTCTCGCTTTCTTCAGGTGTAACTGTGGTTATAGGACAATCACTACATTCGATAAATTTTGAAGGAGACCATATATAATCCCCGTCCAAATCAGGAAAAACAGACAAGATAGCATCTCCTCCTAAATCAATTATGGTGTCAGTACCCGCATTTACAACTGGATTTTCAAACACAGTAAGTTCTTCAGTTATCGTTGATACCGCTCCTGTATGACTTGTTGTGGTCAGCGAAATCACAAAATTTCCCGGACTATTTACGCAAATTGTTGGATTCTGATCAGTTGAAGTATTTGGATCCGAAGCTCCACCAAAATCCCACTCCCATCCAACAACACCGCCAGTCGTTAAGTCTTTTATTTCAAAACAATCACCAACACAAGCGGGAGACAACAATTCAAATCCAGGCACGACAGGTTCACAATCAATCACATTAATCGTAATCGATGCAGTACCCTGACAGCCAAACTCATTCGTTCCAACTACTGTATATGTAAAAGTTCCTAAAGCCTCAGGTGTAAAACTGACCCCATCCGTTAATCCTCCATCCCATGCATAGCTCATTGCACCGGTACCGTTTAAAGTTGTAGACTCACCAAAACACACTTCTGTAGTCAACGCAACAGCTCCGACTTCTGGATTTTCATGAACAACTACCTCCACCTCAGCACTATTTTCACAACCATCGGCAGACGTACCGACTACCGAAAAAATGTAATCACCAGCTGTTAGCATTGGTGTTGGAACTCCATCTACAATCCCCCCATCCCAAACGTAGGTCACAGCACCAGCGCCGGAAAAGGTAATACTCTCTCCTTCACATACTGAACTAGGCTCAGCATTCGCAACTACGCTTGGTAAATCATGGACTAGCACATCGATTGATGCCATACCAGAACAGCCATCACCTGCAGTTCCTGTAACGGTATAAGTAATCACACCAATGCCAACAGGTTCAAATGCGACACCATCCTCAACACCCATATCCCATGTATAAGAATCTGCTCCACCACCAGACAATACAATTTCATCACCTGTACATATTTCAGTTAAATCAGCTGAAGCAGTAACATCGGGTAATTCTGTTACTGTAATCTCAATCGATGCCATATTTTCACAACCATCAGCAGATGTACCTGTAACATTGTAAACAGTTACACCAGACGGCGGTGCAAAAGGAACACCATCGAGAACCCCTCCATCCCATACATAAGTAGCCGCACCGCTCCCTGTAAGTACAATTTCTTCCCCTAAGCAAATATCAGTATCAGATGCCGATGCTGCAACATCCGGAATATCGTACACGGTAACATCAATAGACGCTGTATTCGTGCAACCCGTTAGCACATCAGTACCTGTCACAGTGTATGTTGTTAAGCCAACGATTGCAGGTTCAAAGGCTACACCATCAATGACACCAAAATCCCAAGAATAATCATCGGCTCCTGCACCCGTAAAAACAACCTCATCACCCAAACATATTTCAGTCTCATCAACAGAAGCGGTAACAGCAGGTAAATCATGTACCGTAATCTCAATACTCGCCTCAGAGGCACAATCACCAACAGAACCTTCAACTGTATAGGTCTCCGTACCTGGAACTCCAGGAATATATGGTACTCCAGCCTCAACATCAACAGGATCCCAAACAAAGACATCAGCAACCCCTTCAACAGTAAAAGTGACTGCTTCACCCAAACAAATCTCATCCACATCCGCGGTTAAGGTTAAATCAGGAACAGGTACAACTTCAATTTCAATGCTCAATTCACAATCATCTTCATCGTCGCTGATAGCCGTGTAGGTTGTTACTCCGAGTGGAGGAATAAAACCAATTCCATTGACAACACCCCCGTCCCAAGTAATTGTCCCACCACCTGCAGAGGTTGCGTCTAGAATAATTTCCTCACCTTCGCAAACCATATCAGCAACAGGTTCAAGTTCAAGTTCCGTGCACAAGACTGTTATTTCTATTTCACCTTCACCATCGTGACAACCAGCTGTATTAACCTGGTCATACCCATCATTAAAAGAACCACCGCCACCGCCGCCTCTTGCTGTAAAATCTGCATCAACATATTGACCACCGCCGCCACCAGAATAACCGCCACCTCCAGCGCCGCCATAGTTACCAGCTCCACCGCCCCCACATCCCCAGGCACCCAAATTAGGGTAAGTCCATGTACAACTACCATCTGCTCCTCCTGCACCACCATCTGCCCAAGAATCGCCTGCACCATCCCCACCAAGTGTTCCTGGTAAAGCTCCACCATCCCAAGTTCCATCTCCACCATATCCATTTCCATAAAATCCACCACCACCAGATGCCCAACCACAATCTCCAGTCACATACCCCTTTTCACCTCCATCTCCACCAACACCTCCAGCACCAGATGAATTTACCCCATCCTCAGTAGTCACAGCATCATGTCCATCGGCATTAATTGCTGCTCCACCACCACCACCTGCAATAATCCATGGTGCACCTTCAAAAACAACTCCAGAGCCTCCCCCGCCGCCGCCTGCATTTCCATATTGCAATCCTTGTCCACCAACTATAACATCTAATTCATCCCCAGGACTAACAGCAAATGACCCTTCCATACATGCGCCCAAGCCACCCACACCACCATCACCGTCACCACCACTTCCTCCTCGTACAACAATTCTGATTGAACTTACTCCCGCAGGAACAGTATAGGTTTGAACAGCACCGGTATAAGCAAATGACTCTGTTTGAGTCCAACTATTGACCGTAAATAATTGGGTAAAAAAAAGAAAAATTAGGTTTTGAATTAGTCGCATTTTAGTTGGTTGTGTTTCAAACAAATATATCTTTATCCATTCAGAATTGCAATAGCAGCAATCATTTTTAAACAAGTTTTCTCTATTTCAACCAATTATTCACTCACACCCAATTTTAATAAATTGAAGCTGCTTGAAGATTGCTTTATCAATTATTCCTACTTTTGCCAAGAGATAAAATCTGATAAGTATGCTACAATCAATGACTGGTTTTGGGAAATCCTCTGCCACATTTTCCGATAAAAAAATAACAGTTGAAATTAAGTCACTGAACAGTAAAAATTTAGATTTATTTGTTCGAATGCCACAATTATATCGACAAAACGAAATTGCGCTTCGAAAAATATTGGAAAAAGCGTTAGACAGGGGAAAAGTTGAATGCAATATTAACGTTGAAGCAATTGGCAACAACAGTTCTCAAAAAATCAATAAAACGCTTGTCACATCTTATTATAAGCAATTGAACGACCTGAGTGATGAATTAAATTTACCGCAAGAAAATCTCTTGCAAACTCTATTGAAAATGCCGGATGTATTTTCCAGCGAAAGTGAAGAATTAGATGATGAAGAGTGGGAAGGCATTGTAAAAGTGGTAAACGAAGCAATTCAAAAACATATTGAATTCAGAAAAACCGAAGGGCAAAAGTTAATGGATGAATTTACGTTAAGAATCGAAAATATTCGATCAGCTTTTACCGAAATTCCCAAATACGAATCAGCGAGAATTGATGCAATCAAAGAGAGAATTGAAAACAATCTTGAAGAATTCGTAGGATTAGCGAAAGTGGATAAAAATAGGTTTGAGCAAGAATTGATTTATTATCTTGAAAAATTTGATATTTCTGAGGAAAAGCATCGCCTTGAAAATCACTTAAACTATTTTATATCAACCTTAAATGAAAATCAATCTCAAGGCAAAAAACTAGGATTTATTACGCAGGAGATCGGTCGAGAAATTAATACATTAGGTTCAAAATCGTATCATGCAGACATGCAAAAACTCGTGGTAAATATGAAAGATGAACTAGAAAAAATAAAAGAACAAATATTAAATACGCTTTAAACAAGTGATGGAGAAATCGATAGCCAAACAATTTGATGAATTTGATGCAGGAAAGTGTATTATTTTTTCGGCACCATCGGGAGCAGGAAAAACAACGATAGTTCGTTATTTACTTAGAAACATAGATAACCTTGCATTCTCAATTTCTGCCGCAAGTCGAGAACCAAGAGGAAGGGAGGAAGACGGAATAGACTATCATTTTTTTTCAGTGGATGAGTTTAAACAAAAGATAGATAAAAATGAATTTGTAGAATGGGAAGAGGTTTACAAAGACAATTTCTATGGAACACTAAAATCGGAAGTACTTAAACATTGGAAAGCAGGTAAAACTGTATTGTTTGACGTTGATGCTATTGGTGGAATAAACCTAAAAAATATTTTTGAAGACAAGGCTTTATCGATTTTTATAAAACCTCCTTCATTATTTGTCCTAGAACAACGCTTGAAAAACAGAAGAACTGAAACACCTGCGCAAATAAAAATGCGATTAGATAAAGCAAATGAAGAACTCAGTCACGCTGAAAAATTCGATTATGTTTTATTGAATGATAATCTTGAAAAAGCATGCTACGAAATAAAAAAAGTTGTGCTTAACTATATTGGATAATGACTGCAATGGTGAATCATATTTTAGATGGTTTTTCGAGTAAATCTGAAAATGCTCAAAAACAAGTTGCTTTATATTTTGGGTCGTTTAACCCCATCCATATCGGTCATTTGATTATTGGAAACTATATTGCTCAGCAAGACCAAATAGACGAAGTTTGGTTCGTCGTAAGTCCTCAAAACCCACATAAATTAAAGAAAAACTTATTAGCTGATCATCATCGTCTTGCCATGGTTCGTATTGCGGTGGAGGAAAATCCTCATCTGAAAGCGAGTGATATTGAATTTAAATTACCTAAACCTTCCTATACAACATACACTTTACAGGCGCTTAAGGAAAAACACCCCACATATGCTTTTACACTCGTAATGGGCGAAGATAATTTGAGAACGCTACACAAATGGAAAAACTACGAGTATATTATTGAAAATTATCCAATTATTGTCTATCCTCGAGTGATTACTGAGCAGGAAAAAATAGAAGAAAAAAACACATTAATCGATCGCACTAATATCCTAAAAGTTGATGCGCCTTTGATGAAAATTTCTTCAAGCTTTATACGTAATATGATTGGGGAAAAAATGGATGTTCGTTACCTCTTATCCGAACCGGTTTTTACTTATTTAGATGAGATGAATTTTTACAAAAAATGATGTACCAAATATTACTATCCCTTCATATCATTTTCATTGTCACATGGTTTGCAGGCCTATTCTACATTGTACGGTTATTCGTATACCACGCTGAGGCAAATGAAAAAGTCAATCCAGAGAAAGACATTTTAAAAAAGCAATACAGCCTAATGGAGAAACGCCTTTGGTATGGAATTACTTGGCCTTCTTTTATTCTTACATTAATATTCGGTCCTTGGTTATTAATAAAAAACCCTGGGCTTTTGCATATGGGATTTATGCACATCAAACTATTGTTCGTTGCTTTACTTATAATTTACCAGTTTATTTGTCACCAACACTTTTTAAATTTACAAAAGGATAACATTAAAAAGTCGGGGAATTTTTACAGAATTTTGAATGAAATTCCAACTTTGTTATTGGTTTCCATTGTTTTCCTTATCATCCTAAAACACAATGTAAATTGGGTTTATGGAGTAGTTGGATTTTTTGCTTTAGCTATTTTATTGATGCTTGCAATAAGGATATACAAAAAACTTCGCAAAAAATAACCTTATCGTAGTACATTGATAAAACCGTCAAATTTATGACGCTTATCAGAGGCTATCTCTTTTGCATTAATCATCCAAACATACATACCAGCGGGAACAGGGCTTCCTCCATAAGTTCCGTCCCAAGCTGCAGAAGGATCATAAGATTCCCATATCAACTGACCGGTTCTGTCAAATATCATTAAATGAAAATTGTAAACATCTATTCCATTCGCATGCACTTGCCAATTGTCGTTATAAAAATCACCGTCTGGTGTAAAAGCATTTGGCGCATAGATATTAACTCCTGATTCACGAGCAATATCGTTAGATGCCATTAAAGAGTCTTGATCATCATGTTGAGCAAAACTCAAAAAAGCGAAAAATGTAAAAATAATTCCTGTTAAAGTTTTCATCTGTACTTGTTTTTTCATGTATCAAAAAGAAAGGGTTTGAGGTCCTTTTCCATTTAACTTACTGGTTACAAATGCAAAGTAAAGTATTTTAATGGCCACCTGAAAGCTTAACACATTGAAAAAGACCCGCTTTTCGACAAAATGACATTTTTTATGTACGAATGACATTAGAATTAGTTTCTTAGTCTAAAAAACAGTCTTTAAGCGAATAATATTTATTGAGAATCACTTTTAAAATAAAGCAACGCACACAAAAAAGTGTTTAAAAGTATCCTCATTTTTTCTGCACAAGAAGAGCAATAATTTCTAGCTTTATGCTTTTATCACAAAATTCGGAAAAATGACATTTAAAAATATTTTAACAGCACAAGAAGGACATGTTGCAACGATTACAATTAATCGACCGAAACAGTTAAATGCTTTAAATAAGGAAACTATTGAAGAATTGCATCATGCGCTTAGCGCTGCCAATGATGATGAAAATGTTGGTGTTGTAATATTAACAGGGGCTGGAGAAAAATCTTTTGTTGCTGGAGCCGACATCAAAGAATTTGCTGATTTCTCTGTTGAGAAAGGGCAAGAACTTAGTGCCATTGGACATGAAATTTTGTTTGATTTCATCGAATTTATGAATAAACCTGTCATTGCAGCAATTAACGGTTTTGCGTTAGGTGGCGGATTAGAATTAGCTATGGCCTCGCACATTCGCGTTGCGTCGGATAATGCCAAACTTGGATTACCCGAAGTTTCTTTAGGCGTTATTCCTGGCTATGGCGGGACACAACGTTTAACACAATTGGTGGGAAGTGGTAAAGCTTTTGAAATGATTACAACAGCAGGAATGATTGGAGCAGAAGAGGCAAAATCTTGGGGGTTGGTAAATCATGTTGTCAGTCAAGAAGAGTTGATGCCATTAGCAGAAAAAATTGCGCATAAAATTGTCCAAAATTCGCCAAATGCTATTCGTGCGGCAATTCATGCAATTAATGCCAATCACATCGAAGGAGTAGACGGTTTTGATGTTGAAATAGAAGAATTTGGAAAATGTTTTGGAACACCTGAATTTATCGAAGGTACAACAGCTTTCATTGAGAAAAGAAAAGCAAACTTCAGAAAATAAACTTGAAAAAGAGGACATAATTATCTGTGAGCACGATTAAGAAACTAGCTGGGCAAACCGCAATTTACGGCGGGTCAACGATTATTGGTCGCTTTCTTAATTATTTGCTTGTTCCTATTTACACCGCGTATTATTCCACTGCTGAATACGGTTCCATATCCGTTATCTATAGTTTAGCGGGATTTTTTATAATCTTGCTTTTATTTGGAATGGAAACAACCTATTTTCGTTTTGTTAATCAAACTAAGGATAAAGAAAGCGTCTTTAATCAAAGTTTATCAATTGTACTTGTAATCAATGCTGTTGTTTTAATTGCCATGCTGATTTTTTCGCAAGGGATTGCCAACTGGTTAAACCATCCGGAATATCAAACCTACGTGATTTGGTTTGCCTTTATTTTGGTCAGTGATGCGATTGCCTCTTTAATAATGGCAAGGTTAAGGCATGAAGATAGAGCAGTAACTTTTGCAAAAGTCCAGCTTTCAAGCATTGGAGCAACTATTCTATTCAATCTCATATTTATATTCTCCTTTTATCGCGAAGGTGAATCTTTGAGCATCGGCTGGGTTTTTCTCGCCAACTTAATTGGAAGCGTTTTAAAACCCGTCCTCTTATATAAAGAATTATTAAACTTTAAATTTATATGGAATCTTAACAGGGTTAAATCCATGATCATTTTTGCTTTTCCGCTTGTTGTTGCAGGGTTTTCAGGAATAATAAACGAACTAATTGATAGAATACTCCTTTTACGACTTTTAACACCAGCAGAAGGAATTACATATGCAGAGAGTCAAGTTGGGATTTATTCTGCAAATTATAAATTGGCTGTTTTAATCACCCTGTTTATACAAGCATTTCGTTATGCCGCAGAGCCCTTCTTTTTTTCGCAAGCCAATAATGATCAAAAAGATAAAATCTACGCAAAAGTTATGACCTATTTTGTAATTGTTGTAACTATTATTTTCCTTGTGATCTCTCTAAACTTACCTATTTTCAAATCATTTTTGCGCGGGTCAGATTATTGGGAAGGGTTAACCGTTGTTCCACTGTTAATGCTGGCGAATGTGTTTTTAGGCATTTATTACAACCAATCTATTTGGTATAAACTCGCTGATAAAACCAAATTTGGCGCGTATATTTCTGTTGGCGGAGCAATTGTTACTCTAATTCTCAACTACCTCCTTATTCCTTGGATTGGTTATACCGGATCTGCAATTACCACTTGCATCGTCTATTTTGGAATGATGGCCGCTTCTTATCATTACGGAAAAATTCATTATCCAATAAAATATAATCTCCGTAAAATAGGTCTATATTTGATTGGTTCTGTTACGCTCTTTCTTTGCTCACTTTTGTACAGCTCGGACTTTATAGAATTTACATGGCCCAAATTTATATTCAACACAATTTTGATTCTAATTTTTGTGGGCATAGTCCTGTTTATTGAAAGACCATTAAGAACATTTAAGAAGGGATAATTTTCTTATTTTTGAAAATTAATTTTTAACATGAAAATTGAAATTATAAATAAATCTAAACATACTCTACCGCAGTACGAAACAGAATCATCTGCTGGAGTTGACTTACGCGCCAATATAGAAGAACCCATCATTCTTAAACCTCTGGAGAGAAGCTTGATAAAAACTGGGTTGTTTATGGCACTGCCAAACGGCTATGAAGCTCAAGTTAGACCAAGAAGTGGATTAGCCTATAAAAATGGAATTACTGTTTTGAATTCTCCTGGCACTATTGATGCAGATTATCGTGGAGAAATTGGTGTGATTTTGGTTAATTTATCCAATGAAAATTTTGAAATCAAAGATGGAGAACGTATTGCTCAATTAGTGATCGCTAAACATGAGCAAGCTGAATTTGTTGGAGTTGAAGTTTTGGATGAAACTGAAAGAGGTGCTGGTGGATTCGGTAGTACCGGAAAAAAATAAAATATTTAAGATGAAAATTATAGTACCCATGGCTGGAAGAGGCAGCAGATTAAGACCTCACACATTAACTGTTCCTAAGCCACTTGTTCCTGTAGGCGGAAAACCAATCGTTCATCGTCTTGTACAAGATATAGCAAAGACGAGTACCGAAAAAATTGATGAAATTGCTTTCGTAATTGGTGATTTTGGTAAAGAAGTAGAAGATGAATTAATAAAAGTGGCTGAAAAATTAGGCGCAAAAGGTCGTATATATTACCAAGACAAAGCGCTAGGAACTGCTCACGCCGTGCTCTGTGCTGCAGAATCTTTAGACGGACCTGTTGTAGTTGCTTTTGCAGACACCTTATTCCGTGCCGATTTTACACTTGATAACGAAGCAGATGGAATTTTATGGGTTAAGCAAATAGAAGATCCTTCAGCTTTTGGTGTGGTAAAACTAAATGACGATGGTGTCATAGAAGATTTTGTAGAAAAACCCCAAACATTTGTTTCTGATTTGGCCATGATTGGCATTTACTACTTCAAAGAAGGAGAAAAGCTCAAGGCTGAATTACAATATCTCATTGACAATGGAATTATTAAAGGCGGCGAATATCAACTTCCGGATGCACTTAAAAACTTAACAAAAAAAGGAGCTAAATTCAAGCCAGGAAAAGTTTCCGAATGGCTGGATTGTGGAAATAAAAAAGTAACCGTTCACACGAATCAAAGAGTGCTCGAATTTGATAAAAATGAAAATTTAGTATCCAAAGATTTAGTGAACAAGAACGCTGTTATTATTCCTCCATGTTATATTGGACCACATGTCGTATTGGAGAATTCAGTTATAGGACCGCATGTTTCTATTGGACGAGGAACAACCGTAAAAAATTCTGTTGTGACGAATTCAATTGTTCAAAAAAATGCAACCATTGCCAATTCTATACTTCAGGATTCTATGATTGGTAATCACGCTAAAATTTTAAGTCACGGAAAAGTCATAAGTATTGGTGATTATACCACAATTGAATGATAAAATTGAACCAACATATCTTCCAAAAAACAAGTATTTTCTCTATACTTCTAACTGTAGCCAGTATCATAACTTCATGCACTGATACCAAAGAAGTTATCCAAGAACAAAACGCATACGAAACCAGAAAAGCGTTTAAAATCAGGTTTCATGAAGCAAATTCAGAGAAAATTATTGGGCATTATGAAAAAGCCATTGAATTATTCGAAGCATGTTTAGTGTACCAACCAGAGCATCCAGCGGTACACTTTGCTCTATCCGATTTATACGAAACCACTCGAAACGACGACAAGACATTGTACCATGCTCAGTTGGCGTACAAGTATGATTCTTCCAACAAATGGTATACCCTTCGCTTAGCTGATTTATATTTTGGACAAGAAAATTATGCTAAAACAGCTGATTTATACGAAGGAATCATCGCTGATGAAAAAAACATTGAAATCAAATTCAAGTATACGGAAACATTAATTAGAGCGGGAAGAAATGAGCGAGCAATATCCATGCTAAATGAAATTGAAGTCGAAACTGGAAAAATTCCTGAAGTAAGTTTTACAAAATATGACTTATATAGCAGAATGGGGTTAATAGAGCTGGCCGAGTCTGAAATGAAAGCATTTTTAGATGACAGTCCTACCAATCTTGAAAATAAAATAATAGCTGCTGAATTTTACATGCAGAACAATCGCCTTAAAAAATCGAGTCAATTAATAAATGACGTCATTAAACTTGATCCAAATAACGGTCAAGCCTATATCATGATGGCGGATATTGAACTTAGACAAGACAACGTAAAAGGAGCATTTTACAATCTTTATAAAGGCTTTAAAAGTAAGGAGGTGGAGCTTGATCGCAAATTAGAAATCACAAGAGGTTTAATTCCCTATGCTGCCAATGATAAACTTGATTATCAAGAAATGCGTAAAGGTATCGACACGCTCTTTTCCATAATTTATGATCCTGAATTGCAAAATGCTAAAATGCATGATTACTACGGGTATTATTTAATGGTTTGCAATAAAAAAATGGAGGCAGAAAAAGAGTATGCCAAAGCCGTACAACTTAATAAAGGATCTTATAATAATTGGATACAACTTTTAAACCTCCAAAACGATTTACATTTACATAAAAAACAACTTGAAACAAGTCAAGAAGCCATGACCTTGTTTCCTGCTCAACCCGTTTTTTATCTCTTTGGAGGAATTGCTGCTAAAGAATTAAGTGAATTTGAGCAAGCTGAAGAATATCTATTCCTGGGAAAAGATTTAGTGGTAAAAGACCCACAACTTAGTTCAGAATTTCTGTACCAAATTGGTGATATGAATTATAGGATGGATGAGCCCCAAGATGGCGCTTTCTATTTTGAACAAGCTTTAGGGATATTCCCGAGCAACCCAAGTGTGTATCTGCATCAAAGTAAAAATTTATTGCAACAATCGCAATTGGATGCTGCTCTTGAGAAAGTGAATGAAGGATTAATGAAACTACCTAAAAACATTAAACTACTCGAACTTAAAGGGGACATTTTATTCCAACAAAAATTGTACAAAACAGCGGCAGAAAATTACCTTAAAGCACTTTACGATAATTATTATAACGCAACCATCTTAGAGAAATATGGAGATGCTTTATCCCTCAATGGCGAAACTGAAAAATCAGTCGAAATGTGGCAAGAGGCTGTAGAATTTGGAGGAAGCTCACCCTTATTATTGAAAAAAATTGAAAACCAAACTTATTTTGCACCCAACTAATATCAAAAGTTTTCAGCTAATAGGAGAAACTAATCAATGACTAAAAAAATTACCATACTAAAAACCCTTATCACATTTACCTTAATTGTTGTAGCCGTGGCCTGTGGAAATAGGAGACATGAAAACAGCGATTTTAAATTAAAAAATAAAAGCGATAAAGAATTAGAATTAGCACTTCAAGATCAAAGTAAGGTTGGTTTTGACTACTTTAATGTTCGTATTGGAATTGACTTACTCAGTTCAACTCAAAACAATTCGTTTTCTGCTTATGTAAAACTAAATGTCGACAGCGCTTTTGGTGGCTATATAAAAAAAACAATCATACTCGCCACTTACATGGTTAATCAAGACTCTGTAACTTTTGTAAACAAATTAGAGGATTGCTATTTTAACAAAAGCCTTGACTATATATCTATTTTGTTTGGCACAGAACTAGAATTTGAATTTTTCCAAGAACTCTTACTGGGTAAACCGATTGGTTTTGACATCAAAGAAAAATACAAACAAATAAATGCCAAAGATCATTATATCCTTTCTTCTCATAAAAAAAGGGCGTACAAAAAACTTGAACAAGACAAATTAGATATTGACGATGAAGAAATGCTGATTCAATACCATATTAATGGAGAAAATATGCTTGTCGATAGAATAGACATCGAAATTCCTAACGACACAACTTCTATTGAAGTAAACTATCTTTCACGTAAAGCTGAAGAAGGATTTATGGTACCAGAAGAAACTGCCATTAAAATCATGAACCCGAGGGATACATTGCGTATTGGCATGAACTATGCCCCTGTAAAACTCAATGATCGAAAAGAAATTTCAATTAAAATACCTGACTCATACATTGAATGTCCTTAAACTCATACCGTTTATTTGTTTATTCTTTGCTGCACCATCATTTGGGCAACAAAAGGAAAGTGACCGCTTAAAAGCTCAACAACGTGAGCTCGAAAAGAAAATTGGGTTGACGCAAAAACTTTTGGAAACGACTGCTGAAAGTCGTAAAAATCTATCGGATAACATTAATTTAATCGAAAGAAAAATTCATTACCGACAAGCACTTTTAGATAATTTAGCCCTTCAGCAATCTAAATTGAACAGTGAAATAACAAAACTATCATCAGAAATAGCTAAACTTGAAATTGAAGTTGAGCAACAGAAACTGCATTATAAACTGATGATTATTCAGGCGTACAAGATGAGAAATTCAACAGCGTCTTTACTTTTCGTTCTTTCCTCCGAATCATTTAATCAAGCAAATAAGCGCCTTGAATATTTAGAACAATTGGCAAAATACCGTTCTGATCAAATTCGTAAAATTCAAGCTTCAATTGCAGCCCTCGAAGCGCAACAAACCGAATTAGTTTCTAAGAAACAGGAAAAAGATAAAGTCACTGCTTTAAATGCACAAGAACAACGGAATTATGTTCGTGATCGAGAAAAGCAAAAACAAACCATTGCGGAAATGCAAGGAAAAGAAGAGCAATTAAAAAAAGAGCTCGCTGAACAACGCAAAAAATCAAAAGACATTCAAAACGCCATAAACGCAGCAATAAACAAAGAAATTCTTGCGGAAAAAAAGAAAAAAACTACATCCAAAGAAACCAAAGAAATTGCCTTGAGTAATAAAGGTTTTGAGGACAATAAAGGCCGTTTACCATGGCCCGTTAAAACAGGTGAAATTACTAAAGGTTTTGGCAAACAGCCACACCCGGTTCATGTTAACGTTTTCACCTACAATAACGGAGTGGATATTACCACCGTTAAAGGATCAACTGTTCGTGCAGTATACGAAGGCGTAGTATCAAGTGTTATCGTAATTCCAGGTGCTGGTAAAGCTGTCATTATTGCACATGGAAATTATAGAACCATTTACTCAAATTTACAAGAAACCTATGTTAAAGCCGGTGAACAAATTAAAGTCAAGCAAGAAATCGGAGCATTATTGATCAATAACTCTGGTAATTCAGACGTTCATTTTGAAATAAGAAAAATAACTCCAGAAGGACAAATCTCAAACATTAATCCAACTTACTGGCTCTATAAATAAGTTTCTAATTGTCTGAGCCATCCTCTTCAATCGTAATATCATCGTCCAACTGATAGACTAAACACCCATGATCGATAGAGTAGTTGAAATACATACGTTGCATTGATAAAACCGGAGATCCCGCTGCATTACGTGCCGGCTCCCAGGTTGGCATTGTACGAAGAACATGTGTCGCATTACCAATAAACGCATCCATAATTCGCTTATTCATCAACACTTTTAAGTCACTATAAGGTTCCCCACCTTTATCCGACATACTGATACAGTCCGCATTAATTTCTTGAATCAATCCATCCTCCGTTACTATAAATTCACAACGAATTACGGCTTCGATATTTTTATTACTCGCCGAACGCGGATAGTGAAGGTTCTTATCAATAAACTCTTTCATGGCTTGATTTCCTTCAGGAAAATGCGCACGTACCGAACGATCCGTAAAAGCAACCTTAGGCTTTATCAAACCTTCTTCTTTAACTTTAGGTTTTTCTTTAACCTTTGCTTTTTCTTCTATATTTTTAGGTGTTGTTACTGCCCTATCTTCACTTGGTTTGAACTGAACATTAACACTCATTTTGTCGGTTTCCTCCTCCCCGTTCTCATATTTTTTTATGGAAGAAAATACAGTCTCCGGTTCTTCTATATTTACTTCATGTATATCGTCATTATAAATTTCTTCTTGATAGGTGTTTTCAGGTTGAATGGTATCTATCTCAGTGGTAATTTCATTGGTTACAACTTCTCCCATTTCATCTGATTCATTTGTGGTGGGCTCAGAAAAATAAAAATACGCTCCAAAAATTCCTGCTATACCCAAAACACCACCTACACCTAAAAACACATTTGTTAAACCTGTTCCAGATGAAGCAGCTGCATTTGCAGCCGCAACTGCACTAATTTCTGCGCGTAACGCTGATCGGTTTATGACTCTAATTAAACTTTTTTGTTGACTAACCAAAGATTGCAATTCTGAATCATGCTTCAACTTATCTTCAAAGGCACGTTTTTCAACCGCAGTTTGCTCCCCTGATAAATAAGCATCTACTTGCTCCAGTTTTTTTAATTCAGTTCTCATATTAATATTAAGTTGTCGTTGTTGGTTGCTTAAGTTCTTTTGCCATTAAAATGGCTTTTTCCATACATTTATATTTTTGGGTTTTTGCTGAGTTTACACTTGAAAAATCTAATATTTCCGCGATTCTTTTCATGCTTTCTTTCTTAAAATAAAACAATTCAAAAATCTCTTTACATCGTGCCGACACACTAGACAGGATAATCTCTAACTGCTTCAGCTCTTCCTCCTTTTCATTATCATATCCTAAATCATCAGCAGTTAAAATCAACGTATCTTTCCATTCTGCTTCGGGATTTTTTTGCCGCTTTCTCGCCTCATTCATCCACATAAAACGGTTTATTCCATAAAGGTAAGTCGACAATTTTGAAGTCAATTTAAAATCACGTTCATTGACTTTTTCAATTAAAAGAATTAAGCTATCATGAAATATTTCTTGCGCAATATCCTCATCACCACCATGCGACAAAATATTTGCTCGAATTTTGGGAAACTCTTTATACAAAACTTTAACGGCAGCCTCTGTATCTCCCTTCTTTATGCGCGATATGATTTCCTTATCCTTCACTCTAGGTATTTATGTCAAACAGCCAAAAAAGTAACCTTACCGAGAAAAATAAGCCAAAAAATCTTTTTTTCGACTATTTGAAATATCAAAAACTGACCCATTTGACAACACAACTTGACCTGTTTTTCCCTTTCTATAGGATACAATTTCATTCCCATTAATCAAATATGATTTATGAATTCGAATAAAACCCATCGAGGACAATAAATCGTCGTAAAATTTGAGTGGTTTAGAAATTAAAAATTTTTCTCCTGACAATAAATGAATTTCGCAATAATTATCTGCCGCCTGAGCGTATAATATTGACTTAACAGGCACAACATCAAACCCATTTAAATGAGGTAAAACAATACGGTTAAGTTGACTGTTTACTTTTTGAAGATTTTCAATTAATACTTGAGATTGAATCTGAAAATGTGAGCCTGAAAAATTTTTCTTTTTCACTTTTTCTATTGCTATAATTAACTCATCTATATCAATGGGTTTTAAAATATAATGGGTTGCACTTAAATTTAAGGCCTGTATTGCGTAATTGCTGAATGCGGTAATAAAAATTACCTCAAAATTTACTTCACCTAATTGCTCAAGTAAATCAAAACCATTACCATATGGCATTTCAATGTCTAAAAAAACGATGTTTGGATTATACTTATTTAGGGATCGTTTCGCTTCTTCTATATTCTCACAGCTATCCAAAACTTTAACATCCGAACAGTATTTTTGAAGGTATAATCGCAAAGTATCCCGCGCGATCGCCTCATCATCAACTATTATACAACTCAATTCATTCATATCGGAATAATTTTATGATAACTTCTGTCCCGCCATCTTTAGGCAAATCCAAAATCTCATAATTGATTCGTTTTTTAAAAACTTTATCAATCATTTTTGTCCTGTCTTCAACATTCTTCATCCCGCTCGATGCATGTTGCCTTTGACTCGGTGTTTTTATTTCTTGAGATTTTTTTCGCCCAATTCCATCATCCTTTATACTAATCTCTACCCAATCATTATAATTGGTAAAATTAATTAAAAGCTCTCCTTTCTGACCTTTATACCGTAACCCATGCCAGATTGCGTTTTCTATAAAGGGCTGAATTATCATGGGAGGTATTTCATAATTGGACAATAAAATATCTTCATCCACCTTAAAGGAATAATCAAACTTATCTTTAAATCGCTCATATTCTAACTCAACATAAAGTTTTAGCAACTCTATTTCTTGTTCTAAACTTATAAATTCCGCCTCAGAATAATCCAATACTAAACGCATTAACTTAGCAAATTTTGAGAGGTATTTATTAGCCTCCTTTTCATTACTTGTTGCGATATAATTATTGACCGAGTTCAAAGAATTAAAAATAAAATGAGGGTTCATTTGAGATCGCAATGATTTTAAATAAAGTAATTGGTTGGCCCTATTTTTTGCTTTCGTGTTCCGATATAAAATAAATGAAAACGATCCAAAAGCGAGCAAAACAAGTACCAATGCATACAATAAAGCGCGCTGCTGCCTAATTTCAGCCTCATTTACATTTTTTTCTCGTTCTAAAATATTAATTGTCTGTTGATCCAACTTCCGCTCTTGTTCTAATACCGTAATTTGATCTTCAACAGCACGTATGGCCAATTGCTCTTCTTTCTTTTGCAATTGCAATTTTAAAAGTGAATCGCGTAACAATAAATAATTGTTTAATTCTTGACTTGCCGCCTCCCTTTCATTTGATGCTAAATGTAAATCATATAGCTTTTTAGACGATTCTAATTGTGCAGCTATATCGCCCGATTTTTGAGACAGTATGAGTGAATTTGATACCGCAGTTTTGGCCTCATCAAAATTCCCAAACGACTCATACAAAGTAGCTTTTTGAAGGTTATTTTGCACGATTGAATTGGTGTCTTTAACTTTCGTAAAATGAGCCTCGGCCTGTTTTAATCCATCCAAGACTAAAGTATCCGATTTTAAATCCCCTTTTTTAACCGATGATACACGGCGTGCATTTTCGCGGGTTAAAACACTATTATTATTTGATTGATAAGCATTCGTAATTGCGTCCGAATAAAAAATTGTTGCTTGTTCCTGCTCTCCTTTCTGCAAAAAAAGCTCTCCCAACTGATAATCAATCTCCGCAACTAAATCTAATAATTCGCTTCTTTCTGCTGCAACCCTTGCACTACGAAAATGTGCTTCGGCTTCGACTAAACGTTCTTGCGCAAACAAACAATTCCCCTGTTCTAATATCGCTTTTACCTCAAACGACGGGTTAGCTTGCAATCGACCAACTGACTTGGCTGCTGCAAATTGATTATACGCTTCATTGTATTGTTTTAAATGGTAATGACTTTTCGCCACTATCCAATTAACCTGGTATAAACTCGTCCAATTCTCCTTTATCTTTAATTGCGGAATAGCTCGATAGCCATTTAATAAAACACTATTGTATTCTTGCAACTGATAATTAAAATTTGCTAAAGTGGCATAGGAAAGGGCTAATTCATACGTTAAGTCATTTTTGATAGACAAACGAATTGAAGATTCAACGAAAATGATAGCCTCCATAGGATTTTCATCAAAAATTCGCTTCGCAGAATCCAATCTTTCGAGTACTTTTTGCGAAGATATAGGCTGAATTCGTTTAGATTGACCTAAACAAACGGGCATTATACTGATGATAAGCAGTACCAAAAAACCATATTTCAAGCCTTTAAATTTCATCAAAATCTCATTAAAGATAAGCACAATAAATCTACCGTATCAACGAATTGCTAGAGGATACTTTCAGTACATTTAAGTTCACTCATCCAAATCGCCCTTTACCTCACTTAATCCTATTCAAAACTCATTGTCACTTTTCAAAGACATTCAATGCTTCTAATTTAGCTCTAAAATTCAAGCAAATGAAAAGTAGAAAACGCTTAATATCAGCTATAGGACTTATCATAGTTCTCCTTTTATTCTCTGGTTTCACAATAAAAACAGCAACAAATGCAAAGGCGAAATTTTCAATCAACGTACGCGCCATACAGGTTGCGCCTCCTACAAACCAAAATGCTAATGACATCAAAATAGCCTTGTTGCTAGACACAAGCGGAAGTATGAGCGGTTTAATTGAACAAGCTAAATCTCAATTGTGGAGAATTGTTAATCAACTGGCTCAAGCCAAAAAAAACAATAATTATGCAGATGTTGAAATAGCGTTGTACGAATATGGAAACAGCGGATTATCCCGCAACCAACAATACGTCAGAAAAATTGTGGATTTAACCAAAAATTTGGACGAAATTTCCAAAGAACTATTCGCTTTAACAACCCAAGGTGGTGATGAATTTTGTGGTGAAGTCATACAAAGAAGCATGGACGAATTGGAATGGACGAACGACCTAGAGAGCTTACAGTTAATATTTATTGCGGGTAATGAATCATTCGCACAAGGTGAGACTTCATACAAATTGGCTTGCCAAAATGCCACTACTAAAAACATTATTATAAACACTATATTTTGCGGTAATTATGATGACGGGATTTCAATTCAATGGAAAAACGGCGCTGATATCACCGAAGGTTTCTACAGTTCAATTTCTATGAACCAAACCACCACTTTTGTGAAAACACCATATGACGAGCAAATTGAAGCACTCAACCAACGCTTAAACGACACTTATTTGGCCTTTGGTAAAAACAAAAATTATTACATCCAAAACCAAATTGAACAAGATAAAAACTCAAAAAAATACGGTTCATCTAACTTGGTTGAACGCACTATATCGAAAAGTAGCCATCTCTATGACAACTCAAATTGGGATCTTGTTGATGCTCAAAAAAAAGGTGAATTAATTATAAACAGCATTGATAATAAAGATTTACCGGAGGAAATGCAAACTTTGAATGAAAAAGAAAAAATTGCTTATATCGCTCAAAAAGAATCCGAGCGCAATGCAATCCAATCCCAAATTAAAAAACTGACTTTACAACGCACAACTTATTTGACTAATAACACTGAAAGTAATGCTAAAAATGGGCTTGATCAATCCATGCTAAAAGCCATTATCGAACAAGCTAAAAGAAAAGGATTTACTTTTGATGAATCCGCAAACCTTTCACCTCAAGATCCCCCTGCTGCCATAAATTATGAAGATTTTAAGACATTAACCAATGATGTGGAATCATACCGCGCCAGTCGTTTAGTGGATATCGCCACATTCAATAAAATGAGTAAAGAAAATGGCACTATAATTCTAGATACTCGCTCAAAAGAAGCTTACAATCAAATTCACCTTAAAGGAGCTATACACCTTAATTTTTCCGACTTTACCGCAGAAAAATTGTCAAACGTAATTCGCAGAAAGACACAAGAATTTTAATTTATTGCAACAACAATTTTTTAACTGAAATTCAAGCCTTACAAACAAAAAGTACACCCTTAGCATTGAATATTCCTACTTTCATAAATCTTTACGGTTACGGATACCAAAACATTTACGAACTTAAAGATTTCCTCTCAGATGGAGACCCAAGGTTAACATGGGAAGGGAAGTTAATTGAAAACTAAAAATGATAATAAAATAGAACTGTTGTGGTATTTTTAGCTTGGCAATAAATTAACTACCTTTGCCCAAAAGAAATATACATGACGAATAATGACATTTTTAAAAAATTACGTGTAGCACTAAAATTGACAAATAAAGATATTGTCGAAATTTGTAAACTTGTTGATTTTAAAGTAACTGAAAGTGAACTTGGAGCTTTCTTCCGTCGAGAAGATCATCCGAAATACAGAAATTGCGGTGACCAAATTTTACGAAATTTTTTAAATGGTTTAGTTATTCACAAGCGCGGTCCAATGCCCGATAAACGCACTGATGAAGACAAAAAATTTGCAAAAAAAGGAAACTAACTTATTTCTTTTTCTTCCTTTTATTCTTTTTTGAAAGCTCATTCTTTTCCATTAACGATTTCCAATTATTTGTGCCGTCGTCTGAAAATAAAATCGTTTCCTCTTTCTCCGCTTTTGTAGTTTCAATAACGTCAATAGGTACAGATATATACTCTTCAATACCCGCCAATAATACTTTTTCACGTTCACTGCAAAACGATAAAGCTTGCCCCTTATTCCTCCCTCTTCCTGTTCTTCCCACTCGGTGAACATAATTCTCTGCAATGTCTGGCATATCATAGTTAATCACATAATCAATATTCGGAATATCAATTCCTCGCGCACTAACATCGGTCGCTACGAGTATTTTTACCTCGTCCTCCTTAAATGCTTTTAACACAGACAAACGGTCATCTTGCTCTTTGTCGCCATGCAATGTCAATACATCTATTCCAACCCTCAACATGGCCGCCTTAACTCGTTCCGCTCTCACTTTAGTTCGCACAAAAACCATCATTTTTAAACTCGGATTTTCCTTAATTATTCGTTCCAAAAAAAATCGCTTATCATCCATTTCAACAAAAGTAATGGCATGTACTACGTTCTTAGACACCGGATTTTTTGGTGAAATCTGTATGCGAATCGCCTTCGAATTGACCAGAGAATATGCTAATTTTTTAATTTTTTTATCAATTGTAGCGGAAAAGAACAATGTTTGTCGCTTTTTTGGTAAAAAACGTATCAAATCTTGAATGTCTTTATAAAAACCTAAATTTAACATCTGGTCTGCTTCATCTAGCACCAATGTTTCTATTCCTCCTAAATTTACATAGCCTTGGCTCACCAAATCAAATAATCTACCTGGTGTACATACCAAAACATCTACGCCAGTCAACAACCTATCAATTTGTGGATCTTGATCAACTCCACCATAAATTGCCGTAGTCTTCACCTTCGTATTTCGTCCAATTTTATGAAATACCTCCTCAATCTGAACAGCAAGTTCTCGCGTTGGAACCATAATTATCACCTTTATCGCATCCTTTCCTCCCTTTTTTCTGTCAAATTGAATTTTATCAATTATCGGAATAGCAAAAGCAGCCGTTTTTCCCGTTCCGGTTTGAGCAATTGCTAATAAATCTTCCCCTTTTTGAATGTTAGGTATACATTTGAATTGTATATCCGTAGGTCGCTTAAACCCCATTTCATTCAAATTAGCTTTTAATTCCTTCGATATTCGATAATCTGTAAAACGCATAAAACAAAGATAATTTCATTTTCATTTAAACACCAAAAAGAAAAAACTATTCCCGTTTAAACTAAACTTAACGCAAACGAAACACTGTGATAACTGAACAAGAAAAAAAGCCCCCTAAATTTGTCCTGTAATTGTTGCGAGTTAGTCGCCGCGACAAATGTAAGTCTGAAAATTTTGTAAAGAGATTTCAGCGATTTTTTTCATATCAGTAGTCCGATCATTTGGGGGAATGGTCGGATTTTTTTTTGGGCGTTCCCTTCATGCTCATTCAGGGCGGGCCATCCACACTCGCTTCCGTCCGTCCGTCTCAGACGGACGAACGGAGAGCTCAAACAATTGCTCCTGTCCCTAACGCATCCCAGAATTAAAACCACGCTAACAACCTGTCAGCATATCCGTTAATTATTTAACAGATAAGCCTTTATCAAAAAATTATTTCTAAATTGCAACCACCCTACAAGTACTAACTTAACACAAAACTTATGAAACTTATTTGCAATTTATTGCTCACAATAGCCTTGTGTGCTATTCATCCAATCTCCCACGCTCAACTTTATGAATTTCAAGGGTGAATATAATGAAAGCATTACAATAATGAACGGTCAAGGGGATGAAGGTTTTGGTAGTGGGTCATTGACGCTAAGTTCAAGTCCCGGTACACGTGGCGGCTTCGTTGCTCAACTAAATAGAGATGATGGTAAAATAAATTTTATTGAACATGTTGGTAGTGCACTAAGTAAAAACCGACTTACAGAAATTACAATTAACGAAAATAACGGTGATATTTACGTAGCCGGTCAAACTTATGATATTGAAAGTGAAACGCGTGTATTCATCCGTAAATACAAACCAAGTTTATTAGGTTTAGCCTCACCCCATTGGGAACAAATTTCTAATCCAGGTACCAAAGCTATTATAAATGGAATGGATTACGATGGCGCTTCTCCTACAATTGAAGATATGGGTTCACTCTGGTTTACAGGTACATTTAGAGAAAGCTTTAGATTTGGTTTTGATGCATTGCTGACCACTAGTGCCCAATCTGATGCTTTCGTTGGTAAATTCTCTGAATATTATGCCGGTTCCGGCGATTACGTTGTTAGAAATTTTGTGAAAAAGGGGAATGTGACGGCCCTACCTACATATGAAATGGAAGGTAATGATATTGATACCGACCCTGGCACAGGGAATGCATACATAACTGGCACTAAAACTGGTGAAATATTCAATGTTTTTGGAATGTTAAGCGAAGATTTACCTCTAGTTGGAGGCAATACGGGAGGTTATTTTGTCGCTATGAAACACGACGGTGACGTTCCCACCGGAAATTTATCGGAAATCACTTATCCCGCCACTTCGGTCTATGGCACTGGAATTTCAGTTGCTGTAAAGAACGATAAAGTCTATTTTACAGGAACTCGAAACGATGATGTTAAATTTGCATTAACTGAGCCCATTTTGCCGCATACGGGCTTTGCAGGTAACCACTTGTACATCGTCGCTTATGATTTATCAACCGGTAATTATGTTTGGGCCAATGGCACCCAAAATCCGTCCATTGACGTCACATCACATCATTACCCATTTGCCATTACCACAAATCATGAAGGACATGCATACATCGTCGGGAATTTTTGGTCAAAAATGGGGTATATTGATGGAACTCCATCCAGTGGAAATTTAACCTATACCTCCAACGGGGGTTCTCTTTTCATTATGCGGGTAGACATTGAAGGCGATGGAGAAAAGGCTTTAGAATCAACTTTATCCGATGATATTACAGAAATTAACCAAGAACAAATACAGTTCAACCGTGATTTAAGAATTGAAAATTCATCGGACATAAAAAATAACATCCTATTATACCCCAACCCGTCAAATGGACAGACATTTCTCAAGATGGAACTCGATAACTCGAGTCATTATGAAATCTTCATTCATTCCCTCGACGGTAAATTAATTTTACAGCAAAACGGGGTCATTGGCACAAATGAATTTAATACCACCAATTTTGAGACTGGCATTTATATTATCTCATTAATCGGCGAAAATTTAAACCATCAATTAACCCTCATCAAAAATTAAATGCAACATACTTATCAATAATATCGTTTATTTTTTAATTATGCTCTTGAAATCGCACCTCTTAATCATATCATTAACGCTATGCCTGTTTAGCTTTTCGCAAGAAATTTGCAATAAT
>NZ_LYPF02000011.1 GCF_001661595.2 Crocinitomix algicola
GGCATTGATGATGACGGGGATGCTTTAATTGATTTAAATGATGAGGATTGTGATTGCGATGATTTAACCGGATTTACAAGCTTGATCCCCAACCCTTCTTTTGAAGACACCCTCTGCTGTCCTATTAGTGTAGCCGCCTTATTTTGCACAGAATCTTGGATTCAAGCCTCGGACGCAACATCAGATTATTTACATTATTCCTGTGGACTTGACTATCTCGCGGGCATTCCCCCAGAGTATCCTTTACCAGAAGGCGGAGATGCATATGTTGGCTTTATTAATATGACAGGAAACCATGAAATGGTCGGGGTTTGTATTGACGGCCCTTTGCTTTCAGGTGTCAACTATAATTTAACTTTATATACCGCATGGGCTGGAGCGCACAATGAGTTAGATTTAACACTTTATGGAACACCCAATTGTGGAGATTTGCCTTGGGATGGGTATGAATGCCCAATTGGTTTTGGTGATTGGGAAGTACTTTCCTCAGTGGATGTGGTTTATGAAATGGATGGCTCTTGGCAGGAGGTAACTTTTTCTTTTACGCCGGATGTGGACATCAATGCCATTGCCATTGGTGGGGCATGTGGAGATGCTGAAAGTGGC
>NZ_LYPF02000012.1 GCF_001661595.2 Crocinitomix algicola
ATCATCCGCCTTAAAGATTCGATAGAGACATGAAATTCATTAATTTCCTCTTTAGAAACGGAGCGAGATAGGATAGATATTTAGATTGCTTGATAATTTTTTTTATGCGACCATTACCTTTAAAAATAGTTTACCTTATACTAGTTTTAGTTTGTACAACATTTATCTCATGCAGTAAACTTTGGCTTAAATATTCTGGAATCTTAGAGTCAAAACCTGAATTAAAGACAATTACGAATGGTGAAAAAACTGTTGTTTTTTTGCCATTGCATCATATAGGAAGAAAAATGTAGTACGAAGACATCGAAAAGAAAATCGATTCTTTACAGGCAATTGACTTTGTTGTGTTCTATGAGCTGGTATCGGCCAAAGATACAAATCAAGAAAATATGATCAATACCGCTCGTAAGTTCAGAAAGATTCAAGGTGACTTTCAAGCGAAAAATGGATACTTGGATACTATAAACAATAAAATCTACGGCTCAATATCCTATGATGCGAAATATAATTTGGTGAATCAACCAGAATTTACTGTTATGGGTATAGATACATTAACAGCCGTTAATGCGGATTTGAGTTTAGAAGAGTTGGTAATGGAGTTTGAAAAAAAGCATGGCGAGGTACACCTAGATTCTTGTGACAATAACACCGGTTTTTCGGAGTCTTATGAATGTGAACCTTTAACTAAAAAATTAAAAAAAGATTTTAAAAAGAACTATATCTTAGGCCTTCGGAATAAAAATTTAGCGGATATGATTAACGCTACATCCTCAAAAAATATATTTGTTATTTATGGTGCTAGACATTACAAAGGTATGTTTGAAGAACTTAGAGAGATAGATCACAATTGGAAATTACTTAAAAAATAACCAAACTTTATGTACAGAAACAGTGTATTTATTGCTACAAGTCTAGATGGTTTTATCGCAGATGAAAGAGGGGGAATTGATTGGCTCCATATGGTGCCCAACCCCAATAACGATGATATGGGCTATAATCGATTTATAAGTACGATTGATGCTATAGTTATGGGTAGGAATACCTTTGAAACAGTGCTTGGATTTGATATTGAATGGCCCTACAAGCAACCTGTTTTTGTAGTCACTAATACTTTAAAATCGGTTCCTCAAGAATTAAAAGATAAAGTGTTTCTCGTGTCAGGTAAAGTAGAGGAAATTGTTGATTATATTCAAAAGCAAGGTTATACGCAACTTTATATTGATGGTGGTTCCTTGATTACAAGTTTTCTTCAAGCAGATTTAATAGATGATTTAATTTTGTCAACTATTCCAGTGGTTTTAGGTAAAGGTATCCCTCTTTTTTCGAACCTTCCAAAAAAACGTGAATTCGATTTAATACGAGCTACCACCTATTTGAATCAGATTACCCAACGGCATTATCGACGAAAAGTAGAATGAAATCAACTAAATTAAAGTGGATATTTAGCGTATGTACTTTGTTCTTTTATTGAAGGTTTTATACTAAAATAGATCCCAAAACAGAGTGAAGCAATAATTAGCCAAAGTAAATCGATCGTAACGATTTCTTTTTGGTCTTGAAATATTGTGATCCAAATCCAGTTTCCTGTAACAACTCCGTTTACTATTGGAACAAATAGGCCAAAAATTCCTCCTAATAATAAACTCATTTTATTGGTGAAATAATTGTCTTTTTTTAATCTGAATATTAAAATAAAAGCCATCCATGTCAAAAAATAAAAAGCATAAATTGCCGATTGTTTAATTTGAAAATGCCCATGAGAGAATTTTACGAAAATAAATGCTAATGCTGTAACTGGCAACATGGATAGACAAATGGATAAATAAGTTCGACCAACACCAGCAGTGTAAAGTCTTTGTCTTATAGTCATGTTTCTTCTATTTCTAGCTTCAATCCAAATTAAAACGCCAGAAATAATTACAAAACAGGTCAGTAGTGCTAAAAGGAAATAGATGATTTTTAATGAAATACCACCAAAATCACCATAGTGTAATCGGTGCGTAATTTCCTGAACGCTTTCAATATAATTACTGTTTGTAGGGTGTTTTTCTTCAATTATTTCTCCTGAATAAGCATTTTTGGTGATGCGTCCAGTTCCCGTTATTTGATGATGGTCGGGAAGTTTACCCTTAATTATATAGTGCATATTGACACCACCATAATTTTTTATCATTGCGCCATTGAGTTCAAAATTCTTCCATTTTGGACTTTGTTTGATAAAATCATTATAGCTAGGCATCTTTTCTTGAGAAGCTTTTATCCAATCCTCTTCTTCTGGACCAGGACGTAGGTCGGCCATCAGTTTTTTACGATCATTCTTATAAATAATATTTGCCGGTGCAAGAACGAAAATACTCAAACAAAAATATGCACCTGTAACGGCAAAAAGTAATTGAAAAGGTAAACCTATTGTTCCGAGTGCGGTGTGCGCATCAGTCCAGACTCTTTTTAAAGTTGATTTGGGGTTGAAATTGAATAAATTACTGATTATTTTTTTCCAATGAACGATTACTCCAGTTACAATTGCGAATAGAAATAAGAGAGAAACAATACCGGCGATATAAATACCATAACCAGGTAACTGTTGAAAGAAATGTAGTCGGTATAAGAATTCCCCTAAACTGTAGTTTTCAGCGTATGTTTCAGTTTCGTAGGTATGAATATTAGTAATAAAATAATGCGATTCTTTAGCTTTTTCACTCGCGAGAGAGTCCTTGGATCCGCTCATAAATAAACTAACATGGTCCTCAGCAAGGCCAAATCTAAACTGCAAATCTCGTCCCAACAAATTGTATTCATTATCGAGCTTCGTCAGCATTCCATCAAAGTCTATGTCACTTTTAGCCGTCCGGTTGATACGCTCACCTTCTTCCCAGACTGTTATTTCGTCTTTAAAAAGGGCAAATGCACCAGCAAAGAATATAACATACAATAAAAATGAAATGATTATACCACTGACCGTGTGGGCATTAAAAAAAACGTTGTAATTCCTTTTACTCATTTAGAAAATAGGTTTATATGCATCACCAAGATAGAAACAAACAAATAGTATAATAATTCCTACAAAATAGTATCCCCATGCTCTCCATCCATTTTTAAAAAGAAAAGGTAAAATAGCAAAGAGGCACCATAATAAAAAAAGTGTAATTGTAGATGTGACAAGAATTTCTTTAGAAAAAGGTAACCAAACCACCAACGACATGTGCAAAAGCGCTGCTAATAGATACCCTCCAATAACTCCTGCCGAAATTTTCGCGAATTGTTGGGAAAAACTTTTGGTTAAGTGTTTAGGATTAGCAGGCATTTATTGAAATTTCTATGATTAGTAAAACAAGGAAGAAGGGAACTAGATATTTGAAATTGAACCCATATAATGGAAGAATAAGTATAATTAGGCTAAATATCAGTAGGAGTCCTGTCAACCAAAATAAAATTCCAGCAGTCATCCCAAATAGCAGAATTATTGGAGCTAACGTAGCGAAATTTAATACCCAACCTAAAAATTTTGTGTAATTAGCTTTTTTCTTCAACCATAAGTATGCCTTATACTCAGAATTATTTTTAGTTTTTTCGGAACTAATGAATAATAGACTAGTACCAACAAAAAACAATACTAAAACTAGGGTAATCATCTCAGTGGGTTTTTTAATTCAAATACATATAGGTTGCACAATGCCATATAAATTGATAATCTTCGCCATTGTATTCTCCAGGAACTTCTTCTTTTTTGGTCACTTCTAGAAAGTAGTTGAAATTTTTCCAAGGTAAACGAAGTGTAGCAACGCCATTTTCGTCGGTCGTAATTGATTTTGTCCAATTCTCAGCAATAGCAACTTCGATTTCAGCATCCTTGAGCTCCTTTCCTTTGTAATAAACACGAAAGCTTAGAGTTTCTCCTTCTGAACTAGTTATATCTTGAATTTGTAAACCATTATATTCAAGTTTTTTAGAAGTTGATAATTCTTCTCCTACAGTAAATTTAGTCATTGAATGATAATGTGTTTTAAATATGCCAAAATCGTATTTTGTATAATCAATGACATCAATTTCGTTGTTTATTAACTCTACAGTGTATACTCCATTTTCTTGTGGAATGTAAGTGGCCGAATAGTAATTCTTAAATTCTTTAGTTTCTAGAATTGTTTTTTCGCCCGAAGGGTTGACGAGAGAAAGTTGAAATTTTTTAACGTTTTTAAACGCCTTTCCATTCACCTCTTCAATGACATTATAACTATATTCTCCGAAAAACACCTTGATTTCTTGTTCTTTATTTAACTCTCCTTTTGTGTTAGTTTCTAACCATAAAGCATGCGAGTGGCCAACATTTATACCAATAAAAATAAAGCTTAAAATAGCGTAAAAAAGTTTCATATTTTTTATTAAAATACCTGCCTCTAATCATAGCAAATTAGAAGCAGGTTGAATTATTAATTGATTTTGGGTATTAAGCGTTTCCTTTAAAAAGACCTTGGAATTGGTTACCAATCAGTTTTGCACCACGTGTTGCGGTACCACTTTGTGCATTTACTTTATACACATAAGCATCAGTTCCATCGTTTACAGAAATATATACGTCATTTCCTTCAACTAAAAATGGAGTGGCATATTGCCCGCCATGCAAAGGAACGTCATTTACAATTGTAACCGTTTGCGAATATAAATCGATTATGGCAGTATTAAGTAGAGGAGTAACCTCACTAAATAAAGCCCATTGGTTAACTGCAGCAGCCGCTTCATCAGTTGCTATATCAATCACATTCGCTACAGCTAAGCCATCCCCAACGTATGTTGCAGATGTTACTCGGTATCCTGAAGCTTCAATGTCGAAATAATAATCTGCATCAAATTCTTCAGCACCAGCGTTAATTTTAAGAATAGCAGAAGGTTTGGTTGCTTGTGTAAATCCGGCAGACATCGAACCAGACGAAAGCGTATAATGATCACCAGTCTCCGTTTCTAAAATACAAGGTTGACCACCGTAATAACCAATAGGTCCTGTACGCGAATCTTTAATCGTCTTTATGTACTCTAAATCTGGATAGCTGTAAATACTTACGAAAGCAGTATCTGTATTCGGTGTTTCCCATGTTGCTCCATTTAGAGGATAGAATGATACATAAAGTCTATTGCCTTGAACGTAAGAACTCGTAGGCCATGCATTTAATTGCTCTCCTTCGTGAAAGGATTCGTAGATAGGGTGTTTTTTATTTCTATGAATAGCAACGTCCTCAATGTTCACTTGTTGCAATTGACAATCGTAAGAACCTCCACCCCAAGGAGCTCCAATAGCCATAAAATACTCATCATCAATAGCATTCATGACATCAAATCTTTCAAATACAAACTTTCCAGTTTGATGCAGTTGCCCTTGTTGAATTTTATAACCCACACATTCGTTTAAGTCATAACCGAATGCAAAATACGTATCACCGAAATGTCCGTTATAGTTCCATCCGACCAGCTCTTCTCCTTGACCTACAGCTGAAATTTCACCAGACATTAAGTCGTTTACAGTAAGATAATAGTCGGCACTTTCTTCACTAGCATCTAAAGAACGTAAAGACATGACATAGTTAACTTTTGTTTCTCCAACTGGAGTTGGTTCTTCATCTTTTTTACAAGAAGATGTAACCGTTAATACTCCTGTTGCTAAAATGGCTAAGTTTAAGTGTATTCTTTTCATTTTGTTGATTTTTGATTATTTTTTTTTGCTTCTAAAAAGCATCTCAGTTTAACGTTAAAAGCTCTCCCTGGTTTTTGTAACATAAAATTATCAAAGAGGGCTTTATCAAAGAGGTTTGTGCATGATGCAGATAGGTTATATTTTCCATTTTTTAAACTATATGCTACTCCAATATTATGAGAAATCTGACGAGGGATGTCGTACTTGCTGTTGATATTACCTTGACTTGGCCATTTAAGATAGAAGGCTTCTACAAAAGCCGTGGTCCAATTAAATGATAATGCACTTTCTTTCAGACCGACATTTTTAAAACTAATACCTGTAGTTAAGGTTCCGAACAAAAATGGTTGATTTGGAATCCGATCACCATACAAATAATTTTCACCACCACTTTCAGTCGTTTTTGCATTGTTTACAATGTCCTGATAAGTTGCGTTGACTTCTATATGGAACAGCCTATTGTACCTATATTTTAATCCTCCCTCAAATACATTCGCTTTTGCAGAGCTTAGATTTTCATAGTTGCTGGTAACACCAACTGCTCTTAAACGAATGAGGTTTTCAGGTAATCTATAGAGATAAGTTCCTTCTATTAATACTTCATGTTTCTTTTTTCTAAAGTTTCCTAAAAACCCTACGTTAAAGTTTTTACTACGTTCAGGGGTTAAAGTTAGGTTCGGTAAAAGTAGAAGGCCATTTCCAAACATTTCGTAGGCATCTGGCAATCGATAAGCATTTTCGAAAGAGCCTTTCAATTGAAATTCCTCGGTGATATGATAAGTTGATGCAATTCCGTACCCCCAATTTTGATCGGTTAAATAAACATCTTCAAGTTCACCAGAAAGGTCGTTTTCTTGTCGCGTTTTGGTATCAATCATATAGGATTTTCCAAAAATTAGAGTTTTCCATCTTCTTAGAAGATTGATGTGATAAGATAGTCCGGTAATATTTTTACTAAGAACATTGGGCTGTTCAAAGGGAGTTTCACCAATTGTTATTGGATCTTCACCAACGCGGGTATAATGACTGTAAGTGTTATTTAAAGAAATTGAATGCACCTCGTTTATAGCATAGGATAAGTTGGCTGTATTTAAAAAGGATCTGTCATTAAATCTAAATTGTGTTTTATACCAAGTTAATTCACCAGAAGTACTTAAAACTTCTCTTTCTTTAAATTCCCCTCTCCAATTGTAAATTTTGCTACTCGTGTCAACAGTTAAGGCTTCGCGTAAATTGTAATTCGCATAAACATTTAAGTCGAGACCTTTAATGAATAAATCTTTTTTTAAGTATTTGAATGTTGGCATAAAGACTTTGTCTTCTGTGAAAATTTCACCAGCAACCTGATTCATATTAGAACCGTTCTGTATCTCTTTGAAATTTCCAGAAGCGATCAATCCTATTAAAATACGATCAGCAAATTTCTTATTCATAAATCCAAGTTCAATTTGACCCATTTGAGATTGGTAGGCATCGTGAAATCTTTTTACTTTCTCCGGATCTCCATACTTACCTGTTTCTAAGTCTGCAATTTGAACTTCAATTTCATAATCATTATCCGAGTAATTATAAAAAGCATTTGCATTGACTACAAACCCCGTTGCATCATCAACAAATCGACCTAAAATCGACCCGCGATGAGTATTGAAAGAACCAACAGAATAAGAAACATCAAGGAAACTTTTAGCGTTTTTATTTGTAATTATATTAATCGCTCCACCTAATGCGTCCGACCCTAAATGAACTGGAACAACACCTTTATAAACTTCTATTCTTGAAATAAGGTTTACCGGTATATTGTTCAAGCCTAATGAAGAACCGAAATTATCCATAGGTACACCATCCGTAAAAAATCGAACTTGGCGACCGGAAAACCCATTTAAAGAAAAATTGAAATTAGAACCGAGTCCTCCAGATTCTCTAATTCTTACACCTGAAGTACTATTTAAAACCTGGTTAACATCGAGGTTTTGGTTTTTGAGTGGTTCTACATCGACCACCGTGGTTGTAAATGGCTCTTCTTTAATTTCCTGACTAACCGATTTTTCGTTAATGACTACCTGATTAAGAAGTTCGTTGTTTGGAACCAATTGAATTTTTCCAAGAGAAGTTGTTTTCCCACTGACTACTGATACAGAAAAACTTTGTTCTTTATATCCGACAAATGAGGTTTTTAAAGTGTAGGTGTTTGGTTTTAAAGAACTTATATTAAAGTCACCTTCCAAACTCGTTTGAGTTCCAATTTTTGTGTTTTCAAGAAAGATTTTAACAAATGGTATTGGTAGGTTGTTTTCATCAACAACCTTGCCCGAGATAGAACCCATTTGAGCGAATGAATATACCGAAAGAAACAGCAGTAGGACTGTAAATTTAAAATTCATTTTTATTTAGACTAATTTTAAATAAGGTACAAAAGTAGGGGATAGGCTATTCTCAATCAATCACCTAAAAAAGGTATTTTCAATAATTGATGGTAAAACATTTTTGCCTAACTCGTTAACGTGTTATTTGTGAGGGGTTTATGTGTTGGGTTGTTAAGGGGATGATTAACAATTTCTTAATAAAAGGTTAAGGATGGCTAATAGTGAAATATGAAGCAAAAAAAAGCACAAAATTTAGATTTGTGCTTTTGAGCGGGAGACGAGACTCGAACTCGCGACCCTCAGCTTGGAAGGCTGACGCTCTACCAACTGAGCTACTCCCGCTTATAAATTAAAACGAATGATTGATTCTGTTTTAATAATTTCATCCAATCTAAAAATTTTATTTTCGATTGGCGTTGGTATTCCAATATTAATTCAATTGCACAACGTTTAGTGCATCGCAAAGATAGTTTAAAAATTTACTTAAACGCTATGAAATCATTAATTTTGTGATCTATTTTAAGGACTTAAACCGAAATTGTTGATTATGAAAGACTTCAGAAAAGAGCTAATTAGGCGCTATCAAGAATCGAATGAATTTGGCAAGTATGCAGGTCTTGATTTGCAGAAATTTGAGGCTTCAGGAATTCGATATCGTTTAGTCATAAAAAAAGAGCATTTGGCCACCCCAACTACAGCGCATGGAGGTGTAATAGCAGGTTTTATGGATGGAGTTTTAGGATTAGCAGCTTTATATGTGTCTTCTGAAAAGGCTCAGTTGGTATCAACAGTTGAATTTAAGATCAACTATTTATCACCTGCGCGTGTAGGTGATGTACTAATAGGTGAAGGAAAGGTTGTTTCTGCTGGTAAAAGGATTATAATTTCGCAAGGTGAAATTTTTAATGAAGATACAGGTGAAAAAGTAGCGATTGCAACGGGTACTTTTAACGCATATCCCTATGAAAAAAGCGGAATGACCTTTTAATTCAAGTTTCCAGAAAACTAGGCAGTCATCCGGTAAAATATTTTAAATTTGCACTTTATTTAAACTGGTTTAAAAATGATAAAAATTTCGGATAGAGTAAATGGAATGGCAGAATCTGCTACACTGGCAATGGCTTCTAAAAGCAGAGAGCTGAAACTAGCAGGAAAAGATATTATTTCACTTAGTCTTGGTGAACCGGATTTTAATACACCTGAATTTATTAAGGACGCTGCAAAACAAGCCATAGACGACAACTATTCGACTTATATGCCGGTTCCTGGATACATTGACTTAAGAGAGTCAATTTCGGCAAAGTTTAAACGCGATAATGGTTTAGATTATTCGATCGATCAAATTGTTGTTTCCACTGGAGCAAAACAAAGTTTAATCAATGTTATTCTTAGTTTGGTAAATCCTGGTGATGAGGTAATAATTCCTGCTCCATATTGGGTGACTTATATTGAGCAAGTGAGAATGGCTGGAGGTATTCCAGTCGTTATAAAAACATCAATTGAGAATGATTTTAAAATAACCGCATCACAGTTGAAAGAGGCTTTATCGGATAAATCAAAATTAATGCTGTTCAGTAATCCATGTAACCCAACAGGGTCTGCATATACGAAAGTTGAACTCGAAGCACTGGCAGAGGTTGTAGCACAAACAAGTGGATTCTATGTGATTTCAGATGAGATTTATGAGCATATCATGTTTGATCGTAAAAATATAAGTTTTGCTTCCTTACCTGGAGTTTATGATAAAACTATAACTGTAAATGGCGTGTCCAAAGCCTTTGCTATGACAGGGTGGAGAGTTGGTTATATTGGCGCACCTAAAGAAATTGCAGCGGCCTGTACTAAAATTCAAGGACAGTACACGTCCGGAACAGGTTCAATTAGTCAACGAGCAACAAAAGCTGCGGTTGAAGCTGATCCTTCTGAAATTTCCTTTATGGTCGAAGCGTTTAGAAAAAGGAGAGATTTAGTTCTCGAAAAACTCAGCGAAATTGATGGTGTAAAGACCAATACCCCGGAAGGCGCTTTTTATGTATTTCCAGATATTTCAGATTTTTTTGGTAAGTCAAATGGTTCGGTAACCATTAAAAATGCGACAGATTTATCCATGTATTTATTGGATGATGCACTTGTTGCAACGGTGACTGGAGAGGCATTTGGAGACCCTAATTGCATACGACTTTCTTATGCAACTTCAGAAGAAGTGCTAATCGAAGCGATTGGTCGCATTCAAAAATCGCTTGAAAAATTAAATTAATGATTAATCTTAAAAAAACATTCGAAGATTTTTCGAATAAAAAAATTATAGTTGTTGGGGATGTGATGATTGATACCTATTTAAAAGGTAGTGTCAATAGAATTTCGCCTGAAGCACCTGTACCTATCGTACAATTCAAGTCGCGTGAACACCGGTTGGGCGGTGCTGCGAATGTTGCTTTGAATATTCAGGCATTAGGGGCACAGCCGTTTATATGCACTATTATTGGAAAGGATGAAGACGGTGATTTGTTTCAACGACTGATTAATGAGAATAAACTATCTTCACGCGGTATCTTATCGTATGATGATAGAGTAACAACCGTTAAAACTCGTGTTTTAGGTAATAATCAACAATTATTAAGAGTAGATAGAGAAGATAAAACTGCAATTAATTCTTTAACCGAATTTGCTTTAATTGAACGAATTAAGGAAATCGTAACAAAAGAAGGTATTGATGCCATTATTTTTCAAGATTACAATAAAGGGGTTTTAACAGAGAATTTGATTAAATCTGTTGTTGATTTTGCAAATGAAAACAATGTTATTACAACAGTTGACCCTAAGAAGGAAAACTTTTTTACCTATTCAAATGTTACTTTGTTTAAACCGAATTTGAAAGAGTTGCAAGAAGGGGTTGATCAATTTTTTGACATGCCGAATAAGCCTTTATTCCTTGAAGCGGTTTCGGAATTGAAAGATAGATTGGCTCCAAAATATACGTTTATCACACTATCCGAGCATGGCGTATATATGAATTTCAATGAAGAAGATCATTTTATTCCAGCTCACTTGAGGGTTATTGCGGATGTTTCGGGTGCTGGAGATACTGTTATTAGTGTCGCAACATTGTGCTTGACATGCGGATTACCCGCTAAGCAAATAGCGGAAATTGCGAATCTTGCAGGAGGTTTGGTTTGTGAGAAAATTGGTGTCAGCACCATAGATAAAGAACAATTGATGAGCGAAGTAATTGCGCTGTAATATTTAAAACTACGAGTTTGGGGACAAAAGTAAAACCTTATAACAAGGCAAAATCTAGCAAAAAAGAGGAAGTGGAAGAAATGTTCGATAACATTTCAAGTAAATATGATTTTCTGAATCATTTTTTATCACTTGGTATTGATAAAATATGGCGTAAGAAAGCGGTTAATCTTTTAAAACAATTTCAGCCAAAAATAATTTTGGACATGGCTACAGGTACAGGAGACTTTGCTATTGAGGCCTTGCGTTTAAACCCTGAGAAAATCGTCGGTGTTGATTTGTCTAATGGTATGTTAGAAGTTGGACGAAAAAAAATGGTAACTAAAAAAGTTAACCATATTATTGATATGGTCCAAGGTGATTCGGAAAACTTGTCATTCGAATCAAATACATTTGATGCATACACGGTAGGTTTTGGGGTCAGGAACTTTCAGAATTTAGATGCTGGTTTAACCGAATTATTGCGGGTTTTAAAACCGGGTGGAGTAGGGATGATACTAGAATTTTCCAAACCAAAAAAATTCCCAGTAAAACAATACTATAAATTTCATTCGAAATATATCATTCCTACTATCGGCAAGGCTATTTCAAAAGATAAGGCGGCTTACACTTATCTGCCGGAGTCTGTGGCAGCCTTTCCCGAGGGGAAAGATTTTGAAGATATTATGACGAAGATTGGGTATAAAGATGTCAAATCTAAGATAGTCGGTGGAGGAATTGCGACCATTTATTATGGACAAAAGTAATTTGAATTCATGTAACTTTTTTAGATGGTCAGAATTATTAATCAAAAGAAAATAATTAACAAAATTCAGCGTTAAAGCTCCTCGTGAATTCTAGTAAAATCATATTGACCTTAGTTTTGATTTTTGGATTGAGTCCCATCATTTTTGCCCAGAAATACGGTAAAAATTATCCAAACTTTGAATATAAGAAGTTCCATTTTGGTGCAATGCTTGGTGTTACAAGCACAAGTTATCGATACGATTTGAAGCCAAATTACAATGGGAGTGATTCAGTTTTTCAAATTGGAGTGAATTCTGGACCTGGATTCGCTATTCATATTCCTGTGGTCTCATGGAATATTACTTCTGTAGTTCATTTAAGAACTGTCCCATCGATTACATTTCACGATACTGAATTTTCATACAGTTATTGGAAAGATGGTGAACAAGAAATTCGCACGACAAGAACACAACCGACGCTATTAAATTTTCCGCTTTTATTAAAGGTGAATACAAAACGGATTAATAATTTTGGAGCTTATGCCTTAGGAGGATTTGGTTTTAGTTTGGATTTAGCGAGTCAAGAAGACGTTGACCAATCATTAAGCGATCCTATAGTTAAATTAAAAAGGACCGATTTTGCGTACCATGTTGGTGGTGGATTTGATTTCTTTTTACCTTATTTCAAGTTTGGATTAGAGATAAAATTGACCAACGGAATAAAGAACCTTTTAATACAAGATGAAACTTTTTACACAAGGCCATTAGAAAGTTTAAAGTCTCAAATCTGGTGGTTTTCCATTACCTTTGAGGGATAATGATTAAGACGGTTGATTTAAGAATAGCAGCGAATTTCATCAATAATGATGATTATATACATGCACGAATTATCGATGAGGTCGGTGGAAGAATCGATGACATTCAGCATATTGAATTAGTTAAACGTTCAATTGATGCACGTAAGAAACCCGTTAAATATAACCTTCGTTTTGAACTGTATTACGATGAAGTTTTTCAACCAAAAACAGCGTTTTTTAATGCTCAATCTGTACATAATTCGGAGGAAATTACGATTGTGGGAGCTGGTCCAGCTGGTATATATGCGGCTTTAAATGCAATTGAAAACGGATTTAAACCTGTTGTGTACGAACGAGGAAAAGACGTTCGTGCTAGAAGACGTGATTTAGCTAAAATTCACAAAAATCACTTAGTTGACAATGATTCTAATTATTGCTTTGGTGAAGGTGGGGCAGGAACATATTCGGATGGAAAGCTCTACACGCGCTCAAAAAAGAGAGGGAATTTAAAGAAAGTACTCGAGTGGTTTGTTCATTTTGGAGCTGACCGAACGATTCTAGTTGATGCGCATCCTCACATTGGAACCAATAAATTACCTAAGATTATTCAGTCGATGCGCGAGGAAGTTATTCGTTGCGGTGGAGAATTTCATTTTGAAACGAAGTTAACCGATTTAAAAATCGATTCTGGTAAAATAGTGGCATTAGAACTCAATAATGAAAAATGGGTAGATACTAAAGAACTTATTCTTGCTACTGGGCATTCGGCGCGAGATATTTTTTATTTGTTAAACGACAGAGGTGTTAAAGTTGAAGCAAAGCCATTTGCGATTGGAGTAAGAATTGAGCATCCACAAGATTTAATTGATGAAATTCAGTACCATGGAGAGTTAAGTGGTGAGGATTTACCGCCAGCATCATACAGTTTAGTGACTCAGGTTAAAGGTATGGGCGTTTATTCATTTTGTATGTGCCCCGGAGGAATTGTAGCGCCATGTGCAACTAATCAGGAAGAGGTTGTAACTAATGGCTGGTCGCCGTCAAAACGAAATAACCCGTTTGCAAATTCAGGTATTGTTGTTCAGGTCGAACCTAAAGATTTACCCAATTATCAACCCGATGATCCTTTTTCTGCGTTGAATTTTCAAAAAATGGTTGAAAAACAGTGTTGGGAAGCAGGGGGGCGTACCCAAGCTGTTCCAGCTCAAAGATTGGAAGATTTTGTAAAAGGAAAAATCTCAGAAAATTTACCTATGACCTCCTATCAGCCTGGTCTGGTTTCTGTAGATTTAAACAAAGTACTCCCAGAAATTATTAGTGCTAGATTAAAGCAAGCATTTATCGATTTTGGAAAAAAAATGAAAGGATTTATGACGAATGCAGCTGTTTTACACGCTCCTGAGTCTAGAACATCCTCCCCAGTCAAAATTCCTAGAGACGCTAATACATTGGAACATGTTGAAATAAATGGTTTATACCCTTGTGGAGAAGGTGCAGGTTATGCAGGAGGAATTATCTCAGCAGCAATAGACGGAATGCGCTGCGTGGATAAAATCAAGGAAAAAAAATATGCTGAGAATTACTCTAAATAGGCTGCTTCATTACTGCCAAGTTCTACCACTATTTTATTTGCAATCGTAGTAGAAATATTCATACCCACAAAATCTGCTTGAACAGGATAACGACGATGCGTGCGATTGACGAGTGTTGCAACTTTTAACACACTTATTTTGTTTTCTAAGATTCTTCGAACAGCATGAATCATCGTTCTACCCGAATTGATCACATCGTCGATTAAAATGACAGTGCTATTTGATAAATCATTATCGTCGATTGAAAGTTTAATTTTTTCATCCAATGGATCATCTTTTTTTACCGTTATTTCAAATAATCGAATGTCTTGATTAACCGAAATCTCAATCAGTTTTTGAACAATCCTCTCAGCCAATAAAAATCCATTACCAGAAATACCCCCCACAAAAACAGTTGCCTCTTCAAAGGTGTTTTCTTGGATTTGATATGCAATTCGTTCAATTTTTTGATGGATTTGACGCTGATTTAGGACAATTGACTTATTCATATTCTTCAATTTTAAAAAACTTTCTTCAAAGATAAAATTATACCTTAATACGGCGGTCTTAAAACTTAAACTATGACATAAATGTTTGTCTCAACGTTCATCTACAGGGCAATCTACGAGCTTGTGAATAAGAATCAAGATTTGTTTATTAAATTCTAAGATATTCTCCGTAATTTTGACGGCAATTTAACTGGAAAATTCTAATTATGCCAAAAGACAATAGCATTAAATCCATACTTATTATAGGAAGTGGTCCAATTGTAATCGGTCAAGCATGTGAGTTTGATTATTCAGGTTCGCAAGCGGCAAGATCATTAAGAGAAGAAGGTATTGAAGTTACCTTAATCAATAGTAATCCTGCAACCATTATGACTGATCCTGTAATGGCAGATAATGTTTATTTAAAACCGCTAGAAGTAGAGTCAATTGAGGAAATTCTAAAGAAACATGAAATTGACGCCGTGCTGCCTACAATGGGAGGTCAAACAGCCTTAAACTTAGCAATTAAATGTCAAGAACAAGGCGTTTGGGAAAAATACGGAGTCCGAATCATAGGAGTTGATATTGATGCTATTGAAATTACTGAAAACCGTGAAGCTTTCAGGAATTTGATGACAGAAATCGGAATTCCAATGGCTCCTCAGTCAACTGCAAAGTCATTTTTAGAAGGAAAAGGAATTGCACAAGAGTTCGGATTCCCGCTGTGTATTCGAGCATCTTATACCTTAGGTGGAACTGGAGCAGCTATTGTATATGAAGAAGAGGAGTTTGATAAAATGTTAACGAGAGGGTTACATTTATCACCTATTCATGAGGTAATGATTGACAAAGCCTTGATGGGCTGGAAAGAGTACGAGCTTGAGCTTTTAAGAGATGCCAATGATAATGTTGTAATTGTTTGTTCAATTGAAAACTTTGACCCTATGGGGGTTCACACTGGCGATTCAATTACGGTTGCACCTGCTATGACTTTATCAGATAGGACATTCCAAAAGATGAGGGATATGGCCATTAAGATGATGCGTGAGATTGGGAACTTTGCAGGAGGTTGTAACGTTCAGTTTGCTGTGAGTCCAGATGAAAAGGAAGATATCATTGCAATTGAAATTAATCCTCGTGTTTCTCGTTCATCTGCTCTAGCTTCAAAGGCAACTGGTTATCCAATTGCAAAAATCGCTGCGAAACTGGCAATTGGATATCATTTAGATGAGTTAAAAAATCAAATTACTAAAACAACTTCAGCGCTTTTTGAACCAACTTTGGATTACGTTATTGTAAAGATTCCAAGATGGAACTTCTCTAAGTTTGCTGGGGCTGACGATAAATTGGGACTTCAAATGAAGTCTGTAGGAGAAGTAATGGCTATTGGTAGAAGTTTCCAAGAAGCATTACAGAAAGCTTGTCAATCGTTAGAAATTGGAAGAAATGGATTAGGAGCAGATGGAAGAGAGTTGACTGACCAAAAGAAAATTTTAGAAAGTCTTGAGCACCCAAGTTGGGATCGATTGTTCCATATTTATGACGCTATAAAACTAGGAATTCCATTTAAAACGATTCAACAGAAAACAAAAATTGATATTTGGTTCCTTCGACAAATAGAAGACCTTATCCTTTTGGAAAAACAAATTCAAAAATTCACGGTTGACTCAATTCCAAAAGAACTCTTATTTGAAGCGAAGCAAAAAGGATATGCGGACCGTCAAGTGGCTCACTTATTGCGTTGCCTAGAGTCTGAGGTGTATTCTAAGAGAGAAGAATTAGGTATTAGTAGAGTATATAAGTTAGTAGACACTTGTGCTGCTGAATTTGCTGCAGAAACACCTTATTATTATTCGACTTTCGAGTATGAAAACGAATCAGTTGTTTCGGATAAGCCAAAAATTGTAGTATTAGGATCAGGACCAAATCGAATTGGTCAAGGAATTGAGTTCGATTATTCTTGTGTGCATGGTGTACTTGCAGCGCAAGAAGCCGGTTATGAAACAGTGATGATCAATTGTAACCCAGAAACTGTTTCTACAGATTTTGATACTGCAGATAAGCTGTATTTTGAACCAGTTTTCTGGGAGCATATCTACGATATCATTCGTCATGAAAAACCGGTGGGTGTAATCGTACAGCTCGGTGGTCAAACCGCTTTGAAATTAGCGGAAAAAATTGAGCGTTACGGAATCAAAGTAATGGGGACATCTTATGATGCTCTCGATTTAGCTGAAGATAGAGGTCGATTCTCAAATTTATTAAAAGAACATAATATTCCTTACCCTAAATTTGGTGTTGTAGAAAGTGCAGAACAAGCATTAGATCTCTCAGATGATTTAGGATTTCCTTTATTGGTTAGACCATCCTATGTTTTGGGTGGGCAGAAAATGAAAATAGTCATCAATCGGGAAGATTTAGAACATCATGTAGTGGATATTTTAAATGAAATGCCTGAGAATCAGATTTTGTTGGACCACTTTTTAGGTGGCGCTATTGAAGCCGAGGCCGACGCAATTTCTGATGGCGAAAATGTTCATATTATCGGAATCATGCAACATATTGAGCCTGCAGGTATTCATTCAGGTGACTCTTATGCAGTTCTTCCACCTTATAATTTAGGTGATTTAGTTATGCAACAAATAGAAGAGATTACACATAAAATTGCTATCGCTCTTCAAACAGTTGGTTTAATAAATATCCAGTTCGCGATTAAAGATGACAAAGTGTATGTGATTGAGGCCAATCCAAGAGCGTCTCGAACAGTACCATTTATTGCTAAAGCATACCAAGAACCGTATGTCAATTATGCAACTAAGGTAATGTTGGGTGATAAAAAAGTGACTGATTTTGATTTTAAACCGGTAAAAGAAGGGTATGCAATAAAAGTTCCTGTGTTCTCTTTTGATAAATTTCCGAATGTAAATAAAGAATTAGGACCAGAGATGAAGTCAACTGGGGAAGCAATCCGATTTATCGATGACTTAAAAGACCCATACTTCCAAAAGATTTACAGTGAAAGAAACCTTTATTTAAGTAAATAATAATGGTATTGCTCAGTATCACAGGGTTATTTAAAATGCTTCTAATTATTATTGGAATCACTGTGTTATTGCGCTTTATTGGTAGAATTATGATTGCGAAAAGAAGCCTTGATGAACAAAATAAACATCAGGCTTCTGAACGCGATCGTGAAGAGGCTTTTCGACGCTCAAAAGAAAATTTGGGTAAAACTACCATTTCTAAAATCGGAAAGTCAAGAATGAATGATGGTAATTTTGTAGACTTCGAAGAAGTTGAGTAATTATCAATCTGTTAATTCTCTTTAATTATTCGGAATTGGAGCTTCTAGCTTCAAGAAAAAATCCTATTTTTAGCCTCAATAATTTTAGGGTTACCATTCTTAATTTTGGTAATCAATTAACAAGTTGAAACCAATCATTCATGAATTTAAAAGACCGAATTTTAAAGAAGTCAAACTTGTGGCACCTTGGGGCCATAATCTTATTTGTAATCATTTCGTGTGTATATTTCGCGCCTGCACTTAAAGGATATTCACTCAATCAAGCAGATATTGTTAACTTTAAAGGGATGTCACGTGAGGTGGCTGATTTTAGAGAGCACGATGATGTTCAAATTCAATGGACAAATGCAATGTTTAGCGGAATGCCAGCTACTCAAATTTCCATGGTTTATGAAGGTGCTTGGCTGGCTTCAACGGTGACGAAGTTTTTAAAACTAGGCTTGCCTTCCCCAATTTATTACATGTTTGTTTATTTGCTCGGTTTTTACGTGCTCGCCCTTAGTTTAAGAATTAAACCATTAATTGGAATGATTGGCTCCGTTGCTTTTGGTTTATCTTCCTACTTTATTGTAATTCTTGAGGCCGGCCATAATTCCAAAGCGGCAGCAATCGGGTTTGCTACTTTTATGTTGGCAGGATTTATAATGGCGTATCGATTTAAAAATTGGATTTTAGGTGTTGCCTTAGCCGCTGTTTTTATGGCAGTCGAACTAGCAGCGAATCACGTTCAAATCACCTATTACATGGCTTTTGTTATGGTGTTGTTTGGTATAGTGGAGTTAGTTAGACATATTAGAAAAGGTGAAACTGGTCGTTTTTTTAAGATTACTGGAGCATTAGTTGCGGGTTATGTTTTAGCCGCACTTGTAAATTATGGAAACCTTTTTGGAACAATCGATTATGCAAAACAAACGATTCGTGGTGGTACGGAGTTAACAATTACCCCAAATGGTGAATCTAATGAAAACGACGCTACTACAGGTTTGGATAGAAGCTATGTTACGAATTGGAGTTATGGGCATGGTGAAACTTTTACCTTACTTATTCCTAATTTTAAAGGAGGAGAAACTCAGCAAATAGCGAGTAATGAAGCCAATAAAGAGATATTAAAAGACATGCGTCGAGATATGGGGCAGATGGCTGGACAAGTTGCTCAGCAGAATCAATATTGGGGGAATCAACCTTTTACATCGGGTCCAGTTTATGTTGGAATCATTGTTATTTTCCTTGCTTTTTTAGGTCTAATTTATTCGAAAGAAAAGTACAAATGGGCAATATTATCTGTGGCCTTGCTGGCAATAGGATTGAGCTGGGGTAAAAATTATGTTTCGGCAATTATTCTGCTTCCAATATTATTGTATAACCTAAACTTGTTTTTAGATGAGAAAAAGCAGTTGATTTTCACGGGAATTAATACGTTATTCTTTTTTGCCGTGATGGGAATGGGAGAAGCCGGTCCGAGTTTAACAGATTTCTTTCTTGATACGGTGCCAGGGTATAATAAATTAAGAGCCGTTACTATTATTTTAGTTGTTGTGGAGTTATGTATTCCCTTGTTGGCAATTCTCTTTTTACAACGTTTGTTTAAAGCGAGAGAAGAAATTAAGAATAATCCAATAGGTGTTTATGTTATTAGTGGAGTTTTTCTATTGTTTTTACTGATTAATTTTATGGCTCCAGAATCGTTTAATACGTTCTTAAGCGATCAAGAAAATACTATGTTAGCAGGAATTGCCGATCCGAATCAACAAGGGATGTATCTCGAATTTTTTGGCTATTTAGAGGATGTTAGAATGGCAATCTTTAAGCAAGATGTTGGACGTTCTCTTGGATTTTTGGTAGTCGGAATAGCGGTTGTTATTGGTTTCATGCAGTTTGGGTTCAATAAGCTAATTGCAGGTGGAGCCTTACTTGTTTTTATTTTAATTGATTTAGTAAATGTTGACCATCGTTATTTGAATAATGAAAAAAGTGGTAAAAACTATAATCAATGGGTTGAAAATTATGAGAAAGCATACCCATTTTTGGCGACAGAAGGGGAGCAAACAATTCTTGCAATGGAAGTTCAAAGCAATCCAAAAATTCAAGTCGCTATAGACTCTGCTTTACAAACGTTAAACCAATCTTTTAAAGACAATAAGGAGATGTCGGCAAAAGAAAAAGCGGTGAAGCGAGATTATTTAACGTATCGAATGTTAAATAGAATGACAAACTTTAGGGTTTATGAACAAGGTAACCCATTTAATTCATCCTATGCCTCGTATTTCTTTAAATCTATCGGTGGTTATCATGGAGCAAAACTAGGACGTTATCAAGACTTAATTGATTTCCACATTTCTCAAGGTAATCAAGCGGTTTTAAATATGTTAAATACAAAATATATTTTACAACCCATTGCAGGACCAAATAACGGACGAGGTACGAAGTTAAGTCAGGTCAATAGCGGAGCGATGGGGAATGCATGGTTTACCAAAGAGACAAAAATTGTAGACAATGCCGACGAAGAAATTCTGGCAATGAATGCATTTGCTTCAACGAGATTAAGAAAGCTTGGAGAAGTTAAAATTTTTGTGGATGGAAATGAGGTTTCAAATACCGTATTAAAAGGTAGTGAATCTATATCAATTCAACTTCCAGGAGCAGTGGAGCCATACATATTGCAAAATGTGCCTTTTGAAGCGGTAAATCAACAAGCACTTGCTTTAATGTCTGATTCTACAGGACTGAATTGGATTTATGATTCTGCACCAGATTCTTTATTTAATAAATTATTGGTTCTTGAAGCTGATGGTGTAGCGGGTTGGAATCCTGCAAAAACTACCCTTGTTGATAAGAGATATGCTGATGGCCTTAAAAATAATTATTCAGCTAAAGGATCTATTGTTATGACATCATATCATCCTGATAGAATGGAGTATCAAGCTTCATCACCCGATGAACAACTCGCCGTATTTTCTGAAATTTTCTACGAAGATGGTTGGACAGCGTATATAAATGACCAAGAAGTTGATATTATCAGAGTTAATTATGCCTTACGTGGCTTAAAAATTCCTGCCGGAACTAATAATATTAGATTTGAATTTAAAATGAAGGCCTTTGAAGTGTCAAAAACTTATGCTATGATTGGTTCTTCACTATTGTTATTGCTGCTCATAATCGGCTTGTTCATAGAATCAAAACGTGAGGTTGAACTTGATGGCGAAGCTAGCGATGAAAGTAAATAATTCGAAGAAGAAAATTTTAATAATAACGTATTATTGGCCCCCAAGCGGTGGATCTGGAGTACAACGATGGGTTAAATTTGTTAAATATCTTGCTAAAAAAGGGTGGGAACCCATTGTTTATACGCCTGAAAATCCGGAATATCCTTCTATTGATGAGTCCATGCTTAAAGATGTTCCCACCAATTTAGAAGTCTTAAAGACTAAAATATGGGAGCCTTTTGATTTTTATAGAAAGTTTACCGGCAAAAAGAAAAATGAAAAAATCAATGCTGGGTTTTTAAATGAAGGAAAGAAAAAAAATGGACTTACTCAAATCTTATCTGTTTGGATTCGAGGGAATTTTTTTATTCCCGATGCACGTAAGTTCTGGATTAAACCATCCATTAAGTTCTTGAACGCATACTTAGAAAACAATGAAATAGACTATGTGGTGTCAACGGGACCACCACATAGCACACATCTAATTGCGCGTGGTATCAAAAAGAAAAACAATATTCCTTGGATAGCTGATTTTCGAGACCCTTGGACGAATATTGATTTTTATAAAGATTTGAAATTGACAAAATTGGCGGATAAAAAACATCACCGATTAGAATGCGCTGTTTTAAAAGAAGCTGACCTCACCATTACTATTGGTGAAACGATGAAAACAGAATTCGAAGCCCTTGGCGCCAAAAAAGTGATTTGTATTCCTAATGGTTTCGATAAGGAAGATTTGTCGGCAAAATCTATCGAGAAAGATGAGAAATTCAGTATAGCGCATATCGGTACGTTGAATCCTTCCAGAAATCCACAATTATTATGGGAATCGCTTTCTGAATTGGTTGCTGAAAATCAGTTGTTTGCAAGTAAGCTTTCGATTAAGTTGGTAGGGAAAGTCGATTTTATGGTGAAAGAAGCAATTAAAAAGGCTGGACTATTTCAATACTTAGAATTAATACCTTATTTGCCACATGATGAAGCCATTGATGAGCAGCAACGATCTCATGTTTTATTGTTACTTGTCAATAATACCCCAAACGCAAAAGGAATTTTAACCGGGAAAATTTTTGAGTATATGAGTTCAAGAACGCCAATAATTGGTATCGGTCCTGTTGATGGAGATGCAGCTAATATTCTGAATCAAACTAAATCTGGAATAATGGTTGATTACGAAGACAAAGAAGGCTTAAAAGATGGATTGAAGCTCATGTTTAATAATGGTTTTTCAACGGAGACGGCGGATATAAATTCATATTCTCGTGAATCATTGACTGAAAGACTAGTATCGGCGCTTGGAGAACTCTAGTTTTTATTTTGGATTCATTTAGAGTATCAGATAGTCTTATTCTTATATTTGTGGACTTACTTTTCCCATAATAAGCTTTTAGTATGATGAAATACATTAAACAACAATTTGCATTTAATTCTTCTAGAACGAGATTATACCAAGAAAATGAAGCTTTCGCCAAATTGATTCCAGCTGGTTCTTTGGTTTTAGATGCAGGAGCAGGTATTCAACCATATAGACATTTACTTGAACATACTAACTACGAAGCTGCTGATTTTGAAAAGGTTGATAAAGAATATGCTAAGTCAACTTATGTTTGTGATCTGAGAGATATTCCAACAGAAGATAGTCGATTTGATTTTATATTATTTAATCAAGTTATGGAACACCTACCCGAACCTGAGAAAGTTTTAAATGAATTGAATAGAGTGTTGAAACCAAATGGGAAAATGATTTATACTGGACCACTTTTCTATGAAGAGCATGAGATTCCTTACGATTTTTTTAGATATACCCAATACGGTTTAAATGAATTGTTTAAACGCACGAACTTTAATATTGAACGCCTTGATTGGATGGAAGGTTATTTTGGAACGGTGGGTTATCAATTGAATCGTATGGCTATGTATCTACCAACTAAACCAAAAGACATTGGTTCTGGTTTTTCTGGTTATTTATTAGCTCCATTGATGTTTATTACTAAAGTATGGTTCGGTCTACTTTCCATTGGGTTCCATAAAAGAGAAGTCAAGAAAAAATTTACAAAAAAAGGATATCCTAAGAACTATGTTGCAATTTTAGTAAAAAACTAATGCTTCAAGATTTCTAATTTTCCAGCCATGGATAGAGGAGTATCTAAATCAAATTCAACTTCAAATTCATAATATCCTGTGAATTTTGGCGTGAATTCAGTACTAAGAAAGTTTTTACTGGCCATTTTGATTTTTTGATCTTATCTATCTCTTTAGCATGTCGATATAAATTACCGCTCTTTTAGTATTTATTTCTGATAAATATACCGCTTATGGCCGATCGGCATGTCCAAGCACTGTGTCGGCTATGAAATAAATCATAAAAGGTAAAGGTACATCAGACAAATTATATTTAGATAAATTTTTACGAAACAAGCATATCGCGTCAAGTCATTTCGGTAAAGTAGGAATTAAACGATTATTAAAAATATGAATAGTAGTTTTTTCATCTTACCTGAATCCTATACTGTTGAACTCAAGAATGGGGTGCTTTTAATTAGGAGCTTATTTTGCCCAAAAAGTATGCGAAATCCATTTTTACTTCTGAATGGATTTTTGGGATGGTAGTTTTAAGTTGTGTTCGAATCGATTCTTGATTATCAAGGAAGGTGTTAAAACACTTTAAAGCAGACTGATTTGGTTCGTTATAATCAATTGAATATTCTGCTAAATCTAAATAATTATAACATTCTTTACCTTTTATTTCATAACTAATATTTAGCGCTGGGATACCTTTGGTTAGGGCTGTAATACACATGTGTAAACGCGTTCCAACAACCATTTGATATTCTTCTAACTTCTCATAAAACGCATGAAAATTATAATAATCACTCAGTACATTCGATTTTTTCTGATAGGAATGAGGTAATTCATTATAAATTTCTGTAGCAATAATTGCGTCATTTTTGTACGATTCGATACCTTGACATGTGGATAAAAAATCGACTGAATAACCGTTGTCTATTGCAGAAATCACCATTTCTTTAATCATACTTTTAAAAGCAGTAACGTCCCGATTGTCGTCTCGCCATTCACGAACTGAAAAAGCAATTTTCTTTTTATTTGGAATTGGTGTAGCCTCAAAACCTAATAAAAATGCGGCATCTTTCGTTAATTTATATTTCGACTTATTTATTTCTAAGCGCTCCATCGTATCCTTAGAAAATTGATCCCGAACTAAAATGAAGTCAATAGCATTCTTCATGAGGCTGGTAAATAGCAATGAATCCTGCTCATTCAAAGGCCCAACTGATTGTGAGTAAATGGCTGTTTTCTTGTTATTACGCTTGGCGATTTTAAAAATATTTAAACTACTTTTTATTGAATAATATGAATTGATATAACCACCTGGAGCACCTATTATTAAGTCAGCATTTCGATAAGCCTTATTGAATCGAAACGAAAAAGGGAGAATGTATTTTTTTAAAAACGGCAATTTACGGAATAAAAAACCTTGGCACAATTCCGGAAACAAAGGTAAATTTGGATAAGCTTGTTTGGCTTCTCGAATGTGGTATGCAGCAATTTTAACAGTGTATCCTTTTTCAATTAAGGCATAATACAATGATAAAAATAAAGCTACATCTCCATTATTAAGTGGTACAACGTTGTTTATAACAACATTTTTTATTTTTTTAATCTCTCCCATTATTGGTCTAGTTCCTCTCTTAGTATCACTCCAAATATAGAAATAAAAGGGAATCGTTTAAAGCATCGAATATCTTCCCTAAAAATTGATTAGTTTCGCATAGCCAGATTGAAATATTCATAGAAAAGGAATGGGTGCCAAAGAAAAAAAGAGGGAGAAAGTATTAATGACGTTTGTGCGTTACGCAACCTTTGCGAAAAGGGATGTTCAAATTTTGGAAAAGGAATTTGATGTGTCACTTTATCACTTTAATACAGAGAACAAATACCTCTTGCCATGGGCTTTTGTTAAACAGTTTTTTTATCTAATCTTCAATATTACTAAGTTTAAATCAATTGTAACTCAATCGTCGGGTTATTTATCATTTATTCCGGTAGTTCTTGGAAAATTGTTTAAAGTTCCAGTTATTATTATTGCAATAGGTACAGATTGTGCACGGCTTCCTGAAATTAACTATGGTTCGCATGACAAAAAAATAATTGCCTGGTTTACACGTTTTAGCTTTAAGCATGCAAGTCTAATATTACCGGTGCATCGTTCCTTAACCGAACGGCGATACTCATATATTAATGTAAGATACCCTGACCAAGGAATTCGAGCATTTTGTCCAAAAATCACGACTCCAATAGTTGAGATGGTGAATGGATATGATACCGAAAAATGGAAAATTACCAGAGATGTGAGAAAAGAAAATACATTTTTGACAGTTACTTTTGCGATTGATCGAGTTGGTTATTTTCGAAAGGGAATTGATACGATAATAACTGCGGCAAAGGCATTCCCGAATTATAGTTTTACCATAGTTGGTAAAGTAAGGTTGATTGAGGATTGCCCTAAAAACGTAACTTTAATCGACAATGTTCCTCAGGAAGAATTGTTGAAAATATATAATTCTCATACTTATTATCTTCAACTTTCAATGTTTGAAGGATTTCCAAATGCTTTGTGTGAGGCGATGCTTTGTGGATGTATACCAATAGGTAGTGATGTGGCAGCAATTCCCGACATAATTGAAGATAAAGGCTATATCCTTTCACGCAAGAATGATAATAATATCGTCGAACTTTTTGGGAATTTAAATAAGTCAATAAGTCCAGAGGAAGTTCGCGCAAGAATCAATGATAATTTTCCTTTATCAAGACGAACCAATGAGTTTTTAAACCATGTTAAAGAAATTTAATCAATGGGAATTATACAAAAGCAAGCTATTCGAACGACCGCGATAACAATTATTGGGATTGGGGTAGGGGTATTATCTAATATTTTAAAACCGCTATTATTGACCAAAGAGCAGGTTGGGGCAATTGGTCTTTTAGATACCACATCACAACTATTTGCATCAATATTCTGTCTTGGATTCCCTCAAATTTCTTTTCGAATGTTTCCATTATTCCGCAATGAAAAGAATGGACATTCTGGATATCTACTCTTCGGAATTTTTCTTTCGCTTGTAGGAATTGTATTTGCAGAATTAAGCTTTATAATGACCGAGTCATGGGTGTTAGGAGATGATGCCTCCACAGAAGCCGTTCAAATGATATCTCATTTCATAATACCAATTATCTTTTTTAGAATTCTCTTTAAGAATCTAGACATTTATATGAGTATGCTGATGAATTCGGTGATTGGATCATTACTTCAAGATTTTCTATTAAAATTCATCATATTAGTAGGCTTCTTAATTCTTTGGTTAGATTGGATTAATTATGATTACTTCGTTTACATCTATGTTACGGCATTTTCTTTGCCAGGTCTAATAATCGTAATATTTTCATTCGTTAAGACAGAACGAATCTCTCTTCCGAGCAAGTCTATGTTTCGAGAGAAGAGAAAGAAAGAAATGTTACGCTATGGCTCATATGGTATTTTTGCTTCTTTAGCGAGTATTTTGGTGATTTCGATTGATCAGTTAATGATAAATAAAATGATTGGAACTGAGGCGAGTGGGGAATACATCATTATGTATTTTGCGGGGTCCCTAGTAGGAATTCCATCAAGAGGTGTAAAAAGAATTTCTTATCCTATACTGGCAGAATCGTGGAAAAAAAACGATTTCAACAATATTTTAAGTGTATATCGAAAGAGTGTCCAAACCCACACCGTTGTTGGGGTATATTTATTTATAATGGGATGGGCCTTAATTTTACCAGCTTTATCTCTTCACCCAAAATACATGGCCTACGCTAGCGGTATTTATGTGTACTTTTTTATTGGTTTAGCCCAACTTATTGATATGATGTCAGGAGTAAATGCAGAGATTTTAGCAACGTCTGAAAAGTATAAACTTAACGTTTATTTTAACTTAGGGTTAGCTGGTCTTTTAGTTGTTTTTAATTTGATTTTCATAGGTCAATGGGGGATCGAGGGAGCCGCAGGAGCTTCTGCATTAGCTATGTTTATAATTAATGCTGTAAGGTGGTTCTACCTTTATAAACAATTTAATCTACAACCGTTTACAACTGATTTTGTAAAAGTGCTGGTTATTGGAGCAACGCTTCTCATACTCCTTGAGGTAATCCCCCTTAGTTTGTCACCAATTTTAACAATATTAATTTACTTGCTTGTTTTAACAGGAGTGTATTGGGGATTAATTCTCGCATTCAATTTGTCCGAAGATATTAAAACCTGGCTCCTTAAAATGGTAAGGAAATTGAAGTGATTTTTATTTTTTCTTCTTCTTTTTCTTCTTTGAATTTTCTTCTTCAAGTTCCTCTTCTTTAGGGATTTCAGCTCCTTTTTCCGCGTTCGCTGCTGCTTCAGCTTCTTTCGCCTTTTTTATTTCGGCAATTCTTTCTGGAGACATTACTTCACCACCAAATTCATCATAGTACATTTCATATGTACGCTCTGATTTATCATAAGTAGCTTTATATTTAATGGTGTTTTTTTCATTGTCGTAGAACTCTTCGAATTGACCATGCCTTCTGTCTTTCTTGTAATTTTCTATGGTCCACATTCTGCCTGTTGCATAAAAACGCTTAAATGTTCCTTCACGCGACCCCATGTCATGGTTTTCAGTATAAAATAATTCACCATTTTGGTAATAATAAGCAGACGGCCCATCTTTGAGTCCTTTCACATATTGTTGTTCTGATTCAACTCGACCATCTTTAAAATAAGTGATGTATTTTCCATCCCATTGCCCATTTTTATAGTCAATCTCTTTTTTTAATGTTTGATTTTGGTAGTATTCCTGTTTTTTACCATGAAGTTGATTGTTTTTATACACCTCAATTTTCCAAATGGTCGAATCCGGAAAATAATAACGATGCTCACCTTGCGCCAAGCCCATTTCATACTTTTTTTCCCATTTTAAACTCCCATCTTCCCGATAGTATTTCCATGTTCCATCCTCTTTCCCCATTCCCTCTGTGTCATGGCTTGTGATTAGATTGATTTTACCATTTTCATAATAAACGGTGTCTTGGCCATATAAACGTCCGTTCATATAGTTTAAATGCATTTTTAAATAACCATTTTGATAACAAACTTTACATTCTCCAGTAAATGGTTTTCCAGACTTTCCATGCATTATAACTTCAACCTCACGTCCATCAACATTGAAAAACTCTGAATAAACAAATCCGCTACAGTCCTTTACCATCATTAATTCGCGACATTGTGGTGCAGCAGGTTTAGCCTGTACATTATTATCATTGATTTCATGCCGTAATTGAGAAAATCCTATGAAACCAATTGATATTAATAAGAAAGAGAAAAGACACTTCATTTGAATCTAATATTTAAAGTTTGAACAGTTTAAATATAGTCAAATATTATGCCTTAATAATAAAATATTGAATTAACGATCGAGTAATATTTTCTCAGAACCAATAATTTCATTGAAAGAATTTACAATATTAAAAATGTACATTCCATTAGCAATATTAATATCTTTGAGATTAATTTCAACGAGCGATGTTGTTGCTTTTTCAACGTGAATCAACCTTCCTAATGGGTCAATTATTTGAATGTTATAGTCAACAATATCTTTTTCATTTGTGCTTAATTGGACATTTAAAATATCATTAACCGGATTAGGGAATATCGAAATAAGCTTGTCTTCACGCTCACTTTCAATTTCCATATTTTGGCTATTGGGTCTCTCATTGCAAATTGATGCGATTTCTTCAGCAGTTAATGCGTCACTATAAATACGTAAATCGTCAAGTTTTCCCGTAAAGTTTCTCCAATCATAACGACCAATTTTAGAGTCTTCACCTAAATAGGACATTGATGCTGCTGTCCCAGAATATGATCCTGGATCGAGTACGCAATTAATATAAAGATCGATATCGTTTAGTCCATTAAATACACCAACTACATGATGCCATTCACCAATGGAAAGTGGGTCTGTCGATTTTTTACTCACTCGAGCTCCAACACCAAATCCAGCACCATTTCCGTATGCCGCTACAACTTGTCCTGATGCAGCCATATTTATCCAATAACCACTATAAGTTAAATCGTTAGCGTCCGATTTAAATAACATTTGGATATCATCTGCCTCTATATTTCTATAGAACCAAATGGATACGGAGAATGGGAATTCAAGATCCAACAAAGGTGAATATGGTATTGTAACCACGTCATCAATACCATCAAAGTCCATAGCTGAATTTGTATTTCCCCCTCGGTCTTCAGTTAGTATTGGACCAGAAGCGGTTCCATTTAATGAGTTTCCACTAGCATCATTAGCATTTCCGTTAAAAGGAATATAAAGCAAAAGATTATCTGTAGGAATTTGACTATGTCCAACTACAAAATAAGAAAAAAGTGCAATAAAAAAAGATGTTTTCATATGTCGATTTTTTAATCCCATTTTTGCTCACACTTGAATTATTTATTTAGGACAAATTTTTGTGCTTTCTGAACGTAACTGTTCCCATCCAAAATTTGGAAATAATAGGTTCCGTTTGAGAGACCTAAAGATAATAAATCCACAAAGTGCTTTTCATGAATAATTTTATTGTTGTAAACCTCACGACCTAATTCATCAATAATTGTAAAAGTATAATCTTCTAAATAGGAATAATTTTCTCCAAACTCAATCGTAAGAATGTCACTTGTTGGATTCGGGTAAAGTTTTATTGGAATAGTTTCTAGTTGAGATTCATTTATGCCCGTCATTTGGACGTAGACAGTATCATAATAGGTAATAGTATCAACATGGACAATTGTATCATAATAGATTTGAATGTCATAATAAGTCAATGTATCGTAATGAATAAGTGTATCCACATAAGTGATTGTGTCATGATATGTCACTGTATCAATTTTATAAATAGTTTCTACACAAGGCTCTTCTTCACAGAAAGTTAATACCTCTTCAGGTGTGATTGCATCACTATAAACTCTAATATTATCAATTTCACCCTCAAAAATTCGCCAGTCGTATCTACCGATGGAAGAGTTTTCTCCTAAATAGGCCATATTATTTGCTCCTCCTGAATATGACCCAGGGTCTAGAACACAATCAATATAGAGATCGATATCAATAAGACCATGATAAACAGCTAGAACGTGATGCCACTCTCCATTAGCAGGAGCATCGGTCGATTTTTTACTTATTCTATGACCAGCTCCAAACCCATCACCATCACCATAAGCAGCGACAACTTGACCCGTCGCAGCCATGTTTATCCAAAAACCACTGTATGTATGATCATTGGCATCTGATTTAAACAACATTTCAATTCCATCTGGTGTCTCTTCTCGATAATACCAAAGTGAGACAGTAAATGGAAACTCAACATTCATCAATGGATCTTCGGGAATTGAAATGTAATCAGATATTCCATCAAATGAATAGGCTTTGTCTTCCAGTCCAAAACGATCTTCAGTAAGTTCAGCACCTTCAACAATTCCATTTAATTCATTACCGCTTTCATCATCAGCAGATCCTTCGAATGGTAAATACAGAATAAGATTGTCAGTTGGAATTTGAGAATTACTCGAAATAGCAATAAATACAATAGCTAGGGTGAATAGCGTTTTCATAAATTTGAGTTTTGAAAACGCAATGTACTAATTTTAAATCAAATGCGCTTCTAATACATCCCGCATTTTTTTTGATATTTTAGTCGTTTGGTTTAAATTATAATCAAAAGATACAATTACCGATTCTCCAGCTGCTTTTATACGACCTGCGTGATCTATTACTTTATAGGTTAAAGTGAAACTAGTGTTACCAATATGACTGCACCCTACTTCCACTTTAATTTCATCTTCAATGAAAATGGGGATATGATATTCAATTACATTTTTTTTAACTATTAATCCGTCTTTTTTATAATTCCATTTTTTACCTAGGGTAGTTGTAAAAAATCCAACTCTTCCGACTTCAAAATAGTTGAGATACATGGCATTATGTACATGGCCGCCCATGTCAAAATCACTAAATCTTAATTGTACTGGTGTGGTAATCATTGATTGTCTAGTTTTTCGTAAATTGAATTGTTGCTTACGTATTCGGGAACTATATCCTTCATCAATTTGACGATTTGAATATTATTTTGACTGTCAAATAGCTGCGTGAGTTCATTAATTTTTTCTGATACTTCATTAAAATCATAATTTCGTACGCGTGCAATCAAAATTTGAGGATGATGAGTTTCCTGTGTGTTTTCTTCGTTTGTTAAAAGTTCTTCGTATAATTTTTCACCTGGTCGAAGTCCTGTAATTTTAATTTCAATATCTTTTCCGAGTTCTAATCCACTCAATTTAATCATTTTTTTTGCGAGGTCATAAATGCAAACAGATTCGCCCATATCAAAGACGAAAATTTCTCCACCATTTCCCATAGATTCGGCCTCGAGAACTAATTGACAGGCCTCAGGAATTGTCATAAAAAAACGCGTAATTCTTTTGTCAGTAACCGTTACAGGACCTCCGTTTGCAATTTGTTTTTTGAATAAAGGAATTACAGAACCGTTCGAACCTAATACATTACCAAATCGTGTAGTAATGAATTTTGTTTTATTTAACTGGTTGGCAGATTGCGCATAAATTTCCGCAATTCGTTTAGAGCAACCCATGACATTTGTTGGGTTCACAGCCTTATCTGTTGATATTAATACAAATTTTTCAACTTCATATTCTAAAGCTAAATCAACTAAGTTTTTACTCCCTAGAACATTCGTTATAATGGCCTCAGAAGGATTGTTTTCCATTAAAGGAACATGTTTATAGGCAGCAGCGTGAAAAACAAGGTCGGGTTGTAAGGTCTTAAAAACATTTCTCAATCGTTCAACGTTTCTAATGTCCGCAATTACAGATTCAGTCATTTCTAAAAGTCCTTTCTCTTTTAGCTCCATTTCCAATTCGTAAAGCGGTGATTCAGCTTGATCCAAAATGATAATCTTTTCCGGCGTATAAGCTGTTAGTTGTCGGACAATTTCAGATCCAATACTACCTGCTGCACCGGTAACTAATATTGTTTTATAGTTATATTCATTCGCTAATCGATCGGGTGCTAGTTCAATTGAATCACGTCCCAATAAGTCTTCAATATGAACTTTTTTTATTTGATTTAATGTAAATTCACCATTAATCCATTTTGTCGGAGAAGGTACATTTAGAACTTCAACATCATTGGCTAAACAAATATCAATTACCGCTCTTTTTTTACTTTTATCGGGATTTTTAATGGCGACAATTAATTTTTTTGCATTAGACTTTTTTATAAAATCATCCAATTGAGAGCTGTGAATAATTTTTATACCTTCAAGTGTTTTTGCCGCTTTCTTTTTGTTATCATCTACAAAACAAATTACACGACCGGCAAGGTTCGCTTCTTTTTCAATAGTATGTTTTGTAATTACGCCATAAATTCCTGATCCATAAATAATGGTTGGAACTAAGTCTTTCTCTTTTTTTAGGTCTTCCGTATACATGAGCTTAACTATGAATCGAAAAACGAGAAGAAAGAACGTACATACAAAGAACTCAACCATAATAATCGAGCTAGGAAAGAGATAGTGACTATCCCACCACTCATGTTTAATAAACGAGATGATGACAATGACGATCGTTCCGAATGTCACGGACAAGGCTATTTTTTTGATGTCCTCTGCGCTCGTGTGTCGTATGATACCTTTGTAGGATCTAAAAAGGAAAAAAGAAGCTCCTCGAATTAGGAGGTAGATGGGCAAGCCTTTTTTAAAAATATCAAATTCTTGATCAAAGGGTAGGTCAGTTGAATCGAATCGAATAAAATAGGCAACCAATAAAGCGATTACACAAATAGTAAGGTCAAGTAAAAAGATGACCCAGCGAGGCATATTTTGTTTAGGTAGTAATATCACAAATGTACGCTTAAACGTTACTAGCTTTAAATACGATAAAATCCATAAAAAGATTGGATATCCTTAATTTTTAGGAGAAAATTAAAGCGTTTTTAAGGTATCAATTGTCTTTTTAGGATCTGATGATTTGAATACAAAACTACCCGCGACAAGAGCGTCAGCACCCGCATCAACTAATAGTTTCCCAGTTTCATCATTTACGCCTCCATCAATTTCAATAAGTGTATTTGCATTTTTACGAACGATTAAATCTTTTAATTTACGCGTTTTTTCAACCGCTTCTGTTATAAACTTTTGCCCTCCAAACCCAGGGTTTACTGACATAATTAAAACCAAGTCTAAATCTTGAATGATATCTTCAAGTAAATGTACCGGGGTATGTGGATTTAAAGCAACTCCTGCTTTCATTCCTTCTGCTTTAATAGCTTGTATAGTTCTGTGTAAATGTGTACAAGCTTCATAATGCACTGTTAAAAATGCTGCCCCAGCGTCTTTAAACGCTTTTATATATTGATCAGGATTATTAATCATTAAATGAACATCCAAAGGCTTTTGAGCATGTTTCGCAACAGCTTTTACAGAGGGTAAACCAAATGAAATATTTGGAACAAAATTACCATCCATCACATCAACGTGAAACCAATCGGCATTTGACGAATTTATCATTTCGACTTCAGATTGTAAGTTGGCAAAATCGCTCGCCAAAAGAGAAGGGGATACAATGGTCATAATTATTATTTAAGGTATTTAATGATTTGTTCAGCCAATTCTAAGCCAATTCTATCTTGTGCTTCAACAGTCGCTGCACCTATATGTGGCGTTGAAGCAATTTTGTTATGTTTTAATAAAACTGAATTTGGAGTAGGTTCATTTTCAAAGACATCCAACGCGGCTCCTGCAATTTGGCCAGAATCTAACCCTTTAAGTAATGCGTTTTCATCGATAACACCACCTCGCGCAGCATTCACTACTATTACACCTGGTTTCATTCTTGAAATTAAGTCTTCATCGATGACAGCTGCTCCATTTTTTTGTTTGGGTATATGTACTGAAATATAATCCAGTTCACCAATAACTTCAATAAGGTTGTTTAATGGCGTTAATTTTGCTTTTAGTGTCCCAACACCATAAATGTTAACGGGTACTTCAACCGTATTTGACTGTACATCCACTGGAATTACTTTCATTCCTATACCAAGGGCATAAGAAGCTAGCGATTGGCCAATTCTTCCAAATCCTACAATTCCAATCGTTTTTCCTCTTAATTCTTGCCCTTTACTGTAGGCCTTTTTTAGTGATTTAAAATTTGTACTTCCTTCATCTGGCATATTTCTGTGTGCATCGTACAATGATCGCGACAAAGAGAAAAGTTCACCCATTACTAGTTCAGCAACAGATTGAGATGAAGCTGCAGGAGTGTTAATTACATGAATATTTTTTGATCTTGCATATTCTACGTCGATATTATCCATCCCCACACCACCACGTCCAATTAACTTAAGCCCAGGGCAAGCATCGATTAAATCTTGTCTCACTTTGGTTGCACTGCGAACTAAAAGGGCAGAATAGTTTTCTGAGTTTATCGCAGAAACCAGTTGATCTTGAGGAACATTTACGGTTGAAACTTCAAAACCAGCATCATTCAATTTTTTAATTGCAGCATCTGCAATTCCATCATTTGCTAAGATCTTCATATTTTTATTTAAAGTTATGCATCACATCAACAAGTCTTTCAACTGCGTCAATAGTTAAAGCATTATACATTGACGCACGATATCCACCGACACTGCGATGTCCTTTTAAACCTACAATATTTGCAGATTTCCAAGCATTATCAAATGCTTCAGCGTCTTTATCATCTTTCAAAGTAAACGTCACATTCATCGTTGAGCGATCGTTCTTGTTGGCCGTTCCTTCAAAACTTGGATTATTGTCTATTTCCGAATAGAGTAGTGCCGCCTTTTTATTGTTTAGTTTCTCAATTTCTTTAATGCCTCCATTTTGCTTTAAATATCTCAAGTTTAACATTGCAGTATAAATAGCAAAAACCGGTGGAGTGTTAAACATAGAATCTTTTTTAGCATGGGTTTCTAAATCTAAATAGGTCGGAATAGATTTAAAGGAAGATTTCCCCAAGGCTGTATTTTTAACAATATATAAGGTTGATCCAGCAGGTCCAATATTTTTTTGAGCTCCCGCATATATTAAGTCAAACTTTGAAACGTCAATCTCTTTCGAAAAAATATCAGAAGACATATCGCATACTAATGGACAACTTACACTTGGAAACTCTTTAAACTGTGTCCCATAAATGGTGTTGTTTGATGTGAAATGTAAATAATCGACTTTTTCAACTAAATTAAAATCAGGGATATAGTTAAAGTTTTTTTCTTTTGAACTCGCTAAAACTACTGTATCTAGACCTAACTTCTCACTTTCAATAATCGCTTTAGACGCCCATGCTCCAGTATTAATATATCCAGCTTTTTTATGCTCCCTAGCCATGTTCATAGCCGAAATTAAAAAACCTAAACTTGCACCACCTTGTAAGAATAAGATTGTATAGTCTTCTGGAACGTTCAGCAATTCACGTACTAATTGACGTGCTTCCTCCATAACAGCAACAAATTCAGGACTGCGATGCGATATTTCTAAAATCGATAATCCATTAAAATCTACAACTGCTTTTGAAGCTTCTTCAAAAACTGCCTCCGGTAGTATACATGGTCCAGCACCAAAATTTAGTTTCTTCATAAGGTTAAATATAAGTTTCCTTTTCTACAAAGTTCTATTTTTTTATGTAAAGACAGCATTAAGTTTATGGTTAATCTTTCACGCTTTTTCAACAATTGAAATTTGTCTCTAGATTATCATTAATTTAGACCAAAATTTTGAATTGTGAATTTATTAGAGATTGTTTGGAACTTTGAGCCGCGTGTAATTCCTTCTTTTAAATTGCCAGCATGGTACGGGCTAATGTGGGCGGCAGGCTTTTTGGTGGGTTATCGAATTATGGACAGGATGCTTAAGCGTGAAAATGCACCAGAAGGTTGGATGGACAAGATTTTGATTTACAGTTTACTCGGTGGGATTCTTGGTGCGCGGTTTGGGCATGTGTTCTTTTATGATTGGGAGTCTTACAGCGATAATCCGATTAGTATGCTTAAAATTTGGGAAGGTGGCCTAGCGAGTCACGGTGGCGCTATAGGAATTATTATTGCTACTTTTTTACTTTCGAAGTATGTTATAAAACGACCAATGGTTTATATTTTAGATCGATTAGTCGTTCCGACAGCATTTGCGGCTTTTTTAATTCGATTAGGAAACTTATTCAATCATGAAATTGTAGGAAAAGCTACAAATTCTGATTTTGGATTTAAATTTTTAAGGCATGATATTAATCAATGGGAAGCCATTCGTTTGACCGGAAGAGAATATTTACACGATGCGTATAGCATGATAGCGAATGATCCTAAGTTTGCATACGTGTTAGAGCAAGTGCCAAATCGTTACCCGGCTCAATTATATGAAGCTATTTGTTATTTAGTAATTTTTGGATTGTTAATGTGGCTGTACTGGAAAACAAATGCAGCAAAATTAAGCGGCTTTTTACTTGGAGTCTTCTTTACTTTACTCTTTAGTGCTCGCTTTTTTATTGAGTTTATAAAAGAGAGCCAGGGTGGAACAGATGATGCAGGTTTAATCGAATCGTTTGGGATAAACATGGGGCAAATTTTAAGTTTACCGCTTGTTTTGTTTGGGTTAATTTTGATTTTCAGAAAAATTGGTAAATTAAAACGGTCTACTGGAGAGGAGGCTTAGTCAATGTCGATATCCCAATCTTCATCGTCCGAGTTTATTATTTCATTCAGATAATCATTGTCTTCAAGCCTTGAATTATTGTTGGCTTTCGAAAGGATTAAGAATACCACACCGATACACCAGGCTGAAATGGCTAATATTGTTGGGTAAAACAGGATACTTAGGTTATGCAAAATTCCTTGAAATTGAAACAAACTTAGGATTATAGTTAAGATCGCTACTATCAACCCAATTATAAAGAAATCCTTCTTTTGATGTTGAAAGCAGATGGCTCCAAATAATAAGGTGCAAACCGCCAAAATCAAACTAAATATTTGTAGAAAAAACATGACTTAAAGAATTGATAAACTCAAAGGTTTGATTTTTATTTTCGCTGGCTCTCTGAGTGTTATTGGCTCACCATCAATATGACATAGTAGGTTTTCTTCGTTTTCTGTTTTTAGGTGAATAGGAGCATCAAAATTAATAAGGGTATGGTGTTGGGATCGATCAATTTTTCCTTTGAAAAATTTTATCGCCAGTTCAGGGCTTTTATACCATGGAAACTTTTCTAAAAATACGAGTTCAAATCTACCATCTTGCATGGACGATTTTGGAGAAATTTCAAAACCATTTCCAAATTGTGCAGAGTTTGCTATACTGCACATAAGCGCTTCTTTTTTTATTGAAAAACTATCGTTATTGGCAATGAATAAAGGTGGTTTATATGTTTTTAATTCGCGTAACACAAGTCTAGCATAAGACAGAAATCCTCGTTTTCCAAACTTATCAAATTGATGGGCGATATGCGCGTCAAATCCAAAACCGCAAGTACCAATAAAAGCATGTTCATTTACAATTCCTGTATCAATTTTTTGAGGCTTAAAAGCTGAAATTTGTTGAATCGCCTGTTTTAGTTTTAAAGGAATACCGAGGTGTCTAGCAGCACCGTTTCCCGAACCACAAGGTAAAATACCTAAGGCACATTTACTATCAATTAGTGCACTACCAATTTCATTTACTGAACCATCCCCACCTACGGCAACGATAGCATCAAATTTTGATTTCTGTTTTTCACTTATCTCTCTACCATGAAAACGATATTGAGTGTATTGGAACTTCCACTCAAAATGTCGGTTATCCAATATTTCATCCACCAGTTGAGGAATGATGTTTTTACGCCCTACACCAGAAATAGGGTTAATAATGAACAATATTCTTTTTTTAGAATTCAAATTAATCGACGGTCATTTGGTTATTGATTAATGCTTTGTTATAGGTTTGAATCATCACTTTTAGTTGATTTTCAAGATAAGCAGATAAGGCTACATTACCACCAAGGTTTTTTGTTTGTAATTGATCTTTTAAATTATAAACGCCTAGTATTTCTTCATTTTGATAAACGAGCAAATAGTTCTTATTCTGATAAGTTCCATAATACAAAAATTTATCTCCTATACAACTCACACTTTGCCCTGGTTTATCTTGAAATATTGATTGACCAAAAGCAAAAAACGGTTCATTGTGGCCAATTAAATTAAGGATGGACGGCATGATATCGACCTGACTCACAACTTTATCTTTTCTCCCTTTGAAATAAGGGTTTGTTGGATGATAAAATAGGAGAGGGATATGCATATTTCCCATATCTTTAAAATAAATAGGCGTACCAGAAGCAGGTGTATGATCTGCTACTAAAACAAACAAAGTTTCGTCGTACCAATCTTTAGTCTGGGCGTATTTAAAGAATTGATTGAGTGCATAATCGGCATAAGCAACGGCATCATGCATTTCTGTTGGACCGGTATTAAACTTGTTTTTATAGGGAGTGGGAATAGTGTAGGGGGGATGCGAAGAAATGGTGAAAATTGTAGAGAAAAAAGGACGTTTCATGTGATCAAATTGATCGGCAGACCATTTTAAAAAAGGCTCATCAAAAATTCCCCATGTACCATCAAAATCTTTATCATTAGCATATTCTGTTCTCCCATAATAGTGGTCAAAACCTGTTACATCTGAAAAAACATTAAAGTTCATTGAACCATTTGTTGCTCCATGAAAAAATCCTGATTCATAACCTTTTTGCCGTAAAATTTTTGGTAGCGATTCGATTTTGTTAGCAGCATATGATGAGGTTAAATACTCTTTCTCCATAAGTTTAGGAATTGAAGAAATCACAGAAGGCATTGCGTCCATAGATTTTTTCCCGTTCGAATAACAATTGGTATACACTAAAGATTGCTGAATTAATGAATCTAAAAATGGAGTATAAACGTTTTTCGTGCCGTTGATACTTGCAATATATTCTACAGAAAAGCTTTCTAATAAAATAATTACAATGTTAGGGTTGTTTAAGATCGGCTTGTCGGCGTAGGATTGAATCGGATTGAATCGTTCGATTAAAACTTCATCCGAGAAATAGTTTTTTTCTTTGAGTTCTATGTTTCCCCAGGTTTTTATAATTGAAAAGGCAGAATTTAAGACAAGAGGTATATTTTGGTCAATGGTATATGAAGCTGCATTTGGTGTAGAAATTGGTCTTAATCCAACACCTCCACGACCGATAATAACAAATAAACCAGCAATTATGGGGAAAATTATGGATTGTTTCAACCACGTTGTCGATTGACTGTCTTCCTTTAATCTATTAATTCTTTCGTATAAAATTCCCCCGAGTATCTGTAAGCAAATTAATGCTATTAACAAATACCAAAAGTCGCGTAGAAAGCTCGGCATTTGTTGTTGCAAATCATTTCCAAAACCTAACATATCAACCAGAGAGGCGGTGGATCTGGTTGAGGTGTGTTGAAAGTACTCAATATCAATTAGGTTCATCAACACTGTTAAAAATAAAATGAGGTGGAATCCAATTCTTAGAACCCATTGGAAGAACCTTAAACCTCGCCATTTATTCGGAATTAATTCTAGGGCCAATAAAGGTAGAAATACGATGGCTGTTGTGACAATGTCAAACCATAATCCAGCTAAAAAATCGCTAAAATATACGACAGGAAAAAGCTGGTTGTTGAATACTAAAAAGAGTAAACGACAAATCGTAAAAATTAAAACAAAAACTGCTGCTTTGAGCAGAAATCGTTTTAAGTAGTTTGGAAATATTTTTTGTGATACTTTCAATTTAGAATTCATCAACTCTTAACCAGTAGTCAAATAATTTTTCTTGATTTCCGTCAAAATTCCGGTTGTAATCATAATGCATATTGAACGATTCTTTTATGGTTATCGTATACGATAATAAAATTCCATCTCTAGCGATTAATAAATCAATTTTTTCCCCCACTGATAGTTCATCAATATGGTCCATTGTAACCGCCTCGGTTAATCGATATCCGTTAAACCCAATAATTTCATCATTAACACTTAAACCTTGCTCTTCTGCAACCGAACCACTGTATACCGTAGTAATTTTTATTTTTCCATTTTCAGTTTTTGTACGAATTCCAAGTTTTGAGTTGGGAATGGTTTTTTGACCGGTTACAGCCAATCCTATGCCTTTGAAAAATTTTTCGTAATCAATTACTTGAGTGCCATAAATGTAGTTATCGAAAAACCAATCCATATCTTCACCTAAAAAATCCTCTAATGCAGCATGAAATTCCTCTTCAGTGAACCCTATATCTTTCTTTTTGTAAAACTCTTGATAGAGAGCTTGCATAAAGTTATCCAATGATTTCTTGCCTTTGAACTTGGTAATGATGTATATGTCTAACATTGCAGCCAATATTTGCCCTTTAGAATAATAAGAAATCGTTGTGTTTACGCTGTTTTCATTTGAGCGATAAGCCTTAATCCAAGCATCGAAACTTGCGTGCGCAACGGGCTGAACAAGGTTACCAGGTTGATTTTCAACATAATTTATTGTTCCAAATAATTTTCCCAAATATTGATCCTGGGTATAAAGTCCAGCACGTCTTAAGGCCAATTCGTCGTAATAAGATGTAAACCCTTCCATTACCCAAAGTAAGTCAGTGTAATTCTCTTCGTCGTAATTAAATGGTCCGAGTTCTTTTGGACGTAATCGTTTAACATTCCACAAATGAAAGTACTCATGAGCAACTAAACTGATAAACCCGAAATAGCTATTGCCTTCATATGTCCAGCGTGAAACTTGTAAAGTGGTAGAATTTTTATGTTCCAATCCTCCTGAGGGATTCGTAAGATTATGGATAATGAATAAATATTCTTTATTCGGATTCTCCCCAAAAATTTTCGTTTCTGACTTAACAATTTTAGCCATGTCCGTTTTTAGTTTTTCAATGTCGTAATTCCCTTTTCCATACATCGCTACTTTATGGTGAACGCCTGCAGCTTCAAAAGAAAACTCTTGATGATTACCAATTTCAATAGGACAATCGACTAAATGATCATAATCTTTAAATGTATAAGTCGTACCTGATTCTAACGGTAAAGCGGTTGCAATTTTCTTAAAACTAGGATGAGGTTTGATTGTCAATTTTCCATTAATACCTTTTTTATCTTTAATGTACATAAACATGCTAGTACCATTAATATATCCATGAGAATCATCTAAAAAACTCGTTCTTACCGATAATTCAAAAGCGTATACCTCGTATTTTACTTTAATGGTGGAATGACCTTTCGTGTTAATTAACCAACTGTTTTTATTGATTTTTTCGATTGGAATTTTTACACCTTTATTATCGAATACCTTTACGAGGTTCACAGACTTGGCAAATTCACGTACGAGGTATGATCCAGGCGCCCATACGGGCATTTTTAAAATGGTTTCATTCGATTTAAGGTCAGAAATATCCATTGTAACCTCAAAATAATGAGAGTTTGGATTAGGCATTTCTAATTGATAATGTACTTCGGTTGCTAGCGCATTCATCGAAAAATAGATGAACCCTAACAATAAAAAGAATGATTTCTGCATTTTGTCTGATTTTAGCCCAAAAATAAGCATTTGAATTAAATAATAATTAGTTTTGTTCTAACACAAATTGTACCTAAAATGAAGTATATAATCACATCACTCTTATTTTCATCACTCTTAATTTCTTGTAACGCTTCAAGCGATGATGCTACTGATTCAAATTCAGGTGAAAGCGAGGAATTAGCAAGGTTAAGAAGCGAAAACAGAGAACTTTCCAATCAACTGGTAGAAAAAGATTCAGTTTTAAATGAATCAATTATGCTCTTTAATGAAATTGAAGAAAATTTAGCGATGATTAATCTGAAAGAGGATGAAATTCGATACCGATCAAATGATATAGAATTAGCTGAAGACGGAAAGCAATGGATTTTACAAGAAATTCAAAATATTAATTACCTAAGGGAAGCAAATCAAAAAAAGGTTAGCGAATTGAATAAACAGTTGGCGAATAAAAATCTTGAGATTGATCAATTTAAGGCAATGGTTTCAAATTTGATGAACAAAATTGAAGTTCAGGAAGAAGAAATTGAGATGTTAAGAACTGAGCTTGCAGAACTGGATAAAGAATACGTTGAATTATTAGAGGCATATCAAGAACAGTCTCAAATTGCAGCTGAAACAATTCAAGAACTCAACACCGTTTATTATGCTTATGGTTCGGAGGAAGAATTAATTAACAACGGAGTAATTGTTAAAGAAGGAGGATTTATTGGGATGGGTAAAAAGACTTCAATTAAAGGAGATTTAAACGATGATTACTTTACTAAAATTGACTTAACAAAAGTGGATAAAATTGATGTGGTAGGAAAGAAGGTTAAATTCATTACTGATCACCCATCGAGTTCATATAGCATTCAAACTAATGGTCAAAATCACAGTATTAAAATTAACGACCCCAAGTCATTTTGGAAAGTATCAAAATACTTAGTAGTTGTCGTAGACTAAAAGACTAAAAAAATATCGATTAAAGGTAGAAAAGGATTGCAATTTTGTAATCCTTTTTTATTGGATACTCATGACTAAAATTGATATATAAGTAACGTATGAACTTAAAAGTAAGAGACCTTTAAAGCGACCAACTTTTTTACCAAAAATAAGCATTGGGAATAAAGCTAAAGCAATACCAATCATCCACCAATAATCAACTTGAATTGATTTTTCTGAGACCGCTATTGGAGTTACAATAGAAGTTAATCCAACCACTGCCATAATATTAAAGATATTAGACCCAATTAAGTTACCAATTGATATATCTGTTTCGCCTTTGTAAGCTGCAACAGCAGATGTTATTAATTCTGGTACTGAAGTGCCAAATGCAACGACAGTAACGCCAATAACGCGTTCTTCCATGCCAAAACTCATTGCAATTTCTGTCGCACCATATACAAGCCATTCTGCGCCAAAATATAATCCTACTAAGCCAATGGCCAAGAAAAAAATAGATAAAAGGGGCTTGTCTTTGACTTGACTAATTTCAGCGTTTTCAGCGACATTTTCTTCGTTTGATTTTTTTGTAGCTTTTCGTGAATTTCGAATGAGTAGATATGTGAAAATGGCTAAAATTGTGAATAAAATGATTCCTTCGTAGCGTTGTATTTCTCCATCTAACGAGAATAAAAGAAAAAGTAAGGTGGCAAACATCATCATAGGCCAATCTATTCGCTTAGAATTTCGGTCTACGACTATTGGGAGAATGAGAACTGAAATTCCAAGGACTAAAGCAATATTTGCGATGTTGGATCCAACAACATTCCCTATCGCTATTTCAGGATGCCCTCCCATGGCAGCATCAATACATACTAATAATTCTGGGGCAGACGTACCAAAAGAAATTACTGTCATACCTATAACTAGGGTTGAAATTTGGAATTTCTTAGCAATTCCTACTGCACCACGAACTAAAAAGTCACCTGCGAATACCAGTGTAACTAAGCCTAAAATGAGCCAAAAATACATCATGATTCAGTCGGTTTGTTTGATTTGTTTTGTATGGGTTGAGAATCCTCTGGAGCCTTTAGACTGGTATCAGGATTATCTTGTTTAAAATCTTGAGGTTCGTTTTGCTGTGGTTCCTCCTCTATCATTTTTTTTATATCGGTAAGTGGATTATTTTCGCGAATTCCGTTACGAAAGTCAGCCGTAGAGTCTTGTATGTCTCGTTTAATCTCGTCTGTTGCAGTTCGAATTTCACGCATTCCTTTGCCAAGAGTTTTAGCGATACTTGGAAGGCTTTTCGCACCAAAAAGCATTAGGACAGCGAGAAGGATGAAAATAAGTTCAAATCCACCGATACTATTTAAAAAGAGTAATGTCATATAACTAAAAAAGCCCTCCAAAGTTAAGGAAGGCTTTTCAAATTTTGTGTGTAAATCTTATTTTTTTTCTTCTTCGTTTGTAAGGTCTATTACTGCAGGAGTTGCAATAAACAATGAAGAGTATGTTCCAACAACAACACCTACCATTAATGCAAATACAAATCCTTGAATTGCAGCACCTCCAAACAAGAAGATGACAAATAGTACTATGAAAGTAGAAACAGAAGTATTAACCGTTCGACCTAAAGTTGAATTCAGTGCCATGTTAATCACTTCTTTTCTGTTTTTCTTAGTATGTAAACCTAAGTACTCTCTAATTCTATCAAATACAACTACCGTATCGTTAATTGAATAACCAACAACAGTAAGTATTGCTGCTATAAAGGCTTGATCAATTTCCATTGAGAATCCAATCCATCCGTGGAAAATTGAGAAAATTGATAAAACGATAATAACGTCATGCGCCATTGCAATTAGAGCACCCAATCCATATTGCCATTTTCTAAAACGGAACAGGATATATAAGAAAATTACAAGTAGAGAGAAACCAATTGCATAAAACGAGTTTGCTTTCAAGTCCTTAGAAATCGTTGGAGCGATTTTCTTTGACTCAGTGGTTTCAAATGCGCCAAAAGAAGTTAAACCAGCACGAAGCTTAGATTCTACTAAACTGTCTGTAGCTCCTGTTGCGTCTTCAATTTTATACTTGGTGGTAATTAGAGCTGTTGAAGTATTGTCTACCATCTTTACATTTGGTTCATCTCCTTCGAACTCAACTTTTAAAGCTTCTCTAATCCCTTCATAGTCTGCGTTTTGATCATTGAAAACAACTTTATATTGTCTTCCTCCCGCAAAATCTACCCCATAATCTAGACCTCTTGTCGCCAATGAAATAGCACCGGCAATGATTACAGCTCCTGATACCAAGTAGAACATTTTACGTTTTTTAACGAAGGCCACATTATTTTTTGTGAACCAGTTCTCTGTGATTTTTGTAGAGAATTGGACTTTGCGGTCTTTTTCAACAAAAGCCATCACAATCAATCGAGTGATAACTACTGCTGCGAAGAAAGAGGTGAAGATACCAATGATTAAAGTTGTTGCAAATCCTTTTATTGGTCCTGTACCAAAAGTTGCGAGAACGATACCGGTTAATAGTGTAGTAATATTTGCATCCAAAATTGCAGATAATGCTTTTGAATATCCTTCTTTAATGGCTCCTTTAACATTTTTACCGTTACGTAATTCTTCTCGAATTCTCTCAAAGATTAGAACGTTTGCATCTACGGACATACCAATAGTTAAAACAATACCTGCAATTCCAGGTAAAGTTAAAATCGCCTTCAGTGAAGCTAGTGCACCAATTAGTAGGAAAATGTTGATTACTAATGCAGCGTCAGCAATTAAACCTGCCTTATTGTAGTAAAATACCATATAAATTAATACAATACATAACGCTAAAAGGAAAGACCAAATTCCCGCTGAGATATTTTCTTGCCCTAAAGAAGCTCCTACTACAGATTCATCAACAATTTTAACTGGTGCTGGAAGAGCTCCTGCATTTAATAGTCCTGCCAAGTCATTTGCTTCAGCTAAAGTAAAGCTTCCTGTAATTGAAGAGTTATAAGTCATAACACCGTTAACCACTGGTGCAGAGAAAACCAAACCATCCATGGTGATTGCTACTTGTTGGTTTAGATTATCAGTAGTCATGTCCTCCCATTTCGAAGCACCAATTTTATTCATGACCATTCTAACACCATAACTTCCAATTTGTGAATCATCTAAAGCTGCATAGTCAATGTCTTCTCCATTCACTCGAGGACCATTTTTAGGTACTTTAATGGCGTGCAAGCCAACAACACCAGTAGGAAGTTTGTTTTCGTCTTCAATTTCTTTAGAATCCCACATGAAAACTAAGTCTTGTGGCAAAGAAGTCCGCATTACCTGATGACGCAGACGAGCGTTCAATGCAGCCGTATCTTTAACGTTTGCATAACCAATAACAGATCCTGAACGGAATCCAACAGGTTGTCCTTCCTCATTGTATTCGTAAGCCATTGAAAGAACAGATGAAATTGGATATTTTTTCTCTAATTCAGCACGTGTTTTAGCAGAATCAGGTACTTCGTCCTCTTCTAATAAATCATCTTCGATTAAATCTTCACCGAGTAAATCATCGATTGGATTGTTTGTAGAGTCAGGCGTCTCATTCGCAGTCAAAGTTGAATCTGTGTTCACCGTGTCAACTGCTTCTTCCTCAACTTCAATACCTGCTAATGCTTTTCTTAATTCCTCTTCTTTACTTAATAAGATGTTCGAAATACCACTAGCATTATCATAAACTTCATAAAACTCTAAGTTGGCTGTTGCTTGTAGTTTTCTACGAACAGATACTTTATCACTAACACCTGGTAATTCAACAAATATTCTGTTCGAACCAGCTTGTTTTTGGATTGTTGGTTGGGCAACCCCAAATTGATTCACCCTTTTTTCGATGATAATTTCAACTCCGTCTAAAGCATTGTTGGCTTGTTCTTTCAAAAACGCATTTACCTCCTCATTAGTAGCTTCTGCCGCTAACTGATCAGGGTTGTGCATGTGAAAGATTTTAGCTAATGGTGTTTCAGGATTTGCTGTTTCGAATTCAGAAACGAATAAATCGATGAAATCACCTTCTCCAGCATTTGTTTTCTCATTAGCCGCATCATAAGCTGTTTTAAACTGTAAGTTGCGGGTATTACCAGCTAGTGAAGCAACAAGTTCCGGAACAGAAATTTCGAGTGTAGCACTCATCCCTCCCTTAAGGTCTAGTCCTAAGTTAATCTCGTTTTCTTTACATTCGGCGTAAGTAAAACCAGCAAAATGAATTTCTTCATTCATTTGACTTTTTAAATATTCACCTTTGTATAAATTGATCAATTCACTACTATCAGCAGGCGTTGACAAATCATACTCCGTTTCTCCAATTTGAAGAACGCTAGTATTCGCTCCTACCAAAGAGTCAATTTTATTCTCTGCGTATTCTTCAGCGTCGTTTTCAACTCGGTTAGTCGCAAACGTGAAAGAAAGCTGATAAATACAAGCCAATGCTAATGCGATAGTTATTGACCAAAAAAATCCTTTATTTCTCATTTAAAGTGATAGTTTATCTAATGTACAATTTTCAAGCCTGCAAATATAGAATTTCAAATGTAAATAACCAATTCAAAAGCAGGTAAATAATGAAAGGGTATGTTTTTTAGTTAAGTTCCTGTTAGTTAGTTAGGTTACTTGTTTTTTTAACTGAAAAAACCGTTTAAACAAAAGCTTAAACGGTTAAAATTTTATCATTTTTGTGTTTTAAGCTTTGTAAAATGGAGCTTTTTTAACAATAGCTTTTAATTGCTTGTTTCTTACTTCTATAAAGATTTCAGAATCAACGGTTGAGTTTTCGACTGTAACGTACCCAAGACCAATAGCTTTATTTAATGAAGGCGCCATGGTTCCTGAAGTTACTTCTCCAATTTTTTCACCGTTAACATTGTTAATTGTATATCCATTTCTTGGGACACCCCTATCAACTAGTTCGAAACCAACTAATTTTCTCTTTACACCTTCTTCTTTTTGAGATTTCAAATTTTCAGAGTTTACAAAGTCTTTGGTGAATTTAGTCACCCAACCTAATCCTGCTTCTAAAGGTGAAGTTGTATCATTAATGTCGTTACCATAAAGACAATACCCCATTTCTAATCTCAAGGTATCGCGGGCAGCTAATCCTATAGGTTTAATGCCCCAATCTTTACCTGCTTCAAATACCGCATCCCAAATCTTTTGAACTTCATCATTTTTGCAATAAATTTCGAAGCCACCTGAACCTGTGTATCCCGTAGCAGAGATGATGACATGCTCGATTCCAGCGAAAGGCCCAACTTTAAAATTATAAAAAGGTATTCCCGCCAAGTCAATTGAAGTAAGGCTTTGCATAGCTTCGGCTGCTTTAGGTCCTTGAATAGCCAGTAAAGAATAATCGTCAGAGAGGTTTCTCATTTCTGCACCCATGGTATTATGAGAGCTTATCCAGTTCCAGTCCTTTTCAATATTTGAAGCATTTACCACCAAGAGGTATTGTTCTTCCTTGATCTGGTAAATAATTAAATCATCTACAATTCCGCCATTATCGTTTGGAAGACAACTGTATTGTGCTTTACCAATTTCTAATTTGCTCGCGTCATTTGAAGATACGCGTTGAATCAATTCTAGTGCTTTTTCTCCACTGATTAAAAATTCTCCCATGTGCGAAACGTCGAAAACTCCAACGCCTTGTCGTACTGTTTCGTGTTCAGCTTTTACTCCTTCATATTGAACAGGCATATTGAATCCTGCGAATGGGACCATTTTAGCTCCTAATTCAATGTGTGTATTTGTTAAAGCGGTATTTTTCATTGTATATATCTTTGTTTGATTAAATTCAATTTAAATTGAGGCAAATATAAAGTATTTAAACTTGCGGGATATAGAAGGCCAAAAAAAAGCAGCCTCTGTGGACTGCTTTTTACATATCTTAAGAAAATTGTTAATGTTTTACAACCTTTTTTACTGCTTTTAATGAATTTTGATCGTCATAAAATTCAACAAAGTAAGTACCTCTAGCGTTATACTGATTTAGATCGATAATAGTGGATGCACTGCTGATGTCAATTCTCAGAATGGTTTTACCGATAATATCTTTAATCAAAATAGACCCTCCGATGTACTTTGTATCAATAATCAGGTTTCCTTTTGTGGGGTTAGGGTATATTTTAATATTATTGGCTTCCTCATCTCCAACGTTCAAACAATCCACAACATTAACAGTTAAAGTGTTGCCAGATAAACATTCTTCGTCTTCCATAGAGTAGGTGACAACCCAAGAACCCTCTCCCGACAACGCAGGGTTAAATTCGCCAGTTTCTTCATCAATACAATCACCGCATGTTGAGGACCAGGTTCCGCCTGTTTCGCTTGCGTTTAAAATAATTGAGCTCGATTGAATACAAATGGTTTGGTTATCATCTACGACTATTTCATAGGCGTCAGAAACATTTGCCACGGCTTCTACACGGTCACTAACACATTCGTAGGTGTGGATTTCCCAGTCATAGAAGAAATAATAGAAATTATCTCCGGCACTACTGTTAATGATTTCAACAGAACCATCGAGTATATATGGGTAGGTCGTTCCTCCATCGTTATTTCTGTACAAATTCGGAGTACTACCTAAGGCCGTTCCTAATTGTAAATTTGAACCAACAGGAAGAGCTAAATCTAAGGTTACAACACTTTCTCCGTCTGGGATATAGATGACCTTTGATTCAATGATGCTTCCGTCATTATCTCTTAACTCTATCGTTCTATTTCCAGCACCATTTGCGTAAACTTTTACAGATTTTAAAGTAACTGGGGTAGGGTTGTTGAAAATCATGTGTTGGTCGCCGGCAAAATTTCCTCCTCCGGCAAAAGAATTATTGGGAGGTCCAACGAATTGAGGGTCATCAAAAACATCGTCTTCAACCCAGTAAGATGTTGTTGTGGCGAGTGCAGGGGTAATAAAACTAGGACCTATATGCAGCGGAGTTTCATCCATTTCGTCTTCGTACCATTTTATTGTACCTGCACCAGCAGCAACTAAGGTGGCAGGTTCATCCTCACAAATTTCAGCACCTGAAACAATCGGGTTTTCAGGACTATTTACAACGATATAATCTGTTTTAACTTCGACATCTTCCCCAGCAATATTTGTTGCTGTTAAACTAACTGTGTATGTTCCATCACCAGCATAAGTATGCTCTGGGTTCTGATCAGTTGAAGTTGATCCATCTCCGAATTCCCATAACCACTCTATTGGAGCATTGGTCGTTAAGTCGGTAAAATAAACCAGGCCAGAACAACTTTCTTCCGAATTTACTGTGAATTCTGCATCTGGTAATTCAACAGGAATTTCGCACGACCATTCTATTTCAAAACCATTTTCTTGTAAATAATTGTCTGAATGAAAAACTAAGGTTATTGCTCCACCTGTAGAAGTAATGTCGGAAGGCGGTACAGTGTTACAATAGCGACCGATTAACGGTGATAAATCACTCGGACCGTCATAAATTTCAAGATAGTCGTAATCACATATATCATCAGAGCCTTCTTCAATGTCAAACATTACAAAAGATAGATTAACAGAAGACGCCCCAAAAGGAGCAATTGTAATCCATGAATCTTCAGCGGCACCATATTGTGCATCAGGACCACCACTATCAAATAAAGTACCTTCGCAGCTTGTTTGTGTTGAGCCTCCACCTGATTCTGGCATAATTATGACACAATCCATGGTCGGATCAACCACGATATAAGCCGTCTTAGTAATGGCATCTGTCCCACATTCTCCACCATCCGCAGTAAGCGTTACAGTATAAGTTCCTTCTTCCGTGTACGTGTGAGAAGGTGATTCATCAGTACTCGTACCGCCATCGCCAAAGTCCCAAGTATACGTCATCGCGTTTAAACTTAGGTTTGTAAAGTTTGCGGTGTAAGGCAGGGTACAACCAACTGTATCACTTGTTACGAAATCTGCAGTAGTTTCAGCACTGAAGATTTCACCAACACCTACTGCGTACCACGCGTTTCCTGTTTGTTGCACTTCAAATGAACAACCTCCGAATAAATCTTCTGCAGCAACTAAAGAATAAAAACGAGCATCGTTAAACTGTGAGCTGGTCGTTAAGTACACTGTGAGATTTCTAAACGCAATTGCACTAGCTGATTCAATACCTATCGACTCAACATCATAAGCATCTCCATTATCATTTGTGCCTGTTCCACCAACAGATAGCAAATAGTACCAGAAATTTTGCACACCACTATTAGTATGTACTCCGCCGCTATCGCCACCACCAAGAGGAGCCCAATAATCTCCAAAATAGGTGTCTGGGTCCCCTTCTGAATTTGGGTTGGACATAGACCTAAGCGGTCCAGTTAATCCGATATCTAATCCAATTAACCAATCCCAATCCTCTGGTCGCCCAAAATGTTCAATTGCTGTTCCAAAAATATCACTGAACGATTCGTTTAGAGCACCAGATTCATCAGCATAAACGAGGTTAGCCGTAAAAGTTGTTAATCCATGTGTTACTTCGTGACCACATACATCAAGACCAGTCAAGGGAGTGAAGTAGATATTACCATCTCCGTAAGTCATACGTTCTCCATCCCAGAAAGCATTATCAAAATCTACAGAATAATGGACGTAGCTGTTTAATTGAAATCCGGCGTTGTCAATACTATTTCGATCATGGTCACTTAAGAAATAATCGTAAGTCATTTCTGCTCCCCAATGTGCATCAGTAGCATATTCATCTTTTTCCGGGTTTACATTGTTCCAATCATTATCGTCGTCAATAAAATCCACAGCATCTCCGTAAAAAGTCCCTTCATTCATGTCAAAAGTACGAACGCCATCACCACGTGAGGCATCTCTCAATCGATATTCTCCCTCATGGCTGTCTGCGATAATTTCTCGAGCACCACTATAGGCTGTATGAGCAGTGCCTTCTTCGTCGGCATGATAAATTAATTTGTTTTCACGAATAACCTCACCCGTGATTGCATCAACATAAACATATGCTCTATATAAGGGGGCATGCGCGTATATGTTAAATTTATACGCAAGTCGATAATCATTCAATAGAAATGAGCAGTTTTTAGAAACCATAACTTGTTCTCCCGTTGGGAAAAAGGTTGCTTCCGGATTGTTTTGTTCCCATTTAATATGTTGTTCCTCAATCGGCAATTCCCATTTATAAACAGAAGCACCAACAAAATCCTTAGCTTTATTGAGGGCCTCATCTTCTGATAAAACGGGAGTACTTTCCGCTGGAATTTTGTCATAAATTAGGCCGTTTAACGAGTATACTTTATCTGCTTTTGTATGTGCAATCCATATAGCATCCTCTATGGGCTTTCCGTTGTACGTTTGTTGGAATCGATAATGAGTATGTCCTAAAATATCAACGTCTTCACGGAGAAGTTTAAAGCTGATATTTGGGTCAAATCTGAAATTGTTGTTCATCCATTTTGCAAGATCGTCTATATCAATTTGGCCCTCATCTTTAAATTTGATATAAGACGGCAAAGAGCTGAATTTGCTTTCACGAACAAGTTCAGTGTTTTTATGTCGTTTTAAGGCTTCGAGTCCTGTGTAAACTTTTTGTGCAGATAGATAATTAAGACTTACGAATAGTACGGCCGTAATAATCCAATGTAACTTCGAAATTTTCATGGTAGTTTTTTTTCTAATGACGCAATATAGCGAAAAAAAACATAAGAAAATTTAAAAACGATTTGAATTAAGCAGTTGAAAGTTAAAAAAGTACAACTGATATTGAATAGAGGGGATATCGATTGCGACTAAAATTCTTCAACCTCGACAAGGTTGAAGTTTAATTTATGAAAAAGAAGTTTGAACTCTTCCCCAGCTTCTTTCATATCATCATCATATTGTTCGTAATACCACTTTACTTCCAGCTCTGTATTGACAGTACTTTCAGAAAGGTCTCGGATTAAATTTCGTATGACAAGTGTCGAGCTCGTATTAAAGTACTCTAACTTAAATTCTAGCGTCGTTTTCTTATTTGGATTTTGTAAGTATTCATTGATCTTCTCATTTATCGGGGAATAAAATGAGTAGGGATCTTCGGGTATTGAAATCCCAGCGAGTAATATTTGTCCATTTTCTGGATTAACAATTACCTTCGGGGTTTTTAATGTAGCTTTAATTTCTAGAGACATGTTTATCGTCAATTGCTGTTTGGTATAATTGTAATAACGAGTAAAACTAGTAAAAGTTCAATTTAGAACCTAAAATTATCGAGATAAAATTTAAGTATTTAAAAAAAGTGTGATTCAATTTTTAAATAAATCACACTTTTGAATATCGAAAATATTGAATTATTATAATTTCAAAACTTGTCCGAAATAACGATCCGTTGTGCCATTTGAATTTTTCAAATACACGATCCAAGTATACATTTCACCAGAAGGAGCCATGTCATTCATACGAGAGTCTATACCTCTCCACGGTTCGTTCACATTCTTGGTTTGATAAATTTGATTCCCGGCTTTGTTAAAGATTACCATCTCAAATTCTTTATTCATCACTTCTAGGGCCGACGGCATAAAGTAATTATTCGTAGCACTCTCGGTAGAAAAAGCGGTTGGGGCGTACAAATTAAAATCTTCTTTTACTTCTATGGACTTTTCTATAATTGATGAGCAATTATTCGAATTTGTAGTTTTGAGTTGTACACTATAGTCCCCTTTTTGTTTAAAAGTATATTCGAATAAATCTTTATCCGCGAAGAGCTGATTATTTATTTTCCAAGTTACATGCTCCTTTTCTTCCGTTAAACATTCGAATTGAAATGCAGGAAGATGTTCTGTGGGCTGATGTATTGTAAAATCTGCAGCAGGACTTTCCTTGATGTGAATTGCTTCAGTGTGTGTGGCTAATAATGTTGAATGACCTTGATCATAAACATTTAGACTTATTGTATAAGATCCTGCATGAATATAACTATGTTGTGCATTCAGGGCTGTTTTCCGGTTTCCATCTCCGAATAACCACTCGTATATCAAGTTATTTTCAGATGATTCAGGACTTACATGAACTACCTCACCTGTACAAATAGTAGAAGACTCAATACTGAAAAGCGCTAAAAACTCATTATTTTTAAGATTGTGCTCTGAAAAATCTTCGTTAGCGTTTTTATGCGTCTTAACCTCTTCTCCATATTTTGGAGATTCAGTATAAGAAGGAGTCATATCAGGGATTACGAATTCTGTAGAAGAATCGATTGGAGCTAAAGATGAACTAGAAATTGGAGTAATAAAATCCGCATTATTCGTTCTCGCTATATTTTTTTCGGTTGTTTCACTTGTTGAGCGAATTTCTTCGGTTTCAGCAAGGCTTTTTTCTTCAAGAATATTCTCAGACTCAGTTTTTTGTTTATCAGTATTAATTTCGATTGAGCTAATTGGAGCATGTTTATAGGAAGGTGTAGCATTAACAATTACATCCAGATCATCGTTAGGGGTAAACACAAATATGCCCATTGCAATCAAGCCTAATGCAGCAGCAGTACCACTCACCCAATGCAGAATTGAAGGCGTAGAATGTACACGCCCTTTTATTGCTTTCCATGCTTTGGGGTTGTAGGGCGCCTCGTGCCCTTCTAAAGCATTTCTGACAGCATCCTCCATGGGATTATCCAATTGTTTGTTTAGTTTGTCCCATGCACCCGCGTCAAAAGGCATTTCATGCCCTTCAATTGCTGATTTAAATATTTTACCAATATCACTCATGTTCGTTCAAATTCGCGAACTTTATCGTTAGTTGCGCTCGCAGTTTTTGTTTCGCTTTTGCTAAGTTGGATTTAGAAGTACCTTCACTTATCCCTAAATATTCAGCGATTTCTTTGTGAGTAAATCCTTCTATTACGTACATGTTAAAAACCATTCTGTACGCAGGGGATAACTCACTAATCGCCTCTATGGCAGTTTCTGCTTTTAATTTCGCGTAATATTCATCCTCTTCAACGGAGAATGGTGGATCCTCTTCGAAATCCTGCACCCGTTCTTCATCGTCAATCAAGAAAGGGTCTCTTTTGTTTTTTCGAATTTGATCGATAGCAGTGTTCACCATAATTCTTCTTATCCAACCTTCCAAAGAACCTTCAAAATTGTAAACATCCAGTTTTTTGAATACTTTAATGAAACCGTTTTGCACCATATCTTGCGCTTCGTCCGCATCTTTAGCGTAACGATAGCAAACAGACATCATCTTACCGTAAAACATTTCAAATAATTGCTTTTGAAACTTGCGCTTACCTCGGATGCAACCGTCTACGATTTCTTTTAATTCTTCTTTTTTTTCCACGGTGTTTACATTCAATTAAACGTTGGCTGAATTATAGGGTTGCCATCATTTCCAGAAAAGTTTAGCTAAAGTCAAAATTCATAAAAAAATGCGAGTATAAATTTCGTTTAGGTTTAAAAAAACTTTTAATTTCGCAATTGATCAAACAAATAACTAATTAATTATAATCTAAAAAGATGAAAGTTACCGTTGTAGGAGCTGGAAATGTTGGTTCAACCTGTGCTAATGTGCTTGCTCATAATGAAATTGCAAATGAAATCGTATTGTTGGATATCAAAGAAGGTGTTGCTGAAGGCAAGGCTTTAGATATGTGGGAGACTTCTCCAGTTAACTTATATGATTCAAGAATCACAGGTTCAACTAATGATTATGCAAAAACTGCGGGATCTGAAGTAGTTGTAATTACCTCTGGAATTCCTAGAAAACCGGGAATGTCAAGAGATGATTTGATAGCAACTAATGCGGGAATTGTAAAATCGGTAACTGAAAACATTATTAAGCACTCACCAGATGCCAAAATAATCATTGTATCTAACCCTTTGGATGTAATGTGTTATACAGCTTATTTGTCTGCAAAGGTTGATAAAAGTAAAGTGATGGGAATGGCAGGAGTATTAGATACTGCACGTTATCGTTCATTTTTAGCGATGGAATTAAACGTTTCTCCTAAAGACATTCAAGCTTTATTGATGGGTGGACATGGTGATACTATGGTGCCGCTTCCGAGATACACAACAGTTGGAGGAATTCCAGTAACTGAATTAATTGAAAAAGAAAAATTAGATGCGATTATCGAGAGAACTAAATTTGGCGGAGGCGAAATCGTTAAGTTGTTAGGTACGTCTGCATGGTATGCGCCAGGTGCGGCGGCTGCTCAAATGGTTGAAGCGATAGTGAAAGATCAAAAAAGAGTTCTTCCTGTATGTTCATGGTTAGAAGGTGAGTACGGACAAGACAAAATCTATTTAGGAGTTCCTGTGGTTTTAGGTAAAAACGGAATTGAAAAAATTATTGAAGTAGATTTAAATGAAGATGAACAAGCATTATTAAATGACTCTGCAAAAGCAGTGAGAAATGTGATGGATGTACTTGAAGGAATGGACGTTCTTTAAGCATCAAGAAGTAATTTGTCAAGCGGGTTTCAATTTATTTTGGAACCCGTTTTTTTGTTTTTGACAGTTATTTTTATCGAATTATATAGATTTGCCTTGTCGATACCAACCAATGAAATAAAAGCATCGTAAATTGATTAGCAAATAACTAAAGCTGAAAGAAGGAGAAGGAATTAATATGAAAACAAAAATCATCGTCGCATTAATTGCGGTTGTAGGAATAGGTTTATCCTGTAAAAAACAAGTTGATAATTGTCGATACGAACAATTGACACCAGCTTTTATTTATAACTATCCAGATACGGTAACAGTCAATGAAATATTTGATGTTGGATTAAACTATGTTGTAGATAATTCATGTGGCAATCAAGTGGAATTTGAAGTCGAACGAAATTCTAACATCTTGACTGTTTGGATGACGACTGTTTATGAGGGCTGTAATTGTATCGATGAGTTTATAGAGAAATCGTATAATTACCCAATTAGCTTTGATCTACCTGGCGTATACGAATTAAGATTTTACGTTTCTGTAAATGAATTTGAATCTTATTATATTACAGTGGAAGAATAAAAAAGTAGTTGTTGAAAGAATTTTATAGTCTGTTTAATCTCTATTGATGTGATTTGTAAATTTGAACATGTCCTTACTAAGTGTTCAAAACCTCACAATTAAATATGATAAGAAGGAAGTCGTTAGAAACTGTTCTTTTAAATTAGAAAAGAAAGAAATCATTGTAATTCTCGGTGCAAGTGGAGAAGGAAAGACGACACTACTAAAAGGAATTGCTGGATTGCTTCCGCATAGCCAGGGAGATGTGCAGTTGAAAAACGAACTTGTTTTAGATGCTTCAGAAAAATTAGTACCCGGTCATGAGTTAATTAAACTCGTGAATCAGGATTTTGATTTAAACGATTTTCATACGGTTGAAGAAAATATTCGGCTACGACTACTAGCTTTTGATGTAGATTACCAGCGCAAAAGAATAGAGTTATTATTGGATATTACAAATTTAACGCAGTACCGTGATGTTTCCACAAAACAATTATCTGGAGGCCAAAAACAACGATTGGCCATGGCAAGAGCTTTGGCTGATGAGCCTGAATTGTTATTGCTCGATGAACCTTTTAATCAGCTTGATTTTCAAACCAAAAATGTGATTGAATCGCATATTAAATCTTATGTCAAAGAAAGAGGGCTTGGCGTAATTATGGTTACGCATAATGGGGTTGAAGCAATGGAGTGGGCGGATAAAATAATTTTCATTGACGAAGGTGAAATTAAGAGAATTGATTCTCCAAGTAATTTTTATAATAATCCACAATCATTAAAAGAAGCACGTTTTTTTGGACCGGTTAATGAAATCCTTGTAAATGGAGAAAAAATCTATTTCCGACCCTCGTTTTTTTCACTGAATCAAGATGATAATTATAGTATTAAAGTTGCAGTAAAATTTGTTAAGCAAGTCAATTTAGGATGGTATTCAACAGCCGTATTCAGTTGCCATAGTGGTCATATTCAACTTTATTCAACTGAAGATATTTCTGAGGTTCGTGAAATTTTTATTCGAAAAATCTCGTTCAAATGATTAAAATATCAGATATTATTCATTATATTTGACTAGATATTAATCAATTGGTTATTTACAATGAGCATTTCAATCATAGGAGAAAATTTGAAATTATTAAGAAAGAGAAAAAAAATGTCTCAAGAGGAGTTAGCGTCTGCACTCGGGTTGACTCGTTCTTCTTATAGTGGGTATGAAAATGGAGTAGCGGAACCAAATTTGGAAAATTTGACCAAGTTTAGCGAGTTCTTTAATATTTCTCTGGACAAACTCATTAAAATTGAGTTAGCAAAAATCTCTGAAGCGGAATGGGAGAAAATAGATAAGGGAATTGAAGTTGATGTGGAAGGTAAAAGTGTCCGGGTAATTGCGATAACAGTTGATCAAGAAAACAATGATAATATTGAGTTAGTTTCCAAGAAAGCTAGGGCTGGATATACCACAGGTTATTCAGACCCTGAATTTATTAGTGTTTTGCCGACTTTTAACTTACCTTTTTTAAAGAAAGACAGAAAATATAGGACATTTCCAATTAAAGGTGATTCGATGCCGCCAGTTTCAGATGGAAGCTATGTCATTGGAGAGTATGTAGAAAATTGGAATACGATTAAAGATGGTTTTCCTCATATCGTTGTAACGGTCGATGATGGAATTGTTTTTAAGAATGTATACAAACGTTTGAATGATAATCAATGCTTTCAATTATGTTCGACAAATCCATTGTACGAGCCTTATGAAGTACATGCGAATGATATTGTTGAAATGTGGCGTTTTGTAAATTATATATCATCAGATTTACCAACATCGAGTTTTAAAGAGAGTGAATTGACTCAAGCAATTTTAGATTTGCAAACTGAGGTTAAACACCTTAAGAATATTTATATTCCCAAAAAACAGTTGAATAATTAGGAAGAATGTTTTGTTTGAGTTTGAAGGAGAACTCTAACTTGTTATCGTTTAGTCAAATCTATTCCATAGAAATCTTTGGTTAAGTTTATATATTCAGATGAATATTTACCATTCTGATCTTTGACAAGAAGATTAGATGTTGTCGGATTTATTTCGCTAAAACTGTATTCGATTAGTGTGCGAATGGACACTCCATTTGGACGACGGGTTCTTAGAATTCTTTTTGGAAATAGTTCCTCCGTTAGGGCACGTTCTATATGAGTTTCTTCTAAATGGGAAGGGATTATTATGGATAAAGTTCCCTTTTCACTTAAAAGTTCAGCACAAGCCAGGTAAAACTCATGGATAGGTAAATCGTTGGTGTGCCGAGCTCTATTTCGATTAGAGTCCTCACTTAAAAAGGCATTTTCAAAATAGGGAGGATTAGAGATAATCAAATCGAATTTTTCGATTGCTCCAAAATTTTGAACAGCGGTATTAATCGCAAGGATACGGTTGGAAAACTTTGAATTTCTGAAATTTAATTCGGCTTCTTTCATTGAGTGAACATCAGGCTCAATTGCTGTGATGGAAGCAGTAGGATTCTTTTGCGCGGCCATGAGAGCTAAAATTCCCGTTCCCGTTCCAATATCAAGTATTTTATTGTGATGTTGTGAAGTCCAAGCACCTAAAAGCATGGAATCGGTTCCTACTTTTTGCGGGTTAACATCTTGAATAATATTGAACTCCTTAAACTGAAAAATATTACTCATTCCTCTTCTCCAAAATACATGTCTAAAAGACCTTCAGGGCAGTTCACGGATAATACTTTTTGCTCGCGGTCTATTTTTATAATGAACTGATCTTGTTTCGGTATTAGAATTTCAATACCATTCGAGTTAATTTCAATTAAAGGGTTGTTTGATAAATCGAGAACTTGATTGACATACCCAATTTCGCCATGAATTTGATCAATCACTTTGAATCCTTCAATCTCATGAAAATAGAACTCGTTGTTTTCAAGTTCAGGCAAAGATTCTAGCGGTAAGTATAAGCCACATTTTAGGATAGTTTGGGCTTGTTTTTCCGAATCGATATCTTCAAATTTAACGATGGCCGTACCGTTTTTTCTAATTTGAATACGTTCCAAAAAAAATGGAATCAGTTTATTGTCGTATTCAACAAAAACTGATTCCAAAAAATTGTATTCCTCGGGGTCATCAACATCTAAAAAAATACTAACCTCTCCTTTGTAGCTAAACAATTTAGAGATTGTTCCTAGTCGATAACATTCCGATTTGAGAAACATCTTCGGTTAATTTAAACCAAGAGGTTGTTTTACTCTTCTTCGTTTTTTGCTTCCTCAGCTGGAGCTTCTTCAGTAGCAGCTTCCTCAGTAGCAGCCTCTTCCGTTTCTTCAACTTCTGGAGCATTTTTAGCAGCGATTTCTGCTGCACGTGCATCGTTGACAGCTTTTTCAGCTTCCAATGCAGCTGATTTAGCATCTTCTTTTGCTTTACTAACAGAATCAGCTTTACCAGCGATTTTTCCTAATTTTTCTTCTTTCCATGCATTGAATTTCTTCTCAGCATCAGCTTCAGAAAGCGCACCTTTTTTTACACCTTTATCCAAGTGATTTTTTAATAAAACACCTTCGTAAGACAATAAAGCTTTTACAGTGTCAGTAGGAACAGCACCAACTTGAACCCAGTATAATGCTCTATCGAAATCTAAATCGATTGTTGCTGGATTAGTGTTCGGGTTGTAAGTTCCAATTTTTTCAATGAATCGACCATCTCTTTTTGCTTTTGAGTCTGCCGCTACAATGTGGTAAAATGCACTTCTTTTTTTACCGTGTCTTTGCAATCTAATTTTTGTTGCCATTTTAAATTATAATTTGAAGTACGAAACTTCAGTTAATAATAGATTATCCCAATATTGGGTGCCTTTCATGTAAAGGCGGGTGCAAAGATACATTTATTTTCTTAAACTTCTGCAGATGTTCTGATTTTCTTTATTCTGAGTCAGTTTTAGAGAGTGAAAAGTGTATTTAAGATTTTAATTCATTTGGAAAAGCTGCTTTATACTCTTCAAATCGTTGTAAAATTTCACTGACATATTTGTAGGTTTCACTCCCCCTGCAGTACCCGTATTTTACCACTTGATGGCGATAATAGGTCGGTTTAGCTAGATTTTTAACCATTTCAGCAACGTTATTATCCCATACTAGATCGTCTAGTTCATATACTTCGCACAACGCTCGTGCGTCGTCAATGTGTGCACGGCCCGCATTAAATGTTGCAAGCGTAAATTTTATAGCTTCGCTGGAGTCTGGTATGATTTCGAGCCATTGATTATAGTTCTTTTTTAATTTTCTAATTCCAGCCTTTATTTGATCTTCAGCAGAAGAATTTGGAGAAATTCCATAGCTGTGAGCGGTGGAAGGCATAAACTGAAAGATTCCAAAAGCACCTGCCCATGACTGTTTCCAAATTTCAAACTTCGATTCTTGATAGATTACCGCCGATACCAGTCTCCAATCCCAACCAATTTTTTCACTTTCCATTTTAATTACATCGTCATAGGGGGAAATTTGCTCTCCTGTCAGCGAAGAAAATACCATGTTTGCCTTATTTGATAAAGCTCTTCGTTTAAAATATTTTCTACGTACTTCACCAATAGTTGATCGATTTTCTTTTGCCAACAACCATGCATTTAAAGTATCTCTTAGTTGAGGAGAAGTTGTCCGTAATCCAAAGGCTATATGGTCATCACTCCCCAATGAAAAATCAATATCGATATTGGGGTAGTACCGTGTGTCAATTTTGGCGACATTATAATCGGCAACCGTGTAATCTATCTCGCCTTCGCTTACCATCCTAATTAATTCTTCCGTTATTAAATCTCCTTCAGTAGCTATGATTTTTAAATCTAAATCAAAGGCATCGTCTAGCTGTTTTAACCGGTTGTAAAAGCTGGAGTTTTTCCAAACGTGAATGGTTTTACCGTGCAATGCTTCTATGTTTTGAATAAGTGAATCTTTAATTTGCGAGCGTCTCATTTTACGGTATCCTTCAGGTTTTCGCTGAATCAGTACCTGATGCGTTTGCAAATAAGAAGCGGAAAAATCAATATGCGCCTTGCGAGATTCGGTTATAGTTAAGTTACAGGCAATGATATCTCCAATACAGCTGTCTAGTTTATGGATCATATCATCAAGATCATTCACCATGGTAACCTGCAAGCGAATATTATGGTCTTTGGTAAATTCATGGAGTAATTCGTACTCGTATCCCATATTTTTACCTTTATAAATGAAAAAACTAGCAGGGCTATTTTCAGCGAGTACGTGCAAAACACTATCTGACTTGATTTCCTTCCAATCACGAATTAGTGGGGGGGTATTTTTAGAATGCTCAACGTCATCGTTTTTGCAACTAATTAGTACACAGAATAGTAGGAAAGGTAAAATTTTTTGCATAGTTGGCATTTAATTTTTGGACAAGGTCAACAAAAATTATTTTCTTTATCAATCTACGAAAAATTAACCAATTAACTCTTTAATAAATTGTTGAGAGTCAAATATTATTGATTTCATAAACTTTTCGAAAAGTAGATCTATTGAATCGCGATCATTTAAATAAAGTTGCATGCAGCGCACTAAATCATTCTTAAACCCAATCCTTCTTGAAAATTGCCATAAAATCATCTCAATCCCCTCTTCTGAGTGATACTGGTATAGCCATTCATGTTCTTTCAGTAAAGCATACATTGTTTTAAAATCATCTTCTAAATAATGTAAGTTTTGATCCGTTTCGTGGTAGACCATCTTGACAAAATCATCGAATGGTTTAGCACAGTAGTTTGACCAATTTTTGGTAAGGTAATGATCCAATATAATATCCGTGGCGATATACGCTATTTTTTGAACGCCCTTGTCTTGGAATTTTTTACCAATTGCCTTTATATAAGGGGAAGAATCTGTGTAGTCGTCAATATATCGATGCAAATAAACACCTTGTAGTATATGCGGAGGTAGGCTCCTAAATTTTTCAAGGTTGCCTTTATATGAGTCGCCAGCAAAGTTACCAGCAATTAATTCCGGGTATTCTCGAGCGATATAAGCATGTCCTACAAAATTCAAATCAAATTAATTTTCTTGCTCAACTTTAAAATCAGAAGTAAAATGAAACTGAATATCAGGATAATCTGATTGCGCCATTTGCAACAAGAACGGTGTTTCAGCTAAGAAAACAAAATTATCGTCCTTATCTTTAGCAATATAGATAGATTTTGCACGAATAAATTGATCCAATTGCTCTTGATTATTGGTGGTCATCCAGCAGGCTTTGTAATAGCGTTTAGGTTGAAATTCACATTTCGCACCGTATTCATTTTCCAATCGATATTTTATCACTTCAAATTGGAGTTGCCCAACTGTTCCCACAATTTTACGGTTACCAGGTTGTTGAATAAATAATTGTGCTACCCCCTCGTCGGTAAGCTGCTGAATTCCTTTCTCAAGCTGCTTAGATTTCATCGGGTCTTTATTCTCTAACTCCATGAATATCTCTGGAGAGAAACTTGGAATTCCTTTAAATGAAAAAGAGGTTCCTTCAGTAATCGTATCGCCAATTTTAAAACTGCCTGTATCATAAAGTCCAATCACATCCCCAGGAAATGCTTCATCTATAATACTCTTGTCTTGCGCCATAAAAGATGTAGGGTTGGCAAACTTTAGCTTTTTTTCCAAACGTGCATGGTTATAAAATTTATTGCGTTCAAATTTTCCGGAGACTATTCTTAAAAACGCAATTCTATCTCTATGGTTCGGGTCTAAGTTGGCATGAATTTTAAATACGAAACCGCTAAAATTTTTGGCCTCTGGAGCAACAAATCCTTCATTAGATTCACGACCTTGGGGAGAAGGCGATATCTCTAAAAAAGTTTCCAAAAGCTCTTTAACGCCAAAATTATTAATTGCACTCCCAAAAAATACTGGAGCAACTTCTCCGCGTAGATATGCTTCACGGTCAAATTCATCGTAAACTCCATCGACAAGCTCCAACTCTTCCCTTAATTCATTTGCTGGTCCTTCGCCAATTGTATCTTCTAGTTCACTCGAATTGAGATCTTCTATCGAAACGATATCCTCGGAAATCTTGGTTTTATTAGCAGCGAATAGATTTAAATCTTTATCATAAATATTGTACACTCCTTGGAAAGTTGCTCCAATTCCAATTGGCCAAGAAAGTGGTCTTACTTTAATTTTTAGGATGTCTTCCAGTTCGTCCAAGAGGTCAAATGAATCCCTTCCTTCACGGTCCATTTTATTAATGAAAATGATAACTGGTGTATTCCGCATCCTACAAACCTCCATTAGCGCTTTGGTTTGTGCTTCGACACCACTCGCACTGTCAATGATTAAGATTACACTATCAACAGCGGTAAGTGTACGGTAAGTGTCCTCCGCAAAGTCCTTGTGACCAGGAGTATCTAGAATATTTATTTGTTTTCCGAGATATTCAAATGCCATTACGGAAGTAGCAACAGAAATTCCACGCTGCTTTTCAATTTCCATAAAATCAGAAGTCGCTGTTTTTTTTATTTTGTTGTTTTTAACAGCTCCTGCAGTTTGAATTGCTCCTCCAAATAATAACAGCTTTTCTGTTAACGTGGTTTTACCTGCATCGGGGTGAGAAATTATTGCAAAAGTTTTTCTCTTTTCTATTTCGGCAATGTTCTTCATTAAAATCGGTATCTATTTTTGCTCCTTTTCTGGTCTTAACCAAAGTAAATCCATGCTTCATAAGCAGCTCAAAGGGACTGGTCTAAAACTGTATTCACTTTTTGGTTATTTCTGCGGCAAAAATAACCCTTTTTGCTATATTTGACTCCATGATAACGAGTAATCCGAAAAAGACCCTTCTTTTTTTGATCGCATTCATTGGTTGTTTAAATTCAAATTATGTAAAAGCAACAACGAATGAAGGTAAATTATCGACGGTTAAATTCTCTGTCGATTCTACACAACAAATTGCCGCCTTGAAATTTAACGCGTATGCAGAAAGTGTTTACGAAGACCTTCGGGATACAAGTTTGTCTTACACTGCGTTCATGCAAGGTCTAAAAGGCTATTATAACCTTAGTTCTGAAGGTAAAATTAAAAGAAAAAATACCCTAACAATTATTGATTTTTCAAAGCCATCGAGCCAAGATCGTCTTTTTATTATTGACCTTTGTAATCGAAAAATTTTGCATAAATCGATCGTCTCGCATGGCGTAAATACAGGGCGTTTATATGCTCAAAATTTTTCCAACAAGCCAAATTCACACAAAAGTAGTATTGGGTTTTACTCTACTTCAACGACATATCACGGTAAATATGATTTGGCTTTGCGTTTGGATGGTCTAGAATATACCAATAATAAGGCTAGAAGCAGAGGAGTGGTCATGCATGCAGCGAAGTATGCAACGTACGAATTTTTAGAAAAAAACGGAGGTATGCTTGGCCGATCATACGGTTGTCCTGCATTGCCATTTAATCATTTTGAAAAAGTGGTAGAGTGGATTAAAGAAGGTACCTGCTTATTTATATACTACCCAAGTTTATCTTACCAAAAAAATTCTGTATACCTAAACCAAAATCAATATTTACAAGAGTTTTTATACTTGTAATTTGGGGCAAACCCTTCACCGCAGAAAGCTGCGTAGGGTCGGTCTTCGCCTAGTCGCTTTTTATTTGGTTTGGCTCTAGTGAGCCAAATCAAATAAAAGAGCTCCAACAATAGGCTACGCCCTTTGCCAAACTATTTTCTGCTATAAACACGTCTTCGTTTTTTGGCATAAGTTTTGAGAGATTTTTATTATCGCAAAAACAGGTTGTGGCTTTCAATGTTATAAAAGCTGCTCGCTTGACTCAACGCTATTATGTTGATTTGTTTTTGGACTTTGGTCAATCGAATCTCAAGAAGGACCAAAGTCCTTAAACAAATAAAAAAGTTCACAAGATTTAAATTCCATCTAAGAAGAAAAAGAATCCCTTTTTCAAATCTATGGGTAAGTATAAAATTCCTACTAACTTTGCTTTTGGTTTTAGAATGAGATTATTTGTTTTCATAGCGGCTATTTTACTTGCTGGTTTCGCAGGTTTTTTCATCGGAAAATATTCAGGTGATAAAAAAATTGTTGTCGCTCCATCCGACACTAAATTAGTGACCGAATATGTCTATGATACGATAATTGAGAAGGAAAGAATTGAAGTGCCTGTTCTGACGGACGAATTGGACTCAAATTTCCAAGAGTTAGACTCTTTAAAAGATCAATTAGTAAGGGATACAGTTCAACAAAAAATAATAGAACGAGATACAAGTCATGATGAAGAGATTACTATCAATAAAGATGAGTTTTTAGGTTCGAAACGCGTTAAGATTCAATACCTGAATAAACCCGCCAACAAAGACTCTTTAATGAAGGAAATGCTTGGCATCAAAAATCATTTACCAACGGATTTAAGTATTCAGTTTTGGGAGTCTCCTATAAATTTTGTTGGATATAAATTGTCGCATAATACGTTGGTTGTATATGGTTTGCCTGAACAGTTTGAATATGAGGTTTATGCTAAAGATCAGGTGTTGTACTTGTCAAATGAGGCATTTTTTTATCAAATTAAAGAAACACATGAATTCAAACCATTCAAAGAGGTTGAAAAAAATATAGTATTAAATGATTGAGTTTTATAAGTACCAGGGGACCGGTAATGATTTTATTCTAATTGATAATTGGAATGGGAGTTTTGTTGCCGATAAACAGCAATTTGTCCAAAAATGGTGCGAACGTCGATTTGGTATTGGATCAGATGGATTAATATTTATTGAAAAATCGGATAAAGCTGATTTTAAAATGGATTTTTATAACCCTGATGGAAGTCAGAGTTTCTGTGGGAATGGTTCACGCTGTGCGGTTGCATTTTCACATCATTTAGGACATATTAAAAACAAAAAAACCGTTTTTGAAGCTATTGATGGCATACATGAAGGCGAGCTAACGGAGTCGACTGTTAAAATTGCCATGCATCAATATGATGGAATTGAGTTTATTGGAAATGATTATTTTATTCAAACAGGCTCACCACATTACATTCACTATAAAGATAAAAACCAAGCTATTGATATCTATGAATACGGGCAGACAATCCGCTATTCCAATCGATTTAAAGAGCTAGGGACCAATGTTAACCTTGTTGAAATTCTTGACAAAAATCATATAGCAGTTGAAACCTACGAAAGAGGTGTAGAAGCAGAAACTTTTGCCTGTGGCACTGGTGCCACTGCTTGTGGACTGAGTTATGCTTATAAGAATAAGTTAAATGCTGGTAAAATTCGAGTAGATGTCAAAGGTGGCCAACTTGATATTCATTTTACCGCTAAAAGTTCTCCCGGAGAATTTGAAAATATTTGGTTAGAAGGGCCAGCAAAATATGTATTTAAAGGAGTGATTGATGACAATAATTAAGAATATTCAACCTTTAACCGAATTAGACAAAAAAACGACATATTTAGTATTGATCTCACCTGAGAAGATACCTCATTTAGCAATTGTTGAAAACGACAAATACTATTCACTCACGCATAAAAAAGCAGTAATTGGAGATGATTTTGAAAGTTACCTCCGTTTTTTTAAACAATCACAACGAAAAATTTTATTAATTGAAGTCAAATTAGAGTTGTCTAAGGCTAAAATTGAAGACGTTTTTAAGCTTTTTTCCAAAGCAGCTGTCAATGACAATACCTGTCTTGCGCCAATAAAATCGTATCTCTTTAAAGAAAGTAAGGCAAATTTCGTTTATGAATTAGTACCTGAATTACAAGAAAAAAAATTAATTGGTCAAAGTTTTCAGATTAATATGGATGAAGATATTGATGAATCAAAACAATATCAACTCCGTAAATATACCAAAGACGACATTTTTTCTTACATTGATTCGCTCAATAAAAAATATGCTAACCGGGGATAAAATATATTTAAGAACAATCGAGCCAGAAGATGCAGATGCGCTTTATGCCTGGGAGAATGATCCTGAAAATTGGCGTGTGAGTAATACGATTGTCCCTTTCTCTAAAAACTTGATTAAACAATATGTAAATCAGGCTCAAGATTTATTTCAATTGCAGCAAATTAGGTTCATTATTTGTGAACTTAATCAAAATTTACCAGTTGGTACTGTGGATCTTTTTGAATTTGACCCATTCAACCAGAGAGCTGGAGTAGGGGTATTAATTCAGAAAGAGTTCAGAGGTAATGGTTATGCATTTGAAAGTTTAGAACTTCTTGCAGATTATGCTGTGAACAATGTTGGTATCCGTAATTTACACGCCAGTGTTATGGGGGGGAACACAAATAGTTTAAAATTGTTTGAGAAAGCTGGTTATAAAATGATTGGTAAAAGAAAGAATTGGTTTGTTAAAGGAGGAGACTGGGAAGACGAGTGTTTATTTCAAAAAGAATTAATTTAAAGAATGAAAAAGATCCTATTTCTAGTTTTATTTGTCACACTAATTGTGGCGGGTTGGTTTATTGGTAAACCGTATTATGATTTACATTTTAGTGCCATCGAGATCGATCAGCATAAATTAATATATATCCCAACGGGGAGTGGTTTGTCAGAGGTTGGAATGATTCTAGAAGAAGAGGGAATAATGAAGAAAGATGCTTTCAATTCATTCGCAGAAAAACTTGATTTTACCAAAGAAAAGGTCGAACCGGGTAAATATGAATTCCAGAAGGGCATGAAAAATAAAAATGTCATTTATGCTTTAAAAAACGGGAATCAGGAATTAAAAGATGTGAGAATAACCTTTAACCTTTGTCGGGATATCTATGATATGGCAGGAAAAGTTGCCCCAAACATTGAGGCTGATTCAATAGCAATAGTGAGCTATATAGCTGATCCAAAAACGATGGAGAAATACGGCTTTAGAAAAGAAACAATATCGGCACTTTTTTTATCAGACACCTATGAAGTAGGAGAATGGGACATGACTGCGGAGGAATTTGTAGATCGCATGGCAAAGGAATTTAAATCATTTTGGAATGCTGAAAGAAAAGCAAAAGCTGTTTTTTTACAATTAACGCAATCTGAAGTTGCTACCTTGGCCTCGATAGTCGAAGCTGAGCAAAGTACAAGACCTGATGAGTGGCCACGAATTGCAGGACTTTACTTAAACCGAATTAAAAAAGGAATGTTATTACAATCAGATCCAACTGCTAAATTTTGTTGGGGTGATGAATTAGAAGGCGTGAAGCGTCTCTTGAATATTCATATGGAAAGGGACTGTCCGTATAACACATATTTATATGCAGGTTTGCCTCCTGGTCCAATTCGCATGGCTTCTAAAAAAGCGATTGATGCTGTTCTGAACGCTGAAAAACATGATTACTTATATATGTGTGCAAAACCTGGTGATGAAAACGGGTATAGCGGCTTACATAATTTTGCTAAATCTTATAATCAACATTTAGTCAATGCCCGTAAATTTCAGAGCTATATGCGCTCCATCGGCCATTAATTCCTTGTAAAATCTCATAATTCTGGCATTTGAAAAATAGAATAACTTTTTATAAAGTAAAATTATGAGCATAATGTTAATGCTAAAGAACAACATTCCATCAAACACATTGGTGAATAATAAAATAGCGTTGAAAGTGAGCAGTAAGAAGCTGGTTCCAATAAAAATAAAAGCATGAAATAAAATTCGGAACCATTTTAACTGAAATGCAATAGTCATTTGCTGATGCTTATTTTCGTTAGTTAGAACTGTAAGAATTAGAGTATATATGTTTGGTCCTTTTATGGGTTTTAAATACAATGTATTTGTCTTTCCAGTGCGTACGAATTCAATCAGCTTAAAGTATGTTTGTTCGACTGGCTGGTTCCCAAATTCTTTATTCTTCATGATAGAGTTTTTGGGTAAAAGTCATTCAATCTAACGAGAAAAGCGCAACTAGAATAACTCCAATTGCGCTTTCTTTATTATTCGCCTAAAGCGATCAATTATTTACCTAAAAAACCATATTGGTAGGAATAATCTAACATTTGTGTTTCAAAATTTGTTGGTTGAGAAATGGTAACATCAGTGATTTCACCATTTTCATCTTTAACTGCTGTTAAAATAGGGTTCATAAACCCATAATATGGAGCTATATCAAGAGCGTCACTTCTTTCAAGAACCTCGTTATGAACATCTTGATCTACTTTAACTCCGTAATTTTCAACTAAGTTTTTTCCTGCAGCAAAATCGCCTTCTGATTTTATACGTTGAATTTCTCTTAATAAATCACCAAAAATCACTCTAAGTTTTTCATAGTCATTTATGTTGAAATAAGTTTTTCCAGCTTTTTCAACCTTTTCTATAACATTTTGTTCTGCACCTTTTTCAAATGCCCATGCAGCGACTAATTGGCGGTTTCTCATATGTGCTTCTTCAATATTTGCACCGGGCTCTAATCTTCTCATTTGAACCATTAAACCATTTCTGATATAAGAATCATATTCCGCTTTTCCAACCTCAAGTGTTTCAATTAGACCTAAGTCGATTAGTTTTTCGTCCAGTAAAAAATATAAGGCAACTAAGTCCGCTCGTGCTTCTTCCAAAGTTGACGAGTAATTTTTTAAAGTTTCCTTAGGGGTGCCAACTCCTTCATTTATTTTACCAGATGCATGTCCTATTACCTCGTGCATAGCTGTATGCATTTTAGAGGCAAGTTTACCATAAGAAATTGCTCTCTCAATTTCTTCATCGTCATGTGCAAATTCTCTCAGAATTCCTTCCCCACCTGCATTTTCGTATGCTTGTACAATATTTCCGAGACTTACAGATTTTGATCCGTGCTCCGCACGTATCCAATTTGAGTTAGGTAAATTGACACCAATTGGTGTTGAAGGGGATGCATCACCCGCTTCACCTGCTACATTTACGACTTTATACGAAACGCCCACTACGTTTGCCTTTTTATGTTCTTCCTGAATTGAAGAATGATCCTCAAACCATTGCGCATTTTCAGCCATTACAGCCATTCGTTCAGATGCTTCAAAGTCGTTGATTTGAATAATCGATTCGTAAGAACCTCTCATACCAACAGGATCACCATATACTTCAACAAATCCTTGGATGTAATCAATATCTCCTTCGGTTGCTTGTGACCATGCGATATTATATTCGGCCCATTTATTTAAATCTCCAGTTTCATAGTATTCGATCAATAATCCTAGCGCATTTCCTTGTGCCTCATTTTCGGCAACACCTTGAGCTAATTTTAACCATTCTACAACCTTTGTAATGGCTGCTCCATACATACCATCAGTCTTCCACACATTTTCTACTAAATTGCCATTTTCATCTTTTGTTAGCTGAGAGTTAAGGCCTATTTCTACTGGTCGTGTACCAGCATTTGCTAATTTCTCTTTATAAAAATTTTCTACATCTTTTTCTGTTACGGTTGGCCCATAGAAATTAGTAGCAGAATTCAGAATTAAATCTTCACTGTCATCCAAACTCACCCGTTTTTTATCTGCTGAGTTATCAAAAATTGCTTCAAGAATTTCTGGTCGAAGTGATGCGCCAGTTGATGCAATCAATTCTTCTAAATAAGTTCTAGAAAATTCCGGTTGAAATTTATCCATTGAATAATGATGATGAATACCGTTAGAGAACCACATTCGTTTTGTGTACGTCATCAAATGACCCCATTCTTCTGTGTTTTTATCGCCATTATAATTTTTAACAATATGCTCAAGAGCATTTCTTATTTCCAAGTTGTAACGGTAGTTTTGGTCCCAAATAATATCCCTGCCTGAAAGACCAGCTTCATAGAGGTAATAAACAAGTTTCTTTTGTGTTAAGCTTAGTTTTTCAAAACCAGGTATTTCATAACGCAAGACTTCAACATCTCCGAATCTTTCGGTATCCATTTTTTTGGATTCGTTGACCGTTAAGCTATCAGTATTGTTAGAATCAGCATTTTGATTCTCTTGTTCAGCACCCCCGCAACTGGTGAATAATCCACCAAGGACTATTCCTGAAATAATTAAATTTTTCATTGTTCATTTTTTTATGCTTTATAAAAATAAGAATACTTTCTCATTTCCTATTAAAATCATTAATTTTCGGCTCTTAGCTTATTTAAATTGAAGAATTTTAAAGATGAACTAACTATTTAACAAAAATTTACGTTAATCAAATCAAGAATTTCTAATTTTACCTATCCAAAAAAGTTATGATGAGGTTTATTTTAATTACCATTTGCCTATTACTTGTTCCCCTCTTTTCAATTGCACAATTTGGGTTTGAGAGGTATGAGGAAATTCCAGTGTTAAAGGATGGGGAATTCTTGAAGTTTCCTTGGGCGGGAGGAATGGATTACTGTCAGTTTTCTAATATCGACTTAGATTTTGATGGAACTCAGGATCTTTTTGTTTTTGATCGCACTTGTAATAAGGTCATGACCTTTATTCAAAATGGGACATCGGGCGAGAGTGATTTTGTTTATGCGCCTGAATACGAGCAACTTTTTCCGAGTGACCTTCATGATTGGACGCTTCTGGCTGATTATAATTGTGACGGTGTGGTGGATATTTTTACCGCGGCTATCGGAGGAGGAAGAGTTTATCGTAACATCGGAAATGAAATAGACGGCCATAGTTTCGAATTAGTTTCTGATATTCTAACGACCTATGTGTATGATGATTTAGGATATTTATACCTTTCTCCAGCCGATATACCTGCCATTGTGGATATTGATGGTGATTCAGATTTGGATATTCTGGGTTTTGGGGTTTTGGGTCGTTCTGTTGAATATCATCGCAATATGAGTATTGAAACTTATGGTGTTTGTGATTCATTAATTTTTGAAACCAAGAATATTTGTTGGGGTAGATTTAGAGAAGCAGCAGCTTCCAACGATGTTACATTGTGGGATACATTGGAATATCCTTGTCGTGATGAAGATTTGACTGAAGAGTTTGCTCTTCGACCAGAAGTGAACCAAGATCGACATGCAGGATCATCCTTGCTCGCATTAGATTATACTAATTCGGGCGTTATGGACTTGGTGCTAGGTGATATCTCATTTAGTAATATGACACTGCTTTTAAATGAAGGAGAAGAGGTGAATACCAATTCTGGAATGTATGACCAGGACAATGCTTTTCCGTCTACATCAATAGCGGTTGATTTACCAATTTTTCCAGCAGCTTATCACGTCGATATTAATAATGATGAGATTCGCGATTTGGTAGTATCTCCGAACTCGAAGATTGGATCGCAAAACATTGAAAGTGTTTGGAGTTATACGAATGAGAACGAAGATTTGGAACCAGCGTTTATTTTTGAAAAAGTTAATTTTTTACAGGAGGAAATGATGGATCATGGAACCTCTTCTTATCCGGTTTTTTTTGATGCAAATGGTGATGGACTGAAGGATTTATTAGTGAGCAGTCAAGGTCAGTATGATGACGGTTCAGGAAATCAAATTTCAAAATTAGCCTATTACGAGAATACAGGTACAGCTACAACACCTGAATTTATGCTTGTAACAGATGATTATGAGGATCTATCTACTCTAGGTATGGGGGAGTCTTTGGTTTTTTATCCAACCTTCGGGGATTTAGATGGTGATGGAGATGAAGACATGATAATGGGAGAGTACCTCGGGTATTGTTATTACCTTGAAAATACTGGAGGACCAGGCAATCCTGCTATATTTAATACGTTTACTTTGTTAAAAAATAGCGAAGGGGAAGCAATTTTTGAAGGAACTTATGCTTATCCTCAATTGGTAGATATTGATCGAGATGGTGATAATGATTTAGTTATTGGAAGAAGGACTGGTAAATTGCATTATTACGAAAATACAGGAACAGATGAGTATAACTTTGAATTCAAAACCAATTATTTTGGTGCTGTAGATGTTTCAGGTGATGGATTCATTGAAGGCCATGCCATACCTCAATTTGTTTCAATTGAAGACGAATACCACTTAGTTGTTGGATCAAAAAGGGGGCAAATGTTTTATTATGATGAAATTGAAGATAACCTTGAAGGCGGTTTTCATTTGGCTAATGTTTTTGTAGATAATATTCATATTGGAACTTATTCTGCACCTGCAATCGTTAACCTTACAGATGACAATCGTTTTGAAATGGCCTTAGGCAATAGAAGAGGCGGAGTTGGCTTTTATCGTTCTGCCGAGCTTTCTAATATTGGAATTGAAGATTTTTCTTCAGACTTTTCTTTCACGATTTATCCAAATCCTACTGATGATATTGTTCAAATTAATCTCGGCACTATGTCCAAGGTTCAACTGGCGGAAATGACAGTTGAAATATTTAACTTACAAGGGATTTTGATTTCGAGGCTGAAACCTATTCAAAATTTAATGACTGTTCAGTTGGAAAATTTTGCCGCAGGGACATATATAGTAACAGTTTCTAATCAAGGAAACAGCAAAAAAGAAAAGTTGGTGGTTTTAGATTAGGGTTATTCCATTAAGATATCAAATAACTCTTGTACCTCCGATTCAAATTGTTCATATGTTGTTTGTTCGAGTTCATTCTCTCGTTCAAACTCCATTTCTGAAACTTCTTTGGCGTTAAATTCGACAGCCTCAAGATGCATCATCACGCCATAACGTTCGATATCAAAAATTAATGGCATACCCTGAATTTGACTATACGCTGTAAACCAATATGCATTAATTGTTGATAAATCCTCTGTAAACCAATAGTTATTCCGCGTTAAAGTGTCTTTAGCTTCTATGCTGTATGATTTAGCACTTAATCCAACAATACTGTCTGTTTGATTTAGAGGGGTGATTGTATAATTTGGTTGAGAGCCAATCATTAATTCTATTTCATTTTCATCTAAAGTCGTGTAAAGAAGTTTGTCTCCAAAATCTAGTCGCATTTCAATTGACCTTTCGGATTCATCGGAAACTATTTCAGTGGAGAAAATTTCACCGCGTGCAATTGTTGATTTCATTTTCGTGCCGCTAAAGATAATGGTCATTGTTTCGGGCAGAATCGCTTTCATAAATCCCGAAATTTCAGCGTTTGGATAAGTAATTTCATAAATTATCTCTCCTTCTTGAATTTTATTGGATTGACAAGAAATCAGGAGAAAAATCACTGAAAAGGTAAGTAGGACAAATTGTTTCATTCGGTCACGCGTATTAGCATTATCATTTTGAACAAAGATATCATTTTCTTGGATAAACCATTAATTTTCAATTCAATTCGAATTAATTAGTCCGATTCCTCCTTGCAATATGGTCATAAATGATTTGAAATCAACCTATTTTAAGCCAACCGTAGCGTAGAATTTTTGCGATTGAGAGAAGAATAATTCGTGCCAAGGAACATAAGAATTCCTTAATTCAATTAAATTTGCAGGTTAAATTTAGCAGTTATGGCAGAAATTAAGATAATAGAAAATATGTCCGAATTAGGGGCAGGAACCCGCGGAGCAAGTTTAGGAATAGGAGCGCTACAGGTTGTTGCACGACAAAGAGGAGAAAATTTCTTTGGTCAGTATGAAAGGTTTATGATTGAGCATCAAAATGATATGCTCGATTTTCCAACAAAATACACCTATGCTAAATGGATTGATGGGTTGGCTAATGTTTATCAACAAACCGCAGATGTAGTCAACTTTGTTCTTCAAAATAAAGATTTTCCACTTGTATTATCTGGGGATCATTCATGTGCAGCAGGTACAATTTCTGGAATTAAAAAAGCATTTCCTAATAAACGTTTAGGAGTGATTTGGATTGATGCTCATGCCGACCTTCATACGCCATACACAACACCTTCTGGTAACGTGCATGGTATGCCTTTGGCTGTTGCTTTGGGTGAAAATAACATGGAATCAGCAAGCAATACTCCCAATCCAGATGTGGTTGAGATGTGGGAGGAGCTTAAAAATATCGGGGCTCCGGCTCCTAAGGTTTTACCTGATGACTTAGTTTTTATTAGTCTAAGGGATACTGAAAAACCTGAAGACGAATACATGGCGAGGAATGGGGTGAAAAATTTCTCGGTTGATGAAGTCAGGCAAAAAAGTAAAGAGGAAGTTGCGAAAGAAATTAAAGAAAAACTGAGTGCATGTGATATAATCTACGTTTCATTTGACGTGGATAGTATGGACTCAATCTTGGTTTCGAAAGGAACAGGCACTCCTGTTGAAAATGGTTTAAGTCCAGAGGAAGCAAATTACTTCGTGAATGAGTTCGCTTCTTGGGAAAAAACTTGTTGTGTCGAGATGGTTGAAATTAACCCATGTCTCGACAATAAAATAAATAAAATGGCAGAAACTGCCTATGATATACTTCGTAACACAGCCGCTACGATTGAAAAGAAAATTAAATGAGCTTAGACAATAAATTAACGATTAAGACGCTTGAATTATTGAGCGATTTTTATGAACAAGCAATAGATGCAAACCTCATCCAATTTCAAAAAACAAGAAAAGATTTTGAAGGTGATATCACGCTTGTAGTCTTTCCTTTAGCAAAAATAGCAAAAAAGTCTCCGCCTCAAACAGGTGATGAAATTGGCCAATTATTGGTAGACAAAATTGATTATATCGGCAGTTTCAACACTGTTCAAGGTTTTCTAAATTTGGTGATTACAGATCAATACTGGCTAGAAGAACTGAAAGAGATTGAAACAGTAGATAATTATGGAATTCAACCGCGAACAGAACAAAAGCTAATGGTTGAGTATTCTTCTCCAAATACCAATAAACCATTACATCTTGGACATTTGAGAAATAACTTTTTAGGCCATTCGGTAGCGAGAATATTAGAAGCCAATGGTCATGAAGTGATTAAAACTCAAATCATTAATGATAGAGGAATTCATATTTGTAAAAGTATGTTGGCTTGGCAACGATTTGGAAATGGCGAAACACCGGAAAATTCTGGAATCAAAGGCGATAAACTAGTCGGTAAATACTATGTTAAATTTGATCAAGCGCTAAAAGAAGAAACAGAAGTTGTTTTGGCAAAATGGGGGCAAGGAGAGTTTGATGTGGAGAACGAGGTGATGGCAGAATATCAACGATTGTCGCTGGCGGCAACAGAAAAAGAAGATGCTAAATCGCGAAAAGGAATTTTAGATAAAATTAAAAAATTAGCGAATAATTCTACCCCAATAATGAAAGACGTCAAAGAGATGTTGGTAAAATGGGAAGCTAAAGAACCGGAAGTATATGAGCTTTGGGAAAAAATGAATGGATGGGTTTATGAAGGGTTCAATAAAACCTATGAAGCTATGGGAGTTCATTTTGACAAGCTTTATTATGAATCTGATACTTACCTAAAAGGGAAGAAACTGGTTGAGCAAGGTTTGAAGGACAATGTTTTTTTTCAGAAAGAAGACCAGTCTGTTTGGATTGATTTAACCGATGAGGGCTTGGATGAAAAATTGGTGTTGCGTGGGGATGGAACAGCTGTATACGTCACACAAGATATGGGAACAGCTCAACAGCGAATGGAAGATTTTCCAGGTTTATCGGGGATTGTCTATACAGTTGGGAATGAACAAGACTATCACTTTAATGTCTTGTTTAAAATCTTACAAAAATTAGGGTATAAATGGGCTGAAAATTGTTTTCACTTGTCCTATGGTATGATTGATTTGCGAAACGATAAGGGTGAGGTTGGAAAAATGAAGTCAAGAGAAGGTACTGTTGTTGATGCTGACGATTTGGTGAAAGAGGTGGTTAAGATGGCACAAGAAATGACCGAAGAACGTGGGCATATTGAAGGAATGACTGAAGAAGAAAAAAATAAGCTATATCAAATGATTGGTTTAGGTGGTCTGAAGTATTATTTATTGAAAGTCGACCCAACTAAAAGAATGACTTTTAACCCAGACGAGTCAGTTGAATTGAATGGTAATACCGGTCCTTTTATACAATACGTTTACGCCCGTATTTCTTCACTTTTAAGAAGTGCTGGGAATTTCTCTGCGCAAAATATAGCTGAAGTTGACGGCTTGATTGATGTGGAAAAGGAATTGGTTAAAAAACTAGTGGAGTATCCGCAAATTGTCATTCAAGCCGGAGAAGATCATTCACCTGCGATTATCGCCAATTATATATACGACCTGGGTAAAAACTTTAATTCACTCTGGCAAAATGTTAGTGTTTTAAAAGAAGAAAATCAGGCGAAAAGAGAAATGCGTTTAATCTTGAGCAAAAACGTAGCAAAAGTGATAAAATCTGGCATGTATTTGTTAGGAATAGATGTGCCGGAACGTATGTAATAAGATTTTATTATGTATTTATTAACAATTATTTTACGTGAAACTTCAGTAATCTGAATTGATTGTTAAATGATTGTTAGTTAAGTTTTTAAGTAGGTTATATTGTTGGGAATTTCTATTGAAAATCGACTGATCTAATATCAGGTAATTGAAATATTTTTGCTAATAAGTGCCGAAAACATGCTCTAAATCGACATAAATCAATAATTTCTTTATTTTTGTGTTAGATAATTTTTAAACAATATGAAAATGAAATTTAGGTTTTTAAGTCTATTCATGGCGCTTGTACTTTCTGGTGCAGCTTATGGACAGACTGCTAGTCAAAAAATCGGAATATCCGGACATTTAGGACTTTCTGATTACTATGGTGATTTGAATGCACAATTCTTTGATATCGGTAAAACATATAGAAACCAAGGAGGGATAACAGTCAGTTATTACCTTACCTCTATGTTTGATGTTGCAGCGTCTTGTACATACGGAGGATTAGGTTACGACCAAGCAATTGGTCAAAGTTTTGGTGCAAACTTATTTCAAGCACATGGTCAATTTAGATTTAAATTCCACAATGGATTTATTTTACCAGAATCTTCGAAAATTCAACCCTACCTTTTTGTAGGTGCAGGAATTGCAGATTATGCAAACGTTGGAATTTTCACTGATGTTCAAATGAACACAAATCCAGAAACAGATTTCACAACTAATGCTGGTTTAGGAGTAACTTACATGCTTTTGGATCAATGGGGGCTGAACTACACCATGATGTATGCACATACCAACGGAGATTCAAAAGACGGATTAGCTGGTGTAACTGCCGGTTGGGATCAATTTATGATTCATCAAGTGGGTGTTGTGTTCTTATTAGGACAAGCAAACGATGCTGATAAAGATGGCGTAAATGACGCGAAAGATAAATGTCCTGATACGCCGGATGGTGTTTCTGTGGATAAAGAAGGTTGTCCAATTGATACAGACGGTGACGGAATTGCAGATTATATTGATAAATGTCCTGAAGTACCTGGTGTTGAGGCTTTAGAAGGATGTCCAGATAGAGATGGTGATGGTATCACAGATGATGAAGATGATTGTCCAGATGAGCCAGGTTCTGCTGAAGCATACGGTTGTCCAGATAAAGATGGTGACGGTATTTTAGATGAAGATGATGCTTGTCCAGATGTTGCTGGTTTAGAGAAATTTGATGGTTGTCCTGATACTGATGGTGATGGAATCCAAGACTCTGAAGATAGATGTCCAGAAAAAGCCGGTATTCCTGAATTGAAAGGATGTCCTGATACAGATGGTGACGGAATTGCTGATGTTGATGATAAGTGTCCAACAATTCCAGGAGTTGATTCAAATCTAGGATGCCCTGAAATCGCTCAAGAAACGAAAGATGTATTCGAAAGAGCATTGAAAGGAATTCAATTCGAATCAGGGAGAGATGTCATTAAACGTTCTTCATATGGAATTTTAAATAATGTTGCAGACATTATGAAAAACAATCCAGAATATAAATTGATTATTGACGGACACACTGATAGCCAAGGAAATGACGATGCAAATATGGAGTTGTCAAAGAAAAGAGCTGCTGCAGTTAAGAAATATCTGGTAAATAAAGGTGTTGCTGAAAATAGATTAACGTCTAGAGGTTTCGGTGAAACTAAACCTAAAGCAACAAACGATACAGCGCAAGGTAGAGCAACTAACCGTCGTGTAGAGTTCACAGTAGAGTTCTAATTTAACGTTTAAAAATTAAGCTAAATGCCTCGATTCATATCGGGGCATTTTTTTTGGTTTAAAATCTAATATGCCAGTTATCGAATAAGAATGACGCTTTATCGAGTAATGATGAAAGTGTCCTTTTTTAGTCCTTATCTTTACAACGAATTATTAAGCATTTTGTAAGATAATTTTAGTTTCATAGCTAAAAGTTAGGTGGGGGCGTTTTGTTTAGGCAAAACGCCCTTTTTTATCCCCTAATTTTGCCTAATCAATTGGCAGGCCACCCAAAAATGAGTAGTTTTGTGCCGAATTTAAACTACATTCCATGAAAACTGTTATAAAAAGTCTTTTACTGTTCACATTTATTTTTCACTTTTCTAATTCGTCAATGGCGCAAATCAACGAAGATAAAGTCGGTGCTTGGTATATGTATTTTGTGAATAAGAACTTCAAAAATAGTCAATGGGGATTTCAGGGTGATTTGCAATATCGAAATTGGAATTTGGGTGGAGATTTAGAACAGTTGCTCGTTCGAGGTGGACTTACATTTCGTCCCAGTAACTCTAGTATTAAGTTAACATTGGGATATGGGAGTATTACAACTGGAGTTTATGGAGATGATGAATCAACGACGCATGAAAGTAGACTCTATCAAGAAGCCTTGTTACCAGCAAAGATCAGTGATAGATTTTTAACTAGTCATCGCTTTAGATACGAACAAAGGTTTTTAAATGGACAAGATTTAAGAACACGTTTTCGCTATAATTTATTCTTAAATATCCTACTGAATAAAAAAGAAATGTCAAACGGAGCTTTGTATTTGGCGCTTTACAATGAAGTATTCATTAATGGGGAACGAAATATTGGAAATGGAGCTACAGTTGAATTATTCGATAGAAACCGTTTCTATTCTGCTTTGGGATACATGGTAAGTTCGAATACTAAAATTCAGGTTGGACTGATGAATCAAACAACAGAGAATTGGAAGAAAAATCAATTACAAATTAGTTTACACCAATCATTTTAAGACTGTTTGTTTGCATCTATGCCGTCTAAAATATCCCATGTATGATCAGCTAAAAGTCGAACAGTTGCAATATATTTATATTCATTCTTTTTTGAGCGACCCCATTCGGATGGACCGATAATGGATAGGAGTTGTTGCATCGATTGATCTTCGTAGAGATAATAAATATGATTAATTATAGGCTCGAATCGATAAGTCGCCGCATAAATGCGTTCAGAAATTTCCTTTCTCGATTGAATCTTTTTTGCCTGTTCGGCAAGTAGCTGCATTTGCTCATACAGTTGACTGAGTTGTTGGTCAGTTTGATGCTCCATAGCAGTTAAAGCTCGACCTTTTTGTTTGCCAATATCTTCAGGCTTAATAGCAGCACTACCTACGTGATGACCATAGGCTAATGTATGGGGGTTCTCTGCAATCTTGTCTGGATCTATTGGGTTAATAAATTTTTCACGCTTCTTTTTATCTTCTTCCATATCGCAATATTTCTCACCTAACTTCTACAAAAATAGAGATATTTTATTTGACTTTTTTTTTATTTTTATGAGACTAACTCTAAACTAAAACTATGGGATTAATCATCGGGGGAATTATAGTCATTTGCATCGGTGTCTTTTTGTGGATTGCAAATGGAAAAAAGGCAGAAAAATCTGCCAAATTACAACTTCTAGATACAACTCCAATTAAGGACATTATTGAAAATTTTACTAGTATAACCGATTCAATGGGAAAAGGTTCATTTTCTAATTACGTTGAAGTAAAAGGAACAGCGTATTCTGATAATGAAATACTGTCGGAATTAACAGGTGAAGCACTTTTATACTCAGAAACAAGGGTTATCCATGAATATGAATCATTAGAGGTTAAAACCGATAATAACGGTAAAAAAAGAAAAGAATGGGTACCGAAAGAAGATACTGTTGCTTCGAACAATCGTTGGGCGGTTGATTTTGGAGTGAAAGATGAATCAGGTTTTATGCTTATTGATCCAACAAAATCGCAGCTCCATACAGAGCATCTCTTCGAAAAGTTTGAACCAGAAGAAGAAGATAACTTGGCGAAAAAAGTAAGTGGTTTCGCCAAATTGTCATCTCCATCCTCCAAAGCCAAACGAACAATTGGATACCGATATAAAGAAGTTGGGATTAGGTTAGGCTCTCCCTTATATGTGGCTGGTAATGCCAATGATAGAAATGGGGAACTGAAAATTTCTATGTCGAATAATAAAGAGGATGATTTTATTGTTTCTGTAAAATCAAAAGATCAATTATTAAATAATTTATCCAGTGCAGCTAAAGGATTGAAGATTGGAGCTTATATACTATGGGCAGGCGGTGCGGCTCTATTGATATATGGAATTATAAGTATATGATAGCTTTTGCAGTTGAGATGGATTAAAATTTTATTTTTGCACTTGTTAAAAAAGAAGTATTGAGCGATTTATTGTATGCGTTCGATTGAAAATGAATAATTTAAATTAAAGATATGTCTAACGGATTATTAAAAGGAAAAAAAGGAATCATTTTTGGAGCCTTAAATGAGCAGTCAATTGCATGGAAAGTTGCCGAACGTGCACACGAAGAAGGTGCTGAATTTGTTTTGACTAATGCCCCAATTGCAATGCGAATGGGTGAGATAAATCAATTGGCCGAAAAAACTAATTCTAAAGTAATTCCTGCCGATGCAACCAGTGTTGAAGATTTAGAAAAATTAATTGACGAATCAATGGAGATCTTAGGAGGTAAAATTGATTTTATCCTTCATTCTATTGGAATGTCAGTGAACGTAAGAAAAGGAAAACACTATACAGATCAGAATTATGATTGGACAATGAAAGGGTTAGATGTTTCGGGAATGTCCTTTCACAAAGTGATGCAAACGGCTTATCAAAAAGATGCAATGAATGATTGGGGATCTATTCTTGGATTAACTTATATCGCTGCTCAGCGTGTGTTCCCTGATTATAACGATATGGCGGATAATAAATCTTACTTAGAATCTGTAGCACGTAGTTTTGGATACCATTTTGGACAGAAAAATAATGTGCGTGTAAATACAATTTCTCAGTCTCCTACGGTAACAACAGCTGGTAGCGGAGTAAAAGGGTTTAACGAATTCATTAATTTCTCAGAAAAAATGTCTCCATTAGGGAATGCTTCAGCTTTAGATTGTGCAAATTACTGTATTTCGATGTTCTCAGACTTAACTAAGTTCGTAACGATGCAAAATCTTTTTCATGATGGAGGATTTTCCGCAACAGGTGTTACACAGGAAGTTATTGAAAAATTTGGGGAAGAATAAGCTTAATAAAATTTTAAAATAAAAGGCGTTGTGTGAAAACACAGCGCTTTTTTTATGCCGGATTAGTGTTCAATTCGTTGTAAAATAAATTTAAACTCGTTCAAAATTATTGCTGTTGCTCCCCAAACCAGTTTCTCTTGAAAATTAAATGATGGAACATTTTTAATTTTTCCTCCTTTTACGGGAAAGTCTGCCATGACGCGGTTTTCTTTTAAGAGTAAGTCTTGCGTTGAAGCATGAATAATTGATTGTACTTCCCGAGGATCAGGTTTTAATGGTGGTAAATTAGGGGTAAATCCAATGTATGGGTGAATTAAAAATTGACTAACAGGGATGTAAACTTCTGTGAGTTGACCAATTAATTGGATTTGATTTGGTGAGACCCCAATTTCTTCTTCCGTTTCTCGCAAGGCTGTAATAGACGTATTTTTATCTTCTTTTTCAACTTTACCGCCCGGTAAACTAATTTGACCACTGTGCGACCCATTATATTTTGGTCGTTCGGTTAAAATAAATGAAAGGCCACTTGGCGAATTGTATAATAATAACAAAACAGCAGATAAGCGATAGTTAATAGGCTTACGCAAAGCTTCCGAAGCGGTCGCTCTAAATGGAATCATATCCCTATGCGCGATTTCTCCTGGAAGGTTCTTTAATTCCGTACCGATTTGTTGTATTATTTTAGGAATAGTCATGACAAGTAGACAAATTTAGGGAAGATTCTTGAATTTTTAATTGATGAATAAAAGGAGTATTTCACACTTGTTTGTTCGTGTGGATTGAAATATTGTTTATTTTGTTGAATGAAATGTGCATGATTTTAAGGCATAAATAATAATCAAGTTATCTTGTAATTTTATTAAAATTTAAGGGACGTGACGGACAGTATTTTATTCGAATTGTTTGATATAAAACAAAAATTTTTAAGGGAGATTCCACATCCAAAATTAATTCTGAAACAGATTAAAAAAATTGAAATCAATCAGGGGTATAACGCTCCACGTGCTTTAGACTATAGTTCGTATCCACTAACAAAAAGCAATGAAGCATTAACGTTGGTTCAGTTCCTAGACGAACACATTCATGCGGGCTTAGGATTAAAGCATCAAATATCTTTATCCAATACATACGACCAACTAAAAGATAGTTTGGTGCAACTAATTGACCATCAGGTGCAATTGGTGCGTAAATTGAAGTCTTATTTGCCTTTTATGGACAGTTATCCAGATCAAGAAATAAAACAATCAAAACCGCTTGATCCATATGCCGTTTTAAAATTGATTCAAAAGCAAAATCTCAAAGAGAATGAAATAAAGAATTATCTTTGCATCCTACTCGAAGCTGGCGAAGAAAACTCTAATACTCTTTTGGAGGCTTGTTTGCAAGCGAATAAAATTTTAGGCAATGGATGATCGATTTGAAAAATTACGCGAACTACTTGAAAACCTTAATTACCCTTCAGTGTACATGTATAAGTTTATTGTGAAACAAGACCCGAATAAAGTTGCTGAAATTAAAAAGTGTTTCAATGAATCTGCTGAAATAACGACCAAGCCTTCAAAAAATGGAAATTATATTTCAGTAAGTGTAAAAGAAATGATGCTAAATAGTGAAGCGATAATCGAACGCTACAAAGCAGTTGGTCAAATTGATAATGTTATCACCCTTTAAATTATGGGAAAATTAGAAAGTAGTCAGGTTATTTTCGGAATTTTGTATGCAACTGGTGCAATATCTTTATTAGTTGTGAGTTACATGTTATTTATAAAGCGGTTTAAACGAAATAAGTTGAAGGCAGTAAGTGAGGTAAAGTTAAATACATCGCGGTACGACAGTTTTTCAAATAAAACACAGTTTTTAATCGAATTGTCCGATAATATGCAGGTTACCTTAAGTCTTTTAAACCGAAATGAAGAATTAGTAGGAGAAATAATAAATGAAGAATTGTTAGCTGGTGAGAATGTCGTTGATTTTGATCCGACAAAATTTGAAGAAGGCAATTATTATTTATCTTTAAAGACCAAGAATTCGTCAATATTGCGAAAAATTAGAATTACAAAGGATTAATATGAATAGAATGGCAAAAATTCAAGTGAAATTATTAGTAGTGTTTCTTTGTGTTTTTTGCGTTCCTATCGTCCATTCGCAATCTGAATCATTTAATCCTAAAGGTAGTTTTAGTGTAGATCTTGGGGTTCCAACAAAAGCCAAAAATCCGGCCTTTGAAAAAGTCATGGAAGGATTATTAAACATGGGGCTCGATTATCGACATAATGTTTATAAAGGATTAACAGTTGGTGGAGGGTTAAAGTACTCGTTTTTTACTTTAAATTCTTTCGCCTTTAACTCTAATCAAGTAACAGGTTCATATCATATGCCTGGAGGATACGCAATGGTGGGGTATGAAAAATTCACAACGGACCGCGTTTCATTTAATGGGAATTTGCGTGTTGGTTATTCCAGCCTTCTATCGGTTAATGATACTAGTAAGGCTTTATATGACGGTCCTTATATAAAAGAAGCTTTTTTTATTGAGCCGACAACTGAAATAGTTATGTTGACAGATAAAGTATCTCCTCATGGATTTAGTTTTGTGTTGAGTTATAGTTTTTATTTTAATGAATTTACTAAGGATGATGTAAGTATGAAAGACATTTCTTCCATCCCTGAAGAGGATTATAACGGTATTACACGATTCTTGAGCATCGGCTTTGGTTACCGTTATTACCTGGGAAGAAATTAGTTGACAATGAGAATTAGTACGCTTTTCATCATTTTTTTAATCCTTTTTTCTTGTAAGAAAGAGGAGGTTACTGATTATAAGTTACCCAAAGGTGCAATAGCATTTACAGATGACGATTTAAATTTTGTGCCATACTCAAATCAAAACTTAGTGTTTAAAAAAGCTCCTGATTTTATTGAAGAATTGCACTATCAATTTGATGGGAGAAATGCTACCCGAAACCAATTTGCATGGGACCAAACTTATTTTAAGAATGCAGCAGATGAGCATTTAAGGGTTGAACTACGTTTACGTCATTTAAAAACAACTAATATCACCCTAAAAACATTGGCTATCTATATGCCATATTGGGACGGAGAAAGCAAGTTGAATGAGTCATTGTTTGAAATTCCTTTAAAAATGGATGCAACTTCTTCAGAAATCTTTTCTGGAAGACTGGTGTTCCATGAAGCGATTGATTTGCATGGTACCATCTGGGAAAACGTATATGAAATATTACCGCTTTTATATCCTACAGAAGAAGAGGAGAGTGGTAGTAGATATAGCAAATTGTTTTATTCGACTGAGTTTGGATTAATTCAATTGAATCAAGTAAATGGAAATAGTTGGATATTAATTCCATAAATCAAATAGAAATGAGTGTTTTTAAAGCCGTTTTTTTAGGTACAGGAACTTCTCAGGGTGTTCCTGTAATTGCATGTAAATGCGAAGTTTGCCAGTCTGAAGATGAACGAGATAAAAGGTTGAGAACGTCATTAATGTTTACAATTAAGGATAAGAATTATGTAATCGATACAGGACCTGATTTTAGACAGCAAATGTTACGTGAAAAAGTGGATTCGCTTGATGCTATTTTATTCACGCACGAACATAAGGATCATATTGCAGGTATGGATGATGTGCGTGCTTTTAATTTTGCTAGTCAATCCTCCATGGAGGTTTATGCTTCGCCCTTGGTTGAAATTGGGTTGAAAAAGGAGTTTCATTATGTTTTTGGTGATTATAAATATCCAGGAATTCCCCAAATCAACCTAAACATTATAGGTGATGAATCCTTTAAGGTAGGAGAGGAAACGGTGACACCGATTAATGTGATGCACTACAAACTCCCTGTTAAGGGGTTTCGAATAAGAGATTTTGTTTATATAACGGATGCTAATTTCATTAGCGAAGAAGAGTTTAATAAACTCAAAGATGTGAATGTACTTGTTTTAAATGCACTTAGAAAAACTAAGCACATTTCTCACTTTTCTTTGGATGAAGCAATAGCAATTATTAAACGTATTAATCCTAAAAAAGCATACCTAACGCATATTAGTCATTTAATGGGGAAACACGCGGAAGTTTCTAAAATTCTGCCCAATAATGTAGAAATAGCATATGACGGTCTGCAAATTGACCTCAATGCACATTAAAAAGTTTTTAAGACTATTTTTCATTTTTGGGATAGTTTCGTTAATCAGTTACTTTGTCTTTAAGTCAAATGATTCAACCTTTGTGTATAGTCAATATGGCGTTAAAGTTCCAGAAAGCTACACAATTTTTGGTTTGGATGTGTCTCATCATCAAGGGGAAATCGATTTTCAAAAAGTCATTGAAAGTGGAAAAGATGGCGATGCAATTTCTTTTGTTTATATTAAATCCTCTGAAGGAGAAAATCATAAAGACCGAAATTATGATATAAACGCTGAAGGATTTGCTGCAGAAAAGTTAAATTATGGATTCTACCATTATTTTCAACCCGATCGCTCTGCTATTAAACAAGCCCTTTTTTTTACGAATATCATTGACGGATATAATTTTAAGTTAATTCCTGTTATTGATGTCGAAGTTAAAGGCCACGCAAGGAATGAGTCTTTAATCGACTCAATTCTCATGTTTCAGCAAATTGTTGAAGATCGACTTTTAATTAGGCCAATGATTTATACTTATGTATCTTTTTTTGAAGATTACCTTAATGTGGAAGAATTACAAAACGAACTTTTTTGGTTGGCGAGTTATAATGGGAAAAATCCATATATGGGAAATAAAAATGTCGTTATGTGGCAGTTTACAGAACGTGCAAAAGTAGCTGGATTGACTACTTATGTTGATTTAAATGTCGCTAAAGATGATTTCTTCAATAAAGTTGTACTATCTCGCTATAAAAACTGAAAAAAGGGGTGAGCAAACTGCTTAAAATGATACATACAATAACCCAAAACCTATGAAAAGATATCATTTAAGTATAAGCGCTTCTCACCCCCCGTGTCTTATTTGACGATTAATTAGAATATAACTTACAATTATTTAAAGTAAGAATAACTGTTATTATAAACGTTTTAAACTCTCTGATGTTTTGATGGAAAAGTTAATAATTTGTTAAAACTAAATAGGGAGAAAAAAAGAAGGGGACACTCGAAGTAGAATTTTCATTAACCCAAAACTTATGAAAAAGTACATCTACTAAGAAACCAAGTGCCCCCTGTACCAATATTTATTAATTTTTCTGTTGAAAAAGAAGGGTAAGTAACTTTTCAAAGAATTCTTCATTAACCCAAAACTTATGAAAAAGTAAAATATTACATCTCCTACTCTGGCTACTTACCCATTTCTTATATATCTTGATTTAAACCGTTGCTTAAATACTTAATTTCTGATTCTGTTACAAAGATAAGTATAAAATTCGAATCATTTACGTGTTTATACCTAAAAATAGTACTTTATACGTAGTTTTAATTAATTTCTATGGAGGTGTAGGACTAATTTATTCATTTACAGTTAGTTTAAGTTAGTCTTTTTTTTTGAATAGACAAAAAAAAATCCAAATATATTATTTGGATTTTTTCTGCAGTAAATTAAATATTATTCCGCATCGGGTGCGTCACCATTTTCGGGATCACTTAAAGGGAATAGTTTTTCGTCATTTTCATGTCCAGTTTCTTTATCAATTATCACTTCAAGTTGACCAATAGATAACTGCTTATATCGAATAACTTTGTCTTTATCCAGTATAAATATTCGAGGGGTAGAATAAACGTCATAGGTGTCAGCGTAGTTTAAGCTTTCTAATGTTGTGGTTCCTCTTAATAATTTAGCAAGTTCCATTTGATCTTTACTGGTAGCAATAGAATAAACTTCAGGAGTCACACCAACGTTTAAAAAAGTTAAATCGTTTTCTCGAATAAATTTTTTCCATTTATCAAATTCGTCTCCTGTTGCTTTTCCAATAGCGAAAACTTCAATATTTCGATCTTTAAATTTTTTCTCATACAGGGTTTGAAGTTTAGGCGTTATTTTTTTACAATGACCACAGTTGGGATCCCAGAAATAAAGAATGGTATATTCTGCATCATTATCGTAAAAGCTGTGCCATTTTTTTTCGGTTGAATCAGGTAAAATGATTGGAATAGCTGGGTTTCCTATTAAGGTACGTCCAATTTTTTCCGCTCTTTCACATACTTTTTCTGTATTTTCTTCTGTCATCCAATAAGCATAATTATTGGGCTCGCAATAGTAAGCTTTCGCCATGTGATGAAAGACTTTATCCATGCCCATAACAGGGGAGGTTTCATATTTATTCGTTACGTGATGGACGATGTATTGAAAAACTTTATTTTCCTCATTTTTCATATCAGTCTGGTCAATCAACTTTTTTGCATAATGAAAAATGCTATCGGGTGTTTGCAATACGCCTTTTTCAGAAAAATATTTGTCTAGCTTATTGTGGAACACGGGAGTATTCACAATTCGTGGGTCCTTTAAATTAACGTTATCCCAATAATGATTAACGTAATACTGAAATACAAAGTTAGAATCTGTAATGTTTCCTTCTTTGTCTCTCGGATGGTCAGGTAGTTCGATATCGAGCGTCAAATCAATCATTACTCCAACAAATAGGTCTTTGTGATTTTTAACGATGTCTTTTTGATAAGCCTTTACTTCATCGTTTATTTTAGTTAACAACGCTTTGGCGTCTTCTTTTTCTTTATCCGACGATTCGGGGTTTTGTAAAACTGCAGTAGAAGGTTTACCTGCGTTTCGTTGTTTATTTGTGTAACGCATATAGTCAACAAATACCTTATTGTTCTCTGATTTTTTTATGGTACTTGTTTCAATAGGATTGTAAATATCCTTAATCGCGATATCGACATCCTCGTTATTGTCAATAATAACATCAAACCTATGATTGCTAGGGAGCATAATTGAATATAGGCCTGCTTTATGTTTAGAAGCGTCGTATGAAAACTTCCCATTTACAGCTTGTGCAGTATCTGCATAATATAAACCTTTACCAAAATATCGCGCCAAATAGATTGTTGTATCAGGCGTATTTGCTGTAATATTAATGGTTTGTGCTTGAGAACCATAAATAGAACAAAGCGTGAGTAGTGTTATTAAATATTTCATAATTTTAAATAGTTGTCCTCTAAATTTAAAGGTCAGACGAAGATAAAACTTCTTAAGCAATTGGTTTAACAAAAAATTAACGTTTATTCAGACCCTAAACGGTTTACAGCTTTTTTGATGTTTATATAATTTGAAGCAATAAAGAGTAAAAAACAAATTAAAGCGGCAATTAAAGTTATCCATAAACTTGATCCTGCAATCGCGATACCGTTTTCTTTTAGCCAAGGATTGACCAATAACAGCTTTATTGTTAGCATAATTGCAACAGATCCAGCAGTGATTAATCCAAATGTGATGCTCAATTGTCGTATAAATGTGTTCACAATTCTCTGTATCGCATATCCTATTCTTACCAAGGTCTTGATTTCATAGGAAGCTTTGCTAAGCACGAGCTGTGAGTATTGTACAAATCCCAATAATGATAGTAGCATAATAATTACAGATGCAATTCCAAAAATTCCAATAACAATGGCAATAATTGTTTTAATTTTTGCCACGTCAATCGCTGACTTGTTAACGTCTAGATTCATATCGTTCATTAATTCATCGAGTTCTCCATAACTGTTGTCTTTTGTTGTGATAAATACTCTTGAAGGGTTTTGAATTCTTCCATTTCCATATAAATTATTGGCATGTGTCAAAAATGGCTCTGGAACAAGTATTGAACTGATTTTGTGACTAAATCCAACAACGCGTCCAATCATTTTTTCTTTTTTTCCGTTTCCTTCAATATGAATGGTTAGCCGTGCAGCCATGAGTAATTCTTCTGAAATTTGATTCATTCCTTGACTTTGAGCAAACCCATAGTTAATTATCATGATAAAATCGCGTGGAAGAACAATTGGAATATATTCACTTTCCGAAGTCCAATCCCAATTTACATCGATGTCCATAAATCGAGTTGGAATGGCTTGAAAAAACATATCCGCATAAAAATGTGGCAATCCGTCTCCTGCGACTTCTGATATACCAACTTTAAAGTCAGCTGACTGAAATGGCGCCACGTCGGTAATAAAATCTTTCTTTTCTAACGCACTAATTTCTTCTGGTGTAAATTCAGTGGAATTCATACCAATACTAGTAAATTTTGTCACCTTCTTCTGTATCACGACAGAGTTTGGTCCAAATAGCTCTTCCTCATTACTATGAAAAGATTGAACATCCATTATCAATTGCAAGCTCAATAAAAGTGCTGTCATTCCAATTATTGCTCCTAGCGTGGCAAAAATAAATTGGAGATTGGTACTATTTCTAAACAATATTTTCTTTAACATAAAGCTATAGTTTTAATTCTTCGTCGTAGTTAAAACCATGATGACTACCGAGTGTTGTTAAAATAAAACCTCCTTTATTTAGATCAGTTTCTTTGGCTATTAATTCAAGTGCAATGCTCGCGTTTTTTTCATCTAAGTGACTGAATGGTTCGTCCATTAACAATAGCTCAAATGGTTGCAGGAGTGAGCGAATTATTGCAACACGTTGTTGCTGTCCCAAAGATAAAGTACCACAAACTTGGTCGTGTTTATCTCCAATTCCAAGCAAATCAAGCATTGAATCAATTTCTTCTTTAGACTTATGATTGGTTAAGTCATTTTTTAGTATCAAATTCTCCCAAACGGTTAATTCAGGGAAGAGTTGCAAGTCTTGAAAAACAGCACTTAATCTGGTGCGGCGTAATTCAATCCACGCTTCTAATGAAAATTCTTGAATGGGTTTATGATCTATTAATACTGATCCGGTATAGTCCTTTCGAAGACCATATGCTGTACTAACAAATGTTGATTTTCCTTTTCCACTGCTAGCATTAAGTAATACTTTTTTGGGGAAATTTATTTGAAACCCTCTTTTCCATACACTCGTTTCTTCATGCTGATAATCCTTTAGAGGGAAAGGCATAACGTTTTTAAATTCTAATAACATAGTCTCTGGTTTAACAATGCATAAAATACAAATTTGCTGCCAAAAAAATAGTGAACTGATTTATAGTGACTTAACCTTTGTTGTTGTACAACATTTCTGTATGAGGAATGTTATCTTCCAAGTAAGTTTTATTGGTTGATTGAAAACCATGTTTCTCATAAAAACCTGTTAAATGACTTTGAGCAGATAAACTGATTTCTTTTTCATTGCATATGTTTTCTATATAGTTAATGGCAGTTTCCATTAATTTATGCCCAAGTTTTAAGTTCCGATATTTGGGAGATGTTACCACTCTGCCAATTGCCATTTCAGGATATGAGACACCTTTTTTTAAAATACGAGCTGTTCCAATAATTTCATTATTCATTTTTGCGAGAAGATGATAGGCGTCTTTATCTTTTCCATCCAAATCTTGGTAGGGACAGTGCTGTTCAACTACAAACACTTCAATTCTCAACGCTACCAAGTCATGAAATTCTTCTTTAGTTAATTCCGAATAATGTTTAACTTCAATATTCATAGTATGCTTTATTACAAAGAAAGAATATAGTTACGTACAAATTCTGCTTTTTCGTTGATGTTTTTACCTTCCAAGGTTGATGGACAAATTGGCTCGCCAACTATCACCTCAATGGTTCCAAAACTTAAATTGAATGGTTTTTTATTGGGCCAAATTTTATTCGCTCCTATAATTTTGATCGGTAAAATTGAGACATTGGCTTGGTTGGCCAAATGAAACCCGCCTTTTTTAAATGGGCCCATATTTCCGTCTTTACTTTTGGTTCCTTCTGGAAAAATAATAACTCGTTTCCCGTTCTTTATTAAGTCACCAGCTTTTGCAATACTTTCACGTGATTTTATGCGATCAGATCGGTCGATATAAATCATGCCATATGCTTCGATAAACCAACCAAGTAAAGGCGTTTTTCGAAGTTCTTTTTTAGCGATGAAGTAAGTGTAAAATGGCATTGATTTAAATAAAACAGGTATGTCAATAAAGGAGTTGTGATTAGCCATTATGAGATAACTCTCCTTAGGATCTATTCGATTACCTCCCGACACTTTCAGCTTGGCACCAAGTAGGGGAATCACAAAAGGAGACCAAAAATGTTTTGCAATCCATTCCATTCCGTTTTGAACTCGCAGCAAATATAAAATTGCACCGAACAGTATGGAAATAAACGACCATAATCCAAAAATTAAAAGTTTAATACACGAAATAATTGCTTGCATTCAGGGTTGTTTTGGGCGAAATATAATGAAGAAATTTTTATTAATGTCAAATAAAAAAGGACCGATTTTTAAAACCGATCCTTCTCTTAATTTTTTAAAGCTTATTAATCAATGTTTTCAATAACCATTGCAGAAGCTCCGCCACCACCGTTACAAATTCCAGCAGCACCAAATTTACCACCGTTTTGTTTTAAGACATTTATTAGCGTAACAATAATTCTTGAACCTGAATTTCCAAGTGGATGACCTAAAGCGACAGCTCCACCATTCACATCTACTTTTTCTGGATCAAGACCAAGTTCTTTCGTATTAGCTAATCCAACCACAGCAAAAGCTTGATTCAACTCCCAATAATCAATGTCATTCACAGATAAACCTGCTTTATTCAGTGCAACTGGAACTGCTTTTGACGGTGCCATTGTAAACCACTCCGGCTCACGTGCAGCATCTCCATATCCTTTTATTTTAGCGATTGGTTTTAATCCGTATTTCTCAACAGCTTCAGCAGAAGCCAAGATTAAAGCAGAAGCTCCGTCATTTAAAGTTGAGGCATTTGCAGCTGTTACAGTTCCTTCTTTATCAAAAACTGGACGCAATGATGGAATTTTTTCCATTTTAACATTTTTGTACTCCTCATCTTCTGATACGACAATAGCATCACCTCTTCGCTGTGGTACTTCAACGGGTACAACTTCTTCATTGAATTTACCCTCAGCCCATGCTTTAGCGGCTCTTTCATATGAAGCAACAGTAAAAGCATCTTGATCTTCTCGAGAAAATCCTTTTTCACTAGCACATTTTTCAGCACAAACACCCATGTGTACTTGATTATAAACATCAGTTAAACCGTCTTTAACCATGCCATCAATCATTTTTACATCACCAAGTTTAGTCGCATTTCTAGCATTGTAATAATGAGGAACAGCGCTCATATTCTCCATGCCTCCGGCAATAACTATTTCATTATCTCCTGCCAAAATAGTTTGAGCAGCCAAACTAATTGCTTTCATTCCTGAAGCACAAACTTTGTTTACTGTTGTACAAGGAACGTTTTGGCCGATACCGGCGAAAAGTGCTGCTTGTCTAGCTGGAGCTTGACCGAGGTTTGCAGACATTACATTACCCATGAACACTTCGTTCACTTTATCCGCTTCTATATTGGCTTTACCCAAAGCACCCTTAATTGCGGCTGCACCTAATTTGGTTGCAGAAACCGTTGATAATGCACCTCCGAAACTCCCAATTGGCGTTCGAACTGCTGAAATGATGAATATATCTTTCATTTAATCGTATTTTTTATTTGATTTTTCGTTATGGAAATATGCTTGCAAAATTACGATTCAAAATCCAATATTCAAAATTCAATCAACAAAGGCGTTTTATGTTTTGTAAATGAGTTGATTAAGGGTAGAAGTTGTTCATCAAGGTTCGATCGATATTCCCACTTTGTGAATGACAATCGATACATGATCCGCCTTTATTCTTTGATGGGGAAGCCACATCTCCATTGGCTTCTACATAACCATATACCCAACCGAGTTCGTCGGAATATTCGTTATCAGAATCTTTATAAAACAAAGCATATCGGCTAATCGTTTCTGGGTCATCATAAAGTTCTTTAACAATTAATGAACCTTCACTGAATATTGTGCCAGGAATTACTTTTCCTTCTTCATCTAAAAAGTTTGCGGCCGTAGCATTATACCGTGTTCTTAAGTAGGGCATTGGATGTCCACTACCTGCTGATTTTTCAAGTAATGCATCGCTGTTTTTATACCAAGTAAATCCCGATGTTTCTTGTGCCATTTCATAAAGTTCTTGGTCAAGTTCTTTTCCGGCTTTATTTTTTTTACAGGATATAAAGGCAAAAGAGAGGAGAATAGAAAAAGTGAATAGTTTGTAGTGGTGAAAGTTAAATTTGTTTGTCATTTTCAAGTAGTTGGTTTGTTTATATTTCTCAAGATACGTAAAAAACCATTTTTTTAGAAATGTAATTTTAATAATTCTTGGTGGACTAAAATGATTTAATCATCTTATTGTGAAATTTTTCTACTTGATTATCAGTATTTAATAATGTTGGACCATGACCAAAACACCATATTCTTGGATTCAGATCTATTAATTTTTTAACGGATTTCAAATTAAGTTCAGGGTCTACTGTAAAAATATTTGGAGGAAGATGTAAACCTGCTCTTGTTGTTAATAAATTCATATTGGTTAAAACATCGCCAACAATTAATACACCATCATTTTCATTAAAAAAGGAGAGGTGTCCGCTAGTATGCCCGGGTGTTTCAATCACGGTGAATGAACCTACCTTGTCTCCTTCTTTTAAAGTTTTGGATACTTTATAACCTGCGCCTGCCCAGTACTTATTCTGCAATTTTGCAAGCCAATGTTGATTATTTGGATATTCGTCTGTAACATAACCACTTTCAGCACGATCTTTATCTTTCTCACCGCACCAAAGTGGGACATTAAAATATTCGCAGATGGCTTTACTTGCGCCATTATGGTCTGGGTGGGCATGGGTAAGTACATGGGCCTTTAGTTCATATCCATTTAACGCTTTAATGATTCGATTTTTATTTTTTTTTATTCCCGCATCAAAGACGTATCCATCGGCTAAATACATGTTAATTGCGTTGCGAGGCATCAAAGGAATTTGAAAAGTATTCGTTGCTATTTTATTCATGTTTTTTTTCTGCAAATTTCAATTCAATCGATTGTATGACCATTGATTTAAATCAAGAAATCCTTTTTCTTATTCTACTTAGTGTTTCTGGACTGATACCAAGAAATGATGCGAGATGGTATTGCGGAATGAATTTTATCCATTCGGGGTGTTTATCGATTAAATGAAGATAATGTTCTTCGGTCGTTAATGATATTGCTTCACGCTGCTTTTCTTCCAAGCAAGCTAAAGTATTTTCAAATACGCCATGAATCAGATTTGTGCCGATATCATTATCGTTTAAAAATTTTTCTAGATCATTTTTATCTAGCACCAATAAACTTGAATCAGATAGCGTCTGTTGATATTGTTTTGATGGAATATGATGTTGAAAAGAAACAATATCAATGACAATATTTCCTTGCGTATGAAAGTTAATATTTCTTTCATGGGTTGGCGTAGGTAAAAAAGTTCGTAAACATCCACTTTTCACAAATTTTATGCTCCGCTCAATTTTAGGTGGTTGGAGAATTAGAGTGTTCTTTCTATACTTTATTTCTTTGAATAACTTCAAAAATTCTGAACGTTGCCGCTCATTAAACCCAAATTGCCTTAAAAAAATATTATCGGCTAGCATATCAATATATGCGAATTATTAATTTAACGATGCTGATCAATTAGAATGGGGTTTCCATCAGGATCAACAGTGGTAAGACTCCCTGGACCTGTCGTCTCTTTCTCGACTTCTTTGATTAGCGGCACTCCTTTTTCTTTTAACATTTTTTGAATTTCCCTGATGTCAGTGAATGATTCTAGCGGCTGAGCATCACCATCCCAACCTGGATTAAAGGTCAAAATATTAGATTCAAACATCCCTTGGAATAATCCGATAACAGCAGTATCATTCTTCATAATCAACCATTTTTGATCGATATTTCCACGGAACTCTTTAAAACCAAAGTTCTCATAAAACGCCTTAGACGCATGAATATCTTTTACAGCTAATGAGATAGAAAAAGCACCAAGTTTCATTTATTTTCTTTTTAGTTAGAATAACGAATATAAGAAAAAGGAATCCACTTGGTGCTGTTTTGGGTTGGATTACTGCAATAGGTTGATTAAACCCTATTTTTCACTAAGTGTTTTAACTTGTTCTGCCCACTGCACAATTCTTTCCTCTTCATTCTTAAAATCAATTTGGTAAGGACCACAAACAATATGTAATGTAGTTGTCCCAGCAGTTTGATCTTCAATTAACAAAAATTTTTCGGTAAAGTTTAAATTTGAGTAGTCGTTCTGGATGTAGTAGCATCCAAATAATAACTCACCATAACCTGCTGTTTTTTGCCCGGCATTAGGGTAGATAAAGTTAACGTTCTTCTTTTCACGCCAATTTGGTGATATTCCTTGGGTGGATAGGATGTTTTCTGTTAAAGATGTATTGAAATTCTTGTTGGTAAGAATGTCCCACACCTGCTTTTGATTGGCACTAATGGTAATTTGATGTTGAACAAAATTGCCTTTCGGTATTTCGTTTATTTGATTTTGATTAAGGAATTTAACTTCTGAGAGATGGGCGCTCCCATTACCGCCATTTAAATATCTAAAACCTACAATTGAGTCAGTATCAATTTGGATGGCTTGAATAATGATAATAATTTCATCTCTATAAGTGTGAGGACTGGCATAAGTGGCTAATTGAGGTGTTTTAATGGGAAGGATTTTTGAATTTGGGTATTTATTTTGATCGATTAATATTAGCGATGCCTCCGTCTTAACTTCTTCTTCTGTAGGAAATCGTCCCTCAATTACAGGAACATTTTGCCAATTCGTAATATCCACGGGCGGAAATCCCATTAAGTTGTCTGGACAATACCAGCCACCATAAGGATGGTTTTTTCTATCCTCTTTTTTTTCAATTTTCTCTTTTTCTAATTCTTGATTAATGGAAATTTTATCTGTCTCTTGCCCACACGCAAATAGAAAATTGAAAGCAATTAATCCAAGACATTTTGTTGTTAAAGTTTTCATAATAGAATGATTAAGTTTCCTTCGAATTTATGAGCATGGATATTATTAAGGTATAAACAAATGTAAATTAATGTAAAACAAGTGTAATTTAAGTGGTTGGATTTTTTTAATATATGAAATCAAATTATTTTTACAGCATGAACAGTAAGCACATCCTCTTGCCGATATCACTCTCTTTTTTGTTTTGTTTTGTATTTTTTTTTGCGAATGGATCTATCCAAGATAATGAGCTTTTAGTTCGCTCAATAGGCCATGAATATTTAAAGCAGTCAAAGGATGATTCTACTATAATTCTACCGGTTGAAAAAATCGAAAATCGTTATAAAATGGAATTTCAAAATGAATTTTCATATCAACCTGATTTAATGATTCAAACGGTTTATAAAGTAATGGAAAAGGTGGGATTTGAAGGAGAGATTAATGTGGAAGTAGAAAAATGCAAAGTGGCTGGGTCTTGGCATAATTTTAAGTTAAGTACAAATAAAGAAGATAATTTGGCTCCCTGCAAAGGACGTATTTTGGACAAAGGGTGTTATGCTTTATTTTTTACATTCCACGAAACAGGAAATGAGGTAATGTCTTTGCCTCAAAAAGAAAGTGGAGTGCACCAACTGGTATTTTTAGTTTTGTTACTATTTCTTGGAATTGGTTTTTATAGTTGGAGAAGGCGAAGAAAACACGCAATCGTAAAGGATGAAATTCAATTTGGTAAATTTGTTCTTAATCCGGCATCAATGACGCTCTCAGATGGAAAAATGGATATCGACTTGTCAAGCAAAGAATGCGAACTACTTTTACTCTTTTTCAAAAATAAAAATAAGACCGTTACTCGCGAAAAATTGCTGAAAGAAATTTGGGATGATGAAGGAGACTATGTAGGGCGAACGCTTGACGTATTCATCTCCAAGCTGAGAAAAAAATTAGAATCCGAGTCTAATGTAAAAATATTGAATATTAGAGGAGTGGGATACAGGTTGGTTCTAGAATAATTGGGGTTTTCTTAGACTTTTTAGAGTGTTCGAATTATTTTACAAGGATTACCAAATGCGAGCACATTATTAGGTACATCTTTTGTTACAACACTACCGGCGCCAATAGTAACGTTATTTCCTATAGTAACGCCAGGCGAAATTACAGTATTTCCGCCTATCCAGACATTATCTCCAATAGTAACCGGTAAGGACTGCGTTAAGTATGCAGTAGAACCATTTTGATTAACTAACCTATCACTAGCTTTTATGGGATGTTGGGCTGTGTATATTTGTACGTATGGTGCAATCAACCCATTTTTACCAATTTGAATTTTATTATTATCCAAAAACATGCAATTGGTGTTAATAAAAGTGTTTTCACCAATTGAGATGTTTTCACCATAGTCGCAAAAGAAAGGGGATTCTATCCAAACATTTTGTCCTATTTTATCGAAAAGCAGGTTTAGTAAAACCTTTCGCTCTTCTAATAATTCCGAATCAAGTTGGTTATACTTTTTAAGTAAACTTCTTGCATTATGGTACATGTTCAATAATTCTTGGTCTCTTGAATCATAGAACTCTCCAGCCAGCATTTTTTCTTTTTCAGTCACTTTTATGCTTTATAAATTGAATTTTGAATAAAACAGGACTACTTAATTTTTTCGACTTTATTGTATTCAAAGAATTTCTTCAATTTTAAGAAAGATGACTCAAATAAATGAAAACTAAGAGCAGCAACAATATAAGTTAATACTACGCTAACGATAAAATCAGTAATTATATTATTTGTATCAAAATATTTGCCCGACATCATGTAGCAAAGTGGGTGATAAACGTACAAACCATAACTAATTTTTCCTGTATATAAAAAGAACCTGGTTTTTAGTGTTTTGTTAATTAAATTGTTTTCTTTTAGGCTTAAGAGTAAGCCAATTGCAAGAAAGTAGATACCTGCTAGAAGAAAGAACTTAAATACCTGAATGTAGTTATTACCTTCTCCAGTAAAAAATGTCCACATAATAATAGTCGGTATCAATAAGAGGGCTAATGAAATACCGAACTTCGTCGAGTTTTTGGTAGTAAATGTTTTATTCAATTCCAGTATTGCAAGATATGCACCAATTGCAAGAGCATCGAATCGGGTGAAAGTAAAATAAAATACTTCAAATCCCTCACTAAACATATATGCTCGTAATGCCATTGCTCCAATAACAATAGCTAGGATAATTTTGGATAAGTTTTTTGGACTTGCAAAGTAGACAACCAGAGGCCAAAACAAATAAAAATGTTCTTCGACGGCCAGTGACCAAAAATGTTTAGGTCCTATTGCGTTCCAGTCAAACGTTGTTGCAAAGTTTTGTAGATAGGTATAGTAATAAATTTGTTGTGAAAAAGGTGGGGTTTCAGCATTCGTAATAAAAGGAATGAAATAATAGCTAATGACTAAAAAAAGATAATAAAGAGGAAAAATTCGTAATGTCCTCCGTAAATAAAAGTTTCTGAAAAAACCTTCAGTATTTTTTGTAGCTAATAAAATCCGAGTGATTAAAAAACCAGACAATACAAAAAAAAGTGTAACCCCGGTTTGGCCAAAAATTGAAATTTTTGAGAGAAAACCAACCAACTTGGTCGTGGGTTGAATGTCTTGAAAAAAATGAAAAACCATTACCATTAAAGCTGCTATAGCCCTAACTCCATCCAAGTTTTTGTAGTAAGTAAGATTCATAACTCAAAAGGCCTTTACCACTAATATTGATTCCTTGTTAAACGCGTCAATTTTATATTAGGATAGTTACAACTCATTAAAAACTAATTGTATATTCTAAATTCTTTAAATAAGAAAAAGCGCTATTCGCTAGACAATATTTCCGTACAAATCATAATGATCAGCTGAATTAATCTTGACATTTGCAAAATCACCAATTCTTACATGATTTGCTTCATTTATTTTTACTAATACCTCATTGTCTACTTCAGGAGAATCGTATTCAGTTCGACCAATAAAATAATCGCCTTCTGCTTTATCAAAGAGAACTTTAAATGTTTTGCCAATTTTTGCTTGATTTAGTTCATGCGAAATACCAGCTTGTAAATCCATTATGATATCCGCGCGTTCTTGCTTCAATTCGGCAGGAACATCATCATTTAAAGCGTATGCAGAAGTGTTTTCCTCATGCGAGTAGGTAAAAATTCCTAATCTTTCAAACCTAGATTTTTCGACCCAATCATACATTTCTTGAAAATCGGCATCTGTCTCCCCTGGGAATCCAGAAATTAAAGTTGTTCTCAAAGCAACATTTGGAACTTTTTCTCGAATTTTAGAGATTAAATCTTCCGTTTTTTCTCGTGTGATTCCACGTTTCATGGCTTTTAGCATGTTTGTGGAACCATGTTGTAAAGGCATGTCGAGATAATTGCATACATTTTCACGGTCTTTCATCACATCTAAAACATCCATTGGAAAACCTGAAGGGAAAGCATAGTGTAATCGAATCCAATCTATTCCGTTGACATCAGCTAGTTTGTCCAATAATTCGGCAAGATTACGTTTTTTATAAATATCTAAACCATAATAGGTCAAATCTTGAGCAATAAGCATTAATTCTTTAACACCTTGATCAGCTAATGATTTGGCGTTATCGACTAATTGATCAATTGGTGTTGACACATGTTTACCTCTCATAAGGGGAATTGCGCAAAACGCACATGGTCGATCACAACCTTCGGCAATTTTAAAATAGGCGTAGTGAGAAGGCGTTGTAAGTAATCTTTCTCCAACCAATTCTTTTTTATAATCGGCTTTTAGTGTTTTCAACAATCGAGGCAATTCGCGTGTACCAAAATACCCATCAATTTCAGGAATGTCAGTTGCCAGTTCTTCTTTATACCGCTCAGACAAGCAACCAGTAACATATACCTTCTCTACTAATCCTTCCGATTTAGCATCAGCGTAGCGAATTATAGTATCTATAGATTCTTGCTTGGCATTATCGATAAATCCACAAGTATTGATAATCACAATTTCCGAATCATCTTGTTGAGCTTCATGTTCAACTGTAAATTTATTTGCTTTTAGTTGAGCCATCATTACTTCAGAATCGAAAATATTCTTCGAACATCCTAAAGTAACAACATTTACTTTATTTTTTTTTAATGTTTTTGTCTTCATTGGCTAGCCTTATTACAATAGACTTTAAATTCTCTATTCTTAATTTCTTTTGATTTCATGTGCACAACATGAAACTCGTCTCCTTTCTCTATAATTGACATCACTATATCTTTTCGCATCACGCGCTTTGAATCCGTTGGATTGTATTCCCTATCTCTTAAGATGTATTTCGTGTCGCTAAGCCAAATAACGATAAACTCATACGACATATCGCTGTTATTGCACTTTTCTATTTGGAGATTTTTTCTTCTTTCAATAAAACAGGTATCTTGATTGTTTATAACATAGAAATTTCCAGTTTTATAATTTTCACACCCGTTAGTTCCATTTTGACCTTTAACCGAAAATGACAATAAAAGAGCCGTTAATAGAAAGATGTGGTGCATGGTTTTAGTTGAATAAAGTTTCAACAAAAGCCGCTTTATTAAATACTTGCAAATCATCTATTCCTTCTCCGACACCAATATACTTTACTGGCACTTTCATTTGATCAGAAATACCAATTACGACACCACCTTTAGCTGTACCATCTAATTTTGTAATTGCTAGCGCATTTATTTCAGTTGCAATTGAAAATTGTTTCGCTTGTTCAAAGGCATTTTGTCCGGTTGAACCATCGAGTACAAGAAGAATTTCATGCGGAGCGTCAGGAATGATTTTACTCATTACCTTTTTTATTTTAGTCAGCTCGTTCATTAAATTCACCTTGTTATGTAAACGACCGGCAGTATCGATAATGACAACATCTGCACCTTGAGCTTTAGCTGATTGTAAAGTATCAAATGCTACGGAGGCTGGATCAGCATTCATTCCTTGCTGTACAATAGGGACTCCAACTCGTTCTGACCAAATAATTAATTGATCCACAGCGGCAGCTCTAAAAGTATCAGCAGCACCTAAAACCACTTTTTTACCCGCTTGTTTAAATTGATTCGCTAACTTGCCTATAGTTGTGGTTTTACCAACACCGTTAACACCAACAACCATAATAACATATGGTCCGTCTTTTACTTCTGGAACACTAAACTCTTGTAAATCATTCGTGTTATTTTCCTCCAATAAACTTGCAATTTCTGTTTTAAGGATGGAGTTTAATTCATCGGTTCCTACGTATTTGTCACGTGCAACACGGGCTTCAATTCGTTCAATTATTTTTAGCGTAGTTTCAACACCTACATCTGAAGTGATCAGGACTTCTTCCAACTCATCCAGAACTTCATCATCTACTCGTGATTTACCAACAACTGTTCGTGTCAGTTTCGATAAAAAACTTTGTTTTGTCTTTTCTAATCCTTTATCAAGACTTTCTTTTTTATCTTTCGAGAAAAAATCAAATATACCCATACTCAAATATAAGAAAAGCTTCTCCCAAATGAAGGAAGAAGCCATACAATTACATTATTTTTTGAGAATTAGTTTTTGTCAAACCAATCCTTCACCATATCATTGTGTACAATTTCAGTCTTGAAGTTGTAAGATCCGGTTACTTCGTTTTTCACCATTTTGATACACTTAGTGTGCTCTTTACCACCTCCAGTTTGTAATGATGCTACTGTCTTCTTAGCCATGTCTTGTTGATTTTAGATGCAGATTAGAAAGCGATGCTTTCAGTTCTTACTCTTTGTTCTTAATTTCTTACTTAATTTCTTTATGAACAGTCATTCTTCTTAAGATTGGGTTGTATTTTTTCAACTCCATTCTTTCTGGCGTATTTTTTCTGTTCTTAGTAGTTACATATCTAGATGTACCCGCCATACCAGACTCTTTGTGCTCTGTGCACTCAAGAATTACTTGAATTCTATTTCCTTTACCTTTCTTAGCCATTACTAAATTCTTTTAAAAAGATTATTTTAAATACCCTTTCGCTTTCGCTCTTTTGATCGCTGCCGAGATACCAATTTTATTAATTGTTCTCAATGAAGAAGTACTAATCTTCAATGTGATATGACGATCCTCTTCTGGGATGTAAAATTTCTTTGTGATAAGGTTAGGGTAGAATTTTCTTTTCGTTCTTCTCTTAGAGTGAGATACGTTGTTTCCACTAATAACCTTCTTTCCTGTTAATTGACAAACTTTTGACATTTCGTATATTTTAAATGCGCTCTTTCCAAAAATGGAGTGCAAAGTAACTAACTTTTTTCTGGTTTAACAAATAAAATGCAAAAATAATTCGATATTTTTTTTAACCTTCTTTTTTGCAACTTTTTTTTAGGTCAATGCCTCTTTTTTTTTATCGATTAATCGGAGGCGAAGAAAGTTTAAAGCACTAATTGTTGTGGCTTCAATATTTCGCTCTCTGTTGTGACCAAAGTTGAATTTTTTTGATTGCACGAAATCAGGACCAGCTAATCCCACCCATACCGTTCCCACAGGTTTTTCATCACTTCCTCCAGTAGGTCCTGCAATTCCAGAAACACTGATGCAATAATCGACTTTTAAATGACGTCTACCATGTTTTGCCATTTCTTCAACAACCGGTTGCGAAACGGCACCGTTAGTTTTAATAATTTGCTCAGGTACACCGACTAATTGCGACTTAAGTTCATTTGTATAAGAAATAATGGAACCGCTGTAAAATTCAGATGACCCCGACATTGAAACAATTCTTTTCGCAATGCTACCTCCTGTGCAACTCTCCACAGTTCCAATTGTTTGATTTTGGGCAACCAAAATTTCACCTAACACGGATTCAATTGTAGAGAATTCTTCTCCCAACACGTAATTTGGATGAGCTTGATACAATTCATCCATATTTTGATCGATAAACGACTTTTGATCTAATCGTCCAGTTAACCTTAACTTTAATGTTCCTACCGTAGGTAAATATGAAACCGAAATTCCTTCCTTAAGATTCTTTGTTTCCCAATCTTTTATCGTTTCCGCCCAATAACTTTCCCCAATTCCTATGATTTGTAAAGTACGATGATAAAAATTTCCAATCGGGTATTTTTCTTTTACTTGCTCCAAAAATTTATCGAGTAATCCTTTCATTTCATAGGGTACACCGGGCATTGAAAGCACATTTGTCCGACCTTTTTTAAACCACATCCCACTTGCTGTCCCAAGATCATTGGGAATAATTTTGGCATTTTTAGGCAGCATTGCTTGTAAGCGGTTAACCTCTAAAAACGGTTTGTTAAATTGTTGAAAAAAGTTCTCTATTCGTTCAAGGACCTCAGGATACAAAACAAGGTCATCATCAAAATATTGTGTCAAGACTTTCTTGGTAATGTCATCATTTGTTGGACCCAAACCTCCGGTTAAAAATAGGAAATCACAGTTGCCAATTTTGGAATCAACAGCTGAAGTAATATGATCTGCAGTGTCAGAAATACTAATGATCTCCTTTATTTGTATTCCCAATTCATTAATTTTTCTAGCAATATGGGCTGAATTAGTATCTACAGTTTGACCAACTAGAATTTCGTCTCCAATGGTTATTATAATGGCATCCATTTTGTTCTTATTAAAGCGATACACCTTTTGACGTAAAAGGAATATTTAATTATTTTTGAACAAATATAAGAAAGGAAAAAATGAAAAAGATAGGAATTGCACTTAGTTTATCCGCGGTATTGTTTGCTGGCAGTTGTGATGTACTTGAGGAGGTTGCAAACGAGGTAGTTAATGGTACTAGTACTTCTGAAGGAGCGAGTAATGCACTAACCAATGAAGAGGTAATAAAAGGCTTAAAAGAAGCGCTTAAAATAGGAATAGAAAAAGGAGCGGAATCAGCTTCGAAGATGGATGGTTTTTATAAAAATCCTAAAATATTTATTCCTTGGCCAGAGGATGCAGTTCGATTAAAAGATTGGGCAAATAAAAACGGGTTTTCAGGAAAAGTTGACGAGATTGAGACATCGTTTAACCGTGCAGCGGAGGAAGCGTCAAAAAAGGCAACACCAATTTTTATAGATGCAATAACCAATATGTCGATTGCTGATGGATTTGAAATTTTAAAAGGTTCTGATTCTGCTGCAACGATGTATCTTCAAAAAAATACCACAGAAGCATTAAAAACCGAATTTAAACCTGTTGTACATAATGCTGTAGAAAAGGTACAATTGACACAATATTGGAGTCCAGTAGCAGGAGCCTATAATAAAGTTGCACAATTTTCTAATAAAATGGAAGAGGTAAATACCGATTTAGATGATTACGTAACCATGAAAGGGATTGATGGACTTTTTTATTTAATCAAAGAAGAGGAGAAAAAAATTCGCTTAAACCCAGCTGCGAGAGTAACCGATATTTTACAAAAAGTATTTGGTTCGTTAAAGTAGTTTTAAAGCTTGTTTACCAGTTGTTTATGTGTTTTGTCGAGATTTTTGCTTGTTTAAGCTGATTTCAATCTTGTTTTGTCTAAATGATTGGGAATGAATTTGTTTTTGTTGTAAATTGAGTCTGTTAACCAAACTCTTTTTATATGTTCAAACTAATCCTCGCAATAGCGATTAGTATAGGTGGCGGCCAATTATTTGGACAAACCTTTACTTATTCTTTTAAAATCCAACTGGTCACAGATCCTGGTCACGCAAAAATTAAAATTGGTCAGATAAGGGATTTATTAGGGGTCAAAACTGTATATTTTCAGGATGACCTAGATCAATTTAGGATTAAGACACATCTTGATTTTGAGGTTGAAGAAATGATGGCAGACTTTGAATCGATTGGTTTAACGGTTCAGGGTGGAGTTACTAAAACTAGCAGCCAATGAAGAGATGTGTTTTAATGATTGGATTAATTCCTCAATTTGTTTTTGGTCAATTGTTTACTGCTTTACCCGTAATTACAATTTTGGATTTGACTACAGTTTCAAGTTCTATTTCGGTTACAGGAATTGGAGAGGTTGATTGCGATTTTGGTTTGACAGAAGTTTGTGTAGATATCACTCATTTTCGAGCAGCAGATGTTGAAATATACTTACAAGATCCTCTTGGGCGTGTATTTGAATTGTCTTCAGATAATGGTGGAGCAGAAGATCATTATACATCTACTTGTTTTAAAATGGATGCGGCAACTAATATCGTAGATGGTTCAGCTCCATTTACAGGGGATTATATACCAGAAACGGATATTGATTTAATTAATAATTACCAAGATGCGGATGGAATTTGGACGTTATACATCTATGATGATCGAGCTGGGTTCTTGGGTATTTTAAACGAGTGGAGCCTTCATTTTGGAGCAAGTCCGCCTTGTCCTGCTGCAACGCTAGAAGATTGCGGAGGTGGTGAGACAATTTGTTCAGATGTTACGCTCGAAGGTAATAGCAGTGGTTCGGGGAATTTTAGAGATTTAAACGCAGGCAATGATGGTTGTTTGGATGGAGAAAATGAGTCTTCTTGGTATTACTTTCAAGCCGCTAGTGATGGAGATTATGCTTTTACGATTGAGACTTTGGTCGATTATGATTTTGCGATTTGGGGTCCTTTAACGGAAATAACTTGTCCTCCTCCTGTCGCCCCATTAAGATGTTCATATGCTGGAGCTACTGGTAATACAGGTTTAACTTTTGGAGCAGTTGACGAAACAGAAGACGAATTTGGTGATGGTTGGGTCAACGCGATCACTGCTACGGAATTAGATATTTATTTAATTGTTATTGATAATTATACCGCTGACGGTTCAACGTATGATTTGAGCTGGACCCTCATGGGAGGCGGGAGTTTTGATTGCGCTTTGTTGCCATTAGAGTTATTGAGTTTTGAAGCGGAAGAAGAGAATGGAGTAGTAGCGTTAGAATGGTTAACGGCTTCGGAACTAAATACTGATTATTATGAAGTGGAATGGAGTGGGGATGCCAAGTCATGGCAGTATCTCACTACAGTTAGTGCTGCAGGAGAATCTTCTTCTGAAAGATCTTATCAAACTGTTGATTATAACCCAGCACCAGGTTTAAATTACTATCGTTTAAATCAAACGGATAAAGACGGGAATAAACTCCCCGTTAAAACCATTTCGGTACACTTGAATGAAGGGAATGATGAGAATAGAATAATCAAAATCATTAACCTGATGGGGGATGAGGTTGATGAATCCTATAATGGAATTAAAGTTGAGATTTATCAAGATGGCTCACAACGAAAAGTTATGAGCCAATAGCGCTAGCGTAATTCTGCTTTTAATTGCCCTTCAAGTTCTTGGCGAATTTTATTCATTATTCCATCAATTTGTTTATCCTTTAGGGTTTTTTCTTGATCTTGGAATATAAATGAAACGGCATATGATTTTTTGCCTTTCTCTAGATTTTTACCTTCATATACGTCGAATAAACCAACTTCTTTCAAGATTTTTCTGTCCACTTTGTTGGCTATTTTTTGGATAGATTCGAAGGTTATATTTTTGTCTAAAAGCAGAGAGAAATCTCTTCGGACAAATTGTGTTTTAGGTATAGGGTGAAACTTAATTTTATTCATACCCGTCAATTCGATTACCATATCCCAGTTAAAGGAGCCATAATAAACGGGGTTTTTAATCCCAAATGATTTTAAAACATTTGATTTGAGCCATCCTAATTCTACAACATTTTTATTGGCGATTTTTATAGTGTAACCATCTTCAAATAAATCATTTGTTAAAGGTTCAATTCTTGGCGCTTTGTTTATTCCTAGTTTAATTAAAATACTTTCAACAACACCTTTCAATTGGTAGAAAGTGGTTTTGTCATTTGAATTGGTCCAGTTTTCGTTTCTAGACATTCCTGTCATCCAAATACCTAGTTTTTTATTTTCTTGGTAACCGTTCTCGTCTTTTTTATATACTGAACCAAATTCAAATATGCGTAGGTCCGGATGTTGTCTGTTTTGATTGTGTTCTATACTTTTAAGTCCTCCAAATAAAAGAGTCTGTCGCATAACGTCTAACTCATTACTTAAAGGGTTTAAAAGTGTGACATCTTGATTCGCATCAAAAGTTTTGTTCTCAAGTTTTTCCCAAATATTAGAGTTGGTTAACGAATTATTCATGATTTCTGAAAAACCATTATCCGCAAGCAGGTTAGCTGCAATATTATATAGCTTTTCCGGATCAGGATTCTTCTTAAACGTGATTGAAGTGTTTAGTTTTTCAGGAATAGGAACGTTATTAAATCCATAAATACGCAAGACTTCTTCGATTATATCAGCTTCTCGTTGCACATCAACCCGATAAGCAGGTACACTAAGTACAACTGACTCTTCCGAATCGGAAACCATATGAATATCGAGTTCGTTCAGTATTTTTAAAATATCCTCATCCGAAATAGTTATTCCACAAAGTTGTCTACATCGCTCGAAACTAAACAATACTTCAAAGTCTTTTATTTCTTTTGGGTAGAAATCTGATACTTCGCCTAACTGGCCACCAGCTAATTCAAGAATCAGCTTAATCGCTCTGTTTCTTGCCGATAAAACTGTGTTGGGATCTACTCCGCGTTCGAAACGAAATGAAGAGTCGGTATTTAAACCATGTCTTTTCGCCCCTTTTCTAATCGTTACAGGATTGAAATACGCTGCTTCAAGAAAAATTGCTGTAGTTGAATCTTTTACACCTGATTCTAATCCACCAAAAACACCCGCTAAACACATTGGTTCTTCAACATTGGCAATGACTAAATCTTCTTCATGCAATTCTCTTTCAACTTCATCCAAAGTTGTTAATTTTTCACCTTTTTTTGCTCTCCGAACGGTTAGTTGGCCATGGACATCGTTCAAGTCAAATGCGTGAAGAGGATTCCCCCATTCATGCATGACAAAATTTGTGATATCCACGATATTATTGATTGGACTTAACCCAATTGCTCTTAGCTTATTCTGCAGCCACTCAGGTGAATCTTGAACTTTTACTCCTGTAATTACGGCACCAGCGTATCTTGGCGCTGCATCCACATCTTCAATCGAAATAGAAATATTTTCTTTTCCAATGGTCGCTAACTCTGTATCAGGTAATTCAATTTTTAAATTCAATTGTTCGTGGTAGTTGAGGTAAGCTTTTAAATCTCTCGCTACTCCTATATGACCCATTGCGTCTGCACGGTTCGGGGTCAAACCAATTTCAATTAAATAATCATCTTCAATATTAAAGAATTCGCGAGCAGGAATTCCTACGGAAGTTTCTTCAGGTAATACAAGAATTCCTTCGTGAGAGTTTCCTGTACCTAATTCATCTTCTGCACAAATCATTCCGAATGATTCTACTCCTCTAATTTTAGACTTCTTAATTTTTAACGGAGAATCAGGTTCTGGATATAAAACGGCGCCAACAGTAGCAACAATAACTTTTTGTCCAGCAGCAACATTAGGAGCTCCACATACAATTTGTAAAGGTTCGTCTCCACCAACATCAACAGTTGTAATGTTCAGTCTATCAGCATCCGGATGCGCTTCTTTAGTCAGCACATGACCAGTAACAACACCTTTAAGCCCTCCTTTAACTGTTTCTATTTTTTCTAATCCTTCTACTTCTAATCCGGTGTCTGTTAAAATCTCTGCTGTTTTTTCAGCCGTTAGATCACTATTTATGTAGGTCTTCAACCAATTGTATGATATCTTCATTTTTTCTAAGAATCCAAATTCGCACAAATGTAATTAATACCCTGCCAATTTTGAAATTCTAACTCTTCAAATTAACATTAGATTGCCTTTTTAAGAAATTATTGATTCTTAAAAAGTGTAATTTTTATTCGATTATGTGTTATACTTGGAAATGTGATAAATATGAGATTTTTCAATGGGGTCAATTTTTTCGTTTTTTTTCTATTATTAATACTGTTTTCAGGGAGTTCTAACGGCAAGAATGAGAAAGTGTTGATTGATAAAAATCGCTTGTTGGAACGTCATAATTACTATCGGAAAGCTGTTGGAGTGACCAATCTGAAATGGTCAGATGAATTAGCGAATTCAGCGCAGGAATGGGCAAATTATTTAGCTAAGAATTGTGAAATGTCACACAGTAAAACAGTTCTAGGTGAAAATATCTATTGGACTAGTGCTCATGTTGATGAACATTCACCCGTTGACCACTGGGCAAGCGAGGCCGTTTTTTTTAACCACAAGAAGCGTGTTTTTAAGTCGAGTCATGTCAACAAGATGGGACATTATACTCAGCTAATTTGGCGAGACACAAAAAAAGTGGGAGGAGCCAAACAGTTTTGTAAGCATGGTGGTGAGATATGGGTTTGCCAATATTATCCAGCAGGTAATTGGGTTGGTGAAGCTGTGTACTAAATGATTTCTTTTACGGTATTCTGTAAAATTGGAATGAGATCTCGTTCGAACCATTTATTTTTGCTTAACCAAATTCCATTTCGAGGAGAGGGGTGAGGAAGGACAAAATAATGGGGCAAATAGTTCTCAAAATTACGAACTGTCTCGGTAAGGTTTTTCTCTTTTCGTGTATTCAAATAATACTTTTGTGCATATTGGCCTATTAAAAGGGTAAGTTTCACATTTTTTAAAGCGTTAAGGATGGTTGGGTGCCATTTTGGTGCACATTCTTTTCTCGGAGGTAAATCACCAGACTTTCCCTTACCTGGATAACAAAAACCCATTGGAATAATTCCAAAATTCGAGGTGTCATAAAACACTTCCTTTGAAACATCTAACCATTGGCGAAGCCTAATCCCACTTTGGTCATTCCAAGGTATTCCGCTCTTATGAACTTTTAATCCGGGAGCTTGGCCAATGATTAAAATTTTGGAAGTAATAGCGTATCGAACAACGGGTCGTACAGCGTGATTAAGATCAGCTTGACAAATCGAACAGTTTAATATATTTTCTAATTGTTTGTTTTTTGACATAAAAATCCAGGTAAGTTTCTTTACAATTTCGTGTTTTTCATTAAATTAGGGTAATTATGAAAACAAATCCTCTTGTAAAACTAAAACTTATAATAGGTATTTGTATAATTTTAATGGATTTTGAAGGATACAGTCAAAACTTTAATTATGCAAGTGCTTCAGTTGAAAATTTGACTTTTTCCGGAGAAACATTGCCAATTCGGCGTGATGTTGGCGGGAGTTTTTATGGAACACCTCATTGGATATCTGATGCTGAAGAACAAATGCCTGTAGCCTATGTCAGTGGCAATGCAGCACGAGTAAACGCTTACCTTAATTTTACCTGTGAAAACGCACCTGATTCAATTATGGTGAGAGGAATAGGTCCTGAAGGAATGAATTTTCAGCCCAGAAAGTTACCACTCACGGCAACAGGTGATGATTCTTACTCTATTTATTATCCTTCGACAGAGGCAGATGTTTTGTTTACTGAAAATGTTTCTCGATTCTTTAAACCATTTTCGATAGGGTGGGATATCTCATTTGACAATGGAGGAACATGGAGAAATGCAGATACTACCAAAAATACTGTTTATGTCACACACAAAAGTCCGCAAGCCGAGGCAGGTCACTTTAAATGGTACCGTTCAGTTTATGATATCAGTTGTAGAAATGCAAATGAAGAATCTTCAGAAACAGCTATAATTGCCGCCGTGTGGAATGAGTTTGGAGATCAGGTTGTTTTGAATTATAAAGGTGATAGCTTGCAATATTATGGTACTAAAAACACGAGTAACACAAATTTAGGAGCATTATTAACTTATAAAAATGCGCAATGCTATACGTTTGCACAGCTGTTTTTGTCTTTAATTAAAATTCAAGGAATTATTCGTACGAATAATTATGTTTATATCACGCCTGTTTATTCCACTTCATGCGGGTATTCGGTCAATCGGTTTTTAGTGAAAAATTGGAGTTTTGCGGCACCGACGGGAGAGGGATGCCCTGCATATCCATATGAAAATACGTATACAACCTTAATCCCATATCCTTATACTGATTATAGTTTTATTACGGCAGATGTAACAGACGGGATGGGAATTCCTGGTCCTAGTTCACCAAATCCAAGCTCGTATTTTAACAATCATCAAATCGCCTTAATTGACGGGGTTTATTATGATGCTTGTTATGGCGTATCTTTTGATAGTGTAGAAGATATACCGTTTGAAGCTTTTGATGGCTGGGGTTTTAGATATAACAGTGGAGGAGTCACGCATGCGCGTTTTACAAATGATATGGGGGCGACGGAATTGTCTCAATCGATTACAACATTTTAATGAAAAAGAAAATTTACATATTTATATTTTTAGTTTTTAATCTATCAATTATAAAAGCAGCTGATATTGAGCGAAGAATTATTATTGAAGATGGAACATTTTATTATACAACCGTTGATGATTTGCATCAAATGACAACCTTATATAAAGGTGCAGTATCTGATCCTGTAAAGTTGGCTAAACCTCTTGCGATTCCCGTTGGAAGAAATTTAAGTGCTCAGCTCAATCCATTAGCATGGTATGTGAAAGATGATTTTTTCTATGGAATAAATTTTATAGATCATAGTTTAAATGATAGGAATGAGTCAATTAAACAAATCCCATTGGCAGAAGTTGAGCCATGGTCAACCAAAGCATCAAGTGTGGAATCTTTAATTATGAAAAGTGTTGATTACCCGATGTATACCCTTAACAGGCCTTATGTCGAATTAGTAAAACAAACTAAATTTTTAAATCATTTTTATTTTGATGCAATTTGGGTTCAGAGTGCCTACTATATGGTGATATCCAACAATAATAAATTGTATTATTGGGTGTACGAAAATAATAATTGGAAAAAGATCAGTGAAGATGAATTAGTTATTGAAAATTTTTTCAGTTTGTTCTCTGAGAAAGGCAAATTGGGGTTAATTACAGCAGGAGGGAGTGTTTTTTATTTAGGAGAGAAGGGAATTGGAAATGCAATTGAAGAATTAAATGATTTTAAACTATCAGAGCACATAATAGTAGAAGATAGAGATCAGGATAAAAATTTCTTGATTGCTGAATCATCTTTAAACATGGAGCAATCTTTAAAAGAAATCATAACGAAAAACGGAATTGAATTAAACTAAATTCAAAAAATCATGAAAAACATATTATCATACATTTTATTTGGGTTGTTTGTATCACCAAATTTGTTTGCAGCTGATGTTGAGGCGATGGTCGTTAATGCGGATGAGGATGAAGCAAATGGACAAATTGACCTTACATTGAATGCGGGTGTTGCACCTTTTACCTTTTCATGGGTAGGACCAGATGGTTTCACATCAACGGATGAAGATTTGTCTGATTTATTGCCTGGTATTTATACTGTTACGGTACAAGATAAATTTTGTGGAATTGCAACGTTGGAAGTTGAGGTAGAAGAAGAACCAAAAACACATGCTAATATTGAGGAAGCCGTTCTTGATGATTTATCGCTATACCCAAATCCAACAACTGGTTTTTTTGTTATTCAAACTCCTTTAGATGTTGAAGTGGTTGTTTATAATGTTTTTGGATCAATAATCGTACAGGGATATAATAAAAAGCAAATCGATTTAACAGGTCAATCCTCCGGGATATATTTAGTCCAAATTAAGAGCGATCAAGGCACGATAACACGAAAATTAGCGCTCCAGTAAGCGTCATTTTTTATACAGATAAAACGATAATTAAATAAGGGTTACGTACAACTATTGATTTTCAGCTTTGTAATAAGCTTAAATGATTCAATAATTAACCCGCATTTATGTATCGTAAACAATTTCTCTTGGCTAAAATTAGTCCAGATGATGAAAACTTGTCTTTAACGGACAAGTTTGAAGAATATCAGCTGTATCTTGGTTCAGATTCAGAATATACAGTACTTGAAGATTCACAAAATAAAATTGGCTTAATCGGCAATTTATATGATTGGCAAAATCCAGAAGACGCCAATAAAAAAATACTGCATAGACTCTTAAAATCAAATTCTCTCGATCAGCTTTTACAAAAATTAAATGATTATGCAGGTGAATTTGTCATGATACTGCGTACTAGCAAAGATTTAGTTATTCTAAATGATGCAACAGCTCAAAAAGAAGTATATTTTGAAACGAATTTTGAGTGCTTTGGTACGCAACCAAAGTTATTAGAAAAAGTTGTGTGTTTAAAGGATTATGAATCTAAAGAAGCTAAATCATTTTACAAGTCCAAAGAATTTGAACGGCGGCAGATTTTTATTGGTGATCAAACCCACAAATCAAATGTTCGTCATTTACGAGCAAATCATTATTTATCAATTAGAAAAAAAGAAATGATACGCTTTTTTCCAAAAGCGTGTATCCCACAATTGACGCCTCAAAAAGTGGCTACAATAGTTTCAAAACGCCTAAAAGGTACATTAGTGTCAATCGGTATGCGTAAAAAATTGAAATTGGGTATTACAGGAGGTTACGATAGTCGTGTACTGCTCATGGGTAGCTTAGGGATTGAATGTAGTTATTATGTGTCTAAATACGGATATATGCATAATAAACATTTTGACCTTGTTATACCGGAAAAACTGACCGGTTTATTAAAGATAAATTATAAGGTAGAAGATGGATTGGCATACAGCTGTAATAAGGATAATTTTAATTATCTCAATGATATTGAATTCCCGTCATTCGTGAGAGTGAATAAAAACGAAAATGATACGGTTTACATTAACGGTAATGTAAGTGAGGTCGCACGGAATTATTACGGTTATCTCAACAATGCTAAGGCCAGTGATTTAAGTGTGTTAACTGGATATTCGCCTTGCGCTGTAACAATAGCTTGTTATCAAGATTGGTTAAATAATCAATCATTGTTCAAGAAGATGGGGTATCATTATTTAGATCTTTTTTATTGGGAAGAGCGGATGGGGAATTGGGGGGCTAAAGCCCGGTCAGAATATTATGCTTTAAACAGAGATATTGTTTCTCCTTTTAACTCAAGAGGACTACTTAGTTTGTTATTGTCGACAAAACGTAAACATAGAGATTCTCATTTTAATACCTTATATCAAGAAATATTGTGGGAACTTTCTGGTCATGACAAATCAATTCAAAAAGTCCCCATAAATCCAAGTAAAAAGCAAACAATAATTAAAACGATGAAACGACTTAAACTGTATAATCCCTATAAGTTTTTACAGGTTAAGTTAAGGCTTTAAATTAATAAGTAGTTTTAAACTATAAGTGACTTAAAAATTCCGTTACGTTTTGATTAATTCGATTCTCGATATCTTTTACATCAGCCTTTACAAATGTTTCTCCAGTAATTTGCTCATATAACTCGATGTACCGTTGACTAACAGTCTCAACAAAATCATCGGGCATATCAGGAATAGTTTGGCCTTCTAAGCCTTGGAAATTGTTGGCAATTAACCATTCGCGTACAAATTCCTTTGACAGTTGTTTTTGTTTTTCACCTTTTGCCTGTCTACTTTCATAACCATCAGCGTAAAAATAACGAGAAGAGTCTGGTGTATGAATTTCGTCTATTAAATATATTTCACCATTTTTTTTACCAAATTCATATTTGGTATCAACAAGGATAAGGCCGCGTTCAGCAGCAATTTCTGTTCCCCTTTGAAACAATTCTCGCGTATACTTTTCAAGAAGAATATAATCCTCTTCAGAAACTATACCTTGTCCTATAATCTCTTCGCGCGAGATGTCTTCGTCATGCCCTTCCTCTGCCTTAGTTGCAGGAGTAATAATTGGTGATTCAAAACGATCATTTTCTTTTAAACCATCAGGCATTTCAACACCGCAAAGAACTCTTCGTCCTGCTTTATACTCACGGGCAGCATGACCAGCTAGATAACCTCTAATTACCATTTCTACTTTAAACGGCTCGCATTTATGCCCAACAGCTACACTGGGATCTGGAGTGTCAATCAACCAATTTTGAACAATATCCTCAGTAGCTTTTAAGAATTTTGCGGCCAACTGGTTTAAAACTTGCCCTTTGAAAGGAATGGCCTTTGGAAGAATGTAGTCAAATGCGGAAATTCTATCGGAAGCCACAATAACCAAATGATCATTGTTAATTGAATAGACATCCCTTACTTTTCCGTTGTATACAGCTGTTTGTCCTGGGAAATTAAAGTTTGATTCTTTTATTGCTTTCATGATTAATTTTTAGCCAATGACCTAGTCGTCTTTTAAGGCGTGAATAATTTTTTTAACTAATTTATGTCGAATTACATCATTGGCTGATAACTCAACGACTTCGATTCCTTCAATGTCACTCAACTTATTAACGGCCATGATCAATCCTGATTTTTGATTTCTTGGTAAGTCAATTTGAGTATGATCACCAGTTATAATAAACTTGGCATTTCTACCCATCCGAGTTAGGAACATTTTCATTTGATTGACAGTGGTGTTTTGCGCTTCGTCCAAAATCACAAATGCTTTATCCAAGGTTCTACCTCTCATAAAGGCTAATGGAGCAATTTCAATTACACCGTGTTCGAGATATTCGATTAACTTTTCGGCAGGAATCATGTCTCTTAATCCATCAAAAAGGGGCTGTAGATAAGGATCTAATTTTTCCTTCAAATCACCTGGTAAAAAACCTAAATTTTCTCCCGCCTCAACGGCCGGTCGAGTCAAAACAATTCGTTTTACTTCCCGATTTTTTAAAGCTCTTACAGCAAGCGCGACTGATGTATAAGTTTTTCCAGTACCTGCAGGGCCAACAGCAAAAACCATGTCGTTTTCATAAGATGCTTTTACGAGTTTTCGTTGATTTGCGGTTTTTGCTTTAATCAAGTTACCTCCATTCCCATGAACAATTGTGTCCCCATAGGATTGGTAAGGAATTTCTTCGGTTGATTGAAGCATTAATGTTTCTATGTGATTTTCAGAGAGTGTATTATATTTATTAATATGTGCGACTAATAAATCTAATTTTTTCTCAAACTGTTCAATGACCTCTGTTTCGCCAATAACCTTTATGGTATTTCCACGTGAGATTAACTTCAACTTTGGAAAGTAGGTTTTAATTAACTTTAGTTTTTGGTCATTCACACCGAAGAGGTCCACAGGGGAAATTCCGGCTATCTCAATAGTTTTCTCTTGCAAAATGTTAATTAATTATAATTGTTTAAATGTGTAGAGTTAAAATTAAAACTAATTTTGGGTAAAATTAAAAATTTCTGACCGAACGTGATGCACTTCTTGTGATTTCGTGATTGAAATGATGACTTTAACATGCAGATAGTTACATTGACAACAGATTTAGGGCTAAAAGACCATTATGTCGCTTCATTGAAAGGGCAACTCTATGCTGCTCTTCCAGATGTTCGTCTTGTTGATATTTCGCATAATATTAAACCCTTTAATATTGCCGAAGCGGCTTTTTTCGTCAATAATATAATTCGTGATTTTCCTGAAGGAACGATTCATTTTATTGGCGTTGATGCTTTACCGATGATTAGTATTGGTAATCCCGAAAACAATTTATATCCAATCATTTTAAAGCTTAAAGGCCACTATTTTGTTGGATGTGATAATGGCGTTTTTTCCCTATTAAATGAGTATCAAAATGCTACTGAAATTATTAGAATTGATGATTTTAGTTCTAAATTTTCTCTGCGCTTTCCAACTCGATACATTTATGTACCAACCATAGAAAAAATAGCTAAAGGGGTAAATTTAAAAGATATCGGGGAACCTATTCAAACTGTCAAAAAAGTATTTACTACTCAGCCAATCGTTGAACAAAACCTGATAAAAGGTAGTGTTATTCATGTGGATAAATATGGAAATGTGATAGTCAATATCACTGAAAAACTGTTCAATGAGGTGGGAGTTGGAAATCCATTCACGATCTATTTTAAAAACTCGCAATATTTTATTGAAAATATTTCAAAAAACTATTACGAGGTGCCTACTGGAGAAAAGCTAGCTTTGTTCAATGAGTCTGGATTTTTAGAGATTGCGATCAATAAAGGAGTGGTTGGAAATGGAGGAGGAGCAGGCTCTTTACTCGGCTTACACGAAGGTGATGTGATTCGAATGGAATTCCATCCAAAAGGATCAAAAGATAGCATTGACGCTTTATTTCCAAAATCAAATTATTAAGTATACGCTATGGGCATTCAACGAATTGTAAAGATGACGTTCAAGGAAGAACATTGTATGGATTTTGAAAACTATTTTGAATCAATTAAAGATAAAGTAGCCGGTCAACCAGGATGCTCAGGAGTGAAGCTTTTAAAAGATGTTGCTGAAAACGGCGTTTATTTTACATACAGTTATTGGCAAAGTCAGTCAGATTTAAATGCGTATAGAAATACAAGTCTTTTTGGTGCTGTTTGGCCAAAAGTTAAAAAGTGGTTTGCGGATAAACCTGAAGCTTGGAGTACACAGGTTGTGACCACTTCTAATTCTGAAAATTAAAGTTCCAGATACTAATGCGTGAAATAACCACCTTTTTCTAGGTGGCTTGAGATTCTTTGACCTAATTTATAAGTCTCTAGGTTTAAATACGGGTGATTTTTTTTAAAAAAACAGTTTAAATGCTGTTTTTTAAGCCTGAATTGTCGCCGATATTTGTCTCATTAGATTTAACGCAAGGAGGTCGCTGAAAATCCTTTAATCGAGTAGGCAGCTGTAGATTTTAAAGTTGTAGGATTAAAATCAATTACAGCGAACCGAGATGGATGAGTAGGGCCATCTCGGTTCACTTTTAGTTAGGTGTTTATTGAACGTTAGAATCTAAGAGAACCCAAACTCTATTATGTAAAAGGTTCAATCATTTGTAAAAAAAAATCCGCATCAGTGATGATGCGGATTTTTGTTATTATATGCTTTAGATGATTATCCTACAATCTCGTCTGCAGAAAAATGAAAATCACACTCGATAGCTGCGTTCTCATCAGAGTCAGAACCATGAACTGCATTTTCAGCTTTTGACGTGGCAAATTGTTTACGAATCGTTCCTTCCTCTGCTTCTGCAGGATCAGTAGCTCCAATTAACTTACGAAAATCGGCAACAGCATTCTCTTTTTCAAGAATCATCGCAACGATTGGTCCGCCCGACATGTATTCAACTAATTCACCATAAAAAGGACGCTCTTTATGAACAGCGTAGAATTCTCCGGCAGCCTCTTTTGTAAGCTGCTTTAATTTCATCGCTTTAATTTTGAAACCTGCCTCTATGATCATATCAGTGATCTTTCCAGTGTTTCCCTGAGCCACAGCTTCGGGCTTAATCATTGTAAATGTTCTGTTTGTTGCCATTGCAATCTCGTTTAAATTTTTTGGCAAAGATAAGTATCACATATTAAACATGAAGAAAAAAAATAGAGTAAATTTTTAGTCTTGTCTAAAAAAATAGTTAATTTTGATGTTAATCTATTTTTTACCTGGTTTAAATTTGAATGAATGAGTAAAAAATTGAAAACCAATAAATGAACTGAAATGGCAAGTTTGTCACAAAGCGAAGAAAATTATTTGAAGGAAATTTTTCATCTTACTCAATTACAAAAAGAGAAAGTTTCAACCAATAGTTTAGCTTCTCGTTTGAATACAAAAGCTTCTTCTATCACTGATATGTTGCAAAAATTAGCAGAAAAGCAACTTGTACAATACATTAAATACAAAGGCTGTTCACTAACTGAGAACGGTGAAAAAATTGCTGTTCAAATCATACGAAAGCATCGACTTTGGGAAACATTTTTAGTGAATAAATTGAATTTTGGCTGGGATGAGGTTCATGAGGTAGCAGAGGAGTTAGAGCATATCGATTCTGTCAAGTTGGTTGATTCATTAGATCAGTTTTTGAATTACCCGAAATTTGATCCACATGGTGACCCAATACCGGATAAAAATGGAAAAATTCCTTACCGCAAAACGAAAATGAAACTGGTAGATGCTGGCATTCATAAAAAACTGGAAATTGTGCGAGTTAATGAGGATGAAATGGGACTTTTGAAATACTTGGAAAGGCAAAATTTACAGTTGGGAACCAAGTTAGAAATCATTGAAAAATTTTCATTCGATGATTCAATGTTGGTGAGAACAGAATTAGACACAACCATCAATTTGTCCAAAAAAGTGACAGAAAATATCAGTGTAAAAATTGTAGAAAATTGAACGTTATGAATAAGTATTTTGGATGTATATTAATTCTAATATTATCGTCGGCGTGTAGGTTAGAAGAACAAACCTTCACCGGACCAATGCATATTGTTGTAACGACAGGTATTATTGAAGATGGAGTTGAACGAATTGTTGGTGATAGTGCTGAGGTATCTGTTTTGATGGGGCCTGGAACAGATCCGCACTTATATGCCCCAACACCTGGAGACATAGAGTTATTGGACGAGGCTGATGTAATCGTATCAAACGGATTACACTTGGAAGGTAAGATGGCTGAAATGCTGCAAAAATACAGTCAAGAAAAGCCTGTAATTGAGGTTGCTGAAGGAATTGATGAGAAGTTGTATCGAAAATCTGCTGATTATGCCGATGCTTATGATCCTCATATTTGGTTTAATCCAGAAATTTGGAAAAAGGGCCTAGCATACGTGAAAAAGGAGTTGGTTTTATTGGATTCCAGTAAGGCGAATTATTTCAGTGAAAATTATGAAAAATATGCCAAGGAAATTGAGGATATGAACGCTTGGGTAAAAACTAAATTAAATACATTAGATCAAGCGAATAAGGTACTCATCACATCACATGATGCATTTGGCTATTTTGGTGATTATTATGCCGTTGAAGTGAAAGGTATTCAAGGAATTTCTACGCTGTCAGAAGTAGGCTTGCGAGATATAGCTGAAATGGTAGATTATGTAATTGAACGAAAAGTTAAATCAATTTTTGTCGAAACTTCAACCTCTCAAAAGACAGCGCAATCAATTGTTGATGGAGCAAAAGACAAAGGCTTTGAACTTGCCTTGGAAGGACCTTTATATTCAGACGCATTAGGAGAACCTGATAGTGATGCTGGTACTTATATTGGAATGTTTAAAGCCAATGTGGAGATGATAGTGAATGGACTAAATAAAGAGTAGATGAAAGAACAATGTTCAATTGAAGTACATAATCTAACCACAACATATGGCAATACGCCAGTATTGTGGGATGTAGATTTTGAACTCCCGAGTGGTCAGATTATTGGTATTATCGGACCGAACGGTTCGGGCAAAACAACTCTTTTGAAAACTATCATGGGATTATTATCGCCAGCAAGTGGTTACGTAAAGATTTTTGATAAGAATATCGACCAAATGCGAGAAAGAATCGCTTATGTGCCGCAAAGAGAAAGTGTTGACTGGGATTTTCCTGCTAGTGTTTTTGATGTTGTTAAGATGGGGAGGTATCGTAGTAATAACCTTTTTCGTCGTTCAACAAAAACGGATTTAGCAATTGTCGAGGAGTCAATCGAAAAAGTAGGTCTGAGTGACTTTAGAAATCGACAAATTTCTCAATTATCTGGAGGGCAGCAACAACGTGTCTTTATTGCACGCGCCCTCGCTCAAAAAGCAGATATTTATTTAATGGATGAACCCTTTGTAGGCGTGGATGCCGCAACAGAAAATGCTATCTTATCCCTTTTGCAGGAAATGAAGAAAGACGGAAAAACAGTATTAATGATTCATCACGATTTACAAACCGTTTCTGATTATTTTGACTATTTGGTATTATTGAATACACGCTTAATAGCAAAAGGAACACCTCAAGAAGTACTAACTGAAGAGAATTTAAGTAACGCTTATGGTGGTCAACTCACTTTATTAGCTAAAGTAGCTAACTTGATTAAAGAAAACGAATTTCCAATTCGTGAACGAGATGTAGATTTATAGGATTGAAAATGGAAACTTTTTTAGATTTTATTTCATTTAAAGATCCCAATGTATTCTACGTGGTTATTGGTATTTTTTGCATTTGTTCCTCTTCGGCGCTCATCGGTACTTTTGCATATTTGAGGAAGAGAGCTTTAATTGGCGATGCTATTGCGCATGCCTTATTACCAGGAATTTGTTTGGGCTTTCTTGTTGCGGGTGAAAAAAATATAATCTATTTGTTTGCAGGAGCATTTTTAACCGGTTGGCTTTCGACTTTTTTGGTGGATTTTATTGTTAACCGTTCGAAAGTGAAACAGGATGCGGCTATTGGAATTGTGTTATCGTCATTTTTTGCATTAGGAATTGTTCTTTTAACTTATATTCAGAATAGTGGGACCACTGAGCAGGGAGGATTAAATAGCTTTCTATTTGGGCAAGCTGCAGCCATAAATAAGTCTGAAGTTTCACTTTTTGCTGGTATTTTGGTAATTGTAGTTCTAATAATAATTGTTTTTTATCGTCAGTTTTTAATTGTTTCTTTTAATCCGGATTTTGCCAAATCGATTGGACTGAAGGTCAAAACGATTGAGTTTTTATTGACTTCTTTAACTGTTCTAGCTATCGCTTCGGGGATCCAGGCATTAGGAGTCGTTCTTATGTCCGCGTTAATCATAACTCCCGCTGCTGCTGCTCGATTCTGGACGAATAATTTGTTGAAAATGTTATTAATTGCAGTCGGCTTTTCAGTGTTATCGGGATGGGTGGGGACTTATATTTCTTATGTTAATTTTGGAATGCCAACTGGTCCATGGGTCGTTCTTGTGCTTTCAATTATTACTTTGTTATCCTTTGTGTTTTCTGTTAATCATGGGATTTTAGCGCGATTTTTAAAGGCAAGGAAAAATCGCAGGAAGATTCTACATGAAAATATTCTCAAAGCACTATATCAATTGCATGAAAGAGAGGGGAACACTAATGAATTAAACCGTAGATTTAGTCCAAGAGAGCTATTGTCAATTCGATTATTCGATACAAGAAATCTCCAAAATGGCATTCAAAGATTAAAAAAACAGAGTTTATTAAAGCAAGAAGGTGGACTTTATTTTTTGACCAGTCAAGGAGCTAAAGAAAGTAAGAGAATCGTTCGTCTGCATCGTTTGTGGGAGCAATATTTGTTAAAAAGAACTCAGATAGACGCATACCATGTCCATTCAGGAGCAGAAGCGATTGAACATATATTGTCTCCCGAAATTGAAAAAGAATTAATACGCGAATTAGGAATTAGTGGAATACCAGAAGAAGACTTTTAGATGAACGATTTTTGGATTATATTTACCGCATCATTAGTAGCGATAAATGCAGCTCTTTTAGGTTGTTTTCTTGTATTGAGGAAAATGGCCATGGTTGGGGATGCCATATCTCATGCTGTCTTGCCGGGAATTGTAGTCGCTTATTTTTTTAGTGGAGACAAAACTTCGGGTTTATTGCTTTTTGGTGCCACATTAACAGGGGTTATTGCTTCTGCAATTATCGACTTCTTATCTAGGAAAGCTAAAATTCAGGGCGATGCATCCATTGGAATTACCTATACCTTGCTTTTTGCTTTGGGAATGATTATGATTGCATCTGGGGGTGGCAATAATGTAGATTTAGATATGAATTGCGTGCTATATGGGGATATAGCTACCATAAATTTAGACAAAGTAATTGTCGATGGGAACCTCTATATTGGCCCCTATGCATTTTATGTTGAATTGGTAGCTTTTTTTATTATTCTTATTGTTTTATTGGTTGGTTTTAAAGGGTTTAAGTTGATTTCTTTTAATGAGGATTTTGCCAAATCTCTAGGTATAAATACGGGTATTTGGCATTACCTAATGATGGGACTAGTCGCGCTAACAACTGTGGTTGGTTTTGAGGTGGTTGGTGCTGTTTTAGTCGTTGGTTTTTTGATTATACCACCGGCAACTGCTCAACTAATTGTAAATCAACTAAAAAACATGCTAATCGTAGCAGTAGCCTTTGGTGTAGGAGCGGTTATTATAGGTTTTTATGTAGCGTCTTGGTTTAATGTGAGTTATACTGGGGGAATGATTTTAGTTGCAGGAATTAACTTCTTTATCGTACTTTTTTTATCAAATTTTAGCAAAAAATTGAAACTGAAAGCTTAAATTTAGCGTAGGTATTTTTACTTAAGAATTAAAAAGGTACAATTCCATGAAAATTTTGAATCAAGCTTTGCTGATTTTTTTTTGTGCTCCCATCTACCTATCTAGTCAAATTATCAGTCAATTTACCTGGGAAAGTGATCCAGTAACGAATGCAGATATTGGTCCCAATGGAACAAGTGTAAGTCCTTCTGCCATTTCGGATATTAATGGTGCTGGCGGAACAAATGGATTAAATCCAGGGTTACCTAAAAGAGACATTGAATTATTTATTCCCGGTAGTCCTACCTTTGATGTTGAAGGTATTGATATTAGTTTTGATTTTCAACGTGATGAATCGGTCGCTCAGTTTTTTGAACGTTCGCCGAGTCTTTCCATAAATGGCTCTGCCAATTTATCGGTGACTTATAGAGTTGATGATGGAGCAGGGGGGTATACTACCGTCTCTTCAGGAAGTGTTTATTCGATACCAAATGACAATACGTTTAGAACCTATCGATTTTATTATTTACCCGATACAGGCGAAGGAGTCATCATGGTAAACGGAGTAGAGGTATGGTCGAATGATGGTCCTGATGGAAGGAACTTATACTGGACTGGAGCGGGAGACGTTCAGGTTGGCAATGATATGGATGGATCTGGGTCAAATAGAACAACCTTGGATAATTTGACGGTGGCTCGAGTTATAGGATCTCCTTTACCAATCGAATTGATTGCTTTTAACGCAATTCTCTCTGAAACAGCAACCCCAATTGTAACTTGCTCTTGGATTACGTTATCTGAAACAGAAAACGATTATTTTATTTTAGAACGGTCGATTGATGGTAAACACTGGAATCAATTAGCGAAGATTGATGGAGCCGGAAATTCGAATGAAAAGATTGAATACAGCTATATTGATGAAAAGCCCATGAAAGGTGTTTCTTATTATCGCTTATCGCAGGTTGATTTTGATGGAAGTCTAAATGTTAAAGATATTCGATCCGTCAATAATGATCAATCTTCATTTAAATTATATCCTAATCCGAGTTATGATTTTGTTCAAATCGAATTAAAAGAAAATAAAGGATCAACGATTGTTCAAATTTTCAATCCTTTAGGACAAATCGTTTATCAAGAAGAGGTGTCACCAACTATGACCAACTTGTTAACGGTTAATTTGAGTAGCTTTAAAGCTGGTGTATACTCCGTCTTGGTAGACGGAGAGATACAACAACTTATTGTAAATTAGTAGGTTGGTTTTTCTGGTTTATTATTCAGAATCAATTCGATCTGTTCTAAAACATCATTAGTGAGCTTATCTTTAGCCGCAATGGCCTTAAAGTTTTCGGATAACTGACTCAATTTAGATGCCCCTAACATTACAGTGCTTACATGTTGATTTTTTAAGCACCAAGCTATCGCTAATACCGGTAGCGATAAATCAAGTTCTTCCGCAAGTTTCCCCAATTTTTCTACACGTTTTAAGTTCTCTTCAGTAATGTTCTTTTCTCTAAGCCATTCTAATTCTTGTAAGCTTAAACGCGTGTCATTAGGGTCTTGGGCTGAATTGTATTTTCCAGTTAAAACACCAGACGCTAAAGGAGACCAGATTGTCGTTCCTAAACCAACAGTTTTATAGATTTGGTCAAACTCCACCTCTACCTTATTTCTATGCAGCATATTGTATTGCGGTTGTTCCATTGTTGGCCCAATTAAATTATTTTGCCTAGCAATCATATGCGCCTCCATAATTTCCTGAGCACTCCATTCAGATGTTCCCCAATACAATATTTTACCCTGTGTAATTAAATTATGCATACTCCACACAGTTTCTTCAATCGGAGTGGATTTGTCGGGACGATGGCAAAAATATAAATCGAGATACTCCACATTTAGTCTTTTCAATGCTTGGTGACAAGCTTCAACAATATGCTTGCGATTTAGTCCTTTTTGTGTGGGTTTCGAATCTTTTAATCCATTCACACCAAAAAATACTTTACTGGATACAATATAACTGTCTCTTGACCATCCTGACTGTTTTAGAATTTCTCCCATAACTTTTTCTGATGCCCCATTCGCATAAATTTCAGCATTATCAAAGAAATTTACCCCATTATCATAGGCCAAATACATGAGTTCCTTAGCAATATTATCGCCAATTTGTTTCCCAAAAGTTAACCAACTCCCTAGGGATAATTCGCTTATTTTTAAACCTGATTTTCCTAGATTTCTATATTCCATACTATCAATTATCTATTTATTCACAAGATAATTCCTAACACATTGCTATCCTAACGTTTTGGTAGGTTTAAGATTTTTTTAACTGATTCAGTGAATTTTTACAATTTGTTAAAGCACAAATTCTTTTTATAAAATGAAAGACTGAAACCTACTTTTTTTGTGAAGTACTGATTTAAGTCTCGACCGTCTCGAAATCCAAATGCTGTGGCAATATCATCGTAAGTTTCAGCTGATGAGGCTAAAATAATTTTAATTTGTTTGAGTCGTATTTGTTCTATAAAAGATTGCGCATTGATATCATGAGATTCAAGAAATAAATTATTGAGGTATACGGGCAAAATTTTCATTGAATCGGCATAGAATTGTAAGTTTTTTTGTTCTTGATGGTGAACGTTAACCAGTCGTTTGAAACGATTAATAATTTCTTCGTTAGTTACGTTGAAAAAATTCTTGAGAGAATTATATACTTTGCTTTGCTGGGTAATATTTTCCGGCAATTTTTCTATCAATTGTTCGATATAAACACGTGAAACAATATTTTCTTTGTCTATATTACCATTAATTTTAAGTTTGATTTGCCCTTCTATTGCATAGGAGAATGTAAAGCCAATACCTGATTCATCTGTTCCTTTTAATATAATTTTAGCGGTTTTCTGATTCTTATTCTTCCACTCAATTTCAATAATTTCTTTTTTGTGATATTTATTGGGATCAAATGTTAGGGAGTCTCCGTTATTTTCAAATGAAGGCGTTTCGCCAAAAATTGTGTCCAATAACTGAGGAAATTGACCTAGAATTTTTTCCAGTAGCTCATCAATACTGTGATTCCTGATTTTTAAATCGTAATTAGCATAGCTAGGACTGGCAAAATTGTTTGGCTCATTTTCGGTTTGTTTTAAATGGGGATATGGGGTATAATTTGGGGTTAAATCTAGAAGGTTCATGAGTTTTATTTTTAATTCACTCAAATCACTTGTCAGAGCTGAAAATTCAATTGCCCAAAATCCTTCAAGATTATTCTCACAGCATTCGATATTAAAATAGAGTTGGTCATTTTTATAAATTGAGAAAAATGCCCTTCCACCAGAATCCATCAATCGTTCGTCCTTTGAGTGTTGACTCATAAAGTTTAAAAGATAAAAAGAACCTTGTCTCCATTCAATTTTTTTGATGTCCGTGTAAGCACAGTTTGGCGGAACAATGCGATCTTCTGGATGCCATTCTCGTTTTTCCGTTTGTTTCATTTCGCCCAAACCTATGCTGTCCTCAGTTAAAATCTCCGCATTTAAATCTTTTATTCTATTGGTGACATTTTCAAATAAATGTGCCGCCGAAACAGGAGTAAGTAATTTAACTTTAACTTTCTTCATCAGGTAATTGGATATTAGGTGTTACGCTAAACTTAATCAAAAAGTCTTAAGTAAGAAAACGAATAAGGTCGATTATTTAACTTTACTTCTGTCTTTTAAAATTTGCTCTATTGCTTTCAAGTTGGTGTTTTTAGCTCTTAGCAGCAAGAGAAAGTGATACATTAAATCAGCGGCTTCATTTTTGAATAATGTCAGATTATCATCTTTGGCTTCAATGACTAGTTCCACAGCCTCTTCACCAACTTTTTGAGCAATTTTATTTATGCCTTTTTCGTAAAGTTCGTAAGAATAGGAGTTCCTTGCTTTTTCATTTATTCGTTCATCAATTTTCGATTCTAATTCATACAAAAAGCCCTTTGCTGATCTCAAATCAAAACAAGAATTAGTGCCATTGTGACAAGTTGGTCCTTTTGGAAAGGTTAAAATTAATAGCGTATCCGAATCACAATCAAATTTAATCTCAGCAACTCTGAGTACATTCCCCGAAGACTCTCCTTTTGTCCATAATCGTTTTTTTGAACGACTATAGAACGTTACAATTTTATCTTCTATTGTTTTTTTTAAAGCCTCTTCATTCATGTATCCAAGCATTAAAACCTGAAGACTTAGTTGGTGTTGAATTATGACAGGAATAAGGCCGTTTCCTTTTTCAAAATTTAAGTTCATCTTATCGGGATTTTTTCAGTTTTTAAATAGGTTTTTAATTGAGGAATTTTAATTTCCTCAAAATGGAAGACGCTTGCAGCTAAAGCTCCAGTAACATTTGTATTAGCGAAGATTTGTTTGAAATGAACTTGCTTTCCTGCTCCACCAGAAGCAATTACCGGAATGTTAACTTGACTGGATATCTTTTTCAAGTAATCAACTTCAAAGCCCTCTTTTGTACCATCTTTGTCCATTGCTGTAATTAATAGTTCACCTGCTCCAAGATTTTCCACTTTTCTAGCCCAATTAATCGGATTTAGATCAGTCTTTTTTGTCCCTCCATAGGTATAAACAAACCATTGGTTTTCTGTTTTTTTTATATCTATAGCTACTACTACAGCCTGCCTACCAAAAGTTTGGGCAATTTTATTAATCAATGTTGGCGTATTTACCGCAGCTGTATTTAGACAAATTTTATCAGCACCTGATTTTATAATTTCTTCAGCACTTTCCAACTCGTTTATCCCACCGCCAACAGTAAAAGGTATATTAATGTGTTTTGCAATTTTTTTGACAAGTGGAACCAGTGTTTTTCTTTTTTCGATACTCGCTGAAATATCTAAGAATACTAATTCATCAGCATGATCATCAACATATTTTTTTGCTAATACGATGGGGTCACCTGCATCTTTTAAATGATTAAAATTGACGCCTTTTACGGTTCTTCCGTCTTTGATATCTAAGCACGGTATAATTCTATTTTTTAACATATTCTGCTAATTCTTTGAGTGTGATTCGTTCTTCGTAGAGCGCTTTTCCAATAATGACTCCCGCGCATCCAATTGCTTCTAATTCAAAAAGGTTTTTAATTGAGTTGACTCCGCCGCTTGCAATTAATGCTACATCCGTTTTAGCAATAATTTCTTCATATAAGCTAATCGCACTACCATTTAGCATTCCGTCTTGTTCTATGTCGGTACAAATGACTTCTTTGATTCCTTTTGTTTGATAGTGTTCTATAAATTCTATAACATCAATATCAGCGACTGTTTTCCATCCCATTGTGGCGATTTTTCTATTCTTGCAATCCGCACCTAAAATGATTCGTTCCGTTCCATATCTCGAAATCCAACCTTCAAATTCTTCTGGTTTATGCACCGCTACACTTCCACAAGAAACTTGGTTCGCTCCCGCATTGAATGCCAATTCTAAGTCATTAATCGTTTTTATCCCTCCGCCAAAATCAACCTTTAAACTGGTTTCTTCGCAAATTGTAGCGAGTATTTCAAGATTTATAATTTGCTGCGTTTTTGCACCGTCCAAATCGACTAAATGAAGATGTTCAATTCCTGAGTCTTCAATTTTTTTGGCGATTTCTACAGGTGATTTGGAGTAGATTTTTTTCCGTTTATAGTTCCCTTTTTCAAGTCGAACGCATTGACCATTGATGATGTCTATAGCTGGTATTATTTTCATAATTCGAGAAAATTTTTAAGAAGTTGTTCTCCAGTTGATCCTGATTTTTCAGGGTGGAATTGTGTGGCATGATAGTTTTCATTCTTTAATACCGCGCTAAACGGAAGAATATAGTTTGATTCGGCAATCGTATGCTCACAAATTGAAGCATAAAAGCTATGAACAAAATAGAAATCGTCTTCGGATTCAATGTTTGATAAGAATTTTACAGGTTGTTTTTTAATCGAATTCCAACCAACATGAGGCACTTTTCGCAAAGCTGGAAATATATGAACATTAGTGTCAAAAATACCTAAGCCAGGCGTATCACCTTCTTCGCTATTTTTGCAGAGGAGTTGAAGACCTAAACAAATCCCTAAAAATGGTTGATTGATACGTAAAATAATTTCATCTAAACCTTTTTGTTTTAAGTTTCGCATGGCAGAACTGGCCTCACCAACGCCTGGTAGAATTACCTTTGAAGCGTTGAGTATCTCCGCAGGGTTGTTTGTCACAATACTCTCACAGTTCAGACGCCATAAAGCGTTTTGGACGGATACTGTATTCCCCGCATTATAATTGATGATTGCTATCATAACATTCCTTTTGTAGTAGGTAATAAATTAGTGTTGTTCTTTTGAATTGCCATCTTTAGCGCTTTAGCAAACGCCTTAAATACGGCTTCGATTTTGTGATGTTCATTTTCGCCATCAACCTTAATATTTAAATTGCAGAGTGCTGCATCTGAAAAAGATTTAAAAAAATGCGAGAACATTTCAGTGGGCATATCACCAATTTTTTCCCGTTTAAATTCTCCTTCCCAAACGAGTTGTGGTCGCCCACTAAAGTCGATAGCTACTTGAGCTAATGACTCGTCCATAGGGAGTAGAAAACCGTATCTTTCAATACCTTTTTTACTACCTAAGGCTTTATTAATCGCTTCACCTAAACATAATCCAACGTCTTCAATCGTATGATGTTCATCCACTTGTAAATCCCCGGTTACGTTTAGTTTTAGCGTGATTGAACCATGTTTAGTTATTTGTTCAAGCATATGATCAAAAAATCCTAAACCAGTGTTTATAGTAGAAGGGGTAGAACTATCAAGTATGAGGTCTAAATTTATAGTTGTTTCATTGGTTTTTCTGGAGACGCTAGCTTGCCTTGGTCTTGACTTTAGAAATTCATAAATTGCTCGCCATTTTTTTGTTGCGAGTACTGCGTTTTTATGATAATCTCCAATAAATATTCCCTGTGCGTTTAAGTTTAAGGCAAGCTGAATATCGCTGTCTCTATCGCCAATTACAAATGATTTACTAAGGTCGTAATTACCATAAATATATTTGCTTAACAACCCTGTATTTGGCTTTCTGGTGGGTAGGTTGTCTGCTTCAAAGCTTTTATCAATTAGTATTTCAGAAAAAAGTATACCTTCATTTTTAAAAGCTTGAACGATTTTATTGTGAGCGGGTAAAAAGTCTTCTTCGGGAAAAGCGGGCGTTCCTAATCCATCTTGATTAGTGACCATTACCAATTCATAATCCAATTCTTGATATATTCTTGATAGCCAGCTAAAAACACCAGGGTAGAATTCTAATTTTTCAAGACTATCTAGTTGATAATCATTAGGTGGTTCGATAACAACTGTTCCGTCTCTATCGATAAAAAGTACTTTTTTCATTGTAATTCTTTTAAAGTGTGAATGAGTGTTTGATTTTCTTTCGGTGTCCCAATACTCACGCGGAGACAATTTGAAATCTGTGTATTTCTATTTCTTAAAATGATTCCTAATTCAAGTAATTGTTGATAACGTAAATCGGCATTATCCACTTCAATAAGTAAAAAGTTCGATGCAGAAGGGTAGACCTTTTTTACAATTTTTACAGCTGAAAGTGCTAAAGTCAAGTATTTTCGCTCCTGAATGATAGTGGCTATATTTTGCTCTATTTGATCAGCTCGGTTTAAGCCTTCTAATGCTAAATTTTGATTGACATTGCTGATGTTGTAAGGTGGTTTAATTTTGTTTAAATAGTTGATTAATTTAGGATTTGAATAAGCAACACCTATTCTTAAACTTGCCATTCCCCATGCTTTACTGAGGGTTTGAAGAATGATTAACCGATCAAAATTTCGTAAGAATTCGAGGCAAGAATTTTCAGATGAAAAATCAATATACGCTTCGTCAATTACAATCAACCCTCTGAAATTATTGAGTAGTTTTAAGATTGTTTCCTTGGGTATATTGTTCCCACTAGGGTTGTTAGGCGAACAAATGAATATGACTTTTAGAGCAGGGTTTTGTAGAAGAGGTTCCACTTTCTGATAATCAATTTCAAAATCACAATTCAACGGAATTTTAATGGAAGAAACATTGTTTAATGAAGCGGTAACTTCATACATTCCATAAGTAGGAGGGAAGAGCATTATTTTGTCCAGTCCAGGCTCAGCAACAAGTCGTATGATCAGGTCAATAATTTCATCAGAACCATTTCCTATAAATACTTGATTTTCGCTCACTTGTTTGTATTTGGCAAGCCTTTTTTTTAATATATTTTGATTCGGGTCAGGATACCTGTTAAACTGACCAAAAGGACTTTCGTTTGCATCCAAATACAAATCTGCCTTTCCATTAAACTCTTCTCTTGCATTGGTATAGGCCTTCATTAATTTAATATTCGGCCGAATTAAATCTTCAATTTTCATATATCAAGGGTATTTAGGCGGATGGTTACCGCATTTTTGTGTCCCGTTAAACCTTCTGCCTCCGCCATCGTTTCAATGGCAGGGCCAATTGTTTGTAATCCAGCTGGACTTATTTTTTGAAAGGTTATCTGCTTCACGAAACTATCAACAGAAACACCACTATAACTCGCCGCATAACCATTTGTGGGCAGTGTGTGATTTGTTCCACTTGCATAATCACCCGCAGATTCGCAACTGTAATTCCCAATAAAAACAGATCCTGCAGTAATCACGGTTTCAGCAAGCATTTCGGCATTTTTACATGCAATGATTAAGTGTTCGGGAGCGTAGTTATTGCTAAACTTGAAACAGTCTTTTAAATTTTCCAAAACAATGGCTTTACTATTTGAAAGTGCTAGTTTGGCCGTATTTTGTCTGGGAAGTTCGCTTATTTGTAAGTTGATTTCTTTCAAGCAGCGTTCAACAATTGTTTGAAGTGGACTTAGGAGAATCACTTGGCTATCAGCGCCATGTTCTGCTTGTGATAGTAAATCTGCAGCGACAAATTTAGGATTACATGTCTCGTCTGCTATAATTAATAATTCACTCGGTCCAGCCGGCATATCAATTGCAGTGCCGTCCATTTGAACTTGTTCTTTAGCTTTTGTGACATATTGATTCCCAGGACCAAATATTTTTGATACTTTATCTACCTGTAGCGTACCATATGCCATAGCAGCGATAGCCTGTGCCCCTCCAATTTTGTAAATTTTGGTTATGCCAACTCGCCTAGCAGCATAAAGTATAGTCGGATTTATTTTACCAAATTCGTTGGCAGGAGTGCAGAGAATTATTTCTTTGCATCCAGCTATTTTAGCAGGAATACCAAGCATCAATATAGTTGAAAATAAAGGAGCACTACCTCCAGGAATATAAAGGCCAACTTTTTCAATGGCCGTTGCTTTTTGCCAGCAGGTAACTCCAGGTTTTGGACTGATGCGTACTTCTTTCTTTTTTTGAATATGGTGAAAAGCATAGATGTTTTCATAAGCCAATTCTATGGCGTCTTTTAATTTTTGAGGAATAAATTGAGCAGCCAACTCAACCTCTTCAGCCGTAACCTCAAAATTCACATCGTTGAAATTATCGAATTTTTGATTGTAAAAATTGATAGCTGCATCTCCATTTGTTTTCACATCTTTTAATATTTTTAAGACTTTAGGAGCCAAAAGGTCATCCGATATGGTAGGTCTATTGGATAATGACTTCCATTCATCTATATTCGGGTAGAGTATTGTCTTCATTAGTAAACCATTTTATCTATAGGAACGATTAATAAATCTTTAGCACCGGCCATTTTCAGAGCATCAATCACTTGCCAAAATTCTTTTTCTTTGATGACCGAGTGAAGAGAACTCCAGCCCTTTTTAGCAAGAGGTAAGACAGTAGGACTTTCCAAGACTGGTAAGATTTCTGCTACCGCTTCAATTTTTTCATTCGGAACATTTAATAAAATGTATTTGTTTCTTCTGGCGCGCAGAACAGCTTGAATTCTAAAAAGAACTTGGTCAATTAACGCTTTTTTATCTGAATTAACTTTATGCGATTGGACTAGCACTGCTTCTGATTTCAGAATTACTTTCGTTTCTCGTAAGCCATTTTTAAATAAGGTATTTCCAGAACTCACGATGTCACAAATACCATCAGCCAATCCAATATTGGGTGCAATTTCTACGGAGCCAGCAATCGCGTGAATCTCAGCGTTTATTTTATTCTCATTTAAAAAGGTTTTTAACGTTGCTGGATAAGATGTTGCAATCTTCTTTCCTTCGAAGTAGGATAGTTCATTGGTGTCAATTGCTTTTGGTACGGCCAATGAAACTCTACATTTAGCAAAGCCCAATTTCAGCAGAATGGTAATGTTTTTTTTCTGTTCGATTAACAGGTTTTCGCCAATTATACCAATATCAGCTGTACCATCTTCAACATATTGTGGGATGTCAGAGTTGCGCAGGTATAAAAGTTCGATTGGAAAATTTTCAACACTTACTTTGAGTTGATCATTTCCGTTGTTAACATTGAACCCACAATCCTTAAGCAATTTTAACGAGGATTCATTTAAGCGTCCTGATTTTTGAACGGCAATTTTTAGTTTACTCATTTTATTTTTAATGCGCCTGAGTAAACCTTTTAAATGAAAAAACACCATCTGATTTACTCAGACAGTGTTTTTCGATATATTACTTTTTAGCATACCACTTTCACTTTGCCTGAGAGCAAATATGAAAATGATGATGATGTAGTGCTATTCTGTTCATTTGTTTTGCAAATCTAAATGAATTTATTTGATATTAAAAAATAATTCGTGTAAATAATTTGAAAATAATTTTTTAATATACTGATGTTTAGTGTTTTGAATTAGTTTGTTCTAATGCGCTTTTTAAATCATTTTTTAAATCCTCAACATTTTCTAATCCAATTGATAAACGAATCAAATCTGGAAAAACACCAGTCTGTACTTGGTCTTCTGCTGATAATTGTTGATGCGTGGTACTTGCTGGGTGAATAATGAGTGATTTTGTATCGCCGATATTGGCTAGTAAAGAAAAAAGCTGAGTTGAATCCGTAAACTTCTTAGCAGCTTCAAAGCCTCCTTTTAATCCAAAAGTAACAAGACCACTTTGGCCATTGGTTAAGTATTTTTGACTAAGCTCGTGATAATTACTTGAAGGAAGACCAGGGTAATTTACCCATTCTACACCTTCTTGATTTTGTAGCCATTTAGCAATATGTAACGCATTTTCGGAGTGTTTTTTTATTCGAATAGGTAAAGTTTCTAATCCTTGAATAATATGAAATGCGTTGAAAGGACTTATTGCCGCTCCCAAGTCACGTAATCCTTCAACTCTTAATTTCACTAAAAATGCTGCGGCTTTAAATGTTTCAAAAAATTTTAATCCGTGATATCCTTTTGAAGGTTCAGTAATTTCAGGAAAATTACCATTGCCCCAATCAAAATTTCCGGCATCAACAACAGCACCGCCAAGTGAGTTTCCCTGACCACCAATATATTTGGTTAACGAATGAATGACTAAATTGGCGCCATAGTCAATTGGTTGTATTAAATAAGGTGTTGCTATTGTATTGTCCACAATCAGTGGTATTTTATATTTTTGAGCAATTTTAGCAACTTTCTCAATATCAATAATATCTAGTTTAGGATTCCCAATTGATTCGATAAAAATGACTTTTGTATTTTCATTAATATTTTTTTCTATTTCTTCACTTTGGTTGGCGTTTACAAAAGAGGATTTGATTCCATAACGGGGTAAGGTGACATTCAAAAGGTTAAAGGTTCCACCGTAGAGGCTATTGGAGGCAAGAATGTGATCGCCGTTTTTAAGTAAAGTTAACAAGGTCGAAGATATTGCAGCTGTTCCCGAGGCAAAAGTTACACTTCCAATTCCACCCTCTATGGCTGCTAAGCGTTTCTCGAGGATATCGTTTGTAGGATTATTTAAGCGAGAATAAATGTAGCCAAACTCTTTTAATCCAAAAAGATTTGCAGCATGATCGGTGTCGTTAAAGACGTATGAGGTTGTCTGATAAATGGGAACTGCTCTTGTTCCTTCTGTTAAATTTGTTTCGTGTCCAGCATGTAAAGCGGAGGTCGTTTTATCTATCGTTTTCATTTTTGGTTTATTTTTTTGTTTAATTCGATAAAAAAAAGTCCCTTCAGTTATGTATTACCGAAGGGACTTGAAAATGTGTTTTGCTTTTCTCAATCTGGGTAATACCTTATCCTGATGCGCATAGTCATGCACATTGTATTTTTACAACAACACATTTTATTTATCCTTTTTACACTCATTTCAATTCAAAAAAAAAGTCCTTCGCAAATGCAAAGGACTTCAAGTTCTATTTATGTTAAAACAATAGCTATGCCTTTACGTAATTTTCATTACCCATCATACAGCACATCATTGTTATTTTGTTTTTCATAGGAGGCAAACTTAGTAAATAAATGATTTAAATAACAACAGTTTGATAATTAAAAATCACTTATCCCCATTTTCACCATTTTTTTAACGGAATTTATTTTGCTCCCCATATCCCTTCCGCAGTATAAGGTCCCCCTTCAAATTCCCAAAATTTACCATCGATAAAGCGATGACTTAGGTTGATATCATCAATTTCTTTAATCTCTTCATTTGATAATTCAACAGCGGTAGCGTTAAAATTTTGAGCAATTCGTTTTTTATTGGTGGATTTTGGAATGACAGATATATTTCTTGCCATATTCCAAGCTAACGCAATTTGAGCAGGTGAGCAGTTTTTTTCTTCAGCAAGCTTTAAAATTGTTTGGTTTTCTAAAATACTAATGCTTTTTTCTGCATTTCCACCTGAGCCAATTGGTGCATAAGCTGTAAGGTGAATTCCCTTTTGGTTACTATATTCAAGGAGTTCATTTTGAGGTAGAAGAGGGTGGATTTCTACTTGATTCACTTCTGGTTTATGGTTGGATTTATCCCATAAATTTTCTAAATCCTTTGTATTAAAATTACTGACCCCAATGTGACGCGTTAAACCTTCATTTAAGACACTCTCCATTCCTTTCCAAGTTTCGGAAATTGGCAGTTCTGATAAAGGAATAAAATCATCACCTTTTGAGGGCATTACAATGTCGTGTTTCAAAGCCACAGGCCAATGTACAAGATATAAGTCCAAATAATCTAGTTTTAAATCCTCAAGTGTTTTTTTTAGAGCAGGTAAAACATTTTCTTGGCCGTGCGAATTATTCCATAATTTAGACGTTACCCATAAGTTCTCTCGTTTAACAATTCCTTGTTTTATAGCTTCTTGAATGGCATCACCAACTTCCGATTCATTTCCATAAATTGCGGCGCAATCAATATGTCTGTATCCTTCTTTAATTGCAGTAAGAACAGCGTCGTATACTTCATTTGGTTGAGATCTAAAAGTTCCTAAGCCGAGAATAGGCATCTCGTCGTGATTTTTAAATTTTATCGTTTTCATGTTTATCTTTTTTCTTTTTTATACAAAATTAGTGTGGCAAAACAACCGATTAATACAAGGATACTTCCCACCCAAGGTGTAGCCCCAATTCCTAGTAATGATTCAACCGTCATTCCACCAATTGTAGCACCAATAGCAATTCCGATATTGAAAGCCGCAATATTAAGTGCTGACGCAACATCTTCGGTTCCTGGTACATATTTCTCAGCCATTTTAACAATGTAGAGCTGCAAGGCAGGTACATTTGCAAAAGCTAAGATGCCCATTAAAAATAAAGTACCAATGGTGGGAATTTTATAAGGACTAGTGAAATAAAATAAGAATAATACGCAGGCTTGCAAGAAAAACATTATAATTAAAGCTTTTCCTGGCTTTTTATTTGAAACGTTCCCACCAATTATATTCCCTATAGCAATGGCTATTCCGTAGACCAGTAATAAAAGGCTTGTCATTCCCTGGCTAAATCCTGTTACTCCCTCTAAAAGAGGAGATAAATAAGTAAATGTAACAAATGTACCTCCATACCCCAATGCGGTGATCGTAAGTACTAAGAGTACTGATTTATTTTTAATGACTCTTAGTTGATCTTTTAATTTTAATGGAGTTGGCTTTGGTAGGTTGTTCGGAATCAAAATATAACTTGATACGGCACCAATAATCCCTAATAAAGCTACGCCAATAAATGTTGCACGCCATCCGTAATGTTGCCCAATTAAAGTTCCTAATGGTACACCGGAAACTATTGCGATGGTTAAACCTGCAAACATGATAGAAATTGCAGTTGCTCTTTTATGTTCAGGGACTAGATTTGCAGCTGTTGTTGCACCAATTGAAAAGAATACACCATGTGAAAATCCAGTAATAATTCGGGCGAAAATTAAGAGATAAAAATTAGAGGCTAAGGCGGCTAAAATATTTCCGAGAATGAAAACTAACATCACATTAACCAATAGTTTTTTTCTTGGAATTTTACCTGTTAGAGCAGTTAAAATTGGAGCCCCAATAGCCACTCCAACAGCATATAAACTGACTAAAAGTCCGGCCATTGAAACAGAGATTTCAAGATCATTGGCAACTGTGGATAGTAACCCTACAATCACAAATTCCGTTGTACCAATTCCAAAAGCACTAATGGATAATGCTAATAAAGAAGTCGGTATTCCTAAAATGGAACTTTGTGCTGACGCCATCTTAATTGTTTATTATGAGTTTAACAGCCTCCTGCGCAGTCAATTTTGCAGAAGCAGGATTTTGTCCGGTTACTAAGCGTTCATCAACACTAACTTGTTCTTTCCATAGATCTGTTTTTACTATGATTGCACCTCTTTCTATTAAGGTTGTTTCTAATAAAAAAGGAACAACTTTGGTAAGTTCAACCGCTTCTTCTTCCTCATTGGTAAAGGCACTTACGTTTTTTCCATCCACCAAATATGAACCATCCGAAAGTTTAATATTCACTAAAGCCGAAGGTCCATGACATACAGCGGCTATAACACCATTGTTTTCATATATTTTGGTCGCTATTTTGGATAATTTTTTGTTTTTTGGAAAATCCCACATCGTACCATGACCACCGGCATAATAAATTATGTCATAATCTAATGGCTGAATATCGTCAGGTTTTTTTGTTGCCTGTAATTTGGATTGAAAAGCTTCATTTTCCCAGTATTTTTTATTGATAGGATCTGTTAAATCAAAACCGTCAACTGGTGGAGTTCCTCCTTGGGGACTCACAAAAGTAATTTCAAAATTTGCTGCTTCAAATACCTCATAGGCATGCGTAACTTCGCTTAAGTAATAACCGGTCTCTTTACCTGTATTACCAAGTTTTTTATGGCTAGAAAGTACCATTAACACTTGCGTTTTTTCTTGCTGACCGAAACTATGTATCGATCCAATTCCTATAATGGATAGGATTAAAAATAATCTTTTCATCGTTTTTCATTTTAAATTCGAGGACAAAGATCGTGGATGATAAAACGCTGTGCGAGGATGTAAATCACATATTTTTTGTGACCTATATCACACCTAAAGTTTAAATCGACTGAGCGTTTCTCTTGAAACACCGAGATACGCTGCAATTAGTTTTTTTGGAACGCGCTGAATTAAATGAGGTAATTTTTCCTCCAGAGCATGATAACGTTCTTCAGCTGTTTGAGTCAATAAGGATAATATTCTTTTTTGTAAACTCACGAATCCATTGTTGGATTTTAGACGAAAAAAATTGGCTATAGCTGGAACTTCCTTGCAGATTATTTCACGGCTTTCGAGCGACAATGCAAAAAATTCGGAATCTTCAATGCAATCAACATATATGGAAGCAGGTTGTTGATTTTGGAAGGCATTATAATCGCTTACCCAATACTGCTCCAAGGCAAACTGCAAAATATGTTCGTTGCCTTTTTCATCAATGGCGTAAGATTTTAACAGTCCTTTTATAATCCAGTATTCATGTTCTACCTGCTGACCGGTTTGAATAAGAAATTGCCTCTTTTTTAATTTTTTGTCTTTGAAATGCGGTCGAATAAAATCCCATTCCTCATCTGTTAATTCGACGAGTTCTTCAAAATGTCTTCTTAAGAGCTGGTAATTATCATTCATGGTCTAAAACTAAACGAATTTTCATTGTTTCTTAGTTGAGCGTGTTAAAGTAGTTACTGCCCTTTTAGAAATCAAATGTTTAACTGTTAAATACTTGTTAAGACATTGGATTGTACGAAATGAGGTAAATTGAAAGGACTATACGGAGCGGTACGATTTTTATTTTCTTTCAGCCTTCGTAATAGGTAATTTGACCTGTTAAATTGATTACTGGCACATGTCGGATCTTTCAATCTTACAACTGTTTTGAATCATATGAATTGCACATTTTAAATGCAGTTAAAGCATGAACATCGTATACCATTGATTAATGAGCACTTGTTTATGATTATTTCTGAACTTTATCTCTTTAAAAAGAAATAAAGTTTATTACTTTTAGTCAACCGTCAGGCTGTCTAATAACCTAATTTTGACCATTTGATAGTTGGACAGGTACCTTGGAAAATTTTGAAATAGCCAATTCTCAAGGACTTAATTTTACTTATTAGACAGCCTGCCGTTGTATGGCATTTAAAAAATAACATGAAGAATATTTTAGTAACAGCATTACTCTTATTGAGTTTTAACTTATATGCACAAGATGAGATTTCACTGTTTAATTCAGATGGTGAGGCAACCGCGTACATTGATACGGAAGACGATGATTTAACAATTTATCTTTGGGGAGGAAAGCCTGTCGCGTATCTCTACAAGAAAAGCGGAGAGTTTCACGTCTACGGATTTAATGGAACTCATTTAGGTTGGTTCATTGACGGTATTATTAGAGATCATGATGGAGATGCAGTTGGAGCAACGGAAGATGCTACTTCTATGTACACGCAATATGAACCTTATAAAGGATACAAAGAATACAAACCATACAAGAGTTATCGGGAATACGCTCCGTATAAACCCTATTTGAGCAGTTCTTGGAGCTCAACAAATTTTAAAATATTCCTGCTTCAAGGTGTAGATGATTAAAAAAACAAAAGAATAACGCCATACAACAACACCTATACGCAATGCCCTTCGGGACACTGCGCATAGCCAAACCGATGGGTGTAATTTGGAAAACTTACCAATTTTTGGTATTTTTGAACAAATATTTGAATTATGAGTAAGAACACATCAATATCACTCGGAAATTATTTTGACCAATTTGTGAGCAGCCAAGTCTCTACTGGACGATACAAAAACGTAAGTGAAGTAATTAGAGCTGGACTGCGCCTTTTAGAAAACGAAGAAAGTAAAGTCATTGCTTTGAGAAATGCAATCCAAGAAGGAGTTGACAGTGGGATTGCACACGATTTTGACCCGGAAAAACATCTTCAGGAATTAAAAGCTAGACATAAAAAGAATGGCTAAATATGAACTGACCAACAAAGCAGTTGAAGATTTAACTGGAATTTGGGAATACACAATTGAAAAGTGGTCAGAACAACAAGCTGATAGATATTATAACTTGCTATTAGATAGCTGTCAAGACATTGCTAATAATCCTGATTTAGGAAAAAATTACGAGGGAATAACCAATGACTTATTCGGACTTAAAACAAGCCGGCATATAATTTTTTACCGAAAACGAATTAACCTACCCATTGAAATTACGAGAATTTTACACGGACAAATGGATTTAAAAAATAGAATAACCGAATAAAAAAACTACACACAACAAAGAACTGTGCTAAAAAACAATTAATTTTTCAATTAAATTACTTTTGAAACAGGTTGCATACTTCTATAGGTTTGGTCATATTTAACTCCTGATTTAGCAATTGCAAAGGCTTGTTTTAGTAATTTGTTACAAACTGCCTTTAACGCAAGTTTTTTACGCTTTCATTATGCTACTATTCTTTATTTCTAATCCCGACAAACTTTACGACACCCACAAAGTGAAGTACACCCCATGATATTAACCTTAACCGAATCGCTAACCAACGCAATAACTTACAGCTCGACTCAGGCGAACACCCAAAAAACTGATCTGATCAAAAATTTAAATTAATGTGCTATATTTACACAAAACCCAACCCAAAACGATTAATTAGATTATTAGCACAAGTAAATATTAAGGAATAAAAGCCATGACTTTTATTTGACCGTTTAGCAAATATTAAAATAATGGATAAAAAAAATTTCGCATACTGTGAATCATGTATTAACAAATCTTATTCAAATGATAAAGGTTTAATTTGTAGTATAACAAAAAATAAACCTGAATTTTCAAAAGAATGTGGTGATTTTGAATTCGACAAAAAAAATCATATTTATTCATATAATTCCATTGTGAATAATTCTATTCTCACAACTAGAAAAGATAGAATACTAAATTATCTAATAGACTCTGTCTCATTTATAATTATAGGTTGGTTTTTATCTCCAATCCTTATTTCCACAGTTGACATAAGCCCCTTCTTATTCCTTGGAATAATTATATTTATTTTGGCCTTCTATTATTTTTTAATGGAATTATTCTTTAATCAAACAATTGGGAAAATTGCCACGAAAACAATCGTAGTTAATGCTGAAAATTTTGAGAAACCAAATCGAATTCAAATACTGATACGCTCATTATTTAGACTGCCAATAATCAATACTCTTGATGTAATTTCTTTTATGTTAGGGTATAATTTACATGACAATGTATCGAAAACTCTTCTTGTAAAAGCAGACAAAAATTTGATTGAAAAAAGCAAAATCTTAATTGAATTGAATAAAACATTTGCTAACATGTTGTAAGCAAAATGGCGCACGATGACACTCGAGAGAATCGCCACTTAGTCTACAACCTATCCGTTAGGCATTATTAAAAAAATGGACGAATCAATTCATCGACTTATCAAGAATTACTCATCTGCTAGGACGAGTTGGGAGACCTGGTGTTTCTTAAATGATATAGACATGAAGAAAAGTTCAAAAGTCATACGGGAAATGTGTAGCAACAATGAATTGTTTTATCATTTCAGATATCTAGCATTAAAAGACGTACACATCGAACTTTATAAATTACTGAAAGAAGGTTGTTCCTCTAAAGACAATATTTTTAAATTTCTTCGAAATGATTCTAATGATCATTCTGAACTTCTTGAAGAGTTTAAAAAACTTGATCATGAAATTGAGGCAATCAAAAATGCACGGGATAAAATGTACGCTCACCTTGACCCTGACTTTAGTGATTTTATGACATCTTTTAAAGTGAATGACTTCTATATAGTATTTGATTTAATTGAAAAATCGATAATTGCATTAGGTTACGAAACGCAACTCTTGGATGCCCTTAAATTGATTCCATCTAGAAACGAGTTTGAATTAATAGAAAAATAAACAATACCTAACAAAGAACTGTACTAAAAAACAATTAATTTTTCAATTAAATTACTTTTGAAACAGGTTGCATACTTCTATAGGTTTGGTCATATTTAACTCCTGATTTAGCGATTGCAAAGGCTTGTTTTAAAGGAATATTCCAAATAGCCTTTATCGCAAGTTTTTTATGCTTTCATTGTGCTAGTATTCTTTAATTCTAATCCCGACAAACTTTACGACACCGACAATGTGAAGTGTAACTCCCTTAAATTATGCTTAACCGCACCGCTAACCAATGCAATAACTTACAGCTCGACTGAGGTGAATACCCAAAACCAATCTGATCAACAAATTAAATTAATGTGCTATATTTACACAAAACCCAACCCAAAATGATTAATTAAAACATTAATAGAGATTAATATAAGGGAATAAAAAGCATGACTTTTATTCTACCGTTGGGCATAATTTAAACGGAACGCATAAAAATGAAAAAACCTCTCGAAAATTGAGAGGTTTTGTATATCTTTCACTTAATTACGTTTCTGTAAAGAAAGAGGCTTGATTAAGCATTACAATACAAAATAAGTGAATTATTTTGTAATAGACAAATGAAAGTAAAAGAATATTGGAATATCAAAAATTAGAATACTATTTATCTCAACCAAGATTAGACCGATTTTTAATCGCTACTGGAAACTCAAAATCAAAAGCACAAAAGTTATATAGAATAAATTTGAGAGTTGCTCAATCGTTTTATCCTGTTTTAAATCTTTTCGAAATATTTTTTAGAAACATTTGTAGCCTGTTCCTTTTTGTAGCCTTCCCGAAAAATCAGACAGTTAAAAAGTTAGTTAAATAGATTAAATTTAAACTGTTGATTATGAAAAAGTCAAGATTTACAGAGAGTCAGATTATTCGTATTTTGAAGGAGTACGAAGCTGGAAAATCGGCAAAGGATCTATGTCGTGAAAATGGCATCAGTGATGCTACATTCTACAACTGGAAAAAGAAATATGGTGGTATGGATACTGCCCAGCTCAAGAAGCTCAAAGAGCTTGAGGAAGAAAACAAACGTTTAAAGCGCATGTTTGCTGATCTGAGTCTGGATCACGAACTTTTAAAGGAAGTACTTGAAAAAAAGTTCTAAAGCCTTCACAACGCAAAGAAAGAGCAGCGTTTTTAATTGAGCAGAAAGGGATATCTGTTGGGAAGGCTTGTCGAGTCGTTAATTTACATCGTTCAATGTGGTATTACACTTCAAAAAAAGATGATAGTGTGATCGAAGAAAAACTTCAAGAACTAGCAGATCAGTTACCTCACAGAGGTATAGATGAGTATTATGGCCGGTTAAAGAACCAGGGGTATCCGTGGGGTAGAAAACGAGTTCTGAGAGTGTATCGTAATCTGGGGTTGCAATTGCGTAGAAAACGCAAAAGAAGGCTTGCAAGTGGGCTAAAAGCACCTTTAACACTTCCTATACAATCGAATGTGGTTTGGAGCATGGATTTTATGCATGACGTTTTAGAAAATGGACGAAAGTTCAGAGTTTTGAATGTAATCGATGATTTTAATCGTGAAGCGCTAGCCGTGGAATCTGAATATAGTTTTCCATCGGTAAAAGTAATACAGGTAATGGAACGACTCATTGAGTTTAAAGGGAAGCCTGATGTAATAAGAACAGATAATGGAAGTGAATTCATTGCTGGCGTATTCAAGTCTTGGTGCGAAAAAAATGGCATTGAAAACAAATATATACAACCTGGAAAACCAATGCAAAATGCATATGTAGAGAGGTTTAACAGGCATTATCGTGAAGATGTACTTGATGCTTACATCTTTGAAAACATTCATGATGTCAGACAAATCTCAGAAGATTGGAGAAACGATTACAATCAGTATCATCCACATAAATCATTGTTGGGAATGAGTCCAATTCAATTCAAAAAGAAAAAATTAGGGGCTAGCCCCTAAGGATTTATTGATAGATAATCTCTATTATTACACTGTCTGAAAAAGGAACAGGCTACATTTTTCGGGAAGGCTACACGAACACCAAAAAAAATAATCTACTCAACAAATTAAATTAATGTGCTATATTTACACAAAACCCAACCCAAAACGATTAATTAAAACACTAATACAAGTAAATATTAAGGAATAAAAGCCATGTCTTTTATTTGACCGTTATGAGTAATAACATAAATACAAAAAAAGTAAAACTATGGGACTATTCGATTTTCTGAAGAAAGAGAAAAAAACAAATGAATCAAGCTCTAAAAGCCAAAGCAATAAAGCTCAAAACAACTTTATTACTAACATCACAGATTTTGGTTTCGAGGATTTCGAATTAGGAATATCTGGCAAAGTTCGAGTAGATGGAATTCTTGCAATTGCTGAATTACAAAAAAGAGCCGAAAATAAAGGAGTACAATTCTCTTATTCAGTTATGTATGTCAGTTTACTTGAGGAAGGAGCTTTAACAGTGCCTGTTGTAATAAATTTTGGAGAAGAGGCCTATACATTGTACTTTATTTACAACGAAGATGATTTGCTGAAATACAAAGACTTACAAGAGCATGTAGGTAAGACCAAATATCCTAATTTAATTTATTTTAGTTCTATACCTATTTATGAAGGATACGAACCGAAAAAAATCATTGAACCTTTTCAATTAGCTGATATGAGAATTGAAAAAGAACCTAAAGTTAATGGTACTTATGCCATGTGGTGGTCTAACAAAGGACAAGAAAAATTTGCAAATTCTGAAACTCTGAATTTATTAACGAAGCTCTATGATGTATTCAAAGGATATGAAAGTTATCTAGTTGGATATCTACTTCGTCAAACCAGAATAACAGAAGAAAAAGAACTCCAAAGAATGAACCTTCCTGAAACATCTAAAAATTTTGTTATTCTGGGACCTGAAAATAAATTGATAATATTAGATATATCTCAAGAAAAAGGTATCAGGTTTCTCTTTCCTATTGAAGATACTTCAAAAGAGTATCGAGAACGCTTTTTAAAAGGTGTATTGGTTGACTTCTTATCAACTCGACTATACTTACAAAAGAATGAATTAGAGGAAGATGAACCTAAAGAACCTAATAGTTATGATTGGTTTACTTTCATGTCTAAAGTAACAGTCGAACAGGAAGGTAAAGGGGAAAATATAGAATTGGTTGGTGGAATGAAACTAGATTAAAACTACTCACAACAATACCTATACGCAATACTACGCATAGTCAAACCGTTGTGCTATTATTCTTTAATTCTCATCCCGACAAACTTTACGACACCGACAATGTGACGTGCAACTCCCTAGAATTACGCTTAACCGAACCGCTAACCAATGCAATAACTAACAGCTCGACTCAGGTGAACACCTAAAAAACTGATCTGATCAACAAATTAAATTAATGTGCTATATTTACACAAAACCCAACCCAAAATGATTAATTAGATTATTAGCACAAGTAAATATTAAGGAATAAAAGCCATGACTTTTATTTGACCGTTAGGTTTAATTGACAAGATGACTAAGTATACCATATTTTTAACGACTCTATTGTTTTTCTCGTGTTCTGATGGAGTTTTGAGAGGTTACGAAGAAACTTCGGATGACCAAAAAACATACCTTGTAATTGAAGAAGATAAAGGTGGCGGAATAATTTCAGAAGTATATGTTGACAATGAATTGTGGTCATATGGTGTAGGAGAAAAAGGAGTAATAGAACCCGGACAACATTCAATTGGGAGATCTGCCGAAGACTGTTATATAGAGTTTACCGTTAAAAGCGAAACTGTGTTTCATTTTGATTATTGGGGACCATAATAGAATAAGCCCATCACGAATGAACAAATTTGAAAAATATCTAGCTGAACTTAATGAATTCACAGATTCTATTGATTTCGAATCCAACGATCTAGAAGAAATCAAAAAATTTGTTCCTATCGTCAGCAAAATCCTTGGTGTCGAATCATTATCAACATATGTCATGAACGTTGATACTGAAAATTTAGTTCTAACTCGTTGCCGAAAAAATAAAGGGAGGGGTATCTTATATGAAAACACGGCAGAGTTGAATTATCCAAAGGCGGAATATGTAAACCTGCATGGCAGAGCGAATGTTTGGAACCAGTCAAGATTTTATGCTTCAGACCGCCCAGGAACTTCGCTTTATGAGGTTAGACCAAATAATGATTGGATTTCTTCTATTGACTTGAGAATAACTAAACCTAGCTTAAAAATGTTAGCTGTAAATCCAAACTCGAAATATCTGCTAAAAACTCAGACAAATTTCACTGATGCTGAAAAGGCTTTTAATAAGTATCTCAGTGAGAGGTTTATGGCACAAATTCCACCAGAAAAACACTTTCTTTATTTGCCGTCAGCAATTCTTACAAACTTACTTATTCAAGATGTTGATGGAATCGTTTTTCCCTCTGTCGCGTCAAATTTAAAAGGCGAAAATTTTGTATTGAAACCTGAATTAATAGATAAATATTCACAAATTATTGAAACCAGAGTACAAGAAACATATAGACATAAATCACCATTCGAATTCAAAACTAAATGTCTATATGTTTCAAACGAATTTAGTAGAAGTGGGGAAATCATATGGAAACCCTTGAATTGCAATGGACATAAAATTGATGAAAGTATATACCATTAAAACTAAACCTAACAAAAAGTAAAATTTACAGCATAGCTGTTCGGCATAAATGCCTAATTTTACTTAGCCGTTGTAAGCAATTGAAAATTCACATTATTAATAAATTCAAAACTTTAAACAAATGAAAAATCTATTATTAGTATCAATCTTTCTGAGCCTGACACTTAATGCTGTTAGTCAGATACAGGCAATTACAGAAAACGGAGATACAATTACAGTATTTGAAAACGGTACCTGGGAAAAAACAAAGTATGCAAAAGAAATAACTTACATTAACTCAACAGTGAAAGCAACAGTAGAAGTTGACGAATTTGAAAAGACAAAGAAAATTACAACTGAAAGATGGTCAAGGTTTGGTGTAAATAATGTTTCGGAAACTATTAGTGGTTATCTTTTTAGAGTTGATGACTTAACAGTCTTTTCAATCACATATTCGGGTGATTTAGGTTGTTTATCAGAGTATAGTACTACGATGAAAGTTAAATTAACAAATGGTAATGTCATAGAGTTCGCTCAAATAAGTGATACTGAATGTGGTGATAATGAAACTGCAAGATTTATTCCTTTAACAAGAGACCAACTAAAAGACGAAAGTTTTCAATCAATTTTAGACGAAAATATAGAGCAACTTAAACAGTTTGATTGGGAAACGATTAGAATTAATGGTAGCGAATACTATACGGACATTTCTCCTAAGAAATCAGGGAAAGTACCAAATCCTGAACAATTTTTCAGACAACATATAATAGCCGCGGATAATCAATAACTGAATACAACAAAGTATATAAAACATAAGGTTGTCAGTGGTTTACGAAATGTTTGTACATTTAATCAGGTCCGCCAAATCTGCGATTTGACGGTTTTGTTAAATATTTTAAATTTGTGTCAAAACGCAAATTTGGCTACGTGCAAACATGATAGGAAAGTGCTTCAAATCCCGTACGTTTTATATACGTAGCCGTTAGCCTACATATGAAACCAACAATAAATGAATAAAGGACAAATTCAAATAGGACAATTTCTCAGAGTCTTTTCTGAAACACTTGGATTGAAGAAAACAGCTCTTCTAAGTTTGTCGAGTTTTGAGAGTGTGGATAAGGAACAAATGCAATTTGACGAAACACTAGCTGAACTAAACAAGGAATACGAGAAAAAATTTGATATGGTTTTCGCTGATTTACCTTTTGGTATGAGACGAGAACCATTTATTTATGATGAAAATAGAAAAGTAAATCAGAGTTGGAACATTCTCACAAAAGGACTTGAGAAAATAAATCCCAATGGAACTCTATTCGCAGTTATTGAACCTGCTGTTTATTTTTCAAAACAAGGAAAGGATTTTCTTGTAGCACTTGAAACCAAAGGTTATTTCGCCAATTTATTTCTAAATGCACCTGAAAAGCTTTATCAACCAAAAACAGCATTTAATCCAATTATCATTGGCTTTCAAAATCATAAAACGGATACACTATTTATTGCAGAAATTGACAATGAAAACCCCTTGTTAATTGCAAATAACTTTAAGGAAAAAAAAGGTGACAATATTCAAAATGGTAAGTGGGTTGACCGTAAAACATTTGTAACATTTCAGAAAGCAAAAATCGAAAATGAAATTGGTGGACTTCAAACTCAATACAAGGATTACAGACATTATCGACTTTCAGAAGTTGCCATATGCATTAATTTAACAAGAGAGAGTTTTAACGACTTGCCAAACTCAGTTTATATACCCAAAATAGGGACTTCTAAGGTTGTTTCGTCTATCAATGACATACGAATTAAACACCAAAATATTTTCCAAATTCAACTTGACCCTGAATTGGTTCTATCAGAGTATTTGGCTCTTTTCTACGAATCTGATTTAGGACAATTAATCCTTAGTTCATTAAGCACAGGCTCTTTCATACCAAACATTACGAAGAGTAACATTGAAGACAGTCAACTTGCCATTCCGCCTATTGCAGAACAGAAAATATTGATTCATACAAACCAAAAATTAAAAGAGCTTCAAGATACAGTAAATGAATTAAAAAGTGAATTAAGTCTTAACCCAAAAAGTGCGAATACAATATTAGAAAAGTTTGATTCGATTGTGAGTCCATTAAAGAAACTTAGTTCTGAGGACGAAATTCTTTCACTAATTAGAAAAGGAGAAAACAAAAAGTCCGAATTCAAGCAAACGTTTTCTAAAAACGTTCACACTTCAAAAAAGGACAAGGAAATTGAAAAATCTTCATTAAAGAACATAGTCGGATTTTTAAATGCAGAAGGTGGAACACTCTTAATCGGAGTTGCTGACAATGGAGAAATTACAGGTGTTGAAGATGACTTTTTCAAATCAAATGATAAGTATCTATTGAATTTTAAAAATGCACTAAACACTAAAATTGGCTCAGAATTTTATCCACTAATTGACTTTGACTTATTCCAAGTTTTGGACAAGCACGTTTTGCGTGTCACCTGTAAACCTTCAAAAAAGGCTTGTTTCTATGACGGAAATGAATTTTACGTTAGGACAAACCCTGCAACCGATAAATTAGAAGGACGACAACTGATTGAATATGTAAAAAGAAGATTTAAAGAATAAAATACGTGTGGTAACAATGTATATAAAAAATAGGCGAAATAGCAGTAAAATCAAGACTTTTGACTCGTTTCAAACTTTGGACTTAACTGAAAGTTTAGTGCTTCGAAACCGACTACTATTCTTACACTAACCGCACATAACAACACACATTCAACCTGCAAATAACTCGCAAGCGCTAATTAAGGCAATGCCATTCCTTCACTATTTTTACTGTTTTTACAGCATTGAGGCGGCGTGAGCTAAATGGGTAGAAATTAATTTGCCGCTTCCTTTTCTGTAGGTGAAGAACTAATTACGGCTTTAATTATAGCATTTTTATAGTCATTCATTTGATCAAAATCATTCGGTGATAGGGTGAGTTGTTGGTAGGTGAAGGAAAGGTTTTCTTGTGGGAAAATTAAGATGGTTTCGCCAAAACGTAGGTCAAATAATTTCATATTGATCATTAGGGTTGAAAATCCGTCGGGGCTTGAATTAAATACCCAATCATAGGTCGTGTTTTTAAGGGTAAAAATTCCTTGAGCAGTGAGGTAGGGGTAGTTTCTGGAATCAACAAGGGTATTTTCATCAATTTCAGGCGAATTATGCACCAGGATTAAAGAGAGTTTATAGTTGATTGTATCTGCGTCAATGTGCTCAAAGTCGCCGATACTTATTCCTTTAAAAAAGCGTCCGTTTGTATCTATTTCGATGGGAGTTGAAGCGACAGAATAATCGTAGTTTGTTACGGGAAACGGAGATTTATTGAGGGGATAGGCTTCAAAAATTGATTTAAAATTTTGATAAGTTTCAATGTCTTGCGCAAATAAGGTTTTATCCCATAAGGTTGAGTCAACTTGATTTTGGGCGTGTTCTTTTAATTTTTCCGGGGTCCATTTTTTGGTTAAGATGGATTTAGGTTGAGATTTTTCGGTGCTGTTTGTGCAAGCAAGCGTAAAGAGACCGAGGATCAGGTATAATAAATTTTTCATTGAGTTGAATTAGGTTCTAAAAATATGCAATTCATTTAAATGACAATTTTAGAGCCACTAAAATAGTACTAACTGCGTGGCCTTTTTAAAATGCGTTAGGGATAGGAGCAATTGTTTAAGCTCTTCGTCCTTCCGTCTTAGACGGATGGGCGGAAGCGAGTGCGGATAGCCCGACCGTAAACGCGGAGACCAAGTTTACGGGAACGCCCAAATAAACGAACTATTTTTTGAGCCAGTTGTATTTAAAGGAGCATAAATCCTGATATTCCTGATCGATTAGGATAAAGTTGGCATTAATTTTTTGGGCAATCCATTTGTCGATGACGCGTTGTTTTTTCTTAGCCATTGCAGCCATTTCTATGAGTTGTCGATCTGTATTTAGGTTGGCTACGTGCGGTTCTGTTCTGCTCAAGAGTTTCACAATTCGAATGCCCTGTTTATTTTGTTCCATATAGTTGATATACAGACCAGGAGAGGAGATGTCTCCAACTTGCATTGTTTGAGCAATTTGAGACATTTGTGGATCAATTTCATTGATATTATTGATATCCCAATAATAGTCGCCAGAATACGGGTTTACGATTTGTCCGCCATTGTATTTTGAGTTTTCATCATCGCTAAATCGTCGTGCGGCTTCCGTAAATGTTATATTTCCCAGTCTAATTTGACGGTAAAGGCTGTCTATAGCATTAGAGGCCTTAGTCATTGCAGAACGGCTAATTTTTGGTGTAATTAAGATATGTCTTGATTTATAATTGTCCCCTTTTCGTTCAATAAGTTGCACAATATGGAAACCGTATTGCGTTTCAAACACTTCGGAGATTTGGTTAGGTTCTTTGAGGTTAAACAGTGCCGCTTCAAATTCGGGCACCATGTTTCCTCTTGTTTGCCAACCCAAGTTACCGCCATCACCTCTAGATCCGGGATCATCTGAGTAAATGGATGCCGCCGAGGAGAAACTAATTTCGTTATTGACAATTTCTTCGCGGATGTCGGCTAATTTAGATTGGGAAGCTTCTTTGTCGGCGTCGGATAATTTGGGGTAGAATACGATTTGAGCCAATTTTAGTTTAGCATTGATATCCGGTATACTATCTGCAGGAAGGGCGTTGTAAAATTTTTCTACTTCTTTTGGGGTGATGTTTACATTTTCAGTAATTACATCTTGCATTTTTTCGGCAAGCATTCTTTTCTTGATCATTTCAAAAAATTCAGCTTTAATTTTGGCAACAGGTTTGCCGTAAAACTCCTCAAGTTGTTCGATACTACCAATTTGTGATGCGATGTGTTGGATTCGGCGCTCCATTTCTTGGTTGACCATTTCGTCAGGCACGTCTACACTGTCAATTTTAGCTTGATTGACGAGGAGTTTTTCAAAAAGAAAATCCTCCAAAATACCACAGTCGGTTTGTTGATCGCCTTCCTCACCGTTTTGGATAAGATTTAAGCGCTGTGCTTGAATATCGGAAAGCAAAATAATTTCATCACCAATTTGAGCAACGATTTTATCGATTACCTTTTGGCTATTGGCTGCAGATCCAAATCCGAGACAACAGATTAAAAGCAAAATTAAATGGTTAATAGCGTTCAATTTTCTGCGCTTCATATGCATGTTGTATTATATCTTCTTTTATTTTTTCTCGCAAGGTTTTAACCCGGCTATTTAAAATTCGTTCACGTATATTTTCTCGCTCAAAGCTAATAGGAGAGAGGGTGTTTTTTAGTTTATAGTCGACAATATTAAGGAAATAATAAAAACCATTTTCTTCAAAACGAATTTTAGACCGTTTGAGTATAAAACGATCCTTATTTATATCGTTTAATGGAATTTCTTTCAGTAAGTCGTCAAAATAGATCCAGCTATCCATGTCATAATAAAAGTTTGATGCGTATGTTTTTGCGTAGGTATCTATGGTCTCAAGGTCTGATTCTTTTCTAAGTTTATACGCAGCACCAATATTCTCAATGTCCGGCGCATCCAGTGGAATTTTAAGGTAGAGTACCTTAACTAAGTAATCGTTCAATTGAAAATCATCTTCATGCGCTTTATAGTAGGTTTCAATGTCTGCATCAGATACATTTTGATCCAATTGCTGTTCGATGCGCACATTTTCTAATTCGTGGATGTATAAATCGTCCTCGTATTGTTTTACTTTTTTTGCAATTTTTTCTTGGTCGATGGATTTTTCATTTTTAGCAGCTTGAATTAGGGCTTGCTTTTCAATCCATTCGTTGATATAATTTGAAACTACTTTTGCACTGTCTTTGGTTGAATAAGATAACATGAGTAGTTCAGAGCTGTAGAGTTCTTCATCGCCGACTTTAGCCACAATCTTACCTTTATAATCATCAGTTTTACATGCGGTCATCATGAATAGAACAAGGATGGCCATTATGAAAAAAAACTTATGGTTATGTTGGTAGGTTGTCATAAATGTAAACTCCAAAGCTACGTATAAAAAAAACCAACCTTTAAAACGTTACCGTCGGTTGGTTTTTATTTAACAATTATTATAAATTTAAAGCACTATTTTGAAGTGTTTTTTAGATTGTAAAGGTTATCATGGTGTATAACTACCTCATATTTATCTCTTAAAGCAGCAATCCATTCTTCTTCGAGTTGATTCTGATACGCTGCGGTAACCAATCCTTTCGCTTCATTAAATTCACGTAAACGCGGTTCTAAAGTTTCTTCAACATCAAAAACATAATATACTTCACCATTTTTATAAGGTTTATTAATGCCGTTTTTGAATGACTTTAATTTGTATTTCGCTAATTTTTCTTTTCGTTTAGCTCTTTTAGCAGCCAATTTAGCTTTGGCTTTTTCATCAAGGTTTTGTTCATTTTCAACTTGAATAGGAGGGATACTTTTTCTCACTTTAAAAGCTTCAGTGGTATTCGCATTGAATGTTTGCTTCACCATTTTTACATTAAGCTGAGATTCCTTATTCATGGTTTGCTCAATTTCTTTACCGCTCAACTTGCCCTCTTCAAGAAGGGAGACAACCGCTTTTGCCGTCGCTTTATCTTTACAAGTAAATAAGTTTCCTTTGTAGCGAATAGGGTAGGTGAAATCTTCACGGTTTGCTTCGTAATACGCCTTGATGCCAACGGTATCTTTTGATGCTTTTTTCCAAATCTCGTCCTGCATAATTTCGAATACAAGAATACCATCAGAATATTCGTTGATGAGGGCTTTAAATTTTGGATGTTTTCTTTCTAATTGTGAATCTTCATACTCGATGATTGTCTTGTTAATCATCTCATCTAATTTATTATTAAAGTAGATTGATTTATCAATTTGTCTCGATTTAGTTTGAGTTTCTAATAAATATTCTTCAAAATCTTTAATCGTGTAAGATTGGTCTGCAAATGTGTAAAGAATATCATTATCGTGAGAATGGTCTCTTAAACCTCGCCACTTTGCCATAAAAATTTCATCACCCACAGTATGGATAAAAATTGGCAACAATTTTTGAGCGGCATTTTTATTTAAGTAATATTCTTTTTTCAAGTCGTTAATAAATGCCTCATGCGTTGTTTCAGCACGCATGTCTCTTTCCACTTTTAATTCTAGTTCTCTTTTCATCGCTTCGAAAGAAGGTATAGGAAGAAGTTGAATTCTTTTGATAATGTGATACCCAAACATTGTTTTAACCGGTTTGGTATATTCGCCATCCTTTTCAATTGCGAAGGCTGCTTCTTCAAATTTAGGAACCATTCGTTGTTTAGATCCAGATCCAAACATCGGTAATAAACCTCCTTTTGCTTTTGAAGACTGATCATCAGAGTATTTAGCCGCAAGTTCTTCAAATCTTTCGCCTGCTTCTAGTAGATTATATATTTCGTTGATTTTAGTTTCAGCATTTGCTTGAGCTTCTTTTGACGATTCATCATTCACCAAAATTAGAATATGCGCAGTTTCAATCATACCCATCGCCTTACGTTTATCTACAACATGAATGAGGTGGTATCCAAACCTCGTTCGTACCGGCATTGAAACTTCACCTACAGGAGTGTTGTAAGCTGCATTTTCGAAAGGGTAAACCATTTGCATTGCGGAGAAATATCCTAAATCACCACCATTTTTACTGACCGATTGATCATCTGAACCGTTTTTACCACGGGCTACATCTTCGAATGTTTCACCATTTGTTACGATTCGCTCTCTTAATTCCAAAGCACGGTTATATGCTTTTAAAGTGTCAGCGGGAGCGGCATCAGGTTGAACGCGAATAAGGATATGACTTGCTCGAACTTCAGTAATTGTTCGTTCGTAAGCTTCTTTTACCAATGCCTCATTTCTACTTTTATCCGTCATATACGGAAATGCAAGTTGCTTTCGATACTGAGCCAGTTCCGCTTTTAATCGAGGTATTGTGTCATACTTTGCTTCTTTTGCTGCTTGAACTTTAAGCTTATAATTCGTGAATAACTTAATGTAGTTATCCAAAGAATCCTTGTGAAAAGACGGGTTTTCATTGTTTTTTGAATATATGGCTAAAAACTCTGAAGCATGCGTATTTTCTCCTTCTATAGTTAGAATTACAGGGTCGTTCTCTTGAGCAAAGGCACTCAAACAAAGTGCCATGCTTACGAATAATAAGCGTATTTTTTTCATTTTTTTAGTGTTTCAAAAGTTAGTGAGTTTCAAAATTATTTTAAGCTGTAGTTCGGAGCTTCTCTGGTGATTGAGATATCATGCGGATGGCTTTCTTGAACACCCGCAGCTGATATTCTTACAAAAGGCGCTCCCTTCAAAGTATCAATATCAGGGGCACCACAGTAACCCATTCCTGCTCTTAGTCCACCAATGATTTGATGCATAACTTCATCTAAATTACCTTTATAAGGTACACGACCTGAGATACCTTCTGGAACGAGTTTTTTAACATCGTCTTCAACGTCTTGAAAGTAACGATCTTTAGAGCCTTTTTGCATGGCCTCTACCGATCCCATTCCACGATATGCTTTAAACTTTCGTCCTTGGTAAATAATCGTTTCGCCAGGCGACTCTTTAACACCTGCAAACATCGAACCAACCATAATTGTATCTGCACCAGCAGCAATTGCTTTTACAAAATCACCGGTGTAACGTATACCGCCATCAGCAATGATTGGAACACCTGTTCCTTCAAGCGCCAAAGCCACTTCGTTCACTGCAGAAAGTTGAGGAACACCTACACCTGCAATGATACGGGTTGTACAGATCGAACCAGGACCAATTCCAACCTTAATAGCATCTGCACCAGCATCTGCTAAAAACTTTGCGGCCTCTGCCGTTGCAATATTACCAGCAATGACATCCAACTTTGGAAATTGAGCTTTTACTTCTTTCAATACGGACACAAATGATTTTGTATGACCGTGGGCTGTATCAATTACAATGGCATCTACGCCAGCATCTTTTAACGCCGTTACACGTTCTATGGTATCGTGCGTTACTCCTACAGCTGCTGCTACTCGTAATCGTCCGAATTCGTCTTTACAAGAATTAGGATGCTCTTTTACTTTAATAATATCACGATAAGTAATTAAACCAAGTAGTTTATTGTCACTTGCAACTACTGGTAGCTTTTCAATTTTAAACTCTTGTAGAATTTCTTCTGCCTGCTCTAAACTTGTTCCTTCCTTAGTGGTAATCACATTTTCAGATGTCATTACATCTGCAACATTTTTATTAATGTTTTTTTCGAATCGTAAGTCACGATTCGTAATGATGCCCTTTAAAATTCGGTTTTCATCCACAATTGGGATTCCACCAATTTTATTCTCTTTCATTAACCTTAGCGCATCACCAAGTTTTGCATCTAAAGGCAAAGTGATAGGATCTAATATCATACCACTTTCCGATCGTTTTACTTTTCTAACCTCCAAGGCTTGCTGCTCGATGGTCATGTTTTTGTGGATTACCCCGATTCCTCCCTGCTGCGCAATTGCAATAGCTAAAGCAGATTCAGTAACGGTATCCATTGCAGCAGAAACAATGGGTGCGTTTAACGTAATATTCTTTGTGAATTTTGTTTGAAGCTTTACTTCTCTAGGAAGAACTTCGGAATATCTTGGAACTAATAAAACGTCATCATAGGTTAAACCTTCTTTGACATTATTTATATCGGATACAGGCATAAAATCGAATTTATTCATTTATAAATTCCCGCAAAGTTAATAAAAATGAACGGCATCGAGCACAGAAATTTGCTATCTACTTTAAATTTTGTTAAATAGTTTTGTTAGGAGGTCGATAATCGTGATATTTGTGCTAGTCACTTTTAGCATGAGAATTTTAATTAGCCTAATATTTTTGGTGGGATTAATCCCTGCATTTGGACAGTCAAAACAGACTGAAAAGGATTCTGTTAGGCTAATTCAATTAACGGGAATTGTTATAACGGATAGTCTATACAGGGTTCCTTATGCAACGGTTGGTGACCTGACATCTGGGAAAGGTGTAATTGCTGATTTTTATGGTTATTTCGCTTTAGTTGTTCGACCGGGTGATACCTTAGAATTTCGTTCCATAGGCTTCAAAAGAAAACAATATATTGTTCCGGATTCGGTGATGGAAAATTCAATATCCTTGGTTCAAATGATGACGGAAGATACAATAATGGCAGAGCCTGTAAATGTTTACCCTTGGCCTTCGAGAGAGGAATTCGCAGATGCTTTTGTAAATATGGATTTGCCAGATGATGATCTAAAACGGGCGCAACAACGTCTATCTCCACAAGAAATGGCTTTTGTTGGAGCCCTGCTGGCTGGTGATGGTACAAGTGCCTATAGTGCCTACCGTGTTCAACAACGAAAAGAGTTGTACACGCGAGGTCAAATGCCAATGAATAACTTATTGAATCCAGCAGCTTGGGCTGAATTTTTGAGAGGGATTGGAACGGGTCGTTATCAGATTAATCAATAACTTTTTTTAAAGCAGTGTAAGCTGGAATTTCTTCGAGGTATTCCATTTTATTCTCAATTGTGTTAATGTAAGCACAAAAATGGTTCATCCCATTTGTTAAGATCAAGTAGTTTGCCTTTAGTGTGTGAGTATATTTAGCAATTTGGTAGAACGTGTCTTCCGAAATTTTAATCATTGGAGCCTTGCATTCAACGATACAACAAACCTTATTGTTTTCGTCAAAAACAGCAATATCACAACGTTTATTCATCCCATTATACTTTACCAAATATTCAGACACCATACGACCCTTAGGGTAGTTTAGGTGATTGATCATAAAGTGTATGAAATGCTGTCTAACCCATTCTTCTGGTGTGTTTTTAATGTATTTTGAACGCAATTCGTCCCAAATTTCATTGCCTTTTATTTTCAAATTGCAATCGGGCAGGTTGATTGGTGGATACATAAGGTCAAAAATACATTTCGCAAAAGAATTTACCAAAAAAAGGAATTGTTTGTATTGAATAATCCGTTAAGCTAAGACCATTTTTGTCTTGCTTATTGTCTATCTTTGACATCAGTTAAAATCTATCGCGATAATTAATAATAAATGCACCTTAATTCACTTGCCCTCGTCAATTTTAAAAATTACAAAGAAGCGACATTAGAGTTATCGCCCGATATCAATATTTTTATTGGTGAAAATGGTGCAGGTAAAACAAATGTACTTGATGCCGTTTATTATTTAGCTTTTTGTCGATCTTTTTTAAACCCAATTGACAAGCAGTGCATTCGAATTGATGAGAAGTTTTTTTTACTGCAAGGTTCGTTTGTGAAAGAAGAGAAGAAAATTGCAATAACCTGTTCAGTAAAAGAAGGGCAAAAAAAGAAAGTAACTCGAAATAAAAAAGAGTATGAAAAATTAGCCGATCATATCGGTGAGTTTCCAGCTGTCGTTATTTCTCCCTATGATCGTAATTTAATTAGTGAGGGAAGCGAAACACGACGTAAGTTTATCGATAGTATTATTTCTCAGTTTGATCGAAACTACCTCGAAACTCTTATCCGGTATAATAAGGTTTTGCAACAAAGAAATGCGCTGCTGAAACAGTTTCAAGAAATGCGAATTTTTGATCTTGAGAGTATTGATGTTTGGGATTTGCAGTTAATTGATCTTGGGAATGTCATACATAAAAAACGATCAGCCTTTCTGCTCGACTTTATTCCGGTTTTTCAAAAATATTTTAACCTCATTTCAAATAATAAGGAGGAAATTGACATCCATTATAAATCTCAGTTAATAGAAGAAGATTTTGCTACCTTATTGCGGAAAAGTCACCGTAAGGACAATGCTTTAGGATATACGAATGTTGGTATTCATAAGGATGATTTGGTTTTTCTAATTCATCAACAGCCCATTAAAAAATTTGGTTCACAGGGTCAACAAAAGTCTTTTTTAATCGCTTTGAAACTGGCACAGTTTGAATTGGTAAGTGGTTTATTAAAAAAGAAGCCGATTTTATTATTAGATGATATTTTTGACAAATTGGACCACCTTAGGGTCGCTCATTTAATGCAGTTAATTTCCGACCATATTTTTGGACAGGTTTTTATTTCGGACACAGACAGAGACCGAATAGAAAAAGTGTTTGATGGAATTAAAATTGAGCGTAAATTATTTACAGTTAATCAAGGAAACATTGAAGAAGGATAGAAATAAAGAAAGTATTCCAATGAAAGATGCCTTATCAAATTATTTTAAGGCAATGGGAATGGAAGACAAAATTAATGAAACCCGTTTGCTCTCACAATGGGGAGATATCATGGGAGAAGCAATCGCTAAACGAACAGAAGATTTATACATCAAGGACGAAAAACTATTTATTCGTGTGAACTCTTCTGTAATCAGAGACGAACTGCAACAACAAAAAGCAGAGATTGTAAAGAAATTAAACACGATAGCTGGTCGAAAAATAATTTCAGAAATTTTTTTGAAATAAAAAACAAATGCTTACATTGGTGACAGTTAAATCGAAAAAGAGCCAATTTAAAAGATGAAAAAATCTATTTTAGGAATCGGAGTATTTACATTATTAGTTTCTTGCGGAGGCTATACTACAGAACAAGGAGAGGCCGCTGAAAAGATGTGTGAATGTATGGAGGAAAGTGAAATCACAGATTACGATATTAAGTATTTTGAATGTGATATGATGCTCAAAAACACCTATAAACCCGAAGTCTTTGAAGAAGGTACTTGGCCTGAAGCTTTAGAAGAAAAGTGCCCCGATTTAAATTAAGATAGAAAAAACATCTATGAATTATAGACTACAAAAAAAAGCAGGAATCTAAACGTTCCTGCTTTTTTTGTATAAGATGCTACCGTTATTAATCTTCAATCTCTATTGATTCAATTTTGTCACCTTCACGAATGTCATCTACAACATCTACACCTTCAATAACCTTACCGAAACACGTATGGTTTCCATCTAAATGAGCGGTATTATCACGGCTGTGACAAACAAAGAATTGAGATCCTCCCGTATTACGACCGGCATGGGCCATTGAAAGTACACCTCGATCATGATATTGCTTTTCAGCGGTTACCTCGCAGTCGATTGTGTATCCGGGTCCTCCAGCACCTGTTCCATCAGGACACCCTCCTTGAATAACAAAGTCAGGAATTACTCGGTGCCAACTTAAACCATTGTAAAATCCATCTTTCGCAAGTTTTACGAAGTTAGATGTTGTGATTGGTGTTTCATCGTATAATTCGGCAACCATGGTGCCTTTATTTGTTGTAATTTTCGCTTTCATGTTACTTATTTTATTTTCACTGCAAAATTAGTTATCCTAATTTGATTTCCCAAGACAATCCTAAACATCAAAATTTGAGTCTTAGTTATGAAAAGTCTTCTTGATAATTTTTATATTGCTTTAAAAAAAAGAAATGAGTGATTTTACAGAAGTCTTAGAGTCAAATGAACCGAGCCAGCAAAATGTTCCGGAGGTAGTTAAAGTCTTGGCTATTTTTTCCTACATCGGAAATGGTTTTTGGATTTTAGCTTTTCTCGTCATTTATATGATGATGCGGATGAATTCGAATGAACTCGCTGCGCTGATGAATATTAACATGGCCTCAGATTATTTTGTGAATATATTTCTAATTGTATTTATTCTTGCCAGTATATTAGGTGGGTTATGTATATATGGTGCCGCGCTTATGTCAAAAGGATTAAAGAAAGGGTTTACTTTTTATGCGATTGGAAATGGAATTTGGGTGCTTATATTGTTGATAGGCTCTTTAGAAAATGGTCCTTTGTCAAATTATATTATCCTACTTATTTCAGCTGTTTTTATATTAGTATTTGGAATGCAGTTGAAACATTTACGCTAGGTTATGAGTCGAAATAAGAATTTGTTTAAAACGTTTACCAGTCTGGCGTATATCGCGAATGTGATATGGGCAGTTTTGTTTTCAATTTTGTTGATAGGATGTATTTTAAATGGTGAGGCCATTTTAAACGCTGCACCTGATTCCATTAATCCTGAAGGTTTTTTTGGCAGTTTAATAGCATTGTTTTTAGTGCTGAGCATTGTGGTTGTGACCCTTTGTGTTTTGTCAATTCTTGGGTTAAATAAAATGAGAGCAAATGCAAGAAAGGGTTATTTTCTTTACGTAATTTCTAACGGTGTTTGGGCTCTGTTGCAAATTTATATTGGTTCGGATGGTACTATTTTTTATCTGGCGTCAGGTTTAATCTCGATCGTTTTTATCTTTTATTTTACGGTACAATTACCAAAATTTAAATAAAGACATTTTTTAATTTTATTCTTGGATTTGTTTCGCTAGATGTTTAAACAAGTATTAAGCTTTTTTAAACATTATTCTAGATTTCATTCAGTATTTTTGCACCATGGTTCAAAAAGAATATACATTTAAAGCATTTAACTTCTCTTCTCAAATTATTCGTGATTTAGTAGAGAAAAAAGATACAGTAAGTCCGTTTTTAAGTGAATTTTTCTCAGCGGATAACATATTAAATCAAATCAGCAAAAAGTCGTTTTCTAACAATCAACGTTTACAGTTAGTAGACCGTCTAGCGATTCAGAACGAAAAAATAGTTCTAACATCAGAAACGCAACGCAATCTTGAAAAGCTAAAGAGTGATACTACTTTTACAATAACAACGGGTCATCAATTAAACCTAATGACTGGTCCATTATATTCACTATATAAAGTCGCTCAAGTCATAAAAATTGCGGAAGATTTATCAAGCAAGTCAAGTGATCATCATTTTGTTCCTGTATTTTGGATGGCGACAGAGGATCACGATTTTGAGGAAATTAATCACATTCATCTTTTTGGGCAAAAAATTGCATGGGAAAAAGAGGGACAAACAAACAAAATTGTGGGTGAAATTATCCCAAAAAACTTTGAACCTTTTATCGACCAAATTTCTGAAAAATTTAGAGAAGATCACCTCAAGTCGATTATCCAAAGATTTGGCGAGGCGTACACCGAGTCTAAATCGCTGGCGACCGCAACAAGGTGGATAATGAATGAGTTATTTGGGGAGTATGGTTTGATAATAATTGACGGAAATGATCCGGTACTTAAGCAACAATTTAAACCTATTGTTAAAAAGGAAATTCAAGAAGGATTTGTCGCAAGAAAAGTAAAGGAAACGAATCTTTCACTAGAAAATGCAGGTTATCATCAACAAGTATTTGTTCGAGATTGTAACTTATTTTACATCGATGAAAACGATGAGCGAAAACGAATTGCCAAGATAGAAAATGGATTCGAAGTTGATCATACATTTTGGAGTGAAGAGGATTTGTTAAATTCATTAGAAGAACATCCTGAAAAATTTTCTCCGAATGCACTCATGCGACCTATTTACCAAGAGATTATTTTACCTAATTTGGCTTATGTTGGCGGTGGGGGAGAAATTGCGTATTGGTTACAGTTGCAAGCTGTTTTTGAAGAAATTGAGTTAACTTTTCCGTTGCTCCGCGTAAGGGATTCCTTTATTCTTCTGAAAGAAAGAGAATTAAGAGAGCTTGAGGAACTGAATTTTGAGATCGTCGACTTGAAGAGGGACATGCATGCTCTTTTAAAAGAGATTGCGTTAAATGAAGTGGAAGAAGAAATTACTTTGAGTAATGAAGTCATCGAATTAAATAAAATCAAGGATATTATTGTCGGTAAAGCTGAAAATATTAATCAAGGATTGGTGGGGATGGTAGAAGCTGAATTTGTCAAAATGGTTAAATCGGTAGAACGTATTGAATCGAAATTGATAAAAGCTGAAAAAAGTAAACATGATAAAAAAGGTAAAAAAATCGAGAAATTGCAAGCTAAAATATTTCCTAATGGAGGCTTTCAAGAACGATACGAAAATTTCTTGCCTTATTACTTGAATGATACCGAATTTGTTCATAAAATTATAGATAATCTTCCAGCCGAAGATGAACCCAAAATCCGTATCTTAATTGATTAATATGAAAAATTATACCGATTCAGAATTGACCTTGAACGAGGATGGTAAAATTTACCACCTTGGAGTAGATGGAAATGATATCGCAGATACAGTAATTTTAGTAGGAGACCCGGCTCGCGTTGAGTTTATTGGATCCTATTTCGACGCTATTCGTTTTAAAAATGAAAATCGAGAATTTTGCACTTTAACTGGTACATATCGTGGAAAGGAAATTACAGTTATATCGACAGGAATTGGGACGGATAATATTGATATTGTGTTAACTGAATTGGATGCAGCAGTAAATATCGATTTAAAATCACGAAAAGATCAAGCGGTACCGAGAAGATTAAATCTAATTAGAATCGGAACGTGTGGAGGTCTTCATCCTGATATAGAACCAGGATCCCATATTATATCGAAGTATGCTATAGGCTTAGATGGGCTGGCGCATTTTTATCAAATTCCTTATTCGGAGGATGAAAAGAATGCTCTTGCTGCATTAAAAGATCATACCCAGTGGCCGTTAGACATTAATCAACCGTATCTAAAACAAGGAAGTCAGGAGTTGATTGAATTATTAGGTGAGGGCATGGAGCAAGGAATAACGACAACAGCGAATGGCTTTTATGGTCCCCAAGGACGTTCCATCCGAATTCCACTTAAACACGTGCATTTTAAAGAAGGTCTTAGAACTTTCGAATGGGGTGGGGTTCGCGCAACGAATTTAGAAATGGAAACTTCTGGATTATATGCATTAGCTGGAGCTCTGGGGCATCAATCGGTTACGGTTTGTCTCGTATTAGCAAACCGTTATAGTAATTCATTTGAGCCCAACTATAAAGATAAAATGGCAAATCTAATTCAGTTAATTTTAGATAGATTAACAAAATAGCGTTAAAAAGATTTTACTAATCAGTTCATTATGCCGACAAAGGTGAGTTACCTTTGTTTTGGTGAAAATCGCAGACATCAATATTCATTCCCGCGTAAGCTCATTAATACGCTTGGCTGAAGATCCAGATCCTCATGTGTTTAATCATGTGAAAAAGGAGCTGGTAAGAATGGGGGACGGGGTTGTATCAACATTGGAAAAAAGTTGGTGTGATCATGATACGAATGAATATCACCGCAATAGAATTTTTGAAATCATTCGAGAAATTCAAGTCAATGATATAAAGGCAGATCTCGAAAAATGGAAAGCTTCATCAACTAGAGATTTATTGAAAGGTACGCTTATCATTGCACGTTTTCAGTTCCCTCATTTAGATTTCGATGTTGTAGACGCAGAATTGGAAAAAATTAAGCAAAAGGTTTGGCTTGAGATTAATGAGGAGCACACGGCCTTTGAAATCGTAAAGATTTTCAATCACGTTTTATTTGATTTATGCGGTTTTTGTGCGAGTGAAGATAGTTTTCATGCACCACAAAATTCATTAATAAATGCGGTTTTAGAAACGAAAAGAGGGAATCAACTAAGTTTGTCAATCCTCTATTCTGTCATTGCTCAAAAGCTACACATTCCAATTTTTGGAATCGATTTACCCAATAATTTTATCCTTGGATTCATGGATGAATTTCAAACGCTTAAAATGTTGGGCTTGGATAAAGATGAACGCAATGTTTTATTCTATATAAATCCTTATTCGAAAGGACGAATATTTGATCAGAATGAAATTGAAAATTATTTAAAAAGTCATCATTTACCCATTCGACATGATTATTTTGTACCCTGCAGTAATACTGACATTCTCAAAAGGTTAATTGATAACTTAGCGAATGCTTATTTGAAAGTTGGCGAAATTCAAAAGGTAGAAGAATTGGAACTTATTCGTAAGGTACTCGCTTAGTCTTTTATTAATCGATAGGCTAATACAAATGAAATAGGCAAAAAAGCGATTAGAGTTAATGTTGTCATTTCAAATTTCCAAGCATAATACAATCCATATCCTAGAATTATAAAAATTTGAATGCCTCCAAAAATTAGCAGGCGCGTTGCTTTTTCATATGTTAAAAAATATAAAATGATATATGCAGGCAAAACTATTGTTAATCCCATCAAAACAAAGCTCAGAATTATCAAATAAGACTGATGAAGTGACAAACTCGATTGAAAATAAATCGAACCAAGCAAATAAAATAATGGTCCGCAAAGCGAAGCAGTTATTAATGCAGTTAAAATAAATCGAAGAAATTTCATGGCTTATTTTGCCTGTAATGCGAAAGTATAATTCCAGTGGCCATTGCTACATTTAGTGATTCCGTTTTTCCAAATTGCGGAATTTGTACATGCTGGTTAATCAAGTGATTTAATGACGCATCGATACCATGCGATTCACTACCCATTAATAAAACGGTCTTGGTATTAAATTCAGTTTGATAAAGTGATTCTCCTCCTAAAGCAGCACCCAAAATAGTGTAGTTAGCCGCTTTTAATTGGTTTAACGTTTCATGCAAATCTGTCCTGTGATAATTCATTCGGTAAACGGCCCCCATAGAAGATTGAATGACCTTAGGATTAAATAAGTCTACAGTAGCTTTTGAAGCAATAATCTGTTTTATTCCGAACCAATCTGCCGTTCGAATAATGGTGCCTAAATTACCCGGATCATTAATAGTATCTAACGCGAGAATAATGTTTTCTTCGTCAAAATTAATGGGCAAATCTTTTGGATACTTAACAACAGCCAGTACTTTATTCGGTGCTTTTAAACCTGAAATTCTAGCTAATTCATTGTCAGACACTAAAAAAGAATGGAGATGATTAGGGATTTGAACATGATAGTCCTTGGTGTAGAAAACACCATCAATTTTGAAGTGGGATTGCTGAAATAATTCATCCACCAATTTAACACCTTCAACCACAAATAAGCGATTTAAATCTCTGTACTTTTTAATTTGAAGTGATTTAACTAATTTTATTTCGTTTTTTGACAAGGACATCTCGCTATTCGATTATTTTTGTAAAGTTACCGTATTTTTATGAGAAGACCAGTTCATATTCTATTGCTTTTTGCCCTTTCTTTTTTAGCCCTTTTCGGCTGTAGGCAGGCAAAGTATGTTGAAAATGGTAAGTACTTGTTAAAGTCTAATGAGGTTCGTTTCAAAGCAATCAAAAAAGACAAGGTGGTATACAATTCTGATCATCCCTTCATTAGCTCCGGTGAATTGACAGAATTAATACGTCCCGTTCCTAATCGATCGGTAAAGCTTTTCTTCTATAACAGAATTGATACCGTTAAATACAACGAGCAAGTAGATCGCAAAGAGGCCAAATTCAAAAAAAAGAACTTAAAAAGGCAAAAAAGGGAAGAGCGAATTAATTTAAAACGTATTAAAAAGGCAGAAGAAAATGGTGATTCTCTTTATCGTCACAAAGTAATCCCACCTAAACCTGTAAAATTAGGATGGCGTGATTGGGTTAGAACCAACTTAGGACAAGCACCAGTGACGTTAGATACTTTCAGAGTCAGTAAGTCGCGTCAACAAATTGAAATTTACCTCAAGAAAAAAGGATTCTTTAACGCCCAAGTTTCAGACTCGATAATTTATCACGAAAAGAAAAGAAAAGCAAGTACACTTTTTACAGTAAAACCTGGAAAACCTTATCGCATTCGATCAATTAAATTTGATTCAATTCCTCAAAACAAGGTCATTTATGCGAAGTATAAGGAAATGAAAAAAAATTATGGAAAAATTATTGAGGCAGGAGATTTACTCGATGAAAATTTATTAGATCAAGAACGAGAAAGATTATCACAATATTGTCGAGATGAAGCTGCAATGTTAGGCTTCAATAAGAACTACATTGGTTATGCGGTGGATACTACAGTTGGAAATATGTTGGCGGATGTCACAATTTATGTAAAGCCTAAATTTGTTAAAGATCCAACCGATCCTGATAAAGAAAGGATGGTTGAAATTGATCACCTTGTATACCGTGTAAAAGACGTAACTTTTCATTTACATAACCCTAATCAGAAATCGTTTAAAGATTATGCTGCTTTTGTTAATCGGTGTGATAGTTTAGGCATGTCTATTTACGATGCTAAAGGTCGATATGTGCTACTCGATACAATTACTATTAAAGGAAAAGGAACCTTTATTTTTAATGAAATCCCTTTTGTAAACCCCGATTTACTTGACCGTCAAAACTTTCTGGAAATCGATCAGGCCGCTAAAGGTGGCGAAACAAAATATTATAAGGAGTATTATGTAGAGCGAAGTGCAAGAACGATGTCTAATTTAGGTGTTTTTGAAAATGCGAGTCCAAAAGTTCAAGTTGACCCTAAGGACCCTCTAGGTCGATGGGTAGTGGTGGATTACCATTTAACGCCTTTAGATAAGTCCTCGTTTTTGCTAGAACCAGGGGTATATAATACCAATGGAATTTTAGGAATTAATGGAATCGCAAGTTATACCAATCGAAATTTATTACGAGGTGCTCAGGAACTGGCAATAAGTTTTACTGGTGGTATGGAGTCTCAGCCATTAATTGTTGGAGGAGCTGAAGGTGGGGAACAAAGAGCTTGGGAACTGAATACATTTGAATGGGGTCCAAAAATATCACTTACATTTCCCAAAATTGTACCCGTACCAAGGGCATTGGGAGATGGTATTTCTAAACGTGCTTATCCTAAAACAGTTTTTGACTTAAATGTAAATTATCAGAAAAGAACGGAGTTTAAAAGAACCCTCACCGAGTTTGCCTATTTCTGGAAATTTCAAGTCGGAAAAACACAAAATGTTGCTTTTAATTGGTTGAAATTCAGTTACGTTAATCTAGAAAAAGAGGCGTCGTTTCAACAAGACTTAATTAACTTGAATGATCCTTTTTTGTTAAATTCTTATTCTGATCACCTTGCCATAATTACAAGTGCCACATGGCATTATAACAATAACCTTACAGTTGATAATACAACAACAAAAAACCTTCATGATTTAACCTTTACAGGTTCCATGTCTGGGAAGGCATTAACACCTGTTATTTATGACGGGTTAGCTTCCGCCAACTCAAGCGTGACGGACGTCAATGAAAATGGACTGAAAGAAATGTTTGGAGTGCCATATACTGAGTTTTGGAAGATTGAAGGTCAATATATTGCTAATCAATACATCAACCCTAAACACCGAATGGCTTACCGGGCAATAGCAGGAATTGGAATTGCTAGTGGAAACTCTCCTTCATTGCCTTATGAACAAGCCTTTTTTGCGGGTGGTTCGAACGATATTCGAGCGTTTAGTGCGCGAACAATGGCTCCTGGTTCATATAAGGCTTACGCAGATTCAAATGCAACTCTAACACAAATTGGTGACATGAAACTAGAAGCGAATGTAGAATGGCGATTTGAAATGACAGAACTTCTAGAGGGCGCTTTATTTGTGGATGCAGGAAATATATGGAACTTAAGGAGAGATACAATATCGGCAGATGCTCCTTCTGTGTTTAAACCAACTTTTTACAAAGAGATTGCAATTGGTACTGGTTTTGGTATTCGTGCAGATTTTGATTTTTTAATTGTTCGTTTGGATCTATCATTTGCACTTCATAATCCACATTTACCCGAAGGAGAACGCTGGGCATTTACGGATAAAACAGTCTATAAATCGTATTTCCAAGATCCAGATTCGGGAGAACTTATTAATTATGAACGTCCCCATTGGCCTAGGATAAACTTCGGAATAGGTTATCCGTTTTAATTCTATTTTTTTTTAATGAAATTTATTTGCACTATTCATCAATTGGTATTGTTTATTTTTATTGCAATTTTCAGCACAACTTTTGCTCAATTTGAAAATGTAAAGTTGCCTTTGCCAAAAAAAGCTATTTATCCCTACAGTCAAGTAGAACCATCAATCTACATTAACCCTAAAAACACAAACGAAGTGATTGCCGGTTCTGTCATGAATGATTATTACTATTCTAAAGACGGCGGTAAAACTTGGCGTTCTCGCTCTATTCATTCTAAATGGGGCGTAAATGGCGATCCTTGTCTCTTGATTGACACACTTGGACGTTATTATTATTTCCATCTTTCCAATATCAAAGGACAAGCTTTGATTGGCGGCATTGTTTGTCAACGCTCCAAAAAGCTTAAAGGAAAGTTTAATAAAGTTGGGCGAACAGCAGCAAATGGCAAATTTCATGATAAAGAATGGGCAGTCGTTAATCCTAAAAATAATCACCTTTATATGACTTGGACACAATTTGATGCTTATGATTCGAAAAATCCTCAAGATTATAGTTTTATCGTATTTTCAAAAAGTGAAGATGGAGGAATGACTTGGACAGAACCAAAAGAAATTTCATATTTTCCGGGTGACTGTGCTGATAATGATCAAACGGCTGAAGGTGCTGTTCCTGCTATAGGTCCAAATGGAGAGCTATATGTATCTTGGTCAAGGAACGATTCATTATGGTTTAATTGTTCGTTTGATGATGGACAATCATGGATGCCAACTGAAAAATTTATTGCAAATCAACCAGAAGGATGGGTAATTGATATTCCTGGAATATACAGAAGCAACGGTCTACCAATAACTGTTTGTGACCGAAGTTCATCAAAAAACAGGGGAACAATTTATGTGAATTGGGCAGATCAGCGAAATGGGACACACAATACGGACATTTGGTTTACCAAATCAAAGGATCAAGGTAAAACATGGACAAAAGCTAAACGAATAAATCAAGATACTTCAGAAAAGCACCAATTTTTAACTTGGATGACCATTGACCAAACTAATGGGTTTGTTTATGTGGTTTATTATGATAGAAGAAACCATAATCAAAACCAAACTGATGTTTATTTAGCTGTCTCAAAAGATGGAGGAGAGTCATTCAATGAATATAAGATAAGTGAATCTCCCTTTACACCAAATCCTAAAATATTTTTTGGAGATTATTCTAATATTTCCGTTCATAATGGCGTTATTAGACCAATTTGGACCAGATTACACAAAGGTCGTATTAGTCTCCACACTGCACTGATACACCAAAACCAATTAAGTGATTGAATTTTATGAAATTATCGGTAGTTATAGTAAATTATAATGTGGAGTTCTTTTTAGAACAATGCCTTAACTCCGTTTTTGCAGCACTTCAACACGTGGACGGCGAAGTGTTTGTTGTCGATAATAATTCCATTGATGGATCGCTAAAAATGGTATCCGATAAGTTTCCTGAAGTTAAGTTAATTGCGAATAAGGAGAATGTCGGTTTTTCAAAAGCAAACAATCAAGCTTTAAGAATTGCGGAGGGTAAATATCATTTATTATTGAACCCTGATACCATTGTAGAAGAAGATACTTTTTTAAAAGTTGTGCAATTCATGGATGAACATCCAAAGGCAGGAGGATTAGGGGTTAAAATGATCGATGGTAAAGGAAATTTTTTACCTGAATCAAAGAGGGGACTGCCAACTCCTAAAGATGCTTTTTATAAAATTTTCGGACTTTCTCGTCTCTTTCCAAAATCTAAAAAGTTTGGTCGGTATCATCTTTCTTACCTTGACAAAGATAAGACTCATGAAATAGAAATTTTATCAGGTGCTTTTATGTTAATGCGAAAAGATGCGCTTGACAAAGTGGGGTTATTGGATGAAGCTTTTTTTATGTATGGCGAGGACATTGACCTAAGTTATCGTATTGTCTTAGGCGGATACAAAAATTATTATTTTCCAGGAACAAGAATTATTCATTATAAAGGAGAAAGTACAAAGAAAAGTAGTGTTAATTATGTTTTTGTTTTTTACAATGCGATGATCATTTTCGCGAAGAAACACTTTTCGAGTAAAAATGCTAAAACCTACTCTTTTCTAATAAATTTAGCGATTTATTTTAGGGCAAGTGTTGCCATTGCCAACCGAGCAATCAAAAAGTTAACGATTCCAATTATAGACTATACATTGGTTGTATTAGGATTGTTTTTTATCGCTTATGAATACCAATTGCTTGAAGGAATTAAGATTCCAACAGATCTTCTAAATGTAGGTTTACCGCTATACGCACTCGTTTGGTTTTTGTCTCAACTTTTTGCAGGTGGATATGACAAGCCTGTCAAATTGTGGAAAAATAGTTGGGGAGGCGTTATAGGAACAGGCGTTATTTTGATGCTCTACGCTTTATTATCAAAGGAATATCAATTTTCGAGGTTAATAATTTTAATTGGCGGGTTGTGGGTTATTAGTTATTATTTAATTTCTCGTGTCTTATTGCATTTAGTCTTAGGAGACGCCCATAGAATTGGAGGAACGAAAAATAAGCGATTTGTAATTGTTGGAGATTTGCACGAAACGGAAAGGGTTAGCCAATTATTAAGACAGACCAACAGTAAAATTCAATCAATCGTTTATTTATCGCATAATGATGAAAAGTTAAATGATGATTATGTCGGGACAATAAATCAGTTAGATCAGGTGGTAGAAATCCAAAAAATTGATGAGGTAATATTTTGCGCTAAAAATATTTCTGCAGCCGAAATAATTTCAAAAATGTTGGAGATCGAAGGCGCTAAAACTGATTTTAAAATTGCTCAGCCGGAGACTTCGTTTTTAATTGGCAGTAATTCTATCGACTCACAAGGCGATTTATATGTGATGGATATCAATCGTATCAATAAACCTGCAAACCGAAGGAATAAGCGAATAATTGATTTTTTAGTTGCATTTTTCTCTTTGTTGTTTAGTCCGATAACAATTTGGCTTTTCAAAGATAAAAAGCAGTATTTAAACAATATAATTGGAGTTTTAATTGGTCGACTTTCTCTAGTGGGGTACGCTTCAATTCAGCATGTTTCTAACCTAAAATTACCAAAAATTAAGAAAGGGGTGTTGTCAGCACTTTATATGGTTAATGAAAAAGATCTCGACAACGACGCGATTTCACGGTTGAATTTGATTTATGCTAAAAATCATAGTTTAATGATGGATATTAAAATCATTTTCAAGAATTACTTAAAACTGGATAATTAGTACAGGTAAAAGAGATGTAAACCCATAAAAAATCCCAGTATTACCGAAGTAATACCAGGATTTTTTTCTTTGCACGATTTTTTAAAACCAGTACTGGTTTTATAATAATTCAGTAATAATTGTATCAGTATCTTCTCCTCGTACAATTAATGCTAGGATGCTCTCGACATCAACATCGTCAATATCCTTGAATCCAATTCCTACCGCAACTCGCTCAAGAACTTTCATTTCAGTGTCATCAATATTACCATCAATTTGCATCATTTGTATAAGCTCAATAATTTGCTCATAACGCTCATCCCTGCTTGAAGGAGGAACAATAGATAGTTCGTTTGGTTTTTTTATAATTTCTTCAATTTGAGCATCGCTCAAACTAATGTTATGACCGATTTTGTAAAGCAATTTTTGTTCTTGCTCAGTGATCACACCGTCAGCTTTTGCAATTAAAACCATATTTCTGAAATGGCTTCTATCTTGCTTTCTTTCTCCTGTTTCAAATAATTGTTCGATTGACATTCGCGTATTTTTTTGGCAAAAATAAGATTAAACCTTAAATATTCAACTATTCTAATTTGTTAATTAATCTACTTTTTTGAACCTTAGGATAGGTATTCCAACTTGATTCTTAAAGACTAAGTCGTTTTTATCAAATTCAAATTTATGTACGTCATCTAACGCGGCTAAATAATCACTTTCTAAATCTGAATCTTGGCAAGCCATTTTTGTACTCATTACAGGACCAAATTTGATTTTGTCATCAGAATAACTGATTATCGATCCTCTAAACGAATTGCAGCCTCCATTTCCAATGATGGTTAAAGTGTTGAGATTAACTTCTAAATTTGCCGATACAGTTTCTCGGTTTATTTTCTCACCATTCAATGCTACCAATGACCAAATATCATGCATTCTATGATAATTTGGATCCCTAGTTTTTTCTAAAGTTTCAAGGTATTTGTATTGTGGAATTCCTTCAACGATATGAACGGCCACTTTAATTTTTGATATATAACCTCGTTCAAATTCAAATCCTTCAATTTTATGATGTCGACATTCCCAAGCATATTTGTCAATAGAATCAGTTTCTTGAGTCACCAAATAAACTTCTTTTAATTCCATTTCGCTACAATTTCCTAAAAAACTGTTTATCCAAATTGTTTTTTCAATGGGCTCAATAGTTTTGTTTTTCCTTAAACCACAACTCAATACTACAAAAACTAACATACTGCTTATCACATATTTCATACACCTCTAATTATTGGTTTCACCTTAATTATGAAAAAATCATACCGAAATCTAAAACATATTTCGCTTCGATTCGGTAAACGGATTGTTTTTTATCAACATATATTCTTGTATTATTGCATTTTTAAGGTAATTAGCATACGTGTAATTCAAAACATATCTTCCTTTTTTTCGTAGTAATTTGGGAGCTGAATCATGGAAAAAAAATTTCTATCAAATCTTTTGTTAATAGTGGTTTTAAACCTTCTGGTAAAGCCATTTTATATTTTAGGGATAGATGCTGAAGTTCAGAATAGAGTGGGAGAGGTGGCCTACGGAAACTACTTTTCATTACTCAACTTTTCATTTTTATTAAACATCCTTCTCGATTTTGGGATTACGAATTTTAATGCCCGAAATATTGCTCAACATCCAAAATTAGTTTCAAAACATTTTGGTAAAATTTTAAGTGTACGCTTTTTATTATTTTTCCTTTACGTTATTGTCACGGTTTTACTTGGACTTATTATTGGTTATGATGGGTATGAATTTTACCTTTTAAGTATTTTAATGGTGAATCAATTCCTGGTGGCCATACTCCAATTTGTTCGGTCTAATTTCGCTGGTTTACATTTGTTTAAAAAGGATGCTTTTATTTCGATTTTAGATCGCTCTTTACTCATCTTAATTTGTAGTATATTGTTGTGGACCAATTGGTTTGGTGGAACGATAAGAATTGAGTGGTTTATTTATGCCCAAACTTTTGCTTATGGTTGTTCGGCTTTAATAGCAATTGGTTTGTTGTGGAAAGAAATTGGACGGTTAAAAATTCACTTACACTGGCCATTCTCAAAGATGGTGTTGAAAAATAGTTTACCTTATGCTGTTTTGATTTTGCTCATGATGATGTATACGCGGATTGATGCCGTTATGCTTGAGCGTCTCGTTCCAAACGGGGATCATGCAGCAGGAGTTTACGCACAGGGCTTTCGATTATTGGATGCAGTAAACATGTTCGCGCTATTATTTGCTGGGATGTTATTACCAATATTCGCTCGTCTAATTCGAAATAAAGAAGACATTCATCCCATGACAGGTCTTGCTTTTCGGCTATTGTTTGGCATTAGTTGGATTGTAGGAATAACCTGTTTCGTTTATCAGAATGAACTCATTAATTTACGCTATCCAGGTAGCGATAGTTCAGCAAGCGTTACTTTCGGATGGTTAATCTTAAGTTTCATTCCTATTGCAACAAATTTTGTTTTCAGTACATTATTAACGGCGAATGGTAGTTTGAAAAAATTAAATATTTTGGCTTTTTTAGGATTCATTTTAAATGTGTGCCTAAACTTCTTTTTCATTAAGTACAATGGTGTAGAAGGGGCTGCATTGGCTACATTAATCACGCAAGTTGTAATGGCTCTAGCCCAAATGTTGGTCGCTTTTAAGACTCTTAAAATTAAGTTTCCAGGACGGTTTTATTTAGGCTTGTTTGGTTTGGTTGCTGGACTTATAATTGCAGGGGTAATCGTCACAAACAAAGTCAATCTTAACGCATACCAAATCATTCCGTTTTTTATGTCAGGAATAGCTTTAGGGTTCTTACTCGGTGTATTTAAATGGAATGACTTTAAAGCTATTATTCAACGTTAGTATTAAAGAACAGTTATTGCTACCAAAATAATTCCCAGTACTAGCGTAATTCCTACAAGACCCTTGGTCAATTGCAACATGTTCCATCTAAAGTTACTTAAATAGAAGAAGAACATATTTGGTATTAACGAAAATATCATGATATTTTGACTGTAAGGCCCGTTTTTGGCATGTTTTATAAAAATTTCGAAAGGCATTGATTGTTCACGTGTAAAAACGGGGTACGCCAAAAGAAATCCGAATACGGGTAAAATCAATCCAATAATAATTCCCCATTGCACTTTATCCAATTTTTGTAGTTTATCTCTCATTTTTTTACTTTAAATCCCATTCATTTAAACCTGCAATTAAATGGTGTGCAGTCATATCAAATTGTGTTGGTACTATTGAAACATAATTGTGATCCAAGGCCCACAGATCTGTATCTTCTCCCTTGTCAGTTCTTGTAAATGCACCTGTCAACCAAAAATAATCCTTCCCAAATGGGTCTTGTCTCTTGTCAAAAGAGTCTTCCCAAAATGCTTTACCTTGTCGGCATATTTTTGTTCCATTTAGAGATTTAATATCCCCTTTAGGAATGTTAACATTCAAACAAACTCCAGGTTGTAACCCATTTTTTAATACCTGCTCTGTGATTTCTTTAGCGAAATATCCTGCGGCATTAAAATCTGCATTTGGAGAATGATCCAGTAACGAAAACCCTATTGAGGGAATGCCCTCTATGGCTCCCTCTACCGCGGCTGACATTGTACCCGAATACAACACATTGGTTGCTGCATTCGATCCGTGATTAATTCCTGATACCAATAGGGTTGGACGTGATTTAATGATCTCGTAAATGGCAAGTTTTACACAATCAACGGGTGTACCCGAACAAGTGTAAGCTTGAATTCCAGGAAATACATTTGATGGGGTTAACCTTAAAGGGTGATTAATTGTAATAGCGTGACCCATACCGCTTTGCGGTTTGTCAGGTGCAACTACTAAAATTTCACCTAAATCTTGCATTGAATCTACCAATTGCGCAATCCCTTTTGCGGTTATACCATCGTCATTGGTTACTAAAATCAGCGGTTTTTCTGCCATGCTTTATTAAACTTTAATTTGAATCTAAATATACAGATAGCTAACAAAAAAAAGCCCGAAATTGTCGAGCTTTTAATTTTTTTATTGTACTTGTCTGAGGTACAGGATCAAGCCATTATAGGGTATAATTACAGTGCCATCTGGTAATACTCCAATTCCATAACAATCAAGGTTGTTGGTTTTGTGTACTGCAAATTCCTCGGGCCATTCTTGAGGAACATCTTCCGGGGTTTCACCAAATACGCGGTATAAATAATCCGCTCCTTCTAATATTTCAGAATGACTTATTTTAAAAATAATCGGCTCAATCGCAGTTCCACTTATTAAACTGTCTGTTATTTCTAGATACGTTCCAACAGCTTTAATGGCTTTTTTTGTCTTTGATGAATTATGATGTACATCATATCTTTCAATATAATACCGTCCTTTTATATCTATGTTTAATGTGTTTTCAGTTGCTGCAAGCCTAAAAGGTAGTTTCTCCGCTGTTTTTAATTGCTTCGATTCAACCTTGTTTGTAATGGGTTTATGAGATCCATTTTGACCTTGGCTCCAAGATATTGTTCCAAATACCAAGGTAAGGGGGATGATAAAAAATTTTGTCATATTCAATTATTATGTCACAAATATAAAAGCATAAATTCAATATTCATGCCATTTTTAAAGCGGAATTACCAACTGCTACCAGCACCACCTCCTCTTGAACTTCCTCCTCCAAAGGAACCACCGCCAAAGGATCCACCACCACCTCCAAAAGAACCTCCACCACTGTAATATCCTCCACCAGAAGATGAGCGCTGTTTACGAGGAATGGTGTATCGTTTAATTCGTGTATTACCACAATTTTTACAAGTGTATTTTTTTTCGCCAATGCCCGAACTAGAGTAAGTTGCGGACGCTACAACCTTATCGTAAATTTTTTTATAGGTTTTATAGTGGCATTTCGAGCATTTATTATAACCTGAAAACCAGGCTTTGTAAGGGAGTATTACAATTTCTGATCCAGATTCGTTAATCCATACATCATAATCAATAGATTTAACAATTTCTTCAGCAATTTGCCCTTTACTTAAATATTCATCTTCTTCTTCTTCACTTAACTTGTGCAAAAGATCGCCAGACTCTTTTCCAATTCGTTCCATATTTCTCCATTTGTTGCACGATTTTCGGGTGTAGTAGACTAAAAAAATAAAGGGTAGCGGAGCAATGAAAGCAAAAATAAGTAAAGTCCATGCTTTCATCGTGCGATAGCGCTTATGCAAATCTTTAGTTGATAAAGTAGCAAATAAGAAAAAGAAGTAAATAATGGTTAGTAATCCGCAAAAACCAAAATAACCGATGAACAATGGGTGTTTGTAAAATGGAGGCTCTTCATAAAAATAATTAGCGTCTGACTCATTATAAACATCATCAGGATTAGAGTCATACAAAGCACCTTGATTATTTAATTCAACTTCAATTTCTTCCATTCCAACTAGCATCCCTAATCCATAATTGCCCTGTTTGAAATGAGGTACCATGTACATCTGTTGAATGTCATAACATTCAGCATCAGTTAAAACGGATTCCATACCTCTACCAGTGATAAACTCAATTCTTCGTTGGTCTTTTACGAGTAACACTAACAACCCATTTTCAGTCTCTTTATCGCCAATTCCCCATAAGTTGAATAATTCTGTTCCCCATTCGCGCGGATTTTGTTCGCCAATCGAATTTAAACAAAGAACCATTAGTTCATAATCATGTGCTTCATAAACGCGGTCAATGATGGTTTGAATTTCTTTTTTAGTGTCATTCGTTAAAATTCCATCAGGATTTGCAACGTTAGAATTGTGTTTTACTTTGACATTTTCTATGGATTCAATAGCGATGTTTTCTCCAGTTTCGTTTGTCAGTGTATTTCTAAACGATTCAATATCGAGCCCCTTGAGCTCTCTGTTTTGTCCATTAACATGAAATGCAAATACAATGCATGCAATTAGAATCCAAAAATTTGTTTTATTCGGCATTGAAATAAGGTTGAATTTCATAATTTGGGTATTCTCCTTTACTTTTTTTAACCAGGATGTTATACTCTTTTACCGCATCATTGTACGCTTTTTTCTCAAATGCGATTCTATTTTCCGCTCCCTCAATTTGAACAAGCAAGGTGGCCACGTCTTTACCGTCGCTATACGTTTTTACTAATTGCTTAGCATCGGCCACTTTTTTATCAATTTTACCTTCTAATTCAAACCGTTTTTCTCCAGTTAATTGATTCGCCTTTTTTCGAAGCGATGCTATTTCATTATTGAGTTCTGATAAATCTTGGTGTTGACCTCCAGCAGCAGCAAATAAATCGGGTAGCATATTATTACGCTGATTGATTGCCGTTTGAACTAAGTCAAATTTCGAAAACATATTTTCTTCTGCAACAATCAAGTCATTTTCAAGTTGACTGGATGATTGTCCCGAAGCTTTTGTCGACATTGCAAAATACCCAATCAGCATTAATCCAATAATTGCTGAAGCAATCATTATTATTTTTTTACGACTTGTCGATGCAGCCCCTGCGTTCTTTTTTGACTTATTAATCGCACTTAAAACATTAATCGCGACTTGGTCATTTGGATCGGTTAGTAATTCCTTTCTAGCATAATATTCTGCCTTCTGAAGGGCTTGTGTATCTTTATCTTCCAGAGAAAGCATTTGATACGATTTAGCTAAAATTGAATTGCTGTTTTTTAGATATGGATTGATTGAAGTTGCCAATTCAGCTGCTGCGATTGCATCTTCAAAATTTCTTGCTTTTAAATGTTTCTCTGCAGTTGCTAGATGAACTATTGCTTTCTTTTGTAATTCATCCCATTCCCCTTCTGACATGCCCATGCTTATAGCAAGCTCTTTCAATTCGGAGAGGGTCAATGGTCGTTCATCCATCGAATTTCCTTCGGCTTTTTGAACAACAGTTCGAATGTGTTGTTTGAATTTTTCTTCGCTATAATGTTCTTCCATTTCTGATTATTTTGAAATCTAAATTAACTAAACTATTTTTATTTTAGCTTCCTCATATTCAACCACATCTCCTTTTCTCAATTTTTTTCGTTTTCTAAACTCTTGTTGGTCATTTACTAGTACACAGCCTTCCTCAATGATTAGTTTAGCATGCCCGCCAGTTTGAGCTAATTGCATAATTTTGAGGAGTTTTATTAATTCAATATATTCCTCAGTTTCCCTTAATTTAAATTCGTTCATTTTTGCTTTTTGTAATATTTTATAATCAATTCGGCTGCCTGGTAAGAAGTTAATTTACCAACATTTAAATCATTTGTAATTTCCTTTATTTTGTCTTGTATGCCTTTGGTTTGATAAAATTCTTCCAAAATTTGACTTTGAATGGATTCTTTCATCCAATACTCTTGTTGAGCTTTTCTGTTTGAATCTTTCCAACCATTACTATGTGTCATTTGGTCGTAAGTTTTAATGATTTTCCAGATTTTATCTAAACCTCTGTTTTCCATTGCGCTGACTGTTTCAACTTTTGGAATCCAATTATTTTCTTTTGCAGGGAAAAGGTGCAGTGCATTTTTATATTCAGTGCGAGCTAAATTTGCTGGTTTTACATTTTTGCCATCTGCTTTTGTTATTAAAATAGTGTCAGCCATTTCCATTATTCCACGTTTAATGCCTTGCAATTCATCACCAGCACCGGCGAGCATCAAAAGTAAAAAGAAATCAGTCATCGAGTGGACTTCCGTTTCAGATTGTCCAACACCAACAGTTTCGACTAGGATGGTGTCAAAACCGGCTGCTTCGCACAATAATATGGTTTCTCGTGTTTTATGAGCAACTCCCCCTAATGAACCGCTAGTTGCTGTCGGGCGAATGAAAGCGTTTGGATTTGCTGATAATTCTATCATACGAGTTTTATCTCCTAAAATACTTCCTTTGGAAATTTCGCTGCTCGGATCAATTGCTAATACAGCAACCTTACATCCTTGCTCAGTTAAATGTGTCCCAAACGCTTCTATAAAACTACTTTTACCTACTCCAGGAACACCCGTAATACCTATTCTAATTGATTTGCCAGAATGAGGTAAACAATTGCTGAGAATTGTTTGACCAATTGTTCTTTTAGCTTCTATCTTGTTTTCAATAAGGGTAATTGCATCACTTAATGCTGTTTTATCACCACGTAATATTTTTTCTGTTATTAACTCTGGGTTGAGTTGAGACTCGTGTTGCTTACGGCGTGCTAATAATCGTTCAATTTGGGCTTTGTTCGGCGTTTTTTTATTGGTCATAAGCTAAGGTCCTTGAACAATTGGGTCACTTGCTAAAGCAGAATAGGCATTAACCCAACTTTCATTTCGTATATCCCTTAAAAATTTAAAGAGACTATCGCCGTAAATATAATCAGTTAAAATGTTTTGTACACCGTATTCTTTGGCTAAAAATTCACGTTGAGCGGCAGACGGACGGTATTGTCCATGACTCCAACCAAATTCCTCATAACTGTAGGGGTGTTCTTTATAACGCACTTTCCATGCATCGTCAAAAACAGGACAAAAATAACCCACAACCTTTTCATACTCATCTTGTAACAAAAAGCAACTGTCAAGTTGATGCTTAGCCAACAAATTTTCTCGTTTAAGATTAACTATGCTGGGCCAATGGCCGAGGGCAGAAAACATAAAGCGATCTTTTCGAACAACTTCGGTTCCTATTATTTCACCATTTCTAGTTGAAACAAAGGCATAAGTAATCACATTTGAATGGGCACCAACAAAAAGTCCAATGGCTAAATGGTTTTCTTTACCACTTTGAATTGATGAAGTACTTCCACTGGTCAGTCCAAAAATGAGCGCTATGTAAATTAACTTTTTAATGTTAATCACTTTTTAAATTAAACTTAAACAATTTGCAAAGAGTTCGCAAATTTGCAGGTCTACTGAAAAAAAATTACGACCATGAAATACCTTAAAACTCTCCTACTCGGGTTGTTTACGTTATTGACGCATTTATGTTTTAATCAAGTTAATGCTCCTAAGCCTCAAAATCAAGAGAATATGGGACAATTACGTGTCTATTTGGACTGTAATTATTGCGATCACGGTTTTATCAAGCAAAACATGAAGAATGTAACCTTTGTCCGGGATGCTAAGCAAGCAGATGTACACATACTATTTATTTCACAAAATACCGGAGGCGGAGGAACAGCAGAAAAAATCCAATTTATTGGGTTGGGTATTTACAAAAAACTTTCTGATATTTTACCTTATACGACTAATGCAAATATGGCGGATATTGAAAAGAGAGATTTACGCATGAAGATTCTAGAACTAGGGTTAATGCGTTTCCGTTTAGAAGCTGGACAAATGAATGAAATCAATCTTTCTATCAATGCTAAAGAAACTGAAGGTCCTATTGAAATTATTGACCCTTGGAATTCATGGGTTTTTTCAATGAATGCAAATGGATGGTTTAGCGGGGAAGAAACATCGAAAACCTTCAATTACAGTGGAGGAGCAGCAGCAAGAAGAATTACAGAGGAAAGTAAGTCGATGGTAAGCGGTGGATTTAAAAGGGATCAAACAAATTATGATTATGATGGTGTTAAAACCCAATCAAAAAAGAAAAGTTCTTGGGCAAGTGCACAACAGGTTTTTAGTATGAATGATCATTGGTCATACGGCTTTTTTGGGAGTGCTGGAAATTCTCTCTTTAGTAATTATAACTTATACCTTTCTGGGAAAACAGGAATTGAATTTGATTTTTTCAAATATTCTGAATCATTTAACAAACAGGCAATTATAGCCTATAATATTGGTGCAAGGTATAACGATTATTATGATACAACCGTATTTAATCAGCTTTCAGAAAATCTGGCTTTTCATGAAGTGACAATTGGTGGTAAAGTCAAACAAAACTGGGGTAACTTATCTTCTACAATTACCTACCAAAACTATTTACATGACTTTAATTTGAACAGTGTTTCGCTTTGGATGAATGTAAAAGTTAGACTTTTTAAAGGATTCTCTTGGCGTTTGAATGGGAGCTTTAATATTCGTCAAAATCAAGTGAATATAGCACGTCAAAATGCGAGTATTGAAGATGTTTTATTGCAACAACAAGAGCTAGGGTCAAACTACTCTTATTGGATGAATACAGGGATAAACTATTCGTTTGGCTCAATGTATAATTCGGTTGTTAACCCACGATTTAACATTTAGGCCGTCAAAATTTCTATTTGTTCCTAAGAAAATGCTGATATGACAGTGTGAAAAAGGGAAGCTCGGACAAACTGGCAGAATTGTTCCGTTGGCATGAGTATTGAGTTGGTGTTGTCAAACACTAAAATAAGATTTTAAAAAATGGCAACAAAAGGAACGGTAAATGTACAAACGGAAAATATTTTTCCATTGATCAAAAAGTTCTTATACAGTGATCACGAAATATTTTTACGAGAATTAGTATCGAATGCGATTGATGCTACTAGCAAACTAAAAGTGTTAAGCACCTCAGGTGAAGCTAAAGGGAATTTAGGCGATTTAAAAGTTGAAGTATTACTGGATAAAGAAGCAGGAACTTTAACTGTTAAGGATAGAGGAATAGGAATGACTGAGGAAGAGATTGAGAAATACATCAATCAAATTGCTTTTTCTGGAGCAGAAGAGTTTGTTCAAAAATATGAAGGTAAAGAGGGGGCTGAACAAATTATTGGACACTTTGGATTAGGGTTTTATTCGGCATTTATGGTGGCGAAAAAAGTTCAAATCAAAACTTTATCATTTAAAGAAGGTGCTCAGGCTGTTCAATGGGAAAGTGATGGAACACCTGAATATGAGATTACCGAAATTGAAAAAGAGGATAGAGGTACGGAGATTGTTTTACACATTGCAGATGATTCAACTGAGTTTCTAGAGGATGCACGTGTAAAAGGTATTTTAGATAAGTATTGTAAGTTTTTACCGATTGAAATCAAATTTGGAACGCAAACAATTAAACAAGATGATCCAAGCGGTGAAAAGGATGAAGAAGGGAATGTAAAAAAGGTTGATGTCGTTGTAGACAATATCATCAATAATCCGAATCCTATTTGGACCAAAGCTCCTGCTGATTTAAGTGATGAAGAGTACATGGCTTTTTACCGGGAACTTTACCCAATGTCTATGGAAAGCCCAATGTTTCATATTCATTTAAATGTTGATTATCCATTCAATTTAACGGGGGTATTGTATTTTCCTAAATTGAAGGAGAATATTGAAATTCAAAAGAATAAAATTCAACTTTATTCAAACCAAGTTTTTATTACAGACTCTGTTGAAGAAATTGTACCAGAATTCTTGACTTTATTGCATGGTGTTATCGATTCACCTGATATTCCATTAAATGTTTCGCGTTCTTACTTACAGGCAGATGGAAATGTGAAGAAAATAGCTTCTCATATCACTAAAAAAGTAGCTGATAAATTGAAAGGTATGTTTAATAACGACCGAAAAGATTTTGAGAGCAAATGGGATAATTTGAAGGTGTTTGTAGAATATGGTATGCTCACTGATGAGAAATTTTATGATAAAGCTTCGAAATTTGCATTGGTTAAGAACAGTAAAGACGAGTATTTTACTTTGGAGGAATACCAAGAGAAAATTAAACCAATTCAAACGGATAAGGATGATAAGTTGGTAATTCTTTACGCAAATAGCAAAGATGCACACGATCAATTTATTACTGCTGCCGAAGAAAGAGGTTATGATGTTTTAATTTTGGACAGTCCGTTGACACCTCATTATGTTTCTCAACTTGAGAGTAAACTAGAAAATGTGAGTTTTGCGCGGGTGGATGCTGATACTTTGGATAATTTAATTAAAAAGGATGTTGAAATTCCTTCGAAATTATCAGAGGAAGAAAAAGAGGAGTTGAAGCCAATTTTTGAAGAGGTAGTAAATAAAGAAAAATTTACAGTTCAGTTCGAGAATATGAGCGAGACAGATTCACCAATTGTAATTACTCAGCCTGAGTTTATGCGAAGAATGCAAGAACAACAACGAATGGGTGGAGGCGGAATGAATATGTTTGGTTCATTTCCAGAAATGTTTAATCTAACGGTGAACGCCAATCACCCTACTGTTGAAAGTATTTTGAAAAAGGAAGGTGATGATCGTAAAAAAGTTGCAAAACAGCTGACCGATTTGGCTATGCTTTCTCAAGGGATGCTAAAAGGTTCTGAATTAACCACTTTTATTAAAAGAAGCATAGAGTTGATTTAATTTGTTTCTTATTTTTAGATTTAAAAGATCCCCGTGTCAGTTTGATACGGGGATTTTTGCGTTAAGGATGGTAGCATTTGTTGAAGCCCCCGCAACCTTTTTTGGTGAGGAGGCGACTGCGAACAGCCTGACCCCTTTTTCTTCTAGGAGAAAGGGGGAACGCCCAATTCATTCAACTGGTTCGACAATAACCACACCGTATCCATCTGGATCGAGTAATGTAATTCCATGTTTCTTCCAGTAAGGGTTTTGTGGGCGAACAGGTTTTATATTTGCTGACTGCATTTTTTTTACGATTAATGCATATTCAGCTTGACTTTTAGGATAAAAAACGAGCAAATCGTCAGGATCAGGATAGTGGTGTGGTTGTATCCAAGATACTGTAAATTCGAGCTGCCAATTGTTTTGAGCATTCTGTTGATTGGGTAACCCTAAAAACACGCCATCATAGCCTTGGTGATTTTCAAATTTTCCCGTAATACTCAATCCAATTATTTTAGTATAAAAATCGATAATTGGTTGAAGTTGTTGGGTGTGCCTCGCAATTCGAAGTTTCATTTAAATACGATTAAATAGGTTAGCAGTGTCGCCATACTTTTGTTCAAGTTGTAATAGAAAACGTTTTTTCTCAATTCCTCCAGCATATCCGGTTAATTTTCCATTACTTCCTATGATTCTGTGACAGGGTATTAGAATGACAATTTTATTTTTACCATTGGCATTGGCCACAGCACGAATGGCTTTAGGTTGATTTAATATTTGACTTTGTTGTAGATATGTACGTGTTTCCCCGTATGGAATTTGATTTAGACTTTCCCAAACGTTTTGCTGAAAAGCTGTTCCTTGAGGGTTCAAGGGAATCGAAAATGATTTTAGGTTGCCCTGAAAATAATGCGTTAACTCTATTTTTAGCTGAGTGAATAAAGGGTGATTGTCGTTCGTTAAATCAGTCTTATCCGTAAATTCTAATCCGATTAACTTATCCATTAAAACAGTGCCCAATAAATAGCCTACTGGGCTGGAGAAAAGATGGTATTGTATTTGCATATCCACTGGAACGAAGGTACGATAAAAAAAATCGAAAATGTTACTGAGGCTAAGCAACATTTTCTTAATTTGAGCGTCTAAAAAAGAAAACATTAGCTATGAAGAAAAAATTATTATTCACAATTGGATTGTTAGTTGGAAGTTTATCTGTAAGTGCGCAGACAATGGAAGAACGTTCTGAATTGCCAGAATCATGTGTGTCTGCTCCAGAAGTACTTAATGATGAAACCAGTGAGTTGATTTTAGATTTTGATTGTCAAATTTTCAACTATGAATTCAAAGTAGCAAATGCGGCTGGTGAAGTAGTTTTTGAAACTAAGGATGCTTCGGCTAAGTGGAACGCTGCGGATGTACCTGCAGGGACTTATACTTGGACATTATTAGGAACAATCGGAAATACAATTGATTATACGCATGTTAAACATATTGCTTCAGTCGTTGTAGAATAAGATCGTTAGAACCATGAAATATATCGTTGTATTTTTTATCTTTTTAATTCTTGGAGCTTCAACTTATGCTCAAGAAATTAAAGAAGTAAAACCATTTCCGGAAACTTGCTACTCGGTAGATAAAAAGGTGAGTAAGTCGAAAGAAAACGCGCGGTTTTTACCGTTGATGTTATGTTTTATGCAGGATTATCAGTTTGTAGTTTACAACGAAGATGGTAAAATCATATTTGAAACCACAGATGTAAACGTTGGATGGATGCTAAAAGATGTAGAGCCAGGTCATTATAAATGGATGATAAAAGGAGAGACCGAGGGCGTTAAATTTAGCATGCTCACCCGGAGTTCTGTTGAAATTACTGAGTAATTTAACCTTATTTTCGGTGTATCATATAACTGTTGGCTTGGGCTAGTGAAGTTACCACAAGATCGTTGATGCATAAATGGTTCGGCAGTGTAGTAGAATAGTATATTAATTCTGCAATATCTTCAGCCAACATTGGTTGATATCCTTCATAAGCTTGATCAGCTTTCTTTTTATCACCATGGAATCGAACAGTTGAGAACTCTGTATCTGCAGCGCCAGGAGCAATTTGCGTAACTTTGATTCCTAAGGGTAGTAAATCGATTCGCATACCTTTTGTAATAGCATCTACAGCATGTTTCGTAGCACAATAAACATTTCCATTGGGATAAACTTCTTTACCCGCGGTTGAGCCAATATTGATAATATGTCCTGCGGCATTTTCTTTCATGAGTGGAATAATTGCGTTGGACACATAAAGTAAACCTTTGATATTTGTATCAATCATTTTATTCCAGTCATTTGTATCACCATCCTGAATTGGATCAAGGCCACTTGCCAATCCTGCATTATTTACCAAGACATCAATCTTTTTCCATTTTTCAGGCAGCGCATTAATGTGCGTATTGACTTCACTTTCGTTGCGCACATCAAAATTCAAAGATATAACCTCAGTAGAAAACTCTTTTTTAAGATTAGCAGATAGTTCTAATAAACGATCATTTCGTCGTCCGGTAATTATAAGATTATTCCCTTCTTTTGCGAAACGATAGGCAGCTGCTTTTCCGAACCCTGAAGTGGCTCCCGTAATAAAAATGATTTTCTTCATTTAGCAAAAATACACATTATTCGTTTGAATATTATTTGAAAAGTACGCATATATTCTGGCAGATTTTCAGGGAATAATTAATTTTAAGTCCTCGACATGGTGTTGAGTTATAATCATGAAAAAAGAATTATGAGTTTAATTATTTCAGAAATAAAAGACGGTGTAGCAATACTTCGTTTAAATCGTCCAAAAGTATTTAATAGTTTTAACAAGGAAATGGCTTTAGCATTACAAAACGAGCTAGATGCTGCAGAAGAAAACGATAATATCCGTGCTATTTATATAATAGGGGAGGGCAAAGCTTTTTGTGCCGGCCAAGACCTTCAAGAGGTTACTGATCCAAATGGACCAGAGTTAACTTCAATCGTGAAAGAACATTATAATCCAATCATTGAAAGAATAAGAAATATTGAGAAACCTATTATTGGAGCGGTGAATGGTGTGGCTGCAGGAGCTGGTGCAAATATAGCCTTGGCATGTGATATTTGTGTTGCTACGGAAAGTGCAAGCTTTATTCAAGCTTTTAGTAAAATTGGGTTGATTCCAGATTCAGGCGGAACATTCTTTTTACCCCGTTTAGTTGGATTTCAAAAAGCGAGTGCTTTGATGATGTTAGGGGACAAGGTTACAGCTAAGGAAGCGGAAGAGTTAAATATGATTTATAAAGTTTATTCTGATGAGACTTTTGAAGAGGAATCTCTAAAAATAGCATTGAAACTAGCGAAGATGCCTACTCGAGGTATTGGACTAACAAAGCGTGCATTAAATGTTTCTTTGATAAGTGATTTAACAACACAATTACAAACGGAAGAAGAACTACAAACTATTGCAGGAAAAACACATGACTATAATGAAGGAGTGGCGGCATTTCTAGATAAACGTAAACCAGAATTTAAAGGGAATTAAATTATGATTAAAATAGGAGTTTTGGGTGCCGGATCTATGGGGTCTGGCATCGCACAAGTAGCCGCACAAGCTGGGCACCAAGTTGTATTAGTTGATAAGAATGAGGAGCAATTAGCAAATGCGAAAAGTAAATTAGCCAAAGTAATGGCCCGTTTGGTGGAGAAGGCAAAGTTAACAGCCGACGAAGCTGAGGCAATTCAGGCCCGCATTATGTATGGTTCGAATATGGCCAATTTTAAAGGATGTGGAATGGTTATTGAGGCTATTGTTGAAAATTTAGCGATTAAGCAGCAGGTTTTTGCGGAGTTGGAAGGGTTATTGGATCAAGATGCGATTCTTGCTTCAAATACTTCCTCTTTATCAATTGCTTCGATTGCGGCGTCATGTAAAAACGCCGAACGCGTAATAGGTGTTCATTTCTTTAATCCTGCGCCATTAATGCCTTTAGTTGAAATAATTCCGGCGGTACAAACCTCTGCTAAAATTTTGGCTGAGACTAAAGCGATGGTTGATTCATGGAAAAAAGTGACTGTTGTTGCTAAAGATACCCCAGGATTTATTGTCAATAGGGTAGCACGTCCTTTTTATGGTGAAGCTTTGAAGATTTATGAGGAAGGCGTAGCAGATTTTGCAACGATAGATTGGGCCATGACAGCATTGGGAGGATTTAGAATGGGGCCATTTACATTAATGGATTATATCGGAAATGACATTAATTACACGGTTACAGAAACAGTTTTTACAGCTTTTTATTTTGATCCTCGCTATCGACCGTCCTTTACTCAAAAACGACATGCTGAGGCAGGATGGTTTGGTAGGAAATCGGGAAGAGGGTATTATGATTATGCTGAAGACGCAGTAAAAGCAGAGCCGAATAAAAATGAAGTGCTGGGGAATCAGATTCTAAAGAGGATTCTTGTTTTATTAATTAATGAAGCGATTGATGCTGTATTTTTGAATATAGCTTCTGCAAAAGATGTTGATCTAGCGATGACAAAGGGTGTGAATTATCCGAAAGGATTATTAGCTTGGGCAAATGAGATAGGACTAGCAAATGTTTTATCCGCGTTGGATGAATTATATGATGAATATCGTGATGACAAGTATAGAGCAAGTGTTCTTTTAAGAAGAATGGTTAAGGCGGGTGAAAGTTTTGAATTATAGTTTATAACAATACAGAAATAAAAAAGGCGCTTTCAAACGAAAGCGCCTTTTTTGATTAGCAATTTCTGCTTATTTCTTAATGAATTTAACAGTTTCGGTCATTGACTTAGAACTTAGTCTTAAAATATAAGTTCCAGTTGGTAATGCGTTTACGTCAAAGTCAATTTTATTTGCTCCTGCAATTCTATCATTGGCTTTAATTTCATTAACAACCTGTCCATTTAAGTTGAAAATCTGTAATAATACATCTTCATTATTCGCTAAGTTGAATTCAACTGAACCAGTTTCAGAAACAGGGTTCGGATATAATTTAACATTTGCTACGAACTTTTCAGCTGTTAAATTATCGTTTTGTTCTGGAGTAGATAAAAATGCATCTGTACTCCAAATACCTCGTCCATGAGTTCCGATATAAATTTCTCCTGGTCTAAAGTTTCCTTCATTCCAAGTTCTCCAGTTTTGTTGCATGTCATACACCGGTGAATTTCCGAAATCACCACTTACATTATTCCAAGTACTTCCACCATCTTCTGTTGCGTATACACCAAACTCAGTTCCTACTACAATAACGTCAGAGTCATCACGATCTACAATTACTGCATAACATGGGATTCCTGATGCAGAAGCACCCTCACCAACACTAGGGAAGGCAGATAAAGTTGTAAATGTTGGTGAAACTCCAGTAGCATTTGTAGATCTTCTAACTTTACCAGATCCTCCAAAGTTACCTAAAGTAATTACTAGTAAATCTGGATCATCAATTGGTCCACTTGCGATTCCTGTAACAGGTCCAGGGAATGACCCCATTAATTCTAATTCAGTTACATGAGCGTTACCATCGTAATCAAAAATAGTGTCAACACGCACATCGCCAACCATTGTAGGAGTTTCTGATACGCCTGTTGGTGAGTATACATCACCAAATCCAGTGAAACGGTATAAATCACCACCCCATGTTCCAATGAATAAATACTGACCATCTTTCGAGAACTCCATCGTAGCTACATCTCCTATAGGTTCACCATCTGAATTTTCAGTTTCCGCGTTTAATACTTTTATCCAACCTTGCGAATCAGCAGAAAAACGTAACGCATTTCTAGACATCCAAATTCCATTTAATACTCCATCATTTCTTCCGATATCAAGTGCAAACCAAGATTGGTACTTGTCTTGTACGTAGATTGTATCCCACGCAACATTGAACACTCTTGTGTCTTCGCCCATATCAATAATAACACCTGGTTTATTAGGGTTAGAACCGTAATAATGCTCTGTTAATTCATACGATTCAACAACAATAGTGTCGTCAAGAACTGCACCTTCACCAATTAGTAAGAGTGAATCTCCAGCAGAGATAGATGGACCTCCAAAAATGTATTCCCATTCTCTATACCCTAAGTTAAAATCAGTACCAGTAATTGCATCTATTACCACGGTATCTTCACCAGTTAATGAAGGGTCATAGTATAATGTATCGTCAAAATATAAATCAGTATCTGTGATATAATCAATTGTCATTTGTGATGTAGCAGAAGGCACCACTACAGTGTCATCTGCTTCGTAGTTATCAGTTACAATAAAAGCAAGTGTATCACGAGACGCCTCGTCATTAGGATTCTCCCATAATTCGAAATTTGTAAAGAATTGTCCACAACCTGATCCGTCAGTTCTACCAACACCACAACCCGATGGATTGTCACCAGGGTTTTCAAAATCGATTGGGTAAAACTCAGTAGAGTTAACCCCTCTATCAGACGATCTGAAGACGTTAGAGTAGTAAACAGAACCGAACATTAGATTTCGGTTAATGAAAGAGATTTCAGCTGAAAAACCATCACCACCGCCAACTTCTTTGTGCTCTCTCCAAGTTGTTCCTGTATGGTAATTTGCTAAAGTTCCGTTGTCTTGTGTACCACCAATTACATCACCGTGTGCAGAAACACCAGTTGCGAAGAATTGAGTGACATTGTAACCCCTATTTGCAGGGTGGAAGGTAGGTGTTGCAGTTGTTGCATCATCTGAAAACGCTATACCACCATCATTACCAATGTATAATTTATTTTCACTGTTCCAAACAAATTCGTGATTATCGGCATGAACATAGCTTGGATTAGTAGGATCTAAGAACCATTGCGAGATTTGATTCCAGTTATCTGTAGTTGACCAAGAATAACAATCAATTCCTCCTAAAATAATTCGTTCAGGAGCTCCTGGAACAACTGTAATTATATTATCGTATAACCCTTGTCCTGATCCACCTGAAGTAAATGGTGAAAATCCGCCTGGTGTTCCAGTGTATGCAGGGGCAATTCTGTTCCATGTTAAACCGTTGTCCGGAGATCTCCAAATACCTCTTAGTTGAGAAGCAGCAGCAGAAGCATAAACTCTATAATTTCCATCAACTTTTTCGTGTGAAATCGCAAACTCTATTCGACCAACACTGCTCATATTAATTTTCCCAGCTTCGTCAGATGCACCTGTTGCTGATACTTCGGTAAATGAAGCTCCTCCATTCGTAGATACACGAACAGAAATTGGTCCATCACCAACTGAGTGTCCAATGATTACATTCCCATCCTTTGAAATTGACAATGCATTACATGAACCTGAACCTGCAAATGCGTCAACATCCTCTAGTGATCCACCAGCAGTATACGTTTTAAGTCCTTGATTACATGCTATCCAAACCGTGTTTGACTCATCAGCACAAACGATTTCATTAATCCAATTGTAATTTTGAGAACCTTCAACCAGTGTCCATGAACCATCGCTTTCAGAATGATAAATACCATATCCTCTTGCTCCAGTGTCATAAGCATTTTGTGAACCACCAGTAATTTCTTGTTGATGACCAGTTGCTACATAAAATTTACCATCTGCAGTTTGGCACATTGATGAAATAGCAAGGTTATCTACAAAATTTTCAACCTTTTGCCATGTATTCCCACCATTGAATGATTCGAATAAACCTCCTGATACAGATCCTGCATACATGTGGTTGTCATCAGCCTTATCAATAACAATGGCTCTTGTTCGACCTCCAATATTATCTGGCCCATGATCGCCCCAGTTAAAAGTTGCACGGTCTTTGTTTACCGAAGAGGCAAGAGCATAAGAACGAGTGTATTGTTCTTGTGTAAATTCGCCTTTCATTCGTTTGTAAACTTCATAAGTTCCATCAATTAATGCTTGAGGGGCATCAAGATGAGAAGAAAGCCTTTGTTCATACTTCCCTTCAGAAGTGTCTGTTTTATAGGTAAATATACCTGCAGCTAACGCAATCGCAGGAATTGAACCAAGTAAGAGTGCTTTTTTATTCATATTATTTTTTTTCATCTAAGCGCATTTTCATCCGCACAATATACGACATAAATACTTAATAAGATAGATATCAATTGCCTTTTTTAATACACATCTATTCGTTTAAAATAATTAGTAGTAAAACAACAGAAAGCGAAAATTGTTTCAAATCATTTGTCCCTTTAATGGTTTAAACCGGTTAATTGATACAATCTTTGCGAATTTCTAGAAATAGATTGAATTTTCAAAAGAGGATTTAAGAAATTTCGAATGATTTTATACAGATCTAACAGTCTGAATAAGTGTTCTTAAAAGATGTGTTTTTCGGCATGGTATGATGACCGTACAAGTGGACCACTTTCAACGAATTTAAAACCTTTTTTTAAGGCATATTCCCCAAATTCGTCGAATTTCTGAGGTGTTACAAATTCTGCAATTGGTAAATGGTTTGGTGTCGGTTGCAAGTATTGCCCCATCGTAATGATGTCACATCCAACGCTGCTTAAATCATCAATCGTTTCGTAAACTTCTTCATCGGTTTCACCTAGTCCGAGCATGATTCCAGATTTTGTTTTCATTCCCGCACGTTTTAAACGCATTAAAACTTCAAGACTTCGATCGTATTTGGCTTGAATTCGAACCTGTTTGGTTAGACGTCTTACAGTTTCTAAATTGTGCGAAACAACTTCCGGAGCAACATCTATGATGTTTTGTAAGTTTTGCCATTTACCACCAAAATCAGGGATGAGGGTTTCCATTGTAGTTCCGGGACTTTTGCGTCTGATTGATTTTACAGTTGCAGCCCAGATTTCTGAACCTCCATCAGGTAAGTCATCGCGATCTACAGAAGTGATAACGGCATGTTTTACTTCCATTAATTTAACAGATTGTGCAACTTTAGCTGGCTCAAAAATATCCGCCTCTAAAGGTTTACCAGTAGAAACTGCACAAAATCCACATGATCGTGTACAAATATTTCCAAGAATCATAAAGGTCGCTGTACCTTCACCCCAACATTCTCCCATGTTTGGGCAATTACCGCTTTCACAAATAGTGTGTAATTTATGTTCATCAACCAATGAACGAACTTTTTTATAATTTTCACCAGTTGGTAATTTTACACGTAACCAATTTGGTTTTTTAATTCTGATTTTTTCTTGAACAGTTGTTTCCATGTCTACTTAATAGAGCTTTTGCCCAATATTGAATTGTAAATAAATTGAGGTAAAGAGATTCACTCCTGGGTTATTGTACAATAAATCCAACTCCTTGAGTGGATAATAATCAACCATAAGTCCTAATTCCCCTCCACTAATTTTGTCACTATCCTTTGCGAAATTAAATTCTACACCTGTTTTAAAAAAGGCACCAAGATTAATTTTTGCTTCACCTAAACCTGTGGTCCATGGCGAACGGGATACGATATTTTCTGTATTGTGTATAGCCGGATTATAACGTTCGTCTGAGGTTGTTGTTCCGCCTTTAAAAATTTTAAAATACACAGGTTTAACTAATCCTATTGATGGCCCAAGTTTCCACTTAAAAAGGATTTCAATTCCATTTTCTCTTTTCGATTCAAACAATATTCTTTTCCCTCCATACGTTGGTCTAAAAGCGACCAATGAATTAAGTTTTCCAAAATAATAGCCTCTTGAGCTACTTCCGTCGTTATAAATTTTAAATTCTTTAGGATGTCGAATATTGGTTGCGGTAAAGCCAAATGTATGACGGTATTTGTAATTTTTTTGAATGCCAAATTCAAAGGCAAGTCCCCAACCTGTTGAGCCTGAATTTGCATTAAAGTTAACTCCAACAGAATAATCCTTTCTAAGCACTGTTCCACCCTCATCTTTATCATGCTCTTGACCAAAGGCGGAAAAAGATAGCAGGCAGACCAAAATATATGTATACTTTTGAATCATCTAGTACAAATTTAGTGAAAACTAAGCTAGAAACATACAAAAGAGAAAACATTCATTGATATAGCTTTTAAAATTATGAAGATTACGTATAAAGGAGGTTTACGTGTTGAAGCATTGCACACAAAATCAAAAACAATAATCCATACAGATGCACCGGTTGATAATAACGGTAAAGGCGCTTCTTTTTCCCCTACAGATTTATTGGCATCTTCAGTAGTTTCATGTATTTTAACGATTGCAGGGATACATTACGAAAAGAAAGGAATAGCACTGAAAGAGATTAAATGTGATTTAAAGAAAATTATGACGGCTAATCCCCGTAGGGTGGGGGAGTTAAAAATGACATTTGACTTTGGAGAGAATAAGTTTAGGAAAAAGGATTTACAAATCTTTAAACAGATTGTGGAGACTTGCCCTGTGAGTCTAAGTTTGAGTAGTGATGTTCTGATTACAACAAATATTCCTTTACTCCTGAACCAAGTCGACGAATAGATCACTGTACCTCAATGCAGGAATAGCAGTTAAAGAAGTGTTTTTAATTGGGTGATAAAGAATCGAATCGGTCTTAAATTCTACGGGGATAAACTGACCTTTCTCGTCGTAAGACTCTAAAATGACTAGTGCAGCACTAAGAATGAAGATCATCTTCGTTACCCCAAATACCAATCCTGTAAATTTATTAAGAGTACCAAGCGCCACCAGTTTCAGCGCTTTTTCAATCATTTTTCCTGAAAAATAAACCATTGCTCCAACCATAAGAAACGTCACGGTGAAAGCAATTGCCGGTAGATATTCGGAATCAATGCCGATATGTTCTTTTAGAATTTCGGCCATAAAATCAGAGAAGTGAATTCCAGCATAAATTCCAACAAGCAGAGCAAGTAAGGTGAACACTTCAATTACAAACCCTTTCTTAAAGCCTCTCCATGCACCTATAATGATAGGAATTATCAATAAAATGTCTAAATAATTCATGACAAGACAAAAATAATTCAGAATTTTGCTTGATTAAATTTTACGAATTAATGTTTCGAACAAAAAACTGTTTATAGCGATGGATTACGATGTGGAATTACGGTTTCAAAAGCTAGTAAAAAAATTAGAAGATAAATTTGGAGACGGATTAGAACTTGATTCTATTGTACTTTTAATCGGAGTTCAAGAGTTAGGGAAGGGATATCAGAATTTTTCCAAAGATGAGAAAATGAATTTGATGCATATTGCGATATGCACCATATTGGAGCCTTATGGTTTTTATAAGTTCATAGAAAATGATGAGGAAGGATGGCCACACTTCGAAAAATTAAAAAATATTCCCCCTATTTCAAATCGAGAACAAGAGCATTTGATGAAAGAGGCTGTGATCAGTTATTTTGAGACAAATGAATATGTGTAGTCACACTATTTTAATTTTCGTTAAAAGTTTTTAAATCGCTAAAGTAAAATGTATCTTTGGTGGCTTAAATAAAACCTCAATGGAAATTTTAATCAAAGCAGGACAATTAATTTTAAGTCTTTCTATTCTTATTGTTTTACACGAATTTGGGCATTATTTACCCGCGAAATGGTTTAAAACCCGTGTAGAAAAATTTTATTTATTTTTTGATTATAAATTTTCGCTATTTAAGAAAAAAATCGGTGAAACAACTTGGGGTATTGGTTGGATCCCTTTAGGGGGGTATGTGAAAATTTCAGGGATGATTGATGAGTCCATGGATAAAGAGCAAATGAAGCAGCCACCGCAACCATGGGAATTTAGGTCAAAACCAGCATGGCAACGTCTAATAATAATGATAGGAGGGGTAGTTGTCAATATGATAGTAGGAATTGTCATCTATATCATGGTACTTTTTACTTGGGGAGAAGATTATTTATCGCCTGAACATGTGTACAATGGTTATTCTTTTGATGAAACTTATGAAGCAGTTGGATTTGTTGATGGAGATAATATTTTAGCGATTGATGGGAAGCCTTTAACTGATGCACTAGGTGTAAATAAAGAGATTCTACTTCGTGATGCGCGAGAGATTACTGTTGAAAGAAACGGGGCAGAAGAAATTATTCTATTGCCTGAAGATATCGATATGAAGGCATTCAAATCAGGTGCGATGCAGGGAATTTTTCCAAGATTTACTGCAATATTGGATACGGTTATTGAGGGATATGCAGCCCGTGAAGCCGGGTTTGAAGATGGCGATAGTGTTGTAGCAATTAATGGGCAACCAATTCGGTTTTGGGATGAGTTTGTTGCCGCTGTTAAACCACAAGCGGATAAAGAAATAGTGATTGATTTTTACAGGGCTGGTAAGCTAAAAAGTTTAGCTGTCACAGCTGATTCGTCAGGTACCATAGGTGTTCAGGCTAATCGTCCGATCGCTAAAATGTTTGAAATTACCCATAAATCGTATTCATTCGCCGAATCAATTCCTGGAGGGTTAGATTTAGGAGTCAGTAAATTGAGCGATTATGTTTCGCAGATGAAATTTGTATTCACTGAAAAAGGGGCAAGTAGTCTTGGTGGTTTTGGAACTTTTGGAAGTCTTTTTTCACCAACATGGGATTGGCACGTGTTCTGGAGTATGACTGCATTTATTTCAATCATGTTAGCGTTTATGAATTTTTTACCAATTCCTGCTTTAGACGGAGGTCACATTATGTTTTTATTGTATGAAATGATTACAGGGCGTAAACCAAATGAGAAAGTTATGGAATATGCACAAATGTTTGGAATTATTTTATTGTTAGGATTGTTACTTTACGCAAATGGTAATGATGTCTATAAATACATCTTTGGAGGCGGGAATTAAAAATGCGGACCGCTTCAATAATTACAGTATTGAACGCTAAACTAGTTCGATGATCTATATTCGCTTTTGCTAATTAAGTTCTCAATACTCGTTTTGTTTTAAACAAGTTCATAGTTACGGAAGTGAATTCAGGATTGAGAAAAACAACGAATGTAATTGAGGTGTCTACGAGTTACAGCTATTTCATTAGCATATTCTTGAATTCTTTGAGAACGAATTAGACTGTTATAAGTATTAAACTAATACTAATATGCAGGCCCAAAGTAGATTAATCAATTTTAAATAATAAATTTACTTTTTGAATAGCTATTCATCAACTGTAAAGGAATAGATATCCATTCCTCCAAATCCACCAGCTCTATTTGAAGAAAAGAATCCAGAGGTACCGTTTTCATTGAGGTGAAAATAGATGTCATCTCCAGCCGAGTTCATCGGGTAACCCAAGTTTACAGGCTTGCTCCAATTGCCGTCGATAAGTTCTGATTTATAAAAATCGTAGCCTCCAGAGCTTTGATGTCCTTTTGAGGAGAAGTATAACGTTTTTCCATCATTGGATAAAAAAGGAGCATCTTCGTCTTCAGAAGAGTTTATATTTGGGCTTATTTTTGAAGGCTCAGACCATGTACTGTCGTTACTTAAATGACTAATGTAAATATCTAAATCACCTCCTTCAATTTGCGGCTTTGTCATCGCACTAAAAATAAATGTTTTACCATCGCCTGAAAAAATTCCGTGAGGTTGAAAATAATACTTGTCGAATACTGCAGGAAGGGCAGTTACCTTGTTCAAACGCTCTTCTGAAAGTGAGCCTAACCAAATTTTATTTTTGAAAAAAACAAGAATTGAATTGTCATCATTTTTTCTACTTACCACAGCGTGATGATGGTCTTGTTTAATTCCTGGATTATAACTCGATGCAACAGATTCTTCTAGATCAAAATAGTAAATGTTTTCATAGTATTTATTGTCAGATGTGACTTCTTCAGATTCAAAATCTTTATATCGCGCATTATATAATAAAAGTCCCTCTTCTTCAATATATACCGGGGTGTATTCCGAGTCAACAGAATTAATGAAAAAATCCATATTTTCAACGCGATAGGCGCTATATTCACTGAATATTTTTTTGTTTTTTATCGCATTGTTCGCATAACGGATTGAAGTTTCAATTTCTTCTTCCAGGTAAGCGAATTTATTCTTTGGTAAATAGCGTTTTTTAAAAAATTCATATTGTTCTATTGCTGCTTCGTGTTTTTCTTGGAATCGCAGACAGTTAGCCAAATCAAAGAAAATTAATTCAGTTGTATCTTCACCCATATGCTGGATTCGTAGGTCAATGTATTTTGCTGCCGAATCAAAAATCTCATATTGATAAAGGTAAATATCGATCAGTCCTTGCAGCGCCTTTTCATTTTTAGGCTCAAGCTTTAAAGCTTCTTTGTAATTTTTTATCGCTTGTGAATACTCAAATTGAGACCATTTCTTTTTTGCAAGGCTATTATATTGGTTTGCTGATTTTTGAGCAAAAACTTCTCCCTGATTACTATACAAACAAGTTAATAGTAATGCAATTGATAGTTTTGAGATCTGATTTAAAGCTTTCAAGTGTGCAGTTTTTTAATCGATTATAAGCTTTCTTTAAATGAAAATCTTCTTATTTTTCGATAAGTTTTTAGACTACCAAAATTAGAATAATTTAATTAAGATGCAAATAATTTGAGGTAATGAAATTGTAAATCATTTCAATTGAATTTGAATGATTTAAAGATTGTCTAAATACTAGGTTTTTCTTTTTTTCTTTTTTGCGGCAGGAAATAAGATATTGTTGAGAATTAGACGATATCCAGGCGAGTTCGGATGCAAGCTTAGATCAGTTGGAGGGTCATTTACAAGGTGTCGATAATCTTCTGGATCGTGTCCGCCGTAAAAGGACCAAGTTCCATCACCAAATTCTCCATGAATATAGCGTGCTGTACCTAGTGCTTTATTCTCTCCCAAAACAAGAACATCAGGTTTAATAAATTCTTTTCTAAAATCCGTGGTTTGTCCCATAAATCCATCAATTTCATTGGTATGATTTTGACACAACATAGTTGGTACAATATCCCACTTAGCAGAAAATTCAAATAGATAAAATTTATCTTGATTCTGAGGTAGAGATCGGTGATCCTCAGTACCATCAATGTTAGAGTATTCATATTTCATCGGATCTTTTTCGACGGTATAATCCTGAAAAGCTAGCGTTTGAGAATAATCTATTTCGTTTTGAAAATTCGGACTTGCAGGGTCATGATCGTACATGTGCTCACAGATGTCCGTATTAAATGCACTTAGAGCAATATCATAACTATCTGTTCCAGAGCACATAGTAAACAGGAATCCGCCCCCAGCCACAAAATTTCTAATGTTTTGTGCCACACTGAGTTTGAGTTGCGAAACTTTACTGAAACCAAGTTTTTTTGCCATTGCTTCATTTGTCCTTACTTGTTCTTGGTACCAGGCATGATTATGAAAAGTTCTGTAAAACTTACCGTATTGTCCCGTAAAGTCCTCATGATGAAGATGTAACCAGTCATACTCAGGAAGACCTCCTTTAACTACGAGCGAATCATACACTTCATCGTAAGGAATTTCGGCATAAGTCAAAACCAATGTCACTGCGTCATCCCAAGGCTGTTTTCCTTGTGGGGTATAAACAGCAATTTTCGGAGCAGTTTCTAATTGAACAACTTCCATATTTACCTCAGGATTCGCAATATCCGATTTAATTTTGAGTACTTGGGCATCAGCGAGAACTTGATATGAGACCCCTTTAATCACCAATTCACTTTCGATAAATTTATTTTGAGGAAAAAGGAAACTACCACCGCGATAATTTAATAACCATTCGATAACCATATTATTTTCTAAAGACCAATATGCAACGCCATAAGCTTTTAAATGGTCTTTTTGGGTTTCATCCATAGGAACAAGTATTGCCGCCGCATCAGCTTGTTTCGGAATGAGAACTAAACAAAATATAAGGATGTTAAAAAGGAACTTCATCATTTGAATTACTTAAAAAGTCATCATCATCATTCATTTTACTTCCAACGGTAATGGTATCCGAGTTATTCTCAAAGTCTTTATTCGGCGAAAAGCCCGTGCTATAATCCATTTCGTCAAAGGCATCGAGATTGTCGAATTTGGTAAGTTGTTTTATAAAACGGAGCCGAACGGTGTCTAAAGATCCATTTCTATGTTTAGCAACAATAATCTCGCCAATTCCGTCAGTTGGCATGCCGTTTTCATCTTCCACCAAGCCATAATACTCAGGTCGATAGATAAAAACTACCATATCTGCGTCTTGCTCAATCGCACCTGATTCACGTAAATCTGAAAGCATAGGTCTTTTATCACCACCTCTTGTTTCAACCGAACGGCTTAGCTGAGATAAAGCGATAATCGGAACATTAATTTCTTTCGCGATTTCTTTAATGGAACGCGAGATCGTACTGATTTCCTGTTCACGATTGCCACCTTTTGTTCCAGCGGTCATTAGTTGAAGGTAGTCAATTATAACCAATTGAATATCGTGCTGCATTTTTAATCTACGGCACTTAGCGCGGAGTTCAAAAATTGAAAGGGCAGGGGTGTCATCAATAAAAATTGGCGCTTCAGCTAAAGCGTTGATTCTACCGTGTAATTGATCCCAATCTTCTTGACTAGTAAAACCTTTCCTCAGCTTTTCTGAGGATATACCAGTTTCCATTGCCATTAAACGTTTCGTGAGCTGTACACTAGACATCTCAAGCGAGAATATAGCAACTGCTTTATCAAACTGAACGGCAGAATTTTTTGCCATTGATAAAACGAAAGCCGTTTTACCCATTCCAGGACGAGCTGCAAGCACAATCATGTCTGATTTCTGCCAACCACTAGTTAACCTGTCCAAGTCCGTAAAACCTGTTGGTACACCACTTACGCCATCCTGGTTTTTACTTGCTTTTTCTATTTCTTGAATTGCTTCTTCAACTAAATCACCTACTTTTCCGTAACTCTTTTTGAGGTTACCTTCGGCAATTTTAAACAAACCTTCTTCGGCTTCGTTAAGAACATTAAAAACGTCTTTTGTTTCATCGTAAGAGTTTTTAATAACATCAGAAGATACTTCAATAAGCGAACGAAGAATAAATTTTTCCGAAATTATTCTAGCGTGATATTCAATATGGGCGGCAGAAGCGATTCGATTTGTCAATTGTGCGATGTAGCCTGGTCCACCTACAAGCTGAAGTTCGCCTTTTTTACGAAGTCGTTCAGTTACACTCAGTATATCGATACTTTCGGAGCCAGCAAAAAGTTCTAAAATCGCACCAAATATTTTTTGATGGGCGGGTTTATAAAAACTTTCAGGTTGTAAAATATCAATCGCATCATTGATCGCATTTTTTTCCAGCAGCATAGCTCCCAAAACAGCTTCCTCAATGTCAATAGCCTGTGGAGGTAATTTTCCCGCTTCACTCACTGCATCTGCAGTCGCCGTAACAAGGCTACGCTTGTTTTGCTGTTTAAATTGCTTATTCTCTTCCATTACTATACAAAGATAAGAAATGGAATTTCAGACTAAAGGATTCCAAGCATTAATTTATGAACATTTCAGGATTGAATAGAGGTCTTTTGAAGGATTCTTATGCTGTATTGGTATTCCGGGGGAATTATAATAGACGTATGCTAATAACTTGCTATTTTTTGTTGGTAATTTAAGTTTGGGACTTCAAGAATGAAAAAGCCTTGATACGGCCAAACTATCTCACCAGTGCCTTTTACAGGGTATTTGCAAATGAATTGTCCATTTGGAGAATAAACGTGTAATTCAAAATATTCATTTAGATCGGGCAAGTTGTAATACAAATATCCATTGGCATAATTCAGTACGCAATTTTTTTTGTTTTTTATGGACTTAATTGTTGAGAATGTGAAATTGCCTTCAAAATCAGTCGTTTTTAACCGGTAATAGCTAATTGGTCCTGTAAAACTACGCTGGTCAGTATAACTGTAATGAATTGGCGTTGTCGAATTACCTGCAGCATTAATTTTTGTTAAGTTAATGAAGTTGACTCCATCAGAGGAGTGTTGAAGTTCGAAATAGTCAAGATTTCTTTCCACTTCAGAAATCCATTCTATTTTATTCTGATGATTGTTGTCTTTGAAAATTTGAAAGCTTGATATTTCAATCGGTAAAAGGCAGCTCGAACATTCGACCATAATATTATCGAAGTACCAGTATTCATCACCCAATGAACTCACTACTGTGAAACGTAGTTCTAATGTCGACCCTATATCAAGGCATGGTGTAGTAACAGAACTGTCCGATAACAACTCCCCAATTTTAATCATTTCACCGGGAGCAACTGTATATCCTGCTGCACAACTTTCGCCCATTACCTCTGTCCAACCTAATCCATCAATATTGTATTCTAATTTTACCCAATCTACGCAATCAGTTCCTGGAATTGGGCAATCTGCACAAGTTTCTAAATCTCCAACTGTACTTAAATCAAACGATACCAGTAAGCCAAGTGTACAAGAAGTTATGTCTATGGGGTCGGTAGTGAAGATAGCGGCAGGAACATTTGTATCTAATGCGACAAGTTCATTTCCTAAAACTTTAAAATAATCACCTGGTCCTACGCATCCCGGACAGAAAGTAGTCCAATTGACAGCCCCGGCCGTATTGTCTGTGCCAGTTACTGAATTATCGCCTTCATCAAAGGTTTCTAGAAAAACAGTTTGCGCACAGCAAAACTGCGACAAAAAAAATGTCAATATCCAAAAAGGCGTTTTCATGTTGGTCACAAAAAACAAAATTACGCCTTTTTCCCCATAACATAAAGGGGTAAAAGGCGTAATTTAAATTAGATATCAACAAAAGGTTATGAATTAAAGCGCTTTTAGTGCTTTTTCGGCAACTTTAAAATTACCTGAAAAGGCTTTAGCTTTCGCTTTTTTATTCGTTTTAACACTTTGTGTTACAAAATTGAAAACTTGTCCCTGTGCATTCATTTCCATGTTTTTAGGAACGTATAATCCTCCTATCTCCTGATAATCGCTGAAAACAAATTGCATAGTTTGCTCATTTCCTTCCTCGTCCACGACTATTCTTTCCGTTCTTACCAATACCTTGTCTTCTACAGAATAGTATTCAAAACTTACATCTTCCTTGTTTTCTACCGTCACTTTTACCTTGTAATAGTCAACGCCATCGATTGTTTTTATACCTTGAAGAACGGCATTAGTCGAATTTTCTTCGAGGTACTTTAATTGTCCAATAGGAAACTTAGAAGCTTTTTTCTTTTCTAGTTCCTCTCCTTCATAGATAGTTTTATTCCCAGCTTGAACGGCTTCTCCTTCCTCACCATTGAACCATTCAGATCCTACAGGACTATACCCTTGAACACTTTTTATTAGTGTATAATTGGCAGTTTTATTCGGGAACCCTTCAGCTTCATAAACATAAATGTCTGCCATTGCTGCTTCAATTCTTGCTTTGGAAAAAGTTTCTATTTGTTGAATTGATTTTATTTTACTTGCCAATTCATCTTTTGTTGAAACCATCATTTTCTTCATTGCATAATCATTGATGATTGTTTCCAATGTTATTCCTTCAGGTACTGTTTTTAAGCGATCAACCTTATTTCCGTAATAATCTTTAAAATCAACATTACCATCGTTATCAAATACATTCAAATTTTCAGCGATTTCTTCATTTCCAACAACTATAATATTGATATTATTTGATGAGATGTACTTGTCAGCCACCATTAGAATGTCACTAGCCGTAATTTTCTCTAGTTTTTGAAGGTAGTCAGCGTAATAAGTTTTAGGCAGATTATAACGAATTGTGTTTAAAGCAAATCGCGCAATAGTTTGTGGATTTTCTAATGATCGGGCGAACGCACCAGTCATTGATTTTTTCACTAAATCTAATTCGGTTTCAGAAACTGGTTCTTTCGTCATTCGGTCAATTTCAGCTAAAATTTGAACAATTGCACTATCAGTCACTTCGTTTCTGAAGCTACCACCGGCTGAAAATGAACCAACTAATTGATCACTAGATAAGTTCGAATAGCACCCATATGTATAGGCTTTATCCTCACGAAGGTTAGACATCAAACGAGCAGAAAAGCTTCCTCCTCCGAGTATTTGATTCATCATTTTTAATTTGATTTCATCTTCATGACCAGGTGTCAAATCCACAGTATGACCAACACTTATTACACTCTGTACTGCTCCAGGTTTATCAACAAAATAGACTTGTTTTCCAGTTGTTGTGGGAACCTCAAAATCGCTCTTTTCGATATTTTCTCCTGGTTGCCATGAACCAAAATATTTTTCAACATAGTTTTTTACGTCATCAGCAGAAACATCACCTACTACGACTAGATAAGCCTTGTTCGGTGTGAAGTACTTTTTATAATAATTCTTAACATCTTCAAGCTTGATATTTTTTAATGTGGCTTCCGTAATAATTTCACCATAAGGGTGGCTTTCACCATAACTAACAACATCTTTTACATTACTTAACATTGAATTCGCATCAGAAGGCAAGGCTGCAAGATTAGATAAATTTTGTTCGATAATTCGATCAAATTCTTCTTGAGTAAAAGCAGGTTGCGTGATAACTTCATTGAGCAAATTGAGCAATTTAGGTGTATGTTTTTTAAGCGATGAAGCATAAAACCCTCTACTATTTGGATAGAACGATGCACCCATATAGTCAATGGCTTCGTCAAATTTATCCTTCGGTGTATTCGTTGTTCCCGACCCTAAAAGTTCACCAAAAATGGAACTAACGCCAGCTTTATCGTTTTCTAATGCATTTGGATAATCGATGAATAATTGGAATGAAACAACTGGTAATTTGTGGTTTTCAACCATTATTACCTCTAATCCGTTTTCAAATTTCATCGGATCAGGAATGTTAATTTCAATTTTTGGATTTGGCTGCGGATTTGGTGCTTTGGATCTGTCTATTTGCGCGAACGAACCAAATGTTAATCCAATAACAGCTATAATTAAAATAAATTTTTTCATTGTAATACTTTTTGTTTTTCCTTTAATTAATTGGAAATCTGATTATTCTGCTTTTGGTAAGTAATAAAGAACAACTCTATTTTCTTCGGTAAAGTACTTACGAGCCACTCGTTGGATGTCTTCTTTCGTCACGGCTAAATAACGCTTAATTTCAGTGTTAATAAGCTCGGTATCGTTTTGATACACATAATAATCAGCTAACGTTTCTGCAATTCCCGCCATGGTTGAGTTAGACGAAATAAAATCACTTTCAATCATGTTTTTGAGTTTTTCCATTTCTTGATCAGAGATTAGGTTTTTTTGAATGTCAGCTACCTCTTCATTAATTGCTTTTTCAACTTCAGCTGGATCTACTCCCATGTTCGCTATGGCTAAATTAATTGCGATTCCTGGATCCTCTAAAGGAAAAGGGAAAGAGATGGCCATTAATGCTTTTTGTTGTTTTTCCACAATGTTCTTTGTTAAGCGAGAACTGTTTCCTTGTGAAAGCAACATGGTTAACATATCTACAGCGTAGTGATCTTCATGATTTAATTCCGGCGTTCGATAAGCCATAGCTACTGCTGGTAATTGTATGTTATCATAAATTGTGTCTCTGATTTCTTTTTCTAATAATCCCTCTTTAATAGAAGGTCTAGGAATAGCATGAGGTTTTGTGCTAAGAGAAGGGAAGTATTTTTTCAAAAATGCTTCAGTTGACATTTCGCTATTAAAATCTTGAGCGAATTTACTAGAAGAAGCTTGTTCTCCTACTTGGTCTTCATACTTTTTGGCAAATTTCTCATAAGACAAAAATTCTTTATCACGGTAAACATCCAGCTTATCTCCATTAGGAATAGAGCCAAAATAAGCTTGTATCCATTTCTTAGCTTGTTTGATGTCGATATCACCAGCAATAGATAAGGTAACATTATGCGGAACATAAAAAGTTCTGTAGAAATTAACGTAATCTTCTTCCTGTGCGGCATCAAGATCTTCCATACTGCCTATAGGTACCCATCTGTATGGGTGCTCTTTAAAAGCACGGCGAAAAATTTCATACATAAATGAACCATATGGCTGGTTGTCCATTCTTTGCCTTTTTTCTTCCTTTACAACCTCACGTTGTGTCTCAATACCAATGTTTTCTACTTTAGCATGAAGCAATCTTTCAGACTCAAGCCAAAGTCCTAATTCTAGTTGATTAGAAGGTAAAAGTTCATAATAAAAGGTCCGGTCTTGTGAAGTGTTAGCGTTTAATGTACCACCAGCACGTTCAACATATTTATCATATTCGTGCCGTTCAATATTTTCAGTACCTTCAAACATTAAATGTTCAAAGAAGTGAGCGAAACCAGTTCGTCCAACTTTTTCGTTTTTAGAACCAACTTTATACATCATAGTTACAGCAACTATTGGTGTTGAATGATCTTCATGTAGGATAACATGAATCCCATTATCTAAGTCGTATTCTTCGTACTCAATTTTTTGGCGGTCTTGTGCATAAACTGAAGCCGTTGTAAGCACGACACCACTTAATAACCATGATTTTAATTTCATATTTTTTGATTTAATCAATTACAAAAATAACGATGTTTTGTAATTGTGGTAGATTTGTTTGATAATTGGTATTAATTAAATATAAATGGTATGAAACGAATAATTCTGTGGATTTTATTTATTCCTGTAAGTAATTTGTATTCGCAACTGGATATAGTTGAAAAAACTATCGAATTCTATGCCGCTTTAAATAAAGGAGATTCCATAGACGTAAGACCATTTCTGCACGACCACGCTACGGTGAATCACACCAGTATCAATGGTATGTTATCTTTTTCATCTTCCAATTTTTTGTTGATTTGCGAAAAATTTAAAAGCGGAATATATGCAGAAGAGATCGTTCGAATTGAAGCGAAAGAAGGTGCGAAGGGTTTTTATGCCGTAGATGTTTATTTTCAGTTTTACTTGGACGGGAGTTATTACAAAAGCGGAGTAGATCATATTTGTTGGACGTATAAAAATAAAGTATTAAAAATAGATGCAGTTTATAGCTCTTATTATGATGACGATATCAGTATAGCTCCATCGTCGGTGGCGTTAGATAGGCTTATGGATCAATGGCATCATGATGTTGGCATTTTTGATTTTGATGCATATTTTGACTTTATGAGCGAGGGTTTTATCTTTTTGGGAACAGATCCAAGCGAAAGGTGGACAAAAAAAGAGTTTATGGCATTCGCAAAACCTTATTTTGATGAAAAATCAACTTGGCTTTTCACTAAAAATTGGCGCAATTGGTATTTTTCCGATGATCATTCAATAGCATGGTTTGAGGAGTCGTTGGATACCTGGATGGAAGAATGTAGAGGAAGCGGAGTCTTAAAAAAAATAAACGGAGAATGGAAAATAGTTCATTATAACTTGTCGGTTGTTATAGAAAATGAAAAAATGAAGAAGTTTATTAAGTTGAGACGGAAGTAAAATTTTATATTTGGAGAATACTTAAACTTTCACGAAAACGACTTATGCTAAAAATAGACATGCACTCCCATATTTTACCACCTGAAATGCCGAATTGGACAGAGAAATTTGGTTATGGTGATTTTATCTGGTTAAAACAGCAAAAACCTGGTTTGGCCGATATGATGAAAGGCAATGACTATTTTAGAACAATTGAGGAGAATTGTTGGGATGCCGATGTAAGAATTAAAGAGTATGAGAAGTATAATACTCAAGTACAGGTCGTATGCACAGTTCCAGTTATGTTTTCATATTGGGCTAAAGGTAAGGATACATTGGAATTAAGTGAATTTCTAAATGATCATATAGCAAATTTACAAGCAAAATATCCTAAGAATTATATTGGTTTAGGTACGATTCCTATGCAAGATCCGGATTTAGCCATTCAAGAGCTCCATCGATTGAAAAATGAACTAAAAATTGATGGCATTCAAATCGGGTCAAACATTAACGATAAGAATTTAAGTGATCCGATGTTTTTTCCAATTTTTGAGGCTTGTCAAAATTTGGGTATTTCAATTATGATCCATCCTTGGGAAATGATGGGCTTTCATAGTATGGAAAAGTATTGGCTGCCTTGGTTAGTTGGAATGCCGGCAGAAACATCTCGAGCAATGGCCTCTTTGATTTTTGGAGGTGTATTGGAACGATTGCCTAATTTGAGAGTGCTTCTATCACATGCTGGAGGTTCATTTATACCAACAATTGGAAGAATAGAGCATGGTTTTAATTGTAGACCGGATTTAGTGGCAATTGATAATAAAAGAAATCCACGAGAGTATTTAGGTAAATTTTGGACTGATTGTATTACTCATGATATCGATTTATTAAAGTATATTTTAAAAGTTCAAGGGTCCGAAAAAGTATGTTTAGGCACTGATTACCCATTTCCTTTAGGGGATTTAGAAATAGGTAAATTCATTGAAGAATCAGATTTATCTCAAGGTGAAGTGGAGAACATTTTTTGCAATTCTATTCTTTCTTGGTTAGATATTGACAAGGAACGCTTTTTGTAGATTTTAATTTTTTTGAATTCGTAAAAAACCTTGCTATTCCAGTGAGGTTTTTTTTGTTAGTCATACTTGATTTTATAGCGTGGATTCATTTTTCCAAAAAAAAACTCGGAACCACAAATGATTCCGAGTTTTCTATTTCATTTTTACACGTATTACTTAACTCCGTGCATTAATTTTTTGATTATTGGTGTTAATATCCAGATTATAATTCCAGCTACCGCAGGTACTATAGTAAAGATTAAAAAGAATACCGATAAGGAATATTCTTTTGTGATTACTTCAATCTGACCTCCAAGTACTGCTGCGAGTTTGTTTCCTATGGCAATTGCGAGATACCACATTCCAAACATGAAAGCAATCATTCTTGCTGGCACAAGTTTACTTACATATGAAAGTCCAACAGGTGATAAACAAAGCTCTCCGAGAGTGTGGAATAGGTAGGCAAGGACAAGCCAAACAAGACTTACTTTTACACCTTCTTCAATACCATAAGATCCAAATGCAAGTAAACCAAATCCAATAGCCATTATAATTAAGCCCAGAGCATATTTACCTGTTGCTGAAGGATTGTATTTAGATTCCCACCATTTAGAAAAGAAGGAGGCAAATGCGATGATAAAGAAAGAATTCAAAATACTGAACCAACTCACTGGAATCTCAACTTGATTGTCAAGTTTTTCGATTACCGTTGCAGCAACTACACCATTGTCTCGATTCGCCTCATCACCTCTTGTTCTTGCTAATGCTAGACGTTCATCATTTAAGAAAGCAAATTCAGTTTTCTCGTTATTTTTATGGATAATATTGATGTTTTGCCCTTCTGTTAATTCTAATGGTTCTCCAATTTTAACCGTATCATTTACAATAACAGCATTTGCAGGAACTTCAGTTTGTTCTGATATAGCGATATGGTTGAATACTAAGTTTCCTTGTTTGTCAACAGTTTGTTCACCAGTTTCTTCATCGATATTTGGGCTTAAATAACTCTGATAAGTTACATTGTAAGCAACCGTTGTTAGGTCTCTATTTAGCATCCATCCAACTACCGCCCAAACACCAGCAAAACAAACGACTAAAACGATGTTTGACCCGGGGATTTTTTTGATTGTACGTCTCCATAATAAGAAAAGTACCCAAGTTATAATTGCTAAAGGTACGACGGTTAACAATGCATTAATGATGTTATAAATAATCGCTCCGTCACCCATTAAGTTACGTTGAACAGAATCACGTGCGAATAAAACAAGAGAAGATGCTCCCTGCTCAAATGATAACCAAAAGAATACAGTAAAGAAAGCAAATATGACAAAAGCAATCATTCTGTCTCGGGTAACCATGTCATAGCGCGAAATTCTTGAAATAACGAGCCATAAGAATAATCCTAATCCAGTCAAAACAACAACATAGGTTCCACCAAGTCCAAATAATTCAAAAGGAAATAAATCGATTCCTGCGATTTTAGAAAGAGGATCATTGATTAAATATAATAATCCAATTACTGAAGTGATAGCAATAAGAATTTTGTCAAGTTGTGTGAAAGGATTTCTTTTGCTAACGGCATCTCCTTTTTCAATAGCTCTTTTTTCTTCCTCAGCCTCAGCTGCTGCAATTTCTTCTGCATTAGGAACTCCGCCGATGTTTCCGAAAAGTGGTTTTGCTAACCAGAATTGCAAAGTACCTAAAAGCATGAATATTCCTGCGAGACCAAATCCCCAGCTCCAACCAACACGTTCTGCGAGATATCCACAAAGCATCATTCCAAAGAAAGCCCCTGCATTAACCCCCATGTAAAAAATTGTGTAGGCACCATCTTTTTTCTCTGGAAGGTCTTTGTACATTTCAGAAATAATAGAAGTCATATTAGGTTTGAAAAACCCTGTTCCTATGACCAAAAGAGCCAAACCTATATAGAGAGATGCTTCAGTTTCGAGAGCCATTGATGCATGACCCAGCGTCATAATGAGCGCTCCGATTACAACTGCCCATCTATAGCCAATTTTTTTATCCGCTATGATTCCTCCAAGAATTGGAGTTAAATACAATAGTCCTGCGTAAGTTCCAAAAAGAGCTGTTGCATTTTCTGTCGACCATTCCCAACCAGGATTATAGCCGATAACAGCCATAGTTAAAAAGTTAACTAACAAAACTCTCATTCCATAAAACGAGAATCTTTCCCACATTTCAGTAAAGAATAAAACAAACAATCCTGCCGGATGTCCTAATACTTTTGAATCAAAAAAGCTCTTTGTTTGATCTTCTGTTCCTTGCATATTTTGGTTTTTCTGTTTATTGATTTTTTATTGTTGTGCATCAGCTAGTTCAAATCCCTCAGCAGGTTCGTCTGCTAAATCACTACTTTTTTCTTCTGCACCATGGGTTAATTTTTTTAATTTTTTCAAGAATAGTATTAGCAATAAGCCAAACACAACTGTATAAATCACGATCCACATGAATATATTATATTCCTGTTTATTCTGTGTTTCTTCCATTACAAAATTCAGGCTATAATTTTTACCATCGCCCTTATTTGCTTCAATTTTTACAGCCTCTTCGTCTTTTTCAAACAATAATTTCGTGTGCATTGGGTTTTTAGATGTTGCATCAAACTCTTTCAGTTCATCTCGTAAATTTTTCTTTGAATCTTCTGATAGATTTATTATATGAGATATATCAGTTTGGTTATCATATTTTTCAAATTTTATTTGACCAGTTTCTGCTATGAAAACACGCGATTTTATTTGTATATTTTTATCTTCATTTATTGGGTAATCGATTATCTTCTTTTTATTACCATCTATCACATACTCATAGGTGTTTTTCTCTGTTAAAGTATTCATCTCTTCAACTGTTCCGACAAGCTCACCTTTATGACTTTCAAGTTGGGATGCCTCACCGATTGAACCAGCAAGTTTATTTCCGAATCCCGTTGCCGCAAAATAGACCCCCATCATAATTGAGGCGTATTTTAAAGGTGCTAGTTTTGTTATAAATGATAACGATACTGGTGAAGCACATAGTTCACCAATAGTATGAAATAAGTAGGCAAGAATTATCCAAATCATCGCAGCCTTACCGAAAGTTTCAGAAGACGCTTCTTTGGAAGCGAACATCATAAAAACGAACCCTAGTCCCATTATTATTGTTCCGATTGCCATTTTAAATAGGGAAGAAGACTCTTTTCCTTTTAATTTCCACCAAGACCAAAATCCTGCTACAATCATTCCGAAAATGATAATATAACCAGCATTTAGGCTTTGAAAAACAGCTGCAGGAATCTCCCATGAACCTATTGTTCTATCCACTTTAACATCTGTGTACAAATTCATCAATCCACCAGCTTGTTCAAAAGCAGACCAGAAAACAATGATAATTAGAAATGAAAGTACCAAAACAACAATTCGGTCTTTCTCTATCTTTGATAACGGTTTTTTAGCAGCCTCGATTACCTTTGGATCTTCTGATTTTCCAATGAAGTTCCCGACATGTTTCAGGTGTTTCTGCCCCGCCATATAAACAATTTGTCCAATTAACATGCCTATACCTGCTAATCCAAAACCAGCATGCCAACCGTAATAATATGCAACCAATCCAACTGAAATAGAAGCTAGAAATGCACCTATATTTATACCAATATAAAAAATTGTAAATCCTTTGTCTCTTCTAGGGTCACCTTGTTTATATAACCCACCAACCATTGTTGAAATGTTTGGCTTTAAACAACCAACACCTAGGATAATTAATAATAGACCAGAGAAAAATGCTGATTCAGAAGGAATAGCTAAAGTTCCATGTCCTAGACAAAGCAGAAGTCCTCCTAACATTACAGTCTTTTTTTGACCGAGCCATTTATCTGCGATTATTCCACCGGGGATCGCCATTACATAAACTAGCATTGTGTACCAGCCGTAGATCCATAAAGCATCGCCGCCAGTCCAACCTAATCCTGGTCCTTCATTAACAACGGAGGTTGCTGATCTAGCAATATAAATTGTTAATAATCCTCTCATTCCGTAATAACTAAATCGTTCCCACATTTCAGTAAAAAACAATATAAATAACCCGATAGGATGTCCTAAATAGGTTTTCTGCTGTTCTAGTGTTTGACTCATAAAATTACGATTCTGTTAAGCCCGTGAAATTAATTAAATTAACTTAAAAATAACTACCGTTCATCATTTTAATTGTTTGTTTTTAACTAATGTGCTAAAAATTAAACTTTAACACAATTTTTAGACAGATAGTCTCTATTTCGCGCCATTTGCTTTTAAATCTATTATCTTTGCCGCAAGTAATTTCAAGTTGACCTATGAAGCATTTTTTACCCGTTGTCATTTTATTCTTGTTTGCAAGTTGCAAGGATGATAGACATGAAGAAGAACGAACGATAACGAATCACGAGCAAACTGAAGAAGTAGAAGTTGTTGATGCGCATTCTTACGCGAATCCAACTGAAGTTCGAACCCAACATTTACACTTAAATATTGCGATTGATTTTGAAAAACAAATAATCAAAGGGAAAGTTGAACATTCGATAGAACATTTAAATGAGAGTCGGAATTTTATCGTTGATATTCATGATTTAAAAATTGATAGTGTTTTTCTAGATGATTCTATCAAAGTAGATTGGGAATTGGGAAATTTCGATTCAATTATGGGACAAGCGATGCATATACCTGTACTTCCCGAGACTAAAATTGTGACTATTCATTATGAAACATCTCCAAATTCAAAAGCTTTACAATGGTTAACCCCTCAACAAACAGCAGGAAAAAAATTCCCTTATTTATTTACGCAAGGTCAAGCGATATTAACGCGAACTTGGATTCCTTGTCAGGATACCCCTGGAAATAGAATATCGTATAGTGCAGATTTAAAAGTACCACCTCACTTGATGGCTGTCATGAGTGCAACAAACGTGACTTCAAAACATAAGGCGGGAAATTATCATTTCGAAATGGATAAAAGAATACCGACATACTTGATTGCCCTTGCTGTTGGAGATATTCATTTTCAAGGATTAAGCGATCGTACTGGTGTTTATGCCGAACGTGAAATGTTGAGTGCAAGTGCGTATGAATTTGAACAAGTTGAAGAAATGATTCTTGCAGCAGAAGAATTGTATGGTGCATACCGTTGGGGAAGATATGATATGATTGTCCTTCCACCTTCCTTTCCTTATGGTGGGATGGAGAATCCGAAACTTACTTTTGCAACCCCAACAATTATTGCAGGCGACCGATCCCTAGTTTCACTAATTGCTCATGAATTAGCTCATTCCTGGTCGGGGAATTTAGTGACGAATGCAACGTGGGATGACTTTTGGTTGAATGAAGGTTTCACGGTGTACTTTGAAAATAGAATTATGGAAAAAATATATGGCATTGATTATGCAAATATGCTTTTCTCAATTGAGTACGATGATTTAATCAAGGAAAATGAAGAAATATTAAATGGTGAACATCCTGAGGATTCAAAATTAAAATTAGATCTGGCAGGCAGAGATCCAGACGATGGTATGACTGCTATTGCTTATGTCAAAGGAGCGCTTTTTCTAAAAACAATTGAAGCAGCTGTTGGCAGAGAAAAATTTGATGTCTTTGTTGATCAGTATTTTAATGAACATGCTTTTCAAACAATAACTACGGAAGATTTTATAATTTACTTGGAAGAAGAACTGCTTGTTCCTAATGAGGTTAATTTTAATGTAGACGAATGGGTATATGAAAAAGGAATTCCGAACAATGCCATAAAAATAGAATCCTCGCGTTTTGATGAAGTTGAACTTAAATCTTCGAAAATAAAAGGAATGAAAAGTGTTGAAGAATTAGGAATAGATCCGGAAAAATTTACAACGCACGAGTGGATTCATTTTATACGAAATATTCCCGAAACTGCAACGCCAGAAGAATTTGCAATGTTAGACAGTGTTTATAATTTTACGAATTGCGGCAACGCCGAAGTAATGGCTGTTTGGTATGTTAAATCGATAGAACATAATTATACTTATATTAATGAGTCCATGCGTCTTTTTTTAACAGAAGTTGGAAGAAGAAAATTTTTAGAGCCAATTTATGAGGAACTTGTGAAATCTGAAGAAGGATTAGTTGTGGCCCGAGATATTTATGCATCAGCACGAGCGAATTATCACTCAATTTCTGTGGGAACAATTGATGAAATTTTGAATTGGCAAAAAAATTCATTAAATTAATACCGTATTTATTTGGTAAACCGTAAATTAACGGTTGGAAAACTGCAACAAGATACACCTGGTCCTTGTTGCAGTTTTTTATTTGTTCCAATTTGACCTGCAATGGTAGTAGCTTGTCTTAATAAATTATTATTTTTCTGTAACTTTTAACGAAGTAATGCGTCCTGTTAGCGGACAATAACCTTATGAAAAATTTATTACCACTTTTATTTTGTTTTTTCACCTTTTCTGGAATTTGCCAAAACGTACTTAAAGGTACCGTTTCAGACATATATGGAGAGCCGATTCCGGGTGTGCGAATAGCTGTGATGAATTCTACTTACGGTGTTCCTAGTAATTCTATTGGTAAATATTATTTGGAGTTAGATAAAAGTATCGATACAGTAATAATAAGGTATTCAATGTTAGGTTTTGCGCCTAAGGTGGATACAATTTCGATGAACAAGCCTTTAATCCTTCACAATATAGAATTAGAAGAAAAGTCGACAGACTTGGGGACTGTAGAAATTTTTGCCGATAACCGTGATTTTGGAAAGGAAGTCATTCAAAAAGTCATGGAGAATAAATCAAAAATGAAAAAGCAATTTGAGAGCTATCAGTGCGAAACATATATTAAAACCAGCCTCGAAAAGGAAAAAAAGGTAAAATTAAAGGACTTATTGAATATTGATCCGAATAACCCTAGTGAACCGGAGGAAGTTCCACTTTTAAAGGAACGGATGAATTTCATAGAATCAAATTCCGTAACACGCTTCAAACAGCCAAATGCTTACAAAGAAACTATAATTGCCCATCAAGATTATGCTGAAAAAACAGCTCGATCAGGTGGAGTAACAGCCACTTTTAGTAATCAAAACAGTCCTGTCCCAAAGCAATACATACCGCACAACCCTTATATCTTTTATGAAAAAGTAGAAGACGGAGATTTTAATTTATATCAAAACTTGATCGATTTACCAAAAGTTTGTAACAATCCTATTGTTTCCCCATTAGCGATAAATAATTTTATTAATTACAAATTCACGTTAAATAATGTGTTTTTTGAAGGTGATCAAAAGATTTATGACATAAGAATAGAACCTCGTTTTAATGAAATTCCATTGTTTATTGGAAACCTTTATGTCATGGATAGTTTATGGCTAATTAAGTCGATTGACCTAGCCGTAAACCCTAATGGAATGGAATTTTTTAAGTTTTTTAGAATTAATGAAGATTATACCGAAATTGAAGGTAAATGGGTTGCTGAGAGGCGTGAATTTACTTATACGATTAACGATGGTTCACACTTGGTTTTAGGTAATACAAGAGTGCAACATAGTAATTATCAATTTGATGTTGAGTTCGATCGAAAATCATTCAATAACATTGTGATGGAATATACGGATGAGGCCTTTAATCGAGATTCGACTTATTGGGATGAGATTCGACCGTATAAACTGAAAGAACAAGAAGTACAGTTCATTCATGAACAGGATAGTATAGAACAAGTTTTAACAAGCGATACTTACATTGATAGCGTGAATGAGGAGTTCAACAAAGTTACTTTTTGGGATGTTACATTGAACGGCGTTGGATTTAGAGATCGAGTTAAAAAGCATGAGATTTTTATTAATCCACTAATTTCGCAAATTCAACCGCTCGCGGTAGGAGGGTATAGGCATCGAATTGGAGGTCATTATAGTAAAGAATTTGAAAATGCACAGGCGTACAAGGTTGATGGAGAGCTCGATTATGGATTTCGAAATAAAGATGTAAAGGGTCATTTAGGAGTAGAATACACTTATTTACCAAAGCATTTTGGGAGTATTCGAGTGAGAGGAGGGGATAAGTACGATTTTGTGACGATGGATCAGTCAATAGCGAATTTTTTTAGTTTACGAAATCGGGTTAGAAAGACATTTATCAATATTAGCAAACGGTATGAGATTGTTAATGGATTGTATGGACGATTAACTTTTGATTACTCTAAAAGAGTAGATATTACAGGTTTAGATAATCCTCCTTGGATAGATACACTCGAACAATCTGGTTTTTGGCAACCTGCTCAGCCCTTTGAAACATATACCGTTTCCATTTTTGAGCTTCAACTTGTATACCGTTTTAAACAACAGTATATCTTAAAAGGGAATAAAAAATTGATTATTGGTACCGAGTTTCCCGAACTTAGGTTTACTTATAAAAAGGGCGTTCCTGATTTATTTAACAGTGATGTGAATTTTGACTTTGTGGAAATAGGTTTATCTGATAAAGTGGATTTTGGAACATTTGGTGATCTAAAATGGGATATTGAGGGAGGAACTTTTTTCGGTAAAACGGCAAGTGAAGTTCAATTTATTGAACGACGTTTTTTTAGAGGGTCAGATTTACTTTTATTTACAAACCCTTTAAATACTTTACAACTCTTAGATTCAACGTTTAATACGACACGGCCTTATTTGCAATTTTTTGCAATTCATCATTTTAATGGGGCAATTCTAGGTAAAGTACCGCTAATTAATAAAACAAAAATTCAAATGGTTGCAGGTTTGGGTGGGCTATTTATTGAAGAAGCAAACTATCGTCATGTTGAGTTTTACGCGGGTCTCGAGCGTGCAATAAAAATTAGAAAACAATTGTTCAAGTTGTCTGTATTTTATGTTGTGCGTGAAAATAATGCAACAACAATTAACCTTAATTTTAAAGTTGGATTGGATTTTTTCAACACATTTACCAATTCCTGGTCTTATTAAAACTTTCGTATTCTTCATATAAAAAGGGAGATTACAATAACCTCCCTTTTCAATGTGTTGTGCAAAAAAATGGGTTTATGATTTACAAATGTGAGCAGATTCAACCCTTAAAACCATCTGTCGTTATATTAAAGACGTTAAAAAATTAAAAAGGTTGATAAAAATCTCAAATAGAATGTAAGTCACTCAAAATGATTTGGTTATTTTATATCGCGCAGAAACTTCTTTAAACGCTGCCAATATTCGTCACTGCCATTTGTTGATGGATTTAAAGCACTAGAGCCATGTTGTCCATTTTTAGTCGGATTGTAAAAATACTGCATATCACTTAATGTTTTATTCGTGAGCAATTTACTCATTGCCTCTGACTCGTTTTTCGCACATGTTATAAAGAAAGGGAGGGTTAAGTTTTTTAGGGTATTACTTAATTTTGGATAATCTTTTTCAAAATAGTCACCAGGACTAAAAGCGACAACGGCATGAATTTCATCTTGTTCTTGCGCAATTGATAGTACATGGCTGGCGCTGTAGGAGCTTCCCCAAATTATTGGTGCATTGTTGGACTTTTTTTTGGCAAATCGTATTGCAGCTTCAATATCTTTTTTTGCTTCAATCATTCCCATATTAACACGCTGATCTAAAGCGCGATCAACCGTCAAATTTGAGAAACCATTCTCAACGCCTCCGGCTCGTTGGTCAATTGCTAAACACGAATATCCTAATGTTATTAACTCAGGAATTATGGAGTCATATTCATGAAGATTTAAACCGGATTGATGGCACAATATAATCATCGTTTTTTCAGGGTTGAATTCGTGTAGTTGTCCTGAAACAATCAGTCCATCCTCAGCAGAAAACTCAACATATTCAACATTTCCTTCTGGTTTATTTCCAGGGGTTTCAAAATCGTTTTTTTCCGTTTTATCATTAACCTGATCAGATGAACAAGCGCATAATAGCAGACTAATAGTGGTGAAAAGGAATATGTACTTTTTCATAATTCTTCTTTTTTTAACTGAATCCAATAGCGGCAATTGCAGCAATAGAAAGTAAGACTCCAATCCAATTTCTAAGACTGATTTTTTCGCCAAAAAGGATGAAGCCTGCTACGGCCGAAATTATGATAACACCCATATTTAAAATTGGGTATGCTTGAGAACTTTGCACAACTTCACTTTCCAACGCCTTAAAAAAATAAAAGACGCTTAAAAAGTTAGGAACGCCAATAGCTATTCCCCAAAGAACATTTTTTATTCGTAATTGTAATATTCCACGAGCAGCTTGAATTATTAAAACCACAATACCTATTGCAAAAGCTGACAAAAAGATATAGGCAATAAATAGCGCCCCACTTTTGGAGTCCACGAAGTTTTGCTGAGCATAGTTAAAGATAATATCAGCAATTCCTTGCCCAAAAAATATGATGAGTATTAGCCAAATGTATTTAAAATCGAAATTGAGTTTTCCAGCTTGAGTGGTGGTAAGAATAACACCGATTACTGCGCATAAAATACCGACTATTTTTAGGGTAGAAACATGGTCATCGTACAGAAAAAAGCTCGCTACGACAGGAAGAATTAATGACATTTTATTTGCCACTGTAGAAATGGCTAAACCAACTTTTTGCGTACCAGCTGCCAGTAAATTAAAAACCAATATAAAAAAGAACCCCACACAAATAGCGAATGGTATCCAATCATATTCAAAAGGTGATGCTTTGTATACAGTGGAGGTTGAAAAATAAATACCACAAGATCCTGCTACAAGATAATTGGTTACAATGGCTTGTAAGGTGTTAACATTATAACGATCAAACAGTTTAAATATAACGAGGATAACGTTAAAGAATAATATGGCGAGTATTAAATCAATCATTCCGAATGATAGTCAATTTATCTTTATCCAAATCTATATTTTTAATTATCGTTCCTTTAATAGTTGGAGCTTTAACACCGTCTTTTAAATCCCTGATGCCTGTCAAAATTCGCGCTTCATCCCAAATATTTTCATCCAAGAATTTTTGTATGGTAAAAGCACCTCCTTCAACAATAAGTGATTGTATTTCTAATGTATAAATTTTTTTCAAAATAGCTTTAATGGAAAAGTTTTCAGGGCTTAAAAACTGAAGTTTTCCATTTGAAATCACCTGTTTTTCAGTTAAAATATAGGTTTGATTTTTTCTGTCACCAACTTTAAAGGCTGGGTAATCCAATCTTAATTTTTGATCAATAACAAATCGGGTAGGGGAGGTGCCGTCATAGTCTCGACATGTTAATTCGGGATTATCAATGCGTATCGTATTGCTCCCCACTAATATTCCAGCCTCTTCATGACGCCATTGATGGACTAATTTTTTTGTTTCAGGTTGCGTTATCCAAAATATTCCTTTTTCATTTTTTGCTCGTTTTATATCGATATAACCATCTTTACTTTGAGCCCATTTCAGTATGATATACGGTCGTTGTTTATTATGATAAGTAAAGAATCGACGGTTCAACTCTAAGCTTTCACTTTCCATAACGCCAACTCGAACATCAATACCCGCAGATAACATTTTTGCGATGCCTTTTCCGGAAACTTCAGAATAACTATCTACACATCCAATAACCACTCTAGGTATCTTAGACGAAATTATCAAATCACTGCAAGGAGGAGTTTTTCCGAAATGAGCGCAAGGCTCTAAATTAACATAGATTGTAGATTTTTCGAGTAAAGACTTATCTTTAACTGCATTGATAGCATTTACTTCAGCGTGTGCTTGTCCGTATTTTTCATGATACCCTTCACCAATCACGGTGTCATTATGAACAATCACTGATCCAACCATAGGGTTTGGTGCAACGTTACCTATGCCTTTTAAAGCTAGGTTGATGCATTGTTCCATGTAATATTCATCAGTTTTCATAATGTACTTAATTTTCAATGTTTCTAGGGTGAAATGCCGTGATAGCATCTTTAAGCATTTCATTACTAAGATGGGTATATATTTCTGTGGTACTTATTGATTCATGTCCCAACATTTCTTGAATAGCTCTTAAGTTAGCACCATTCTCTACCATGTGTGTGGCAAAAGAGTGTCTAAATGTATGTGGACTAATGTTTTTTGTTAATCCAATAGCTTCAGCGAGTTGTTTGACAATGGTGAAAATCATAACTCGAGTTAGTTTTTTTCCTCGTCTATTCAAAAAAACGAAATCTTCATGACCTTCTTTAATATCCATGTGTTTACGAATATGTTCTAGGTATAAATTGATTTCTTTTTTTACGGGCGAGCTTACCGGAACTAATCGTTCTTTATTGCCTTTTCCGATAACCCGAATGAACCCTTCATCAAAATAAAGATTGGTGATTTTTAGTCCTATTAATTCGCTTACTCTTAAACCACAACTGTATAATGTTTCTATGATAGCTCTGTTTCGATGTCCTAATTGCGACGATAAATCAATGGCTTGAATAAGCGCATCTATTTCTTCTTTGTCTAAAACTTCCGGTAGCTTCTTTCCTATTTTAGGAAGGTCTAATAATTCGGTCGGGTCTGCTTCAATCTCATCTTCAAGGACAAGGTAAAAAAAGAAATTTCGGATTCCTGAAATCAATCGTGCCTGCGATCTTGCGGAGATTCCTAACTCACTGACCCAACGTACAAGTCCTTGTAAATCTGTTAGTTGAATTTCATGTGGGGTTTTATCCAAATTAAAAACATTCAAGTATTCTGTCAATCGATCAAAATCTCTTAAATAAGCAGTAACACTATTCTCTGATAAAGATTTTTCAATTTTCAAATAACTTTGATAATCCTTTCTATATTTGATCCATGAAGGCTGCAAAACGTATATTAATTTTAAATGGTCCAAATTTAAATTTACTCGGAAAAAGAGAACCTGATACCTATGGTTTTAAAAGTTTTGAAGATTATTTTGTGGAACTAAAAACGGCATATCCAGAGTTTAATTTGGTTTATTTTCAATCCAATCATGAGGGCGAATTAATTGATGCTATTCAACGTAATGACATTGATGGGATTATTATTAATGCAGGAGGTTATACCCATAATTCGGTATCAATTCGTGATGCGATTTCTGCTGTTGACGTAGAGGCTGTGGAGGTTCACATTTCCAACATATCCGCGCGTGAAACTTTTCGACATGATTCGATTATTGGGCCAGTTTGCGTAGGTTGCATTTCCGGTTTTGGATTGAGCTCCTACCAATTGGCTTTGCAGTATTTTTCTAATATTAGCTAGATTAAGCAGTAGGACGAAACAAACGTTTGTCTGCTACAAATGTACCAAAAGGCACTAAGGATGCTAGTAGAGCCCAGAAGCATTTGTTCAAACTCCATTTTAATTGATAGCTTACGAGTAATACAAAAAACACATAAAGGACAAATAGTAATCCGTGTGCCATTCCCGTCGAATAAATGAATTCGGGTTTATCCCAAATATACTTAAGTGGCATTGCAATTCCCATTAAAACTAAATATGAAACTCCTTCAAGCAAGCCTATAATTCTCAGTAAACCGAGGTTTGTTTTGAACATGTAAAAAATTGTTTGCTTAAATTTAATATTAATTATTTGTTAAGCACCGATTAAAATAATTTTTAACAAATGAACTATTCCGCCTCAGGTTTTGTTCTGATTTTATCCAACAAATCATTCATTAATTTGACTTCTTCAAGACTTATATGATCGAATGCTTTAACAAAATCGTAATCCGTTTCATCGATTAAAGCGAGTAATTCGAGTCCATCTTCATTTATTATTACATCTCGTTGACGACGGTCAAGCTTATTTTCTTTACGCTCTATTAAGTTTTTTTTCAATAATCGATCAATCACTCTACTCACGTCAGAATTACGCTCTATCATACGTTCCTTGATTAAGCCAATACTTGCTGGAACTTGTTTCTGACCTCTAAGAATACGGAGCACATTATATTGTGTGGACGTAATATTATGCTGCTTCAAAAGCTGTTGCAACGGTTCTGTTATTCTTGAGTAAGTAAAATGAAGATTAACAATTAACTTGTGGTAGTCGGATTTAAACTTCGACTGAATTTCATCTTCAATTTTCATGGCAACTGTAGTTTCGTACAAATTTAATCAAAAAAGTACTTTTAGGTGAAAAGCTTTGGAATAAAGAGAGTTAATTCTTTGCTTCCATTTCTTCTGCCGTTTTCAAAACTTTATCTTTTAACGATGCTTTATAAGCTATAATTTTTTCAAGAATTGATGGATTGCTCGCTCCTATTATGTTTGCCGCCAAAATGCCTGCATTTTTTGCCCCATTTAAAGCAACAGTCGCAACAGGAATTCCTCCTGGCATTTGTAGTATAGATAGGATGGAATCCCAGCCGTCTATTGAATTGCTTGATTTGATTGGTACGCCTATTACTGGTAAAGGAGTGATAGAAGCCATCATTCCAGGTAAATGAGCTGCTCCACCAGCGCCTGCGATTATAACTTTAATGCCTCTTTTGTGCGCTTCATTACCATAGTCAAACATTCTTTCTGGTGTTCGATGAGCAGAAACGACTGTCATTTCATAGCCTATTCCAAATTCTTTTAAAATAGCCGCGGCTTCTTTCATAACGGGTAAATCTGATTGACTTCCCATAATAATTCCTACTTCAATCATATATTTATCTTTTTGTCGAATATCGTATTCGTTTTGAAATTTTCATGCTCGGTTTTTCTATGCAAAAATAAATTAAAAATGACGCGAGCCAAGAAATTACTAAAGCAAATAAAACTAATAAATAGGGTGAGTTTTGAGCTAGACTGGTGTCTCGCATGAAATAAATCAACTGACCGCCAGATAATCCATGAATTAAATAATATGAATATGATATTTTGCCTGTAAAATTTAGAAATTTAAAATTACTTGGAAGCCACAAGATCAATACAAAAGCTAAGATTCCTGCAATCAAATCTTGTCGAACATAAAAAATTAACAAGCTCACAATTGAGCACAATATTAATATTGCAGGCAATGGTTTCCAGCCATCTTTAAAAATATAAAAAGCTCCAATACCAAGTAAAAAATAGGGTGAATTTACAAGTAAAGTATTCATATGGGCAGTGTAAATCCCAGCTAATAATAGGAATATTCCAATTGGTAAAAGAAAGAATCGGTTTCGATTAATTAAAGGAAATACAAGACCTATGAATACGTAAAATTGAACCTCGACCTTAAGTGTCTCAAAAACGGGATTAATCCATCGGTTATCCGGGAAGTAATTATGTAAAAAATCCATTGAATGAATAAAATCTACTGCGAAAATAGAATTCGCGAAAACATTTCTCCATTCAATATTAATCGGTAATCCCCATAAAAACTTCGCAGTAAAAATGTCAAATAATAGTATTGCAGCAATGGTCAGTAGATATGGGGGCATCAAACGAACTAGTCGTTTGCCCAAGTATTTGAAGTAATTTTGGGTTGAATAGGTGCTGTGGTACAGTGCGTAAGGAATTATAAATCCTGAAATAACATAAAAAATCTCTACTCCTTGAGCTCCATAGGTGAAAAAGAACCGTTGATCGGCATTGGGAATTAAAAAGTTTCCTTCGTTCCAAGCATTGGTGAAATGAAAGATAGCAACCGATAGAGCAGCAAACGCCCGAATCGATTCAATGTGTTTTAATTGTGTTCTATTCTGAGACAACTTTTAAAGTTTCTTTTACTTTAAACGCAATTTCTTTGGCTTTATTTAAAGTCGCGTTTGTAATAGTAATATGTCCCATTTTTCTGAAGGGCTTTGTATTTGTTTTGCCGTAGAGATGGGGAAACACTCCTTCCATAGCTAAAACAGTTTCAATTCCTTCATATTTTGCCTTGCCAGTATGATTCGGCTCACCTAAAAGATTGACCATGACAGAAGGTTGGATAGCATTTGTTGATCCTAAAGGTAGATTGATAATGGACCGTAAATGCTGCTCATATTGAGAGGTATAATTAGCTTCGATGGTTTGATGTCCGCTGTTGTGCGGTCGTGGAGCGATTTCGTTAACGAGCACTTCACCCGATTTTGTAAGGAAGAGTTCAACCGCTAATAATCCAACCATATCGAGCTTCGTGATTATGTCTATTGCTATTTTTTGAGCGGTTTCAGCAATTTCGTTAGTGACATCAGCTGGGGCAAATAAAAATTCCACCAAATTAGCGGTTGGATTAAATTCCAACTCCACGATAGGGTAGGTGGTTGTTGCTCCATCTTTGTTACGCGCAACAATTACTGAAAGTTCTTTTTCAAAATCAATGAATGATTCGAGTACACTGGCTGTTGTAAAAGCTTTACTAAAATCATCAGTTGATTTAATTGCTTGAACGCCTTTACCATCATATCCCCCTTTTCGTGCTTTTTGCATATAAGGGAGGTAATCCAAATGATCTTGCAGGTCGGCATTTTCAGCAACAAGTCTAAAAGGTGCCGTTGGAATATTTTCTTTTTCGTAGAATTCTTTTTGGCTACCTTTATCTTGAATTAATCGAATAACCCGAGGTTGCGGATAAACTTGTACGCCATCTTTTTCTAATTGCTCCAATGCATCTACATTGACATGTTCTATTTCAATTGTTACAACGTCTTTATCTTTTCCGAAGTTGTAAACTGTATCAAAGTCCTTAATGTCACCTTGTACAAAATGATGGGCGATTGGTGCGCAAGGGGCATCCTGCTCAGGATCTAAAATATGAACGTGGATATCGAGGTTCAGCGCTTCCTGGATAAACATTCTTCCCAGTTGGCCCCCACCTAATATTCCTATTTTCATTCCTGATTGATAGTCACTTTTCATAATAACAAAAATAATATTCTTTTTTTGAGTAGATCAAAACCTCAAAAAAACGCTTGTGCAATTTAGACAAACAAAAAAAGCCCCTCGACAAACGCCGAGAAGCTCTATAAAATATCTTGTTGCGGATTAACGCTTAGCTAATCGCTCTGAAGATACAGAAAGTTTTTTTCTTCCTTTCTTTCTTCGTGCATTGATTACAGCTCTTCCACTTTTAGTTGCCATTCTGCTTCTAAATCCGTGTTTGTTTCTTCTTTTTCTTAATGAAGGTTGAAATGTTCTTTTGCTCATCTCTGCAAGTATTATAGTGTCTTAAAAATTCAATTCTGTCCCATTCGGGTGCGCAAAGATACAACAAATAAATTGAGTACAAAGTTTTCAAGGAATTTTTTCTAAAATATGTTCCTTTTATGACATTCTTTCCTCAGAATCAGTTTAATTTTGTCAACTAAATTAAGCGATTTAATGTTTGGAGGTAGAAAAAAAAGAGAAAAAATAGAGCTGTCAAAAGACGCATACAAAAAAGCAAAAAGGTTTTTACTATTTTTAAAACCTTATCGTTGGGTTTATCTTGTCGGATGGATCTTTCTAGTCTTTTCAAGTATTACAGCTCTTCTATTCCCTGCGTTAACAGGGCAGCTACTTGGTACAAATGAAGGGGATCAACCCATGATTGATTTGCCAAATTTGGATATGACAAATATTAACAACATAATTATTGTTATGATGGTGGTTTTTGGTGCACAAGCTTTTTTTTCCTACTTCAGGATAGTACTTTTTAACCATGTTACCGAAAGGGCTTTACGTGATTTAAAAAGAAATGCTTTTAATAAGCTTATTCATTTACCGTTGGACTTCTATAATCGTAATAAAGTAGGAGAGTTGACTTCTCGAATAGCAACGGATATAAATTTATTACAAGAGACTTTAAACACTACAATAGCAGAATTTTTTAGACAATTCATCACAATTATTATAGCATTGACTTTTATTTTATATGCGTCTTGGGAACTTGCCCTGTGGATGTTAGCGGTAGTTCCAGTTTTGGCGATAATTGCAATTGTGTTTGGACGGTATATCCGAGGTTTGTCAAAAGCTGCTCAAAATGAATCAGCTTCGTCAAACTCAATTTTAGAGGAAGTACTTACAGGAATTGTGAATGTAAAATCGTTTACCAATGAAAAATATGAAGCTAATCGTTATGAAGAAAGGGTAAATAATATAATGCGATTAAACATTAAAGGAGGACTCATGAGAGGTGGGTTTGTTTCTTTTATCTTGTTTGGTCTTTTTGGGGGAGTGGCATTTGTAATCTGGAAAGCCAAATCGATGGAGATAGCGGGATTTATTACGGAACAAGAATTTTTCACTTTTATATTATTTACAATATTTCTTGGTGCTTCTTTTGGCTCAATTCCAGATTTATGGGCAAAAATTCAAAAGGCAATTGGCGCAACAGAACATTTAATGGATGTTTTGGAAGAACCGGTTGAAAAAGAAGCAGGAACGAAAATTCAAAATTTTGAAGGGAAAGTAGAATTTAAATCTGTTTATTTTTCTTATCCTCAAAGAAAAGAGGTTCAGGTCTTAAATGGTATTAACTTTACTTGTCAGCCAGGGCAAACAACAGCCTTAGTCGGAAGTTCAGGTGCGGGAAAATCAACTATTTCTTCATTATTACTTCGCCTATATAATATTGATAAAGGAGATATTCTCTTTGATAATCAGACAATTGATTCTTTTCAACTTTCAAGTTTAAGGAGTCAAATTGCATTAGTACCGCAAGATGTTATATTGTTTGGAGGTACGATTAAAGAGAATATTTTATATGGTAACATTAACGCTACGGATGCCGAGGTTATCGCTGCAGCTAAACAAGCAAATGCTTATGATTTTATCATGAGCTTTCCAAATCAAATGGAAACGTTAGTGGGGGATAGAGGTATTCAACTTTCTGGAGGTCAAAAACAAAGGATTGCTATTGCACGTGCAGTATTAAAAGACCCTAAAATTTTAATTTTAGATGAGGCAACATCAGCATTGGATACGGAATCTGAAAAACTTGTTCAGGATGCACTTGACCAATTGATGCAAGGTAGAACATCGTTTGTAATTGCACATCGTTTATCTACAATTAAAAATGCGGATAATATCCTCGTTTTAGAGAATGGGAAAGTGGTGGAAGAAGGCAGGCATCAAGATTTAATAACCAATCAAAATGGTATTTACTATAAATTAAACAATACTCAACAAGTTTAACCAAGATAGGCTCTTAGCATTTTGCTTCGAGAAGTATTCTTTAATTTACGTATTCCTTTTTCTTTTATTTGTCTTACTCGTTCTCGTGTTAAATCAAAACGTATTCCAATTTCTGCTAGAGTCATAGGAGGTTGGTTGTCCAGTCCGAAGTACAGGCGAATAACATCTGCCTCTCGATGTTTTAGTGTGTTTAAAGACCGTTCTATCTCTCCTCTTAACGATTCTAATATTAAATCATGCTCCGGGTTATTATTTTCCCAATTTTGGAGTACGTCATACATGCTAGAACTTGATTCATCACCTTCCTTTAAAGGAGCGTCCATCGATACATGTCGACCATTGTTTTCGAGTGAGTTTCGAATGTCAGTTCGCGAAAACTCTAATGCATCCGCCAATTCGTCAATGGTTGGTGCACGGCCTAAATCCTGTTCTAACTCTGAAAAAGCTTTATTTACTTTGTTGATGATTCCAATCTTGTTTAAAGGCAATCGAACAATACGAGCTTGCTCTGCAAGTGCTTGAAGTATGGATTGACGAATCCACCAAACGGCATAGGAAATGAATTTGAAACCTCTGGTCTCATCAAATCGCTGAGCTGCTTTTATAAGACCTAAATTACCCTCATTAATTAAGTCTGGTAATGATAAACCTTGATTTTGGTATTGTTTAGAAACCGATACGACAAAGCGTAGGTTGGCTGTTGTTAGTCGCTCTAAGGCTACTTTATCGCCTTCTCGAATTTTACGAGCAAGTTCAGCTTCCTCCTCTGCTGTTATTAAATCAACTCGGCCTATTTCTTGAAGGTATTTATCTAGAGAAGCTGTTTCTCTATTGGTGACTTGTTTGGTTATTTTTAGTTGTCTCATGTTGCGGTTTTCTCTCTTTGTCTGTTAATATTAAACGTCCATTGTAGGAAGTAGGTTGGTTTTATTTGAGCGATTTTTAGGTCGTTTCAATCCTAAAAGATAATGATTTTTAATTATATATCAAATAATTTGAATGAAAAATGGTTTTGTTCGCTAAGGTTACTAATCTAATCAAATTGCAAAACAGTGTAGGTTTAATTTTGGATTAAAAAATTGTTAGATTTTCAAACTTCCGTTATTTTTGTAAAGAAGATAATTTGAAAATTTCACCGAATTCAAGGTTTAAAATATGTTATCGAAAAAAACTAAGTATGCGTTTCATGCACTGACATTTCTTGGAAAACAAGTCGATAAAAAGCCTGTTTTAATTAGTGAAATTGCAGAGAATACAAAAGCGCCTAAAAAATTTTTAGAAGTTATTTTACTGGATTTGAAAAAGGCAGGTATTTTGAATTCAAAAATGGGTAAGGGTGGTGGTTATTATTTGTTAAAAAATCCATCTGAGATTCAACTGGCTACAATTATTCGCATGTTTAATGGCCCAATTGCTATGCTTCCTTGCGCAAGCCTCAATTATTACGAATCTTGTTCTGAATGTTCAACGGAAACAGCATGTGGCTTACATTTAATGATGGTGGATGTTAGAGATGAGACACTTAAGATTCTGGAAAAAAGAACTTTAGATGATATGTTGAAGCTAGAGGGATAAAAAATTTCAGCTAATAGTCTATTAAATCGGTAGATTAAGTATATTTGCCAAAATTTTTGTAGATGATATTTGATTTTTTAGTTAAGAGAAGAACTGGTAGGAAGGGGGATTCTACAACTAAAACTATTTTTAAAACCATAAGCTGGCGAATTGTTGGAACCATTGACACAATGGTTATTGCATATCTGATGACCGGGGAACTAACTGTGGCAGCATCTATTGGTACCATTGAGGTTTTTACTAAAATGGCTTTGTATTATTTACATGAACGACTTTGGAATAAATATATATAATGAATAAACTCCTTAATAAATTGCAAGGTGATTCGCCTCAAGAAATTTTAAGAAACGCAACTGAAATTTCGTCTGGTATTGTGTTTTCCACTTCTTTTGGAAAGGAAGATCAGGTAATAACGGATATAATTGCTAAGAATCAGTTCAATATTGATATCTTTACGTTAGACACTGGTAGGCTTTTCGAAGAGACTTACCAAGTGTTTGATCGTACAGTGAAAAAATATAAACTTGAAATAAATACGTATTACCCTAAAACAGATAGGGTCGAAGAATTAGTTACTAAAAAAGGCCCTTATTCTTTCTACGATTCTGTGGAAAATAGGAAAGAATGTTGTGGTATACGAAAAATTGAGCCTTTGCAAAGAGCAATCAAAGGGAAGAATATTTGGGTAACAGGGTTAAGAGCTGAACAATCGGAAAATAGACAACATATGACTCAGGTAGAATGGGATGAAGTAAATAAAATTGTAAAAATTCATCCGCTCTTTCATTGGTCAAAACAAGAATTAGAAGAATATATTGAAAAGAACAATGTGCCTGTAAATTCCCTTCACAAAAAAGGATATCCAAGCATTGGTTGTAGCTCATGTACGCGACCAATTGTTGATGGAGAAGATGAACGTGCTGGTCGATGGTGGTGGGAAAGTTCAAAAAAAGAATGTGGTTTACATCAAACGAAATAACAATGAATTATTTAGACGAACTCGAAAATGAGTCAATTTATATTATGCGGGAAGTAGCCGCTCAATTTGAAAATCCAGTTATTCTATTTTCTGGAGGTAAAGATTCCATAACCTTAGTTCATTTGGCAATTAAAGCTTTTTATCCCGCCAAAATTCCGTTCCGCTTAATGCATGTCGATACCGGTCATAATTTCCCTGAAACGATAGCTTTTCGGGATCAATTGGTTAACGATTTAGGTCTTGATTTAATCGTAAGGTATGTTGAAGACTCCATCAAAAGAAAGAATATAAAAGAAGAGTCTGGTCGCTATGCAAGTCGAAACAAATTACAAACGATAACCTTGTTAGAGGGAATAGAAGAATTTGGCTTTGATGCTTGTATAGGTGGGGCGCGAAGAGATGAGGAAAAAGCCAGAGCTAAAGAGCGAATTTTTTCGATACGAGATGATTTTGGCCAATGGGATGCAAGAAACCAACGTCCTGAACTATTTGATATGTTAAATGGTAAAATTTCGAAAGGGGAGAACGTACGCGTTTTTCCAATCTCAAATTGGACAGAACTGGATGTGTGGAATTATATTAAGCGTGAAAAAATCAAATTACCTTCCGTTTATTTTACACACAAAAGAAAAGTCTTCATGAGGGATGGATTAATTTGGTCAGATTCGGAATTTATTCATCGAGATGAGCACGAAGAAGTTTTTGAAAAAGATGTTCGATTTAGAACCGTGGGTGATATGACTTGTACCGCTGCAGTTGATTCCATTGCCAATAATTTAGATGCGGTAATCTCGGAAATTGAAGCTGCAGAAATCTCAGAAAGAGGTGCTCGAATAGATGATAAACGCTCTGAAGCTGCAATGGAAGAAAGAAAAGAAGAAGGTTATTTTTAAGTATAAAATGAAAGATTTAAATATTTTAAGATTATCAACTGCAGGTAGTGTTGATGACGGTAAGAGTACTTTTATTGGTCGATTATTATTTGACACAAATTCTTTACCAAAAGATAAAATAGAAAGCATTGAAAACGCTTCAAAAAAAAGAGGTTTAGATGAACTCGACTTATCTCTAATTACAGATGGTTTAACAGCTGAAAGAGAACAAGGAATAACCATTGATGTGGCTCACATATACTTTTCCTCTAAAACGTGTAAATATATAATTGCGGATACTCCTGGGCACGTGGAGTATACACGTAATATGATTACGGGTGCATCCAATTCACAAGTATTCATGATTCTTATCGACGCTAGAAATGGAATCGTGGAACAAACGAAAAGACACTTATTTATAGCTTCTTTGATGGAAATTGATCAGATTTTGTTTGTGGTGAACAAAATGGACTTGGTTGATTACGATCAAGGCGTGTTTAACAAGATAAAGTCTGAACTAACAGAGCTTCAAAATCAGTTTAATCTGAACAATCGTCAATTGGCTTATTTTCCAATCTCCGCAAAATACGGTGATAACGTTGTTCAAAAGTCAAACAATACTACATGGTACAATGGACCTACTGTCATCGATTATCTTGAGCAAATCGTGTTAAAAACTCCTGTAAATGAACCTTTTCGATTTAATGTTCAATATGTTATTCGCCCCCATAGTGATGAGTTCCATGATTTTAGAGGTTATGCGGGAAAAGTGGTTAGTGGTCGAATAAACCTTGGAGATAAAATTCTTGTTCAATCAACAGGTCAAACAGCAATAGTTAAAACGATTCATCGCTATAAAGATCAGTTGTTAAAAGCGGAAAAAGGTGAAGCAATAACCATTGAGCTGGACAGTGATATAGACGTTTCACGTGGTGATGTTTTTTCCCATCAAGAATCAAGGATAGGTGGTGAAAAGGTGTTTCAATCACATATTTGCTGGTTGAGCACAACTGATTTAAATCTTTCCCAAAAATATATTCTCAAACAAGGGAGTTTCACAACGCAGATTAAATTCAATCAGATTGAAAGTCAATTGAATTTTGATGCACTTGCCTTTGAACAAAATCCTGAAAATGTGGGAGTCAATTCTATAAATATCGTTGAAATAAAATCTGCTCAACCTGTGTTTTTGGATTCTTATAAAGCAAATCCGAAACAAGGTGCATTTATCATCATTGACCCAAATTCAAATGGAACAGTTGCGGTTGGATTTAAATCTTAATTCCTTAAATTTAATTAAGGCGGTGTATTGATTATTAGGTATATAGTCACGGAATTTCATATATTTATTGAAAAGTTCTCCATTGGATATGGTAATTTTCAAAGGAGTGTAAATAATTTTATATGAAAAAATTTCTACTATCAATCGCATCATTCGGACTTATATGGTCTTCTGGATATGCACAAACTACAGTCGAGTTAAGTCCTGAGAAAGATAATTCTATCTATTCAGAAAGTACTAACTCAAATGGAATTGGTCGTTTATACTCAGGTATTACTTGTACTGGGAATACTCGACGGGCTTTAATCGAATTTGATATTTCGGATATTGTCCCGGCAGGAGCCACCATTACTGCGGTCTCCCTACATCTGAACTTGGATAAAGTAAGTCCAGGAGCAGGTACTCAAGCTTATTCTTTACACCGTGTAACGACTGAATGGGGGGAAGGTACATCTTTTGGCTCCGGAGGAGGAGCTTCTCCAGTCGTTCCTGATGCAACTTGGGTGAATGCAATGCATTTTACTGAAGCATGGGATGATTTAGGTGGCGATTTTATAAGTGATGCCACAGCTACAACTGATGTTGGTGAAGTGTTGACTGATTATACTTGGTCGTCAGAACAAATGGTTTACCATGTTCAAAACTGGTTAAACAACCCAAGTTCAAACCATGGTTGGATTTTATTAGGTGATGAAGAGTCAACGTGTAATGCTAGACGTTTTGGTAGTAAGGATGACGGAGTTGCACCAATATTAGAGATAACTTATGAGTGCGCTGATGAGAATCCAGTTGCCATTTGTCAAAGTCAAACCGTATTTTTAGATGATTTGGGAGCAGGAACTTTAAGCCCTGAAGATTTAGATGGTGGTTCTTTTGCTGTTTGTGAAGGTGGTTTAACCTATGAAGCTAGTGTGACAGAATTTTCTTGCGAGGATATAACAACGTATGAAGATGAGCCAAGCCTTGTACTGTCGGCTGTATTTGATGGCCCTTTAACTGGTGGCACCCCTAAAGGTGTTGAGGTTTATGTAATCAATGATATTGAAGACTTAAGCCGTTATGGTATTGGATTCGCTAATAACGGTGGCGGATCGGATGGAATAGAGTTTACTTTTCCAGCAGTGAGTGCAAGTGCAGGAGAGTATTTATACGTGGCCACTGAAAATGGAAACTTTTTTGAATGGTTTGGTTTTGAGAGCGATTATTTAGATGGTGATGCTGCAATTAATGGTGATGATGCTATAGAGTTATTTATGGATGGTGAAGTAATTGATGTTTTTGGAGATATTGATGAAGATGGCTCAGGTACTCCGTGGGATTATCTTGATGGATGGGCAAAAAGAATTTCCGAAACAGGCCCCGATGGCGCAAGTTTTAATATCGATAATTGGACTTTTAGTGGAATAAATGAATGGGATGGGGAACTGAATAATTTAACTGCAGCCTCCCCGTTAGACGTCAAAACATTTGTGACGGCTCCAACAATTGGAATTCCTGTAGAGTTAACAATCACTGATGAAAGTGGTTTAACAGCGACTTGTTATTCGCCCATTTTTGTGATTGATAATTTACCTCCTGTAATGAACTGTGCCGCAGATTTTACAGTAGTTTTGGACGCGACAGGAACAACGACTATCTCTGCCGATGATCTAGATGCTGGAACCACTGATGGTTGTGGAATTGAAGGGTTAGAACTTTCTGTTAGTGATTTTACCTGTGAAGATGCTGGAGAAAATGAAGTTTGGTTATATGCTGTTGATGTTTATGGTAATGTAGACTCTTGCTCAACTATAATTACTGTAGATGCGTCCGAGGTTTTGAGTATTGAAAGTGTGGTGTCAAATAATCCGTCTTGTTCGGATAGTGAGGATGGTAGTATCGATATTAGTGTTTCTGGTGGTTCGGGAGAATATACTTATGATTGGGATAATGACGGAGTAGGGGATGATGACGATATGCAAGATTTGTCAGAATTATTAGAAGGAATCTACATTGTTGAGGTGATGGACGATATGGGGTGTCTAGCATCAACTGAATTTGAATTAATTGCTCCGGATGAAATAGTTATTGATTTGGTGTTGCTTTCGAATGAAGATTGCCCGGGTTCATCAAATGGTATGATTGATGTCACAGTGGGAGGTGGAACGCCTGGTTATGTTTTTGAATGGACTAAAATTGATGATATCGATTTTAATGAGGTAACTGAGGATATTGACGGATTAACTGAGGGTGATTATACAATCGTTGTTACTGATGATGCAGGTTGTACTCAGTCAATGACTTATTCGGTAAACGTTGAGGAAGATTTTGATTTATCTGTAACAATAGAAGATGGTATCACCTTAGTAAGTGCTCAAGAGGGAGCAACTTATCAATGGTTGAATTGCGATTTAGACTATACCCCTATAGATGGAGCTAATGATCAATCCTATTCTCCCGAAGAGCCTGGTTTTTACGCTGTTCAAATTACTTTAGGAGGACTATGTGTAGATACTTCCGAATGCATCATTTTTGGATTTGATAATATTGAAGAAGAGCTAATCAGTGCATTAGTTTACCCTAATCCTAGTCAAGGGTTTTTTAATATTGAACTCGAAGGGAATACAGAAAAGATTTGGATAACAATTTTTGATCAAAATGGACGAGTTATTCTTAAAGACTTGATGAAAAATGCCTCAGCGCAAATAAGACTTGAAGGTATTGAAAGTGGAATTTATACGCTATGGTTACAAGGTGAAGATGCGTTACGCATCGAAAAGTTAGTGATTAAAAACGAATAAAAGAATAAGATAAAGGGCTACCGTAGAATAGTGGTAGCCCTTTTATTTTATTTAAGCAGTACTTCTACTCTTTTTCGTTTTTCTCCTCGTTGAATCTCTAAGTTTATAGAGTCACCTGGTTTGTGAATTGCTAATTCTGCCTGCAGTTCGCTAATGGTTCCAATTGTTTTGTTATTCACTGCTAAAACAATGTCTTTTTTCTTTAATTCTGAATCAGCAGCATTTCCTCCCTGCAGGATTTCTGTAATGACAACTCCTTTTTCTGAACCTAAGTTAAATTCTTTTGCAACCTGGGCATTATTATCCATTATACTTACCCCAAGTTGTACCCGTTTAACTTCTCCATGCTGTATCAAGTCAAGTGTTACCTTCTTGACAATATTGGAGGGAATTGCAAATGAATATCCAGTATAAAATCCATTTCCAGAAGCAATCGCCGTGTTAATTCCAATAAGCTCTCCTGACTGATTGACCAATGCGCCACCACTGTTTCCTGAGTTCACCGCCGCATCTGTTTGAATAAAAGATTCTACTGGAAAAATCGCTTCTTCCGGGTTGTAATTGGCAGTTAAAAGATCAATATTTCGATTTTTTGCACTAACAATACCTGCTGTTATGGTGGTCTGCAAATTGAGCGGATTACCTATAGCCAAAACCCATTCACCCAGCCGCAGTTCATCCGAATTACCGAATTCTAAATAGGGCAGTCTTTTTTTATCAATTTTAATGACTGCCAGATCTGTTGAAGGGTCTGTTCCGATTAACTCTCCTTTGTATCGGTTTCCATTTAATGATACCGTAATTTTATTTGCATCTTGAACGACGTGGTTGTTGGTAACAATATACCCTTCAGGAGATACAACAACACCAGAACCTGAAGCTTTGCCTCTTCTTTTTCGTGTTTGATAAGCATCTTCTCCATAAAATAATCGCATGAACGGATCGTAAGTAATTTCCTCTCTGACAAATTCAGTAGTGATGTGAACCACAGTTTCAACCCCTTTTTCTGAAGCCGGTGTCAAATTTGCAAATTGATAATTTTCGGTTGTTTCTATTTCTTTAAGCGATACTGGTTGAGCTGTAATAGGCTCTACAGGTATTGCATTAAAAGAAGATTCTTCTTCAAAAGTGTTTGAATGATAGTACAAAATAGCACCCCCTCCAAAAAGACATCCAATTGCGGAAGCAGCCATCATGTTTATAAACGTATTTTTCATGTTGCGAAATTTTTTAAAGTTTGTATTCGTTTCTTTATTAAGAACGTATTCGCGCCTAAAAATTTCACTAAGAATAATTAAAAAATGTTAAGAGAATAAAGGTTAATTCGACTGAATTAATTGAATTAGCCGTTTCACAAGTAACTCTGAAAAGTCCTTGTTTTTCCAATAGCGTAGATGACTACCAATATATTGTCCTGTATTGATTTGATAGTCATTAACTAATTTATCATAGTGACTATTTATTGGGGATAAAGGCCATCCTAAAACATCATCTTTGTCATAAAAATTGTCCCATTTAAACATTTCATTTCGAGGCTCAAATGGAAAAACCTCATGTTCCTTTTTTCCAGAAATGAATAAAGGAATATTACAGCCAATACTGAATAAACAAGATAGATTTTTTAAGTTTTGTAATTTGTTGGCGCTGTTTTTAGAAAAAATACCTTTTGAATGGTCAGCATCCCAAATATATGTAGATAGAATATGAACTCCCATCGAGGCAGCAATGATTACAAGTTTAGCATCGCTGTATGTATTGATTAATTGGTTTGCGTCTTCTATTTGATTGCGTAAATAGTGATGAATTTTATGATAATTACTATCCGAATCACAAGACCCTTGCTCAAAAGTAACAGCATCTCCAAAAGCTTCTAATACAAATTTTCGCAAACTTAATAATCCACCGAGTTCGTTATCGCTAATCATTCTACGATAGAGGGCTTGTTGGTTTTTGTCAATTTCAGTTACGCTAAAAGGAATTGTTTCTATGAGTGTATAGTTAGATTCTAGTGCTGTTCCGATAGAATATTTATCAATTTTACGTATTAATTCTTCTGAATATCCAGGTTGATGTGAGCCAATACCGGGTATGGTCAAAATCACAAGTTTTTTACTCATGTTTTAATTTAGATTTTACTTTATCAATGACGGCGCGTAATTCATAAAATGGCCGTCCTTTTGTACAGCCTTGTTCCCTTACTTGCCAATCGAGATAATTTAAATGGTGCGTTACGTCGTATTCACCCAATAAATGATCTAATAATAAATAGGTTGCTCCAATATATGCTTCGTTTTGTTTAAACCCATCAATATACAAACATACCCCGAATTTTTCGTTGTTTGGAATGGGTTCAAATGAGATATTTTCATAGCTTAAGTCTAAACCGCGATAGTGCACACGTACATTTTTTTTAGAACTGCGCTGTTTTAACCATGTGAAATTAAAATTTTTTGTTTCAGTCTGATGTATCGCTAGGTGTTTTATGTGGTCTATGGCCTCTTTCGAACCATTTGCAGTAACAACAATTTCAAACGGAAATTCTGGATTATTTTTTACAATCTCAAATCCTATACTACGATGTATATTAAATAGGCGCATTACAAGTAGCCTGCGCATGGCATTATGTTCTGGATCCTCTTTAAATGCTTCGTACAAAATCTCGTCAAAGTCATGAAACCACAACCAAAAATTTTGGTACTTAGATTTCCTCCAAAATAACTTTTTTATCATGCTATTCAGTTTTGGGTAGGGAAATATTAAATACTGAAATAAAATTTTCTAACGCTAAAATTCATTCCATTCAGGGTATCTCAAATTTAGGATAAGAATTTTAATTTTACAACAAATTTTAGACGAAGTACGATTTTTTTTATGCAGGTGTACAAGTAGAATGGAATCAATTAATTAGCGTATAAATAATTTTCGATTGAATTTGTATAGCTGATTGAAAAACACTATCTTTGCACCCCGTTTTAGGTTAAACGGACCGATACCTGATCGGAACATTTTATAAAAATCTCTCAATTTCAGGTGATTGAGATACAAATGAAACGCCAAAATGGCTGAAGAAAAAACAAACGAAAAAGAAGTTGCTGCAGAAACAGCTGCAAATGTTGAAGAAACAACACCAGTAGCTGCGGAAGCTCCAGCTCAAAAAGAATTTGATTGGTATGCTTATGAAAACGATGGGCATACTCCTGCTGAAATTGCAGAGTTAAATGAAGTTTATGACAAAACCTTGAACTCAATTCAGGAGAAAGAAGTTATAGATGGAAAAGTAATTATGATGACACAAAAAGAAGTTGTAATCAATGTTGATTATAAATCTGAAGGTGTTGTTCCAATCAATGAATTTAGATATAATCCAGATTTAAAGGTTGGTGATTCAGTAGAGGTATTTGTTGAGCAATTAGAAGATAAATACGGACAGTTAGTATTGTCACACAGAACAGCACGTACGCACAGAGCTTGGCAACGTGTAAACGAAGTGCTTAAAACTGGTGAAATTATTACTGGATTTGTTAAGTGTAGAACTAAAGGCGGTTTAATTGTTGATGTTTTTGGAATTGAAGCATTCTTACCTGGTTCTCAAATTGATGTTAAACCTATTCGTGACTACGATCAATTCGTAGGGAAGAATATGGAGTTCAAAGTGGTTAAGATTAATCACGAATTTAAAAATGTTGTTGTATCTCATAAAGCGCTTATTGAAGCAGAGCTTGAGGAGCAAAAGAAACAAATCATTGGTGGCCTAGAAAAAGGACAAGTATTAGAAGGTACTGTTAAAAACATTACTTCTTATGGTGTGTTTATTGATTTAGGTGGTGTAGATGGATTGATTCATATTACTGACCTTTCTTGGGGTAGAGTAAATCATCCGGAAGAAATTGTAACATTAGATGAGAAGATTAATGTTGTAATTCTAGATTTCGATGATAACAAAAAGCGAATTGCTTTAGGATTGAAACAATTACAAGCTCACCCTTGGGATGCGTTGGATGAAAATACAAACGTTGGAGACAAAGTAAAAGGTAAAGTGGTTGTAATCGCGGATTACGGTGCGTTTATCGAAATCGCTCCAGGTGTTGAAGGTCTAATTCACGTTTCAGAAATGTCTTGGTCACAGCATTTAAGAACGGCGCAAGACTTCATGAAAGTTGGAGATGAGGTTGAAGCGGTTGTTTTAACTCTTGATCGTGAAGAGCGTAAAATGTCTCTTGGTATCAAACAATTAATGCCAGATCCTTGGGCAGATATCGAAACTAAATACCCTGTTGATTCTAAACACAACGCAGTAGTAAGAAACTTTACTAACTTCGGTGTATTTGTTGAGTTAGAAGAAGGTGTTGATGGATTAATTCATATTTCTGACTTATCATGGTCTAAAAAAGTGAAACACCCATCAGAATTCTGTAAAGTAGGAGATAAATTAGATGTTGTTGTTCTTGAATTAGATCGTGATAACAGAAGAATTTCTTTAGGGCACAAACAATTGGAAGAAAACCCTTGGGATGTGTTTGAAACTACATTTGCTGAAGGAAGTGTTCACCAAGGAACAATTATCGAAGAGAAAAAAGATAAAGCTGCAATCGTTTCTTTACCATATGGTGTCGAAGGAATTTGTCCTAAGAAACACTTAAGAAAAGAAGATGGTTCTAATGCAACTGCGGAAGAAACATTAGATTTCAAGGTTATCGAGTTTAACAAAGAAGGTCGTAAGATTGTTGTTTCTCATACTAGAATGTTCGAAGAAGGTGAAGATCGTCCATCTACTGGAGCTAAGAAGAAATCTTCTAAGTCTGGTGGAAATCAAGCTGTAAAAGCAATCAATAACTCAAACGAAAAATCTACTTTAGGTGATTTGGATGCGTTATCTGCTTTAAAAGATGAAATGGAAAAAGGAGAGAAGTAATTCTTAAACTACCATAAATATTGAGCCCTGACAGAAATGTCGGGGCTTTTTTTTTGTACCTGCAACCTATCTGATTAACTAAGCGTCTGTTAAGTTAAACTTACAGCTTATGAAATCGCTTTTATACATTTTATTTATTTTTTCGTCTTGCTTGGTCTATGGGCAAGAAATTTGTGATAACGCCATTGATGACGATGGAGATGGACTAATTGATCTGAATGATGAAGATTGTGAATGTTCAGGTGGCGTTGATGGAGAGTTAGCCAGTTTAATTCCAAACCCTTCATTTGAAGATAGAGATTGTTGTCCAACTGGTTTTGGACAATTACATTGTGCAGAAACTTGGATTCAAGCTTCTACCGCAACCTCGGATTATTATAATAATTGTGACTTTAATACACCAACAGGATATGATGCCACTTGGTTTGATCCTGAAACTCCATTACCCGGTGGCGGTGGAGATGGGTTTGTGGGATTTATTTCAAACAACTCTGGATATTTAGAGTATGTGGGGGCTCATCTAATATCTCCTCTTTTAGCAGGTACCGAATATACACTTAATATGTACACGGCCTATGCTAACGGATATGTCGATTTTGAATTTAGTCTTTTTGGAACTCCAGAACCAACGGATTTGCCTTGGCTAGGTACGAATTGCCCAGTTCCTGGTGGTGATTGGGAATTGTTAACATCGCTCGATATAGTTTATACTCCAGATGGTGCTTGGCAAGAAATTACATTAACGTTTACCCCAGCCGTTGATATTTATGCTATTGCTATAGGTGGACCTTGTAATCCTGATCCACCTGCCGGTCCGGATGGGCACAATTATTATTATGTAGATGGTTTGACGTTAATTGATAGTGAATCATTTAATTCTGCTATTTCTGAGTCTGGTGATTGGTGTGATGGAGATTTAGCTCTGGAGGCATCAACTGATACTAGTGGTGGGACATGGCAATGGTATAAAGATGGAATAGCATTGATTGGTGAAACTGATGAAGTTATTGATATTATGCCTTATGGATTAGGAGATTACAGTGCAGTTTATTTTTTAGGAGATGATTGTATAAGAAAAAATCATAGTGTGGATGAAGGTGAAATAATTGAGGTTGATTTCGATTTCGACAATATTTGTGCTGGTCAAGAGTTCACTTTTTCTAATACTTCTATTGTTGGTCCTGGTGTTAGTCCTGATTGGGACTGGGATTTTGGAGACGGAGACTCTTCTGATGATGAAAATCCTTCTCATGTTTTCGATGAACCAGGTGTCTATGATGTTGAATTAATTGGACTTAATGATGTAGGCTGTAATGATACTATTTTAAAAGAAGTTACAGTTTACCCTATTCCAGATGCTAATCTTGAGTTTGTGGTAAATGGTGTTTCCTCCGAAGATGGTGGCACAGGGGGATGCGTGTTAAACGATGTTCAATTTAACGATATTTCCTCAATTGAAAGCGGCTCCATTGTTGATTGGGCTTGGAGTTTTGGTGATGGTGGGGTTTCTGATGAGGAAAATCCTATTCATACTTATGGTGCAGCAGGTACTTATACCGTTACCTTGGTGGTCACTTCCGATGCTGGTTGCTCTGATGTATATGAACTAGAAATCGTTATGACTAATAGTTTGACACTTGATTTAATTATTAATGAACCCTCTTGTTATGGTTTTTCTGATGGGTCGATTACGGTAAACGTGGAAGGTGCAGCTGGAGACCTTGTGTTTGTTATTTCTGATGAAGACGGAGTGACGATTAACGAGGATAATTCTAACACGGCAAATACTTTATCGACGGGCTGGTATTATTTTGACGTTTCTGACGGCTCTGGTTGTGATGCA
>NZ_LYPF02000013.1 GCF_001661595.2 Crocinitomix algicola
AGACGCAGTAACAGTAACAGTTCACCCTTTACCAAACGTTTCTTTTTTGGGGGATGAGATGAAAGGGTGTAATCCGCATACGATTAATTTCACGACCTTAACTCCAGGAGCATCTTATTTCTGGGATTTTGGAGACGGTGGAGTAAGTTCAGCAAGCGCACCATCTTACCAATATAATTCGGCAGGAATTTATGATGTAACATTAACAATAACCTCTATCGAAGGATGTGTTGCGAGTTTTGTTCAACCCAATGCTGTGGAAATATTTGAGCAGCCAGTGGCAGATTTTTCATATACTCCACAAGCAATCGATATCATGGATACAGAAGTTAATTTTATCAATCATGCTGACTATGCGACAACGTATGAATGGAGTTTTGGAGATGGAACAGCGAACTCATCGACATTTGAGCCTGTGCATTTTTACCCAGAAGTGGGTAACGTAACCTACCCTGTGACATTAATTGCAGCTAATGATTTTGGATGTGCAGACACCATCACAAAACGAATTAAAATAAACGATGTTTTGATTTATTTTATTCCAAATACCTTTACGCCTGATGGAGATTCGTTCAACGATAAATTTAGACCTCAGTTTGCTTCAGGCTTAGATATCTACGATTTTCACTTAATGATATTTAACCGTTGGGGAGAAATGGTATTTGAATCTTACGACGCTACAGGAGCATGGGATGGAACCTACGGAAATGGAGACATCGTTCCGGATGGTGTTTATGTTTGGAAAATGGAATTTGGAGAAACAATGACCGATAAAAAACATTATGAAAGTGGTCATGTCACTGTTATGAGATAATAAAAAATCCCGACCTAGTTTTCTAAGTCGGGATTTTTGTTTAAGGTTCTAATCTAATCAACCTCCTTGAGTTTTAAATCCAGTATAATATTCTAAATCTTGGTTTTGAATTACCATAACCCCAAGATTGTTTTCGTTTCGAATTAATCCTTCAACAAATCCAACAGCTCCGAAATTGAATACGCTATCTTCCGTAAAATCAACAATCGAAATCATTTCAACATTCAGCGAGGTAGCAAGGTTTTCAATTCCATCCAATAATTCAGTTTGAGATTCACCTAGATATTCGATTTTGTAGTCAACATCTTTTTTGTCTAAAATTTTTGTGGCAACAATTAGGTTTCCTTTTTGCCCCGTGTCTTGCCCTTTATACGTTACCAAGGTAATTTCAAACTTCAAAAAGTGCTTTAAAAACAAGAGTGGCTCTAAACTTTGAAGCGAGTCGTTGTCTTCTAAAATAGGAACCATCACGTGCTTTGGTGAATCGGTGCTTTTTTTAGTATTTGGAATAAAAATAAAGTTCGCATGAGAGTTTTGCATCAATTTCAAGGCTCTACTATTAAATAGATGTTCTAAAAATCGAATGTCATGAGTACCACAGAAAACAAAACCAGTTTTTTCACTGTTAATATATTCTGGAAGGACTTCCATGAAATCGCCCGTTAATTCTACTGCCTCAATTTTCAATTCATCACTGTTATGCTTTTCTTTTAAAGCTTGTAATTTTTTATTCGATTCCGTAAAGTTAGAGGCTTTGCTCACATTGATCAACTCTAAATGTGCACCTTTAATTGGTTTCGTAATTTCAATAGCGTACTTTAAGCTATTGTCACTTTCTGGTGTGAAGTCAATTAAGACAATATTTTTCATAATGTTTTTTGTTCTTTAATATAATATGCTTAAAAATAATTAATAATTATTCAAATTATCAAAAATTAAGAGGGATTAACTGAGAATTTGAGTAAATCAGCTGAAGAAAGTTTGACAGTTACGAATTGAATTTTAGCAATCAGTGAAGTAATGTCAGCTTTTTCCACGATAAGTAATATAACTTGATTAAGTGAATGATAATCAACTCAAATTATGAGTAAAAGGTGTTTTTTTTAATGAATAATATTATCTTGCGAAACTTTTGTAACAATTTTTGACATTTAACCCACTTATCATTAGGATTATTTCTAGGGATGAAGACCTCTTGAAGACTATTTCATGCTAGAAAAAAGTCTATTTAAATAATAGACAGTGATAAGTCTTAAAAATTAAAAGATCGGATTTTGAAGATGGAGTTTTTATTGTACTGGTATTTAACGAACTAGCAATAAAATTTTTTAAATTTAAACTTATGACATCAAAACTTTTATTTACAGTATTATTCCTGTTCTCGATTAATGGCTTGACACAAATCTACGAAGGAAATGCCTTTTTAATAGGTAATTTTATAAATGTGGCAATTGACAGTGCTAAAGGAAAGGAAGGTACAGGTACCGGTGGTGGTTTTCATTATCGCGGTGGTGCACCGGGTACACCATGTGGATTAGTAGCTGATCCTAACGAAACGGGATGGGATTCGGAACTATTTCATGGCGATTTCTTTACAGCTGGTTCACCAGAAAATGGTTTTGGATTAGAGATTAATGGAACGAATTATAATAATAATGCAGGTGGTGCTGATGATGATATCGTTGTACATGCTGGTTATCCATTGTATAGTGAAGAAGGTTCTTGTATGGCAGCTACTTGGTATGGTGAAGTTGAAGGCATTGAAATGAAGATAGTTTATCGTCTTAAGGAAAACGATCTATTTTACACAACGAATATCACGTTGTACAATACAACAGAAGAGGATTTGATCGACCTCTATTATTATAGAAATGTGGACCCTGACAACAACCAGTCTATTGGAGGAACATTTCACACGAATAATACTGTGGTTGCACAACCTAATGAAATGTGCCAGAAAGCATTGGTCACTGCTACACAGGAATTGCCCATCCCTTCATTTTTGGCATTTGGGGCTGTTGGAGAAAATTTTCGTGTTAGTCATGGTGGATTTAGCAATCGTTCGGGATCTGACATTTGGAATGGAACGGGTGTTTTAACGAATGTTGTAGGTGAGTCAGTACACGAAGATAAGGCAATTTCGTTGGCCTATAAAACCGATTTGGCTGCTGGAGATACAGTTAATTTTTCATATGCTATTATTTTAGATGAAGATGCCCTAGATGATGCATTTAGTGATTTTTATTATCCAAATTTTTTGACAATTGATGGGGAAATAGCAGAACCTTGGTCAGAATGTGACGATATTGAAAGAATTGATACAGTCGTTGCTTGTCCAGGTGATACAGTGATGTTTTATTTAACTGGTGAAAATGTGGATGATTACAATTGGATTTGGACTCCGGCTACTGGCCTTACCACTGACACGGGAGATACGACCTTTGTTGTTCATGACGAAATGATAACTTATACCGTTTCATCAGATCCGCTCGACTGTGTGATTCTAGAACCAAAAAAAATTGTATTCAAACCGGCAGGGCTAGTGGCTACAATTTCTGAAGATATCACAATTAGCATAGGTGAGAGCACTACATTAGTTGCTACTGGAGGAGATTCATATTCATGGTTTCCATTCGATGGCCTATCAGATCCTTTTGAGTCAACAACAGAAGCCACACCAGATGAAACGACCCTATATTCTGTAATTGTTTCAAATGAGGACGGTTTTTGCCCTGATGATACGCTTTCTGTCCTGGTAACTGTAATTAATGAATTATTAGTTGGTCAACTAAAACAAGAATTAATATCTATTTATCCGAACCCGCTCAGCACTTCAACAACAATTGATTTCGGAGAGAAACTAACTTCTCCACATACCATTATTGTTTATGATGCCATTGGTAAAACGGTTTATTGCAAACATGACATTATGGAAAAAAAAATTCAGTTGGACGACTTGAATCTTGATTCGGGAACTTATTTTATTGGATTGATGGACAACCAATTGAATCAAATTTGGTCTGAAAAATTAATTGTGAGATAGCCTTAACACATTGACATTTCCTTTCTCAAAAAATGATAATTGTCATTTTTAGACCTGTAAGCATGATCGACCTTTGTATTCATGAACTGTTATCACTGTGGAGAGCACTGCGAAACTGATATTTATCAGCTAGACAACCATCAATTCTGTTGCAATGGCTGTTTGACAGTTTATGATATTCTTCACAGCAATGGAATGGATAAGTTTTATGACTTGTCCGATCGTGCACCTGGTATAAAGGCCCGTGGAGAAGGAGAAAAAGTGTACTACGACTTTTTGGATTTAGAGGATTACCAAAAAAAACATATTTTATTTAAAGACGATAAACGAATAAAGGTTGAACTTTACTTGCCTCAAGTGCATTGTAATTCGTGTATTTGGCTGCTTGAGAATATCAATAAAATTAACACCGAAATCGTAAATAGCGAATTGAATTTTGGTACAAAAGTCATTCAAGTTACTATTAAAAACACTTATTCTTTAAAACAACTTGCTCAATTCCTAGATCAACTGGGTTATCCTCCAGAATTCTCATCGGCTAAAAAGCAAAGAGCCAAAATGAATAAAACACTGATTTATAAGATTGGTGTGGCAGGCTTTTGTTTTGGAAATATCATGCTACTAAGTTTTCCTGAGTATTTGGGGTTGACAGAGGATGATATTTCATTTCGTAAATTATTTTTAATACTCTCATTTTTCCTATCGTTACCGGTTTTATTTTATGCGGGCTTTGATTATTTAAAATATGCCTACTATGGTCTGAAAAATCGAGTGTTTAATATGGAGTTGCCCATTGCAATAGGTTTAATTGCTCTATTTTTAAGAAGCTCCTATGAGCTGTTCGAATTTAATGAGCAAGCTTATTTTGATTCTTTGGCAGGATTGGTATTTTTTCTTTTAATTGGAAAATGGTATCAAGAAAAAACTTTCGCGAACCTTCGGTTTCAGTCCGATAAGCGCAGTTATTTTCCCATGGCGATACAACAAATCGTAAACAAGAAAAAAGAAATTATTAAAACTGAAGAAATAGAACTCGGTATGAAATTGGCGATTCGTAATTTCGAATTGATTCCAACCGACTCTCAACTATTAAGTGATAAAGCTTTAATTGATTATAGTTTTGTAACGGGTGAATCTGAACCTGTTAAGCTCAAAAAGGGCGAAATTATTTTCGCTGGAGGGCGGTTAATTGGCTCGCCGGCAGAAGTACTAGTGGTTAAATCCTTAAATGAAGGGTATTTAACTGGTTTATGGAATGCGAAATCCATCCACGAAAACCCAAACAAGGACAATAAACTCGTTCAACTGTCAAATGCAATTAGTCGCTATTTTACAGTGTTTTTAATATTATTGAGTCTTGCTACAGGTTTGTATTGGTATTTTGTGGATAGCTCGTTAATCTGGCGTAGTGTAGTTGCTGTATTAATTGTGGCTTGTCCTTGTGCTTTGGCGCTAAGCATTCCTTTCACATATGGGACAGCATTAAGTGCGTTCGGAAAATTCGGATTATTTTTTCGAAAATCTGAAATAATTGATCAATTAACACATGTTACAGATATAGTTTTTGATAAAACAGGGACATTAACAACCGGAAAAGGAGTGGATATTATTTTTGAAGGAAGTCTATCAGATAAAGAGAAAAAGGCCGTGTACAGCGGATGCTCCAATTCTATGCACCCTTTAAGTCAAACCATTACCGATTATTTAGGCTTAAATAAAGCTGATGAAGTTCAAGACTTTAGTGAAATTCAAGGTAAGGGATTGGTTTTTAGTTATAATGATACACTTTATAAAATTGGTTCTGCTCAATTTCTTGGAATTAAAAAAACGGAAGAACGATTGGAGCAAGTTTCCATGGTCTATATTAAAAAAGAGGAAAAAATATTAGGGAATTTTCAAATAAATCATGCTTACAGAAAAGGGCTTAAAACTTTGTTAGCAAAACTTTCTAAACAATATCATATTCATGTATTGTCGGGTGACAATGATCGTGCAGCGGCGTTTTTACGAACTGAGTATGGTTTAAACGAACTTCATTTTAACCAAAGTCCAATAGATAAAGCAAATTATATCCAAAATTTGCAGCGTCAAGGGAAGAATGTTTTAATGTTAGGGGATGGTATTAACGATAGTGAAGCCTTAGAGGCAAGCTATTTTGGAATAGCGGTTACCAATATGTCTCAAGGTTTTAAACCTTCTAGTGATGCGATAATTAATGGAGATGCCTTGGTTCGATTAAATGAATTTTTCGACTTTGCTCATTACAGTAAACGCGTGGTAATTACAAGCTTTATTATTTCTTTTCTCTATAATATAATAGGTTTAACAATTGCTGTACAAGGTATCTTTGCTCCTGTTTTAGCGGCTATCTTAATGCCTATTAGTTCTTTGACGGTAGTGCTTGTTGCAACATTGAGTATAAAAATTCGTGCAAGGAACAGAAAGTACCTTTAAAAGGTTAATGTAAAGTATACATCGTATCATTTTATTATCAAAGAATTATTAACTCGAAGTTCGCTTGTGGAATTAGGTGAATTAAATTCTATTATTTTAAATTCAATTTCTTATTTTCGCAATTCAAAACCCTACAATATGTTAATTGTCAAAAGTTTAAGAAATTCGTGTAGACTCCTTTTTTTTACAGGATTTTTTTTAATTTATAATTCTGTCTTTGGACAATGCAATATAAAATATGTATCACCTGGTGCAGTCGGTGTGGGAACAGAAGATGATCCTGGAGATTTAGCATTAATAATAGCGGGTGCAATGCCCAATGATGTCATTCGCCTTGATACTGGTGAATATGTTATTTCAAACCCAATTAATATTCCTTCAAATATCACAATTGAAGGTGGTTTTATTCAAGCCTTAGATTGGACGAAAACCAGTTTGGCTGGTGCATCAAGAATTTTAAGAGATAATACCAATCCAGAGGGACCAGCAGGTGCAGATCGACTTGTGGCGTTTTACGGAATGAATAGCTCAAATTTCAGCTTACGAGATTTACAAGTAGAAACAATGGATGCCACAGGCAATTCAAGATCAACGTATGGGGTCCATTTAAGTAATTGTTCTGAATATACTTTTTCAAGAGTTATTGTATTAGCGGGTTCAGGGAGTGATGGGATTAATGGTGTGAATGGGGCGGATGGCGTAAACGGAATGAATGGATTTAATGGACTGATTGGTGATGGAGATGATCAGGATGATCCCGGTCACGGAGGAAATGGAGGTGCAGGTGGAGGTGCAGGAGGAGGAGCTGGGGGCAATGGAGCTGTCGATCCAGGTACTTGTTGTTTGCCCGGTACAGGTGGATGGTCAGGAGGAATGTCGTCGAATATAAGAGCCGGTGGCGGTGGAGGTGGCGGAGGCTGCGGAGGTGAAGAGAATAATAAAGGTGGAAATGGAGGTCTACGTGGTGGGGTATTTGGTACGTACCCCTCTGGAGGTCCCGCTGGGATAGGAGGCAATGGCGGTGGTTGTGGTGGAGGGTATAATGGAACGGGCGGTTCGATTGGGACAATTGGAATCAACGGTACAAATGGAGCAAGTCCGGCTAGCGGAACATTTATTGGTGGATTTTTTGTTCCAGGGAATGGATTAGATGGAACAGATGGAACGGGAGGAATGGGTGGATCTGGCGGCGGTGGCGGCGGTGGCCAAGAAGGCTTCTTTTGTGTAGATGGTGCTGGTAATGGCGGCGGTGGCGGTGGCGGCGGCGGCCAAGGAGGAGCTTTTGGAACCGGTGGAACTGGTGGCGGTGGCGCATTCTGTGTTTACTTATTTAATAATGGTATTAATGGACGTTTTTTACAATGTAACTTTGTTTCTCCCCCAAATAGCATTGGGGGAGTAGGTGGAACTGGTGGAGTAGGCGGAACTGGAGGAACTGGCGGACTTGGTGCATCTGTTGATTGGGATGAAGTTGGTAGAGGTGGCCACGGAGGTCCCGGTGGTAAGGGAGGAGACGGTGGCATTGGCGGCAATGGTGCTAACGGCTCATCTGAAGATTTATATCAAGATGGTGGTGATATTCCTGTTGAATTAGAAATTGGATTTGATTTAATTAGTCAACCTGAAATTCGTTTGTCTAATACTTTTTGCGTTTTTGATACGGTAGATTTTAATGCAACCTATTCAGGTGCTTGGGATTTTGGTATCGAAGCAATCCCGCCAATTTTGACAGGAATAGATGTTAACACAATCTATCAAGACACTGGTAGATTTGATGTTGGATTTGATGGACACAATTATGCTGATTTTGTTTATATGTCTCCATTTTCAACTGATAGTGCAGTGGCTGGTAATGATGCGGTATTTTGTGCCAATGACCCAGCGATAGCTCTAAACGCTGAAATACCAGATTGGGGAACAGGGACTTGGTCCTCTCTTGGAGGTGCCGTTGTTGATGTACCATCTAGCCATAACTCGAGCGTTTCAGGTGCTTCCACGGGAGATAACCTTTTTGTTTGGACCGTAAGTTCTGATTGTTGCGATGATAAAAAAGATACCGTTGTCATTACAATTTTACCGGTTAGTACGGGGATTCTTGATGTGTCGGTTTGTAATTTATACACCGTCCCAAGTGGCGATGAAACTTATACAACTCCTGGAATTTTTACTGTATTCGACACTATCCCAAATGGCGTGGGTTGTGACTCGATTTTAACAATTAATCTGGAACTCTTAGACAATGATAATACAACGGATGTTATCACGGCTTGTGATTCTTACACATGGATTGATGGAATTACGTATACCTCGGATGAATTTGCCGCTACGCATACATTAACGAATGCAGCTGGCTGTGATTCGGTAGTGACCTTAAATCTTACCATAAACGAAAGCACAACAGGAACGGATATTATAACGGCTTGTGATGCTTATACTTGGATTGATGGGGTAACATACACCTCGGATGAATTTACTGCAACTCACACATTAACTAACGCTGTTGGTTGTGATTCTGTGGTAACCTTAAATCTAACCATAAACGAAAGTACGACAGGAACGGATATTATAACGGCTTGTGATGCTTATACTTGGATTGATGGAATAACCTATACCTCGGATGAATTTACTGCTACGCATACCTTAACGAATGCAGTAGGCTGTGATTCGGTAGTGACCTTAAATCTGACCATAAACGAAAGCACAACAGGAACAGATATAATTACAGCA
>NZ_LYPF02000014.1 GCF_001661595.2 Crocinitomix algicola
CAGATATTATCACAGCTTGTGATGCTTATACTTGGATTGATGGAATAACCTATACCTCAGATGAATTTGCCGCGACCCATACATTAACCAACGCCGTTGGCTGTGATTCAGTGGTGACGTTAAATTTAACGATTAATGAAAGCACAACAGGGATAGATTTTATTGAAGCATGTGAATCGTATACTTGGATTGATGGGTTAACATACACCTCGGATGAATTTGCTGCGACATATACACTAGCGACGGTTGATGGTTGTGATTCTGTAGTAACATTAAATTTGACCATTCATCCAGCGCCATTAGTCGAAGCACTTGCGTCGAGTGGGACAATTTGTTTTGGTGAAACAGTAACGTTAACGGGAGCAGGAGCTGCAACTTATACATGGGATGGTGGCGTGCTAGATGGAGTACCGTTTGAACCAATGACCATCGGAACGAGTACTTTTACAGTTACAGGAACGTCGGCAGCAGGTTGCGAATCTACTGCAAGTATTTCTATTGTGGTAGAAGATTGTAATACGGTTGATCCAGCATTTGAGATTAATGGAGCTTTATGTGTAGGAAACTGTGTTCAAATAAATGATTTAAGTACTGGTGGTCCAATTGCCGGTTATGAATGGAATTTTGGAGCAGAAATAAGTCCTTCAACATCGACGGAACAGAACCCAGAGATTTGCTTGACAAGTCCTGGAGTATATATCATTGAATTAATTACGACAAACATTAATGGATCGACCTATACAACAACAGAAGAGATAATTGTGCATGACCTTCCAGATTTAGAGGCGAAATACGATACAATTATAGATTTAGGTGGTTCCGCTATGTTAATCGCCAACTCATCAGAAGAGGGTGATTATTCGTGGTCACCAGATAAAACAGTGGAGTGTTCGGACTGTCCGATAACCACAGGTCATCCGATAGAAGACGAAACGTATACTGTTATTTTCATTGATGAATTTGGTTGTAAGACATCTGATAGCGTTAGTGTGTTGGTTAATTTTATTGAAGGCATTGGTGTTCCAACAGCATTCTCACCAAATGAAGATGGTATTAACGACGTACTTTATGTTAAAGGCTATGCTATCACTGCAATGAATTTTAAAGTATACAATCGATACGGAGAATTAGTGTTTGAAACAGATCAACAAAACATAGGTTGGGACGGAACATACTTGAACAGAGCTGAAAATCCAGGCGTATTTACATGGGTTTTAGGTTACCAACTTAATAATGGTAAACGCGGTGTTTTAAAAGGCAATACAACTTTAATGCGATAAGAGTTGGATTAAAGGTAGTCATTGATTTGTGTCATAATTGAGTTGCAAAACTCTCATACTAGTTTGTTTAAATTTGACTTTTTACTTTGTAGAACACATATAATCATGTTGTTGTTCGAACATGCTTGTCTAAATATTGTAGACGTTTCTGTCTAAATTTTGTCTTGTTCGTTAAAAACTGATAAAAATCATCTTTGCGTATAACATTCGCTTTCGGATAAACTTCCAATAATCTGTCTATTTGTACTAGATAAAAGAAAGAACAATGCAGATTATTGTCATACTTATTTTCGTTAGTCTCGTGCTTGCAGGTCTCTTTTTGGGAGCTTTTTTGTGGGCAACTAAGTCAGGTCAGTTTGATGATTATCAAAGTCCATCAGTTCGTATTTTATCGGAAGAAGAAACCATAGAAAACGAAATCACAAATTATGAGTAGTACAAATGTTGCTTCTTTAGAAGCAGAGAAATTTTCTTACGACAATAAGATTGTTTCGAAATTTGCCCACGCAACTGTTATCTGGGGTGTTGTGGGGATGTTGGTAGGTCTTTTGGCAGCCCTTCAATTGGTATGGCCAAGTTTAAACCTAACCTCTTGGTTAACCTTCGGTAGAATTCGTCCACTGCACACTAATGCAGTGATTTTTGCCTTTGTGGGAAATGGAATTTTTACCGGTGTTTATTATTCACTTCAGCGTTTGTTGAAAACAAGAATGTGGAGTGATAAGTTGAGTAATATTAACTTTTGGGGCTGGCAAATTATTATTCTTTCTGCGGTTTTAACCTTGCCATTGGGGTATACCACTTCAAAAGAATATGCCGAATTAGAATGGCCAATTGATATTGCAATTACTTTGCTTTGGGTGGTTTTTGGATGGAACATGTTTGCAACCATCTTAAAACGACGTGTTAAACATTTGTATGTGGCTATTTGGTTTTATATCGCAACATTTGTAACAGTTGCTGTTTTGCATATTGTTAACTCTTTTGAGTTTCCAATTCATTTTATGAAGAGTTACTCATGGTATGCTGGTGTTCAAGATGCACTTGTGCAATGGTGGTATGGGCATAACGCTGTAGCCTTTTTCTTGACCACGCCTTATTTAGGGTTAATGTATTATTTCGTGCCTAAAACGGCAAATCGACCGGTTTATTCGTATCGATTATCCATTATTCACTTCTGGGCACTAATATTCATTTATATCTGGGCTGGTCCTCACCACCTTTTATACAATGCGCTACCAGACTGGGCTCAATCCTTAGGTGTTGTATTCTCAATTATGCTAATCGCGCCTTCTTGGGGAGGTATGTTAAATGGTTTATTGACATTACGAGGAGCTTGGGATAAAGTTCGGGACAATGTAATTCTCAAATTCATGGTGGTTGCAATTACCTGTTATGGTATGGCAACTTTTGAAGGTCCAATGTTATCACTTAAATCTGTGAACGTTATTTCGCATTTTACAGATTGGACAATTGCCCACGTGCACGTAGGAGGTTTAGGCTGGAACGGAATGTTGACATTTGGAATGTTGTATTATATCATACCAAAAATTTATAAACGTGAATTATATTCTAAAAAATTAGCAAATACACATTTCTGGATCGCAACTTTAGGAATTTTACTTTACGCAATTCCGATGTATTGGGCTGGATTTACTCAAGGGTTAATGTGGCAAGATTTTAATCCTGATGGAACTTTAGTTAATAAAGACTTCTTGGATACGGTGACTAATCTAAGACCTTTCTTTGCGATGCGTTCTGTTGGTGGATTACTGTTCATTGTTGGTGCGGTATTAATGGGATATAACCTATTAAAAACTGCTCGAGCAGGCTCGTTAATTGCAAATGAAGATTGTGAAGCAGTGAATGGAAATATTGCTGTTGGAAAGGTAAAAGGAGAGTACTGGCATAAAGTAGTGGAGAGAAAACCTGTTCGTATGTTAATTCTCAGTTTGTTAGTGATTTTGATCGGAGGAATTGTAGAGATCATTCCAACTTTCTTAATCAGTTCAAATGTACCAACAATTTCGAGTGTTACTCCATACACACCATTGGAGTTGGAAGGTCGTGATATTTATATTAGAGAAGGTTGTAATAACTGCCACTCGCAAATGGTAAGACCGTTACGATTTGAAACGGCGCGTTACGGTGAATATTCTAAAGCGGGAGAGTTTGTTTATGATCACCCTTTCCTATGGGGGTCAAAACGTACAGGTCCTGATTTGCACAGAGAGGGTATCGGTAATAAACAAAATCGTCCTGATTCATGGCATTACCTGCACATGATTGATCCAGCAAGTATTTCGCCAGGAAGTATAATGCCGACTTATGAGTGGATGGTTGAAGATGATATTGATCGAAGTTATACGCTTAAAAAAGTGGATGCAATGCGCTCAATGGGTGTTCCATACCCTGAATTTACTGAAGAAGCTTTGAATGATTCAATGGACGTTCAAGCCGTAAAAATTGCCAATAATATTTTGACAGATGTAATTGGCGATGACTATACGCCAGAAGAGGTTGAGTCTCTAAAGAATAAAGAGATCATTGCTTTAATTGCTTACCTGCAGCGATTAGGATCTGACATTCATAAGAAAGTAGAAACGGAAGAAGTAATTACCGAAATCGAAGAAAATTAAGATTATGCTTAAGTACATTAAAAATCACATGGAAAGTATTGATGGAATCGAAGTGTATCCATTGGTATCTCTAATCATATTCGTTGCTTTTTTTCTTGGCCTATTTATTTGGGTTGTGAGAATGGATAAGCGGAAATCAAGTGAAATGAGTCAATACCCTTTAAACGATTAATAAGATGGAATTTCAAACAATTTTTTGGGCCTTAATAGTTTGTGCAATTTTACAAGCAGTGGCTATTTATATGGTGGGGCAATCAATAAAAACAATTATTAATACAAAATCCTTTAGAAAAGGAATTTTAAACCGGGATGAAAAGAAGGATGGAGCAAAAATTATAGGTTTCTTAATACTTGTGTTAGCGGGCGGAATGGGTAATATTGCATTTGCGCAAGAGTTAGAGCCAGCTGCGGAAGGAGTAGTTGAAGTTGTAGCTGGGCATCCATTTTACAATCGTGTAGCAATAAATATCCTCTTAGTAATTAACTTGTTTATGACAGGGGTATTGTTATACATGCGAGGGTTGTTCAAAAATTTCTATAAAATCAGTGCATCTAAAGAATTATTGGCTTCACAAAAGCGTGTCAAACGTGTACGGGTAAATAAAATCTTAACTGATGCTGTACCATTAACTGAAGAAGAATCCATCTTGCTTAACCACGATTATGATGGTATTATGGAGTTGGATAATAATCTACCGCCATGGTGGAAATGGGGATTTTATATTTCTATTGTTGCAGGTATTATTTATTTAATGAATTTCCATGTATTAAAAATATCACCACTTCAAGCGGAAGAATATGAAATTTCAATGCAAGAAGCAGAAATTGAGGTTGCGGAATACCTTAAGGCTCAAGCTTTAAATGTTGATGAGTATTCGGTTGTTCCTTTAACCGATATTGGAGACATTAACAGCGGAAAAGAGTTGTTCAATCAATATTGTGTAGCGTGTCATTTAGAGACAGGAGCTGGGGTTGTAGGGCCAAACTTAACGGATGATTATTGGATTCATGGCGATCAAATCAACGACATATTCAAGACTATTAAGTATGGTGCTGAAAATGGGATGAAGAGTTGGAAAGATGAACTAAACCCTGTTCAAATGCAGCAAGTTTCGTCTTATATTTTAACCTTAAGAGGGACAAACCCTCCAAATCCAAAAGAACCTCAGGGAGACTATTATCCTCCAGCAGGAGGGGCAGATAGCGTTACAGTAGAATTGGCGATAGATTCGCTTACGAATAATGCAATGAAAGATTCACTCGAAAACGAATAATAAGAATCATGTCCGAAGAATTTCGCGATAAAATATCAACAGTAGACGAAAAAGGGAAGCGCGTATGGATTTTCCCTAAAAAGCCAAGTGGTAAGTTTTATGACCGACGAAAAATTGTTAGTTATCTTTTACTTGCCTTACTTTTTAGTGGACCGTTTATAAAAATTGACGGCGAACCATTGTTAATGATCAATATTATTGAACGGAAGTTCAGTATTTTTGGTCAAATTTTTTGGCCACAAGATCTATATATATTCGCGTTGGGGATGATTGTTTTTGTGGTGTTCATTATTCTCTTTACAGTAATTTTTGGAAGACTTTTTTGTGGTTGGATATGTCCACAAACCATTTTCATGGAGATGGTTTTCCGCAGAATAGAGTACTGGATAGAAGGTGATCGAAATTACCAAAAGAAGCTAAGTCAAATGCCGTGGAATGCGGAAAAGATTCGCAAAAGAGGATTGAAAAATGTAATCTTTTTTATCATATCTTTTTTGATCGCAAATATTTTTCTCTCTTACATTATTGGGTATGAAGCGGTATTGGCAATAGCCTTGGATTCTCCCGCCAATCATGTCGGAGGCTTAGTGGCACTCTTACTTTTTACATTTGCATTTTTCATGGTGTTTTTGAAATTGCGAGAACAAGTTTGCACCACTATTTGTCCATATGGTCGTTTACAAGGGGTGCTTCTTGATCGTAATTCGCTAAATATCATGTATGATTATGTTCGCGGTGAGAAAAGAGGTAAATTTGATAAGCGAAAAGATCGAAAAACGGAAGGTAAAGGAGACTGTATAGACTGTAATCAGTGCGTAGTGGTTTGTCCGACTGGTATTGATATTCGGGATGGCGTTCAATTAGAATGTGTCAACTGTACAGCCTGTATAGATGCCTGTGATGCGATGATGGACAAGGTTGGATTGGAAAAGGGTTTAATTCGATATGCATCTGAAGCAGGAATTGCTGAAAAGAAAAAGTTTAAATTCAACACTCGTGTCACTGCTTATTCCATATTGTTAATCTTATTGATGGGCGTATTAGTCAGTTTAATTGCGGTAAGAGAAGATTTTCAAACGACTATTTTAAGGACGAGGGGTACTTTATTCGAAAAGCACGAGAATGGTAGAGTCAGTAATATTTATGATGTTACAGTTGTGAACAAAACGAATGATACTATACCAGTAGATTTCCGTTTACTAAACCTTGAAGGTGAGTTACAATTAATTGGAGATCCAATAATCCTGTATCCACGTTCCAATGCTAAATCAAAGTTTATGATTTATTTAAAGCGGATGGATCTAACAGGAATGAACACTGAATTGGAGATAGGGGTTTTTAGCGGAGATGAAATGGTAGATGATATAGAAACAACATTTATAGGACCGAAATTATGAAGTTTAATTGGGGAACAGGAATAACAATTTTTTTAGCCTTATTTATGGGCTTTATTTTGACAATGGTTGTAATGGCGCATCAAACTAAAACTGACTTGTATGCAGAGGATTATTACCATCAAGAGGTGAATTATCAAGATAAAATTGACGCAAAGGTGAATGGTGAGATATTTATCGAGCAAGTCAATTTTGATGTAACAAGTAATGGTGATTTTATGATGTCTTGCCCAGAATCAATTTTGGGGGCAAATGAGGTAGAGATTTATTTTTATAGAGCTAATAATGCGGAAGATGACCGTCGCTTTAGTTTGAATAAGTTCAAAAAAAGTCCCGTAATTATTCGTAAATCTGACCTTGTTGAAGGGATTTATAAGGTTGAATTGACATGGAAAAATAAGAATAAAACACACCTGGTTGAGGGGGAGGTAAACTTATAGTCATGTACTGGTCAGCGTTTTTAATCGGAATTTTGGGGAATTTTCATTGCATTGGAATGTGCGGTCCGATTGCGCTGAGTTTACCAATTGGCAGGTTGTCAGCTCCAGAGAAGGTTGCACAAGTCTTACTTTACAACCTTGGTAGGGTTATTGCTTACGGGTTTTTAGGTGGTCTAATTGGCGTCTTTGGTCTTGGTTTGCGTTATGTCGGTATTGTTCAGACGCTTTCCATTATTTCCGGTGGTTTTTTAATCATATTTGGATTTTTCACCCTTCCTTTTGTAACTATACGATTCAAAGGAAGTTCTTTAGCGATTGGGAAATGGATCAAGAAACAGCTGGGGTATTATATGCAACAACGGAAAGTCAGTACATTATTTTTTGTAGGTTTTTTCAATGGATTATTGCCTTGCGGTTTGGTATATGCAGGTTTAATTGGTTCGCTTACTGCTGAGTCATGGACAGGTGGTGTTGTTTATATGATGTTGTTTGGATTAGGGACTTTGCCTTTTATGTTGGTTTTGCCGTTTGCAGGTAGCCTCATTTCTATCAGAGTTAGAAATATCATGCGTAAATCGGTGCCTTTTGCACTTATATTGTTTGGATTGTTATTTGTTGTACGCGGTGCAAATCTAGGTATACCCTATCTCAGTCCAAAAATTGAAATGGCTGATGAAGCTTCTCCATCAAATAGCTCGGATAAGGCACAACAACCAGTTATGTATTGTCACTAGCTTAAAACCAATCCTTCTAATTCCACTAAATTTTCAATTTCAATCGTTCGACCTGAAATAGAAATTAGACCATCTTTTTTCATTTCTGATAAAATTCGAATAAGTGATTCCTTTGCTGTTCCAGCCATGTTGGCCAAATCTTCTCGCATTACGGAAATTGTTTTTAACGAACCATCTTCATTTTTTCCCAGTTTAACTAATATGGCAGCAACTCTTTCTCGAACGGGGGTATAAGCTAATTGTAAAAGCTGTTCTTCTTTTTTACGAACATTTCCAGCTAATTTTTTTATAAATTGAACGGCAACATCACGATTGGTTTGCACAAGTTTTTTAAAATCATCTTTAGGTATTATAGTGACTTCGGACGATTCCATTGCGATAGCAGACTCACTTTGTTCACCATCTTCTAAAAGCGCGATATAGCCAAAATAACTACTAGGATAAATCAGTTCCGTTACAAACTCTTTCCCATAATTATCTGTTTTTACGCATTTAATACACCCAGATTTAAGAAAGTACAAGTAATTGGCATAATCTCCCTCTCTGAAGATCGGCTCTTTCGCACTGTATTTCTTTTCTTTTCGGTCTATGCAAAGGTTGTTTAGTGCTTGTATTGCTTTAGTGTCATTTACAAATTCATGTAAATCATTTGAATTGGAGTTAAGTTTCTGAAGCTTTTTGCTACGCTCAAGCCGTACTTCAATCGATTGAATAAGATCAGACTCATCGAATGGTTTTATGATGTAATCATCAGCTCCAAGGTTCATTCCCTTTCGAAAATCTGCCCTTTCACTCTTTGCGGTAAGAAAAATGAAGGGAATAGAAGCCGTATCAGGATTTCGGCTAAGGATATTCAATACACCATAGCCGTCCAGTTCAGGCATCATGATGTCACATATTATTAAGTCTGGACCAAAGGAATCTATCTTTTTAATCCCGAGTTTTCCATTTTCGGCAACATCTATTTCAAAACCAGCGAGCATTAGAATTTCTGCCGTATTCTCGCGTATTTCAAGATTGTCCTCAATGATGAGAATTTTCGGCTTTTGCTTCATAACATGTGTTTTAGGTGGTTGTAATTTTTTTTATACTTACGTAAATATAGTAAGCTTCCACCTTAAATTCGGTAAATGAATGCAAGAAAATCTCGGTAACAAAGGAACTAGAGAGTTACTGTGTGATTATCAATAAGATATTTGAATTACGTTTTGTAACATCTCTCGTAACACTGCGCATGAGCAATTTTGAGAAGAAGTTACGGTTGTGCGTGATCATTGATAAAACTTCTGCTTCGTTCTCGTCCATCCAATCTTCAATTCCAATAGTTACATCTTGGTGTTCTTTTAGATGAATTGACTGGTCTTCTCCACCGATATGAATTTTCTGATCGTAATATGACAAATCCTTTTCTGATTGATCATTGATGTGAAAAAGTTTTATATCAGCCCCAAAATTCGAGGCAATTTTTTCAATTTTAGCAACAGAATCTACATTCATTGGCTCTTTTTGATCTAATCCAACCGCTACCGTGTTAATTTCTTTGTAAGCAAGTTCGTATGGTACAATCAATAGCGGTTGTTTCAGTTCACCAATAAATTTTAACGTTTGTTTTCGCTCTAAAATTTTATCAATACCATGACGCGATTTACTCGTCATAATAACCATATCCGATTTAGTGCGATCCAAAGCACGATTTAAAGCCAATTCAAAATATCCATATGCTAATTCGACATCGATGTTAATGTTTTGAGTTTTTAACTTTTCCTGATTCTCTTGGATAAATCGATCTAATGCAGATTTTGCTTCATCATAAATGATATCATCTACATTTAAAACTAATGTTGCTCCACTTTTCCTAGGCTCAACTGCATGAAAAAGAGTTATGTTGGTTTCATCTCCTTTAAAAAAATTAAATAGTCGCGGTAAAGAGTTTAATGATTCTTCAGTTAAGTCTGTCGGTATAAGGATATTCATTACAATAGTTTTTTGTCAAATTTACATCAATTAACTTGCTGGTGAAAATGATCAATAACATACCAAAAGATGATAATTATCACTTATTCAATTGGTTTTAACATATTAGCAATTGGAATACGAATGGTGAAGGTTGTGCCGCTATTTACTTCACTTTCAAATGTTATGCTACCGCCCATTAAGTCAACATATCGTTTTACAATATTTAGCCCTAAACCTGTACCTTGTATGTTGGTAACATTTTTCGCCCTAAAAAACCGGGAAAAAAGTTCTTTCTGTTCGTCCTTTGGAATACCGATACCATAATCTTTTACTTGCGTTAAAAATTCTGTTTTGCTCGTATACATTGTAAAATCAATGAAGTCATCATCTTTCGAATATTTGGTAGCATTGGATAGCAGGTTCAAACAACAGTTTTTTAGAATGATTGGATCACAATTTATGGTATCAAATTCAAACTTAAAATCAGTGATTAATGTCTGATTTTCTTTTTTAATTGCAGAAAACTCTTCGTTTAATTCTTGGGTAAAATCGTATAGGTTAATAGGTTGATTTTTAAATGTTGCAGCTCCAGACTCTAACTTGTCCAAGGATAAAAAATCATTTAATATACCAGTCAAGTTAAAAACAGAACGCTTTATTCGCTCAATATGCTTTTCTCTTTGAGATTGTTGTGTTGCTTCGGGGTATTTCCCTATTATCGTAGCTGACGAAATAATTGTACTTAAAGGCGTTCTAAACTCGTGTGAGGCCATCGAAACAAATCTCGACTTCATCTCATTCAGCTCCTTTTCCTTGTTTAAATTGTCCTGCATTTCTAATTCAGCCTTTCTTTGACTAGTAACGTCTAATTCTACCAATAGTGCCCGTTTATTGGCGTTTAAACTTAAGTCTAAGGGGACGCCGTGAATAGTAAAATGACGGTTTTTATCGGTAAGATCGTAGCGAATAGATTGTCCAGCTATTAATTTCTCCAACTCAATTATAATGGCATTTTTATCTTTTTCCGGGAGCCTATTTTTAAAAGATAGTCCTATTAAAGATTGGTCTGTCAAACCCATTTCACGAATGAGACTTCCATCTGCCCATTCGATAATGAAGTTATCATTTACAACATAAATATTTCCATTTGGAAAGTTTTCAGCTATTGATCGCAAGAGTTTGTTTTGGGCATTTATTTCAGCTGTTCTAAATTGTACTTCTCTTTCTAATTCGGTATTTAGTTTTAAAACTTCGGCTTCAATTTTCACACGCTCCGTAATATCAACAATAAATGCAATGACCTTTAATTCATCATTTTCCTTAAAGTGGCTAAGACTAACCTCTACTGGAAAACTTGAACCATCTTTACGAACTGCACTCAAATTTTTTCCAATTCCCATACTTCGCGAAGTAGGGTTTTTGCTGTAGTTATCTCGATGATTAACATGATGTTTCCGTAGCTCATGAGGAATTAGTATTTCGATTTTCTGCCCAAGTAATTCTTCTTTTGATTGATATCCAAATAGTTTTACAACTTGAGGATTAACCATTTCTATTGTTCCTGACTTATTAGCGACCAATAGTCCTTCTTTGCTGTTTTCAAATATTTGTTTGTACTTAGAATCCATCATTGTAAATTGAATATGAACAAAGAAAACGATTTTATTGGATGAATAAGGTAAGAAATGTTAAGGGGATGGATGATTTTTGTTAGTTATACTATTTAGCTTAGCGTTTTTTTAATGGAATGAAAAAATTCACTCGTCTCTAATAAAAACAAGTAAATCTACTCAAAAGTAATTCTTTTCCTTAGTTCAAACCGACCGTTAATAAAGTTCAGTTTGATTTTCAAATAATTCCAATTCCAAACGGCTAATTTAGTCCGCAAATTACACATGAAATGATTAAAAATAGTACGCTTATAATTGCGGGACTTGCATTAATTGCTAGTTGCGAATCACAAACAAAAACCGAAGAGCAAAAAGAAGAATTAATTGAAGTAATTGATTCGACCGAAGAAAATCAAAACAATTTAATTGTTGATGAAAAAGCGGAAGAAAAAAATTTTACAAACTTATTTTTAGAAGATTATGGCGCTTTTGAAAGTCGAGAAGAATTGGCAGACTATTTTGGTGAAGAAAACATTGAAACAGGGGAGAGCTATTATGATGAAGGGATGTTGAAATTTGAGCATAGTATTGTAACAAATCCAAAAAATGGACATGTTGTTAAGGTATTATGGGAGGAAGATTATCCTGACAAAGTTAATTCGATAGAGGCAAGTTATAACCTGTATGATGATGAGTATAACTTGATTGGTAATCAAATTCTAAGTTCCAAAGAGGGTATCTTCTTAGGAATGTCTTTAAAAGATTTAGTAGCGTGGAATGATAACGAGCCTATCAAGTTTTCTGGTTTTGCCTGGGATTATCATGGAGGGATCTTTCAAAACGACAGCTCTAAAATAAATCAAACCAACTTGGTGCTAAACCTTGATTATTTTGATGAAGAAGGTATTCCCAACGAATATCTTGGTGATGTAACTTTGTCTTCTTCGGACCAAAACGTAATGGAAGCGCCTATTGTTGTGGGTAGAATCACCATTAGATTTGACAAGGAGTAATTCAACCTATTCCCAATAAAGGTTATGACTGGCATCTTTATTCCACTGATTCCAATTAAAACTTTTTAACGTTTTAACCATCATAATTACACCGCCAACCGGAAGGTAAATTATACCTTTTTGCGCAATGGGTTGTCCTTCTACATGACCTTGAACAGAAGTTATGATTGTTTCATTACCCGTGTTCAAGTCGAAAGATTTCACATCCCCGTTTGTATTGGTTAAAATGATTCGTTCATTTGCAACTATAGGAATTTGGTCAGGTTTACATTTAATACTTTTAGACCACATCAATTTTTCCGTTTGTGCATTAAAGGCGAGCAAACGATCCTTATCGCATAATACGATTATTTCATTTTTATAATTTATTGGATGCGAACCATTAAAATTCATTTGATCTGTTAAGTCCTGATTTCGGATTCCTGAAATAGATTCGGCATTAAGATAAGTGGAGAATTTCTTTTTAATTGCTAGTGTTTTAGGGTCTATGGCGACTAGGTATTCTCTATTTGCGATATTTGCTGAGATATAGATGTTTTCAGTTGTGACGGTTGGAGAAGAAATGAATTTTAGTTTCGAGGTCATTACTTTCTTTTGACCGTTTTCCTTATTAAAAATATAATATAGGCCGCTTTGCGAAACTACATGTACTTCGTTGTTTGCAATTACGGGGCAAGCAATAGCTTCATTGTCTATGCGTTGCATCCAGTTAAACTCTCCAGTTTTAAGTTTAAAACTCACTAAAACAGGATACCCCCCATGTTGATAAACAACAAAAACATTTTCTTCGTCTGCAGAAGGTGTGGAATAGACATAGCTTGCTAACCACTTACTCCATAGTAGCTCGCCTGTTTTGGCATCAATAGCATACAGAGAACAGGATGCTGTATTGATTAATATGATGCCGTTGCTGTAGACTGCAGGTGAAATTCCACCTTCATGGAGCTCGAGTCCCCATTTAAAACGCCCATTTTGAGCATCTAAGCAAAAATATTTTGTGGAGTAGAGACCGACTTGAGAATACAAATGGTTGTCAATTAAGGTGGGCGTTCCAACATCTCCCGATTCTTCAAAATCGATTTGTAAACCGTATTTTGTTTGCTTCAGGTAATCCGTTGGTGCGGTCAGTTTTTGTACAGGGGTGCTTTTAAAACTTATTGGAAAATTCTCATCTCCAGGTTTTGGCCTTAACGCTTCTTCTTTTATTTGCTCTGCAATTGCCTCCATCTCGGCCTTTTGTTCTGCTAACATTTCTTCAATTATTGCTGAACCACGATAAGCTCTTGTACAAGCGGCAGTCCGAAAACCCTTTGAGTTTTGAGCTTTTATCAAATGTATTCCGTTTTCATGTTTCAGGTTTAATACGTAGTTATCACCCTTTTGTACCATGAATTTGCATTGTCCATTATCGTCGGTGAGACCTTCATATACACGGTTGCTGTTTTCGGCTTTGGCATAAACAGGTTCACCTTCAAGAGGTTTTCCATTGTAATCATTCAACGTTAAAGAGAATAAGACATGTGAACTTGTGCCAGTTGTTTGGTGAATTTTGGATTGCAGGATGGTGTCCCCTTTAAACTTTTCGACAATATCTAATTTTTCATAAAAAACAGTTTCTTTCATTTCTATGCCGCGATAGTTTGGGACTTCAAATATTTTGAATCCGGCCATTTCAGCAACATCTATCTCATATTGTTGCGAAATAGGGAGGTAAAAAAATGCTTCTCCATTGGCATTCGAACGGCCAGTAAATTTTATTTTTCCGGCTATGGTTACTACTGCTAAATCAACTCCCGAAACTGGCTTTCTATTTTTATCATGAACTAATACCGTAACCTTAGCCATGTTTTCTTTACCTTTCAAAATTTTACCATCGACAATTTTAAATTGAATTCCATTTCGATCGCCAGCTGGCTTTTCAGCAAAAATTCCTTGTGGATCGTATACAATAGTTCGATTAGCCTCTCCTTTATAGCCCTCAAGAACTTCATAGGTTGCTGCGTTTTTTACCGTTAGATAATTGAACGTGTACATACCAGCTTCAATCAATTCAAAAACAACAGTCCCGCTTTGATCAGTGTTTTGGGAGAGTAGAATAGGTAAAGAAGTGTGTTTTGCTTCTACAAGGGTATTAACAAGAGGTTTTCGTTGTGTGTCTTTTATGGTTAGAGAAAACGTTATTTGAGAAAATGAAATCTTTGCATTAAGAATTAATAATGAGAAGAGGTAAATATTTTTCATGTTGAATAGATTTTGATATTAAAATAACTAGGGGGGATAAAAATGTTACAGCAGGCTTTCTGGTCCTAATAGTTGTTATTATTCTATATTTGATGAGATTATGGAATTAGTACTAGGTTTTTTAGTGGCATTTGGATTACTTGGCTTTTTTGGATGGGAGCGGATAAAAAGGGTTAAAAGGAGTGAAGCGATAATGAGAAAAATTCCAGATCGTGATTTTCCTACGCAATGGGAAGAATTGCTTCGTATTCATGTTCCATTTTATTCACGATTAAATGCCAGTGAACGCCGAAAATTCACGTATGAAGTGCATTGTTTTTTATTGAATTTTGAGATGATTGGAGTTGATACAAAAGTGACTGATTTGGATCGACTTTTAGTAGCGGCTGGTGGTGTCATCCCAACATTTCGACTGGAAAAATGGCATTATAAAAATTTGTCTCGTATAATTATTTATCCGGACAAATTTCCTATTCCAGAATCAGATCAATTGGCCAAAGGATTAACAGGGCAAGGTGAAATGTTTGGGCAAGTATGGTTTTCGAGAAAAGCTATATATGAAGGTTTCGCGATTGATAGTGATGGTAAAAATGTTGTAATCCATGAGTTTATTCATTTGATGGATATGCAAGACGGTTTTGCGGATGGTTTAATTGGTGAAGTTATGTCCAATATTGAAAAAGAGGAATGGAAAACAATTGCACGTGATGTTGCAAAAAAAATTCAAACTGGACAATCATTTATTCGAGAGTATGCAATTGCTAATCCCCTTGAGTTTATTTCAGCGACTAGCGAATATTATTTTGAGACACCAGAAAAATTAAGGAGCGAACATCCCAAACTTTATCGCGCATTGGACAAAATTTACACACCTAAAAAGGAACGATCTCGTTTTTCTTATCAATAAATTCTATACGGGCAGATTGGTGAACGAAATATAAAGTAGGTATATTAAAACAATCAAGGACATTGAAATAATCCAAGAATCTCCATTTACAAGATGAGCGACAAGTGCCGTTAACAAAAATAATCCCACACCGGAATATGCAGCAATTTTAATAGTCAACGGAAAGCCAGGGACTAAAAGGATGAAAACAGCAATGACCTTTAAAATGGCAAGTTGAATTCGAAAAAAATCTGGAAATCCAAGGGCTTGTATTCCAATAATGGTGCTTTTACTGAAGAGGTACGTGGTAGCACTCCAAAGTAAAAACACCACAATGGTTATGGTACTGGTCCAATACATGTTAGAGCAAGTTAGATGCGATAGTGTTTACAAGCTTTGTGCCATCGGGATCAGCCTGTGTTTTAAGAGCACAAAATTGCTCTGCCCAAGTTGAGGTTCTAATACGAAGAGGAGGATTCTCTTGTTGAGCAACCTCTAATATTACCGCAGCTACTTCTTTTCCGGTTTGATATAAAGGGATATCACTTTTGGATAATCGCTCTTGTGTCCCGGCCATGTATTTTTCAAAGATCGGTTGGTATTCTCCTTCCGCGAATTGACCGTTAACTGATGTTTTATCAATGGCAGAGTTCATGAATTCCGTTCGAATACCTCCCGGTTCAACGGCTGTAAATTGAATATTGAAATTTGGTCCAACATAGGAGGCTAATCCTTCTGTAAAACCTTCTACTGCGAATTTTGCCCCGCAGTATAATTCGTTAAAAGGCTGTCCCACTAAACCTCCTACTGATGTGACATTAATAATTCTGCCCGACTTTGATTCTCGCATGTGTGGAAGTACGGCTTGCGTACAAAATACGGTGCCTAGATAGTTGACTTCTGTTACCCATCGAATTTCATCTTCGGTGGCTTGTTCTAACGTCTTTGCGAATCCAGCCCCCGCGTTATTGATGAGAATGTCAATCTTTCCATCCTGAGCTATAATCTTATTTACCGCATGTTCAATTGTTGCGGTCTTTGTAACATCGAGCTCTATTATTTCAATAGGTAGATTGGACGACTTTATTACTTCTCTCAAATTTTTGGCTTTATCTAAATTGCGCATTGTTGCATAAACTTTGTAACCTGCCTGCGCAAATAAGAGAGAGGCTTCATAACCAACACCTGTGCTCGTTCCTGTTATTAAAACGTTTTTACTCATTATAATTTAATTTAATGTTTTGGAATGAATGTTCATTCCAATTTGGTTTAAAATTTTTTTTATTCTTTGATTGCATCCCAAACTAGTTTTAGCTGGTTTGATAATTTTTTTTCAGTTTTTTCAGGTTGATTGAAGTACCAACGAAGATAAGAGAGCACTGCACCACCCGCAAAAGTCATCAGTTCGCTAGGGTCTATATTTTTAATTATCCTATTCTTTTGACCGTAATTGATTAATTCGTAGAAAGGTGTCACAGATTTACTGCCTTCCATGCGGCTTTCTTCTGTTATTATAGGAGAGGCCTGTAATTGTTCAATAATTTTAAAATAGGCTGCGTGACTGATAAAAAAGTCAATAAACGCGGTGAAATAATTTTCAAATTGTGTTTTGACCGGTAAGTTAGGGTCAAACGCTTTAAAAATGTCTTTTTCTTGGTTTTTTATATACAAGTATAAGGCGTTAATAAGCTCCTCTTTGTTTGGAAAGTAATTATAGATTGTTCCCATTCCTGTTCCCGCAGCTTTGGCTATTGCGGACATAGGGGTATTATGAATTCCCTTTTCAGCTAACAGTTTTACTGCAGATTTTAATATGGACTCTTGTTTATTCACATGACAAAGATAAACCATTTGGAATGAATATTCCAAATGGTTTAAACTTTTTTCTATAATTATTTTTTAATGACGAGTTGAATTCGATCACTCCAAATCTTGATCAATTCAAGTTCATTAGCAATTGCCAATTGTTTTTCAGTGTCAAAAAACTGGAGTTTGGTCAAATTTTTACTGGTTTTATTGGGCACCAATATCAATTCTAAACGTTCAATTATAGTGCCTTTTCCTTCAATCTTTCGCCTAACAATATTCTGTTTGCAAGCTTCATATTCTGTCAAGTTAAATACTTGTGGGACCTCATCTTCTTCATGAATCTTAAAGAGTAGCGTTTTAGACTTGCAATCTAAGCCAATGGCAAAATCCCTTGAGTTTTCAATGAACTCCAATTCGGCATTATAACCTGATGCAGTTTTTTTTAATTCAGCAATAATTTTTTGATTTGCTTTCTTTTTACGTATTGCCATAATGACAAAGGGGGTAATGCACAGCAAGATGCACACTAATCCCGTAATTAATGTTCCTTGTTCCATTTTAAAATATTATTTGATTATTCGACAATGAAATTGCCGTTAAAAGTTGGGTTTAGATTGGAAGTTAAGGAATTACCAAAAATGGTGATGCGGGTAAATTTCTGCAGTTTTACGGGGTTTAATTAAGTCATTGAGGCAAATAATCCGATTTACTTTAGCACGAACGACAGCGAGTTTATTAAGAAAATCCTTGCGACTAATCGTCCAAAAACCATTAAAACTGTTTTTACAAGAGAGGGAATGTTGATTTGAAACTGAAGCCATTAATTCGGTTGAATCACATAACGCAGGATCAAGAATATTTGGGATGCTGGCCTTTAAGCTTTCAGTTTTGGATTTATCTTGTGCTTTTTGAGTATATGAGTGATTATTGTGAATTAAACCAAAAGAGTAGATTAAAACCAATAAAACAACATTAAAATATTGCTTAAATCCTGTCATACAAAAATTAGGTTAATTCGGGTCGCAATACTAAATCACTAAAATCATTGATACACTCTTCGTTATCAAACAATACCACAAGAGTATCGTCTGCTTGTATCACTGTCGATCCCCCAGGGCGAACATATTTATCATTTCTTTTAATCATGACAACAAAGGCGGTTGAAGGAAATTGTAAATCTACAATCCGTTTTTCAACAGCATGACAATTTGGTGTAACTGTTATTTCTTTCATTGCCGTTTTAGGCAGATCTAAATAATATTTTTCAAAATCCTCATTGGGCTTTTCTTCGGGCATTCCAACATTCAACCATTTAGCAACTGTGGTTAATGTTGTGCCTTGAATCACAATAGAAGTCACAGAAATAAAAAAGACAAGATTAAAAATGATGTTAGCCTTCTCAATTCCTGCTAAAAGCGGGTATGTAGCAAATACAATTGGTACAGCTCCTCTTAAACCTACCCATGAGATGTATAACCTGCGTCTATTTTTCATTTTAAAGAAGAGGAGGCTGATGAAAACACTCAGTGGTCTTGCGAATAAAATAAGGAATAGCGAGATTAACAATCCGATACCCATGTATGGAATTATTTGAGTTGGAAAAACTAATAAACCTAAAGTCAAGAAAAGGATTATTTGCATGAGCCAAGCCAAGCCATCAAACATATTGAGAATGGTTGATTTGTGGATTAAATCCTGGTTTCCTAAATAAACTGCACAAATATAAATGGCCAAAAAGCCGTTTCCGCCCATAAAATCAGTTGCTGAGAAAGTTGTAAACATTAATGCGATAGCCAAAACAGGGTACAAACCTTCTACATCTAAACGTATATTATTGATGACAATTTTACTGAGTTTTCCAAATAGAAATCCCGCTAAACCACCAATTAACATTTGCTGTAGGAAAAATGGAATAATAGCCAGAAAGCCTTTATCCGGACTGAGGACAAGAGTCAAGAATGAAATAGTTAATACATAGGCCATTGGGTCATTACTTCCACTTTCCAGCTCTAAAGTAGGACGTAGGTTCGTCCGCAACGCAAGGTTTTTAGACCGGAGAATTGAAAATACAGCGGCAGCATCCGTAGAAGAAACAATGGCCCCAAGTAATAAGCTTTCGTAAATAGTAAAATCGGTAATAAAATAAACAAATCCCCCCAAAATAGTGGCGGTGAGCAATACACCTAATGTCGATAATACAAGTCCTTCTCTCAAAATTGGTTTAACGGAATTCCAATTTGTACCAATTCCTCCTGAAAACAATATGAAATTAAGCGAAACAACCCCAATGAATTGAGCAATTTGTGGGTCATTAAATCGTATGCCTCCTATACCATCAGAGCCAGCTAACATCCCTATACCTAAGAACAATAGGAGAGTGGGTACACCAAATCGATAGGATGTTTTTCCAGCAATTATGCTTATTAAAAGCAATAATGACCCAACCAATAATATGTTTTCAATTGATAAACTCAACTATATTAAAAGAATTTCAGGTGCAAAATTAAGATTATTGTAGAACTATTAATAGGACCAAGTTCCCATTAATCTTAAATTAATTAAAATTTCATTGCGTTTATTTTCTACTTTTGAAATTGAACTTATAATTCGTTGATGAAAAAAGTAATATGGTTAACCGGATTGTCTGGAGCTGGTAAGACTACCATTGCCACTAATTTAAAGGAGCTTGGGGTTGATGCTGTTTTTTTAGATGGAGATATCTTACGAAAAGGATTGTGTAAAGATTTAAAATTTTCGTTAGAAGATCGCTTAGAAAATATCCGGCGAGTGGCTGAAGTTGCTCGTCTATTTATAGAAAACGGCAAAACCTGTGTATGTTCATTTATTAGTCCAACTAAAGCTAGTCGAGAAATGGCTAAAACTATAATTGGCCATGAAAATTTTGTTGAAGTTTATGTAAACACGCCTTTGAGTATTTGTGAGAAAAGAGACCCAAAAGGGTTATACAAACTCGCTAAATCAGGAAAACTTAAAAATTTCACCGGTATAGATTCTGTATATGAAGCTCCAGAGGCACCTGAATTTGTTTTGGACTGTTACAACGAATCGGTCATTGATAGTTCTCAGGAGTTGTATAACTATCTTGAAAAAATGTTGTATATTTAGCCAAAATTTTAAGAGTCAATAAACTAATCTTATGAAAAGAGCAACGCAACGCTTGTTATTAGCAGCAGCACTAATTACGGTTTTGAACTTTCAGAGTTGTAAAAAATATGAAGATGGCCCAGCATTTACTTTAAAAACAAAAAAATCTCGTTTATCTGGAGAATGGGAAGTTGTTAGAGTTTATGATAATAGTGGAGTTCAAGTATTCCCATATTCTGGGAGTGATTATTCTGTTGAAATAGAATTTGAATTTGAAAAAGATGGTGATTTCGAACAATCATACTTTGTGTCTTACGATGGATATTCGTACAGTTCTTCGGCAAAAGGAGAATGGGAATTTTCGTCGGATAAAGAAGAACTAGAAGTTGAAATTGATAACTTCAAGCAAGATTGGGAAATTACACGTCTAACTTCAAAAGAATTTAATTTTGAAGATGAAGACGGTTATGAGTGGGAATTAGAAGCAAAATAACCTTTGTTTATAAAATACTAAAAACAGCAAGTCCTCGGTCTTGCTGTTTTTTTATGCTTAAAATTGAATGATATGATTGAAATGGATGAAAACCTCGAATATAGTAAGTTACAAATTGAATTTACACCGAGCATTGCTGAGATTTTGTTTGATTTGGACATCACCATCCTAATAAGTACTTATCAAGCAGGAAGAGTGATAGCACTGGGGAGTCAAGATGGAGCAAAACTTACACAAATTCCATTCGTCTATAAAAAACCTATGGGAATTGCAATTCAAGACGAAAAACTTGCAATTGCAACTTTGGATGAAGTTCATTTCTTATCTTCAAAAGGTGACATTCACAAGAGTAAAAAAAGCAACGAGCAAAATTTTGACCGTTTTTATGTGCATCGGTCAACTTATAATACGAACCGATTAGATATTCATGATATTGAATTTGGAAAGGGTTCTTTATGGGGAATAAATACGGCATTTTCTTGTTTGTGTAAGTTTGATATTAACTATAGTTTTGTTCCAAAATGGAAACCGAATTATATCACTGAATTAGTTCCGGAAGATCGCTGTCACCTAAATGGGTTAGCAATGGTTGACGATGTTCCCAAATATGTTACCGCACTGAGTCAAACTAATGTTAAAGAGGGATGGAGAGAAGATATAATGGGGTCAGGAGTATTGATGGAAGTGCCTTCTGGCGATGTATTACTTGAGAATCTTGCTATGCCTCATTCTCCCAGAATGATAGAAGACGAGCTTTATGTTTTAGAGTCAGGTGCTGGACGTTTGTTAAAAGTTAATCCGGATACTAAAACCGCTGAATTGATTTACGATTTTAATCGTTTTATTCGAGGCATGGCTTATAAAGATGGTCTGCTGTTTATTGGAGCTTCTAAAATTAGAGAAACAAGCAAAACATTTAACGGATTAGCGGTAAAAGAAAATTCTAAACATGCTGGCGTAATTGTTTTTGATTTACGCAGTAGAACCTTGCTTGGAAGTATTGATTATTTAACAACAGTTGACGAAATATTTGACGTCCAGTTATTGGAAGGATGTCATAAGCCGGCTTTAATTAATCATAAAGATGATCGGATTAAAGAAGTAATAACGACTCCTTTTGGTGTTTTTTGGTTGAATAAAAAAACAAAAGAGGAAGCTGAATAAGTGCGCCCTCTTTTATATTAAATAATTCTTGCAAGTATGTTTAGTTTAAATAGGTTTGAATTATGATGCAAGAATTCAGTAAGCTAATTATTTATTGCTCATTAAAAACGATGTAATCTCTGCTGGTTCTGCCCTGTTTCGATAATCTGCATCTAAAAAAGCATACGTAATAGTTCCATCTTGTTCAATAATATAAGTTGCAGCTAAGGGAAGTTCATTGGACGTATTGCCATTATAAGCTTTGAGATTGAAAGAAGCGTTGTACATTTCTGCCACTTCATCGGTTAGTTTAAATACGATTCCGTATTGTTTGGCGATTTGATTATCCACATCACTTAATACCTCAAATTCTAAATTATTTTTTTCTGCAGTGGTCATTGAGCTATCCGGTAATTCAGGAGTAAGAGCAAGTAGATTGGCATTATTTGCTTTGAAATTAGGCAGCTCCTCTTGCAATTGATGTAGTGTTAAGTTGCAATATGGACACCATCCACCTCTATACCAGGTTAAAACAACTTTCCCTTTCTCCAAATAATCATAGAGTGATACGGGTTCTCCAAGGGCATTTCTAAGTACGAAATCAGGTGCTTTATCGCCCACTTGTAAGGCAGAACTTGTTATTCCTGTTTGGTCAACGGCAGCTATACCTTCTTTATAAACTTGTTTTTTGTGTTCATCAGCATTTGCTTCAAAATTGGCTTTTTTCTCTTCTAACTTATCTTTTAAAGGTGTTGATTGATCTTGCATATTGTTTTCTTTTATAAAATCTTCTTTTACAATTGAAGTGTTGAATTTAATATTGGTCCAGGTCACATTTATCCATGGGTCATTTGAGATTTCCGCATCCCAATTTGATTTCTTGTACTTCCGTTTTGTGGGAATTTGTATACCGTCTACTTCTTCATATTCAAGCAGCATGATAAAAGGATTGTCAATAACATTATAATCTACTACTGTAAATAGGAATTGATCAACAAGATGAGTGGATTGATTGATATAAACTTGATAAATATCGGTAGGCAATGAATCGTTTGATTGGAATGAAATTTTAACAATATCGTAATTCACATTATTGATTCTTTTTTCTCCAATATATTCGTAGTTCAAGCCCGGGTCCATTAATTTTTGCATCATTGTAAACCAATAAAAATTAGTTGGACGGTTGAACCGAACTTTTTTGAGCGCCTCTTCATTATCGGAAAGCTCGCCGTTCACTTTTAACCAATATTCTGTGCCGTCATACCCTTGTTCAATTATTCCAGCTAAATCAGGAAGTGTGCGTTCATGCCGATGGTATTTGCCGTATGAAAGCTCATCATCAAAAATGTACTTTTCAGAAGATATGTCTGTTAAACCGTCAGGGGTAGTATACGTATATGTGTAGGTTACATTCTCTTTAGATAATAAGTCTTCGTACGTTCCAGTCGCTTCAGTCATTTTATGGATTAATTCATGCCCTTTATTCTGGAATGAAGTTTCCGTGTCATTAGTGCTGTTTCCTGCGTCGTTTTGATTACAAGAAAGCATCAGAAAGGTCAACGATATTGTACTTAAAAAATTGAATTTCATTATTTTATTTCGTTTACGGTGTTGTCTTTGTTAATTGTATTGAACAGGTTTTCAATGTATAGGTGCAATTGTGATTCTGAAAAAATTTTGGTTGCAGTCGAAAATCCAAACATAGATATAAGAAGGAAGTCTGCCAATTCATCTATTTCTTCATCACTCCCATACTTTTGACTAATGAGTGCTTTTTTAAAAGCGTTCCTTACATCATTGGTGTAATTTTCTAACTGATTTTGTATGTTTTTAGGAGGATTTCCAGAGAATTCATTCGCCGTGTTTGTGATAAAGCAACCTTTGCCTAGTTCATTTTCTTTGGAAAATGCTATAAAATGGTAAAAGTATTCTTTTATAGCAGTGATATTGTTACCTCCTTCAACGATTGTGGCTAATAGCTTATTTAACCGTTTTTTATAATTTGCTAGACATGCTGAAAGTAATTCGGTTTTACTGCCAAAACTAGCATAAATAGAAAATTTATTGATTCCCATTTCTTTTTCTAAAACTTGCATGGTTGTTGCCTCAAAACCTTGCCTCCAAAAAACTTGCGTCGCTTTTTCTAAAACTTCTTCTTCGTTATATTTTTTTGATCTTGGCATATTTAATTACAAATCTAACCAATCGTTTAGAAATAAGAGTTGATTTTATCATTTTTCTGTTATTGACTGACTTAAAGTAGGTTTAATCCAATTGAAGTATGTCAATTAATTGATGATTGGTATTGAGGTTTTTTAAGGGGGAAAAAAATTTGTTCTGCCAAGTTTTTGATTTCTCTGCTTGTGTGCTTGTTGTGTTTACCCAAGGTGGATAGATTCTAAAAGCCCTTTTTCCTTCTTTGCTGTGCGATTGAAAAATTCCTCTTTTAATTAGTTCGGTTTTTGGGAAAAAATAGAGGCCACTATGATTATTGTTTGAAACGTAAACTATACAAATGTGGATGTTATCCTCATCATGAAATGGGGCAATAGGGCCGGCTTCACTTCGCTTCCAGATTGTTACAAAGAAACCAACTTTCTTGGGTGTTTGTTTGCCTTCACGGTAAAGCGCTTTTCGATTATTCAGTTTAAATTGAGTTGCGGCATATTCTTTACCTTCTTTATCTTCAATTATATCTGAAAATTCGAACTGGTTTAAATACTTGCTTCTTAGAAGGTCAAAAGTTTGATTCATGATTCATATCAATATGTTTGGCAAACTTAACTATTATGATGATGCTTTAATTTTTTTCGAAGCATAAAAAATAATCAGATATACAAGGTTCAGATTATCAATATTGTGGGTTTGTTTTACTTTTTTTTGAATGAATTTCTAGGTTTATGGCATCAATTTTGTAAATCCACCATTAACGATATAAAACAAAACAATAACACAAAATTATGAAGTTAAAAAGAATGACGATTGCCTTAGGAATCTTAGCTATGACCACTATTTCATGTTCAAAATCATACGATTGTACATGCACGTATACCACCGATAATGGGGCATCAACATCAAGCACTCAAGATGTCCGCGCAAACACCGAAGCAAAAGCTGCCTCTAAATGTAACGATACTAAATCGGAGTTTTCGATTTCAGACAAGTCGGAAATCATTTGTGAGGTAAAATAAAAAAGTTAAAACCTTCTCATTTGAATTGAGAAGGTTTTTTATTTCTTGTAAATCGTATTAAACAGAACACTAGCGGTTAAATCTCCAGTTACATTAACAGTTGTTCTAAACATTCCCAAAATTCGATCAATACCTATAATAATAATCAAACCGTCAACAGGAATACCTGCGCTTTGCAAAACAGATGCTAGAATAATTACACCTCCACCTGGAATAGCAGGCGTTCCTATTGATGCAGCAACAACCGTTACTGTTATGAGTACCAAATTTATTAAGGTTAATTCTATACCGTAAGCCTGCGCCATAAAAACAGTTGTGGCACATTGAAAAAGAGCTGTGCCATCCATGTTTATGGTAGCACCAATAGGAATGACAAAATCACGTATGTGCGGGGCTATATTTAGTTTTTTATCGGCTGTTTTCATTGAAAGAGGCATTACAGCCGCTGAACTGGCAGTGGAAAAGGCTAATAACTGAGGGTCTTTAATGGCTTTAAGAAATTTGAAGGGGTTCATTTTTGCTCCAAAGAAAACAATAATTAGATAAAAGACCATTAATAAAAAAAGACCTAGAATTACGACGAGCATGTAATAGCCTAGCCCAATAAATACTTCAAGACCAGTTCGAGATAACAAGGCTGCCATTAATCCAAATACGGCAAATGGAATTAAGCGCATCGCCCATGAAACGACAATCATACAAATTTTTTGAATGGCTTCCGAAAATCGGATAATAGGTCGTGCCGTATCTTGATTGAGTTGAGTTATAGCGATTCCAATAATAATCGTAAATATTACAACACCTAGCATTTCACCTGAGAGTATTGTTTCAAGGGGATTTGAAGGAATTAAATTTGAGATGGCTTGTGGAATGTTTTCTATCAAATTAGTTGATGATGTCGGAATAATTTCATGATTGTTTCCTTGTGGGAATCCACCATGAGTATAAACATAATTTCCTGGGTTAAAAATAGTTGTAATAGCGACTCCAATAATTATGGCAACCGCTGTTGTTAGGATAAAATAAATCAATAAACGAACGCCTAATGTTTTCAAGTTTTCCGAGGAATTACTTACGATTCCGGAAATAATTGAAGTGAATATTAAAGGAATCATGATCATTTGGACTAGTTTCATGAAGATTTGTCCCGGTAAATCTAACCAACTAGCCAAACTTGTACTAAACGATTCTGAAATTAAGCCGCTAGAAGGATTGAGAATAATACCGAGGCAGGCACCAACGATTAATCCAATAAGTACTTTTAACCAAAGTCGACCTTTGATTAACCGATCTAGATAAATGGAAAGGTGGAAGAGGGGTCTAAAATCTAATCGACCGTTATTTTGTGTTTCCGTCAGTTTTTCCATTTTAGGTCTTTTGTCGCAGTTTTAAATCTTCAATCAACAGTGCTAGTTTATCAACTGTAACGTGATCCATAATCACAACTTTGTACCATTTAGGGGTGCTATGATTATCTGGAACAAGGCCATATTTTTTGACGATTTCTATGGGTACAAAATTAGCGCGAATAGTAATAATATTTGACATGGGATTTCGGAAAAACGCGATGTCCAGCCTTTCAAGTTCTTGACACAGCCACTCAGCTCTTTTTTGTAAAATAAAGATTTTTTCGTGCCAACCATAAGGTCCATTTTTTGCTAAAATCATCCAGACAGCCACTGCATTCGCACCAGAACGACTTCCAATGAGGGTGAAATCTTCCCCTTCTACATAACTCGCTTCTTGTGTATTCACATAGCCAATTAATCCTTTTCTAATTAAAAATATACCCGTTCCGTACGGTGATTGAGCCATTTTGTGCGCATCTAAGGTAAAAGAAGATATTTCAGTATTTTGAAAGGTTAAATCGGTTGACTTGGTTGTAAAAGGGTAGTAGAAACCACCGTAAGCACCATCAACATGAATTCGATAGGCAACGGCGTGTTTTTTTAAAGCTGTTAAGAGGATGTTGATGTCATCTACAGAACCATACATTGTAGTCATCATATTCGCTATGGAAATAAAATACTTTATTCCGTTCGCTTTCGCCTCTTTCAATGTTGCTTCCACGCCTGTTTCAGTTAAAGAACGAGTATCATCAGTTACTGGAAACTTTAGTATTTTCAAACTTAATAAGTTCGCAGCCTTGTCCATTGAATAGTGACTATCTTCACTGCAAACAATTGCAATTTCACTTGGATCAGCGTTAAACTCACTTTTAAAATAATTTCGATAAATCCAAATGGCTTGAATGTTTGCTTCCGTTCCACCAGAAGCAACATAACCATCCTGCTTTTCAGGTTCTCCTTTTAGGATGTCAACAGCACAAATTTCAATCAATTCACGTTCTAGTGCTTGTGTACCTCCAAAAAACGATTCAGATTTCCCTAATGTGTGGCACCCAATATGATTGGGATTTTTCACCATAGAGTATAGAAAGGGAGCTTCTTTTAAAAATGCAGCGTCTTGATTAAAAACTTTATCGTCCAAATAAGAAGCGGGTACACCTAATACACCTTCTTCATCATAGTTGATGTTTTTATCAAGCGCATCAAAAACTATTCTTTTGATTTCTTCTTCTGATTTTTTTGTCCAAAATTTCGTCATTGTTACTGCATTTGTTTTTGCAAAAATAACGAATAAAAAGACTTATTTAAATACCAGTTTTAGGTGAGAATTATTGGTTTTCTTGTCCCAACTCTACAGCTCTTTCAAATGCCGCGTAAGCCGCTTCTTTAATCTTAGCACTCACATCATTATCTCTCATGCTATCAATTGCAGCTTCGGTTGTGCCCCCTTTTGATGCAACTTTGTTTATCCATCCAATCGGTGACAGATCAGAATCCTTAAACAACTGCACGGCACCTTCAAATGTGTTGCTAATCAATACCTTTGAATCATTAGCCGAGAAACCCATTTTTTGTGCAGCCTCAAACATGGATTGCATGAAATAAAATACGTATGCCGGTCCACTGCCCGAAATAGCTGTTGATTTATTGATAAAATCTTCGTTTGCTACATGAATGGCGATTCCAGTGCTGTCCAGAAGATTTCGAATCGTGATTTGTTCAATTTTAGATACACCTTTTGTCTCCGTAAATGCTGTAACTCCTTTTCCTACTTTTGCTGGTAAATTAGGCATGGCTCTAACAATTTTTGAAAGACTTGTTGAGGCTTGCATAAACTCCAATGTAACTCCAGCCATTAGAGAGACAATAATGTGGTCAGTTTTTAAATGCGGTTTGATTTCTTTAAACAAGTCCTCACTGTGATGAGGTTTAACGGCAATAAAAATAATATGTGCGGCAACCACAGCTTCGTCTAGATTTTTATACGTGGTAAAACGTTCGTCTTGACCTAATTTTTCTGTTAGCGCAATGTTTTTGTCAAAAATTAATAAGTTGCCTTTTTTTATTGTATTCGATGCGATTAAACCTTCAGCAAAAGTAAATCCCATATTCCCCGCTCCGATCATTAATACTTTCATATCTGCTATTTCATTTTTATAAGTTACCAATACAGCAACCCTTGAAATGAATGATTGTTTTAAATTTTAGTGAATTTTCAAATTTAGCCATTCTTGAAGGATATGGAAAGAAATACGTGTTAAGTCTAAAAGAAAGGGCAGTTTTAAGTTTAAAATTAAACAGTGATCAACTTTAATTTGATCACTGTTCTTTGACTTTTAGAATTGTTGCGTCCAATTAGCTCCGCTTATGTCTGTTATTTTTACGGCGAAAGGTTTGTTTTTTAACTGAATAAATTCGGGGGAATTGAGAGATAGAGTTGCTTTAGCACCTAATGGTATTACCAGGCTGTGCGCTCCAGGTGCTACCTGTGCAACATAATGATTTGAGATATTGTCAGGGTTAAAACTAGGCAGCTGATTTTGTCCTATTCTGTGCACTAACTCGTTTTTTTCATTCATAATTTCTATGGCAATAATCCAGGCGCCATAAACATCAACCCCTTCTGTTCGATAAACGTCAAATTTTAAAGTTTCGTTTTCAAGTTTTCCTTCGCTTATTTCGATTTTAGGTTTTACTGATTTATTATGCAATGTACCCCATAATCCTCCGTGAAAAATTTGGTTGGTAAGTAAGGTGAGTCCAAGAATGCCAAACGACCCCCAAAGTGCAAATCTGTTAAGGGTTTTACCTCTAAAGGGGGAGGAGCCAGAGCCGAGCCATTGAAACCATTTCTTCTCAGTAAAGGAGTACTTGCGGTTCATAAAGTAATAGTCAATAGAATACTTGCTACTTCCGCTAAGGAATATTAAAAAGCCACTGGCGATTCCTAACACACCAATTTGCCATTCATCTAAACAGGTTGTTCCTATCCACCCAGACCCTAAAAGAATACCTAAAGCTAACCCAAAAACTCCTAGACTCATTAAGCGAGTGAAAAGTCCTAACATTATAAATAGACCAACAATACCCTCAATAATTGTAAAGGATACCATGCTTACCCAAAGTATATCAGGGTTTTCAACTAGGTATTGAATAATTGGTTTAATGCCCAGTGCGTTCGGCAAAAAGTGATTGAATTTTACTCCGATGTAACCGGCTAATTCAGGGTCAAGTTTGTCTGCCAGAATTGTTCTTCGCCAAAATGCTGAGAAGTAAGTCCATCCTACAACTAGCCTTAATGCAAGGGCGAAAAGACCTGCATTGTAATTTAATGATTTCATTGAATTGATTTAAAAAATTAATATTGAACAAATTGTTCCTTTCTTTCTTTTAAAATCAAGTCTTTACGAATAAACTAGCAGTCCCTTCTGAAGAATGTACAGCGGGTTTTTTGTTGGGTGTTTTAGTGAGCGTGGTTTTACATTTTTGTAAGTGGAGACATTTGTTTTTGACGGAATAAAACATGCGAATCCGTTATGATCTACTTTTTGTTTGTGTAGGTTGCTTGAAGTTTTTTTTGCGGATAGATTTTCGTTCGTTAATATCGAACAATCAGATTGAGCAACATTGAAATTGGTTTGACTGAGATTTGAAACTTTTGTAATTTCAAGCCCTAATTCTGCTTGAATAAAATTTCTGACTTTGCAAGGAGCTAATAACAACAAAATTCCCAATCCAAAAATTGGAACAGTTGAAATTAACGTTTTTATCGTCCTTTTGAGCTTCATCGATTCAAAGTTACTCAGACAATTTAGAATGAATTGTTAAGAAAGTCCTAAATTAAAAATGGAAATAATATAGGCTTAAAATCGGGTCGTTTAAAACTTCATACAAAACTAAGATCAAAAATACCGAATCACACAATCTTTCTTAACTTTGCAGCACAATGAGTCATAAATCAGGTTTTGTAAATATCGTAGGTAGTCCAAATGTTGGAAAATCAACCTTAATGAATCAATTAGTGGGGGAAAAACTCTCGATAATTACCTCAAAAGCTCAAACTACGAGACATCGTATTTTGGGAATTGTGAATAAAGAAGATTATCAGGTTTGTTTTTCGGACACACCAGGGGTATTAGATCCGCACTATAAATTGCATGAAAATATGATGCAATTTGTAAATTCAGCCTTAAAAGATGCGGATGTTATTTTGTTTGTAACGGACATTTATGAAACCGGTGTAAATCACAAAGAAACATTTGAACGATTACAGAAAACCAATATTCCAATATTGCTGTTGATTAATAAAATTGATCAAGGTGATCAAAAAATGATTGAAGAGAAAATTGGATACTGGCATGAGATGATGCCCAAAGCGGAAATTTTACCCATCTCAGCCTTGGAAGGATTTAATATGCAGCCAATTTGGGATAGAATATTAGAACTATTGCCTGAAAGCCCACCGTTTTATGACAAAGAAACCCTAACGGACCGCCCACTGCGTTTCTTCATAAGTGAAATGATTCGTGAAAAGATTTTTTTGAATTATAAAAAAGAGGTTCCTTATGCCACCCAAGTTGAAGTAGAAGAGTATAAAGAGGATGAGAAAATTGTTCGCATAAGAGCAATTATTTACGTTGAGCGAAAAACACAGCGCGGTATTATAATTGGGCATCAAGGTGAAAAAATTAAGCAAGTAGGAATTGCGGCCCGAAAAGATATTCAGAAATTTATTGACAAACATGTTCACCTTGAGCTGTATGTTAAGGTCGATAAAGATTGGCGAGAGAACGATCGAAAACTAGAAGGTTACGGATATTAATATTCCGCATAGGTAAATAAAATTGATTAGAATAAGATGTCGAATATAATTGCAATAGTAGGAAGACCAAATGTAGGGAAGTCTACACTATTTAACCGATTAACTGGAGGTAGATCGGCTATTGTTGAAGAGGTAAGTGGGGTAACTCGTGATCGTATTTATGGTACCTCGGAATGGAATGGAGTAGATTTTAGTGTTATTGATACTGGGGGGTATGTTCATGGTTCTGATGATATTTTTGAAGAAGAAATCCGCAAACAAGTTGAAATCGCTATTGAAGAAGCAAGTGTTATTCTTTTTGTTGTTGATGTGACAGTAGGAATTACTGATTTAGATGAGGCCGTGATGAACCTACTCCGTAAAACAGAAAAACCATACATGCTGGTAGCCAATAAAGTGGATAATGCAGCTCGTATGAATGATTCTTATGAGTTTTATTCTCTAGGTGTTGAAAAAATATATACAATCTCTGCAAATAATGGATCCGGAACGGGTGAGTTATTGGATGATTTAGTTTCAAACTTCAGTGCCGAAGAGGCGCCAGAAGATGATGCAGATATTCCACGTGTTGCAGTTGTTGGAAAACCAAATGTTGGTAAATCCTCTTTTATAAATGCAATAACGGGAGAAGAGCGAAATATTGTTACGCCTATTTCAGGAACAACGCGTGATTCTATAGATACGCGTTACAATATGTTTGGCTTCGATTTTAAACTAATTGATACAGCAGGGATTAGAAAAAAGAGTAAAGTTCATGAAGATTTGGAATTCTATTCTGTCATTCGTTCCGTTCGAAGTATTGAATATTCTGATGTCTGCATTTTTATGGTGGATGCAACGGAGGGCATCCAAAAACAAGATTTGAATATTTTTTATGTAATAGAGAAAAACAGAAAAGGGGTTGTAGTTTTAATCAATAAGTGGGATTTAATTGACGATAAAGAAACGATGTCTGCCAAAGAATACGAAGACAAGGTTCGAGAACAATTGGCGCCATTCAAAGATGTTCCAATTCTTTTCACGTCGACAGTAACCAAACAACGACTGCATAAAGCGCTTGAAAAAGCAATGGAAGTTTATGAAAATCGTACGCAAAAAATTCCAACATCTGAATTGAATAATTTTTGCTTATCTGTGATCGAGAAAAATCCACCACCCGCATTAAAAGGAAAATACATTCGAATTAAGTTTGTTACGCAACTACCAACACATGCACCGGCATTTGCATTTTTCTGTAATCTACCTCAGTATATTCCAGATTCGTACAAACGATTCTTGGAAAACAAATTAAGAGCACATTATAATTTTGAAGGAGTTCCTATTCGAATTTTCTTCCGAAAAAAATAAGAAAATTGAACTACCCTGATCTCATAAAACAATTCAAAAAAAAAGATTACAAACCTGTTTATTTTTTGCAGGGTGAGGAACCGTTTTATATTGATCGAATAGTTGAATTAGCAACAACTACAATTTTAGATGAGTCAGAAAGGGACTTTAATCAAACTGTAGTTTATGCTAAAGATACGCCAGCAATTGATGTGGTTGATGCCGCAAGTCGTTTGCCAATGATGAGCGAAAGACAAGTGGTTGTTGTAAAAGAAGCACAAGAATATAAAGCAAATGCTTGGGAAGTTTTTGAATCGTATATCCAATCACCGGCCAATTCTACCGTTCTGATTTTTGCTCACAAGTATAAAAAGCTCGATAAACGTTCACGGTTTTATAAATTGCTGAAGAAAAATGCAATTGTTTTTGAGTCGGAACAAGTTAAGGAATATAACCTGGCAGAATGGATTAAAAAGTATATCCGAGAGAAAAATTATGAAATCACGGATAAAGGGACAGCTCTGCTGGTAGAGTTTATAGGTAATGACTTGTCGCGAATTGCGAAAGAATTGGAAAAATTATTCATTCTTGTTCCTGACGGAGGGCAAATAAATGAAAAACATATTGAAGAAAATATTGGCATTAGCAAAGATTACAATGTTTTCGAATTGGTAAATGCAATTCTTGAAAAGAACGTGCTTAAAGCCAATAAAATCATAAACTATTTTGCTCGCAATCCAAAAGCTGCCCATCTGATTTTTGTGCTCTCAAATTTACATACGCTCTATCAGCGCTTATTTAAAGCACATTTTGCAGGAACAGAAGATCCAAGACAATTGGCTTCACTTTTAGGAATGCATCCCTATCCCGCAAAAGAGCTTTTATTAAATAAGCGAAAACATCCCGCTAAGCAAATATCAAGGAATTTTAGTTTGCTGAGAGAATATGATTTGCGTTTAAAAGGCGTAGGTGATAAAGGTACTGATCAGGGAGAGCTTTTAAAGGAGTTGGTCTACAAATTATTGCATTAGTTTCCCCAATCATTCTCATTTATATACCGTTAAATCATCCATGTTATGCTTTCTTAAAAAAAGTTAATAATATCCGTATCTTTGGGGTTTTATTTTTAGATAGATATGATTAAATCCCTTTTCACAGTTGTACTAGTATCGCTTATGAGTACCGTTTTTGGACAAGGTACTGTTCGTGGCATCGTAAAAAGTGCCGAGGACGGAAACTCTGTTCCTTTTGCTAAAGTTTTACTTTTAGATACAGATATTTTTGCTTCAACTGATGTGGATGGGTTGTTTTCAATGCCTAAAGTTCCTGCGGGTTCTTATACAATTCGAATTTCATCACCACAATTTGAAGTTTACACGCAAGAAATTAGTGTGTCGACGAATGAAATTACTGAACTTAAAGTCGACCTGGTTGCAGGTAAAACTTTGGAAAAAGTTAATGTTGATTATAAATCCAAAGAAAAGAAAATTGACCCAGTTGTATCAGTTGTTAAAATTACGCAAAAGGATATTTTAAGAGTTCCGGTTACAGGAGGTGTTTCAGATATTGCAAGTTATTTTCAAACGGTTCCAGGGGTTGTGAGTACAGGTGATCAAGGAGGTCAAGTTTATGTAAGAGGAGGAACACCAATTCAGAATAAAATTTTATTAGACGGAATGACGATATATAACCCGTTTCACTCTATTGGATTTTTCTCGGTTTTTGAAACGGATTTAATTAAGTCTGCAGACATATACACAGGAGGATTTAACGCCAAGTATGGAGGTCGAATTTCTTCAATAATGGATGTGACTTATCGCGATGGAAACAGTAAACGGTTTGGTGGTAAAATTGGTGTATCACCTTTCACTTCAAGTTTATTATTAGAAGGTCCGTTGTCAAAAGCGAATAATGTTTCATTTGTTTTAGCTGGAAAAGCATCTTTACTTGAGGAAACTTCAAAGGCACTTTATCCTTATATTAATGAAGGAGAAGGATTGCCATTTAACTTTATGGACTTATATGGAAAGGTTTCAGTAAAAGGTGATGGTTCTAATAAAGTTTCGATGTTTGGGTTTTCTTTCAACGATCAAGTGACGTATCAAGCGGTTTCTAATTTAAATTGGAACAGTTACGGTGGAGGGGCAAACTTTATTTTTGTTCCTCAAAATTCGGAGCTATTCATGAAAGGCCGCGTGAATTATTCGAAATATGATATAGCGTTAAAAGAGGAAAACCTTCCTGATAGAACGAGTGGAATTGTCGGAGCGGAAATGGCATTTGATTTCACGTACTACCTGCCGGGTAAAAGTAAACTGGATTATGGATTTGGGTTTAATATCTTTAGAACGGAGTTTAAAACATTTAACGAGGTTAATCGCCCTATTGAAGTCAATTCAAATACCAATGAGGCGGGTGCATATGTGAGTTATCGCCATGTTTCAAAAAATAGATTGTTTATTCTTGAACCATCAATGCGATTCCAGGCATATTCATCTGTTGGTCAAATAACTGCGGAGCCTCGTTTTAGTGGGAAATACAACGTAACGGAAAAGTTTAGACTAAAAGCGGCAGGAGGTTACTTCACTCAAAACTTTACCAGTACCACTTCAGATCAAGATGTGGTGAATTTATTTTACGGATTCATAACGGCACCAGAAAATATTCCTTCATCTTTAGTGCAACCAGATGGTAATGTAAAGGAAATAAGAAACGGATTGCAAAAGGCTTGGCATGCAATTTTTGGAGGAGAGGTTGATCTCTCGCGTAATGTTTCCCTGCAATTTGAGGCCTATTATAAATGGTTCACACAAATGACCAATATTAACCGAAATAAAATTTTTGAAGATAATGTTGCAAACTCACAAGAAGATGATATTTATAAAAAGGATTTCATTATTGAAAGTGGTCAGGCCTATGGTGGTGATGTGGTTTTAACCTATAACTCGCAAAAATTATACATTTGGGCAGTATACTCTTTAGGGAAAGTAACGCGTTGGAATGGGTTTAATTATTACTCTCCAGTGTTTGATCGTCGCCATAATATCAATTTAGTGAGCTCGTATACTTTTGGTAAAAAACGTGATTGGGAATTAACCGCACGTTGGAACTTAGGATCAGGTTTACCTTTTAGACAAACAATTGGTGTGTACGAAGAACCTGTAGTCACCAACATTAACGATAATTATGTAACGGGTAACGCTAATGAAATTTCTTTTCTATACGATAGTCAAAATAATGGTCGATTGCCGACTTATCACCGATTTGATTTAAACTTAAAAAAGACATTTGAGGCGAAAAAATACAAAAACTTAAAGTGGGAGGTAGTAACGGGTGTAACGAACCTGTATAGCCGTGAAAATATTTTTTATGTTAACCGAGTTACTAACGAAAAGGTTTATCAATTACCAATTATGCCAAGTCTAGCGGTTTCTTTAAAATTTTAGACATCTAAAAGATAACCAACGTTACTTTTTGTATTATAAAACAAAGTTTGCTTACTTATATTTGTAATATGAAACAGGTTTTAGCCTTCATTTTAATTATTATTTCATCCTTTATTTATGCGAATGAATTTCAAGAAATTTTCCCGGAAAAGGATCGCAAGATTGTATGGAATAGACGTGAAAAATATCCTGCAGCAATCAATTTATATGCACTAGGACCAATTGGATTAATCGGTGTATCATTTGATTATTTTATCAATCAAAAACTAAATATCGAAGCTGGAGCAGGTATACGGAGTTTTGAAAATGACCCTGGATTTACGCTGGGTTTAAAGTATAATTTTCTGGGTAAAACACCGCTCAACTTAACCCCTTACGTAGGTATTTTTAACGGGTTTGAGCCTACTGAAAACAGTATTCGAAATTACAATATTTATATTCCTTTTGGTTTACATCGTTTAAAAAGAGATCGATTTACATGGAGCGTTGAGGTGGCCTTTCAATATAATGTGTACCGCAAAGACGAATATTTTTTCGGAGGCTTTCGAATGGGGTACCGATTCGGATTTAAGAAAAAAGGGTTGTTCAAGAAGAAATAAGCGTTAAAATTTAAACTTAATTTTTTCCATTGCTTGTCTTAGTTTTTTTATCTTTGTCTTATTAAAAATCATTCTAAATAATGATTAATCTTATACTGGCAGAAGATAATGAATTGGTAAGAATTGGTCTTCGTACGATCTTTAAGGACAAAGGCGTTCAAATTGTTGGAGAGGCAACGGACTCCGAAGAATTACTCAGCTTAATTAAATCTTTTGATGCGGAAATTGTTTTAATTGACTATACCTCATTTGGCTTTGAAATAGATGTTATACCTAAAGCTCTTGCTTTACGAAGTAATTTGAAATTCGTTGCTATTACGCCGGTACAATCTGGTCAAACTTTAATTCATGCGTTAAAAAGTGGTGTAGTTTCGCACATTAAAAAAGATTGTAGCATTGCAGAAATTGTCGATGCGGTGAACGAAACTGCCAAGGGCAAAAAGTTTTTTTGCGGTCAGATTCTTGAGACAATCAATAAAGAAGGAATTGATGTTGAAGAATTGGGTGATACAGAATTTTCATGCGAGCCAATAGCTTTATCCCAACGTGAAATTGAGGTGATAACTTTAATTGCAGAAGGGATGACAAATGTTGAGATTAGCGATAAACTTTTTTTAAGTAAACATACCGTTAACACACACCGAAAGAATATTATGAATAAATTGGGTGTTAAGAATACGGCAGGTATCGTAATGTATGCCGTAAAAGAAAACTTTACAACTCCTAATAAATACCTTTTCTCAACAGACGAATAAATTTTTAATCGTTGTTTTTTATTATTTTGGTGCTTTATATAACCCTTCAAAGCATTGATAAATTACCTTAAAAATCCACTGATTAATTATACCTTACTAATAGGTTTAATTTTTATATTAATTATTCTTAAAATAGGTAGTTTCCATATGCGTTTATGGGACGAGTCTATATTTGCTGTTAACACATTTGAAATGTTGGAAAATGGCCAGTATTTTTCATTGTACTATAATGGTTCACCAGATCTATTTAATACGAAACCGCCTCTTCTTAATTGGCTACAAATATTATCCGTTCAACTTTTAGGTTATAATGAGTTTGCTTTACGATTACCCTCAGGTTTAGCAGCAGGAGGGACTGTATTAGTCTTGTTTACATTTTTAAAACAGTATTTTTCACTCCATTACGCTTGGATTGCAGCATTAATTTTACTTTCTGCTCCGGGTTTTATTGGATATCATACGGCACGAACAGGAGATACTGATTCGCTTTTGACCTTTATGTTAACACTTTCCATTCTTCAATTCCTCTCATTTTTAATGAATCAAAATAAAAGTGCAGTTTATTGGACAATGTTTTTCTTAACCTTGGCGTTCTTAACAAAATTACATGCAGCATTTTTATTTTTACCCGCTTACTTGTTCATCCTAATCATTCAAAAAAAGCTCAAAACCTTTTTTATGAATGTTCAATTTCTTCTTGGAATTTTGACTTTTATTGGGGTGTGTGGAACTGTTTTATACATAAGAGAGCTACAAACTCCCGGTTATTTTACTCAAATAATATTCAAAGATGCAGGCCGATTATTTCATGAGTTCGATACACACGGTGGCCCTTTTTATTTTTATTTAGACAAGCTTTTTAGTCAACGGTATGGTTGGTGGATGATTTGCTTTTTAGGAGGTTTGCTTTTGACAGTGATGAACAAAAAATGTAAGGAGCGAATTGTACTTATTCCTTTATTGATAATGGTTTTTACCTATTTATTAATTATTAGTTTTTCCGCCACCAAATTAATTTGGTACGACATGCCTTTGTATCCTTTATTGGCGATTGTATCTGCTTTCCCGATTGTTTATTTCTTAAATCATTTGGGCATTCAATCAAGGCAATCATCATTTATTGTTGGAGTGTTTTTTTTCTATCCATTATTTTTAATGTTTAGAACGTCTCAGAATAACTCAATTGAAATTGGTGATCGTAGGGTAGAAGCCAATGAAATGTTTTTGTATGAAGCTTTTAAGTTCAATCGAAACATGGATAATGTTAAGGTGCTATATCACGGATGGAATGGCTCTCTATTATTCTATAAATATAAATTTAGCACCATCAACCAACATATTGAATTGCACACAGATTTGGAAGCCATAAAGAAAGGAGACCGTGTTTTGGTTAAGGATTTGAAATTAATTGAGCACCTCAGAAGAAATTTTCATTTAACAGAACTTAGTCGAGGAGAATATGCTCGTATGTATAGGTTAGAATAAAAAAACGGGAGAACAATTGTCCCCCCGTCTAATTTTGAATTTGAATATTATAGTGTGTCTATACACAGCCTTGATCAATCATCGCATCAGCAACTTTTACGAAACCTGCAATGTTTGCTCCTTTAACATAATCAACATAATCTCCTTCAGTACCGTGCTTCACGCAAGCTTGGTGAATGGAAACCATAATTCCATGAAGTTTCTCATCAACCTCTTCACGCGACCATGACAATCGAAGTGAATTTTGAGACATTTCCAATCCAGAAGTTGCAACCCCTCCTGCATTTGAAGCTTTTCCTGGTGCAAATGCAATTTTAGAATTATGGAACAATTCAATCGCTTCTGGAGTTGAAGGCATATTTGCACCTTCAGCAACAAGTATTAATCCTTTATCCAATAGTTTTTGCGCATCAGCTCCATTTAATTCATTTTGAGTTGCACAAGGCAATGCCACTTGAATGTCACATGGAGCATTCCAAGAACGCTCTCCTTCGAAAAATTCAACATCATCAAATTTTTCTGCCATTTCTGCAATACGCCCACGTTTTACATTTTTCAACTCTTTTAAGAAATCCAATTTTTCGCTATGAATTCCATTTGCCGCATAGATATATCCAGAAGAATCAGAAGCAGTAACAACTTTACCTCCTAATTGTAATATCTTTTCAATTGCAAATTGTGCAACATTTCCTGATCCAGAAACCGCAACGACTTTACCACGAATGGTATCACCTTTTGCTTTGAACATTTCTTCCGCAAAATATACCGTACCATAACCAGTTGCTTCTGGACGAATTAATGATCCACCCCAATTGATTCCTTTACCAGTAAGTACACCAGTAAATTCGTTTCTCAATCGTTTGTATTGTCCAAACATATAACCTATCTCACGACCGCCAACTCCAATATCTCCAGCCGGCACATCAGTGTCTGGTCCAATATGACGCTGTAATTCAGTCATGAAAGATTGGCAAAATCGCATGACTTCATTGTCTGATTTTCCTTTTGGATCAAAATCAGACCCTCCTTTACCACCACCCATTGGTAACGTGGTAAGCGAGTTTTTGAAAACCTGCTCAAATCCTAAAAACTTTAAGATTGATAGGTTTACAGAAGGATGAAATCTTAATCCTCCTTTATAAGGTCCAATTGCTGAATTAAATTCAACACGGTATCCTCGGTTAACTTGAATTTTTCCTTCATCATCCATCCACGGAACTCTGAACATTAAAGTTCGCTCTGGCTCTACCATTCTTTCAAGAAGGTTGATTCCTGCATACTTAGGATTCTCATTAATAAAGGGGATAATTGCTTCAGCTACTTCTTCAACAGCCTGAATAAACTCAGACTCGTGTCCGTTCTGAGCTTTTACTTTTTCCATGAACTCATTAATCTGAGCGCTATATTTTTCTGACATGGTGTATAGTTTAAGTCTTTATAGCTAGCAAATTTAGATATTTTTTAATAAGAAACAGAACGTCTTTGTTTTATTTTAAGCAAATATTCTTACTCTTTCAATTAAAGGTCAGCATAGGCAAGGTATCCCACGTTTATTGTTCCTCAAATGATGGGTTTTTTAGACTCAAAATTCAACCTAAATAGCCAAAATTACGTCTCTTTCAAGAAAGATTTGTCCTTAATTTTCTTAAATTGCACTTATGGATTTTTTGCGCGTTTTCATACTCTACTTTATACTTAGTATACCCGTTTTGGGATTGACGCAAGAAGTGTCAACGCCAAAAGGAAATTTTAAATTTTTTGAAAACAAAGGACAGTGGCCAAACGGTGTATTCTATCGCGCAAAACTTAATGCGGGGAATATTTGGTTAGAACAAGGAAGAGTGCTCTATCACTTTATGGATTATTCGAATGTGCAACACCAACATATCGGACACAATCATCATCATAAAAACGAAGATTTAACTTTTAAACAAGATTTAATCGCAGTAAATTTTGTCGGATCGAATGAAAAAGTAGAAACAAAAACAAAATATCCCACAAAAGAATATCATAATTACTTTTTAGGTAATGTTCCAGAGAGGTGGGCTTCTGAGGTTTATGGGTTTCATCATGTAGAATATCAAGAATTGTATCCCGGCATTAACCTTCGGTTTTTTGAGCAAAATGAGCAATTAAAATACGAGTTTCATCTGGCGCCATTTGCAAATTCATCCTTGATAAAAATGACTTATGATGGCGCGGAAAAAATCAAAGTAACGAAAGAAGGAAATTTATTAATACAATCTAATATTGGGGTAATTCGTGAAAAAAAACCTTTTGCGTATCAAATAAAAAATGGTCGTATTGTTGAAGTGAAGTGTCAGTTTAATTTAACAAATAATCAAGTCACCTATGCTTTGGGTGAGTACGATCATAACCTCGAATTAATTATAGATCCCGAGTTAATTTTCTCTACTTATAGCGGTGCGGATTCTGATAATTTTGGAATGACGGCGACGTATGCATACGATGGGAAAGGGTATAGTGGAGGTACGATTTATGGAAACTCATACCCTGCTCCGGCCCCAGGTTGGAATACCTCACCTTATATTGATGTTTTTGACGTGAGCGGAGCCACAACCGATGTTTTTATCTCGAAGTATTCTGCCGATGGTACTTCCATGATATGGACGAATTTTATTGGGGGTGGTGACAATACTCAAGGCACAGAAACTGTACATAGTTTAGTTTGCGATAAAGAAAATAATATCTTCCTCTATGGCGCTACGTCTAGCACAGATTTTCCAATCGAAGGTGGATTTCAAACTGAGCATGGTGGAGGCAGCTTATTAACGATATCTTCGAATGGTGCGCGCTTTGGTTCTCAAGGTACAGATATATACGTAGCCAAAATTAGTTCGGACGGTATGAATTTATTGGGCTCTACATATATTGGCGGTAGTGCTAATGATGGGGTGAATTATAATATTTCGGGAGGAACATATCCGCCCGCTAATTACGACTCCTTAAGCTATAATTATGGGGATCAATTTAGAGGTGAAATAATGGTAGATTCGTTAGGATTTGTTTTTGTTACTTCCAGCACATGGTCCGACGACTTTCCAGTTGAAAGCGGATTCCAAATGACGAGTGGAGGTCATCTGGATGCAGTGATCTTTAAATTGTCTGATGATTTTTCTAGTCTTGTTTGGTCTTCTTATTTTGGAGGGAGTGAAAATGATGCCGGATATTCTGTTAAACTAGATTCTAGTTATAATGTCGTGTTTGCGGGCGGGACGTCTTCTAGTGATTTATTAGGTACTGCCGGAGGAATTCAACCCACTTATAATGGAGGGATAACGGATGGGTTTATTTGCAAAATCCCCGAGGAAGGCGATGTTATTCTTCAGTCAAGTTTTATCGGTACAAGTGATTATGATCAAGTATTTTTTGTCGAGATTGATCGTTGGGACAACGTTTATTTGCTTGGACAAAGTTTAGGGGCAATGCCCGTTAGCGCAGATGTTTATTCAAACCCTGGAAGTTCTCAATTCATATGGAAACTGAATTCGGATTTAAACTCAATAGAATACTCCACTGTGTTTGGGAATGGCTCTAGTACAACAGACATATCACCTTCCGCTTTTTTAGTCGATGTTTGTGGAAATGTTTATGTCTCAGGTTGGGGAGGAAATATTTTAACAGGAGTTTCCACCTTAGGCATGCCAACCACTGACGATGCTTTTGACGAGGATCCGGGATTAGGCTTCAACTTTTATATGATTGTTTTTGAACGGAATCTAGAAGACATTCTTTATGCAACGTATATGGGAGGAGATGAGTCACGTGCACACGTTGATGGAGGCACATCTCGTTTTGATAGTTATGGTATTGTTTATCAGTCGGTGTGTGGCGGTTGTGGTGGGTTTAGCGATTTTCCGGCAACGGCGGGAGCTTGGTCTGAAATCAATGAAAGTGACCGATGTAATAATGTGCTTTATAAGTTCGATTTTGAAATAGTTCCAGTGGCAAAATTTGAAGTTGATTTATTAGAAGGATGCGCACCGCTTACATTAACTTTTGACAATGAAAGTAATGATACTGTCAATTTTAGTTGGGATTTCGGTCCTGGCAGTGAAATTATAGAGGATGGAGTAAATCCAACAGTTCTTTTTGATGAACCTGGTGTATACGAAGTCGTACTTTCCATAACGGATACCATTTGTAATTTAACCGACACAGCAGTAAAGCTAATTACCGTTTATGACGAATTACAACTTGAAATTCCGAATGACACCATTGTTTGTGATGTCTTTGATTTTGAATATGTTGCGAATTCTTATGGCACAGCGATTTCATTCGAATGGTCTGAGTCACTTGATTTTGGAACATTATTGAACGATCACGATATGGATTCGTCAATCAGTGTAAATCCTGTAGAGTCTACAACCTATTACATTCGAGCATCAAATGGTTGGGAATTATGTGATATAATAGATTCAGTAACCGTGTTTTTTGTGGATGGAAGTATTGATGTTTTGGGAGATACAACTATTTGCCTCGGAGATACAACGATTTTACAAGCCATAAATTTATTGCCAGAAATTGGAATAGATTTTGACTGGTCACCGAACGAATATATTATTTACGAAGAGGATGGATTGGCATTAGCCGTCCCACCAACCTCAATGTACTTCTACCTCACAGCGGTCTCAGAATTAGGATGTACGCTACTTGATTCTGTTTGGGTAGAAGTTCAGAGCATAGACTTATCAGCGGTTTATGCTACCGCAACTCCAGAAATTGTTCCAGAAGGAGGCACAACGACATTAGAGGCATTTCCAACAGGTTTCGATTATCAATGGTTTCCTCCAGATGGGCTTTCCAATCCGTATGACCGTATAACGAATGCAGTTGTGAATCAGGACAGGACTTATACAGTGATTATGGATGATGGAGTTTGTGGAGCGATGACCACGGTTTCTGTTACGACGTACGAATTTGTTTGTGGTGATGTTTATGTGTTCGTACCATCCGCCTTCTCACCAAATAATGATGGTGAAAATGATAAACTATTTGTGCGGGGACAAAACTTGGAAAAAATTAATTTAAAGGTTTTTGATCGTTGGGGCGAACTAGTTTTTGAAACCACTGATCAAGGTGTGGGTTGGGATGGCACGTTTAAAGGTGAAAATGTTGATCCGGATGTTTATGTCTATCATTTACAAGTGATTTGTTTTGATGGTCAAGAAAATTTAATCAAAGGAAATGTTACGGTTTTAAGATAAGTTTTTGGAGAAGTTTTTTTGCATATTACTAACGGTGTTAAGCTTGTCTTTGAGAGCTCAGGATATCCATTTTTCGCAATTTTACAGTAGTCCTGTGCAGTTAAATCCTGCTCTTACGGGAAATTTTGAAGGAGATTGGCGATTTTCTGGAAACCAACGGAGTCAATGGCGCTCAGTCAGTCGACCTTTTAACACCTTTGGGTTTTCGGCGGAAAATAGAGAAGGACGGGTAATTCCAGGACTTCTTTTTGGGGCTAATTTTTTTCATGATGCTGCCGGTGATGGGAATTATAGAACTTTTGAATTGAATGTTACAAGTAGCTATGAATATTTTCTCCCCGGTGATTCTGCCCATAAAATAACGCCAGGAATTCAGGTCGGTTTTAATCACAGGAGAATTGATTTTTCTCAATTGAGTTTTGATAACCAATTCAACGGATTTTATTACGATGCTTCTTTGCCAACAAACGAGAATTTATTAACGAATAATCGAACAGGGTTAAATTTAGCTTTGGGCGTAATATACAGTTATCAAGTCGATAAAAGGAATCAGTTCACAGCTGGAATTGGGTGGTTTAACTTATCTAAAAAAGGACAAAGTTTTTATGAAGATCAAACCATTGTAAGAGATAAAAGAGTCGTGCTGCATGGTAAAGGAATTTATGAGTTGAACTTTGAATGGGATTTGCAACCTGGTTTTATGATGCAGTTTCAAGGGAAATTTAATGAAGTCGTTTTGGGATCAAACATCCGCTATATTTATAAAGATAAAAGAGGGGAATATTTTGCCCCTTATGCTGGCATGTGGTTCAGAAATAAAGATGCGGTCAATTTGGTAGTCGGAGCGTATTATAATCAGTGGATTGCAGGAGTAAGTTATGATGTAAACTTCTCACAATTGGCTCCAGCAAGCAGGGTAAGAGGGGGCTTAGAGTTTTCTTTGCAATATATACTGCATATCTTCAGGCCTAAAGTGATTCAGCACCGTGTTTGTCCTGATTATTTATAGTACAATGTTAAATTTTTTGTTTTCATATCGTTCTTTTTTAATGCTAATTTTTCTTGGTTGGCAAGTAAATGTTTTAGGACAGTCTTTTACTCAAATGATGGACTTTGCGGACGAAAAAGTAGCCGAAGGAGATTATTTCTACGCAATAAAATATTACCGTAAAGCAATGGAAATAGATTCAAATTCTGTCATGGTTTTGTGGAAGTTTGCAGAGGCTCAACGGCGTTATAAAGACTATGAGAAAGCCGAGTTTTATTATCGTAAAGTATACAATAAGGAAAATGGTTTAATCTATCCGATGAGTGTTTTTTGGTTAGCATCGATGGAAATGCAAAATGGCAAATATGCAGAGGCAATAAAGCATTGGAAATTGGCCAAAAAAACGTTTAAAAGAGAGCGAGAAGGGTATGCGTATAAAAAATCTCAGCAAGCATTTATAGCATGTTTGTGGGCGCAAAAGGCAATTGAAGATACAAGTGGTTACATCGTTAATCCTTTACCGCAGCCGGTTAATTCTATAGATGCAGAACTCGCACCGATGATTTATGAAAATCAAATTTGGTTTACATCCCTTAAGGCAGATTCGATTAATTCTCGAGAAGAGGTTCATTCTGAGGATTATTCTCTCCAAATTTATTCCGCTGAATTGGAGGGAGATAGTTTTAATAACCTGAATGCAGTTAAAGGTGTTCAAGAAAAAGGAAAAAACTCAGCGAATGGTTCTGTTAGTCCAGATGGAAAACGTTTTTACTTTTCTCGTTGCAACGAAAATTTTGCGTGTAAAATATACGTCGGAAAATTAGTGGATGGTAAAGTCAAAGACCTCGATAGCCTAGGGGAAATTATCAATCAACCTGAAAAAATAACCACAATGCCCCATAGCACCATTATTAATGGAGTGGAATATTTATTTTTTGTTTCAAATCGTGATAAGTCATTTGGTGGTTTAGATATCTGGTATAGCCAAGTTAAAAACGGCAATCAATACGGTACTCCAGTTAACTTAGGGAAGCGAATAAATTCTTTAGATGATGAGGTGTCACCATTCTTTGATACCCTAAATCAGAAACTTTATTTTAGTTCGAGCTGGTGGGAAGGCTTCGGAGGAATGGATATATTTGAATCAAATTACAAGGATGGAAACTTCGAAAATCCAAAGAACCTAGGAATTCCTATAAACTCTTCACAAAATGATACTTACTTTATCATTGATCAAAAAAAAGGTGAATTTTATTATTCTTCAAATCGAGTAGGAGTTAAGTATGTAAAAAACCCAACCTGTTGCAATGATATTTTTAAGGCAAGTAAAAAGATTCTACCACCGCCAACTCGCTTTGAAACACTGACAGAATTAAATAGTAAATTACCAGTAACATTATTCTTTCATAATGACGAACCCAATCCAAAAACAAGAGATACATCAACTCATTTAACGTATATCGAAACATATGAAAGTTATATCGGATTAGAGAATAAGTATAAAAGAGAGTATGCAAAAGGATTGTCGAGCGATGAAGCGGAAGATGCAAAGGAAGATATTGATGATTTTTTTACAGAATTTGTAGCACAAGGGGTACGAGATTTAGAAGAGTTTATTCGATTGCTTGTAGTTGAACTAGAACGAGGATATCAAATTGAAGTGACTGTAAAAGGATTTGCCAGCCCATTAGCAAAGACGGACTATAACGTTAACTTAACGAAAAGAAGAATTGCGAGTCTTATCAATTATCTTGAAGTCTATGAGGATGGAAAAATTAAGCCGTACCTGAATAATAATGCAGAAAATGGAGGTTCTCTTTCCTTTGTTCAAATACCCTTTGGAGAGTATACTGCTGATGCACTGGTCAGTGATAATGTCAACGATCAAAAAAATTCAGTTTACAGCAGAAAAGCAGCGTTGGAACGAAAAATTGAAATTCAAAGTGTGAGCTTTATAAATCAAGATTCTTCTTATGCTAAATTGACCTTTGATAATCAAATTCATGACTTTGGTAAAGTAAACCAAGGCGAGAAATTGAGGCATCAATTTTCTTTCACTAATTCAGGTGAGGAATGGTTGTTAATTGAATCCTTAGAAGCAGATTGTAGTTGCATTACTTATTCCCTAAGCCAAAATAAATTAGCACCGGGTGAAACTGCTTCCATCATCGTTTCATGGGATACGAATGGTTTGAACGGAAAACAAATCCGTCAAATAAAAATCATTGCCAATGTCGAAAATAAAGGGAAAGAAATTGCAGTAACAGCTGAGGTTGAGTAATTTTTAAAACTCTTCAGTTCCCTTAATCACAATAGATTCATCAGAGTTCATCAAGACGGTTCGAATCTTATAGCCTTCTGGTCGTTCAACTAGAACAATACGCTCGTAAACTTTCCCAATCTCAGGAATATCGAATGTATAACTGAAACGAACGCGTTCAATACCGTTGTCTATTTTTTTATTAAACCCTGATTCTTTTACTCGGTTAGTTTGAGGTCCCCAGCCATCAACAATTGAAAGAAATCCATGCCATTCATCTTTTGTAACATCTTCCAAATCGGCTAAATTGTTAACGATATAATCATAGTCTCTTTCATCTAATTTTTGATGAAATTCATCCGCAACTTTTTCTGCTTGCTCCGTCGAACAACTAAAAGTGATAACGCTAAGGGCTATAAACCCTAGAAGTTTAATAGTTTTCATGTTTCTTTTTTTGGTTATTGTAAGTCAAATCTAAATATTTTTTAATTCGATTTACAACTTTCGGCGGAAAGAAACCTTGATAATCAAGATGTACACTTGTTAATTAATTGTGAAATGAACCTTTCTATTGAAAGATTGTATTTATTTTTGAATGATGCATATTCAAAATAAATATTTGAAGGTATACCTAGTGATTTTCGGGCTATTCGTATTGAGCTTTAATTCCGTTTTTGGCCAAGGGGGGAGTTTGACACCTTTTGATTTAAAAGAGGCTTATTTGGAGAGACGGGCCTATTTTGAACGTGATGGAACCAAAGAATTTAACCCTTCGCAAAAAGCAGAATTGGAGGGTATGGTTAAACGGTTGGAATTGAATGCGCCAAATTCTTATGAGTATCATTTTGTAAAATATATTCACGCGAACTATAGTGGGCCTGGAATGGAAAGCTTATTAAGGGCGTACGAACTTAAACCGGATGAAAAAGAGGTCAAAATTGCTTTATTTGGATATTATGAATTAACGAATCAAGCCAGTAAATCTAAAGCTTTTGCTGCAGCGGTTTTAAATCGAATTTCTCCACTTCAACGTAAATATTATCAAGATGTTCTCCGCTTTACAAATCAAAAGTATCTCGTAATGAGTGGTGAGGATGATGCTTTGGTGGCCTTAGCTTTGATACGTTCGGGACAGGTTAATCAAAACGTTCAGATTATTAACCTGGATTTTTTGGTGAATGACAAGTATAAAAATCAAATTTTACAACAGATGGGCCTTCCATCAGTTCCGTTTAAAGGAAATGAAAGTAATTTTCTAGCTACAGTTTTGAAATCGAATAAAGAAAAAATAGCCGTTTCTACAACTGTAAGCCAAAAGTATTTGTCAAAAATGGCGGAACACATTTTTATTACCGGTTTATCCTACCAATATAATGCTAGCGGACAATTAGAGATTTTGCAGCACTTTTGGTCTGAGAATCAAAACTATTTGGAAAAGATTCAATTGTCGTCAAAGCAAGATAAAAGATTGTATCAAAATTACTTACCACCATTATTGACCTTGTATAAAATAGAGTTATTGAATGGCAATGAACATAAAAAGTTAAAAAAGGCAATTGTATTATTTGCAGAAAAAGTAGGTAAACTATCTGCGGTTGAAGAAGTGTTAAAGGCGTACGAACAAATTGAATGAAGCTCTTTAAAAAAGACTATAAAGCATACAGTGACGAGGATTTGATGCGCTTTTTTTTAAAGGGTGATAGGAAAGCTTTTGAGCAAATTTATGACAGGTACGAAAAGTATATGATCAACTTTTTTTACCGAAAATTATGGAGTGATAGAGAAAAAGCTAGTGATTTTACACACGATTTATTTACAAAATTAATTGATAATCCAAAAGCTTTTGATCCAAGTAGATCATTCAAAACATGGTTGTTTTCACTGGCAAACAACATGTGTAAAAATGAATATAAAAAACAAGAGATAAGAAAACCAACATCCTATGATATTCCAGAAGGAGTGGATCCAAAATCAGGAACTGTACTTCCAGATAGTCAGGTGGATAAAAATAATTTTAACGAACAATTAAAAACAGAATTAGATAAATTAAATGAAAAACACCGTCAAGTTTTTATGTTGAGGCACTTTGAAGGATTGTCTTTGAAAGAAATTGCTGAAATATTGGAAATCAATAATGGTACAGTGAAATCAAGGTTGCATTTTGCCACAAAAACGCTAGCATCAAAACTTGAAGTTTACAGAAAAACCTTGACCTAAGGGATTAAAAAATGAATGCGATGACGAAAGAAGTTGAAGATATCATCCGAGAAAAAGCCTTTTTTGAACTGACTCCAGAAGAGCTTATTTTGATTAAGGAGTTCGCTCAAGATGAGGAGGAATATGCCAATATGAAATGGTTTCTCGATGAAACCAAAGCAACCTTTGATGCTGATAAGATTGAAGCGCCTAAAGTGTTGAAAGGAAAGGTGATGTCTCACCTAACTTCTACCCTTAAAAAGAAAGGATATTGGCTCAATAGTGTTGGGGTGTTTTTAATGCCTGAAGGTAAGCCGATGTTAAAAAAGCCGGCATTTCAACTTGGAATCGCAGCGGTGGCAATTCTTGGATTTCTTTTCCTTTATGATAATTCAAATGAGCTTTACCAAGAAACAATGGTACAAAATGTGGTTGAAGAAAAAAATGCTGAACAACCACATGTTCCTGCAGGAAAAGAGGAAAATTTTGAGGAAGTTGAAAATGAAAGAGATCAACAAGAGATGGCAATAAAGGAAGAAGTAGATGATGAGCAACTCGAAATTGTTGACGATTTATCAAAAGCTTCCAACGAAAAAATAGTACGTGATGAACCAATTTTACAAGAAGAATTGGTTGTAGAAACAGAAGAAGATGAAGTGCAAGAAGTCGTAGCCGATGAGGTGAACATGAACCGAATGGATTATAGTTTTGATTCACCCCAGACCGATGATATTTATGTCCCTGAAAAAGAACTTAGCCCAAGTGTAATGGATTCGAATAGTGTTATTGCCAATACATACGCTCAACCAACAACAACTTTATCAAGTACGTATAATACAGTTCCTGAAAATGCAGACCTTTCTTTTTCAGAAGTTACTGCGGTAAGAGCCAAAAAAAGTATGAACGCTGAGGCTAAGGCGAGCGAAGAAATCTTACCAAAAAGCCTACATATTAATGCTACAAAAGAACTTAACCTTTTATTTTTTACTGAAAAATGATACAAACTAAATTGATAATTTCCGTCTTTCTTTCAAGCTTATTGACATTAAGTTGCTCAACTAATGAAAATAAAAAAGCGAATAATCCTAAAGATTCAGAAACTGAGGTAACATCATTTGAACGAAATCCGAAAGATATTGTAACCGTTGATGATGTAAAGCTAGAGGTCTATGATTTTGAAAATTTTGAACCGTTCACAAAGCAAATGGACAACAAAATTCACATCATCAATTTTTGGGCCACTTGGTGTATTCCTTGTGTTAAGGAATTGCCTTACTTCGAACAATTATCGGAAAAGTATCCGACAGTTGAAATTTTACTAGTGAGTATGGATTTTTCAACAAAAATTGAATCAGATTTAATCCCTTTTATCCAAAAAAACAAGTTAAAATCAGAAGTAATAATGTTGCATGAGCCAGACGGTAATTCTTGGATTCCAAAGATTGACCCTAACTGGTCAGGGGCAATACCAGCAACTATAATTTATAAGAATGAAAAGGTGAAATTCTACGAGCAATCTTTTACCTTTGAGGAATTAGAAACCGAATACTTAAAATTTACAAAATGAAACAAATTAAATATTTAGCATTTGCTTTGCCATTCACATTCTTCGCTTGTGGAAGCGGTGAAAATACAGAAACGTCAACCGAAGAGGTAGATACAGTAGCGGTTACCGAAGAAGTTGAAGAAGAGATAGAAGAAGAAGTCGTGTCAGGGTACTCAGTTGGAGACATGGCGACAGATTTCTCATTAATGAATATTGACGATGAGATGGTATCTTTAGCGGATTTTCCTGAGGCAAAAGGTTATATCGTTACCTTTACTTGTAATCACTGTCCATATGCCATCGCTTATGAAGACCGCATTATTGCACTGGACAAAAAGTATAAAGAACTTGGATACCCAGTGATCGCAATCAATCCGAATAATCCTGAAATTGCAGAAGATGATAGCTTTGATAAGATGAAAGTTAGAGCACAGGAAAAAGGCTTCACCTTTCCATATTTGTTTGATGAAGGACAAAAAATCTACCCTCAGTATGGAGCAACAAAAACGCCGCACATGTTTGTATTGGAAAAAACTGAGGAAGGAAATCGTGTAGCTTACATCGGAACGATAGATGATAATTATGAAGATGAGTCAGCAGTTACAGAACGTTACGTTGAGGATGCTGTGGATGCTTTGCTGAAAGGTGAACAACCAGCGGTAACAGAAACAAAAGCTATTGGATGCTCTATTAAGGCATAGATAATTAAGACACTAAATGGAACCCGATACCTAATGGTGTCGGGTTTTTTATTGGATAAAGACAGGAGATTAGAAGAATTGCCTATCTTTAAATTTTCATTGACTAATAAAAATCAGTTCAGCATGCAAGACAAAATTAAATGCCCAAATTGTGGGCATCAGTTTGATGTAGAGGAAGCTTTATCCGGTAAAATAGAAGAACAATACCGCAAAGAGTTTGAGGAAAAGGTAGCTGCCAATGCCCAAAAATTTAAATTGGAAAAAGAGAAGTTAGCGCTTGAACGAGAGAAATTTCTGAAAGCGAAAGAAAGGGAGAATGAACTGTTTCAGGAAAAATTGAATGAAAAGATAAAAGAAGAAGCGAAAAAGATTGAAAAGAGCACCTTGGAATCGTATGAGGAAAAATTAAAATCACTTGCAGAAGAGAATGAAAAAAAGAAGGCGGAAAATCGTCTTCTACGAGAAAAAGAAGTCGCCCTTTTGAAAAAAGAAAATGAACTCAAGGAAAAGACAGAGGAACTTACGTTGAATATCGAAAAACAATTACTTGAAAAACAACAAGAAATTGAGAATAAGGCGAGAGCGAAGGAAAGAGAAAACTTTGAATTGGAAAAAGTTAAACTCTTAAAACAAATTGAGGATAATAAAAAGCTAGCTGAAGAAATGAAGCGGAAGGCTGAACAAGGTTCCATGCAATTGCAAGGAGAGGTACAAGAGTTAGCGCTAGAAGAGTTGTTAAGAACGACATATCCTTTTGATCAAATTACGGAAGTACCTAAAGGAGTTAGAGGTGCGGATTCAATTCAAACAGTTGTTAACTCAAGGCAAGAAGTATGTGGTTCAATTGTATACGAAAGCAAAAGAACAAAACATTTCGCCAATGATTGGATTGATAAACTAAAACAGGATCAAATTCAATGTAAAGCAGATATTGCTGTTATTGTAACAGAGACCTTTCCCTCAGATATGGACCGTTTCGGTGAAAAAAATGGGGTATGGATTTGTGGATATCATGAAGTTAAAAGCCTTTCTTTTGTTTTACGAGAAATGTTGCTTAAAATGCATTCTGTAAAATCCGCAGAGGATAACAAAGGGGATAAAATGGAATTACTTTACAATTATTTAACAAGTAACGAGTTTGTCCAAAACATTAACCGAATAGTGGAGAATTATGACGGAATGGTGCAACAACTTAACAGTGAAAAGAAAGCAATGCACAAAATATGGAAAATGAGAGAGAAACAAATCTGGGCCGTTCAGGAAAATGTTTCTGCTTTATTTGGTTCGATAAAAGGGATTGCTGGAAACGCATTAACGACAGCAGCTTCGCTCGAATTACCGGATTCAGAAATAGAAGATTAAGATTGCGTATCAAATAAAATATTCTATAAAATGTTGTTCTTAAACTATTCTATGTTTTCATAACAGATTGGTAACGTTCTGTTTTCAATAAGAAAACACCTTTGCTTGTAAATTTGTCATACACTAATATATTCAGCTATGGCATTGCGAGGTACGGTAATTAAGAATGCAACAAGATATGCTTCAAAATGGACTGAAACCATTCCTTCTGAAAGCATTAAGCAACAAGAAAAACAATTAAAAAAATTGTTGAATAAAGCGAAGTCAACCGAATTCGGTAAAAAATATGGCTTCTCTAAGGTTTTAAAGGCCGAAAACATTGAAAAGGCTTATCGTGATGCAGTACCCGTCTATGACTACAACCTCATGTTTAATCAATTTTGGCATAAAACGTTAAGCGGTGTTGCTGATGTTTCATGGCCTGGAAAAATTGAAAATTTCGCACTTACTTCTGGTACAACAGGATCGGCGAGTAAAAGAATTCCAGTGTCTAAGCAGATGATTCAGACCATTAAAAAGGTAAGTGTTAAACAAATATTAGGGCTTTCAAAATTGAATCTACCAGCCGATTTTTATGAGAAACAAATTTTGTTCTTAGGCGGAAGTACAACATTGGATCAAATCAATGATCAATTTGAGGGAGATTTGAGTGGTATTGTTACAGGGAAAGTACCAAATTGGATCGCCCCTTTTTCGAAACCAGAAAAAGAAATTAGAGCTTTACGCGATTGGGGACAAAAAATTGATGAAATAGTTAAAAAAGCGCCTGAATGGGATTTAGGGATAATTTGTGGTGTGCCTTCTTGGATGCAAATTTTAATTGAAAAAATTATTGATCACTATGGGTTAAAATCAATTCACCAAATGTGGCCTAATTTAAGAATCTATGTTCATGGTGGTGTCAACTTTGACCCTTATATGACAAAGTTCAATGAGTTATTTAATTCTCAAGTGGTTTATTTGGATACTTATTTATGTTCAGAAGGTTTTTTTGCGTTTCAACCCGTAGATTCTGATGGAATGTATTTATTAACGAAATCAAATGTTTATTTCGAATTTATTCCTTTTGACAAAGAACATTTTAACGCTGATGGGGAATTAATTAAAGATGAGAGTCTTACCTTGGCAGATGTTAAAAAAGATGTGGATTATGCTGTTCTTGTTTCAACCTGTGCAGGAGCTTGGCGATACTTAATCGGTGACACCATTAAGTTTACAAATACTGAAACTTATCGAATCAAGATTACCGGTCGTACGAAACACTATTTGAGTTTATGTGGTGAGCATCTTTCTGTTGATAATATGACTGATGCGCTCACCAAAGTAGCGTATAGAAATAAAGTAGAAGTAAGAGAATTTGCTGTTATTGGCTCTCAAACGAGGTCGGGTAATTTTAAGCATCAATGGTACTTAGGTTGTGATACACCTCCTTCTAAGGTAAAAGCTTTTAAAGATGAATTAGACTATGAACTTTCAATGTTGAATACCGATTATTTAATTGAGCGTAATTTTGCATTAGAAGAAATGGATTTGGAAATTGTGCCAACACGTGTTTTTTATGATTTTATGAAGATTAAAAACAAGTACGGTGCACAGCATAAGTTTCCAAGGGTTTTAAAAGGTAAAATGGCTACAGACTGGTGCAGTTACTTAGCTTATACGAAAGAAGTTGGAGAGAATAAAAAACGGGCTATAATTTGAAACATCTAAATACTTGCTTTAATTCTAAAAGTTTTGATGTTGGATATGATTATTTCGTATATTTGATTTGTAAACTTAATTTTTTAAAAATGAAAAAAGTATTGATGATTGCAATGCTTGCGTTAGTAGCAGTGGCTTGTAATAAAGATCAAAAAGCAGTAAAAAAGTTGGATGGAACTTGGGAACAAACTTCATTTAAGATTTTCTACGGTGGTGCGTCGTTCGAATTAGTGGGTACGGAAGGGTTTCCAACAACAACTTACACTTTTAATAAATGTAAATTAAAAGATGAAGAGTTTTGTGAAGGATCAATCACGAATTCATATGAAGGAACTTCAGTAACTGAAAACATCTTGTATCGTGTAACAGGCGATGGTACTAAACTTGAATATAAAGAAGATACTTCGTCGGAAACAATTACGCAAATAACCATTGATGAGTTAACTAAAGAGGAAGCTACTTTAGAAGTAGATACTGAGTTCGTAGTAGGAGAAGGTGAGGATGCTGAGGTGATTGAAATTGTTGCGACAGTGAAGTTAGAGAAAAAGTAAACAGACGTTTATATAAAATGAAAAGCCTGATTTTCGAATCAGGCTTTTTTGTATCTAAAAGTTTTTATAAATCTGTTTTAATTCTTTTAATCGTCTTTGTTTACCTGGGTTTCGAACGTTGTTTGCCGAATTGGTATAATAAACATGTGTTTGTTCCAGGTAGATTATTTGTTGACTAATTCTCTCCTTCTCAGTCAGTGGTGTTCCATAAAGAGCAAGTTCGTCAAATAGATTTTTTGCAGTCACATGATAATCGATACGACCAAGGTAATCTAGATCTGCATCACACATTATTTTTTCCAAAAGTGTTTTTGGTTTTGCACCATGTTGGGTCGCATAAATAATAGTTTCTATTTCGTTCATGTCTGCTTCACTATAACCAAACCTTGGTGCAACATGTCGAAATAAATCAACACCTAACTTTTCATTGTCCTCATATCTAAAAATAAAACCGGAATCATGAAATAACGCTGCTGTACGGACTAAAAATAATTCATGCGACGATAAATTCTCTAATTCTCCGTACTTTATAACTGCAGCCTCAACTCGTTCGGTATGTTCCCATGAATGATATAAAAGTTTTGGGTCAAGTTCGGCTTTTAACTTTGTCAAAATGTAGGTTCTCAAGCCTTCAAAATCTGCCGGGGGTAATTGTAAAGCTTTTCTCAAAGCTGCATTTGGTATTCGGCCTTCGTTATATAAAGAATACTCTTTTTTAATTTCATCTAAAAAATACATCTCAATTTCTCCGGCATTTTTAACGGAAATTTTACCACGTGCGGTACAATTAAAATAGTCGGAAATATGCTGATAATAAGTACTGGAAATATTGATTTTGTTGGCGTGTGAATTTTGCTCACAACGCGCGGCGATATTCACTGGATCACCCCACACATCAAAACTAAATTTATGCGTCCCAACAACACCCGCAACAATATCACCTGAATGAATCCCTATTCTAATTTCCCAATAATCCCTTCCTAATGCTTTCTCTGTTTCAATTTCTGTAATTACAAAATTTCGCATTTCAATTGCCGCTAATGCTGTTCTCAAGATCGGATTAGGTGATTTTTCAGTTACACCACCCACCGCCATATAAGCATCGCCAATCGTCTTTATTTTTTCAAGTTGATATTTTTGAATAATGGTGTCGAAACGTGAAAAATAGTCATCCAGTTTTTTAACCAATTCATCAGGTCGCATGTTTTTCGTTTTCTGCGTAAAATTCACGAAATCAGTAAATAGAATGGCTGTATTCGTTTTCTTTTTTGGGCTGGATTTACCGTAAATGCTATATTCTTCAATTATTTGAGTTGGCAAAATACTTTCTAATAAATGACTAACTCGTTGGTGCTTAAAATAGAGGCGACGAAACAATTGGACTTTTGACTTAACAATAGCAGGTTGAAAGGGCTTTTTTAAATAATCTGTTCCCGAATAAGGATGTTTAGGATCAATACCTTCTACTATTAAATCGTAATTCGATGACGTCACAATGATAGCAGCATCTTTTGTCTTTAACCCTTCTTTAACCTTTTTTAGAATAAATTCAGAAGAAAAGTCAAAATCCAAAGAGCAAATAACAAAGACAAATTCTTTTGTTTTTAATAGTTGACTGGCCTCATCAACGGAATTTGCAATAAAAATATTATGACCTGGATTTTCGATGTATGAAAGCAAAGCAGCTAATTGCTGCACATCATTTTCAACGATAAGAATATTAATAATTCGATCAAACATCTGAGAGCTGTTACCTAAAGGTAGTAAAAAAACGATTCACTCAGGAAGTTTTTAAGTGTGTTTTGACAACGAAAACCTAAAGATGTTTATGTATAGTAATTACTAATAGAGTGGGAATTAGTTATTGATTTTACTTATATATATATAGATAAATATGATTGAAATTTCATGGTTTTATCAATGCTCTGAAGTAATTTTGTAGAAATAATTTTAACCAAAAAAAGAAATTAATATGTCAGTAGTAGGAAAAAAATTCCCGAATATTACAGTAAACGCCATGAATGAAATGGGCGATACATTTGAATTAAATGTTTTAGAAGAAGCAGTAAAAAACAAGAAAAAAGTATTGTTATTCTGGTATCCGAAAGATTTTACATTTGTTTGTCCAACAGAATTGCACGCTTTTCAAGCAGCATTGCCAGAGTTCGAAAAAAGAAACACAATTGTAATTGGTGCTTCATGTGATACCGCTGAGGTACATTTTGCTTGGTTAAATACAGCAAAAGATCAAGGAGGAATTGAAGGTGTAACGTATCCATTAATTGCAGATACCAATAGAAATTTATCTTCTGCTTTGGATATCTTAGACGGAATTGAGCAATACGATCCTGAAACTGATGAATTTTCTATTGAAGGAGATCATGTTTCTTTCCGAGCGACTTACATCATTGATGAAGAGGGGACAGTATTTCATGAGAGTGTAAACCATATGCCATTAGGAAGAAATGTAAATGAGTATTTGAGATTAATTGACGCTTTAGCACACGTTCAAGAGCATGGTGAAGTTTGTCCTGCAAACTGGGAAGAAGGTAAAGATGCAATGAACGCTAACCGAGATGGTGTAGCTTCATATCTCGCTAATCACTAAAAATCAATAAGATGTTAAAAGAATTAGATCAAGATAATTTATCAGAATTAGTTGGCCAAAACGAACTGGTTCATGTGCAATTTTCTGCAGGATGGTGTGGAAATTGTCGAATCATGAAACCGAAATTTAAGAAGTTTGCAAGCGAAAAAGAATCGGCTCTTTTTGCATTAGTAGATGCGGAAAAATTTCCTGAGTCTCGAAAACTTGCAAAAGTAGATAACTTACCAACCTTTGCAACTTTCAAAAATGGAGAACTAGTTGACCAAATTCAAACCAATAAGGTTGATGTTTTAAAATCATTTTTAGATGAAACTTCCAATAATTAAAAAATTAACCAATTTCATTGAAGAGAAAGATGCGGATTTTGTTCATGAAACAATTGAAACACTTGAAATGCTCTCTGAAATTCCTTCGTTAAAAGATGAGGAATTAGATGTTATTGGCGAATTAATTTCAAACATGTACGGAGCAATTGAAGTACAAAAGCTAATCGATGAAGGTACACCTCAGAAGGACGCTTTAAATCAATTTATGCAACGTGTAATGGGAAGTATTGATAAATAATAGTCAGGATCTGATTCTAAACGAATTTTTAGGCGAACTACGGTTCGCCTTTTTTTTTTCATTGAAACTTTAGATTTCCCAAATTCCATCCTTTAAAACCCAGCCCGTGTTTCCGTTCACCTCAATTTCCACCCAGTTATCGTTAGAACGCTTAAGGGTTACTTTTGTGCCTTCAAAAATCTGGAAAGCGGTCGGAGCTGTTTCCGAAGGTGAGGGTTTAATGTCGACATAATCGGCAACGATAACTGCGTAATTTCTCTTAAGAATATAGGCTTTATGTTTAGCACCTAAAAATATTGTAAAACAAAATAATCCCATTAAGATTAAGGTAGACGAGAGGGCTATGTTTTTCCGTTTTTGAAGTCTGGTAGTTCGATATATATAGAAACTAACTGCCAATAATATACTTGCGACAATACTCAATATTGCCCAGAAATTTATTGAAAAATTATAAAAATTTATTGCTAACCAATTCCCAATACCAACAGAGGTTTGATCTAATTTTTCAATCGTTTTAGCGTTGGCCAACTCGAGATTTTTTAGGGCATTTTTATTTCCGGGATTGATTTTCAAAACCTTTTCGTAGGCCCAAATCGCTTCGCCAATTTCATCAAGTTTATAGTACGTATTTCCAAGGTTATAAAATAATGCAGCCGACTGTTTTTCAGCTCCTATAATTTTATTGTATTGTTTTAGCGCCTTTTCATAATCACCATTGGCATAGGCTTCATTACCTGCAACAAAACTGCTATCTTGTCCATGAGCAAGTGATAAAAATAAACCAAACACAAATAATAATCGGTATTTCATTTTAAATCAAATTATCAAGTTTGTGAATTAATTCTTCCGATGCCACAATCAGCGCCGCAATATTTTTTTGCTCTATCGGGGCAAATTGGCCAAACTCAATTGCGTTCCAGATTCTTGTAAATTCAGCAATGGTATCTTCTTCTACATTTCTTTTGTTGAGTTGATTATCAATTTCCTTCTTGGTTAAATCCGATAAATTGACATTGAATTTAAGTTTAAAATACTGGATGTATACTTGTTGTAACGATCTTAACGTCTCTTTAGTGGCTAATTGTTCGTTTGAATGTTGTTTTAAAGGTTTTAGCGCAATAATGGCTTGCTTCAATGCATTTTTTTGTTGGATTTTAATTCGGCCTTCCTCTGAAAGATGATTTTTCTTTCGCCATACAATCAAAAAGAGGAGGGATAGGGCTAAAGGAGTTAAAATACCTCCATAATACGTCCAAGTACCAAAGAGAAAGTCGTCCGCTTCAAAAAAAGGTTTTGTTTTTTCTTCGATGTACTGTATTTCGTTTGCTATGGCGTTTTCATTTGTTTTAGGAATGATAGGTGTCGTAACACCTTCACCACGATTAACCTTGAGCGAATAGCCGTCCATAATAATTGGTTGTAACCTGCCTCTCTTAAGATCAAAATAATAGAGGGTATCGGCTGGAATTTCAAATTTGCCTGTTCCGGTAGGAACGACAGTGAAAGAATAAGTGATTTTACCTTTCATACCAGCTCGCGTAGCAGAAATAGATTCTGAAATTTCAGGATCATAACTGTTAAAAGAAACCGGAAATTTTGGGTTTATCTTTACAAGCGATTGATCAATATTTCCCGTTCCTTCAATTGTTATTTTTAAGTCTACTGCTTCACCAATTTCAATTTCATCCCGATTGATTTCACTACGAATAGAGAAATCACCAACTAAGCCGTGAAAATTTTTACGATTAGAGCTATTTATTCCTTTAACTTTAATCTCTAAAGGATTGGAATAACTTTCCTTACGAAAACGATTAAAGAAATTTTGTTGAAACACTAGTGCAGCCCGGTAGGGTTCTAGTCTAACGGTTCCTTTTCGGTTGGCAAAACATAATTCCTCATATAATTTAATGGTAAAATAATTTACCCCATTGATTCGCTCTATTTCTGTTTGAAATTTAGTCTTGTTTGGATCTAAATTATGGCGTGTTATTCCTACACCGTCACCTAAATCAATACCCTCGAGAGTTTCAGGCCGAGCCCTTGAATAGTATTTAAGAGTTGCAATAAAAGGTTCTCCTTCGTATACTTCACTTTTGTTTGAGGTTAACCTCAAAAAATAGTCTTTGTTTTCAGATGGAGCCTGACCTTTACCTACTGCAATTGTAATTGGTTCGGAGGTTTTAGAGCCATCTTCACAACGCATCGTTACACCTTTTATAGTGTATTCGCCTTCTTTTTTAGCACGTAAAGTATAAACCCATTTAAACTCTTCTACTTTCGTGTATTTCCCGTTGATGTAGCTCGAGTAATTGGATTGATATGGATTAGGGCCATTTAATACCTCCAATCCACCAAAGTCGGGTTGAACAATTTCACAATCAAAATTATTCATAATCACTTCAAATTGGAAGGGTTCATAAGCAGCAACAGAAGATTTGCTTACAGCTGTTTCAACGGTGTATTGTCCCCAAATAAATGGACTAATTAACGTGCAAACTAATATGAATAATAGGTGTTTCATAATTACCAGTCTATCTCTTCGGATTTGCCAGTTCCGACAACTTTTTCTTTGTCTAACTCTTTCTGTACTTGTTTTTCTTTTCTACCAGCAGCTTCTAAAATTCTTCTGGCTTCTTCTTTTGTTATAGGTTGATTTTTAGGTTGACCATTTTGTTCCTGTTTTTCATCTCCCTTATCCTTATTATTCTGGTCATCTTTGTTGTCTCCTTCTCCTTGATCTGTTTCTTTCCCGTCTTCACCTGGGTCATTTTTATTTTCTTCTTTTTTGTTTTGATCTTGTTTATTTTGATCGTTTTGATCTTCTTTATTGTCTGAGTTTTTGTTCTTGTCGTCTTTATTATCTTGATTTTTTTGGTTTTCTTGATTTTGTTTATCCTGTTCTTGTTTTAATAATTGGGCGTAGGCTAAGTTATAGCGCGTTTCTTCATCTTTTGGATTCGCTCTCAAAGCATTTTTATAAGCCGCAATTGCATCATCTAATTTTTGATGTTTAAAATAAGCGTTACCCAAATTATGATAAGCCCATGATTGATCGATCGGTGCCGGTGCTATTTCAGCAATTTTTTCATACTGTTCAATCGCCTTTTCAAAATCTTCTAACCGAACATTGGCATTTCCTAAATTATAATTCGCTTTAAAGTTTAAAGGGGAATCTTCAACTGCTTTTTGATAATAATAGACGGCATCTTCAAATTCTCCATTTTCATAAAACACATTGCCTTTGTACCAGTTTTTTTTAAGTTCATTTTGTCCGAAAGAAAGTCCTGCACAATGACACATAATAAATATGACCAAAAGTTTTTTCATATTTTTTGAAGTTTATGAATTAGACCTGAGCGTTTTTCACTCACTAATATTTCTAAAATTAGACAGATCAAACCTAAAGCTAAAAACCATTGAAAATGATCTTTATAGTCCGTATAAAGTTTCGAATCCATTTCAGTTTTATCAATTCCTCTAACACTGGATAAAATTCCCCTTAGATCAACATATGCCCCTTGAGCGGCGGTATACACCCCACCACCAGCTTTAGCAATATCTAAAAGCATTTTTTCGTTCAACTTGGTCGTCACTGTATTGCCTTGTGAATCTTTTTTTAATCCAACCATACGACCATTTTTGTAATCTGGAAATGGCGTTCCTACAGGTTTACCCATTCCTACGGTATTTATTACTACTCCCTGCTCTTGCGCACTCTTAGCTTGACTGAGGGCATTGCCTTGATGGTCTTCTCCGTCTGAGATTATAATGATTGATTTATTCACGCCATTGTCAAAATCAAAAGATTTCATGGAAGTTTCAATAGCCATACCTACAGCTGTCCCTTGGTTGCTAATCATTTCAGGTTGAACAGTAGCAAGGAATAATTTTGCAGCACCATAATCTATTGTTAAGGGCAAATGGACAAAAGCATCACCTGCAAAAAGGACTAATCCAACCTTGTCACCGTGAAGCTCATTCAAGAGTTGTTCTATCGCCATTTTCGCTACACGTAATCGATCTCTTTTTGGATCTAAATCTAATGCTCGCATAGAATTTGAAATATCCAAAGCAATCATTATTTCAATTCCTTCTGATACAGCTTTTTGGCTGCCTTTTCCGTATTGTGGATTTGCTAAAGCCAAGATTAAAAAAGCGAGTGCATTCCTAAAGAAAAAGAACTTCCAAAAGGATTTCACGGAGGAAACGGGTAAGGTTAAATAGGGAAGAAGTCTTTGATCAGCAAGTTTCTTCATCACCTTATTTTTCCAACCTATTCGTAATAAATAGCCCAATATGTAGATCGGGATAATCAATAATAACCACAAAAATTCGCGGTGTTCTATACGAAAAGCCTCTACTTGTTCTATCAAGTAATAGTAAAGGCCAAAAAAGGTTAGCCAGAACAAAACCTCCCAAATTATTATGGAAAAGAGGATTGTTCTCACATTGTATCTATGTAAATGCTCTTCCATTTATGGTATACTTTTTAAAGCGGTATTTGCGATGATTTTGTGGAGCCCAATTAGAATTAATCCCCAAATCAATAAAGCGTAAAACTTTTCAGGTGGGTCTGTTTTAAATTCTAAAACCCTAACTTTTGATTTTTCAAGGACATCAATTTCCTCATAAATTTCTTTCAGTTCGTCTTGATTTTGCGCTCTAAAATATTTTGTTCCTGTAATCTCAGCTATATTTTCTAAAAGTGCTTCATCTATGTTTACTTCAATATTTTGCATTACCGTTCCAAAAACAGATTGAACTGGATATGGAGCTAGTCCTTCTTTGCCAATGCCAATAGTATAAACCCGAATGCCATATTCTTTAGCTATTTGAGCGGCTGTAATAGGGTCAACCTCACCAGAATTATTCACTCCATCTGTAAGTAGAATTATGACTTTACTTTTAGCATCACTATTTTGTAATCTGTTAATTGCAGTAACTAATCCAGTGCCAATAGCAGTCCCTTGTGCTACCATGCCTGTTTCCACTTCTTCCAAGGCGTGTTTTAATAAATTATGGTCCGTGGTTAAAGGTATTTTTGTATAGGCCTCTCCTTCGTACAACACCAAACCTATTCGGTCAGAAGGGCGTTCTTCTATAAAATCTGCCGCCACTTTTTTAGCAGATTCTAATCGGTTAGGTTTAAAGTCTTCAGCCAACATACTTCCCGAAACATCCATTGCTAAAACAATATCGATTCCTTCAATATTTTTTTTCTTGTACTCTTCAATATCTTTTTCATCATGAGGTCGAGCTAGAGCAAGAATAACAAATCCAATTCCGACTAAAAACAGTGTAAAGTTTAGATGTTTGAATAAAGCAATCCAATTAATACTTTCACTTTTAAAACCATCTAAACTGGATAAATTAATCCGTTGAAACTCTCCAGTAATTTTTTCTTTCTTCCAATTCCAAATAAATAGAATCGGTAATATTAAAAACAACCAAAAAAGTTCTTTATGAACAAAGGTGTATTCTAAAATCGGTATGTCAAATAAATCAATTTTCATTATTCGCAGTATCGTTTTCTTTCGTTCGATTTACAAAGTCAATTGATTTTTGTAAATAGGCGTAAGCATCCTCATCATTAGGGGCGAACTTGGCAAATTTCACCATGTCGGCTTCACGAAGAATTTTTCGTAAATAAACTTTATCTTCTTCAGTAATATTTGATTTTTTTAAGTCTTGAATAATTTCTCGTGTTGTTTGTTCCATCGCGTGAATTTCAAAGCGATTTTCTAAATAACTTCTGACAGTATCCGTGAGCTCAGAGTAATAATTTTTTTTATGTTCTGATTTCCATGCTTCTTCCTTTAACAATTTATCTAAAGTATTAAGGGCGATGATATGGGCCGGAATTATAACTTCCTCTTCTGTCAAAGGAGCTGTATCCTTGTTTTTCTGGATGTATCGATAAATAAAAAAGCCAAGAATTATAGCTAAAATAATCGCAATCCAATACCAGTTTTCTTTTAACCAATCTTTAGAACGTTCTGAAAAAGGGTAGTTGACACTGTAAATAGGTTTAATATCAAAAATTCCTTGACTTGTATCAACTTGCACTGTCTCAACGAGAATAATGGTTGAATCTGTTGAATAGGTAGAATCGTTAAGAGTTATTTCTTGAGGAGGAATAAGGTATTCGCCTTCTTCAAATACCGTCAGCATAAAATTCTGTTCGCGGCGGTAAGTCTTTTCTGTTGGATTTATTATTTTCTCTTGGTCAATCCATTTTTCAACAACTTCTATATCATTGCCAAGGTAATCATCAATTTGCGGCCAACCTAATACAGCATCTCCATTTGGGTTGGCATATTCAAATGACAAGTTCATGTGGATTTGTTCACCAATTTTTATGGAAGAACGATCCAAAGTCAATTTGGCAACCTGTCCAAATGCAATCACGTGCAAACAAATTGTTAATATGGAAATTAATGATTTCATCCGCGCTTTTTAAACAAATTCATTAATGGTTTGATATAACCTTCGTCCGTTAATATTTCTGCGTAATCTGTCTTTGATCGTCTAAATGTTTGCCTTAATTCTTTCATTCTATTCTCGGAAGTTGTTCGGTATTTTTCTCGTACCTTTTTAGAAGAAGTATTCACCCATTTTACACGACCGGTTTCGAGATCTTTAAACCGTGCGATACCAATATTAGGAATTTCTTGTTCCGCTTTATCCATGACATTTAAGGCAACGACATCATGTTTTCGGGATGCAATTTTCAAAGCATCAGAAAAGTTATTGTCCATAAAGTCACTTAGAACAAAAGCAATACTCTTTTTTTTAACAACCTGGGTAAAGTATTTTAAGGCTAAAGATAAGTCCGTTTCTACCCCTGATGGTTCAAAATTAATTAGCTCCCGGATAATTCTTAAAATGTGCGATTTTCCTTTTTTAGGAGGAATAAATTTTTCGATTTTATCTGAGAAAAGTATGAGTCCAATTTGATCGTTGTTCGATACTGCTGAGAATGCCAATACGGCGCACAACTCAGTTATAGTTTCTCTTTTGAGTTGATTTCGAGTGCCAAACATCCCAGAACCAGAAATGTCGACTATGAGCATAACTGTTAACTGTCTTTCTTCTTCAAATACTTTTACAAAAGGTTCATTAAATCGAGCCGTCACATTCCAATCAATAGTTCTAATTTCATCGCCCATTTCGTACTCTCTTACTTCGCTAAAAGCCATACCTCTTCCTTTAAAGGCAGAATGATATTCTCCAGAAAATATTTGATTGGATAGATGTTTTGTCTTAATCTCAATCTTGCGTACTTTTTTTATGAGTTCTTTTGTTTCCAGATGCTTAAAAATTAAATTCTATGCGAGAAAAAGTGTTCCTCGAAAAATTGAACGTATGAAATAGTTTGAGTGAAGGCTACGGCACTTCAACAAAATCCATTATTTTTTTAACGATATCGGCTTGAGTAATATCTTCAGCTTCTGCCTCGTAAGTCAACCCAATTCGATGACGCAACACATCAGGACAAACGGCTCTGACATCCTCTGGAATGACAAATCCTCGCTTATTTAAAAAAGCATAAGCTTTTGCTGCAAGCGCCATGTTGATTGATGCTCTAGGAGAAGCACCAAAGCCGATAAGATGCTTTAATCCATCTAAGCCGTATGCTTCAGGAGTTCTTGTAGCGTACACTAAATCAACAATGTATTTTTCAATTTTTTCGTCCAAATAAATCTCTTTGACCAATTCTTTTGCTTTACGAATTTGGTCAATCGTAACGACAGGTTTCGCTTTCGGAAATCCCTTGGATGAAATATTATGACGGATTATTTGTTGCTCCTCTTCCTTTGTAGGGTAATCGAGATACACCTTTAACATGAAACGATCTACTTGCGCTTCTGGAAGAGGGTAAGTCCCTTCTTGCTCAACGGGGTTTTGTGTGGCCATCACTAAAAACGGCTTTGGTAATTCGTAAGTAGTTTGACCAAGTGTAATGTGTCGTTCTTGCATGGCTTCAAGTAAGGCACTTTGCACTTTTGCAGGCGCACGGTTAATCTCATCCGCCAAAACAAAGTTAGCAAATACGGGTCCTTTTTTTACAGTAAACTCTTCATCTCGTTGACTGTAAATCATTGTTCCGACAATATCTGCTGGTAACAAGTCTGGGGTGAATTGCACTCGGTTAAAATTCCCACCAATAGCTTCGGAAAGCGTTTTTATTGCTAGAGTTTTTGCTAATCCTGGCACTCCTTCTAATAAAATGTGCCCATTGGCTAAAAGTCCAATCAGAAGGCGATCAATCATGTATTGCTGACCAATTATCACCTTACTTATTTCAGCATTCAATTGATCCAAAAATTGACTTTCTTGTTGAATTTTAGCATTTATTGCTTCAATTGATTGCGTTTCGTTTTTTGTTTCTAATTCGTCCATATATCACTTGTTCCTAAACTAGTTGTAAAGTTAATGAGACCGAAACCCCTATGAAGTCTAGGTGCTGTTAAAAAATGTTAAGGTTTATTAACAAGAGTAACATAGGCTTGATTGAAACGTGTCACATGGTTGCGACCTCTTTAACAATCGGCTAAACGCACATCTACAGCAAGCCCACCCTGTGAGGTTTCTTTGTAGTTAGAATGCATGTCTTTTGCTGTTTCCCACATGGTGTTTACCACTTTGTCTAATGGTACTTTAGCATCTAGGGGATTGGTGTCTAATGCGAGTTCTGCAGCATTTATTGCTTTAATTGCTCCCATCGAATTCCGCTCGATACATGGTACTTGAACCAAACCACCGATAGGGTCACAGGTTAACCCCAGGTGATGTTCCATTGCAATTTCTGCTGCGATCATAACTTGTGAAGGACTGCCTCCTAATAATTCCGTAAGAGCTCCAGCAGCCATAGCGGAAGAAACACCAATTTCGGCTTGACATCCTCCCATTGCAGCAGAAATGGTGGCACCTTTCTTGAAAATGCTTCCAATCTCTCCTGCAACCATTAAAAATTGTTTGATTTCTTGAAATCCAGCTTTATGATTTTCTATCACCAAATAATACATGAGTACTGCGGGGATTACACCAGCACTGCCGTTTGTTGGAGCTGTCACCACTCTTCCTAAGGAGGCATTGACTTCATTAACTCCTAAAGCAAAACAACTCACCCATTTTAAAATTTGTCTGAATTTAACTTCTGTATTCCTGATAGCCGAAATCCATTCCTGGGGATTCGTGTATTTCTCTTCACCAATTAAATTTTTGTGCGTGTCAAAAGCGCGCCTTTTCACATTTAATCCACCCGGTAAACGTCCTTCTGTATGGCAACCAATATACATGCACTCTAGCATGGTGCTCCAAACTCGCTCGAGTTCATTGTCAATTTCGTTTTCAGATCTCAGTACTTTTTCATTCTCTAAAACAATTTCGGAAATCATTTTACCGGTCTCATCACAATATTTTGCTAAATCAGTTGCCTTCTGAATAGGGTAGGGGTAATTTTTGTCATTTTGAATCTCTACAGCTTGTTGATCATTACGCTCTTGAACAATAAAACCGCCGCCTATGGAATAATAAATCTCATGAATCGATTTTCCGGTTTTTAAATTCGCGGTAAAACGCATACCATTGGAATGGAAAGGAAGATAATCGTTGTTAAATCGAATAGATTGATCCAGGTCAAAGCTAATTTCAAGTTCTCCATCTAAAAGCAATAATTTTTTCTCTTTTACAAAATCAATGGTTTTTGAAATGTCTTCAATGGGCATTCGTTCAGGATCCAATCCAAATAGACCGAGTATTACAGCGTAATCCGTAGCATGGCCTTTACCAGTTAGCGATAAAGAGCCGTATAAATCAATTTCCACTGTTTTTACGTGCTCAAAAATATTTTCATCCTTTAAGCTTTTTAGCCATGCCTCAGCTGCACGCCACGGACCAAGGGTGTGTGAGCTTGAAGGACCAACTCCAATTTTTAGCATGTCAAAAACACTGATGTATTCCATATTTTAAGGTCTAAATTTTGAGGCAAATTTAAATTTTATTTCACGCATTATAGTTATGTTTTCACACTTTATCATAAAGAATTTTTAGGTTGTTTAGAATTAAACGATTCTCACACTATTTGCTCATTAATTCATACCATTTGAATCATAATTATCTGACGATTCGTTTAAAGTCTTAATTTTGCTAAAAAAAATGTTGTGAAAAAAATTCTAATACTTATAGCCCCGTTGTTTTTATTCGCTTGTGATGATTCGACGGATCAAGAAATTTCGGATGTAGAAACGAATAATACTACGCCAATTGTCGTTGATTCTGCTGCTTTTTTCGATCAACAAGTGTCTGATTTTCCTAAAAATTCTGACTGGCGATATAAAAGGGCCATGTTTAAGCTTGCATCAGGAGATGTACAACAAGCAAAAAATGATTTAAAAAAAGCCATATTACTGGATTCGATGAATCATGAGGCGCGCTTGTTATATGGGAACATTTTTTTATCACTAACTAAATTAGATTCGAGTAAATTTCATTACGACTATATTTTAGAAAAGGACTCGGCAAATACAGGGGCTTTATTAGGGTTGAGTAAGTTAAATGCCTTGTTGAATAATTCACGTATGGCAGATTTGTATATCAGTGCTGCGTTAAGAATAGATCCACATCTTGCGGAAGCTTATTTTATGCGAGGAATAATTTTCCGATCAGATTATTATTTGACTAAAAGAGATAAGGACTGGGATGTAGCGCTATCTTCTTTTCAAACAGCGGTCGAACAAGATCCTAATTTTTATTCTGCTTATATCGAAATGGGAGTAATGTATGATGAGAAAAATTCGCCACTCGCGCTCGATGCGTATCGTTCAGCAATTGAAATCGAACCTGAAAGCGGTGAGGCTTGGTATAACTTAGGGATGTATCATCAGGTTAGAGATAGTCTTAATCTAGCTTTATCGGCATACCGAACGATTAACCAATTCGACAGTACTTGGGCTGACCCCTATTATAATCAAGGTTATATTCATTTACTTAAAACGAAAAATTATGACAGTGCGGTTGTTTATTTTAAGAAAGCAACCGAATTGGATCCAACTTATTTTCAGGCCTATAATAATCTTGGTTTAGCTTATGAAGAGTTAGGGGATTTAAATAGTGCGCGAAAATATTATGGCCGAGCAGTTGAAGCAAATCCGGATTTTCAATTGGCTAAGGATAATTTGAATCGTTTACGATAATTATGATCGTGAATAGATTGAAAAATCCTTTTGTTCAGCAATATGTTCTCGAAATATTATTTCCAATAATCGGATACTTATTTTTCGATTGGGATTTTTTTATTATAGGTATTTATTTTTTACTTGATTTTTTCTGCGATCAAATTCTTTTTGCGCGAAGAGCTTATTGGGTAATGAAAAAGGGTTCTGCCAAGAAAAGCAATTTTACACTTCTACTACTAAACAGTTTATGCGGGTTAATATTTATTTTTCTGTTCGCATGGGGATTTTTCACTTTCTCAGAGCTTTATGGCGGCTGGACAAGTGCGGAGGTGCAAAATAAATTTATTGACTTTGCAAAATCAGAATTATGGATTTTATTCCCAGTACTACTTTATTTGAATCATTTTACAGATCAATTTAAATTCTATGCGCCAAGACGTTATCTCAAATTAAAATTTAATAACTATATCTACGTCAATTTACTCAAACAAGTCATTATAATACTCTTATTATTTTTATTGACTTATGCGGCGACCATAATTCTAATTCATCAAATCGTTTTGATTCTAATTTACTTAATAGGGAAAATTTTAATCGATATTTTTATTTGGCCCATCATAAATAAACACATGTTCGTCTAAAAAAACATACCGTTTTGTCGAAGAAAAAACATGATTAAGCGAAATTAGAAAACCGTTTAACGATGAAACCTCGCAGTTCAACGAGTATCAAGTGAATATTTGGTAAACAATACTTAGATTTGTTGTACACTCAATCAACGGATTGTGATGTTTAGTTGTAATAAGTTTGCTGCGCCCTATGTGGGAGCAGGGTGTAGCGAAAGAACCCGTTAGTCGAATGATTAACGGGTTCACTTTTTTTACTTCACATTATTTTTTAGATAGAACTATTAATAAGCTCTTTCGTTATTTCCTTCAATATAATTTATAAAAGCTTTGTTGACAACCTTATTCCCTCCTGGAGTTGGATAATTACCTGTAAAATACCAATCACCAGTATGGTTAGGGCAAGCTTTATGAAGGTTTTCAATAGTTTGATAAACCACTTTTACTTCTGCATTAATATTCTTAGGAGTAAGTAATTTAGCGATTCTCGCTGATATTTCTTCCGCAGAAAATGGTTTATAGATATTCTTCACATAATTCTGAATCTCTTCTTTCTTTAAGCCTTCTTGAGATTTGCATAATTGATAGGTCTCATCGATAATATGCTGTTGGCCCGATTCCTTTAATAAGTCTATTGCTGCCACAAAAGCAATGAAATCACCCATTTTAGCCATGTCAATTCCATAACAATCTGGGTACCTTATCTGCGGAGCACTAGAAACAACTACAATTCGTTTAGGGTTTAAACGATCTAATATACGTAGAATACTTTTCTTTAATGTGGTGCCTCGTACAATTGAATCGTCAACTACAACCAAGTTGTCTTTGCCTTCTTGAACAGTACCGTAGGTGATATCATAAACATGCGCAACTAAATCATCTCGTCCATCATCTTGCGTAATAAATGTTCTAAGCTTGGTGTCTTTAATCGCTATTTTCTCAACACGTGTTCGTTTGGCTAATATTTTTCTAAGCTCCTCATCACTCAGTTCCTCGCCTTTTTCTCGAATTAAATCGAATTTTATCTTATTCTGATACTTTTCTAGACCCTTAACAATTCCGAAAAATGATGTTTCTGCGGTGTTTGGTATGTATGAAAACACGGCATTATCAACCTCACCATCTATTGCTTTGACCGTTTGAGGCACTAATAGTTTACCAAGTTCTTTTCGTTCATGGTAAATATCTTTATCGCCCGGACGAGAGAAGTATATTCGTTCAAATGAACATTGTTTTGCTTCACCTGGTTCGTTAATTAAATTTTCAGAAATCGAACCATCTTTCTTGATGATTAAAGCATGACCTGGTTTTATTTCTTGAATAGCGTCAATTGGGACGTTGAAAGCAGTTTGAATTACCGGTCTTTCTGAGGTAACGACACAGATCTCATCATCTTCATACCAAAATGCAGGTCTTATTCCGTTTGGATCGCGAAGGACAAAGGCATCTCCATGTCCCATTAAACCGCACATCGCGTATCCTCCATCCCACATTTCAGAAGATTTTTTAAGAATGTTCGAAATGTCCATTTCTTGCCCAATCAACTTATAAACATCGCGGTTGGAATACCCTTCAGGCTTAAATTTATTGTATAATTTATGGTTCTCTTCATCTAAGAAATGGCCAATTTTTTCTAGTACAGTAACCGTGTCAGCCACTGCTTTTGGATGTTGACCGAGCTTCAATAAACGATTAAATAACTCGTCATTGTTAGTTAGGTTAAAATTCCCTGCAACGATTAAACTTCTTGTTTGCCAGTTGTTTTGCCTTAAAAAAGGATGACAACTTTCAATAGAGTTTCGTCCAAAAGTTCCATATCTTAAATGTCCTAAGAAAAGTTCCCCTGTAAAACCAGCGTTCTTTTTTAGATAATCGATATCCTTTAATAAAGCGGGATTTTCTTCTTCTATTTCCGAAAATCTGCCATTTATTTTGGAGAAAATGTCTTGAATAGGTCTTTGATCAATAGAACGAACTCGGCTAATGTATCTTTCTCCTGGCTCAACATCAAATTTAATGTTGGCTAATCCAGCACCATCTTGTCCTCGATTATGCTGTTTCTCCATCAAGAGATACATTTTATTTAGTCCGTAAAAAGCTGTACCGTATTTTTCAAGGTAGAATTGGAGTGGTTTTTTGAGCCTTAATAAGGCAATTCCACATTCGTGTTTGATAGCGTCACTCATGTAGCGATAAAACTGTAAATTTTAGTGCAAAGTTAGAAAAGACATTTGTATTTTTGGCCATTAGCAATTATTAATTAATATTTTTTCATTGATTCTTTGTTAATAAAATTAAACATTGTACATTTGCACCCCCTTTTTGGGATAATTGTATATAAACTAAAAACAGTATTATTGTGGATACATTAAGCTACAAAACGATTTCAGGCAATAAAGAGACTGCTAATAAAAAGTGGTTGTTAGTTGATGCCGAAGGAGAAACGCTAGGAAGATTAGCGAGCAAAGTAGCATTCCTTATTCGAGGAAAACATAAACCAAATTTCACGCCTCATGCTGATTGTGGAGATAATGTAGTAGTTATCAACGCAGAAAAAATTGTTTTATCAGGAAACAAAATGGAGACGAAACAATACATTCGTCACACAGGTTACCCTGGTGGTCAAAGAATTTTAACTGCGAGACAAATACTAGAGAAACATCCAGAGAGATTAGTAGAAAAAGCGGTGAAAGGTATGTTGCCTAAAAATAAGTTAGGGAATGCTTTATACACCAACCTTAAGGTTTACGTAGGGTCAAATCACGACCAAGAAGCGCAAAAGCCTGAGGCAATTAAATTAGATTCAATTAAATAAGCATATGAGTGTAATTAACACATTGGGTAGAAGAAAGACTGCTGTTGCAAGAGTTTATCTTTCAGAAGGTACAGGTAAAGTTACAGTAAACAAGAGAGAAGTATCTGATTACTTCAAAACTCCTGTTTTATTGGAGAAAATCAACCAACCATTCGCTATTACAGATACTTTAAACAAGTATGATGTTGTAGCAAATGTTGATGGTGGTGGGGTAAATGGTCAAGCTGAAGCGCTTAGATTAGGTATTTCAAGAGCTTTGGTTGAACTAGCTGAAGAAAATAAACCTTTGTTGAAAGCTGAAGGGTTGATGACTAGAGATTCTAGAATGGTGGAAAGAAAGAAACCAGGACAGAAAAAAGCAAGAAAGAAATTTCAGTTCTCTAAACGTTAATCATCAGGAACGCGCAGCGGCGATTTTCTATACCTATTTGACTTCGTTTTGGAAGTCACGGTTTAGTATCTAAATTGTTGAGATTGCTCCAAAAAATGGAAGTGCTACTTAACAATTGCTTTGTAATGAAGTTTTCACCTAAGAGTGGAATAGAAAAGTAAAAAAGAAAGTAAACAAAATTTTAAAAAAAGTAAAATGGCAAGAGCTAATTTTGAAGAATTATTAGAAGCAGGTGTTCACTTTGGACACTTAAAAAGAAAGTGGAATCCATATATGGCTCCATATATCTTTACTGAAAAAAAAGGTATCCACATATTAGATTTGAATAAAACAATTGCACACTTAGATGAGGCTTGTGCTGCAATGAAACAAATCGCTAAATCAGGAAAGAAAATTCTTTTTGTTGCGACTAAGAAACAAGCAAAAGATATTCTTGAAGAAAGAATTAAGCCAACTCGTATGCCGTACGTAGTTGAAAGATGGTCTGGAGGAATGTTAACTAACTTCGGAACGATTAGAAAGGCAATTCGTAAAATGTCTTCTATTGACAAAATGGAAGAGGATGGAACGATGAATACCTTATCAAAAAGAGAGCGTCTTCAATTATCACGTACGCGTGCTAAACTAGATAAAAACTACGGTACGATTGCTGAAATGACGCGTGTACCTGCTGCTATTTTTGTTATCGATGTACTTAAAGAGCACATTGCAGTAAAAGAGGCTAATAAGTTAAATATCCCAACGTTTGCAATGGTTGATACGAATTCTGATCCAAGAAACATTGACTTCGTAATTCCAGCAAACGATGATGCAACGAAATCAATTGATATCATTTTATCAAAAGTTTCAGCAGCCATCATGGAAGGTTTAGAAGAGCGTAAAAACTCTAGAGATAAAGCGAAAGCTTCAAAAGAAAAAGAAGCGAAAGCAGAAAAAACAGAGGCAACAGAAGAAACTGCTTCTGAAGAAAATAAATAAATTATTCATCCAGTAAGGATTAAAAAGATAAAAAATGAAAATTACAGCTTCACTCGTAAACGAGCTTAGAAAAAAAACTGGTGCAGGAATGATGGACTGCAAAAAAGCATTGGTTGAGGCAGAAGGAGATATGGAGAGTGCAATCGACATCCTAAGAAAAAAGGGACAGAAAGTTGCGGCTAAAAGAGGTGAAAACGAAACAAAAGAAGGTTTAGTGATCGCTAAAACAGTTGAAGGAAACAAAAAAGGAGTTATTCTTTCATTAGCTTGTGAAACTGACTTCGTAGCAAAAAACAGTGATTATTACGCTTTAGTAGATAGTTTAGTTGATGCTGCAGTTCTTGCTAACCCTAGCTCAATCGAAGAGTTTAACAATGCTAAATTCAACGATAAGTTAACAGTAGCTGAAAAAATTACTGAGCAAATTGGTGTTATCGGTGAGAAGTTGGAAGTAACTAACTTAGACATCATCGAGGCAGAATCTGTAGTGGCGTACAACCACCCTGGTAACCAAATTGCTTCTCTAGTAGGTCTTACTAAAGAAGGTGAAGTTGCTGAAGATGCTGGAAGACAAGTTGCTATGCAAATTGCTGCAATGGCTCCATTAGCTTTAAACAAAGAAGGTATCGACCAGGAAACTATCGATCGTGAATTAGAGGTAGGTAGAGATTTAGCTATTCAGGAAGGGAAACCAGCTGAAATGGCAGATAAAATTGCTCAAGGTCGTTTAGGCAAATTCTTTAAAGAAATGACTTTGCTGAGCCAACCATTCTTAAAAGATAATAAGAAGTCGGTAGAACAATTCTTGAATGATACAGAATCTGGCTTGACCGTCAAATCATTTAAACGAGTTGCTTTAAAGTAACTTGTAAATATTAAAAAAGAGAGTTATTAACTCTCTTTTTTTTTGCTTAATTTTAAATAAACATCAGTAAACCAGAATAGAAATAGTTAATAAAATGAAATACAAACGCATACTTTTAAAGTTAAGTGGAGAAGCTTTGATGGGCGACAAACAATTCGGAATTGATAATGCAAGGTTGGATGATTATGCCACCCAAATTAAGGACCTACATGACGCAGGTGTAGAAGTAGCGATTGTTGTTGGAGGAGGAAATATTTTTCGTGGTGTACAAGCGGAAGATGGTGGTATGGACCGAACTCAAGGCGATTATATGGGGATGTTGGCAACCATGATTAATAGTATGGCGTTACAAGCTGCTCTAGAAAAGCAAGGAGTTTATACAAGGTTACAATCTGCCATTGAAATGAAAGAAATTGCAGAACCTTTTATTAAACGGCGAGCGGTAAGACATTTAGAAAAAGGACGTGTAGTTATTTTCGGTGCAGGAACAGGAAACCCTTATTTTACGACAGATTCTGCAGCAGCATTGAGAGCAATTGAAATGGAAGCTGATGTTATTCTTAAAGGTACTCGGGTCGATGGAATTTACACTTCTGACCCGGAGAAAGATCCGGATGCAGTCAAATTTGGTTCGTTAACTTTTGATGAAGCGTACAACAAGGGACTTAATGTAATGGATATGACAGCCTTTACATTGTGTAAGGAAAATGATGTTCCAATAATAGTTTTTGATATGAACAAAATTGGAAACTTAATGAAAGTTGTAACTGGCGAAAAAATTGGTACTTTAGTAACCGTTTAAAATATTCGAATAATGGAAGAAGAAATTGAATTGCTTTTGGATGAAGCAAAACAAGGAAATCAAGCAACAATTGATCATTTAATTGCGAGTTTAGAAAAAATTAGAGCTGGAAAAGCGACACCATCCATGTTAGATAGTGTTATGGTAGAAGCTTATGGCGCTTCATCTCCAATCTCACAAGTGGCTAATGTAAATACATTGGATGCTAAAACAATAACGGTACAACCTTGGGATAAATCAAATTTGGATGCTATTTCAACCGGAATCATTAATGCAAATCTTGGGTTAAATCCTCAGAACAATGGAGAGAGTATTATTATTAACGTTCCTGTTTTAACGGAAGATAGAAGACGTGATCTTGTAAAAAAAGCTAAAAGTGAAGGAGAATCTGCAAAAGTGAGCATTCGAAATAATCGGAAAGAAGCGAATGACTATTTAAAAAAATTGAAAGGAGAAGGTTTATCAGAAGATCGTGTTAAAAACTTGGAAGATGTAGTACAAGGTTTGACAGATTCAAGTATCGTTAAGATTGATGAGTTAATCGTGAAGAAAGAAGCAGATATTATGACAATTTAATTATTGAAGTAAAATGATATTCGAAAGTCCAAACGTTATGTTTGGGCTTTTTTTATTTTGAATAAAATTGTCTCCCGTGGTGATGCGAATAAAAAAAACCTGAAAAGAGCTCACTGATAGTCTTGGTAGCATCTCTTTTCAGGTTACCGTGCAAGGAAATTAAAACCAGAAACAAAATTAATTGTTATCTACCTACTATGACGTGAAGTTTTTTGAAAGGGTTGTGCTATTGGTCGTTTTTTATTTCAAATTTATACCCTACGCCACGTAGATTCTTAAAATATATGGGTTTACTTGGTACAGGTTCAAAATATTTTCTAAAACTTAAAATGTAGTTATCTATTGTTCTGCTCGTAGGAAAACTTTCTCTTCCCCAAATTTCATCCAGAATTTCATCTCTTGAAACAACTTCGTTTTTACGCGCGATTAATAGGCGAAGTAGGGCTAATTCACGCTTCGAAAGGGTGATGATTTTGCCATTTGCTTCAACTTCATAATTTTTAAAATTGATATGGTTATTGCCAAACGTATATTCTTCTATTTGTGGTTCTAATTTAGGGCGGTTTATGAGAATACCTATGCGTAATAATAATTCCTCAAGATTAAAAGGTTTTACCAAATAATCATCGCCTCCCATCTTTAACCCTGTAACGCGATCCGTTGAAGTTCCTTTCGCAGAAATAAAGAGAATCGGAGTTTGACTCGTTTCTCTTATTTTAGCGCAAACATCAAATCCATTCACCTCAGGTAACATAACGTCTAGAATAACGAGGTCATAAGTAGAATTAAATGTTTCAATCGCAGCACGTCCATTTTTCACGACGTCAACTTCATAATCTTCCATTTCAAGATTAAGCGTTAAAACATTCACCAGGCTCTCTTCGTCTTCAACAAGAAGAATTTTCTTCATTTTTCAAATCAATTTCTATGGGCAAAAATACTAATTTTACACGTGTTATTTTAAAGTGTTTTGATTAATTATGATGAATCGAGTATTCCTTAGTTTAGGAAGTAATTTGGGAGATCGAATTTCAAATATCAATAAAGCGTATCAGATAATTGAGGAAAGGATAGGTGCCATTCTTAAGAAATCAAGTTTTTATAGTTCTCCTCCTTGGGGGTTCGAATCTGATGAGGCCTTTATTAATACTGTAATTCTTATTTCAACACAAATAAGTGCAGAAGAGGTTCTGGCTATATTGAAGGATATTGAACGCGACTTAGGAAGAAAGAAGAAAACTGACTCAACAGGTTATCACGATCGAATCATAGATCTGGATATAATTGATTACAATGGAATTGTTTTAAACACAAATGAATTGATTCTACCACATCCTAGAATGGAACAACGCGATTTTGTCTTGGTACCGCTCGCGGAAATTGAACCAAATTGGCTACATAACGGTAAGAATTTACCTTTAAATGACCTGCTAAAAACCCTCCCAAACGAACGGTTTATCGAGAGGTTGATTTAATTCGACGAAAGATTAAACAGTTTTCGTTCTAAATAAGTGTTAAGTTTTTTTTAGGTCAAAAAAAATACTTATTATTGCACTGTTTATAGGTAATTTAAAGAAAAAGATTATAAAATCAGATAGAATGAAAAAGCAAAGTTATAGAGGATTAGCTGCCATTGCGGTAGCCACTGCTATGCTAACAGGATGTAAATTAATTGGTGACGTAGAATATACAGTTACTCAAGACCCAGTTGAGATGCACGGAGATAGCGTAAAAGTACACGTAACAGTTAAGTTTCCGGAAAAAGGGTTGAACAAGAAAGCTTCAGCTGAAATTACTCCTAAATTAGGTAATAAATCGTTTAAAACGATTACTGTACAAGGAGAAAAAGCGACTGGGAATGGGCAAACAATTGCTTACAAGCCAGGGGCAACAGTAAATTATAATGACGTGATTCCTTATTCTGCTGATATGGAAAATGCTGATTTAATGGTTACTGGTAAAGTTTCTAAAGGTAAAAAAGAAGAGGAATTCGAGCCGGTGAAAATTGCTGATGGAACGATTATTACTCCATATTTAGTTCAAAATGATGATAAAGCATTAATTGGTGTTGACAATTTTGTTAGAACAACAGAAGAAGTTTATGCTGCACAAATTAATTACTTGAAAGGTCGTTCAGAAGTTCGTTCTACTGAGATGAGAGATCAAGACATTAAGGATTTACAAGCTTGGTTAACAGCTGCAGCTACGAATCCTAAAGTTGCACCAAAGCACATGAATTTAATTGCATATGCTTCACCTGAAGGAGAGCGTGCTGATAACTCTGATTTAGCAAGAGAAAGAGCAGAGTCAGGTCAAAAAGCGGCGGACAAGATTATCAAAGCTTCAGATTTTGAGGCAGAACCAACTTTCTTTAGACAAGATCCTAAAGGTGAAGATTGGGCTGGTTTTGAAGCAGCGGTACGTGCATCAGATATGGAAGATAAAAACTTAATCATCCGTATCCTTGAAATGACTAAAGATTTAGACGCTAGAGAGCAAGAAATTATCAAACTTTCTAAAACGTATAAAGAATTAGAGAAAGAAATTTTACCTTCTTTAAGAAGAACTCAATTAAACGTTGTTTACGATAAAATTGGATGGTCTGATGAGGAGTTAAAGAATCTTTCAAAAACGAAAGCAGATACGTTAACAATTGAAGAATTATTATTCACTGCTGCTTTATATGAAGATTTAGGAGAAAAAATGAGAGTTTACAAGTTAGCTGCTCAAAATTATCCTGAAGATTGGAGAGGTCATAACAACGTTGGATATGTATATTATATGCAAAATGATCTTGCTGCTGCAGCTACAAACTTCCAAAAAGCAAACGATTTAAATGAAAACCCAGTTACATTAAATAACTTAGGTATTCTTGCAAGAATCAACGGTGATAGAGATAAAGCAACAGAGTTATTAACTTCTGCTACTTCTGCTGGTTCTGAGGTTAAGTATAACTTAGGTATCATTGATATCCAGAATGGAGATTATGCTTCAGCAATCGGAAACTTTGGTGGTGAAAACACATTCAACAAAGCTTTAGCTCAGGTATTAAATGATGATTTAAGTGCTGCTTTAAATACAATTGATGCTTCAGTAGATGCTGAATCAGCAATGGGTTATTATTTAAAAGCAATTATCGGTGCAAGACAGAATAACATCGATATGGTGGCTAATAACTTAAAATCAGCTATCGCTAAAGATGGTGGACTAAAGTCAAAAGCTGCAAAGGATAGAGAATTCATTAAATTCTTCGAGAACGCTACTTTTAAAAGTGTTGTTGGATAATCACTGATTATATAATTATTTAAAACGCCCCGCTCAATTGAGCGGGGCGTTTTTGTTTCATCCCATGATTCTACAATTCATTTATGATGATCTTGGCATTGCCCGTTATTTATTTTAATTCCTAATTTATTATAGTTCGTGCATGAACTGCTGAAATTGAAATAACTTTTTTGATTGGGACAATAGGTTGAATTGTGCTAAATTTTTCTTGACCAACCTCGGAGATGGAATTACGATATGACAATGAACACTCTCATTACTTAGCTTATAGAGGTTAGATTCGACTCTGATAAGTATGTAAGTCAAAATAACGTCCTTCTTTAGCTATTAATTCATCATGCGTTCCTCTTTCAGCAATTCTTCCTTGCTCTATGACTAAGATTTGGTCTGCTCTACGAATTGTGCTTAGTCGATGCGCAATAACAAACGTCGTTCTACCTTTCATTAATTCGGCCAAACTTTTTTGAATGTAGGCTTCGCTCTCGTTATCTAAATTAGATGTTGCCTCATCAAGAATTATAATTTTCGGGTCAGCTAAAATGGCTCTTGCAATAGCAATTCGCTGACGCTGACCTCCTGAAAGTTTCACACCTCGCTCACCGATAACAGTGTCTAATCCATGCTCAAAATGGTCGGTAAATTCTTTTATATAAGCAGCCTTAACCGCTTCATTCAGCTGTTCCTCGCTTGCGTTAGGACGAGGAAATAAAATATTTTCTCGAATGGTACCTTCAAACAAAAAATCATCCTGTAATACTACACCTAAAAATTGACGATAACTTGGGAGGTTGATTTTAGATAGGTCCTGATTATCAATAAGTACTTTCCCAGAGTTAGGAGCCATAAAACTAGATGCTAAACCTGCAATAGTTGACTTTCCTGATCCTGAAGTGCCAACTAACGCCGTTACGCTGCCTCGAGGAGCATCAAAACTAATATCATGCACCACTTCTTTGTCTTCTTCATAAGCAAAAGAAACATTATCGAATTGAATATCACCTTCAATTTTTTCAAGATAAATAGTGCGGTTTTCGTCTTCGTTTTCTGGAGTCATCTTTAACAGTTCTTCCGTACGATCTAAGCCCGCAATAGCCTCGGTAAGTTGACTGCCAATATTACTCATTTGAACTATCGGCGCAATCATTAATCCTAGCAAAACTGTAAACATGATAAAATCTCCACTGGTCATTGTATTAGGACCGTCGGACATCATAAAGTGAGCACCAAAACCCATTATTGCAGTTGATGCTATTCCAATAAGAAAAGCAGACGAGCTGGAAATTAAAGCCGTCGCTGTCATACTCTTTTTTATATTGTTGAAAAGACGATATACGCCGTCATCAAAAGATTTATTTTCTTGTTCTTCTGCATTGAACCCTTTGATTACACGCACTCCATTCAATGTTTCTGTTAATCGACCTGTCACTTCTGCATTTATTTTACCCCTGTTTCTGAAGATTGGGCGAATTTTTCCGAAGGCCTTCATCATGATAATTCCCAGAACTATGATTGGGATTAAGACGGCTAGTGTCATTTGCCAATTTATATTCAATAAAAATAGTATGGAGCCTATTGCTGTAATGCTTCCCCCAACTAGCTGTACAAGACCTGTTCCGACAATGTTTCTAACGCCTTCTACGTCAGTCATTATTCGCGAAACAATTGCTCCCGATTTTTCATTATCAAAATAACGGATTGGCAGGGAAAGTACTTTTTTTTGAACCTGTATTCGTAAATCAGCAATCAATCGTTGAGCTTCTACACCTAGTATTTTGACTAATAGAAATGATGTAATTGATTGCACTAATATTGCACTCAAGACAATTATAATTAAAAGTGTTAATTTCTGATAGTCTTTCTCTGGTACAACTTCATCCAATAAAAACTTAGTTTGTAATGGAAGTACAAAGCTAGCGGCCTTACTGATTAAGATCAAAAATAAACCGATTAAAATGATTTTTTTTCTCGGAAACAAAAACGTCTTCAGCGCTTTACCAAAACTTGCGTTTTTTTCGTTGTCTTTTGATTTCATGCATCAAAGTTAAAGAGTTTTCTTTTATATCTTATTCCTTCATTCTATATTTAAAGCCGATTTAAATCTGGTTGGACAAATATGGATATAGATTTTACTCAATTGGGTTACCTGCTACAAGGAAATGACCGCCAAAAGAAAGTCTATGAGTTATTATATAAGAATAAGGTATTTGAAATTTTGAAGGAGTTTAGTCCTATTCTCGTCGGGACTGTGCCAATTGGGATTGATTTACCGGAAAGTGATTTAGACATACTTTGTCAATTTGAAGACCAAGATGAGTTTATAAGATTTGTTCGTTTCCATTTTGATAATAAACCACAATTTAAGCTCAAAGTTCAATCGACCTATGAGTTTCCTACTGTTGTGGTAAACTTTATTTTAGAGGATGTTCAAATTGAGATTTTTGGACAGACACTTCCGACGAATCAACAAAATGGTTATTTACACATGCTTGTCGAGCATAAATTACTTCAAGAGTACGGAAGCAAATTCAAAGAAAGGATTATTGATTTGAAACGCAAAGGTCTTAAAACTGAGCCTGCATTTGCTCAAGTTTTAGGTTTGTCAGGTGACCCATACAGAGCTATTCTTAACCTAGCAAAATAGCAGTTTAGAGTAATAAGTTTTGTATTTTTAAACTTTAAATTTAGAATATGATTCATGTAGAAGAGGCCCTGTCAATTCTAGCTGAAAATACAATTAAATTGCAAACAGAAATACGTAATTTAAATGATGCTTTAGGTTTGGTTTTGGCGGAAGATATTTATGCAATTTCTGACTTTCCTGATTTTGATCAATCGGCAATGGATGGTGTGGCAATAAATTATTCAGCCCGGTTAAAAAACTATGAAATTATTGGTGAAGTTGCAGCGGGCTCCTCGTTTGACCCAACGCTTAATGTTGGGCAAGGAGTGAAAATTTTTACTGGTGCTAAAGTTCCGAACGATGCCACAACGGTTGTTCCAATTGAATTGTACGAAACTGAGGAGAACCGAATTTCTATTCCAAGTGATTTTGGTAATAATAAAAACATTCGTCCTAGAGGTGAACAAATACGAGTAGGTGAATTGGCTTTAGAAAAAGGTGCGGAAATCACACCAGCTGCCATTGGCTTTTTAACCACGTTAGGGATAAATGAAATCAAGGTAATTCAGCCTCCTAAAGTAAGTGTGATTGTTACGGGCAACGAACTGGTCAAGCCAGGTGAATCTTTGTTGCCTGGCCAAATTTATGAATCAAATTCGGCTATGTTATTGGCGGTTTTGAAACAGAAAGGAATTCATAAGGTTGATTTACATTCAGTGCCAGATAATTATGAGGCAACCAAAAATATAATAGTGCATGCAATTGAAAAGAGTAATTTAGTGGTGCTATCAGGTGGCATTTCTGTTGGAGACTATGACTTTGTTGGTAAGGCCTTGAATGAAATTGGTGTTAACCAACTCTTCTATAAGGTTAAACAGAAACCTGGTAAACCTCTGTATGCCGGTAAGCTTGGAGAAAAAATGATATTGGCTCTTCCAGGAAACCCAGCAGCTACACTTACTTGTTTTTATGTTTATGGGGCATTGGTGCTCAATAAGATGCAGGGTTTATTGAATTCCGAATTGGGGGACAATCAACTACCAATTGCAACCGATTTTGAGAATAAATCAGATCGTGCAGTTTTTTTGAAAGCTAAAATAAAAAATGGCAAAGTAGTTATTCTTGATAAACAAAGTTCCGCGATGTTGGGTTCTTTTGCAAAGGCAGATGTCTTGGTTTATTTAGATGCTAAAACAAAAACGGTAAAAGAAAATCAACTAGTAACAGTTTTTACTTTGTAAAATGAATAAGTACACAGGGATAATTCTTGCTGGTGGACAAAGTTCTAGAATGGGACAGGACAAAGGTTTGATGGATTTGAAGGGTAAGCCAATGATTTTACATGTCATTGATTCAATAGAAAAATTGACAAATCAAATAATTATCGTGGCCAATAATGAAGCGTATAAAAAATTTGGATACAAGGTTGTTCCTGACATCATTGTGAATAAAGGGCCTTTGGCAGGAATTATAACCGGACTGGAAGAAACTGAAACGGAAAAAAATTGGATTTTGAGTTGTGACACTCCTTTTATTACAGCCTCTTTATTGGACGAGTTGATGTCAACGATGAGGGATGAAAATTTAAGAATGGTAAAAAAAGGAAATGATATTCACCCTTTGATTGGAACTTATCGTAAATCAGCTTTGAAACCATTAAAAGAACAATTAGCTTTGAATGAATTAAAATTGAGTAGGGCATTTCAAGGGATTTCGAAGACATTTTTTGATGCAAATCATCACCCTAATTATTGTTTTAAAAATCTAAATTCAATAGCAGATTTATGACTTATTCCATTTATTATTTTGGGAAAATTACTGAGCACACAAACTGTAATTATGAAAGATTGAATTGCGAGCTCAGCACGGTGAAAGGGATGAAAGAAGCGTTGCTTAAAAAATATCCAACTTTGAGAAATGAAACCTTTAAAATTGCCGTAAATAAAAATTTTATTGACGAAGAAATACTAATTGCGAATGACAGTGAAATTGCAGTTTTACCGCCATTTGCAGGAGGATAAATTATGAGTGAGGAATTAACCAGAAATGATTTAAAGCGGTACAATAGACATGTAATTCTCGATGAAGTTGGGTTGGCTGGACAAGAAAAAATTAAAGCAGCCAAGGTGCTAGTCATCGGAGCAGGAGGTTTGGGCTCTCCAGCTTTACAGTATCTTGCGGCAGCTGGGGTTGGTACAATTGGTATCGTTGATTTTGATTATGTGGATTTATCGAATTTGCAAAGGCAGATTTTATTTACACCGGCAGATATTGGAAAAAATAAAGCTGTAGTGGCAAGTGAACGGCTAAAGCAATTGAATGATTCCATAGAAATTATTCCTTATGCAGAACGGTTAACAACAAAAAACGCGTTAGGACTCTTTCAACAATTCGATATTATAGTTGATGGAACTGATAATTTTTCTACCCGATATTTGGTGAATGATGCTGCACTTCTCACCGGAAAACCACTTGTCTATGGGTCCATTTATAAGTTTCAAGGACAAATAAGCGTTTTTAATTATAAGAATGGTCCTTCTTACCGTTGTTTGTTTCCTGAGCCACCTGCGCCAGGAACGATTAAAAATTGCTCTGAAATAGGTGTAATTGGTGTGTTGCCTGGGGTTATCGGAACGCAACAAGCGAATGAAGCGTTAAAAATAATTTTAGAAATTGGAGAAGTACAGTCGGGTAAATTAATGCTTTATGACGCCTTAACAGCTATGTATTCAACAATCAACATACAAGTAGCTCAACAAGAAATTGATAGAGTTAAGGCGATGTCACAACAAGATTTTGAGTTAATGGATTATGATTTGTTTTGTGGAATTAAAAATGAACTCTCGGAACATGAAATTGACGCTAATACTTTAAGGTCGTGGATAGATGCCATTGACATCCGTATCATTGATTTGAGAGAAGAATGGGAAGAACCTGCATTAGAAGGAACAAATGTTGAACGAATAACAATGAACGCAATTCTTCACCAAATTAATCGCTTTATTACGGAAAAAAAAGTCGTGTTGGTTTGTCAAACTGGTATCCGGTCAAATCAAGTTAGAATATTACTTGAACAAGAACATCAATTAAACAATATAGTAGAATTAAAAGGAGGAATGGAAAGTTATGATAAAAAAGGATAAACCAAAGAAAAAAGTTTTTGTAGAAGGACCGATTCTTCCAGAGAAGATTGCAAATTCCATAGCGCATCATCAGGTAAAAACAAATATAGGAGCTCATGACATTTTTCTTGGTCAGGTACGTGCAGATGAAATAGACGGAAAAATAGTTCAAGCAATAGACTACTCGGCTTATGAAGATATGGCAGAGGAAAAGTTTCATGAAATAAGAGAGGCTGCTTTTGATAAGTTTGAACTTACTTGTTTGCATATTTATCACAGCAAAGGAATTGTAAAGTCAGGGGAGATTTGCTTATTTGTTTTTACATCGTCCAAACACCGAAATATGGCTATGGATGCATGCAGATTTCTTGTAGAAGAAATTAAGGCGAAAGTTCCAATTTTTGGGAAGGAGTTGTTTGAAGATGACTCACACCAATGGAAAGTAAATAAGTAATAAGTTGTTATGGTTGATATCACGGAAAAATCAAATACATTAAGAATTGCAGTTGCGGAAGCTATTGTAAAAGTAAGTTCGAAAGCTACAATTAAGGCGATTGAAGAGAATACCGTTCCTAAAGGAAATGTTTTTGAAATGTCAAAGGCTGCAGGATTGTTAGCTGTAAAAAAAACTCCAGATTTATTACCTGATTGTCATCCAATACCCATTGAGTATACTGGAATTACCTATCGAATAGATGGACTTCAGATTTTCATTGAAATGGAGGTTCGAACAATTTATAAAACAGGTGTAGAAGTAGAAGCAATGCATGGTGCGAGTGTTGTAGCTTTAAACATGTATGATATGCTCAAACCTATTGATAAAGGAATTGAGATAGGAACAATCCGTCTTGTGTCCAAACGAGGAGGTAAATCTGATTTTAAAGACAAGTTTTTGACTAAATCAAGTTTGAAGGCGGCCGTAATTGTTTGTTCTGATACCATTAGTGCGGGACAAAAAGAAGATAAAGCAGGTAAATTAATCGTCGACAAATTAAAAGATTATCAAATTGAGATAGGAGCTTACGAAATAATTCCAGATGAAAAAGAAGTCATTCAAACCAAGTTGATTGATTTTGAAGCCAAGGGATATCACTTAATAATCTACACGGGTGGTACAGGGTTGTCTATAAGGGATGTAACTCCGGAAGCTATTTCACCTTTGTTGGATAGAAGGATTCCAGGAATTGAAGAAACAATTCGCGCTTATGGTCAAAATAGAATGCCTTACGCCATGTTGTCGAGAAGTGTAGTAGGCGTGAAAGGCGGTACTTTGGTAATGGCATTACCAGGTTCAACGAAGGGTGCAAAAGAAAGTATGGATGCCATTTTTCCTGAAGTATTGCATGTTTTTGGAGTACTAAAAGGAGGTGGACATCGGTAAAGAGAATTTAGAGATTGTTTTTATAAAGTAAAGTACCTTTCTCTAATTATATTAAAGTGATGCAAAGGATGACCTTGCAGAATAAAGCCAATTGCCAATACTGAAATCCTTTTACCATTTGCAATACCTGTTCTCTCTAGCTCTTCAGAATTTAAACCTTTAAAAAACAAATATGAAGCATGTCTCACAACGCGATACTCCTCCAATAAATCACTCAAGGTTTTATCATTTGCTCTAGATATAGGCACATAAGCGTCATGATCATAACCAGGTAACTCTGTATCGTCGAGACGTGCAAAGCGTAGAGCTCGGTTAATGAATATTCGCTCTGTGTCCATACAGTGCTGTACGATTTCCTTTACGGTCCACTTGCCAGTTTCATAAACGTTGTTCCCCAAACTTTCTAGTTGTTCAAAGTGTTCCTCGTAAATTGATATGCCATTCGTTAACAACGTTTTTTCAAACGGTTTGTCATCTACAAGTTGAATGTAATGGTGGTAATAAGCCGGAGCAGAATTTAAAGCTTGATCTTTCATTTTTTTACGAATTATGTATATCCTATCATTGGATTTAAACTTAGGATTGAATTGTGTTTTAAGGTAGATCATATTTTTTTCGATAACCTTAACAGAAGCCTTATTTAGTTCGTCTACCTCTGCCATTAATTCAGTTTTACCAAATTTTTCAAAAGCAAAATTTATTAATGCAGGAGTGATTTCAGACGCGAATCCATTGTTCCAATATGGCTCATCTAGTCGATAACCAATTTCATATTTTGTGGGGTCAAATTGTCGCTCATCATTCCCAATTAACGCACATGTTCCTATAAACTGATTGTTCTTCTTTAGTACAACTGCCCATACCCAAAAATCGTTATCAACTTTTCGATAATTGGAAATTAAGCGCGCAATATCCTCTTCATCTTCTTGATATGACTTTACGGTGTCACCTGTGAACTTCATGACATTTACATTGCTATGCATGGTATGAAAATGTTTGAGATCGTTAGGAATTAACTCTCTTACTATTAGTCGTTCTGTCTCAAATATCATACTGAACAAAGATAATTAAATTCCAACCGTACTTAATTTAAAAAATTGATTACTTTAGAAAAACCTAACTAACCTAATATGAAACCTTTAATGTTGACCGCTATTGGTTTAAGCTTATGTTTTATAGGCTTAATTCTCTTTTTTAAATTTCAACTTGATCAGTTACTCTATGAAATTAGTAACACTGCAGATTTTGAGCGACGAAGAAATCTTAAAGAACAGCTGTATGATACTTCTTCAAACGGTGGTATATGGTGTGCATTTATTCTGGTTATCTTATTTGTATTGTCATTGAAGACAGGACTAGATAGTCCGAATAAAAAAATAAAACAATATTCCTTAGTTGGTTTGGTTTTAACACTCGGAATTTTAGCCATAGATATTCTGGTAATTATCGTTCCTCAAAAAATGTTAATGGTTGATTTTGGCTATACTTATTTAGGATATGGAATAGTTAGCACACTGTGTTTTTTATTTATTTATAGTCAGCATAATGTAGAAATGGAAAGATGAAAGCACTCAACATTTTTGGTTTAATTTTGGCTTTAGTGCTAGTTCTATATTGTATTGATATCATTAGAGATATTTCTGAATTAATGGAGGAACTGCAGCGAAGATTTGATTACCGTTCGCTTAAGAGCTCTTTTTTCATTGGTTTGCAAAATATAGCTTTAGATGGAGCTTTTGTATTCATTTTAATTTGTCTTTTTTTTGGTGTCTTGTTCGGTGGGAACTTGAAGAATGTTCGACGTAAAACAACCCGTGTAATTAGTATAATAGGATGCGTATTTACGCTCGTAGTGTTCATCTTCAATATTTATATAATCACCATAGCTGGCAAATTAAATTTTGGTGTTATTTATTTAAGTTGGGCTTTATTTGCTTTAATTACAGTGGCATTTACGATAGTCTTGATCGTTCAAACCGTGCGCTTCAATAGACCTAAGAAGACAGGTGTCGAGGAGGAAGATATTTTGCATAGTGTTGAAGTTGATTTTGAAATTGAATAATCCATTAATGAATTGATACAGGTCGTTAGTTAAATCAATTTAGTCAATTGATAGAATGTTTTTATAATTGCGACAGGTAAGGTACTTAACGTACCAATTGTAGCTTTGATTCTAGACAGAATCTTCATTTGATTAAAGATTAGTTCTGTAAATCCTAATCTTATAAATGCACCTGTGGTTGGGTGCATTTTTTTTGTCTTAAAATAATCAAGTTACCCACAAGAGAAATCGTTATTTTTGCACATCAAATTAGGTGTAAGAAGCCATAAATGACAATTATATTCATGGATAAAATTCAAACTATTGAAAGTGAAATTTCAACACTTAGAACAGAGCTAAAAGAGCATAGGTTATATTCCGAATTAGAGACTATCAATGATGTTAAGCTTTTCATGGAAAACCACGTTTTTGCTGTTTGGGATTTTATGTCTTTACTTAAATATTTACAGCAAGAATTAACAATTGTACAAGTACCTTGGATTCCTGCAAAAAATCCTACTCTAGCTCGGTTTATCAATGAAATTGTTCATGGTGAAGAAAGTGATATCAATGAATTAGGCGAGCCGAAAAGTCATTATGAAATGTATCTAGATGCAATGGAGCAAGTAGGTGCAGACACTTCAAAAATAAAATCATTTGTCTCCGCTGTTAAGAGAGGTACGTCGGTAAAGGATGCCATTAAAGGTTTAAGCTTGGATGAACGCGTGGCGAATTTTATTCGTTTCACATTTCAGGTAATCGAATCGCGTAAACCTCATATTGTTGCTTCGGCTTTCACTTTTGGTCGTGAGGATGTAATACCAGACATGTTCATTGAAATATTAAATAAATCAGACAAAGAAAATTCAACCTTTAATAAATTGCGGTATTACCTTGAGCGCCATATTGAATTAGATGGCGACGAACATGGGCCGTTATCCTTAAAAATGGTTGCAGAACTTTGCGAGGAAGACGCTGTGAAATGGGAGGAAACGCTGAATACGGCAAAAGAAGCATTAGAGAAGCGTATCATGTTGTGGGATGCAATTGCTGATTTAATTCAGGTCAATAAAAAGGCGGTTGTCTTTGATTAAATGTATCTTAGATCAAACCAACGAAAGAATTTAATTATGCGATATTTGGTTTTTTTATTTTTTTTCTTCCTCCTGCGTCCAATATATGGACAAGTTGAAACGAAGCATGAATCACGTAATGATGCTAATTTTAACATGTTTCCAAATAAATGCTTGGGAGTATGGGAAGGTCAAATGTATATCTATGTACAAAATGTTTTAAGGGACAGTGTTGCTGTGCGTTTTACAGCTGCAGCATCAGACAGTGTGGGAGTATATATATGGAAGACAGAGTATTTATCGGAAAATGAACCAATTATAAAAGATTATAAATTGCGGGTTGATGACTTAAGCAAGGGACGATATTTACTTGATGAAGGTAATGGGATAGGAATTATTGAGTTTAACTATGGAGATAAATTGTACAGCGCTTTTCAAACAGAAAATATATACTTGACATCAACCACCGAACTCCGTGGAGAAAAATTGATATTTGAAGTGAGTTCCGGTCGGATAATCAATCCTGATGATGAGGTGATTAGCTATTCGTTTGATCATTTACAACGAGTTGAATTGACCCGTACTCAAACGCGTTAGGGATAGCAATGGGTAGCCCGCATTCGGTTGTTTGTCTTCGACAGAAGACAGACAGCTGGAGAGGACTAAGAATGGATAGCCCGCCCAAAGGCTCATTACTTTAATAATGAACCTTTGGGAACGCCCACTTTTTTAAATTAATTTTACTCATATCTTCGAAGTAAATTGTCTTCGAATTCATAGCCATCTTCAACTTGTTTTTTATCTAATTTTTTAAATTCAACTAAAGCCCATAAAATAAATTCTTTCATAAAAATAAGATCTTTCGAATCGGTGTTTGGCTGATATTTATTGAGCATATCCGTTAAAGGACTGATTTCGTTTATGGCTTCTGTAAAGGTTTCATTGGTACTGTCATTTAGCAATTCAAACCCTGGGTGATTAATGAACCATTCGGTAATGGCATCAATATCGTCATATTGACCAGGTTTCGAAAGCTTTTTAATGGTTAAAAAATACTCTTCGAATAAAGATTTTATTGCACCTCCGATTAATAAAAGGGCGACGCCTTCCGCACCTTCTTGTTCTCCTTCATAAACTAATTCTACCTTGCCAGTAATGGCAGGAATTACGCCAAGGAAATCGCTCATACGAATACTAGTATGTTGGTCACCACTTTTCAAGAGGCGAAGTTCTGCGGCGCTGATTAGGTTTTCGTATGCTGTGATAGACATTCGAGCAGAAATTCCACTCTTGACGTCAATATATTCGCTGGTACGCGCTTCAAATCCAATTTGCTCCAATAATTCTAAGGCTACTTCTGGAATATGAATCCTTTCTTCTAGTGCGTTATTGCTTTGAGCTTCTTGCGCTGTTATTTTTTTTGCAATTTTCCGATTGATAGGATAATGTGTTAAAATTTGTGATCCAATTCTGTCTTTTAGTGGTGTTACGATACTCCCTCTGTTAGTATAGTCCTCAGGGTTGGCCGTAAAAACAAACTGTAGGTTGAGATTTAAACGGACTTGAAAACCTCTAATTTGAATGTCACCTTCTTGCAGAATATTAAACAGTGCAACCTGAATTCTTGCTTGTAAATCAGGTAATTCGTTGATTACAAATATACAGCGATTTGCTCTTGGAATCATACCGTAGTGAATTACACGTTCATCGGCGTAGGAAAGTTTTAAGTTGGCTGCTTTAATGGGATCAACATCACCGATTAAGTCAGCAACCGTGACATCTGGAGTCGCTAATTTTTCAAAAAACCGATTTGTTCGATGAATCCAGCTAATGGGGGTATCATCTCCCTTTTCAGCTAATAGTTGCTTACCAAACATTGAAATTGGGTTAAACGGATCATCATTGATTTCAGAACCTTCAATGATTGGCATCCATTCATCAAGTAGATCGACTAAACTTCTAGCAATTCGTGTTTTAGCTTGTCCTCTAAGTCCTAACAAGTTGATATTGTGTTTTGATAGTATTGCCCTTTGTAGTTGCGGAATTACAGTCGTTTCATATCCTATAATTCCTTTAAAAATAGGTTCTTTTTTCTGTAATTTCAGAATGAGGTTGTCTCTGAGTTCATCCTTTATCGTTTTTGATTTAAATCCGGCATTTTTTAATTCGCCAAGGGTTGAAATATTTTTCAATGTATTATCCATTAATTCTTTTTTTTCGGTTGGTTTCGTAGTCTTCAAAAATCATTTCACCTAGGCCTCTGAGACCTGTATAAAAGGCTTTTCCTCTATTTTCTTTAGTGAATTTTTCAACAAATTCCATTAGATACTCATCACGAGCAATCATAAAAGTGGTGATTGGGATTTGTAATTTACGTGCTTGACGCGCCATATTATAGCATTTATCTGTGATTGTTGGATCTAGCCCAAAGCTGTTTTGGTAATATTCGCCATTTGGTAAATTTAGACAACTTGGTTTACCGTCTGTAATCATGAAAATTTGTTTGTTCGTGTTTTTTTTACGTCTGAGTAAATCTAATGCCAGTTGAATACCTGCCACTGTATTGGTATGATATGGACCTACTTGTAAATAGGGTAAGTCTTTAACTTTAATTGGCCATGCATCATTTCCAAAGACTAAAATGTCAATTGTGTCCTTTGGGTAACGGGTTCTAATTAATTCAACTAAGGCCATTGCTACTTTTTTTGCTGGCGTGATGCGGTCTTCGCCATATAAAATCATAGAGTGACTGATGTCAATCATTAATACAGTTGACATTTGAGCTTGATGATGGGTTTCATTGACAACTAAATCCTGCTCCCCCAGTTTAAATTCGTCCAGCCCGTGATTGATTTGCGCATTTTTAATACTTTCCGTAATAGCGATTTGGGATAAGGCGTCTCCAAAACTATAATTTCTAAATTCACCACTTTGTTCGGCTCCGGCCCCTATATGGTTTGTTTTATGATTGCCTCGCCCCGCTTTTTTTAATTTCCCAAAAATTTGATTGAGGGCATTTTTTCTGATTGCGCGTTCGGTTTTGGCAGTAATCACCATTCCTCCTTCTTGGTTAGGGTCATCATCGTCCTTGATATAGCCTCGTTTTTTAAGGTCTTCGATAAAATCGTCTAAGTTATAATCGTCCGTACTTAGCTTATACTCTTTATCTAAATGAGCTAACCAATCCAGCGCCTCATCAATGTCGCCTGAAGTATAAGTGATAACTTCCTTAAAAATTTCAAAAAATCGATCAAACGGCTCCTTGTGTGGCTCAATATATTCTGTAAACTTAAACCCAATTTTTGGTTTGTTCTTTTCCATCACACTTTAGTTTGTTTTGAAGTTAGTCATTATTCTATCAAATTATTTCAGTTTAACAGAATTATAACGCTGCATTATTTTTAAGGTTTAGCAGAACATTTTGTCTAATACTTCTTTCCGATGATTAAAAATTTGCTTGAGATTTTGTTTGATGAATAAACTATTTGCTATTCTACCTATAACTCCAAATGGAGGAGAATAGCTGACAATGTCTTTCATGAGTATTGTATTTGAATCAATTTCCTCTAAAATATGTTCATGATGCCACATTGAAAAAGGGCCTATTCTTTGTTCATCAACAAAGTAACTTTTCTCTTTTACTTTAGTGATTTCTGTCACCCATGTCGTTGGGAGATTGGCGACGGGTTTAACTTTATAGGATATGATCATCCCTTCATACATTTCCGTGGGTAAATCTTTGCTTGTGATCAAAAAGCTCATTTTTTCTGGAGTTATTTTTGAGAGATTTCTAGGGTCGGAAATGAAAGCCCATAGTTCATTTTTTGAAACTTTTAATTTTTGCTCTGCATTGTATTGATAGAACGCCATTACTCAACTGTTTTACTATGTAACAGGAAAATTCGCTCATTTGTTTTAAGATTTGGAGGTAAAAAAAATAGCTCGACATAATATATAGAGCTATTCATTCAGTTTTCCGCAATTTGTTAGGTGGGGGATAACGTCAGCTTAATTTATATAAAATTGGTTAGTGACTGAATTTTAATTGACGAATGCGGTGTTTTAATTTGTTAATGGACTTATTTTTAGCCTAGTTTCTTTTTTTTGCCCTTTTTTGAATATAGATTCCGCCTAAAATTAAGAGGATTGGAACGACAATACAAAGTGCAATATTCCAAGGATTTGACCAATCCGTTGGTTCATTGTCAACTTGTATTTCTCGAGGGCGTTGCGCCCAAGTTATAGTTGACCACATGATAATCGATATAAAAAGGGAATAGTACTTATTCTTCATACCCAAAAGGTACGAAATAATCATTGGATTTTAAAATTCTGAACGATATGATAAGTATCGACGTGATTCATTTTCCATTCTTTTCTTGAACTTATGAGGAATGGGAGTTTCAATTGAAATGGGTGTTTGATTAATAGGGTGATTTAATGTGAGTGCATAAGCGTGTAAAAACAGCCCTTTATGTTTCAGTTGTCTACTAGGATCACCATATAATTTATCCCCGAGTATGGGGCAATTTATACTTTGACAATGGATGCGTAATTGATGTGTTCGGCCAGTAAGCGGAGAGAGTTCAACCAGACTTAAGGTGCCAAAAATTAAAGAAGGAACGGCTTTTATTTTTTTCAGGGTTGAGGCAGCCGTTTTCTTATTAATTGGTGTGTTAATCTCGATTTCATCCGGACAATCACCTTGCAGTATGGCATAGTATTTTTTTGAAATATTTTTATTTTCTAAGTCTCTACCTAAAGCGATTCGGGTGGAGCTTGTTTTTGCAATTAATAATAACCCACTGGTTGGTGTATCTAATCTATGGGCAGTAAGCGGCCATGGAAGGGCATCAGTCATTGGACTAGGTTGTAGGTTATAAGGCAACATGTTTTGAATTGTTTTAAACTGATTGCCACTAACTTTTATACCACTCGGTTTAACAACTATCGCAAAATGGTCATCCTCATATAAAACTTCTAATTTGTAGTGATAAACTTTTGGAGGTCTTTTGTCAATTTCGACACGGGTAATTTTATCGCCGTTTTTTAAAAAACGTCCACCTTCCACAACACGGTCATTCAGTAGTAATTCTCCAGATTTAATCGCTTTTTTCACGGCCTTTTTACTCGGTAATCCAAGCCTAGTCGATTGACAATAGTCGATGAATCGAATAGGTTCGGAAACATCTGTAACAATATGCGAGCTTAAGATTTCGATTTTTAGTATAGTTTAGGTCGATTGAGAATGAATAGAATTGTGGATGGAATAGGGTAAAAAAAATGTCCGTCATAAGAATACAACGGACATGGTAAAGATAATTTTTCTCGCTTATATAACTTTGACGTCTATTGCGTTTAAACCTTTTCTTCCTTCTTTTAAATCGAACTCCACTTTGTCACCTTCTTTAATTTCATCAATTAATCCAGTTACGTGTACAAAGTACTCTTGGTTCGTTTCGTCTTCTGTAATAAACCCAAATCCTTTGGATTCATTAAAGAATTTTACTGATCCGTTTTTCATTATAATTAAAATTGTATTCAAACAAAAATAACATTTCCATAGAATTACAAAGAATTTATCAGCGGTATTCTAGTTTTTACTAGAAAAATTTTAATCATTAAAGATAAAATAACCCAGTCCACCAGGGTCTTTCACAATTATATTATCCACCACCCCATCTTTGTTAAAGCGAGTAATTTCTTCACTTATATCCATATTTGATTCTTTAATTTTCTCGATAATAGGTATGTTTTTACCACTGTTAAAAAAGCTTATTGAAGGGATGGGGAAGAGGTGAGGACATGCTTGATAAGCCATAATACTGAGTGTAAAACCGAATTCGTTTTTTAATGCAACCCAACCTTGAGAAGGGTCTCCCATCGTAATTTTAAAACCTAAGTTTTGCCAAAATTCTATCGAATAATGAATATGGACAGATTCTAAGCTCAGTCCGGCGTAATTTCCAAAATTGCAGGTTGCCTCTTCGTTTGGGCAATTGATATATAATTCGTCGGTTAAATCTAAATAAATAGGACAACCTTCGGGAGATAATATAATATAACCGTTTTTGGTTTTTGTGTATTGATTTTCTAGTCCATTATCAACGATAAATCGTTCCCAATTTGCGTTGAATAATCTCAATCCTGCTCGTGAGCATGGATCATCCTTTAAATAGACAATCATCGGATTACTGTAAAAATAAATACCTCCCGCTATTGGAATTGATTTAAAATTAGCCTTTTCATAAAAAGTTTTGGCCGCCTCCATTGAAGGACTTGCAATCTGGATGAGTGCTTTCATTCGTTCTGTTTTGCCTAATATACACAATAAATTAATTGTTTTAGTGTGAACAAATCATGCTGTTTTAAGTGACTTCCAAAAATGAAGGGAAAATTTTGTTGTTTTTTTATTGGAAGAAATAAAATTATAAAATATTGAAAATCAATGTTAAAAACATTTGTAAGCATTTACAAACGTATGTTATTCGTATACAAACATTTATTGTACGATTGTAGTTTTTGATGCTTCTTTACTTTGCAATGTCGCTAACAAACAACGACAGTAATTAATTCAAATTTTTATTAAAAACACACATTATGAACAATTTAAGAAACAAAGTACAATTAATCGGGAATGTAGGAAAAGCGCCAGAAATCATTTCATTTGAAAACGGAAACAAGTTGGCAAAATTTAGTTTAGCCACCAATGAAAATTATAAAAATGCCCAAGGCGAAAAAGTAGAATCTACCTACTGGCACAACGCTATTGCATGGGGGAAGCAAGCGGACATCTTTGAACAATATGTAACAAAAGGACAAGAAATAGCCATTGAAGGTAAGCTTGTAACGAAAACATATGAAACCAAGGAAGGAGAAAAGCGCAGTAAGACGGAAGTGCAAGTACAAGAGGTTTTATTACTCGGTAGAAAAGTAGAAGGGTCGAAGTAGGGGAGTTGGATTAGGGGCGAGTCTCGTGGAGCAATAATAGGTTATGACTCGCCCTAATCCAATGTTTTATTAATCATTTTTAAAAATTTCATTATGAACAAATTAAAGAACACGGTACAGTTAATTGGTAGAACAGGAATAGAGCCAATTGTTAGAACATTTGAAAATGGAACAAAATTGGCAAAATTCTCCTTAGCGACGAATGAGACAATTCGTGACGTAAACGGCAAAAAAACACTCACGCAGTGGCATCAAATTGTTGCTTGGGGTAGAACAGCAGAATTGATTGAGAAATATTTGCATAAAGGTCAAATGGTTGCGGTCGACGGAAAATTAGTTAATCGAGCGTATAAAGACAATGGTGGCGGAAATCACCGAAGAACTGAGGTTCAAGTTCATGATATTATGATGATAAACAAGCAAAAGGCCGGATAGGGGTTGACGGTAGCTTTTGAGGTAAAGGCGGTTTGAGGTAAAACTCAAATCGCTTTTTTTATGCTTCTGATTTAATAATAACAGTTCTAATTTTTTGTTGGTATTGTTTTGGGGAAAGACCTTCTTGCTTTTTAAATTGCCTTGTAAAGTAAGATAAATTATTGAAGCCCGATTTTGAAGCTACTTCAGAAATGGGTAAGTCCATTTGGTTTAATAATTTTTTTGAGAATTTGATACGCTCCTCAACTAAAAACTGAATGGGAGAAGCACCGATTGCATGCTTAAAAACACGGTGAAAATGTGACGTACTCATATGAACTTTATCCGCGATGGTGTCAATAGTTAACTTTTCAGTAAGATGATTTTTAATGTATTTTATCGCAAAAGCAATTCGATGATTATTATGCAAATCCTGAGTAGCATTTAATAACGTAACTTTTGCATTCGTTTGCAGTAATCGAACAATAAGTTCTTTCAACATAATGTCCAACAAAACCTCTCTGGAAGGATGGTTGTTCGTATATGTATAAATTAACCGATTCATTAAGTGTTGAATTTCTTGCTGTTCATCAACTCGAGATGGATTATTGGTAATTTCCCAATTAACTTTTGGATCATTTTCAATTTGAACTAAAGAGCTATATTGATTGACAACCTCATTAATGCGAGAAGGATCAATGCCTAGAGCGAGACAATGAGTAGGTGTTTCAAATGTCGCTTCCGGAAAGTCGATAATCATTTCTTTTCCTAAAGGCATTATCAACGTTTCACCTGGGTAGAAATCGAAATCATCCAAATTGTCAAGGTGCATGATTTTTTTGCCCCGGAGCATATTAACAATAACGGGATAATCAAAGGTGAGGTCAACCTCTTTTGCCACTTTGTAGGTTTCAAACATATTTAGTTCCGATCGTTCCGAATGGAAAACAGTTTGGTGTTCTATCAAGGTGCTTAACCTTTTTTCCAGCTGATATCTTGAATCAATTTTCATTGAAAACACAAGTTAAGGATTTTCTTCAACAATTATAGACAAAGACTTAAAAACATAGTATTGTGTTATTTAACGATAGAATAGTGCAATTCTTCTTTTTGAATTCTCACTAGCTTCACATGAATCATAAAAATTTAACAATATGAGTTATTCTAAACCTACATTCAAAGAAAAGTATGGAAACTTTATAAATGGTGAATTTGTAGCACCAATAGATGGAGAATATTTCGAGAATCATTCCCCAGTGGATAATAGTTTAATCGCTAAATACCCGAGATCTAAAAAGGAAGATATTGATAAGGCTGTTGAAGCAGCAAATGCGGCTAAAGAGAGTTGGGGTAACACCTCGGCCACTCATCGTGCGGCTTTATTGAATAAGGTTGCCGACATTATCGAAGCGCATTTAGAAGAGTTTGCGTTAGTTGAAACTTGTGATAATGGTAAAGCCATTCGAGAAACACTTAACGCTGATGTTCCATTATCTGTTGATCATTGGAGGTATTTCGCAGCAGCGATTCGAATGGAAGAAGGTTCTGCATCCGAATTGGATGAACATACTGTCTCATTGATTATAAAAGAGCCTCTTGGGGTTGTTGGACAAATCATTCCTTGGAATTTTCCATTGTTAATGTTATCATGGAAATTGCCTCCAGCATTAGCAGCGGGAAATTGTGTTGTGTTGAAACCGGCAGAGCAAACTCCCTCATCAGCTACGTTGTTAATGGAAAAAATTGCAAAAGTATTCCCTCCTGGTGTTATAAATGTTGTTCATGGATTTGGTCCAGAGGCCGGTAAACCGCTTGCTTCACATAGTGAAATTGACAAAGTTGCATTTACAGGAGAAACAACAACTGGTCAACTTATTATGCAATATGCTTCAAAAAATTTAAACCCTGTTACAATGGAATTAGGAGGTAAGTCGCCGAATATTTTCTTTAATAGTGTTATGGATCATGATGATGATTATTTGGATAAGGCGATTGAAGGAGCTGTATTATTCGCTTTTAACCAAGGTGAGGTTTGTACTTGTCCTTCAAGAATTTTAGTTCAAGAAGATATTTATGACGCTTTTATGGAGCGAGTTGTCGCAAGGACTAAAGCCATTGTTCAAGGAAATCCATACGATACAACTACCATGGTAGGAGCTCAAGCATCAAATGATCAACACAAAAAGATTCTTTCTTATTTTGAAATTGGTAAAGAAGAAGGTGCCAAAATTTTGACAGGAGGAAAGTCTTGCGAATTGGAGGGCGATTTGGCAAATGGGTTCTATATTGAGCCGACAATATTTGAAGGTCATAATAAAATGAGAGTTTTCCAAGAAGAGATTTTTGGGCCGGTTGTTTGTGTTACTAAGTTTAATGACGAAGCAGAAGCTTTAGAAATTGCAAATGACACATTATATGGTTTGGGTGCAGGAGTGTGGACAAGAGATGCCCATCAATTATATCAAATTCCTCGTGCTATTAAAGCTGGGCGTGTTTGGGTGAATTGTTATCATGCCTATCCAGCGCATGCACCTTTTGGAGGGTATAAAAAATCAGGATTTGGCCGTGAAAACCACGTAATGATGATGAACTACTATCGCCAAACAAAAAATATGTTAATTTCTTATGATAAAAATAAGTTAGGATTTTTTTAGTAAAAACGTACAAATCAATAAATTGTTTTTAGGGGGAGCTATTCCCCCTTTTTCTTAAATTAAAATTTGCATATGTCTTATCGTAGGATAGAAATAACACCAGAAGCTTCTAAAATACTTAGTAAGGTAAAAGAGAAGCATTCAGCACTTATTTTTCATCAAAGTGGCGGCTGTTGTGACGGGTCGTCTCCAATGTTATTAGACAAGGAGGATTTGTATTTAGATGAAAGTGATGTGTATTTAGGGGATTTGGACGAAGTTCCCTTTTATATGAACCAGGATCAATATGAATACTGGAAACATACTTATCTAATTATCGATATTGCGGAAGGTAGAGGGGCTAGCTTTTCATTGGAAATCCCACTTGGCTATCGATTTTTGGTAAAGTCTCGATTATTAAATGCTGCAGAATTAGCTCACTTCGGGTTAGATTAGGGGTGAGGAGGTGAACTCCGTTGTCGGTAGAATGACCAAGTCAAGTAATTCATTAAATGAATGTCCGTAAAATAAAAATTAAGAATTTCAGCGGCATTAAAACCATGACGGGCCATACCCATTGCTCCTTCTTGGCAAACGCCTACGCCATGACCAAAGCCTTTGCCAGTTAATACGACTTCATTGCCAACTTTTTTGCAAGAGAACCAGGTGGACTTTAGTCTGAATTTAATTCTAATGTCCCTTAAAGGTATGCCCAATTGCGGGAAAAGATAAAAGGCTTTACGAAAAGGTTGGTCGAAATTAAAAATAAGTGGCCCTAAAATGGAGTCATTGATAGGGTAGCCAAATTCGTTTACAAGATAGTTTCGCCATTCTTGCGCATCAATTTTTTTTGTCCAAGTCGCTTGTCTCGATTTAATGCAAAAAGTATCCACAATACTTTTACAGTGTGCGACTGGGTTATTCCAAACAAAATCGGCCTCGCTAGTCTGACCACCACAATTCGCGAAAAAAAATCCTTGGGCTAATTCAAGCCGTTTGTTTAGCATTAAAATTCCTTCGGTAGCAGCAACAGCATCTCGAATAGTGGCCGTATAGATGAGTTTATTATGATAGGCTTGACAATGGACACGATCACAAAGTTGAAAACCTTCCTTTTTATGTTTATTTAAATGACCTAACGCATAAGTCCGACTTAGTATGGCTTGAACTTTATAGTATTCTAAAGGTTTTCCTCCGCCACCTTCGCTCTCAATTACGCCACCAAGATAATTCGCCATACTCACTTGATTGATGAGTAATAGGGCATTTGTTCCTTCGGGAGTTATGATGAAATTGTCATTATAACGTCTTGATTTTTTTGAGCTTGGAGCTAAACATTGCAAGCGTAAACTCCCTAAGTCATTCATTTTACGTATGGTTAAACTGTCAAAATAACCAAGTGTTTTATCGTTTTTGACCAGTTTAATTTTATCACCACTTCTTTTGATTAAAACGGATTGTTTATCCCAAATATTGGAAACTAAAACTGTGTCACCAATGATTTCATAATTCCCTTCATTATGTTTGATTTCTAGCGTTCCTATCGTATAGTCTCTCATAAGCCCAATCTTCAATTCTTGTCCCAAAGAGGCAAGGGGAATAAAAAGAAGGAATATGTGGACCATCTTTAACATAGAACACTACAATTTTTTTAACAATAATGAAGCAACTTTATCAGAAGCGCCGCCGCTACCAAGTAATTCTTCAAGCGAGGAATATGCTTCAAGCATCTTTGATCTCTTCTCGGATTGCTCCTCGATTAATGGAAGTAATTCTTTTTGGATGTTTTTTGATGTTAAGTCGTTTTGTATGAGTTCTTTGACGACTTCTTTTCCCATGATTAAGTTCACCAAAGAGATATAATCGACTTTAATTAGTTTACGAGCAATTGCCACTGAAATACTGTTTCCCTTGTAGCAAACAACTTGTGGCACCTTAAAAAGGGCAGTTTCAAGTGTTGCAGTACCAGAGGTTACCATTGCAACATGTGCTTGGTTTAAAACATCATAAGTTTCGTTTTGAATAATGGTAATTGGTGTTTTATTTGCCAGGTTGAGGTAAACTTCATCGGCTATATTAGGAGCTCCTGCAACAAGAATATTCATCCGCTCAAATCCTTTTGCTGCCTCTAACATTACAGGTAATTTGGTTTTGATTTCTTGTAATCTGCTTCCTGGTAATAACGCTAAAATTGGGCGATCAATTAGTTGATGTTTGGAAAGGAAATTTTTTCGTGTTTGAGCATTTTTTTGAAAGTCTTGTACAGCATCCACAAGCGGGTGGCCGACGTAGTTTACTTCCATGTCAAAACGTTTGTAAAAGTCGCGTTCAAAAGGCAAAATACAATACATTTCATCAACATTCCTTTTGATTTTATGAACACGATTTTGTTTCCACGCCCAAATTTGAGGAGAAATATAATAATGTACTTTTATTCCTGATTTTTTTGCGAATTCAGCAATCCTCAAATTGAATCCCGGGTAATCGATAAGTATAAGAGCATCGGGTTGAAATTTTAAAATATCCTCTTTGCAAAAACGGATGTTTTTTAGAATGGTTCGTAGATTAGCAATTACTTCTACGAATCCCATAAAAGCAAGGTCTTTTATATGTTTTACTGGATTTCCGGCTATCGCTTTCATCCGATCACCTCCCCAAAATCGAATATTCGCCGCTTTATCTTTTTCTAAAAGTGCGCGTAATAAATTACTTCCATGTAAATCTCCCGAAGCTTCTCCAGCTATTATATAATATTTCAAACGTACTTTTTTTAGTTCAAAATCAAATCCAAATTAAATCAATTGCTTGACTGTATGGACCAATCAACAAAAATACGACAAAATAGGGTAGGAGTTATTTTAATACAATTTAGAATTAACAATATTTTGTGGATACAAGTAGGCGTTTAGAGGATAAAATAATTCTTTTGCATCTAAATTTGTAATATGAAGCGGATCATTGTACTATGTTTTATTTTTGCTGGACTCGCGGCTTTCGGTCAAGACAAGAAAATTGATCAGTTAGAAGTGCTTTACGATCAGGGTTATTATCATAAAGTATTAAGAAAGTCGGAGAAACTGTTGGCAAGGCCGGAATACGATTATAGTGGTCTACCTTCTTTTTATAATTCCTTAGCATTATTCAGAATGTCAGCAGATGATACATGGTTTGATCGTCATGATTTTGCCATTGACCGGGCCATTTCATCTTATGATGAATTTATGGACAGTGAGCGAATCGTTGATTATATTGCTGCTCATTATCACGAAATTGCAAGTCTTAAAACTTATTTAGTTGACTTAGAAACGCAGTTTAAGTCTAGGGGATTAAAAGGCACAGCTGAAAAAATTCAAAATTTTAGGTTAAAGCAATTGGACGGCATTAAAGCTCGACCAGACATGGTTCCAAAAATCAACATTCCGGTTAAAACAAATAAGAAAGAGAAGGAAGTGGCAGATGAGGAGCAAAAATCAAATTCTAATCGAGACGAGATGGTCGTTTTTGCTAAGTCATTAGTGGGAACGAAATATAAATGGGCGGGAACCGATACTAAAGGCTTTGATTGTTCTGGATTGGTAAGTTATGTTTATAAAAAATATGGGATTATCCTACCACGAACGGCATCGGCTCAATTAGCTGGTTCTAAGAAAGTCAAAATTGAAGATGCTCAGAAAGGGGATTTAATTTTCTTTTCCTCTGGCTCAACAATTTCGCATGTAGGCTTGGTAATTAGTGAAAAGGGGTCGCCATTGGTTATGGTTCATGCCTCAACTAGTCGAGGAGTCATTGTTACCGAGATTGAAAAATCGACTTATTGGAAACCGCGATTAAAAGCTGCGGGAACATTCCTTACGATGTAAAACCTCGTTTCCTCAAAAGACGGTCTGCGATCACAAATAGTATCGCAACTACTAATCCGATAACAGGTAAAAGCATTTCGCTTAAGAACACCCCAAGTTTTTTACTTATTGAGGGTAAATCTATTAAAATAGTAAAACTTGTTTCGATTAATATTGAAAAGCTAATTATAAAACCAGTAATACAAAAAATTCCTAACCAAGCTTTTTTGGTAATCAAAGGTTGAACTTTTTTGGACTCATACGCGTTAATTTTGTTCATTACGTTAGCAATAAAGTATTCGTCAGTTTTACTTTTTTTCAAATCTTCTTGGATATGTTTTTTTAAAATCTCTTCGAATTCCATCTTTCATCTTTTTTAATATAACATTGTAGCTTCTTGGGGTAGTAGCTCGTTAAGTATTGTTTTTAATTTTGCCCGTGTTCTATGCAGTTTTATTTTAGTATTTCCGATAGTGTTTCCTGTGATTTCAGCGGTTTCCTTGAGAGTAAACTCGTCCAAATAGAAACATGTAATTATTGCTCTTTCCTGCGGATTAAGTCGATTTAATGCTTTGTTAATGTATCTTTTCTGTTCGTCATGAGATAGGCTATCAAACGATTTTACCTGAGGGTGTTGAGACTCTAATTCGAGTGGTTCGGCAACAAATTTTTTATGTTTTTTCAAGTAATTTATAGCCGTAAAATAAGTAATTCGGTAAATCCATGTGGATAGTTTGGATTGGCCTCTGAAACTTGCTAGTTGCTGGAATATTTTTATAAAGGTTTCTTGGCTAATTTCTTCTGCATCATTTTGAGATTGACTTATTTTAAGACTTAGACCAAAAACGAGGTCTTTGTGGGCTTTGACAATTTCAGAAAAGGCAGAATGATTTCCTTTTAAAACACTCTGGATAATATGTTTTACTTTATGTTGATCCACGGATTACAGTGAATTATCGTCTTTCAAATCCAAAGCCCATTCAATAAAATAAGTTGCCACTAAAGCAATACCACCAAATAAAAAAGCGAAAAGCACAGCAGCAGGTGAAGAATCCATTCCGAAATATTCATGAACAAGATTTCCAACCAAGATACCAATTGGAACAAGTAAGAATAATAACGCGTTACGTAAATTATTATGCTTTTTGGTTTCTTCTTTTGGATTCATACCCATTTCAATCATTGCCATATTTTCTCTGTGGTTTGCCGTTGTTACGACGTACACAATTCCGAAAATCATAGCAGCTCCGCCTAAAGGAATTAAAATATGTGTTAAGTGTACCATTTTTTTAACTTTTATTCAATTAGTCAACGAAAAGCTTTTAATGGTTACAAAATAATATAAAAAAAGCCAGGAATAACTCCTAGCTTTTTGATTAAACCCTTTGTTTTCTTGGGTTTAGAAGTTTAAAACTTTTTCTATTCCTTTTTTTACTTTATCTGCATTTGTCAGTAATTCTGCTTCTAAAATTGAATTTAGAGGAATTGCAGGAGTATCAACAGACCCTACAATTTCAACAGGGGCATCTAGGTTTTTGAAACAATTTTTTTGAATCTTGGCGGCAATACTTAGCGTAAATGTCGCTTCAATCGATTCTTCTGTCACTAATAAACACTTGCTATGTTTATTTACTGCTGCAAAAACGGCTTCTTCATCCCAAGGGCTGAGCGTTCTTAAATCAATAATTTCAATTTGCCCCTTGAAGTGTTCTGCGGCTTCAAGTGCCCAATAAACTCCTCTACCGTAAGTTACGATTACTAAGCTCTCTCCCTTCTCAATTTTACCTTGTTCAGCACTTAATGCTGTTCTAGCTTTGCCAAATGGTATAGCATAATCTTCACTTGGCTCTACCGTAATAGCACCTTCAGTTCCTTTAATTTTACTCCAGTACAATCCCTTGTGTTCTAAAATTACCACTGGATTTGGGTCGTAAAACGCTGATTTCATTAAACCTTTCAAGTCGGCGCCGGTAGAAGGGTAAGCGACTTTGATTCCTCTTATGTTAGTTACAATAGACTCAACGCTTGAAGAATGATAAGGGCCTCCACTTCCATATGCTCCAATTGGAACACGTATAATAGCGCTCACGGGCCATTTTCCATTTGATAAATAATATGAACGACTAACTTCTGTGAATAGCTGGTTAAGTCCAGGCCAAATATAATCAGCGAATTGAACCTCGACAATTGGTTTTAGTCCAACAGCGGACATACCAACCGTACTTCCGATAATAAATGCTTCTTGGATTGGTGTATTAAACACACGTTCATCACCAAATTGTTGAGCTAAAGTGGCTGCTTCACGAAAAACACCACCGAGTCTTCCTCCCACATCTTGCCCGTATAAAAGTGCTTCTGGATGTTTATCCAATAGTTCACGAATTCCAAATAAGGCGCTATCTACCATAACTGTTGGCTTTTTACCTTTTGGTTCCCGTTCACCTTGTTCTTCGGTAATTGGAGTAGGAGCAAAATAGAAATCCGTTAAACTAGAAGGGTCTGGGTCTTCTGCGTTCATTGCTTTGTCAAAATCGGCATTGACTTTTGTTTGCACCGCTTCCTCAATGGATTTAATTTCTTTTTCACTTATTCCTTGACTTAACATTAAGTCGATTAACTTTGGATAAGGATCTCTAAGTGCTTGCTCTTCTAAATCATCTCTGTACCATTCTTTTCTTACACCAGACGTGTGATGATTCAAAAGTGGAACTTTAGCATGAATTAAAAATGGACGTCTTTCTTTACGAATTGTTTCAATGACATCCTTAACTGTTTGATAGGATGTTTCAAAGTCCGTTCCATCAATTGTCACAACTTCTAACCCTTTAAATCCTTGTGCATAATATGAAATATCCTGCGCACGAATTTCATCTGCACTAGCAGAGATATCCCATTCATTATCTTGTACCAAATATAAAATTGGAAACTGTTTTAGTGCTGCCATTTGGAAAGCTTCAGAAACTTCACCTTCCGTACAGCTAGCGTCACCAAGTGAACAAACAACGACTGGGTTTTCACCTTTAAAATCTTCTGCTAATCCTTGTTTTTCTTTGTATTGAACTCCCATCGCAACACCGGTGGTAGGAATGGCTTGCATTCCTGTTGCTGATGATTGATGAGGTATTTTAGGCATCCCTTCACGATTTAAGCTAGGATGTGAATAATAAGTTCTACCACCTGAAAAAGGATCATCCTTTTTGGCAAAGACCTGCAACATGATTTCCCATGGCTCCATTCCAATTCCTAGTAAAATTGAATCATCTCGGTAATATGGGGCCACCCAATCCTGTGATTTAAGTTGCATTCCTAAAGCAAGTTGAATTGCTTCGTGCCCGCGCGAAGTGGCATGTACATATTTGGAAGTTACTTTCGCATTTTCCTCATATTTTTCCGCCATTGTTTTGGCTGTACACATTAACTCGAACCCCTTTTTAAGATTTTTCTTACTGGTTTTAACCGAAGTATTTTTTTTATCTGAAGTCGTTGCTGACATAATCGCTCAGTGAAATTTAAATTGGCCGCAATTTACAAAAAATAACCCGCTTTTATTAGGTTGACTTCATCTAATTCAGTAAAAGCTTAACAGAAAAAAATAAAATATTAAATGCTGGTTACCTTTTAAAATTCGGTACCACTAAGTGATAAAATAAATAAATTATGAAATTCTTAAAAAAATCACTTTTGGTAATATGTTTGGCTGGTTCCTTTATACAGGGACGTGCTCAAGGACAGGCGTCCATTGCGGAAGGCGATCTTTTAATTAATCCGTCCATTACGCTTGGATGGTATAATTATGGGCATTCTTGGGATGTAATAAATATACTACCGCCTGTAGCATTAAACTTCGAGTATGCGGCATCAAACTTATTTAGTTTTGGTTTTGAAGGTGAGTATGCTCGACGAACCTATAAACACCTTTATTACTTTTATGATACCGATCAATATAAATACACTTACAAATCATTCATGGTAAGAGGTTCTTTTCATTATTTAGATGTTATAAAGAATATTTTTGGTGATGATTTGGGTGATTTCAATTCGGAAAAACTTGATTTTTATATTGGAGCATCAACGGGAATGGTAATTACGAATGTTTTAACCACTTGGACGGATCCATTGACGGAAAAAGTTCGTGAGAAAAAGGATTTTGATTCAACCTGGAGATTCGGATACTTTGCTGGTTTTAGATACTATTTTAATAATAGTGTTGGGGCTTTTGCAGAGACAGGACGAAATAGTCTAGGTTGGATGAAATTAGGTTTAACCTTAAAGATTTAACAACAAACCGATACAATAACCTAAAACCTTTGTAAATCGGGAATCCCATTGCACATAATTGTGTAGTGGGATTTTTTTGTGCAACAACCACGTTGGTATTTTTTATAGTAAACAGAATAAATGCGTTCAAAATTTCTATTTTTACCATTCGTTGAAAAATGGAGCGATTGTTGAATGAAATTGATATAAAAAGAAATAAATGAAGAAAATAGTTGCATTATTATTTATTGGATTAATGAGTGGTTTCGTCATTGGTCAAAAGCAGTTAACGTTAGAAGATGCTGTAATGAATCAGTATAGGGCCTATTATCCTGAGCATACGAATCTACTTTCATGGATTCCAAACACAAATGATTTCGCTTACTTGTCGAGTGATTACCAAACGCTTTTAAGAGGGAATACTAAAAATGATAAGACATCAGAAATCATTACAACCAAAAAAATTGCAGAATTAACAGGATTAAGTCCACGATATGTTAATGTTCTATCATGGAAAGATGAACATCGGTTTATAACGTCGATTGATCAGAAATTCTATGAAATAAACATTACCAAACAAAGCGCAAAAGAGTTGGGTAGTGTAAATAGTAATTCAGACATAATGGACTTTTCGCCAGCCTCATTAAATATTGTTTATAATGAAGGGGATGTATTGTTTTTAACTTCAAAATCAATACCGATTACAGTTTCAAAAGAAGGGGTCGTTTCAGGTCAGGCCATTGCACGAAGTGAATTTGGTATTACAAAAGGTACTTTCTGGTCGAACAACGGGACTAAATTGGCCTATTATCAAAAAGATGAATCGGAAGTTGCAGAATATCCTCTACTGGATATCACCACACCAACGGGGTCTCTGAACTCAATTCGTTACCCCATGGCAGGTCAAAAAAGTGAAAAAGGAGCGGTTTGTATATATGATGTTGAAAGCGAAAAAACCGTGAAAATAACACCTTCTGGCAAGGAGGACGATTATGTGACAAATTTTGCATGGGGACCGGATGATAAATATTGTTATGTTGCTGAATTAAATCGAGGTCAAGATCATATGAAGTTGATGAAATATGATGCAACATCAGGTGAATTAGTTAAAGTGCTTTTTGAGGAAGAAAATGATCGTTGGGTTGAACCAGAGCATCCTGTTTATTTTGTATCCAATGACCAATTTGTGTGGTTAAGCGAGAGAGATGGTTTTATGAATCTTTATTTGTATGACGCGGATGGCAAACTTCAGAAACAACTGACGAAAAACAAATGGGTGGTTAAGGAGTTGTTAGGTCATGATGATAACGGTAATATATACTTTATGGGGACTGGAGAAAGTCCACTTGAGACACACGCTTATAAGGTGAATATTAATACCGGAAAACAAACTAAATTAACACAAATTCCTGGTACTCATCGTGTATCTTTTTCTTCGAATTATGAATTTATGCATGATGCTTATTCTTCTCATGAAATTCCAAACAGAGAAGAGATTGTTGATTTAGCAAAAGGTAAAGTCGTACGCACATTAATTGAAGCAGCTAATCCATATGAAAACATCACGATGGGCACGGCAGAGATCAGTACACTAAAATCAGGTGATCAAAAAGTGGACCTTTATCAACGCTTAATTAAGCCAAGTAATTTTGACCCGAGTAAGAAATATCCCGTATTAGTTTATGTTTATGGTGGTCCGCATGCTCAGCTAATTACAAATTCTTGGTTAGATGGAGCTAGTTTGTGGATGTATTGGTTGGCCGAACAAGGTTATTTAGTCTACACGATTGATGGAAGAGGTTCAGCGAATAGAGGGTTTGAATTTGAAAGTGGGATTCATCGTCAATTGGGAGAACTAGAAATGCAAGATCAGATTGTGGGAGTAAAACATTTAAGAACACTAGATTATGTTGATGGAAACCGTCTAGCAGTGCACGGGTGGAGCTTTGGAGGATTTATGACCACCTCTTTAATGCTTAGAAATGCAGGAATCTTTAATGTTGGTGTTGCTGGAGGTCCAGTTACAGACTGGAAATATTACGAGGTTATGTATGGTGAACGTTATATGGATACGCCAACAGAAAACCCGGAAGGATATAAAAACAGTGCTTTAACGAATTATGTTGAGAATCTTAAAGGAGATTTACTATTAATTCATGGGACAAGTGATGATGTTGTGGTAATGCAACATAACTTGGCTTTAGTTAAAGCATTCATCGAAGCGGGTGTCCAAATGGATTTTTTTCCATATCCAATGCATAAACACAATGTATATGGAAAAGATCGAGTCCACCTGATGCAGAAAGTGCTCGATTATATAATTGAAAATAATTAATAAAAATGCTCCACATTAAGTGGGGCATTTTTTTTTATTAATTCAAATGTCCTGTAATTCTTATAATTAACTTTACGCCATGGTCAGGTTAAATATTGTATTTCTTTTTGGGTTCTTCTGTTTGTTTCACTCAAACGTTTTTGGCAATCCGATTATTGATTCGTTAACAAATCGCCTCGGAACGATTGAACAAGAAAATTCAGAAACTTTTATTCGTGAAAAAGCGAAGTTGTCAAGTGAAATTGCCGATTGGTACAATAAGGTTTATGTAAATCAGGATTTTACTCGAACATATTTGTTAAAGTCTACGACTTACATGAAGGCTTTGGAATCCAGTTACAAACTTTTGCCCAGTGATATTTTATTTTTGTCCGATGTTTATCGGCGGTTAGCTTTGTATGAATTGCAACTAGGAAACGTCCAAGAGTCAGACCGATATATGCGAGAATGTGAACGATTGTTGATCAGTTCTAAATCTGTCGTACCAAAAAATCAGTTTGACAAGTCGCTTTACGATTTTTATTTATCTTATTTCGCAATGAATTTTAGGATGGGCAAGCTTTCGGAAGCGCTTTTATCAGTAAATAACGCTGAAAAAGTAATGCGCAGTAATGTCAACCTTAAAAGTGAAGAAATAAATCTTTTCAGTCAAAAAGCAATACTCATGGCTCAAATGGGGGATGTTAATGGGTCGATGGAGTTTGCAAAAAAATCGTTGGATATTTATGAAAACAACCCAATTCCAGGCTTGCCTCATGATCGTTTCATTTACTTTTATTTAAGAACCTTTTTCCAAGCCGGTCAATACAAAGAGTATTTACATGTTTTATCGAAATATCCGCAGTACAAAAACTACTTGGCTATGGAGACTTACTTAGATAATCACGAAGATATGGTAACAAGGACTTTTTTCGAGAATGTCTTTATGGGAGGAATTTCTTATTTCCAATGTTATAAAAACACAAAAAATATTGCTTATCTCGATTCTGCTTACCAGCAATATGTTAATGGTTTTAGATTGGGCGAAAAGTTAACGGTAAAGAATGATGGAGATAAAATTGGAGGGACTATTCTACGACCAGATAATAAAATAAACTCGCTCTTAACAACGGTTAACGAGTTGGATAATATTAATGGTAAAGTTGGACAACAAAAGATTTCAGAAGTAATTAGAATAATTGATGCTTACCAATCCAATCGATTGCACTTGGAACGAATCTCTTACCAATTAAATGCTGATTTATGGGTGAAAGAAAAAGAGTTGAAGAATGAAATTAGCTATCTAAATAATAAAATTAGCGAATTAGATACCGTACCTAATTCAAAAGGGATAATAGATTCACTCAGTCAAATCATTCAAGAAAACACTAAGAAAGCCACAGCGTTAAAGGCAAAGACCAAGCGGGATTTGGTGATGGAGCAGTATAAATTATCACAAAATGATTTCGAATTACGATTGAATGATTATCTCGCCAAAAATAAAAAAACGCTATTGGTATACTTTTTTAACCCATTGGACTCTACAATACACACCATGGGTCATGCGGGCAACCATGCTTTTTTTAATTCAGTTAAAGTAGCGAATAATTTTTTGGGTATGATTGATTCAGCATATACCTTAAATGCTTCTTTACAAACAGATGTAATTGCTATCGAAAAACAGCATAAGCTCAATCGAGAATTATATTCGCTGCTTATAGACCCGATTGTTGATCAAATAAAAACAGAGGAATTAATCATTTATCCAATTGATGAGTTTAGCTATATTAGTTTTGATGCCTTACTTAATCCACAAGATGAATATTTAATTGAGAATTATAGTATTCAATACACCAGTTCATTATTTTCAATTATCCATGCTAGAAAACAATCCGATTATGTAAGAGATTTGGCCGTTTTTAACCCAGAAAATTATGGAACAGACTCGTTGGCAAAATTAGTGCATGCACGACAAGAGTCTATTGACTTAGCTAAGCGTTTTGATGGTCTCTTAATAGAAAAACAATTGGCAACGAAATCGGCTTTTCTTGCGAATACAGAGGTGAATAAAATAGTTCATTTAGCCACGCATTCAATTTTGAATTTTGAGCATCCGTATGAGTCTTATATTGTTTTTGACGCAACAGAAGACCTTGATTCAAATCACTTATATGCTTATGAGATTTTTGCGAAAAATATAACTGCGGAAATGGTTGTGTTAAGTTCATGTAATTCGGCCAGAGGAGAATTAAAAGAAGGAGTAGGAGTATTAAGTCTATCAAATGCGTTTTATTTTGCTGGGGTTCCGTCAACGGTGAGTAGCCTATGGAGTGCTCAAGATCAAAGTGCGGCAGATGTTATGCGTGCTTTTTATTCTAATTTACAGGAGGGAGAAACTAAATCGAAAAGTTTGCAAAAAGCTAAAGTCAAGTATTTATCAGCAGCAGATAAAATTCACAGGCAGCCATTTTTTTGGGCAAATTATGTTGTTTATGGTGACGATCAAAAGTTATTTGAAAAGTCCATTTTCAGTGCATCATTGAAAAAATGGCTAGTTGTTACAGGGGGAGTTGTTCTAATTTTACTAATTGTGGTTTTGGGCAGACGAGTTTATCGCAAATCATCAATTAATTCAGCGGCTTGAGACTTAAAATCACCTTTCACCGAATTTAACATTTCTATTGCTTGATCGTTTTTATCCATGCCGATATAGGCTAAGCCAAGGTGAAATCGAATAATTTCATCAAATAGAGAGTTTTTCTGCGTTAATAAAAGTTCATATTTTTCAGCAGCTTCTTTGTAATTTTTAAGGGCTAAGTGAGATTCTGCAGCATAAAAAAGTGCACTCAAATTGTTGGGATGTTTTTCAAGTTGTTCAATAGCTTTTGAATACTCTTGTAAATCATAGAAATGTAATCCCATATCAATGTCTGCTTGTTCTCCCCTGACCGTAATGATATTATCATAAGGTTGAAAATTGTCTGCCACTAATGATTCTTTATCCGAGGCATTAAAAAAGAAAGTTGAACTGATTAAAGCTATAATTGCAACAGCAGCGACTGCACTGATAATTCGAAGACGAATAACTTTTGGTCTATTACTGTTTGGTTGATGGACTATTGAATTGTCCCATGTTTTAAGTTGCTTTTGAAAAGACTTTATTTCAGCATATTCAATAGCTTTTTCAAATGTTTTAAATTCGTCAAACTCTTTTTTAAAATGCGGTGTTGTGCTAAGTTTTTTTTCAAAAGCAAGTTTTTCTAGATCAGTCATCTCATTTCTGAGATAAGCATCAAAAAGCGCAATATTTTCTTCACTAAAATTCATCATCTATTCATTAATTCACGCAACTTAGCAAGACAGAGGTATTTCTTTTTTTTGGCGCTAGCATCATTTTTATATCCGGTTTTAATGGCAATAGCCTCCATGCTATTTCGTTCCCAATAAAATAATTTAATGATGGTTTTACAAGGTTCCCCAATTTCCTCAAGCGCTTGAATTAGTTTATCAGATGTTGCTTCGTCTATTGCACTCTTTTCAAATACTTCTGAAAAAAGTGATACGTTTTCTAAATCTGTATTTTCATTCAAGGAATCCATTTCTTTTTGAGGACTTTTATCTCGCCACCATTCTCGGATAATCATCTTACCAATTCCATATAAATACGTTTCTAGACTTGCTTCTAAGTCAACAAGTTTGTCTTTTTTTATATTGAAGAATAAAACGGTAAAGCTTCTCTGGTATATTTCACTGCAATCTTCTGCATTTGAAATTTTGTACCTTCCTCGAATCCAATTTTCGAATTTTGGTTTAAATTCTTTATAAATCCGTTGAACAACTCGTTCGTCTTGATTTTTAATTGATGCTATCGTTGTATTCTTATCCACTTAATGCGCTCAAAAATAATAAGGTAACCGTTAATGCGAATTCTTTTCAAAAATAAAAAAGTTTACGTGTAATTCACGTATTTTTTTGGGTTTAGACCTGTTGGTAAATTGATGTTTATTCAGGTTTTTTCGTAATGCTCAACTAATCAATAAACTAAGGGATAAATATTTTTTTTTTAAAGTTGGTTACCTCTTTTTTTCTAGACGCATTAAAGGGAAATCAAAAAAAATGAGAAAAATGAAAATTTCAATTCAAAAAAATAATTTACTAATTGCCGTTTTAGGTGCTGGTATGCTATTTACAGCCTGTAAAAAAGAAGGTTGTACTGATCCAACAGCAACAAACTACAATAAAAAAGCGAATCAAGATGATGGATCATGCAAGTATGATAATAATCCAGATGGACCAGTTGTAACGACAGAATGGACTGAGGATATAACAGCTAATACGACTTGGGCACCGGGTGTAATAAATGTTTGTGGTGACATTCGAATTGAGGCAGCACTTACCATTCAGCCAGGTACCATTTTAAATATGTGTGCTGGAGCTTCAATATCGGTTAGAGAAACGGGTTCTATTACGGCTATTGGAACATCAACTTCGCCAATTGTATTTAAAGGGGATGTTGCTTCACCTGGTTTCTGGGAAGGAATTGCGGTAACTTCCAATAATCCGAATAATAAATTTGATTATGTAACAGTTTCTGATGCAGGATCTTATTGGGGATGGGAATATGCAAATGTTTTCGTTGATAATTTGGCTAAGTTATCGTTAAAGAATTCAACTATTTCGAATAGTGAAGGCCCGGGGTTATACGCTCATGCCAGCGCTACATTTACGGAATTTTCGAACAATACATTTAGTAATTGTGCTGAATCTGGTTTAAGTGTTTCGGCGACACAAGTTAAGTATTTGGATAATGCTTCAAATTATACTGTTTCCAACGGAACCGATCAAATACATGTTAGAGGTGCGGTGATGACTAGTGCAGCAACTTGGGCTGTTAAATCATCTCCAATATTGATCGATGGTAATGTCGATGTAGATGCGGCACTTACAATTAACCCTGGTGTACACATCATGGTGGAGTCCGAAGGGGAATTTCAAGTAAGAGAATCCGGGTCTTTAACGGCTGAAGGAACGGCAGGTGAGCCAATTATATTTGAGGGTAGGTTCGAATCTGCTGCATATTGGAAGGGTATTAATATTGGATCTAATAATCCAAATAACAGATTTGATTATGTAACTGTTTCAGATGGAGGGTCTTATTGGGGTTGGTATTATGCTGGAATTAACGTTTCAAGCGGACGGTTAGAACTTGATAACTGTACCGTAAATAACTCAAATAGCTATGGCGTTTATATTAACGGATCTTCAACTATTTATTCAGGAGGTGCTGTTCAGTCTGATGCTGCTGGAGTAAATACTTACAATACAATTACTGGAAACGGTGTTGGACCAGATGCCGATTGTGTGGATGGTTGTACTGTATATTTTGATTAAAAATTAAAGAGTAGTCGCATCAAGTTTAACCGACCAATTCTTATTTATGATTTGGTGCGATGATTTGTGGATGGAGGGACCTTTCGAGGTCCCTTTTCTTTTTTGTACATTTGCAAAAAAATATAACCCGTGATGGGTTTTTTCGTATTAAAAAGTCAATGCGTTATATCTTAATTTTATTTGTCACAGTTTTTATAGGACTGACTGGGTGGGGGAACGATAACTTTGTCATAGAGTTAACAGACGAGGGGTTAAGTCGTTCTCAAGGTGAATTTTGTGGTTATTTTAAAGATGATCAAAAGCAAATTAATACACTGCATGAAGCAAAATCGGTTCAATTTATTCCGACAGAAAGTGCTATACCAGATTTTAACTTCACAACAGCGCGTTATTGGATCAAGTTTGACTTAAGGAACAAGACGAGTTTTGATGATTTTATTTTGGAAACTGGACGCCCTGTGACGAATAATGTGGAGTGTTTTGTTTTGAAAAATGATAAGGTTTTACATCACTATCAATCAGGGGACGATTATTCTTATTACGCGAAAGAAATTGAACATCGAAAAAACCTCTTTCCAATTGCGTTAGACTCCAGTGAATCGGTCACCATTTATTTAAAATTCGAAAGTGATGGCGAATTGTTGTTCACTCCAATTATATTCCATGATCACATGGGGTTTTTTGCGCAAGATTTTAAAGAACAATTCAAGAATGGTTTTTATTTTGGATTGATTTCTTTGGTCGTAATTATTTATTTCTTCTTTTTTGTTTTTCTCCGAGATCAATCATTTTTGTTCTACATTCTTTATGCTTTTTCGCAAGGAGTGTTGCAGTTTTCTTTAGATGGATTTACTCACCACCATTTCTTTCCGAATGGGGGATATTTAACCAATCATGTCTTGCTAGTATTTGCAGGATTTACGGTGATTTTTCTACTGACTTACGTCGATCATTTTTTACAGTTGAAAACGAGAAATAAAAAGCTGTATAAAATCTTTCTCTATTCGCGTATTGTTATGGGCGCTATTATAATCATGTCCTTAATACCAGGAACTCCCTATCAACTTGCATTTCCGATCATTAATGGAGCAAGTCTTTTTGCCGTGTTATTGGGGGCGTTTTCCATTATTTACCTCAGGTTTAAAGGTTTTAGGGTGGATATTTTCTTTTCAATTGCATTCATCATTCTAATAATAGGTGGAGTAGTGTTTATTCTTGGAAATATGAGTATTGTTGGTGATAAAATAATCTCACTTGGTGCGTTAAAATTAAGTTCAGCTTTTGAGTTTGTCATTTTGAGTATATCAATGTCTAACAAGTATGGTAAATTACAACGAGAGAAAAGGTCGGCTCAAGAAATTGCCCTTAAAAATTTAAGGGAACGTAATGAAGCGATTGACATATTGAATGTTGGTTTAGAAAAGCAGGTCAAAGAACGGACAAAGCAGTTGGAAGTTCAAAAAGAAGAACTTAGAAAAAGTACGAAAGAAATATTTAGCAGTATAAAGTATGCTGAGCGAATTCAAAACGCCATTTTACCCTCAGAGGAGCAAATAGCAGAAATTCTTCCAAATTCATATATTTTTTATCGTCCAAAAGATGTAGTTAGTGGTGATTTTTATTTTGTTGAATCGGTGAGAACATCTTATGAATCTTCAGAGGAGTTTACCGTATTTGCGGCTGTTGATTGTACAGGACATGGAGTTCCGGGGGCATTTATGAGTATTGTTGGTCATAATTTGCTGATGCAAAGTTTAAAAGTTGCTACAGTAAATTCTCCTGGTGAAGCATTGGATTATTTAAATTCAGGTGTAGAACGAACATTAAGAAGTCAACGAGAAGGTTTTATTGTTCGAGATGGTATGGATATCGCAATGTGCGCATTAAGTTCGGATCGGAAAAAAATAATGTTTTCTGGTGCGCGAAACTCCTTGTATTTGATTCGAAAAAAACATTTGGTTGATCAAACTAAAATGCTTGAAAATATGACGGTTTGGGAAAGTTCGGATACAGCGAGTCTTATAGAAGTAAAAGCGATTAAGCGATCCATTGGTAATGCAACTGAAAAAGATGATTTTCACTTTGAAAACTATAATTTAGATGTATTTGAAGGTGACCAGCTAATCTTGTTTTCAGATGGCTTTCCAGATCAGTTCGGTGGACCGAAAATTAAAAAATATTCCTATAAGAGGTTTAGAGAGACATTGCTTGATTTGTACGATTTACCGTTAGATAAACAGCAAAAGGAATTAGAAGGAAAGTTTATGAGTTGGCAGGGGAGCCAAAGTCAAACAGATGATGTGCTGGTAATTAGTGTGAAAATTTAAAGCTCAACCACCTCAGTATAGATAACTCCATTAACCTTAATTTCAATAGTATATCTGCCTTTGCTGAGCTTTTTTAAGCGAATGTCCTTTGACGCTTTTGTATAATTAGTAGCATAAACTTCTGAATGATTTTCATCAGATATTACAAGGCTATAATTGTCTTCTTCTTTAGGATTTAGATGTTCAATCGAAAGGCGGTACTCCTCTTTATTAATGATTAGTTTATACCGATTATTTATAATTTTAATGTACCGATAATCTTCATCGTAAATAGCATCCGAAAAATTAATGGGAATGCGGTCTTCTTCGTTGATTTGGGGAAATTGACCTAAACTGACTTTTCTCACCTTATAGGCAATTAAGCCAGCCTCTTTGTCCATGACTGGATATTCAACTTTTAAATTGGGTCCCCAATTGTATTCTGTACTGATTGGAGCTAACGTGAATGCATTGTAAAAATCGACACGATAATATGCTCTTTGCATTTCGTATAGTCTAATGCGATAATGCTTGTTTTTATTATGAGAAAAAGACTCAAATGGGTGGTAAATTACAGCTTGATTCATTTTAGTGTTGGAAACGCGATCAATATAATCATGTGGACTATCTTTAAATTCTCTTTCCCAAACGCCTTTCTCCTCAATTGGTTTATTAGGGTGAAAGCCTGGATCAAAAGGGATCCTATTCTGGCACAAGTCGGGTCTATTCCATAAAGTTCCCAAAGTGTCACCAAATAAATACCAGTTGTAATAGCGGTTGGATAAAATACCAATGGCAGCACTTTTGTCGGGAGAAATGAGAAGCATAGTTTCTGCTTTTCGATTGTCCGAAATTACACGGGTTGGTAACCATGCAGCTGTATCTCCGTCGAAATTAATCCCATTTACAAATTCATGAATATTGCCGAGGTATTGTCGCAAGTCGTCATCGAATGAATCATCCCAGTTCATTCCAATACCTGCATTTCCAGAAAATGCTGTCATCCAGCAATCTCGTCCCCATTCAATACGCATGGTGTCGCAAGGATAAAGATTGGCATTTCCAATTTCGCCATAGAAAAAAGGTTGACCGAATGTGGTAATTAATCCATCAATATGTTTAATGTTTCCTTGAAATTTTTTAGCCGAGGCAGCATACCAATTATAGGCAGACATGTCATAAATTGGATTGGCTAAGATGGGGTGTTCATAATTCTTTGGATCATGAAATATTCCCAGAAAACTAGGAATAAGAATTTGGTTGATTTTTAAATCTTCTTTTAAATATCTTCCCATTTCATCCATCCATTCTACACACAGGTCGGCGTCAGTGCAACAACCTTCCATTTCACTGACCATTCCTATAACAGCAAGGTTAGTGGAATAGCCCCATCTTGAAAAAATATAACGTAGTTTTTCTTTGTAAAATTTTTTAGCAGTTGGATCGGAGAAGAAGGTATTTGGATCGTCGTTTTTAGTGGTCGATATTCCGACATTATAGGGATTAGCGCAAGGGAGGTCTGGACGAATATGTCTTTTGTCGTTAGCGTCGATTGACCAATTCCAAAAGGTTCGGCTGTTATCGATTTGAAGGGCATATTGAATTTGGAGGTTGAGTTGTATTTTTAAGTTTAGTTCGCGAGCAAGAAAGAGCTGCTCATCAAGTTCCCATGCTCTGTTCATTCTACCATAATAGTTCCCAAGTTTTTCCCATTCAATATCTTGGTTTTGAGGGAAGAGTATTTCACGAAAGTAGTTCCCGCCGCTTTTGGATAAGTTCATCATATCTTCTTGAAACATAAGAAAACCCTTCATAGCAGTAGGTTTTTCCATCCATCCTTCAAAAGATTGGGCGCCAGGCCGACCTAATTCACTAGGTAAGGCTCCGTTTGAATTAGCGTAGCAAAACTCGCATCGGGGTGAGATTAAATTTTGACCGGCAGGAAAAAAAGTTTCATCTCCTTCCACCAAATATCGCTTATTCTTACCAACCTTAACGTATCCTTTATTATTCGAGCGGTTGACAGTGAACGGAAAGGTTGCATAATTTTCAAAGGTTTGATTTTGAGTATGAATATTGATTTCACACACCCATTGTCCCGCAATGGGTGGAGCGAATCTTACGCGAAAATAGTCGGGTGTTTCTAAGGGGATCCATTCCCACTTTCTGAAGTCGCTGTGGCTAGTGTCCCGTTTAAAGTTTTGATAAAAGAATCCATCAATAAAAAACTCCTTATTTGATGCTACGTGCTTAAAACGAGCGGTTACTTTCAGTTGCCACGATAAAAAAGGGTTTATTCCTTCTGTACTGTCATCCGTTGCTAAGAAATGCATTACTTTCTCATCAATACTGCGAGGCATTGAAATGGCAAATTCAAGTCTTTCATATTTTTCAACTTGACCACGCGTGTTAGGATAGATCCATTTGGTTGTGTAATTCTTACTCCCCAAACCTGAGACATATTTCTTGTCATGGCCAACTGCCGTGTCTGTCGTATCTAGTTTTTTGAATGTATTTTCAAATTGTGAAAAACTGATACTAGAAATAAAGCAAAATAAGAAGATGAGCCGCATAATAAAATAAAAAACCTCCTGCATTTGACAGGAGGTCTAAGATAATTATTTCAGAAGAATTAGTTTCCAGTGATTTCAAATTCCGTTCTTCGGTTATTTTGTCTTCCTTGAGCAGTGTCGTTTGAATCAATGGGGCGATCAGAGCCATACCCTTTTGCTGTTAATCTAGATTTAGATATGCCCTTTGATACAAGATAATTTACAACAGCATCTGCTCGATCTTGCGACAATTTGATATTGTTTTGGGCAGAACCTGTATTATCAGTATGACCTGATAACTCTATCTTTAAACCGGGTACATCTTTTAACAACTTCGCTAATCGATCTAATTCTGCGTTTGATTCTTGACGAATATCAGATTTACCAGTATCGAAGAATACATTACGAAGGGCTATTTTACTGCCAATTTTAATGTTTTTCAATTCAATGGTTTTATTTACTAAGTTGTAGGCGCTACCGGCAGGAATATCAAAGTTTTCGGAATGGAATAAATAGCCATCTGCCTTGACGGCAATACCATAGTTTGCTCCAGATTCTAAGGAAAGTAAGAATTTACCGGTTGCACTATTGGTTGTAAATGATTCTACGATTTTTCCAGACGCATTATCAGTAATCTCGATGATTGCCTCAACAGCTTTTTTGGTTAATGCATCTAATGTCTTACCCTTAAAAACGGTTAATTCTGCAGTAGATGTTACTTTCACTTCGCCAACTAGTTCAGGATCTTGAATGGGCTGTGCCACTGATGCCAAGAGGTAATCTTCTGTTTGTAACGAAGGCATTTTTTCATCCCCCCAAAAAGTAATTTTATAGATGTCGTGACCACCTTTACCGCCAGCTCTATTTGACGCTATATAGGCAAACTTTCCATTCGCTGTAGCGGCAAAAAAGAAGTCGTCATATGGTGTATTAATTGGTGCTCCCATATTTACAGGTTTAGACCATCCGCCCCCTCTGATTTTAGTCGCATAAAAGATATCATATCCTCCCATAGAGTTGAAGCCCTCTGATGCAAAGTAGACTGTTTTACCATCTGGATGAAGGTAAATAGGTCCATCATTAAATTTGGAGCTGATATCTTGTTCTTGCACAGGTAGTCCCCAAGATCTTTCACGTTCTACTTTTACGCCTGAAACCATTATATCATATCCATTATTTCCACCAGGTTTATCTTTAGCAAAATATATTGATCGACCATTGTGGCTGTACGCCGCAAAACGTTCGTTTGATTTATGATTAATATCTCGTGAAAATCCGATTGGGTCAGACCAAGTATCACCTTTTAAGAACGACTCATAAATATCTGAATTCCCAGCATCATTTATTTTGCTCATTAATAATTTCGTACCGTCGTAAGAAAGGTTATTGGAAACTTCGTTTGATGGAGTGTTTATACTTCCTTTTAAGGCTTTGGGCGATTGCCATTTACCATCTACCATTGTTGCTGAATATAAATCATCATCATAAACTCCAACTTCATTGGGCGTATGAGCGTTTGGTCGATTTGATGTAAAAATAATTTCTTCACCGTCCATCGTTATTGACGGAGCATAATCATCGTATTCAGAACTTAATTCAGGCACATGGTCAATCCATGCTCTAATTGGACTATCTTGCAATGCTAGTGCTGATTTACACTCGCTATTGCGTTGGCGAACGAACTTAATAAAATCATCTGCCTTTTTATATTCAGTTTCAAAGGTTTCATAGAATTTACTTGCTTTTTCAAATTCACCTTCCAATTGTTTTACGCGCCCCATATAATAATTAATGAAGGGGTCAACTTCTGGATTTCTCTTGTATGCGTCATTAATGAAAGGAATGGCTTTGTATTTGTCGGTTGAATGCATGTGACATACTCCAATTTTAAAGTTTAATTCGGCACTCTTTTCATTAAATAAATAGGCTTTTTCGAAATGTTCAAGCGCTTTTAAGTAATAATTCTGCGGAGACCGTACAGCGAAGACTTCCAAATTTCCCAATTCCCATTGTTCGGTCCCTAGTTCAAGTTCTTCTTTGGCGACTTTAAAGCCATCTTTGTCTTCTTTAAAATTTCCAGATTTAAATTCAACGTCTTGTGCGAATGAGTTTAAACTTAGGCTGAATAAGAATAAGATTAATATACTTTTCATTTTCTTAAATTTTCTTTTGTTAATACTAATTCGAACAGTTTCCAGAGTGATATTGCTTGGCCAATTCAGAACCTAATTCACGGGCTTTAGACCAATCTGCACAAGCCCCATTTAAATCTCTCAACATTTCTTTAGCCATACCACGGTTTACATATGCATCAGCGAGTTTAGGGTCTAGTTGAATCGCTTTTTCGGCGTCTTTTTTAGCGTTTTCATAATCCCCTTTTTTAAAGTAAGCTCCAGCTCTATTACTATATGCGGGCGCGTATTTAGGGTTTATTTGGATGGCTTTTGAAAAATCATTGACTGCATCATCGTAACGTTCCATGTTCATTTGTGTGACACCACGATTATTGTATGCTAAAAAGAAATTAGCGTCTATACTTAATGCACGGTTAAAAGCCGCTAAAGCTTCAGGATATTTTTTAACACGTGTTTTGGTCGTACCAATATTATTCAAAACAAATGCGAGGTTTGGATTTTTCCGCGCTGCTTCTTCATAATCTTTGATGGCTAATTCATATTTCTCAACCATTCTATAACAAGAGCCTCGGTCATTGAAGGCATAGGCATTTTCCGGGTCAAGCATGGTGACTTTTGTGAATTGCGCAATTGCTTCGAAGTAGTCTTTTTGTAGAAATTTCAATGTTCCAAAATTATAATAAGCTTTAACATATTTTGGCTCTAATTCAATCACTTTCTGGTAGTCCTTCTCAGCATTCAGATAGTCGTTTAAACCTTGATAGGCCCTTGCACGTTGGAAGTAGGCCTTACCATATTCAGATTTGATGTTTAATAAAGCATCAATGGTTTGAATTGCTTCTTTGTATTTTTCAACGCTATTTTCTGCAACAGCTTTATTATAATATGCAGGTGTAAATTTGGGATCATTTTCTATGGCCACCGAAAACTTAGAAATTGCTCCTTGAAATTTTTCTTGTTTGAACAATTCTATTCCTTCGTTATAAGCAGTCTGTGAAAGCTCAATTGCGGCATTTGATTCGTTGAGGTGAGTAATCGAATCCCTATAAAATTTTTCTTCAGGTGTTAACTCTTCGATTTGGGCAAAACTCATTCCCCCAAATCCAAAAGCAAATAGTAATAAGGTAATCTTCTTCATAATATTGAATTGGTGTAAACGTATGGTTTGACACGATTAAATTGAGCTTTAATTTAGTCAAATTCATTTAGATTAACCCGTTCAAAGAAAGATTATTTGCATGTTTTTTTACACGACCTCCATTGGTCGAAGAAAGGCTGTAATTCACCGATAAATTTAGTGTTATGAGCGTATACTATTTATAGAAATTAAGCCAAGGCTTTAATTTTGTCCATAATATCAAAAGCTATTTTATTCGCTTTTTCTTCACTTGAGCTTTCAGAATAAATGCGGATTATAGGTTCTGTATTACTTTTTCGTAAATGTGCCCATTCAGAGCCAAAGTAGATTTTAACGCCATCGGTAGTATCAATCTCAAACGACTTATAGTCATTTTGTATCTGTGTGAGAATTTGATCCACATCCATTTCAGGAGATAATTCTATTTTGTTTTTGGAAATATGGTAGTTAGGATAAGAAGCTCTAAGTGCTGAACTGCTGATATTTTTTTCCGCTAAATGCGTTAAAAATAATCCTATTCCAACCAAGGCATCCCTTCCGTAATGAGAACTAGGGTAAATAATGCCCCCGTTTCCTTCGCCTCCAATAACAGCATTGGTTTCCTTCATCTTTTTAACCACATTCACTTCTCCTACAGCAGCAGCTTGGTACGAACAGTTGTTATACTTTTCAGTTACCTCGCGCAAAGAGATAGTGGATGATAAATTTGATACAGTGTTTCCAGGGGTTTTTGATAACACGTAATCAGCTACCGCAACCAGTGTATATTCTTCTCCAAACATCGTTCCATCTTCACAAACGAATGCTAATCGATCTACATCAGGATCAACAACAATGCCTAAATCGGCATTCTTTTCTTTAATTGTTTTAGCAATTTCAGTCAGATTTTCTGGCAAAGGTTCTGGGTTGTGCGGAAAATGACCATTTGGCTCGCAATATAATTTATGAATTGTATTAACACCAAGAGCTTCTAATAAACGGGGAATAAATATCCCTCCTGTAGAATTGACGGCATCAATAGCTATTGAAAAATTAGCTTGTTTTATTAATGCGGCATTCACCAAAGGCAAATCTAGAACAGCTTGAATATGTTTTTCCAGGTAAGATTCATCTTTTATGACTGTTCCAAGGTCGTCGACTTCCGCAAAGTTAAAATCTTGTTTTTCGGCAGTTGCCAAAATTAATTTCCCCTCTTTGTCAGAGATGAATTCACCCGAGCTATTCAAGAGCTTTAAGGCATTCCATTGTTTCGGGTTATGACTGGCAGTTATAATAATTCCACCGTCAGCTTTCTCCATAGGAACCGCAATTTCAACGGTCGGGGTTGTTGACAAGCCTAAATCAATAACATCAATGCCAAGTCCTATAAGCGTGTTTATAACAAGTTCTGAAATCATCTTACCAGAAAGCCTTGCGTCTCGACCGATTACAATTTTAGGTTTATTGTTTTCACTCGCGTTTTTTATCCATGTACCGTAAGCAGCGGCAAATTTACATGCGTCTACTGGCGTTAGTCCTTCACCTGTTGGTCCACCTATGGTTCCCCTAATTCCTGATATTGATTTTATTAATGTCACAGTCTAAGTTTTTTAACAAAGATAGTTTTTTGTGTGATTAATGTGGGATTATTAGAAAGAGGTCTTGAACAGTTTGTCGTGAGAAAAAAATGAAAAATAAAATTTGACCAATTTGTTTGGTTTAAGATAATATTTGTATAATTGCAGTAAATCTAGAGAAATCATTTCGAGATTACTCAATTTTGAATCACCGAATTTCTTTTCAAAGAATAAATCGACACAAGAACATATTTATGACTGACATTTCAGATCTGAACGCTAAAAGAGTAGCGGAATTAAGAGAGATTGCTAAGCAATTAGGTATTGCAGGCGTTGAGACGCTTAAAAAGAAAGAGATAATTGACAAGATTACTGCAGGTCCAACATCTTCAGAGAATAGTGTAGAGCCAGTGCAAGCGGAAAAACCGAAAAGAACAAGACGCCCACGAAAAAAGGTTGAAGCGAGTGCTGAAACTGAGAAAGCAGGAAGCGGGGATTTATTTTCAGAAGAAATTAAAACTGCGGTAACTGAAGAGTCAGTGCCTGCGCCGGAACAAAAAAAGAGGAGAAGAAAACCCAAACCAAGTCAGCAAGAAAATTCAGGTGATCAAAATTCATCAACAACAGAAGAGAAAAAGAATCCTCAAGTTCCAAAAGAGCAATCTACTAGAGATAAAAACAATAATCGTCAGAACAACAATCGACAAAATAATCGTAAAAAATCAGTAGAAGATTACTACGGATACAATTTTGATGGGCTAATTATTAGTGAAGGAGTTTTAGATATGATGCAGGACGGGTATGGTTTTTTACGCTCGTCGGATTATAATTATTTGCCTTCTCCGGATGATGTATATGTATCCCAGAGTCAAGTTAAACGTTATGGACTTAAAAAAGGAGATACCGTAAAGGGAGCTATTCGTCCACCAAAGGCAGGGGAAAAGTATTTTCCATTAATTAATGTAGAAAGTGTAAATGGTAGAGAACCTAATTATGTTCGTGATCGTGTTCCTTTCGAATATTTAACACCGCTTTTTCCGAAAGATAAATTCCAAATTACAGGGCATAAAAACGAGACTTTGTCGACGCGAATCATGGATTTATTTGCGCCAATTGGAAAAGGACAGAGAGGTATGATTGTTGCTCAACCTAAAACGGGTAAAACGGTTTTATTAAAAGATGTAGCAAATGCAATTGCAGCTAACCATCCTGAAGTTTATTTAATTGTACTCCTCATTGATGAACGTCCAGAAGAGGTAACAGATATGGCAAGGTCGGTTAATGCAGAAGTGGTTGCGTCAACTTTCGATGAGCCAGCTGACAAACATGTTAAATTAGCAAATATTGTTTTAGACAAAGCCAAAAGAATGGTTGAATGTGGACATGATGTTGTCATTCTCTTGGATTCCATTACGCGTTTAGCTCGAGCATACAATACTGTTCAGCCAGCTTCAGGAAAAGTACTTTCTGGTGGTGTTGATGCCAATGCATTACATAAACCAAAACGTTTCTTTGGTGCTGCGAGAAAAATAGAAAATGGCGGGTCTTTAACAATTCTTGCTACTGCCCTTACAGAAACAGGATCGAAGATGGATGAAGTGATTTTTGAGGAGTTTAAAGGTACGGGTAATATGGAGTTGCAATTGGATCGTAAAATTGCAAACCGTCGAATTTACCCGGCAATAGATATTACAGGTTCGGGTACCAGACGAGAAGATTTACTAATGAGCAAAGAAGCCCTGCAAAGAATTTGGATTTTAAGAAAGTATTTGGCGGATATGAATCCGGTCGAAGCAATGGAGTTTATTAAGGAACGAATTCAAGGTACTCTTTCCAATGAGGAGTTCTTGATTTCAATGAACGGATAAAAAACTAATCCCATAAACTACCTAATGGGTAAAAAAATCAAAACCTGTGAGAAAAATTTTCTTACAGGTTTTTTGATTTATGATATGTTCGTCTAATGACTACTTGCTCCTGTGCATGGGCTTTAATAGGTCTAAAATCGTTTTTACTGGGCTGAAACATTGACTGTCAATTTCGTAAAAGATTGTATTCCAATTTGCCATCCCTCCATTCCATAAACCCGGTTGCTCGATAAATTGAACGTTTTCACCTTTTTGAGTTTTTTGGACAATAAAGTATTGCAAATCCTCTTTAAAATCCATCAAATCAAAATATTCACCTTTGTAGTTCTTTGGTGCACAGATTATTTCAACTGGATTAAAATGGGTTGATTTTATCAACATATTTAATTGTGAAGGTCGGGTTGAAATTTGAGACTTTTCCACAATTTGCCGCTGGATATCCCCTTGCTCGTTTTTTACCCAGAATGGTCCACCACCAGGTTGCCCTTCATTTTTTACCATTCCGCAAATTCGGTACGGCCGATTAAGAATTGATTTTACTTTTTCTTCATTACTCCAATCGGATTCTTTTATGTTGAGTTGGAATTGGTCATTCAATTGTTTTAACTGCTGCTTAAAAGGTTTTCCTTCTTCAATAGCATTTAAAACTTCAAAACACATATTTTGGAAATCGAGCAAAATTCCAGACAAAATTTTACGCGTTTTGGTGGAGAATTCTGATTTATTTTGATGCTGGATATTATCAATGTTTCTTATTAAAATAAGATCCGATTTTATTCTGTTTAGGTTGTCCAATAGCACCCCGTGGCCTGCTGGCCTTGTTATTGGATTTCCATTTTCATCTTTAAAAACTTCGTTCGATGCAGTGAAAGCAACCGAATTCGTATCCTCGTCTTGTACTGAAAACTCAAATGAAAAATCAATGCCTGTCATCTCTCTCAAGATCTTGATACTGTGTCGTATTTCTTCTTCAAATTTTGAATTTATTGTGAAGTGAAATTTAGACTGTTCACCGGCAACCTTCGTACCTTGTAAAACGTGTTCTTGAAAAGGGTTGATGATAAAATTACCATATCGATGAAACGGAATTAACCCCTTTGGACGATTTCCAAAATTAAAGCCTTCTTCATGCAGTATCAATTTTAAAAATTTTTCAATCTCAATTGATCCACTTTTTAATTCTTGTTTAACCGTAATAGGTAGTTTGTTGTAAAAAGCAAACTCTTCAACACTATTTATTAAATGCTCAATAAATTCTATGGTTGATTCGGACGGATTTTCATTGTTGAGAAATGCATAGGCACTTCCAAACATTCTCGAACCAGAACCGCTTGCAGGAACAAAAAAGGTAATATCAATCGATTCTTTTGTGTTTTCGAAATACGTTAAAGCATCGCTTTCTATTTTTGGCGTTATTTTTTCTATACCATTATTTATACGGCATGATGCTACTAATTCAATTTTTGGGTTGCCTTTTTCAATTTTCTCTTTCTGAATGGCAATTTTTTCTTCGATGGTCATCTTGTGCTATCGGTTATTAAATATATTCCAAATATATAAGTTTATTTTTCTACTCTTATAATTGGTGAAAAGGGATTCAAAAAAACACCGTCATTTCCTCTACAAATCGTATTTTTGACCTCGTGATAAGGTCTTACGTTAAATATCGAAGAAAAGCTGTAAACGCCCATGGCTTGCATTCTCCTTTTCTTTATGAATTTTATCAAAAGGTGGTTCGAAGAAAGAATTATGTTAGACAACCGGAAATTGAATCATTAAGATCATCGCTACTGCAACGGAAAGCAAAAATTAGGGTTACTGATTATGGCGCTGGTAGTAGAGTTCAGGCAAATGATTTGAGGTCAATCGCTTCAATTACCCGAACGGCATCGATGCCGAGAAAAAAAGGGATGTTTTTAAATCGATTACTTGAATATTATGAATGTCGTACGGTTTTGGAGTTAGGGACCTCTTTAGGAATTGGAACGGCTTATTTTTCTAAAGCAAGAACAGTCAATTCGGTTCTAACTATTGAAGGGTGCCCTAATATTGCGCAAATTGCAAAAGAGAATTTTGATGGATTAAATTGTTCCAATGTTGAACTTAGGGTTGGTCGTTTTGATAAGGCATTAAAAGGTGTAAACCAGGTGTTTGATTTTGTTTATATTGACGGTAATCATTTGGAAGGAGCAACGCTTGAGTATTTTAAATTTGCCCTCGAGCATACTCATGAAGACTCATTTATAGTTTTTGATGACATAAATTGGAGTGATGGAATGAAGTCAGCATGGAAAAAGATTATTGCGCAGCCTAATGTTCATGTGTCAATGGACTTTTTTCAATTTGGAATTGTATGCAAAAGGCCCACTCAACGCAAACAAGATTTCACTATAAAATTTTAGAATTAGATGAAAGTATATACAAAAAAAGGAGATCAAGGAAAAACTGGATTGATTGGAGGGACAAGGGTACCGAAATCGAGTATTCGAATTGAATCATACGGTACAGTAGATGAATTAAATTCTTATTTAGGTCTATTAAGGGATAAAGCAATCGACGAAAAAAGCAAGGAAGACATTATTTACATTCAAGATCGCTTATTTACAATTGGCTCATGGTTGGCAACAGATCCAGAGAAAGGCAAGATGGAACTTCCTGCCTTATTTGAAGAGGATATTAAATTTTTAGAAGAAGAAATAGATCGCATGGATGAGTCGATAGAACCGATGCGTTTCTTTGTATTACCTGGCGGACATGAGACGGTATCTTTTTGTCATATTGCCAGATGTGTTTGTCGTCGTGCAGAAAGGCTAGTCACTGCTTTAAATGAAGAGTCAGAAATAAATTCATTGATCATGCCTTATTTAAATAGGTTGAGTGATTATTTATTTGTTTATGGGAGGTTTTTGACGGTAAAACTCGGGGCTGAAGAGATTCCTTGGAAGCCAAAAAAATAGATTGTGAAGAAAAAAAGTGCTAAAAAACTTGCATCTAAGTTTAAAAAAATTACTTTTGCGGCAAAATGAAAATTTAACACTTATGTATTGGACGTTGGAATTAGCTTCATATTTGGAGGACGCACCTTGGCCAGCAGCAAAAGACGAATTAATCGATTTTGCTATGAGAACAGGAGCTCCATTAGAAGTGGTAGAGAATCTACAAGAGATTGAAGATGAAGGAGAATCATACGAAAGCATAGAAGAGATTTGGCCGGATTACCCGACCAAGGATGATTTTTTCTTCAACGAAGATGAATATTAATTAGAATTTAATGAGAGGCTCGCTTTTGCGAGCCTTTTTTCTGATAAATAGTTTTAAATACTGTCATTTCGACTTTATTTAGAGTCGATAAATTAAGAAAGTCAGCTAAATAGCGTTTGTTTGTTGGTAAATCGGACAGATTGGCTGATTTTTTTTGATGGTATGATTTCTGACTTATGTTGAGTCATGTATTTAGTAACCCAATTTTTACATGAAAATTGGAAATAATTAAGTTAACTCGCTATTTTTGCGGTTCATAAATTTAGACGGATAAAATGTTTGGAATTTTAAAGAAATTAGCTGGAAGTAAGGCTAAGAAAGATGATAAAATATATCAACCCTATGTCGATCGAGTAAAAGCCTTGGAAGGAACCATTAGTGGATTAACGAACGACGAATTGCGTGGTAAAACCGCAGATTTTAAAGCGAAAATCAAAGCAAAAATTCAGTCGTCAGAGGATGAGATTTCGACATTAAATAAAAAGGTGGATGATAATCCTGGGATGGATTTTCAAGAAAAAGAAGCCATCTATGGTCGTATAGATAAATTGAAGTTACAAATAGATAATGAGATAGAAGAAGTTCTTGAAGAAATTCTTCCAGAGGCGTTTGCCGTTATTAAAGAAACGGCTAAGCGTTTTGCTGAAAATGACGAGGTTGTTGTAACGGCAACTGCATTTGATGAAGAATTGGCAGCGTCAAAAGATCATATACAGATAGACGGAAATCAAGCAAAATGGGCAACAACATGGGATGCGTTTGGTACTACCGTAACTTGGAATATGGTCCATTACGATGTTCAGTTGTATGGTGGAGCGGTTTTGCATAAAGGAAATGTTGCTGAGATGCAGACAGGAGAAGGGAAAACATTGGTAGCAACATTACCCGTTTATCTAAATGCACTTGCGGGAAAAGGGGTTCACTTAATTACAGTAAATGACTATCTAGCTAAACGTGACTCGGAATGGATGGGACCTTTATATCAGTTCCATGGATTAAAGGTAGATTGTATTGATCGTCATAAACCAAATTCTCCTGAACGAAAAGCGGCCTATCGTGCGGATATCACTTTTGGAACAAATAATGAATTCGGGTTTGATTACTTAAGAGATAATATGTCTTCTAATCCTGATGAAATCGTTCAACAAAAACATCATTATGCTATTATTGATGAGGTGGATTCAGTTTTAATTGATGATGCGCGAACTCCATTGATTATTTCAGGGCCGATGTCTGGTGGGGATAAACAAGAATTTACAGCGTTAAAGCCAAAAATTGAAAAGCTCGTTAATGCTCAAAAGAAATTGGTGAATGATTTTTTAATTGATGCTAAAAATAAGTTAAAAGGTTTGGAAACCGGTGAGGCAGATAAGGATACTCTTTTTGAAGGGGGATTGTCTTTATTAAGAGCATACAGAGGTTTCCCAAAAAATAAAGCATTAATCAAATATTTAAGTGAAGACGGAATTCGTGCGCAACTTCAAAAAATTGAAAATTATCATTTACAGGATAGAGAAAGAGAAATGCCTAAGGCAGATAAAGAGCTCTATTTTGTGATCAATGAGAAACACAATACGATTGAGCTTACGGAGAAAGGTATCGACTTAATCTCAGATGGTGAAAACCGAGATTATTTCATAATGCCAGATATTGGTACCTCAATGAACGAGCTAGAAAGTCAAAACCTTGAAGCGGAGGAATTATTAAAGAAAAAAGAAGAGTTGATCGCTGATTTTTCTGAAAAATCGAGTCGAATTCACTCCATTAATCAATTATTGAAAGCCTATTCATTATTCGAAAAGGAAGTGGAGTATGTGATTATGGATGGGAAAGTTAAAATTGTTGATGAACAAACGGGTCGTATCATGGAAGGTCGACGTTATTCAGATGGCTTACACCGAGCAATTGAGGCAAAAGAAAATGTTAAAATAGAAGCGGCTACCCAAACTTACGCAACAATTACTTTGCAAAACTTCTTTCGAATGTACCATAAAATGTCTGGTATGACCGGTACAGCGGAGACAGAAGCACAAGAGTTATGGGACATTTATGAATTGGATGTTGTTGTTATTCCTACCAATAAACCAATTCAACGAATTGATGAACAAGATTTAGTATATCGGACCCAGCGGGAAAAGTTCAACGCGGTTATCGATGAAATTCAACGACTTGTAAATTTAGGACGTCCAGTACTTGTAGGAACGACAACAGTTGAAATTTCTGAATTGTTAAGCAGAATGTTGACCATGAGAAAGATTCAACATAATGTCCTAAACGCAAAGCACCACAAGAGAGAGTCAGAGATTGTTGCAGAAGCAGGTCAAGCGGGTAAAGTAACCATTGCAACGAATATGGCAGGTCGTGGTACGGATATCAAACTTTCTCCAGAAGTTTTAGCTGCAGGAGGTTTAGCAATCATAGGTACGGAAAGACATGACTCGCGCCGTGTTGACCGACAATTAAGAGGTCGTGCTGGTCGTCAAGGTGATCCAGGATCTTCACAATTCTTTGTGTCATTGGAAGATGATTTGATGCGTAAATTTGGTTCTGAAAGAATCGCAAAGGTGATGGATAGAATGGGGTATAAGGAAGGAGAGGTTATTCAGCATTCAATGATAACAAAATCGATAGAACGGGCACAAAAGAAAGTTGAAGAAAATGCATTTGGTGTTCGTAAAAGATTATTGGAGTATGATGATGTGATGAACGTTCAACGTAATGCTATTTATAGAAAAAGAAGAAATGCACTTTATGGAGAACGTTTAGAATTGGATGTTTCAAACATGTTCTATGATGTTGCTGAGGAGATTGTAAATAACCATTTTCCAAGTAAGAATTTTGACGCTTTTGAGTTAGATTTAATTCAATACTTAAAAATTCAATCGCCTGTTAGCAGAGAGGATTTTGAAGGAACGAATCCTGGTCAGTTAATTGATACTATTTTTGATAATGCGATGACCGCATATGAGCAAAAATCGGATCGACTATGTAATATGGCTAAGCCTGTTATTGATCGTGTTTTGACTGAAGAAGGTGATCGTTACGAAAACATGATGTTGCCGGTTACCGACGGTGTAAAACAATTAAGAGTTGTTTTAAACCTGAAAGAAGGACAAGCAACTGAAGGTAAAATCTTCAAAAAGCAAATTGAAAAAATGATTACGCTCGGTTATATAGATAATGAGTGGAAAGAGCATCTTCGCCAAATGGATATGTTAAGAACTAACGTGCAGCATGCATCTATCGAGCAGAAAGATCCTTTGGTGATTTATAAACAAAAATCATACGATTTGTTCCGTGGAATGATGACCAAAATGAGTAAAGAAGTAGTGACGTTCTTGGCTAAATCTGATTTACCAAGACAAGCTCCTCAGCAAGCTGCAACTAGCGAAAGTCAATTTTCTCAATCAGGCGCCTTTAGTAATGCACAAGAACAAAAACGAGAAGAAGAATTTAAAGGAAGTGAAGGATATGATGAGGCGATGAGAAATTCTGGGGGAAATCAAGCAGCTCCTAAACGACAACCTGTGGTTAAATCCGAACCAAAAATTGGCCGAAACGATAAAGTGGAGATTAGAAATATGCAAACCGGAGAAACAAAAACGGTAAAATACAAGCAGGCTGAACCCTTGATTAAGTCAGGAGCATGGGTCATTACAAAAAAAGTTTAAATCCGATTTATTTTTTTAAAACAAAAAAGGTGCACTGTAACGATGCACCTTTTTTGTTTGAGGAGCAAGTATTGTTAAGCAAAGGAGAAACCTATAGAGCGTCTATGTATTAGAAAGGTTCATGAAATGTTAACGCTTAATAATTTTACCGGACTGCTGTTTTTTACCACTTGTTATGGAGTAAAAATAGACGCCAGGACTGAGTTTTTCGGTGTTAATTTGACCCGGATAAATAGTAGGTTTAAGTTCCTGGCTAATTACTACTCTTCCATTTACGTCGTTAATTGAAATGAAAACAGGATCAGTTATTTCTGTGGAAAAACTTAAAGTCAATTCATCGTTAAATGGGTTTGGGTAGATGTCAAGAAAAGAAGAATTTTGTATGTAGTTTTCTGAAGATAAAAAATCACCTGCATTTAATTTAACAATCCAATAATCTGAAAACCCATAATTTGGCTCAGTTTTATCGGCAGAAAATCCTGAATTAGAAAACGCGCTTAAGTAAATGTTGTTAAAATTATCAAGCACAATGTACCCAATATCATCAGCATTGCCTCCGATAACTTTTTGATGTACGATTTCACCGTTTTTATCTAAAACTAAAAGCCATACATCATCAGATAAGTCATAATTGTCGATTGTTTTATTTCCTGAGGCGATTGATTTTGATTTGATGGATAAAATAATTTGATCGGTGGTTGGGTGGAAAACTACGCTACTTGAAGATTCGTAACTATATCCTCCAAAATTTTTCTCCCAAACAATAGTAAGATCTTTATTCAGTTTAAGTAGCCAACTATCTCTAGAGCCATAATTTTCGGTTGTTTTATTTCCACTTTCAGAAGACTCAGAGTCAACAAGTACGTATAGAAAATCTTTGTAAAATTTCACATCACCTTCATGATATTCAGGACTAGTACCACCAAAAGCTTTATCCTGTACAATATTAAAATCAGCATTTAATTTAACAATCCATATATCTCCGAGACCATAGTTATCCATAGTTTTATCTTTCCCGGTATCTCCGAGTGAATTTCCAATTAAATAAATGTTATTAGTTTCATCAATTACTACATCTGTTAACAATTCAAACCCGTTGCTGCCAACACTTTTTTGGTTGATTATATCACCGTTTTCAGAACTTACTTCTAAAACCCAATAGTCAGTTAACCCACCTACATCATCGGTTTTGTTACCACTTGTATTTGAACTACTATTTCCCGAAAGAATGAAATTATTGTCGCTATTTAATAGTATGTTAGCGCTTCGATCATTTTCTGCCCCACCATAAGTTTTATCCCACAGTAAATTACCTTCTTGATCAATACATAAAAGCCAAAAATCTGATTCACCAAAATTTGAGGTGGTTTTGTTTCCAGAGATACCAGAATAAGATGAAGTTAGAATGTAAATACGGTCGTTGTACTCAATGGCTGATGCGCCTGTACCATCATCATTTATACCGCCATAAGCCTTTTGCCAAATTATTTCTCCCTCTTCATTCGTGTTTACAACCCATAAGTCTCCTTCTCCGAAAGATTCAGAAGTTTTATTGCCTGTATCGGTTGAATAAGAATGTCCAATTGTTAAAAGAGTACCATTATTTAATAATAATAAACTTCTCGGTGAATCGATTGACTCGCCACCAACTGACTTTTGCCATTCAATATCTATTGTTTGAGAAAAAGCTAAATGACTAATTAAAGTTATAAGAAGAACTAAGAAAGATGATTTATTCATAAATTAAATTTGTTGTGAAAACCTTTGGGCTATTTTTAGCCCAAAGGTTTAGGTTTATTCAGTTATGGTCTTATTGCGACTACTTGTTTGCTTGATCCATCAGGGACCAGCATCAAAAGGTGTTGGCGTCATTGCTTCATAGTATGGTACTGTTTCACCTTCATCTTCATCGAAATAATTATAATAAGGTTTTACACGCAAAAAACCTTCAGAGTCTGTATCATTAACGTATAATACTAGTTGCCATGCGCAATCTAAACCGTTACACCCCCAACTTCAAGTTTCAGAGTAATTGTCTATTTCACAACCTCCACATATGCTTTCATAATCTGATTCGGCTTCTAGTCCTCCTGAACTATTTCGAGCTTGTATTAAAAAATATAAGTCGGGTGTATTCAAATAATTTTGGGTTAAATTTGAGTAATTAGTACTTACATTTTCACTTGTTTACAAGTCATAACTTGGTACTCCAGAAATAATTGTGTCAAGTTCAAAAATTTTAACGTCATAATTATCAGCTGATTGCGCTGAATCCCACACTATGTAACCAGAAGTTACATCTGGGTAGTAAATAAAATCGATATTGCCTATTTGCTGGGCAAAGTTATTAGTAACTCCGCATAAAAGCAGAAATAATAATTTCATTCAATTTTTCATTATAAATATTTGTTTGTTACGAAGTAAATTTTGGGTAGGTTTTACTCCTTAGACCGGGTTACGAAATATTGCAATAAATCATTAATCCGCAATATAACAAATTTTTATTGATTTTTTTAAAAGCACATAAAAGATTATACATATTCTCCACAAGTTTCTTTTTTTACGGAAAATAGAAAAGAATTACTCCCATTCTGTTCCGTTACGATAAATTGTTCCTTTAAAGGTTGCCACTAAAATGTTGTCTTGATTTGTGATTTTAGTTTGTAAAACACCAATTTTATTGGTTAAAGAAAATACCTCTGTTGAGGTATGTAATTTATCGTTTATGCGAACAGGTTTGTGGTGAGAAATTGATGTTTCAATTGAAACGGCATGTAATCCAAAAGCGTTAACGGAAAATGCTAAGGCACTATCCGCTAAAGAATAAGTAATACCGCCATGCGCAATATTAAATCCGTTTACCATTTCTGGTCGTACAACCATGGAGCAAATAACATTTCCTTTTGTGAATGATTTGATTTTGATTCCCAGCCATTGACTCATCTGGTCATCTTTCATCATTTTGGACACAATCTCTTTTGGGTCTAACATTGTCTATTTTTGAACTGCGCCATTCATTAATCCAATCATTCCAGAAGCAACAATGAATAATTGAGTTTTAGTTTCGTCCGTTAGTGAATCTCCATCTTCGTCTACCGCATCAATTTCGTTCATCATGAATTGATTCAAGTGATGTTGCTGCACTAAATCTTGCATCGGACTGTAATCTTCATCTTTATAAATTGCATCCAACGCTAACAAAAAAGGTTCTTGAAAAGCTTCAATCGCATCTTCAGTGACTTCGTTTAGGGTGATGCCTTGTATATCAAAAGCTTCATGGATAATAGCAAAGTAATAAATTGAATACATATTTAATTCTTCGTTCTCATATTCCAATCCCGCTTGTAGGATGTAATTCACCAATGCTTGCTGTTTTAACGTGAAAGTTTCAATTTTTCGGTCAAGCGCCTCCTCATTTAAACCGTCAATTTTTTGTATGGCTTTTTCGATGTTTTCAAAGCTAATTTGTGTCATAATCATCCATTTTAAATCAAAGTTAGCAAGTTTTTGGAGGATTGAAAATAATAAGGATTTTAATACCGCGATTGTCTTTCTATTTCTTATAAATAGGGAGCAGTTCTAATTTTATTTTTTCCAATTGCCAGAGTACTGGGTGATCATAAAAATACCCCTTTAAAGTATATTTATACGGTTTATTTGACACAAATGTGAATTCTCCGATTGCCTGATCATTCTTGTATATTGTATATTTTTCTCCACTTTTCACATAAGGATAATTAAAAAATTCGTCATTTTTGGCCTGAAGAATTAGATAAGTGTTCTTGTGAAAAAATAACCGTTTGTATGGTGCATCACCCTCCTTAAATGAATAGGCACCGTATTCATTTGACTTAGGTAAATTATTACCGTTCCAAACGCCGTAGTCAACGTAGATTGAAAGACTTTCAATGACAATTGCTAGCAAAATAAGTACCCGGAAAATTTTTCGATAGTTTGGATGTTTTTTTAAGATAGAAAATTCGATGTTTTGTACCGAAATGGTGGTTGGTTTACTCCATATATAGCGTTGAATTAATGGTAGGTATGGAGTTAGAATAAGGAAATTTATGAGTAGTAAAAACAAGGTGAACTGGACAACTGTAATTCCAAATCCTAGATTAATCATGAGAACGTTAATTAAGACAAAGATTGATACCGATGCACCAAACATTCTTGTTCTTGGAAATACCAGGAGTAGGGCAGGAATGATTTCTAAACATCCTGAAAAAACACTGTATACTGGACTGGTTCCCATACTTGTCCAAAAGAGAAAATCTTTACCGAGTTGTCCCACAGGGGTAAAAAGCGTATTAGGTTCGGGCCAATAGAACTGGTAAATGAAAATTTTACTTAATCCGTAATAGAAAAGAATTAGGTAGTACAATAAGATGTGGTAGGAAATATCCCAAAATAAACTTAATTTTTCTTTTGTAATGAACGATAAACCAGCGCCAATCAGTAGACTGACTAGTATTAGAATTGCTGAAAAACTCCACATTAACGGAGAGTCACTATAGAAAGTTCCGTCAATGCTATTAGTCATCCAACAAGTAAGATCTTCTAAAAAGGGTTGTAAGATTATACCTGGGCTTGGTAAATAATAAAATGGAAATGGAAATGTGAGAATGAATAAAAGGCAAAATAACACGAGTACAACCCTAGCGTATTGTTTAAGTTGAAATTGTCTCATCTTATTTACGCTGTCGTGAGACTTGCTTAAATGCTTTGGTATTAAAGCCTATAAGTTGAATAGAATCATCAACAAAAATTATTGATTTTAAACTGTCTATATTTCGATCAGCGTTTAAATAGAATTCATCTTTTATTAAGGTCTGAGTATAATTTTGACCAAACGGTTTTTCATAATATAAGACTGTTGTGCTGTCATTCACTTTTTCAATTTTCACCAATTTAGGCGGGTAGTCAGGTAAACCAAAATTACCAAGTGCCCCAGGTTTATATTCACTTAATCTTCCACCACTACTTTGGTGTGCCAATGGTCCTGTTTGAGCCAAGCCTGAAGAACCAAGTGAGAAAATAAAAATTAGTTTTAGTATTGTAGACATGAGCAGTTTTATTGAAGTAACGAATGTTTAGAATGAAGTTACACTAAATTATATTAACCTCACGTTCTAACTGTATGCCATAAGTCTCGTAAACAGAGTCTAGTATTTGTTGAGAAAGCTGAAAAATATCTTTTCCTTTAGCGCCACCATAATTAACCAATACCAAAGCTTGGTTTTTATGCACACCGTAGTTGTCAAATGTTTTGCCTTTCCACCCAGCTTGGTCAATTAGCCATCCAGCGGCAATTTTGACTTCATGTTCATTTACAGGATAGTGCGCTATGGTTGGATATTTCTCTTTTAATGATTCAAATTGAATTGTAGAAATTACCGGATTTTTGAAAAAGCTTCCAGAGTTTCCAATTTTCTCTGGATCAGGTAGTTTTGATTGTCGAATAGCAATGACAGCATCACTTACGTCCTTAATATTAGGTGATGAAATACCCTTAGATGATAATTCTTTTTCTATCGCGCCATAAGAAGTGTTTAATTTGTGCTTCTTATTCAACTTTAAAGTCATGCTAATGATGATGTATTTTCCTTTTAAGTCTCGTTTAAAAACACTTTCTCGATAGCCAAATTCGCATGATTTTGTATCAAACTTCTTGACGGTTTGTGTGGCTATTTCTAAAGCTTCCAATTCGTGAAACACATCTTTAATTTCTACCCCATAAGCACCGATGTTTTGCATTGGCGCAGCTCCAACACTACCTGGAATTAATGATAAATTTTCTATTCCCCCTAAATTGTTTTCAATTGCAAATAGTACGAATTGATGCCAGACTTCACCTGCGGCTCCTTTGACAAAAGCATAGTTTTCATCTTCGCTGATAATTTCTATCCCTTTCAAATTGTTTTTTAGAACTACACCTTGATAATCCCTTGTTAATAAAATGTTGCTTCCACCACCTAAAACGAGAAGTTCATCATTCGCATTGCATTGATCTAACAATAATTTTAACGAAGATAAGGTGTCGAATTCAGCAAATTTTTTTGCATTAACATCAATACCAAAAGTGTTTAGCTTTTTCAGGCTTATGTTTTCTTGAAACATATTATTTGTCGCTTTAGATTTTTCAACAAATATAGTCGTTTTTCTGGGCTATTTGATAATGAATTTTGGTCCCATATGTCGACGCATGATTCCTTTGCTATCAGTAAACTTAACGGATGAGAATTCAATTATTTGGCCAGGCTCTAATTGCTTTATATAATCCATTTGATCCGATGTTAACGAAGTTCCATTTGTTGTTTCAAACTCTTTTATCAGTTCATTATCAATGGAGTAAATACTTAGTTTGAAATTGTTGATTTCAAATGTTTCTAGGTAAAGTCCATTCTCAATAGCCAATAAAGTTTGATTATTAAGAATTTGAGTTATGCTAACATATTTAGTTTCAAGATCGATTTCTCCAAGTTGAATTGATGCTAAAGGCATCTTTAAAATCCGAAAATACTCTTCCATAATTACTTCATCACCACTCATTATCCTTATGGTGTCAAAGGTGGTATGATAATTAGGTAAAAGGAGAAAGTTTTGATTGTCTATTGTTGTAATTTTTGAACTCGAAGATTGAAGACTTTGTTCTTTTTTTAGGGGGATTGATAAATTGATATGATTATCTACTCCGGCATAAACAACTTTAAGAATGGGGTCTTTAATACTTTTATTCCGAAACTCCATTTGGGCAATTGAAGTTAATTGAAAAATAAATGCGGATAGAAGCAATGCAAACCTCATAATATCAGTGACATTTAAAGTAATTAAACGGCTCAGAACATTCATTACAGGTGTACAATGATTGACAAGGGGTTGATCCAAATTGAGAAAGTAATTTTGTGTTTTTTGATTTACAATTTGGACATACAATAATGCGATCACCGATTGTTGGAGGTGATATGCCCTCGTTCAATAATTTGTTGCGGGTTTCATCCGACAGCCAATCAGTGGTCCAGGCCGGATTGAGTTTTGATATGATTTTGACTTTTTTGTATCCCTTTTCTGCAAGTTTTTCAAGAATTAAATCCTCAAACAACTTTTTTGCAGGGCAACCAGTGTAAGTTGGTGTAATGGTAATAAATAGTTCATCATCATTCTTTTCAACCTCTCGGATTACCCCAAGTTCCACCAAATTGATTGCAGGTATTTCGGGATCAGGAACTTCTTTTAAAAATTCCCAAATATCAATATTTTGAGTTGGGTCAATTACCACTTAGCATCTGGATAAGCACGTGGCAAATATTGCATAATGCTTAATAAATGCCCCATATGTTCACTGTGAAAACCATCTCTATAATCTCTCATCGAAAGCGGAGGAATTTCTTTTCGGTTTAAGTTACAAGCTGTAAGTGTTTGGTTGATTTCACTTTGCCAATTTGACTCAATTTCCTTATAATTAGGTAAGAACATTTTATCGAGTTCGTCAAAGTCAAAAATTTCTTCGACATATTTTAATAAATGATCTACAGCGAATTGTAGTCTTTGATTGCTTTCTTCGGTACCTAAACCAAGTCGTTCCATCCAATCTTTCGCATGCATATGACTGTATTTTATCTCTTTAAGTACTTTCATGGATAACCCAGCCAGTTCAGAGTTGTCGCTGTTTTTTAAAGTTTCAAAAACAGCTTTTGCATAACAATCGTGAAAAAATTGCCTTGCGATTGTCCAAGCGAAATCTTCATTGGGCTGCTCAACAATTTTAAGGTTAAAATATTGACGTTCGTTTCGTCTATAAACAAGATCGTCTGGAGAAAATTTATTTCCTTCCAACGAACAGATTATTTTATATAATTCTTCGGCGCGACCAAATAAATCAAGTGAGATATTTGATAAAGCGATATCCTCTTCTAAGAATGGTCCACGACTGCAAAGTTCAGCCAAGCGTTGTCCTAGAATCACAGATGTATCTGCAATGCGAATTAGAAACTTTGATTGATTTTCGTTTAATTCAAAATTCATGGAAGGTTTTTTTATAAGTGTTTAACGCCATCGGGGATGGTGTAAAATGTGGCATGCCGATAGACTTTATCATCTGCTGGATCGAAAAAAGCATCTGAATCATCCAAAGGAACAGCAACGATTGCTTCTGCTGGAACAACCCATAATGCGCGACCTTCACCACGTCTAGTATAGAGGTCTCTGGCGTTTTGAATTGCCATTTTTTTATCGTATCCGTGGCAGTTTCCTACATGTTTAAAAGCCAATCCTGGCTTTTTTTGTACAAATACCTCCCAAACTTTATCTCCTGATTCCATTTATTTTATTTCTTTTTATGCTACACTCGTTTCTGTTTTTGCTGCATAAGCTGCAGCAGCTTCTCTCACCCATGCATTGTCATTATGTGCTTTGCGATGGTGATCTAATCTCTCTTGATTACAAGGCCCATTACCATTTACAACATTCCAAAACTCATCCCAATTAAAAGGACTGTGATCATAATGACCTGTTTCTTCATTGAATTTTAAGTTAGGGTCAGGAATTGTTAGGCCTAAATATTCAGCTTGAGGCACAGTCCTGTCAATAAAACGTTGTCTCAAATGATCGTTTGATTCTCGTTTGATTTTCCATGCCATAGATTGGTTTTTATGAACTGAATCTCCGTCATGAGGTCCAAACATCATTAAAGCAGGTTCCCAAAAGCGGTTCAGTGCATCTTGAGCCATTGCTTTTTGTTCAGGTGTTCCAAAGGCCATTTGAACCATGATTTCGTATCCTTGACGCTGGTGGAAACTCTCTTCTTTACAAATTCGAACCATACCTCGTGAGTAAGGGCCATAAGACGTTCGCTGAAGCGAAACTTGATTCACGATTGCCGCTCCGTCAACTAGCCATCCAACAGCCCCCATGTCTGCCCATGTTAAAGTAGGGTAGTTAAAGATGCTCGAATATTTAGCTTCTTGGTTATGTAATTGTTGAATCATCTCTTGACGAGAAATACCTAATGTCTCCGCAACACTATATAAATATAGACCGTGACCTGCTTCGTCTTGAATTTTAGCAAGTAATACTTGTTTAGCACGAAGAGACGGGGCTCTTAATAGCCAATTTCCTTCTGGCTGCATACCGATTATTTCAGAATGCGCATGTTGTGAAATTTGACGAATAAGCGTTTTTCGATATTTTTCTGGCATCCAATCTCTTGGCTCTACTTTGAGATCTTTTTCAATAATCTCATTAAATGCTGCTTCAAATTTATCCATCTGGTCCAATTTTGTTTTTTTCAATTTCGACTTTGATCATTCATCAAAATCCAGTCTCACAAATATAAGGTTTTAAACCCAATTTTAAAGGGGTGTTTTAAAAGAACATAAACACAATTCGTCAAGTTTTTGTTCGCTATTTTTTGTACTTTAAAACTTCTGATCTCCCTTTTTTGAATATTTTATTCGAAACAGACTTGCCTCGGCGAAGTGCTTTTTGTTCTTCATAGGGCAAGGCATTTATTTCTTGACAATCAATAGAACAACAATTATCCATCTTTTCTTTACATGAATCGCATTGGATGAATAAAAGGTGACATGCTTCATTGGCACAGTTTACATGAGTATCGCAAGGTTCACCACATTGATGACAGTTTGATATGATTTCATCACTAATCTTTTCACTTTTTCGATGGTCAAATACGAAATTTTTTCCCAGAAACTTATTGTCAAGATTTTCGCTTTCTACTTGTCGTGCATAGTTAATTATCCCCCCTTCTAGTTGAAATACACGTTTAAAACCCTTGTGTTTGAAATACGCGCTTGCTTTTTCACATCGAATTCCTCCCGTACAATACATGACAATGTTCTTATCTTCTTCATGTCCTTTAATACTCTCCGTAATAATTGGTAGGGAATCTCTGAAGGTATCAACATCAGGTGTTTGCGCATTCTTAAAATGACCAATTTCACTTTCATAGTGATTTCGCATGTCAATTAAGATGGTGTCTTTATTTTCTATGATTTCATTAAATTCTTTTGCTTTGAGGTGTACACCTTTGTCAGTAACATCAAAGCTATCATCATCCAAACCATCTGCTACAATTTTGTGACGTACTTTGATCTTTAATTTTAGGAAAGATTTATTGTCTTGTTCAACAGCGATATTTAATCTTACGTCTTTAAGAAAACTTATACTGTCGAGGTGGTTTTTTAGTAGGTGAAATTTTTTGGCAGGAACGGAGAGTTGAGCATTAATCCCTTCTTTTGCTACATATATTCTCCCGAGAACACCCATGGGGTCCCAATTTATAAATAAGTGATTTCTGAATAATTCGGGATTGCCGATTTGATGGTACTGATAAAAAGAAATAGTAAGACGGTCTTCGCCTGCAGCATCAATTAATGCAGCTCTTTCTTCAGCACTTAGTTTATTGTACAGTTGCATGCTATAAATAATTTAAGTAACTAATTCTGTGCTGCAAAAATAATCAAGAAATATTGATTGACAAATTCAGGGGTTTTGGTATGGTCATAAAATCAAAGTGAAATCATCGTATTAATGTTGTGTTACCCTTAACTTTTCCAGATTTACCGTCAAGTGTTTCATAGTTTAATACCCAAGTAAATACTCCAGGGTTTTGTTCTTGATTTTTGAATGTACCGTCCCAACCTATATTTTGATTGGTGGATTCAAAAATTTGTTGACCGTAACGATTATAAATGGCAAAATAAATGGATTTTAATGCTAGGCCTTTCACAAATAAAACATCGTTGTTTCCGTCACCATTAGGAGAAAATGCACTTGGTACACCAACGCTTAATCGATAATTTACCATTACAAGAATTTCGTCTTCTACCTTACAGCCATTTTCATCAATAAACATCAAGTTATAAGTTTGAGTTTCTTCAGGTGATGAAGTTGTTATTTGGCAATCCGAACATTCGACAAGGTTTTCCGGAGACCATAAAAAATCACCTTCACTTAGTGTGGTTCCAAAAAGGTTTGCTGTTCCTCCTAAGTCAATAATAGTGTCCGAACTTACATATATTGTTGGATTTTCATGTACTAAAAGTTCTTGGTTATAGGTGGACACCGCTCCATTAAACGCAACAACATTTAAAGTAATGGAGTAGGTGCCAGGTTCATTTAGGCAGATTGTTGGGTTTTGAGCTGATGCAGTTCCGGGTTCAATGCCAGGGCTGAATTCCCACGACCAATCAATCACATTCCCTAAGCTGGTGTCCATTATAGTTATACAGTCGTTTACACAGACTTCATTGGGCATTTTAAAACCTGCTAAGACAGGCTCACAGTCTAAGACATCGACGGCAATGGTCGCTGTATTCACACAACCTTCATCAGACATACCTGTTACTGTAAAAAGATGTGTACCAAGGGAAGCAGGAGTGAAGCTTTCACCATCAATAATTCCATCCTCCCAAAGATAAGAACTTGCCCCTTCACCCGATAATATTATTGATTCACCCAAACATATTTCGTCTAATGTTGCATGAGCTGTTACTGAGGGATTTTCAAAAACCGTTATTAATATATCAGCGGTATTGGTACATCCTGTTTCCAAATTTGTTCCGGTAACTGAGTACTCAAATTCACCGAATCCATCGGGGGTATAATCTTCACCGTTTATTATACCATCGGTCCATTCAAATTCATCTGCACCTTCAGCAGTTAAAGTTATGTGCTCTCCTTCACAAATTTCATCAGTGTCAGCTGTAATGGTTATGGTTGGTACTTCGTGAATAGTAATTTCAACTGTTGCACTATTTTCGCAACCGTTAATGTCAACACCTACAACCTCATAAATAATAAGACCTGTAGATTCGGGTATAAATTCCTCCCCATCGATAACATCACCACTCCAATCATAAGAAACACCACCAGATCCTGTTAAAGTTAATGGTTCTCCTAAACAGATTTCACTTTCGCTTGCGGCACCCGTAATTTCAGGAGTTGGATGGACGGTTATGTCGATTGTATCTGAATTAGAACAACCTTCTAAATCATAGCCAACCACGATATAAGTTGTTGTTCCTAATGGGGGGGTAAAAGCTAATCCATCTTCAATTTCTTCTTCCCATTCCATCGTGACGCCTCCAGAACCGGTTAAAATTACTTCTTCACCTTCGCAAATCACTTCCGCATCAGTGCTTGCGATAATTTCGGGGGGAGGGAGGACTTCAACGTAAAGATAATCTTCAGTTGAGCAACCGGTTGCGATGTTGGTTCCTGTTACAAAGAATGCTGCTACTCCTGTCTCTTCAGGATAATAAGCAATTCCGTCTTCGATTGGGGCGTCCCATTCGTATTCGTCAGCACCAATTCCATAAAATATAAAAGCCTCACCAAAGCAAATAGTTGAATCGTCCGCACTCGCTAATACATCAGGATTTTCGTAAACATTAATCAAGACACTATCTTCAGTAGAGCAAACCCCATTGGAAGAAGTGAGGGTTATATAATAAGACCCTGCCTCAGGAGTAAAAGGAATGTCCGGTTCTACTCCAGGGTAACTCCAATCAAATACTTCTGCCATTCCATCAACGGATAGTGTAGCAGATTCACCCAGACAAATTTCTTCATCATCGATTGCTAAATCAACTTCAGGAACGGTATCCACTATAATTTCAATTCCAAAGCCGCAATCATCTTCATGATCACTATTTGCCATATATAGGTTAGATCCCAACGGGGGGATGAATGGAACATCATTTTCAATTCCGCCATCCCAAGTAACCGAGCCTCCATTGACGGATATGGCACTGAGCGTAATTTCTTCGCCATAACAAACGCTATCAGCTGTATAAGTTGTTATTAAGGTGTCGCATGGTATGGTTAAATCACTGCCAAATGAAATGTTCCATGTATGACTGGAGTATTCTGCGTATTCTATTGTCATGAGCATTTCGGGAGCAGTAGCTACAAATTCCAAATTATGTAAATACCAACTAAAATCCAATTCGCCTACAAAAGGAAATAAGAAAGATTCGTCTCCTATTTCAATCTTTAATATGCCATCAAATTCAGATAATGTTGCCGTCTGGTCAGATTCCGCAATATAAAAATCAAGTGAATAAGTAACTCCAATAGTGAGGTCTGAAATTGTTGTTCCAACGGTTTCATTATAAATACCAGAGACCCATACTGTGTCACCATTAGGGGCGTCAGTCATGGGAATGAACCATGGAATTGTACCTCCCCAATAATCTTTATTAGACACATCAGTTGAACCATAAACAATTGTCCATCCAAGTGGAGCAGTGTCAAAGCCAACATCTGCCGTATTGGTAGGTAATATCGTTTGTGCAGAAATTCTAGTTGTACACAAAACGAGTACAAAATACAAAGCGATCTGTAGAGTTTTGTTTGACATTAATTAGAGGTTGGGCTAATTTGCTGTAATTTAATTATCGTTTAAGTCTACCGCTCGATTTACGAACTTGAGCTTTTGCCAAAAACTAAATTTTGCGCCACTAATTTTTATGTAAGTAATTAGTAAATAAGTGTTTAGTCGCTAATATATGTAAAAAAATGTTCAAAACACTAAACAACACTTCGTGAGTGTGTTGATTTTTTAACGGTAATTCGATATGTTTATCGCATCAAATTAAGATTGCCTTGGCCTTTTAGTTCCGTTCCGTCATTGGTTTCAGCGGTATAGCTGTAAAAGTATGTCCCACTATTACACGGACTACCATTTCGATCGGTCCCGTCCCAGCCCTCTGAAATTTGTGTTATTTCATGTACAACAATTCCCCATCGATTGACAATTACACAGTTGAATTGAGAGATGGAAGCAGCGCCATATTCAAAAGTGAAAAGATCGTTTATACCATCGTTATTTGGAGTGAAAATATTGATTGGTGTAAAGCCAATTGGTTCGAATATATGAATGACTTTGCAAGTTGTGTCTACGCAACCATTTTTGTTCATCGCGACAAGACAGACTTCCGCGTCGTAAGAATACCCTCTAGATTCGTAGGTTGTGTCAAAAACTTCAAAATAATTATGACTTATTTGCCAGTTGTCGTTTGGAGAGTTAAAGTTCCAAAAAAAAGTAGTGTCCGCTAAAGGGTTATGTGGGTTGGCATAGTTTTCTGAAAGATTTTCAAAGTTTACAATTACAGGGGCAGTTCCTTTAAGGTCGTCATTCAGTTGATCTGATAAAACAGAAAATTCTGCAATTGGATTGAGAGAATCCACTAATACGGACTGATTAAGCGTACAGCCATTTGCATCAGTAACCAAGAGTACATAGTTCCCTGGATTTCTTCCACCCCAGGTAGAGTTTGTACTCGTTGCTTCTGTTTCAACATGAGTCCACAAATACGAATAGTCTGGAGTTCCACCGGTTGCTGCACCAAATACTACTCCATTTCCACTTTGGTATTCATGTAAGCGACAATAAGCGGGAAAATATCCAAACTCTGAAAAGTACATTGAATCTGGTTCTGTAATGGTAAAGTCAAAACCTTTAGAGCAACCATTTTCGTCGTTAATGGTTAGGGTGTACTCGCCAGCTCCCATATTGTAGGATGAGTCGGCTAAAACACCGCCGACCCCTGCAGGGTTTGGTGTCCAGATATATGAAATCTCATTAAAATCACCTGTAAAATTATAAACATCAACAACTTTAACATTACCAGTTTCATCACCAAAGCAAAGTGGATGGTTGATTAAAAGGTCTACAAACAATTCCCCTGGTTCATCAATAAATACGGAATCACTTTCGAAACAACCCGATTCATCCTCGACATAAAAATAATACCATCCAGTCGTAAGAGAATTAGCCGTGTTACTATTGTCTTCGTTTAAAACTTCACCGACACTATCAGTTATTTCAAATGTCAAACCATCTCCCGCTCCTTCGGTTATAATCGTCAAGGACCCATCAGAGAATCCGTGGCATGTAGGTTGGTTAAATATAAAATCTAATGCCAAACCTGAGGATGCGACAGTAATGGTTTCCTCATGTGAACAACCGTTGTCATCTTCAATTGCAATATTATACGTGCCTCCTGCAACATCTTCAAAAATGCCTGAGGGACCAAAAGGGCCGTCATTAAAGCTGAAAGAATAAGGTGGGGTACCTCCTGATCCAGTCAAGGAAACAGTTCCATCGGCAACATCACAAGAAGAACTTTCAATTATTATATCATTAAAAATAACTGGACTCGGTTCACCGATAACAACGCTTGCTTCACCACTGCACCCTTCATCATTCGTAACAATTACAGTATAAGTTCCAGGGGCTAAATCAGTTGCGGTTTCTGAAGTTTGAGTTAATGGGTCGTCCCATAAAAAATCATAATCGTCTTCTGGACTAATTGAAACAGTCGCACTTCCGTCTTCATCACCCGGACACGAAACATTAGTAAAAATATCAATTTCAGGTTCAAGGTTTTGAATGTTAATGTCTAATTCTATTTCTGTTTCGCACCCCGAAATATCCGAAATCGTTAAGGTCACATCTTTTGTTCCTTCAGAATCAAAGGTGAATAATGGATTTTCTTCATCTGATGTATCTCCTCCTTCAAATTCCCAAGACCAAGAAGTTAAGCCAATTTCATTGTATATTAAACCAGTTGTTGAGGTACTAGTAAATGTAATTTCTTGCCCAGGACAGGGTTCTTCTGGTTCCCAAGTAAAATCAGCATCGCGAATTAAACAAACTTGTTGCACGTTAAAAGCTCCGCCTGTAGCACCTGTCCATCCAAAATAAACTTCAGGGTCACCGCCAAATACATCTGTAACTATATCGCCAGTATGCGTAAATAGTGTTGTTCCATCAATACTTACTGTAAATTCAAAAGTAACAGGATTCCAAACCGCATTAAATAAATGAAAATTTCCATCTTCAATATTGTCAATTGCTATTGCCCCAACAAGGTCATGGTTGACAGAACCATTCATACTCATACCAACGTGGTCATCAGGAATATCACCAACAACAACTTCCGGTGCACTATTCCAAGTATCAACTTCAACTCCTATAGAGGGATTGATGCCATTAAAACCGAGTAATGATCCTTCACCTGCTCCCGTAGATGTCCCTTCTTGCCTCAATGCAAAAACAATTCCATCAGCTCCGCCACCGTCGTTACTTCCGAGGTTTATTTCGAATGTAAAATCAAACGAATTACTTAAGTCTATTGTGGAGGGACTCCAAATACTTCCAGAGCTATTTGTTGTATTTGTTAAGGTATAACAATCGCAGCTCCCCGTAGCATCTCCGCTTAAAACCATTTGTCCGTTAACACTATTCAAAGTTAATATTACGGATAGTAGTATGAGTAAATTTTTCATCGTTTAAAATGTTCACTTGATTAAGTCAAATATACTAATTTAAATCGATTAAGGGTTGGTTTTTAATCCTTATTGGATATGTTTTTTTGCATGCAAATATTGTATTCTCAACTAATTTTTTCATAAACGATTAAACGTTTTTAGACAAGGATAGTCTAAGAAGAAGAACACAAAAAACAAGAACATGAAAAAAGGAAAATTTTTAATCGTATTTGTTACGGTATTAGGATTAGGGACCATAGGTTTTGGACAAGAAGGTCCTCCAGGAAAGAAAGAGCACAAGAAACTTACACCAACCGAAAGAGCGGAGAAGAAGACAGAGCGGATGACTAAAGAGCTTGGCCTGACTGAAGAGCAGGCAGCAAAGATTAAGGAAATAAACGCCAGTCATTTTGCGGAAATGGACAAACATCGAGAAGCGATTAAGGTGAGTCGTGACCAACATAAGGCGGAAATGGATGCTGTTTTAACGCCTGAGCAGAAGGAAAAGTTGGCATCCTTACGGGAAGAAAAAAAAGCAAAAATTAAAGCACGTAAAGAAGGTGCGAACTCAAAAAGAGAATAGAAGTTGAATTTCAACTTTTGTTTCATAAGCGATTCCCGATTGATTAGTTTCAATCGGGTTTTTTATTTATTTAAATTAAGATTTTAAGACTTATGAGAGAATTAGCAGTACTTTTGCGCCATGTTATTAAAGAAAGGTTATTTCGAACAGGTTAAAACATATCCAAAATCTTTTTGGCTATTGGCTTTGAGTACCTTTGTTTTTGTAATGAGTTTCTTTTTACTCCTGCCAGAAATGAATGCGTATATTACGGATTTGGGTGGAGCGGATTACAAATGGATGGTGCTTGGACTTTGGACCTTAGCAGCTGCGTTTGCAAGACCATTTAGCGGAAAAATTGCAGACAATGTAAGTCGTAAATTTGTAATGTATTTTGGGATAGTTGTGAGTATCATCATCAGCTTTGTATATCCCCTTTTTTTATCGGTAATTGGTTTTTTAATTTTACGATTCCTTCATGGTTTTAGTACAGGGTTTCAGCCAACAGGTGCGACTGCACTAATCGCTGATATTATCCCGCAAGGAAGAAGAGGAGAGGCCATGGGAATTTTTGGAATAACCATGCAAATCGGGATGAGTGCTGGTCAGGCATTGGGAAGTCCAATCACAATGAGTTTAGGGATTAATGGTTTGTTTATGATTTCTGGCGTATTGGGAATTATTTCTCTGTTCATTTTAGTGTCTGTCGAAGAGAATAATAAGCCCCACCTCATCGCAAAAGCAAAAGGAACGAGACTTCCTTTCGTTCAAAGAATTATTCCTAGATGGAACGAGGTTTTTGCTCCAGAAGTAATTCATCCAACTATTATCATGTTCATAACCGCAATGGCTTCAGGTATTTATTTGGTCAGTATTCCTGATTTTAGCTCTTATTTAGGCATGACGAACAAAGGGCTTTTTTTTCTTGTCAATCTTGTTTTTGTTATAATAACACGTTTTTTAGCGGGTAAGTTTTACGATATGTATGGGGCTAGAAGGAATTTGTATATTGGACTATCATTGCTTATTGTAGGAGCAATACTAACCGGAACATCAACTTCTGTCGTTCAGTTTTTAATGAGTGGAATTGTTTATGGAATTGCTGCTGGAATATGTTCGCCAGCTTTGTTTGCATGGACTGCTGACCTTGCAAACCCTGTATTTAAAGGTCGTGGTATGGCCACAATGTTTGTCGCACTAGAATTAGGGATAATGATGGGAGCTCTAATGACACGTTTGGTTTATGCAAATGACCCGAATAGATTTTACGATTTATTCGTAGTTTTAGGTTTAGCCGGATTTATAGGAATTATATATTTATTTTTGACGGGTAGAAGAAAGCGAGCAAACGCCAAATCATGAATTGGATTTACTATTTTTGAATTATGTATCAGAACAAAAAAAAATTTGAAGACGCAGAAGACATCATATACGGTGTTCGTGCAGTAATTGAGGCGGTAAAGGCAGATAGACCAATCAACAAAATTTTCATTCAACGTGGAATGCAAAAGGAGTTGTTTTATGAGTTAAAAGATGCGTTAGCGGATAAAAAATATAATCTTCAATTTGTTCCTATCCATAAGTTGAATCGGTTAACGCGTAAGAATCATCAAGGTGTTATTGCGCAAGTTTCACCTATTCGATATCAAGAAATAGAACCTATTTTAAATAAGTTGTACGATAACGGAGAGGTGCCGCTTTTCCTTATTTTAGATCGATTAACTGATGTGCGAAACTTTGGGGCAATCGCAAGAACGGCAGAATGTGTTGGAGTTCATGCGATTATTATTCCTAATAAAGACAGTGTATCAGTTACGGGAGATGCTGTGAAGACTTCTGCAGGTGCCTTAAATAAAATACCTGTTTGTAAGGTGCAAGATTTGAATTCGGTGATCCACTACCTCAAAGAAAGTGGGGTGCAAATTGCTGCCAGTACAGAAAAAACGGATAAACCACTCTATGAGGCTGATTTCACTGTACCACTGGCAATTGTTATGGGATCAGAAGAGGATGGAGTAAGTATGAAAATTTTAGCAGAAGCGGACATTAAAGCGAAAATTCCAATGACAGGAACGATTGATTCCTTAAATGTAGCTGTTTCAGCAGGAATTATGATGTACGAAGCTTCGCGTCAACGATTGCTCGAATAGTGAGTTATTTTAAAAAGAATATTGATATCTTCTTAATCCTGTTATTAGGATTTGTACTCCGTTTCACGGGCTCAATTATACACAGTTATTCCAATGATGAGTTGAGTGCTGTAACGCGCTTAAGGTTTGAAAATTTTTCTGACTTAATGGAGTACGGTGTTAAAACAGGTGACATGCACCCAGCTGGAGTGCAAGTTTTTATGAAGTTTTGGTCTTTTGTAGCCGGTACTGATGAAGGTCCAATGCGTTTTCCGTTTGTGATTTTTGGTGTCTGCTCAATTTTTATGATTTTTAAAATAGGTAATGAGTGGTTCAACCGAAAAGTAGGTTTGTACGCTGCTGCTTTATTGGCTGTGCTCTATTTTCCTATTATGAATTCTGAATATGCTCGACCTTATAGTCCTGGATTATTGATCGCATTGTTAGTCGGGTATTATATTTATAAGGTGCTCTTTATTCAAAAAAGTAAATGGAAGAATTCCATGTTGTTAGGGATACTTTTTGCTTTAGGAATGTATACGCATTATTTTTCGTTTCTATTCGTTGGATTTGTTGGAATAACTGGCCTTTTTTTTATTAATCATAATAACTGGAAACCGCTAGTTGCTGCCGGATTGGTTGGTATCCTTTTCTTTTTACCGCATTATGCAATAACAGATTATCATTTACATGTGGGAGGACTTCAATGGCTAGCCCCTCCTAGTGGTACATGGCTTTTTGAATTTTTATTTTTTGCCTTCAATTCTTCTTGGGTTCTTATAATCCTTTTATTGGTAGCTTTAAGCTTTGGCCTTTTCATAAAGGGGGATGAAACTAGATTTAAAAAGTCTCCTATTATCTTAAGTACTCTTTGGTTCTTTGGAACTTTTGTCGTGGGTTTTGTTTTATCTTATCTATCAACGCCTGTTTTAAAATTCCCAGTGATGTTGTTCGCCTTTCCATACCTTCTTTTGTTGATAGGGATAGGTCTTTCTGGTCTTCCAAAAACAAAAATTGTTATCGTGGCCATCTTACTAGTCGGTACGACATCAACAATAGTTGAAAGAAATTTATTTGGTAATCAACATTATGCGCTTTTTAAAGAAGTAGGGATAAAAATTGCGGAATGGAATGAAGAATATGGAGAAGAGAATATTCATAGGATTTACAATTTGAACAATCCGGATTATATTAATTTTTATAAAGAGGAATGGGGAGGTAAACCGATTGTGTTTGATCGATGGGAGCTAGGTTTTTCGAGTGATGTTGAAATTCGAAGAGATTTGTCCAAAGCTCCAGAGGAATACTGTATAATTGGTTATTCTAGTCGCGTAACTACTGTTCAGATTTATGAAACAGTACGTTCCTTTTATCCGGAAATTGTTGATTACTGGAATTTCGAAAATGGTGCTGTCTTTCTTTTAAAACGGGGAGCATATAATGAAATAGCTGAAGAAAAATTGATTACCTCAATGGGCAAAAATGAAACTGGATGGGAATCATCTCCATACTTTTGGACAACTACCTATAATCATGATGCATATCTTTTAAATGAAGAGAATTTATATGGGCCGACTTATCATTTTAAATTAACTGATATACCAAATTACGAAGATGGTTATTTAATGGTTAAAGTAACCGCTCATTTAGATGTTCATGCGGGTTTAACTGTTACTTTTTCAGGTAAAAGAAAAGGTGAATTTATACTTAATCCAAATACAAAAGAGAACATGTGGCTAGGACATGATTTGGAGGAGATGATTTTTGAGTCGAGTGAAAATATTGGTTTTTTTGCTTTCAAAGTTCCGGACTATGTTAAAAAGGATGATGCTTTACAAATTAGTCTATGGAATAGGAATGGAACAATTATTCGCATAGATAGTATTAGAATAATTTCCATTGAAAATATTTTTAATTCTTAACCGTTCATCAAATCTCATTTGTTTGAAAATTCGATTTAGTTAACTTTATACCAAATCTATTTTTATGCGCTTAATCGTTTTAACCCTTTTTATTTTTTTTTCAAATATCTCGTTGACTCAAACGGACTCTATCTTTATTCGTAAGATTTATGATATGGCCCTAGAAGATGGGCATGCTTATGAAAACTTAAGGTCACTTTGTAAAGATATTGGTGCAAGAATTACGGGATCAGCAGAAGCGAAAATGGCAATTAATTGGGGGCGAGAATTGTTGGAATCGTATGATTTTGATCATGTTTATTTACAAGAAATAAAAGTTCCGCACTGGGAGCGAGGTACTACTGAAGCCGCCTGGATAATCAATGAGGAAGGAAAGGTTGTAAAGCTAAATATTCTTGCCTTAGGGGGATCTGTAGGAACTAGTGGGTTAATAGAAGGTGAAGTCGTTAAAGTAGAGTCAATTCAAGAGTTAGAAAAGATGTCAGAAGATGAGGTAGCAGGGAAGATAGTTTTTTTCAATCGACCTTTTGATCAAAAAATGATAAGTACTTTTAAAGCATACGGCGCCTGTGTCGATCAGCGTTGGGGCGGAACGAATGCTGCTGCAATACTGAATGCAAAAGGAGTTGTTATCCGCTCCATGGCATCTTCACATGATGACCATCCCCATACAGGGTCTATGCATTATGAAAAAGGTGTTGCTCCAATTCCAGGGGCTGCAATTAGTACAAATGATGCTAATCGATTAGAGAAATGGTTAGAAACGGGAAGTGTTCATTTAAAGATGGAAATGGACTGTCGATTTTATCCTGATCAAATTTCGCATAACGTAATTGCAGAAATGATGGGTGGAGAGGATGATAGAATTATTACTTTTGGCGGCCATTTAGATTCGTGGGATGTTGGAGAAGGAGCGCATGATGATGGGGCAGGAATTGTACATGCAATTGAGGCTTTACGAATTTTAAAGGAACTGGGCTATCAACCAAATCACACCTTACGTTGTGTGTTGTTTATGAATGAAGAGAATGGAAACTTTGGTGGAAAAAGTTATGCAGAAATTGCCGCTGAGAATAAAGAAGAGCATATTTGTGCGATAGAGACGGATCGTGGAGGTTTTTTGCCAATGGGGTTTGATGTGGTTGGTTCTGCTGATCAGTTAGCTTTTATTAGAGGGATAGTTGGAGACTTGAAAGCGTATGACTTGTTAAAGTTTAATCCGGGGTATGGCGGAGTAGATATTGGACCCCTTTTAAAGTATTATCCAGCGATGATACAGCTAGGACTGAATGTTAATTCGCAACGTTATTTTGATTATCACCATTCCGAAGCGGATGTTTTTGAGTCTGTGAATAAACGGGAGTTAGAATTGGGGGCAGCTGCTATGGCAGCGATGATCTATTTAGTAGATCAAAACTTGTAGTTTAGCTTAATTAAATTGTAGTCTATGCTTTTTGAAAAAGGCATCCCAATCCCACAAGAAGTTCATCATAATTTCATCCATACGCTTTAAGAATAAAGGGTTTGGATTATGCATGGAACGGAAATAGGTTTCTTGAAAGTCATTCAAGTTGAACTTGTGAAAAATGGCCTTAGACATTCCGTAAAGTGTGTTTTTAGAAGGATGATTCACACGAGAGATGAATTTGTCATATTCTTGGACTATTTCTTCAAATTCTACTTCGGTTAAATTGAATATTCCAGCAAACTTTCGAATAATTTGACGGTGAATTTCTCTGGCTTCTTCCACTTCAAAATAATCGTCTAAATACCTTAAGTTACCAACAATCACTACCAATAAAAACTTATCCGATGAACGTTCGTCAACCTCTGGATTTAGAATGAATGCGGAGTCATCATTGATCATAGCGCAAACGTCATCAAAGCCATTATCAATCGCTTCCATTAATGCATTCACAAAAACATTTGCTAAACGGTCACTATCTAATTTTCGTTTGATCAGTCGTCCAATCATATAAGGGGATTCACTTTTCTTTAATTAGCTAAGGTAATTGAAATAACAGGACGTAAACAGAAGTACGCACGCTAGTTTTCCACAGTAAAACGTTGACACCACCTACTCAAACGTCTTTAGCTTAATACCGAATAGGTTATGATTTTGAAGGAATTTCAAGTCCAATTTTTTCAGCGATTTTAATCATATATTCATAGGCTTCGTTGTAATCATTTCTGATTTTACCTTCTAGAATAGCTTCTTTAATTTCATTTTTAAGATCGCCGACTTGTTTACATGGACTAATTTTAAAAATGTCCATTATTTCTTTGCCTGTAATTGGTGGTTGAAAATTTCGAATACTGTCTTTTTCTTCAACTGTCTTCAGTTTTCGTCGTACATTTTCAAAGTTGCGGCGGTATTTTTGGACCTTCATTTGATTTTTTGAGGTGATATCGGCATTACATAATGTCATTAAATCATCAATATCATCTCCCGCTTCAAATAATAGTCTTCTGATTGCCGTATCGGTAACGTTTCCGCTAACTAAGGCAATAGGTCTAAGGTGTAAACGAACCAATTTTTGGACATATTTCATTTTATGATCCAAAGGAAGTTTAAGTTTTTTAAAGATACCACTTGTCATTCGTGCTCCAACCTCTTCATGACCATGAAATGTCCAGCCAGCAGTTTTGTGAAATTTTTTGGTCCTAGGTTTTGCAATATCATGCATTATTGCAGCCCATCTCAACCATAAATCCTCGGTGTTTTCCGAAATATTATCAAGAACTTCTAAAGTGTGATAAAAATTATCTTTATGCCCTTTATTGTCAATGTATTCCACACCGTGTAAATCAACCATTTCTGGGAAAAACTCATGCAGCAAGCCCGTGTTAAACAGTAGTTTAAACCCTTTTGATGGTTGGTCCGATAGAATTATTTTATTGAGTTCGTCCGTTATTCTTTCTTGCGAAATAATTTCAAGTCGTTTGGCATTCCTCTTAATAGCTTCTAACGACTCATCTTCTATTCTAAATCCTAGTTGGCTGGAAAAGCGAATTGCTCTTAGCATTCTTAAAGGATCGTCCGAATAAGTTGTATCGGGATCTAAAGGCGTACGTATGATTTTGTTTTCAATAGCAGTCAAACCATTAAAAGGATCAATTACAGCTCCAAAAGAACTTTTATTGAGGCTAATTGCCAGCGCATTAATTGTGAAATCTCTTCTATTTTGGTCATCTGACAATGTTCCATCTTCAACAATTGGATTTCGTGAATTGCGATCATAAGATTCTTTGCGAGCACCAACAAACTCAATTTCTAAGTCATCAAATACAAAGGCCGCTGTTCCAAAGTTTTTATAATATGCTACTTTTTTAATATCTAGCGCTTTGGCTACAAGTTCGGCCATTTTCAAGCCGCTACCAAGAACTACAATATCAATGTCTTTCGAAGGTCGCTTAAGAATTAAATCCCTAACATATCCTCCTATAACAAAGGAGGAAACGCCTTCACGCGAACTAACATCAGAAATAGTTTTAAAAATCTGATGAGCAATATGTTCTTTTAAATTCAATTTATTTCCGAATTATATTGATTTCTCCATCTAAACCAACTTTTATGATTTGCGAAGGAGGAGCATTTTCATTTTTGAGGGGCAAATTTACAATATAATCCACATTTTCTCGAATTGCTGCGGGTAAATTCCTAATATCGTTTGAATAAGGTTGTTGCGAAACATTTGCAGAGGTTGAAACAATACCGTGTTTTAATACACGAGTCAATTCTTTACAAAAAGGGTCTTGCGTAATACGAATAGCAATACTTCCATCAGGAGCAATAACTTGATTAGAGACGTATTGACCTTGAGGGTAAATAATTGTTAACGGTCGAGTGCTATGATCAATTAAGTCATAACAGATAGGAGGGATTTCTTTCACATAGCGTTGCAAAAGAGCTTCGTTATGAACCAGTAAAATGAAACTTTTCCCAGGCGCTCTTTTTTTTAAATCCAATAATTTTTGGATAGCATCTTCGTTTGTTGGATCACAACCCAGTCCCCATATCGTATCTGTCGGGTAAAGAATTACCCCACCATTTTTTATTACGTTAACCGCTTTTTCAACTTCAGATTTCACACAACAAAATTAAGAATTTAAATGAATTCACAGTGAGAGATGTTGCTACAAAAAAAAACGTCCGATCACCAAAGTGTCGGACGTTCTAAAAATTTGTTTACTTATTGATTATTTCACAATAAGTTTTTCAGTTCTAACAGCATTTCCTTTTGTTGCTTGGATAAAATAAACACCGTTTGCAAAGTTAGAAATATCAACTTCAACTGAATTTTTTGGTTCATCAATGCGCACAAGTTCTTCACCTAAAGAACTGAAAAGTACGATTGATTCTGTTAGTTCATCACACGTGATTTTCACAGAATTTCCTAAAGCAGGGTTTGGATAAACAGCTAATGTAGAAATCTCTTCATTTTTTTCGATACCAACAAGTTCAGTGATGTTGTCCTGCGAATAAACAGTGGTATAACCTATGTCACCTCCAATGCTTAATTCGATTAAAATTGTTGCATGTACGAATAATGGAAAACCATCTCCTGAAGGGTCGTAATACATATAGCTTTCACGAGTAATTGTATTTGTTGCTCCAAAAATAAATCCTTCAGATTGTTCATAGGTGTGGACACGGAGCACATTCGTATAAGTATTGTCCCCAACTTTTAAAGTTCCTAATCCGTCAGCAGTTACTTCAGCTTCACCAGTGATATCAACAGGCGAACCTAAAAAATCTACAGTAACTTCCCCTTCAATAGCATCAGTATAAGAATCTCCAACACTCATTGGAAACTTTAAAGATGTCAGAGGATCATCGTTGTATTGAACAACATAATCACTCGAAACTTCTTCAAATACAAATCCGTGAATATACACTTCACCAGCATCGGCATCATTTGAATAGAATGACAATAAACTATTTTCGAAATTTTCTGCGTAAACCGCACCAGGGAAATCGGCTGCAAAATCACTATCTTCTCGATTGATGATTTCATTGGTGTTTCCTGGTAATCCGTATCCACCAATTGTGCTATAATCCCATGTTACATCTGATCCTGTGACGTCTGGGAATGCATTGGCATTACTGTCTAAAACATAATAAGTCATCATGTCACCAGTAGACAAGGTGTCATCTAATTCTAGACTTTGCGCAGATAACAAAGAAGTTGCACAAATTCCAGCTAAAAGTAAAGGTAGTTTCATAAAATTCGTTTTAAATTTGTCAAATGTGATTTGAGTTTGTCAAATCTACAATTTGTAAACGAATTTAACACCAATTAGGTTGGGAAGATTTAAAAATACCTCAAAAGTTGTACTGTTTGTTGTCAGCTGTATTTCAATACTATTTCTTTTTAATATTAAAAATGTCGAATTTGATTATGATTTCGAAGCTTTTTTCGCTGATAATGATCCAGCTACAAAGTTTTTAAAGGAACATAGAAATAGGTTTGAAACAGATAATGATTTCGTTTTTATTTCAGTTGAACAGCAGAATGAAACTGTTTTCCAACGCGAATTTTTGACCAAAGTTCAGGCTTTAGTAGAAGACCTGGAAGAGGATAGTTTAATTACTTCCGTTCAATGTTTGACAAACATGACTGACTTTGTTAAAACATCGTTTTCACCGCAGGTATTTAAGCGCCCCTACATCTCAATTGATCAACCAGCGAATTATGCTGCAGATAGTATCCGAATTTTTGAGCGTCCAGAATTAGCAGGGTTTATGATTCGGGATGATGCTAAGGCATTATTACTTGTTGTTAAACATCAGCAATACTTATCTAAAGCTAAATGTGATATTCTAAAAGAGAATTTATATAAAAGTCTTAATCAGTATAGTTTTGATGATTACACCTGTGCGGGTAGGGCGGTAGGTATTGGGTTTTATATCGAAGCCATGCAGTTTGAAACGCTCTTTTTCATAGGGCTTTCATTTATACTGATTATCATTTTTCTTATTTTTATGTATCGTTCTACTTGGGGAGTATTAATTCCGCTGTCCGTTGTAGCAACTTCCATGTTATGGATTGTTGGTTTTATGACTCTAGTTGGTCAGCCGATTAACTTAGTTTTGACCACTCTTCCTTCTATTATATTCGTTGTAGCAATGTCAGATGTTGTTCATTTAATCACAAAATATTTTGACGAGTTGCGTTTGGGGAAATCACAGTTGGATGCGATAAAAATTGCTTATAAGGAAATTGGTTTTGCAACACTTCTTACTTCATTTACAACTGCTGTAGGATTTCTTACATTGTTGACAGTGGGTATGAGACCTGTTCATGAGTTTGGAATATTTACAGCAATTGGCGTGGTATTGGCCTTTGTCTTGGCTTATACCTTGCTGCCAGCATTATTGATTTTAACAAAACCGCCTAAAATTGCTGAAGTTAGTTTTACACGGAATACATGGTACCCTATTTTGCATCGATCGTTAGGATGGGTTTTCCATAACTTTAAAAGAGTTTTAATCGGATTCTTCGTCTTAATAGGGATTAGTTTAGTTGGATTATTTAAGGTAGAGGGAAATTATTTTCTTCTTGAGGACTTAAAAGAATCTAGTTCATTAAGACAAGATTATAAGTATTTCGATCAAGAGTTTATGGGACTTCGTCCATTTGAATTATCTGTTCAGGTTGTTGACTCAAAAAAATCAATTTACGATTATGATGTGTTAAAACAATTAGAGAGGATTGACTCATTTTTAACGTTTGATTATGGTTTAAAGCGTACGGCTTCCATCATTCAAATATTAAAAATGGCCAATAGAACAGAACATGGGGGACAGGCTGATTATTATACTTTTCCGGAAGAAAGGGACGCTAAAAAGTTCATTCGTCAGTTTAAAAAATTTGATAAGAATGGTTTATTGAATTTATTTGTGGATTCGACAGCGACATTTGCGCGCTTTTCAAGTTCAACGGGAGACGAAGGCTTGTATGCTGTTCGAGAAAAAGATAAAAGGTTTGAAGAATTTTTTGAGACTGAAATAGATCAAAACTTGATCGAATACCAGTTTACCGGAACTGGTCATCTGCTTGATAGAAACATGAGTACGCTATCAATAAACCTGACTAAAGGACTACTTTTAGCGGTTTTAATTGTTTCTGTTTTGATGGGATTTTTGTATCGTTCAATTAAAATGGTGCTAATCGCTATTATTCCAAATATCTTACCACTATTAATGTTAGCTGCTATTTTAGGCTTTTTTGGAATTCAATTAAAAGTCTCAACTGCAATTATATTTACGATAGCATTTGGTATTGCTGTTGATGATACGATTCATTTCATGAGTAAATTGAAATTAGAACTCAGAAAAGGGAAATCTTTCTTATACGCATTAAAAAGGACTTATTTATCCAGTGGTCGAGCAATAATTTTAACCACTTTAATTCTTTGCTCAGGTTTTCTACTTTTAATGTTTTCAGATTTTTTAGGAACCTTTTACGTGGGACTACTTATCAGTTGTACACTAATGTTTGCATTATTGGCAGATCTTATATTTCTTCCGATTTTATTGTTGATTTTTTATTACAAAAAAGAAAAAGGGGAGTGATTTTAATAACCACCCCCTGGGTTAATGTAGAATATTAATCTACTTTTATAAAACGGTAACGGGAAAGGTAATCGTTATATTTTCTGCTCAATACAAGTGTTTGCTCTGATAATTCTTCAATTTTGTATGTTGCCAATTCTCCAATTTTCAATTCTAAAGCTTCTGAATTAAATTCGTAGGATAAAACTTCCGATTCACCTTCATCGTTGATTTTTACGGAACCGTTTGAATTAAGCTCATCCCAAGGGCTGAATTGGTAATATGTGGTAATATCTGTTTCAGCTCTTAACTCACCTTTTAAATTAGTACCCTCAAATAATTCGGTCATTATTAGTCCCCAGTTACCGGCGATAAACTGTTGTGGAGCATCCAATTTGTTGCAGGATAAAATTGTTGATAATAGCACTGTTGATAATAGCATAGTTTTCATTTTTTAGGTTAATTATGATTTTTTTCGCGTAACATTAAAGCCAAGACTTACTCCAATCATTCCCCCATCTTTTTGGGAGGAGTAAAAAACATTTACAGGGATATTTAAGGCACCTGATTTAAACGTTCTACCTAAACCAACAATCCACCGCGTAGTTATATCCAGTCGCCCTCTATTGTCAAGGTATCTATCATATTCATATCCGTAGGAATAAATTGGATTTTCAGCATATTCAGTCTGGTTAAATTCGTACTCTGTCCAATACCTTTCTTCATCTTCACCGAATAAGTTTTTGTCCTTCGTACTGAAAAAACCTACGGATGTTTTAGAAAAGCCAAAAGAGGGACCAAAAGCAATTTCCCAACCTTTTTTACCAAATCGAAAACCGTTCAACAAACTTACGCTAGGAATAAAGCGACCTTGCTCTAAACCGGTAAAATTTATAAGTCCTTCAAATAAGGCTGAAAAGTTTTCTGTTCCAACATATTGACCTTCAAATTGCCATCCTAAATTGGATACAAATGGAGACATTTCCAGTCCTCCAAATTTTTTTTCACGGGTCATAAATTGATTTAAGTCACCAACAGTGTAAGCAAATCCCATTCTTGGACCTGAGTTGTTCACTCGCCCCACATTATTCGATACGATTAGTTCATTTCTGAACATCAATTGTTTTTTTATGTCTTGATTTGGTTGAATTTCATGCATTTCTTGTATTACTATTCCAATCATTCGCTGCAATTCCTTTTCTTGATTATCAAATTCGCAAGTGTGCGTTTTTACAATTTTTTGGTTCCTGATATTTATGAGTTTCAGTGTTATGACAATTTTTTGTCCAAGCCCATCGATATTTCCAGATAAGATATAGTCTACATTAAGCTCTTTACCGAATTCGATTAAACATGTTTTGCCAAAGCATTGGTTAAAAGCTTTTAAGTCACTGACCTCTTGCATGTCAAATCGATCCAGTACCTGATACTGATTGATTTTAATAAGCTCGAGTTGTGCGATTGTCGATGCTATGTGATTACTTGCATGAAGGTTAAACGTTTTGATTGGACCAACGCCAATGGTTTGATTAAAGCTTAACGTGTGCATTAAGTTTAAAATGAGTGTTATTATAAACGGTTTTATTCTTTTCATAATTTTAGATTTAAAGAGTTGAAATCCCTATTAATATTCCTATTTGAACCAAGGATCTAACAACAGGTCCTTTAATCGAACTTCCTAGTTTTTTCAGTTTCATTGTCCGCTTTGCTTCTTGTTTAATTATAGATTTATCGATTGATTTTGAAACGATTGTTAGTAACATTAAAACCGATGCTCGTTCCTATTGCACCACCATATTTATTATAGGAATAGTAGATATTGAAAGGAATATTTAGCGTGCCTACTTTGAAAGTTCTTCCAACAGCCATTAGCCAATTGGTATTTATTTTAAGGGTTCCTCTTTTATCTAGATTTGTACTGAATTCATACCCTTCTTCATCAAGAATTTCTGAGGAGTACCCCGCATTGTAAAAATCCCCTTGCGACCAATACCTTCCTTCCTCTCTTCCAAAAAGATTCTTATTACTTTCGGCAAAAAAGCCTCTTGATTCTGATCGGAATCCAAATGAAGGACCAAAAGCTATTTCCCATCCTTGTTTCCCTATTCTAAAGCCATTGAGAATGTTCAGAGTAGGGATAAATTGACCTTGTTCCATACCTGCAATATTTATAATAATTTCCCCCAGTGCTGAAAAATTTTCGGTTCCTATATACTGTCTTTCGAATTGATACCCGAGGTTGGTTGTGAAAGGAAGAATATCTAGACCTCCTAGATTTTCTGCTCGAGTCATGAAATCTTGTAGTTCGCTATCATGAAAGTATGCAAATCCAATTCTAGGACCAGAATTGTTCATTCGGCCAATATTGTTATTCACGATTATATCATTTTTAAAAGCAAGTTGTTTTTCTATTTCAAGGTTTGTTGTTTGGTCATGCATTTTTTGTAAGACAATGCCAATCATACGTTGTAACTCAACTTCTTGATCATCAAATTCCATTGATTTTGTTCGTTTGATCGTATTGTTTTCAACATCGATTAGTTTTATGGAAACCACAATTTTATTCCCAAAACCATCGATTGATCCTGATAAAATGTAGGGGACATTTAATTGCTTACCCAATTCTATAAGGCAGTTTTTTCCATAGCAGTTAATTAAATCATCTTCTGTTATAATTTCAGACATGTCTGCTTGATCCATGACAATATATTGATCGAGTTTGATGAGTTCAAGTCGAGCCAGTTTAGCGGCAATAGTGGGGGTTGCGTGAACGCCAGAAGTGCCGAATTCGGCCACTGCAATTGTTTGACTTTTAGCTTTAAATTGACAAAAGAATAAACAAGTAATAATGAGTAGTATTGATTGTGTTTTCATGATTATTTTCGTTGTTATCATGAAACAAATCTAGGTTGATCACGGAGGTTATAATAATTGAAAACCGCTAGCTAGAAATTGGATTTGCAAAATTCGCAAATATGGATTTTGAGTTAATATAAAGAGGCATATAAAAAAGCACCCTTAATCAAAATAGACTAAGGGTGCTTGAAAGATGTTTTTATGTGATTATCTTAATATTGTTACCGTTCCATTAAATTCGACTTTTTTATCTGTAGTACTTTCTTTGGCTTGAACTACCCAAACATAAGTGCCATCTTGAGCAGTGTTACCGCCATATGTTCCATCCCAAGTACCAGCAGCATTATAAGATTCCCAGACAATTTCACCCCATCTATTATAAATTACGCAATGGAAATCATAAAAATCGATACCATCAATAAATACTTGCCATTGATCATTGAATTGGTCACCGTCAGGGGTAAAAGCGTTTGGAGCATATATGATAACATCAGAAACAATTTTTAAGGTGTGGGTTATGTCAGCAGAACACCCAAAGTCGTTTGTTAAAGTGAAGGTAATGTCATATTCTCCCGGTACACCTTCAGGGTAAATCACAACGGGTTCTTCTAACGTTGATGTTTCAGGGCTACCGCTAGGCATGTACCAGTCGTATGAATCTCCATCCGAATTGTTTCTAGGATTAAGTAACACCTTTGTATTAAAGATAGTTGTTGGGTTTGGATTTATTGTAAAATCGGGTTGAGGAATAGCAACGCTTTCGAAGTAATCTACAATGGTGATTTCATTTTCACAACCGTATTCATTGGTGAGGTGTAGCTTTACATCATAAAAACCGACCCCATAAAATTCTTTAGAAACAACCGGATAATCATTGAACACTGCATCACCTATCGTCCAAACAGCTATATCATCAGTTCCAATTGGGAAACCATTGTTATAGGCTTTAAAAACAGCGGTTGCAGGGTTACATCCTTTGGTTACATCAGAGTCAAAACTTGGATTAGGAACTGGATTAATAATTGTTTCAGTACAAATTTCTACTGGTGTTGTTTCACAGCCATCGCTAACGGTAACGCAATAGGTTGTGTTTTCTGTAGGGGTTGTTACAATTGTATTATCAAAATCAAGAATAGGAAAACCGTTACCATTCCAACTGTAGCTATAATCTCCGTCTCCCCCAGTAGCAGTCACAGAAGCTCCTGAAGTAAAGCCTGGGCAAATGGAATCATTTTCAGTAATGGTTAAAGCGATAGGATCTCTTAATGTGACTTCCATGCTTGTACTTTCGGAGATACAACCAAACTCATCGGTTGCAAAGACATTAACAACCACAGGAGTTTCAGTAGGAGAAATAATTTGTGTATCGGAGTCATCTGCACCATCAATATCCCAAGTATAAGTATAAGTTCCGCCTCCGCCTTCTGCAGAAGCAATAATAGTTGCCGCGCCATTTCTACAAATAAGGGTATCATCGGAAACTTCGATGGTAATTGGTTCGGGGTCAATTAATTCAATCTCACTTTCGAATTGGCAACCATAATCATCCATTGAGGTAATGGTATAGATGCCAGCAGGTAGATCGTTAAACACATTTTCTACTTGCCAAGTTCCACCACCATCAATGCTAAATTGAGTAACAGGAATAATTCCATCATTAATTACAGTAATTGTGCCATCGGTATCTCCAAAGCAACTCGGGTTAGTTGCTTCTAATAAATGACTAGGAGCTAAATAAGTTAATGAAATTGTATCAGTTTGCGTCGGACAGTAACCGTAGCTATCATCAACGGTGATAATAAATTGGTATGTTCCTGGGTCTTCAACCGAAATTTCAGGCGATAGAACATCGTCATCAGGATCATAATCCACCGAAGGAGAACCTCCACCATCAAAGTCGTACATATTCCAAATAATATCGACATTTTCTTCATCAACTTCAATCGAAGCATCAATAGGGTAGCCAAAGTCAGGCGAATGGCATAAGGTATCATCAAGGCCAGCAAAAGGATTTGCGGGGTGAATAACGTAGACAGTGAAAGGAACTTCCCAAGTACTATCAGGTGAAGTAATCGTACAAATATAATCAGTAGTATCTTCAGGCCACACTTCTACAATTGGACCACCGAATGCATCGCTGATGTTATAATCTGGCGACCACGAAAATGTGAGAGGATCAGGAGGTAAGGTACCTAAATCGAGTTCTGTTGTATCACCAAGACAAATAGTTGGGTCACAAGCACCAACTTCAATGATGTAATCTTCAGCTTCACCAAAAGAGGCTGCGGCACAAGGGTCTATTAAAGCTCCAGCAGTTAAATATTGACATCTTACGCGCATAGTATAATTACCCGGACTAATCCCCCCTGGCACCATGAATGTGCCTGTGTAGACAGCAAAACTAGCCGTTGGGGAAGCATAAACTTTCTCAATAGGTTCGAAAGTGTCGTTATCATTCCAGTCAATCCAAACTGCAAAACCTTGAGCAAAAGAACCCTCTACCTCACATTGCATATTCATTTCAACTTCCATTCCGGGACAAACTTCGGCAACCATGCCAGTCACATCATAGTTCCCCGGAGGCGAGCAATTTGAGTCCATATTTAGAATGTCAACATTGGCCCCAACTGTCCAGAAATTATCAATTAAATCGTTTGTGGATGCACCTCCACCGCTATAACATGGATTGAACCAAGTAGGAATACAGACCTGCGCTCTGGTTGTAGAACTGAGTAATAGTAAGAGAGGAAAAACAAAATAAGTGAGCAAAACCTTCATTTAAATCGATTTAGTAAAACGAATCTGAAAATACAGATAATTTGGATGTGAAAATCTTAAAGTTAAAAAAATATTATTTTTTCTTTAAGACGGGCATATGATAATCACGGTTGCCTCTCAATTTTGATGAATTGTACAAATAAAATGATGTTTACACCACTTTGTTTTTGTTACCAAACCTTTCTAAAATAATGATGAATGACAAGCCGCAAATGGCTAAGAGAACACCAATTAAGAGATAATTTTCATTTCCTGTTAGTTCAGTGAAATGGATTGGACTAATGTTTTTTTGTAAAACGGGAACTATCTCTTCGTTCGGTTCACCTGCGTGTTTGGTAAAAGAGGTTAAGGTTTCTTTCCAGGGCCAAATCTTATTCAAAGAACCAACAAGAAAACCTGTTAAAATTGCTATTGTAAGGTCATGTGACTTTTTGAACAGCCAATTTAGAAGTTTTGAAAAGCTGATTAAACCAATCAGGCAACCTGCAGCGAAAATTGCAATTAAGGTACCATTTTCCAGAATAGTGGTGATGTCTCCAGCTTTAAGTGCTTTAATCAATCCACTAATTGCACCAAGAACAGCGGTATATGCCCCTAGTAATAAAAGAATAAAACTACCAGATATTCCTGGTAAAATCATGGCGCATACCGCAATTGCTCCACAAATAAAGATATAAAAAAGATTCTGGCTATCGGCAACTGGCGCCATAATAGTAATGTAATAAGCAATCACAGAACCTACAATTAAACCAATAATATTTTTATAATTCCAACTTTTTACGGTCTTACCGACAAGCCAAATTGAAGCAACGATTAATCCGAAGAAAAAAGACCATAAAGGAATTGGGTAGTCTTTTAATAAATGTTCGATTAATACAGATAAAAGAGCGATACTTAAAATAATACCGCTAAACAAAGCGAGCAAAAAATTAAAGTTACCTTTTTTCCACATTGCTTTGAACCCTTCGGTTCTCCATGTTTTAATTAGGCCAAAATTAATACCACTTATTGTCTCTAGTAGTTCTTCGTATATCCCTGTTATGAATGCGATTGTACCTCCGGAAACACCAGGGATAACATCTGCAGCACCCATTGCGACACCACGTAGAGCGATACCAAATTTTGATTTTGAGCTCTTATCACTCATTATTTTTCTGCTTTTTGTTTCATTGTTTTTTCGATATCATCTGGTAAGAACTCGAAGAAGGTATCACCTCTTAAACCTAGTCTCAGGCATTCTAATGGAATGATTTCATTTGGAGCAATATTTCCCAAATTAACATTTGGACCAAAAAGTCGAATAAACCAAACTTGTTGCGTTTTTTGAGGTGCCTCCCATAAAATACGATTAGGATCAATTTTGGCAATTATTTTATTAATTAAGTATGTGTGTGCCGTTCCATTTGGACGAAAAACACCAACAGTTCCGCTCTCACGGCCTTCAGCAATAACTTTCCAAGAACCGGCCTCCAACTCAGAGCTCATCATTTTGATCCATTTTGCTGGACTGATGATAATGCCAGCATCTTTTGATCCAACCTCAGACATTACCGTTCGTTCTTTAGAGAGTTTATTGATGTATTCTAACTTTTGGTCGTGTGGAAGGATAATTGAACCGTCAGATACTTCACATAAATCTAAATCGTATTTATCAAGAAGTTTTTGATAGTCATTGAATTTGTTTCGAGCTATAAAAATTTCAAATAACGTGCCTCCAAAGTATGGTCGAATTCCTGCGCTTTTATACAGTTTAATTTTCTCCTCTAAATTTTTTGTGACGTATGCTGTTCCGAAACCGAACTTTGCGATATCAGTAAACTCACCATTTGCGTCAATAAAATCTTCAACTTCTCTAAGGCTAAGGCCCTTATCCATCATCATTGTTACACCTGATTCTCTCGGTTTTGCAGGTCTTTCTGGTATGTGTGATAACTTAAAGTTATTATTCATTTTCTATATCTATTATCTTTAAAAAATCTGGAATGTTTTTAGCTTCCGGTAAATACAAAAATAGTGTTTTTGCTGAACCTTTATCGATTAAATACTCTTTCTTAAATAAAAGTAATGCGTCAGTTTTTTGCCCTAATTGCCAAAATATGGCGATTAGTAACATTCGGACGTCCTTACTGTGTTCATGGAAATTTTCAATACTCAATAAAAAGTCAAGCGCATCATCTAGACTGTATTCAATTTTTATTTTAGCAAGTAATAGCACTGCATCGCTATACGTTGGATCTAACTGTAACGCACGGTCAAGCTCAGTTTCAGCTTCAGTCAATCGTTCTGATTTATAAAGCGCTTCTGCTAAAACAAGTCGATAGTTAGCATTTTCCGGTTGCAGGTGTACCGCTTGTTTTAAAAAATTAATCGCCTGACTAGCTTCACCTTGAACTTCTAATATGATACCTGTTCCCAGCCATGGTTCGGCTAACTCAGGATTTAACTCACGGGCAGTCAAGTAGGTACTTAATGCTTCTTCGTAACGTTCTAGACGCTCGTATGCCTCGCCTAAATAGCTTAGCGTTAAAGCGTCACTATCATCCAATTCGGCACATTTTTGGTAGGAGATTAAAGCTTTTTCGTACTCCTCATTCTGCATGTAAATATTGCCAAGGTTGAAATGAGCCGAGGCAAAATCACCGTTAATAATGATGGAATAATCATAAGCCCAAATTGCTTTTTCGATGTTGTTTTTAAGAAAGTAAATATTCCCTAAATTATACCAAGCTGTGAATGAGTAGGGGTTGTTATCGATGTATTTCGTGTAGTATTCAATGCATTTATCAAAATTCCCAATTCGCTCATAGCAATAGGCTACCTCATAAATAGCAGCTTCATTTTCTGTGTTTTCGGATAAAATTTCTTCCAACACTTGAATTGCTTTTTGAAAATTATGAATGCTCTCATATTCCATTGCAAGGTCGAAGCGAATCTCTTCAAGTTCTTCCAAGTGGTTATATTCTTGAGCGACTTCAATTGCCTTTTCAAAGTACTTAATTGCTTTTGGATGATCCCTTAATTGCCCAAAAACACTTGCTTTAGTTACAAATATTTCAGGGTTATAGGGCTCTTTTTTCTCAAGGTTTTGGAGAATTAAGAGACTTTCTTTTAATTGACCAGTACTTGAGAAAATTTGTGCTTTCCTTAAATCAAAAAGTGTATTTGTAGGATGTTGTTTGTTACCAAAATTGGCAGCTTTCAATCCTTTTTTTAATTGGTTGTTGACAATAAAATGTTCGACTATTTGCTCCAAGATTTCTGCATCGAAATAAAATTCGTCATGATCTTGGAGCATGCGTTCAAAACGTTGCAGTTCAGAGTTGAACTGGGCATCAAACATTCCATCACCTTCATCATTATCCTCTTCATCAAACATAGAATAAAGTTTTCGCTTTAAACAAAAATAGAATTATCCAAGCCTTTTTTAGGCGCACTTGTTTATTGTTATTAACAAGGTTTTGAACAAATTATTATTTACCCGCTCTTTTTCGTTCGTTTTCTGTGAGTAGAATTTTACGAATTCGAATTGATTCAGGTGTAAGCTCTACATATTCGTCTTCTTGGATATACTCTAAAGCCTCTTCCAATGAAAAAGTAATTGGAGGAGCTATTTTAACCTTATCATCGGCACCAGAAGACCTCATGTTAGATAATTTCTTAGTTTTTGTAACGTTTATTACTAAATCACCCGCTCGAGAATTTTCCCCAATTACTTGTCCTTCATAAATATCGACATTTGGATGTACAAAGAACTTACCACGGTCTTGTAGGTTTGATAACGAATAAGGGATACTCGTTCCTTTTTCCATAGAAATTAAAGAACCGTTTTGACGTCCTGGTATTTCACCTTTATACGGTTGGTATTCGATAAACCTATGCGTTACAATCGCTTCTCCTGCAGTTTGTGTTAATAAATAAGTTCTCAAACCGATTAAACCACGTGAAGGAATGATGAATTTACAGATCATTCTTTCCCCTTTTGGTTCCATACTCAACATTTCCCCTTTTCGTTTAGTCACGGCATCAATAGCGGTACCTGAGAACGATTCAGGAAGGTCAATTGTTAAATCTTCGATTGGTTCACATTTTACACCATCGATTTCCTTAATTATAACACGAGGTTGGCCAACTTGCACTTCATATCCTTCTCTTCGCATTGTTTCCAACAATACAGACAAGTGCATTACACCACGACCGTAAACATTCCATTTATCGGCCGAATTAGTAGGCTCGACTTTTAGAGCCAAGTTTTTTTCAAGTTCTTTTTCTAAACGATCATGGATATGTCTAGATGTCACAAATTTACCTTCTTTACCAAAGAAAGGCGAATCATTTATTGTGAACAACATACTCATGGTCGGTTCGTCAATAGTAATGGATTTCAAAGGCTCTGGGTTTTCAAAATCACAAATCGTATCTCCAATCTCAAAACCTTCAATTCCTGTAACAGCTACAATATCTCCAGTTTGAACTGTTTCAACTTTTCTTTTTTCTATCCCATCAAAAACAAAAACCTCTTTGATTTTAGATTTGATTAATGAACCATCTCTTTTACCTAATGTTACATTTTGATTTGGTTCAACCGTTCCTCTAGTTAATCTACCAATTGCAATTCGTCCTACAAACGAAGAATAATCCAGTGAAGTGATTAGCATTTGAGTTGTACCTTCTGGAAATTCTTTAGGTGGGAAATAGTTTAAAATTCTATCCAATAGAGGTTCAATTTTATCGGTTGGTTTTTTCCAATCGTCACTCATCCAACCGTTTTTTGCTGAACCATAAATTGTTTCAAACTCTAATTGCTCTTCGTTTGCATCCAATTCAAACATAAGGTCAAATACCTTTTCATGAACTTCATCAGGAGTACAATTTTCTTTATCAACTTTGTTTACTACAAGCAATGGTTTTAGTCCCATTTCTAGTGCTTTTTGTAAAACGAAGCGCGTTTGAGGCATTGGACCTTCAAAGGCATCGACTAATAAACATACACCATCTGCCATATTCAACACACGTTCAACCTCTCCTCCAAAATCGGAGTGACCAGGGGTGTCGATAATGTTGATTTTCGTACCTTTATAAGATACGGATACGTTTTTAGAAGTAATTGTAATCCCTCTTTCTCTTTCGAGGTCATTACTATCCATAATTAATTCGCCATCACTTTTAATTGGGGCACCACCGGCCTCAATCATACGGTCTACTAAAGTTGTTTTACCGTGGTCAACGTGAGCGATAATTGCGATGTTTCTAATTTCCATTTTTATGACTTGATAATGATATTAATTTCTGTAAGATCTTCTTCTATTACTTGATTTACTTCTTTCGTTTCGTCTTGAACGACCACCGCTTCTTCTGCTACTAGATCGTTTTCCATCCCCTTTGTCGTTGCTGCCTTTTGTTTTTTCGATACTCATGCGGTTTCCTTCAAAGTCAACACCTTTCATGCTTTCCAGAATTCTTTCCGTTTCATTTTTATCGGCATCAAAGAAAGAAAATTTTTCGAGAATATCGATTTTTCCAATATTTGCTTTACTAATTCCTGTATTGTCGCAAAGCAACCTTAACAATGCTCCATGGTTAAATCCATCTTTACGACCTAAGCCAACAAAGAATCGTTGTTGATTTGGATCATTTCTACTGTCTCTACCACGTTTTTTAGAACCAAAATCATCTCTTCCGTTATCTCTTGCAGTAGCGTTCAGGTCTCGAGCGTTTTCATAATAATCCAAAAATTTGTTGAATTCAGTTGCAACAAATCGCTTGATTATTTCTTCTTTAGAATATTCACCTAATTCTTCCATTAAAACAGGTAAGAAAGTGTCAATTCTGCTGGTATCGGCCTCATCATTTTTAATTCCTTTAATCAAGGATAAAAGTTGCTTTTCACAAATTTGATCTGAGGTAGGCACCTTTTTAAGTTCGAAACTTGTATTAATGATTCGCTCGATACTTTTAATTTTACGTCCTTCTTTGGTGTTAATAAGAGCGATAGACGTTCCCTTTTTACCTGCGCGAGCTGTTCGTCCGCTTCGGTGCGTGTAGTTTTCTACATCTTCCGGGAGCTGATAATGGATAACATGAGTAATATCATTGACATCAATTCCTCTTGCAGCCACATCTGTTGCAACCAAAAGTTGCAAGGTCTTGCTTCTGAATTTGTCCATCACACGATCACGTTGTGCCTGTGATAAATCTCCATGAATTGGTTCAGCATTATAGCCGCCTGCCATTAATTTATCTGCAACAGCCGCAGTATCTCTTCTTGTACGACAAAATATTACACCGTAAATATTGGGATTAAAATCAATAACACTTTTTAGTGCCTGAAAACGATCTCTCTCCTTTACAGTATAATAATGATGCTCGATGTTTTTATTTGTTTCATTTTTACCCCCAACCGTTATTTCGAAAGGGTCTTCCATATAGTTTTTTGCTATACGCGCAACTTCTTTAGGCATAGTTGCAGAGAATAGCCAAACATTTTTAAAATCAGGAGTTTGATCTAAAATGGCGTCGATGTCCTCTTTGAACCCCATGTTAAGCATCTCATCAGCTTCATCTAAGACAACTGCTTCTACTTCCCATAGTTTAATTTTTTTACGGTTAATTAAGTCGATTAATCGACCTGGTGTAGCCACTACAATTTGAGCTCCTCGCTCGATTTGTTTAATTTGTCTACCTATATCAGTTCCACCGTAAACAGGTACAATTGATAAACCTTTGATGTTTTCAGAGTACGCTTTTAAATCGTTAGATATTTGAATGCATAACTCTCTAGTAGGACATATAACTAGACCCTGTGTGTTTTTGGATTGCGTGTCAACTTGGTTGAGTAATGGCAAGCCAAATGACGCTGTTTTTCCTGTACCTGTAGATGCAAGACCAATTAGGTCACCATCATTTTCAAGTAAATAAGGAATTGATTTTTCTTGGATTGGAGTAGGAGATTCATACCCCATTTTTGTGATAGCCGAAAGAATAGAATCTTTCAAGCCTAGTTCACTGAACTTCATGTTAATTAAATTTAGTTTTTACCTTTTGCTTCATCTCGGTTCGAACTAAATTCTCAATAGTAACGACAATGAACCCTGATCAAGCATTTGCTTTTTTCGCAAAATTTTGTGCAAAGGTAGGGCTTTTATTTAGATCGAGCATAAAAATGCGTAAAAGAGCTAATTATTCTGTTAAAATATACTAAAGGAAAGTCCCGCGAAAGCGGGATTCGAGTCATTTATTAAGAAATCATTATTTTTGCGGTTGACTGAAAATGAAAAGATGAAAAAAATTGTTTTTACCCTGCTCTTTATTAGTGTTTTAGTAGGAGGGTATTCCCAATCGCCGCAACCTGCACCTATTGATACTATTATCACCGAGCAAGGTTCTATGTTAATATATCCCAATCGAACGTGGGCGTATATGCACGAGGAAAATTTTTCTGGGGTGATGAATGAGCGCTTGCACGAATTAGTTTGTAACGATTCTACTTACGGTTACAAATCACTTTGGACACATGATGACGTTATAACTTGCACTACAAATGATGTTACTTTATTAAAGGATACTGTTTGGATGTGCGTCTTAGATTCATTATATGGCAATTATGCAATTCCTTTTAAAGGGAGAAAAACTTCAGGTTATGGTTATCGAAGAGGTCGAAGACACAATGGAGTAGATATTGATTTGGAGACAGGAGATACTATTTTCGCAGCATTTGATGGAAAAGTCCGCTATTCGCAGTATCACGATCACGGTTTTGGAAATTTAATTGTCTTACGGCATTATAATGGGTTAGAAACTTATTATGCACATTGTTCAAAACTATTAGTTGTGCCGAATCAAGATGTTAAAGCAGGTGACCCTATTGGTTTAGGAGGTAATACGGGACGTTCAACAGGATCGCATCTACATTTTGAAGTTCGATTTTATGATAATCCTATTGATCCTGAATTGATTTTTGATTTTGAAAACGATTATGTCAAAGATAATCTATTAGTTCACAGTGGAATTTTCAGTCCTTATTCAAGTTCATCCTACAGCAGTTCTAGTAGGAGTGTTGACCGGAATGCTAAAACACATCGCGTTCGTTCAGGAGAGAACCTTTGGACAATTGCTCGGAAATATGGGACATCTGTTAGTACTTTATGTCGATTAAACGGATTAAAGGAAACTGACGTTATTCATATTGGACAAACACTGCGATTAAGGTAATGCAATCAGAATTGATAATAGCGATAGATGGAGGAGGAATTAGAGGTATAATTCCGCTTTTAATTCTTCAAGAGATAGAATCAAAGAGTATTGTAAGTCTTAAAGCTTACGATCCAAATTGGTGGGGTACTTCTACCGGAGCCCTGATTTCTGCGGCTATTAATGTTCAAGAGAAAGTGAACTATCCAATCGCAATTCAAAACGTTTTGGATTTATATGAATTTCGTTCTGCATCGGCGATAAATCCCCAAGGGTCGAGTATCCCAGCACGTGCTTTAATGCAATTAATTCAAGCTAATTTTTCTCAGTTTGAAGTAAAAGATTTTCCGAAACTAAATTTAGTTGCTTCTAATGCCTTGAATTTAAACCCAGTTATTTTTAATGCGTATAATTCATGTCAGTTATCCGATGCGATACTCGCGAGTTGTGCCTATCCGGGAATTTTTCCTTCAGTTCGAATTAATGGAGTAGATTATGTTGATGGATATTTTAAAGCGAAAAACCCTTCGTTACTGGCTGTAAACAGTGCATTAAGCGAAGGAAAAAAGCCTATCGTTATAAGTATTGGAACAGGGGATTTGCATATCAAAGATGAGATTGAAAAATACAACATTACGATTAATGATCAATTATTGAATTTGCACGAGACGGGAGCTATTTTCTATTATCGATTAAATCCTGTTTTATCAAAATCAGTAGATGCAATGCAGAATGTGACGGCAAAAAATATTTACAATTTGAGAAAAGATACAATGTCCTTTCTTCAGCAGTCGGAAAATCAAATTCAAAACATTTTAAAAACGATTGAAGCGGAACTTAGATAATTGCGTGAGTGTAAAAAGATAGCCATTTTTCCCTTACTACCTGTTGACCGTATTTATTTTCAATATTCCGTTGAATTTCGGTTGAATTGTACGTATCGATATTCACAATTAACTCACTTATCGCTTTATATAATTGGTCCTGGTTTGAAGAGTTTACTGGCGCTGAATTAATAAGAATACTATTTGATTCATTTAAAAATTCCTCCGGTCCTCCACATCTCGTGCAGACTACCGGTGTACCAGCATAAAGCGCTTCAGCCACGGTCATACCAAAAGTTTCGTGTCTGGAATTGCATACGTATAAATCGCTAGTCGCCATTATTTTTAAAACGTCTTTGTGATTGAGACGTCCTGTTAGATTGAGAGTGCCAGATGGGAACTCAAGATCTTTAACTAGTATATGAATTTTTCCTTCATCAGGCCCTCCACCAACCAATGTAAGTTTAGCTTTGGGAAATACAGCAACTATTTTTCGAAAGGCTTTTAATACATCCGAGATATTTTTTGTTTCATCAACAAAATCGCTAACAGACAAAATATTAATACCCTCTTTTTTAATCGTACTGGAGTTTGTATGGCGTTCAATGATATTAGGAATGCATACCGAGTGATAACCCGTATTTTTTTTGAATGCTTTTTGCAATGTCTTGCTTACAGTGCTAATATTATTTGCTTGTGCAAGGACTTTTTTATACAGGATTTTATCAAGTTTGTTTTTAGCCTGGAATTTGCCATTTAAATGACCAGACCAATGCTCAGTAATGACCAAAGGAATTTTAAGTTTTCGTTTTAGCTTTAAGGCAAATAGAGTGGTGCGATAGGGTACATGAGTATGAATTAGATCAATTTTCGAATTGCACCTTCGAATTGCCATTTTTAGTGCTTTACGATACCTGTAAAAATTAATTACTTTCTTAAGTAGGCCCGTGTTTTGCCTAAAATACACACGATATTCTTCAAAGGAATTACTTTTGTTTTCAGTCAGTTCATATTTACTGTTTAGATTAGGTATACCTTGAGCATACGCAACCGTAAATCTAAAATCATTATTCATGAGGTGAATTTGGCGCTGAATAAAAATGCCCAGCTGTTCGTCCGTTTTATTGGGATACCATCGGGGTAGAACAAGTATGTGTCTTTTAGTTATTGTCATTTATCAGCCTCTAATCCTCAAAAATAATCGTTTTGTCATCTGTTTTAATCGTATATGTTGTTTCGTATGATTCGTCGAAGTCGTCATAAACTGATCTTCGCCATACACGATCGATATTATCCCCAAAAATAATTTTTTTATTTTGAGGAACATAAAGAATTAAACGTACGTATTGCCCTCTTATTTTGTCCTCAATGGGATAAGAAAAGTAGGGAGGTAAAAATAATTTATTTCCACTTACTTTTACCGGATAATCGATATGCTCAATGTTTTGAATTGCATCATGTTCAGTTGATCCACGACTTGTTTTTTTAAGTTTGTATCGTAAAGTTTGGTTAGTGTCTACAGGCACTATTTCTAAGCTGGTAAATCCGAAATAAATAGCGTTTTTATTGGCTTTTATAAGTTCAGCGTTTGACCAATCATCGTATGGGTCAATGTGATTGGAGAATTGGTCATCATTTATCACATCCACATGAAGCGTTTCAATATTTTCGTTTATTTCATGAACACTGACAATTGTTTTACCTACTTTAAAATCTGTTCCTAATTGAATACTGACTACGGCTAAAAAACAAATTGTAATTGTCCATATTATTGCGAGTGACCAAATGATTTGTTTAAAGTTTTTTGCATTTGTGACGGCTAATTTAATTCCTGCAATTATTAAATATATTACAGGAATGATGGAAGCAATAATTATCGCGAAGAATATCAGTTTACTTGGTGAATTTTCAGGATATAAGAGGGAAATTAGAGTAGGTAAATCCTCAATTCTGTCGGGACCGATGAAGGGAATGATTTCGATGTTTCCAAAGTAAAATAGAAGAAGAAAAGTGAGGATAAAAACTCCGAGTATTATAAACGCAATACCGATAATTTTTCCAACCGATTCAAAAATTGATTTTCCTACTTCAACCCCCTTGTTAATTCCATCGTTTAGCCGATGTTTTAATTTTGAATTATTAGCGGACTCTGAAACAGCATTTTTAATACCTGAAAGGTGTTCTTTAATCGTGTCAACATTTATCGAACGACCTTTCATTTCTAATTTTTCGGATGTAGTTTTTGCTTCAGGGATGATTAAAATCAAGATGATGTATAATAAAATTCCGGTGCCGAATAGGACCATGAATAAAATGAATAAAACTCTAAATATCAAAGGGTCAACAGAGAAATAATGGCCAAAACCAGCGCAAACTCCGGCGATTTGTCCGTTATCTCGGTCTCTAAAGAGTCTCTTATTAATATAGGTTGTAGTATCATCAATATGTTGTTTTTGGTCTTCGTCAGAGGCAAAATCTTCTGGGTGTCCTAATGTTTCTATGATCTCTGTAATATCAGATTCAATAATGACTTCCCTAGTATTGGATAATTTTTCATGGAACAGTTCTGCAATTCTAAATTCAATGTCTTCCATTATCTCGTCTCGCTCGGCTGCATCCGCAAAATTTGACTTTATTTTTGAGAGATATTTGGCCAATTTGTCGTGCGCAGTTTCTTCGATTGTGAATGCAAATCCTGCGATATTTACGGTTATTGTTTTTTTCATTTTAATTTGGTTTTGAAATTTTTTGAACGGCTTTTTGCAAAGTAGTCCATGTGTTGTGTAATTCGGTTAAAAATTGTTGGCCCTCATCGGTTAACGAGTAATATTTTCTCGGAGGACCACTTTGCGATTCTACCCAATTATAGTTTAAAATTCCTGCGTTTTTTAGTCGTGTTAGCAATGGATATAGAGTTCCTTCAACAACAATCAGCTCGGCCTTTTTCAGTTCATTGATAATGTCCGACGGGTAAGATTCTTTTTTAGAAAGTATTTCGAGTATACAGTACTCAAGAATTCCTTTCCGCATTTGTGCTTTAGTGTTTTCTATTTTCATCCTTGTGTTTTAGGAGTAATTCAGTTTTGGCAAATATATATAAATAATACAGTACTATGCAATACAAAGTACTATATATTTTTTTGTTTAAACAAAAAAAAAGGTGAAGCAATTGCCTCACCTGTCTGGTAATGTGTTTTTTATGCGTTTTTTATTTCTTTCTTAAATCTTCAATTATTTTTTCAGCTACTCGAAAAGAATTTGCATATATTGTAAAAGTATAAGGAACACTTCCTCCTGTAGGCATAAAACTACCATCAGTAACATAAAGGTTTTTGACTTCATGAGCTCTACAATTTTTGTCTAATACTGAAGTGTTCGGATCGTCTCCAAAGCGGCATCCACCTGCCATAAGATTGGTTGGTGGTCGACTAGAGATTCCTCGTCTTATATCGATGGCTCCTACATTTTTTAAAACTTTTTCTGCGCGTTCAGCTAGATAATTTCCCACTTTTACATTTCTGTCATGGGATCCCACTTTTACACGGCCAACAGGATCTCCCCATTTATCTTTAACCTCATTATCTAATGATACGAAGCAGTCGTCATTAGGCAGCCAATCACAAAACACTTCATATCTAACGCGTTTTTGATTCGTAAAATAATCTTTTAAGTTTTCTTTTAAAGCCGAGCCATACAAAAGTGTTCCATCTTTATATTTTGATCGCATAGCTTTAGGCATAGGGTTTGAATGTTCAATTAAAAAATCAATTGTTCCCCCCTTTGCTTTTCCATTAAAAGAATCATCTTCTATTTCATAAAAATCTAATAAAGTTTGATTCACAAAGGTTAACGGGACATCGAGTTTTTTTCGATCAACATCACTCAAACTGTCGTACCGAATATATCCAGATCCCGCTCCACCACCTGCAAAGAGTAAGTTTTTGCCAACAAGACCGTTTGAATTTGCCAGACCATTTGGGAATGCAGGACCTGTGCTCATTAACATTAGACGAGCAGTTTCCACAGCCTGGGCGGCAATCACATATCGCTTAGCGGAAACACTTACTTTTTGATCATCAAAATCGTAATACCAAACGTTAGTTATTTCCTTTTGGTCATTTGTTTCCAGTTTAAATACTTTCGAATTTGGTCGAATTTCACAATTCCCTGTTTCCAGGGCATCATTAATTAGAGCCGCTCTAGAACTCGCTTTAGCATCAGATGAGCACCCAAAACTTCCGCAATAATTCGAATGATAACAGGCACCTCTTTTTTCACGAGGTTCAGAAATTATACCCCTTGCAGCTGGGGTTATGTTAAACCCTTCTTTTTTTCCTCCTTCAACAAACCAATCAGCAACTATATTGGTTGTAAGTGGGGGATGAGGGTAGTCGGGAGTAGAACGAGGTTCTTGGTGTTTATGCGGTACAACTTTACCAGAAACACCAATCACTTTTTCAACTTTAGCATAGTATGGTTCAAGTTCATCATAGGTTATTGGCCAGTCTACAATATTGGCACCTTCTATTGCGCCATATTCACTTTTTAAACGAAAATCTTTTGGTTTTAAACGGTGGAAGTATGCACTCATAAAATTTGAAGAACCACCAACACAACTTCCGTTCCACATATCGCCACCACCATCAGCAGTATTTTTTGCTTTCCATTCGCCTTGAGCATTTTTTCGTACCACGACATGTCGCTCGTCTTTGAGGTTAGGAACATAGGCATCTCTTCGCGTGGCAGTCATTTCATCTTTTGTAAAGTCAGACGTTTTTAACCAAGGCCCTTTTTCTAAGACTAGAACTTTGAAACCAGCTTTAGATAATTCGTATATAATTGGTCCCGCACCAGCACCACTACCTACAATACAAATGTCGTATTTCATGTTTGTTTTATTTTCATTTGTTTTTCCATGATTCTTTCATATCGTAATTCTTCCGTTGGTCTAGGGTATCCGGGAACGTGATTGAGCCATTTCCAACCTACTTCATTGGTATTCCCTCCATAAATTGGATCAAGTAAAAGGGCTTCATAAAGTAATGTAATCATCATGGAGGTCCAATTTTTACCCCATTTAAGTTGTACAATTTCAGCAACCAACTCTTCTTTTTCTTTCGGTTGTAGTTCGACAAATTTTTTTTCAAAGAATGATTCTGATTGTTCGTTCATCCAGTCTAACCCTTCAATGATGTATTCATTATCTTCCGGTTGTCGATTTAATTCATCATGCAGTACCCACATGATGTATCCAAAAGCATTTATGTCGTTGGCGCTAGGTCCATTTCCATCATTCGGAAATAAGATTAATAAGATGTCATCGAGTATTGTTGCTTGTTCGGCAGATAGGATATCATTCCCCTTTTTTAGTTCTGGTGTACAAGACATGAAGAAGCCGATTTGCGTCATAGCTCCCGCTAAAAGTGCACCTTTTAGAAATTTCCTACGATTTAACTCCCATGCCTCTATATCCTGAAGTGCATCCGGTATTTTGTGTTTAGTTTGTTTCTTGTTTTTATTCATGCCAAGACTTTAGGTAAAGTTAGTTAAAGGCAAATTAATAGCGAAGTAAAATGGAGTGTTTGGGCATAAAAAAACCGTCTTAACGAGGTTAAGACGGTTTAATATTTTAGAGATTAACTATTTCTAGTGTTCGTGATCTCCACCTTCACATGCTCCAGCTTCGCACGCTCCTTCTTCACAAGCAGCTCCTTCAACAGCCTCAGTAGCATCTTCAACAGCTTCTTCAGCAGCGTCATGTGCTTCTTCAGCCGCTTCTTCAACAGCGTCAGTAGCTTCATCAGCAGCCTCTTCAACAGCTTCAGTAGCTTCAGTTGCAGCTTCTTCAGCTGACTCTTCTCCTCCACAGCTAAATGCTACCATTGCACTAGCCGCTACAAGAACAAATCCCATTTTTCTTAAATTAAGAAAGGTCTTTTTCATAATTTGATTTTTTTTTAATTAACAATTGATAAATGTTTGAATTGCTTCACAACGAAACAAAAATAGATATTTTTTTTAATTATCCTAGTATATATACGGATTATCCGCAGGTTAGGATTCAATTTTTCACAACTTTATCGATGAATGTCTATTTTATGCTGATAGAAAAGAGTTCTTGACCGTTAATTCTACCTTGTAAACGATCTCCAATTACCACTTTTCCCACACCTTTGGGGGTTCCGGTAAAAATTAAATCACCGGTTTTTAATGTCATGTACTTTGAGACATGTGCAATTAATTCGTCAAAACTAAACAACATATCTTTACTGTTCCCTTCCTGAACGATTTGATCGTTCAAATTTAAACTAAAAGGTAAGGCATTCAAGTCCAACTTTTCTTTGGGAATAAAGGAATTGGAGACAACAGCACTGTGATCAAAAGCTTTCGCTTTTTCCCAAGGCAACCCTTTTTCTTTACATTTTTTTTGAATATCTCTGGCTGTGAAATCAATGCCTAAACCAATTTCATTATAATAATTGGCGGCATGTTTCACCTCGATGTGTTTACCTACCTTTGCTATTTTTATAATTAATTCCACTTCATAATTTAGCTCATTTGTGAAATCAGGGTAATAAAAATTTTTTTCCTTAAATAGTGCCGTATCGGGTTTAAGAAAGAATAGGGGCTCTGAAGGAATTTCGGCATTCATTTCTTTTGCGTGATCGCTGTAATTCCTGCCAATACAAATTATTTTCATTAGGCTTTTCCGAATTTATTTTTCAATTGGTCCAATTTATTGGCCATTTGTTGTTCTTTTTTCGCTTTTAGTTTTGCTCTATTTTCGCGATCTTTTTTAATAAGGATATCGACATTTTCCTTGAGAATTTTCTTCGTAATTAAAGGAAAATCGTTGTCGATTATCCAACGATGATATCCAGGTTCATTTCGATAAACTTCTGCAATAGTTTTGTCTTTATGCTTGCCGAAATTGTAAATTATTTCACCTTCATCGTTTAAAGCTAATCGTCCGACAAAATCTATTTTCCTGTTTTTGCCCACCTGTGTAAAGTCGAATAAAAAATCCACATCATTTTCAACTTCATCGTACTTTTCTATTTGAGCTTTAAGGACATCATAGGTCGCTTGAGTGTCTGCCATTGCACTGTGCGCATCCGTTAAGTCCTGATCACAATAAAATTTTAATGCCGCTTCCAATGTTCGTTGTTCCATTTTGTGAAAAATAGTTTGAACGTCAACGTATCGACGACCATTCATATCGAGATCTTCGCCAGCATTAAGCATTTCCTCAAGTAGAAAAGGAATATCAAACCTATTGGAATTGTATCCCGCTAAATCGGCATCCCCTATAAACCCTTTAACTGCTGCAGCTCTTTCTTTAAATGTGGGACAATCTTTGACATCAGCATTAGTTATTCCGTGAATTTCGGTCGATTCGATTGGTATATCTATAGTCGGATTATAACGTTCTTCAAACCGTTCTTCGCTTTGATCAGGATTAATTTTCAGAATTGCTATTTCTAAAATTTTGTCTTTTGAAAAATTTAAACCTGTGGTCTCTAAATCAAAAAAAGCAATAGGTTTCGTAAGGTTAAGCTTCATGCGAATTAATTATCTGTATTTCTACAAAGATAAATATAAGTCTGCCATTTCAGGTACTTCAACCTTGATTTCTACTCTTCTGTTTAATTGTCGATTTGCTTCATTGTCCGTTCCATCAGGATTTGCGTTTGCAACCTTAGGCTTTGATTCACCAAACCAAGCATTATGGATTCTGTCAGGAGAAATACCTTTGTCAACTAAATATTTATGAGCAGATAAAGCTCTTTTCTTTGATAGTTTATCATTGTATTCATCAGTACCAATCCAGTCAGCATGCCCGTCTAATTTAACGTGTACTGTTTGATTTTCTTTCATGAATAAGTAGAGTGTTTCTAGGATATTTTCACTTTTCGCACGAAGAAAGAACTTATCGAAATCAAATAGTAAGTCAGCATACTCGCTTAATTGAGGGTCAGATTCAGTTAATTTTTTTAATTCAACAATGTCCACACGCTCTGTATACGTTTCATTTTCATCATCAGGATCTATTGTGGTTAGCAATGCTGAATAAAGAATTTCAGGATCTGATTGATCAAGATTATAAGTGATGGTTGTGGTATCATTAATTTCTTCCATTACAGCCAAAGGAGTCGTGGGATTTGTAAATTTGAAATTACCTTTTTCATCCGTAACCGCCATGTCATTTAGAATTTTATCTTCTTTCGCCAGATAAATGGTCGTTTCAGGCATTGCCACTTGATCTTTTACTGTATATTCAGTCAATTTACCTTCTAAATAAAATTCTGATGGATGCGATTCATCCCAATCGTTGTAGGATTTTATAGCATCATCCTGATTTACCAATACTTTGTAAGAACTTGCAGTATCTAATTTTTCAAAAGTAAAATCACCTTTCTCATTGGTTTCTGTAATTCTTAAAATTTGATCTTCTTCATTCAATAAAAGGACTTCTACATCTTCTGCTTTTTCCGTTTCAGAATGTGCTAAATTTCCTGATATTCCCCCAGTATTTTCAGTGTTATTTTCTTTGTACGAAAAATCAATATCGAACTCTTGCTTTAACATCAAATCTGGATTAGTAAATATGTGCTTAAATTGAGCTTGTTGACTTACTAATTCTCCATTTTCGTTTCTATTTCGTGAAATTGAAATTTGTTGGAATAGGTTATAAACTTCGCACTGTTTTGGCAGATAAAATTCTTCGATATGCGGTCGTTCTTGTGTATAGCCCGGTTGCACCACGATTAATTCCATACGATAAGAGTTATCAGGAGGAAGAATCATTTGGTATTTACCTGTTTTTGGGTCTATATTAAATGCCCCCATTTCCTCACCTGTACCAACATTAGTTACTTTGATTAATCCACTCACAGGAAAATGATTTTCAGCATATATTGCATAACCCTTTACTTCAGATGCAGGGATGTTTTTACAGTCGTATTTAGCAGTATAGATATCTAAATGTCCATAAGAACCTGGTCGCATCGAAGCATAATAAGCGAGTGTTCCTTCATCATTTTCAATATAATAGATATCGTCTCCTGCTGAATTAACAGGGGTTCCAATATTTCTTGCTTCGCCCCATTCCCCATTCTTATTCCGTTCAGATCTGAAAATATCAAATCCACCCATTGAGTTATGTCCTTGTGAAGCGAAGTAGAGTGATTTTCCATCTTTCGATAAATAAGGGGCATCCTCTTTATATGGTGTATTGATTTTTGGTCCCATATTTACGGGTTTTTTCCAACGTCCATTTTCATCCTTACTTGAATAATAGAGATCTCGATCACCGTATCCACTATCCACACCTTGTGACACAATAAACATTTCAGTTTCATCAGGTGTGATAAAAATACTCGGGTTCGCTTCACCTATATTCACATTTTGATTCATGCGAATTGGAATAGACCATTGTCCTTCTTCGTTCCGTTCACTTTTCCAGATGCTATTTTCTTTGTAGATGTATAAAACTTTACCATCAGGAGAAATACTAACCGGTGCAACATGAGCTTTTCCTTTGCTTATCTCATCAGAAACATAACCCGATGACTTATCAATAAGTTTGGCTTGGACAAATGAACTATCTCTTCCTGTTGCTGTTGAAAAATAGATGTCTTCGTAGTATTGTCCATCTTGATTTTTAACTCCATTTGCTGGTCTACGGGAACAGAAAAGGATTAAATTTTCATCTTGAGATAAAACGGGTGCGTATTCCATATACTCTGTATTGATGTTTTGATCCAAGTTCGTAATTTCATCAACCGAGTATAAATGAACGTCTCTAAGGTCTATCCCGTTATTGCAAATTTCAATTTCTCGAATAACATCTTGTCGAGTAATTTGACCTTTTTTATTGTTCGTGATATTGCTTAAGAAAATATTATAAAAGTCAATTGCTTTTTCAAACTCACCTCTAAAATGATGTGTTTTTGCTGTATAATATAACAATTCAGGTATCGTGTCCTTTTCCGATAATTCTAAGGCTTTTTCAAAATAGGTAATAGCGTCTTCTCGTTTTACTTGAGAGTCGTAATAAGCAAGCCCAGCTTCAAACCAATATTGTGCTTTATCAGCATTAGCGTTTGTCACCTTTTCGTAATACGATTTTGATTTCCAATACTCTTCTTTACGGTAGGCTTTTCGTCCTTTTTTAACGAATTTTTTAATCTTTCGATTACTTAAATCTTGTGCATGCGATTGGGTGGGCATTGCAAAGATGAATGCCATGAATATAACCGCTATTTTAAGGGAGCTGGCTTTCATTATTTTTGGATATCAAATTTGATGAATTGGTATTTACGATAAGTGAGTTTATTTGAAACTGCGTCATTTTTATACGTAGGTCCATTCACGGTCGCTTCTTTTTCAATGATGTTAACTTTACTCATATCAACATCTAGTTCTTTTAAAATTTTGCTGAGCATCGCTTTACCATTATTCATTCGATGTGCTGATAATTCTAAATTACTTTTGAACGATCTAGTCGGTACTCTTGATGCACTTGAACTAACATATATATTAACTGTTTGACCAGTTAAGGTTAATGCCTTAACACGATTTGCAAAACTTCTAAATTCAGTGTCAGTGTAATCAAATTTATCTTTATTATACCCAAAATAATGTTCATAGCTCGCGGTGGCAGAAACAGCGTCTGAAACGTTGTTCTGAGTATGATTACTTTTTGGAGTGTCTGGCACAAATTTGATTTCAGGATATAAACTCTCATCGCATGTTACCTTACCTGATTCTACGTTTCGAGCAACTGTGGTTGAAATTTTAACTGCATTTAAATAAGCGACTACAAAAGCATCAGGAAATGTAGCTAACAATTCTTTACGTGCGGCTTCTGCGGCCTTGTATGTTGTATAAACACCAACAAAATAACGCGTATAACCAAGGTCGGTTTTTTCTGTACTCACAGGTTTAAACTTATTATATAAGTCAGGAGAAAGTTCTTTCGTTAAAGCACCAATTTGAACTTTATAAACAATGTTGCAAACCATTCCACTTTTAACGTTTCCAGCATTTTGATTGTTAGAATTGTTAGTTTCTCCATCCACTTGTTGGCCATTGTCTAAGTTATTGGTAACCTGATCACCATTGGTGTTAAAAATTCGTTCAGCAGATAGGCTTACTAAGTCCATTTCTATGGTGTGGTTCAATTCTTGGTATGATGAATTGCATGGTACAAATAACTCTGATTCATGAAATGTCTTATCGTCAAGTTTATAGAACAGGTCATAAGAATGGCATGGCTCTAGTGTAAGCACATATCCTCCATCTCTTTTTCTCGGACGATATACTTTTCCGTCATCATCATTCGCTCTATCTTTAACGATGATATCAATTCCTGAAGGAATAGTTGAACCATCATTCATTTTAATAAAGCCTTTAAGAACAGCAACATTTTGAATGTAGTCGTTATCTCCAAAAACTGTATAAATGTCCTTATCGCCTTGACCATCTAACCGTTCAGAACTGTAAAATCCGGTTCTACCATCAGCAGTTGTAGTATAAAAGATATCATCATCCACAGTATTTAGTGGGTAACCCATATTAATTGGTGTGCTCCAAACATCTTCATCATCAACTTGTGAAACAAAAATGTCATATCCTCCCATACTAGATGGACCATTAGAACTAAAGTACATGGTTTTATTATCAACTCCTAAAAACGGTGAATCCTCATCGAATTCTGAATTAATGGTTGGTCCCAAGTTATAAGCTTTACTCCATTCTCCATTAGGTAAAACTTTCAATCTGTAAATGTCAAGACCACCAAATCCACCTGGTCTATCAGATGCAAAATAGAGGTAGTTTTGATCATCGCTTATTGTGGCATGGCTCTCAAAATATTCGGTATTAAGTTCTGCAGCTGGAAAAGGTGTAATACTCGTGAAAGTAGTATCCGCCATTTCAGAATAATAAATATCTCCACCGTTAACATCTTGGTAAACGAAAACGGTTTGTCCATCAGAAGAAGTTGATATTGAAGCATCATTTCTACGCGGTCGGCAAAAACCAAGGTATTCCGGAGTGCTCCAAGATCCATTATCATTTCTGTAACTCATGTAAACGTCTTCAAAATACTGCCCATTTGCAGTATTTTTTAATTCGTAATTTGAACTGTCAGCACGTAATCTTTTAGATGTGAAATAAAGAACATTTCCGTCAATCGAGATAACAGGACTATATTCAGGAAAAGAAGTATTTATAACATCCCCGATATTATTAATGGTGTAGTTTTTAGGAGAAGCCATTAATTTATTTGCAACTTCACATTGTTTTAATCCTAGTTCCGCAAGATTATATTTTTCATGTTTGTCATTGGCGTTCTCAATAAAATAAGTGTATTGTTCTTGTGCTTTAGCGGTCTCACCATTAATGTGATTGGCCTTTGCCAAGTAGTACATTACTTCTGGAGGCGCATTTCGCTCTAGGTGAGAGTTCGGATTGTAATTTTTATTTACAGCAAATTGCGCTTTTTCGAATGAAGGTAATGCTTCGGACTCACGATTTAAAAGAATATAACATAATCCCGATTTGTAATGGAGATTAGCGTTTTTTTCATCTTCTTCCAAAAGAATTTCCCATACATACAAAGCATCAATGTAGATTTTGTCTAGCATTAGGTTTTGTGCAACATCAAATTTTTGACTAAAGGAAGCCTCTTTTAACTGTTCACGTAACTTTTCTTTCGCTGGCTGAGCAAAACTCATACCTGCTGAAAGAATAAAGATGGATGTAATTAAATTTTTCACAAGCGTCGACATATTGTATCAACATCAAAGAAAAAGAGAATACTGGGATGTTTTAAACTAGGTATAGCAAACTTTTTTACGAACGATTGTTTATAACCTTGATTTTAAGATCTATTCAAACATGAAGAAAGTAAGAATCGACCTGTGTTTTCGATGGGGTTTAATAATTTAATGAGGTGCTCTTGAGTTACTTATGTGAAAGTAGGAGAGCAGTGTTTTTTGTGGTGGTTGTGCAGAAAATAAAATCGGGAGCAAGAATTTGCCCCCGATTTTGTCAAGTTTTGTTAAAGTTCTCTGTTGATGTCAAATTGCTCCAAATAGTCGGCAACTCTTCTAACAAATTGTCCTCCCAAAGCACCGTCTACAACTCTGTGGTCGTATGAGTGAGAAAGGAACATCTTGTGTCTGATCGCAATGGCATCACCTTGTGGTGTTTCAATTACAGCAGGAACTTTACGAATTGCTCCTAGTGCCATAATTGCAACTTGTGGTTGATTGATAATTGGTGTTCCCATTACATTACCAAAAGTACCAACATTAGTTACAGTGTAGGTTCCACCTTGAATGTCATCTGATGCTAATTTGTTCTCTCTAGCTTTATTGGCCAGACTATTGACTTGTTTGGTTAATCCAGTTAAGTTTAAATTGTCAGCTTGTTTGATAACAGGAACGATTAAGTTGCCTGTAGGAAGTGCTGTTGCCATTCCAATATTAATGTCTTTTCTTTTGATAATATGATCTCCATTAACAGAGATATTGATCATTGGAAAATCTTTAATAGCTTTTACAATTGCCTCCATAAAGATAGGTGTAAAGGTAATTTTTTCACCTTCTTTTTTCTGGAACTCATTCTTGATTTTATTTCGCCACATTACGATGTTAGTTACATCAGCTTCAACATAAGAAGTTACATGTGGAGACGTTTGAACGGATTTCACCATATGATCAGCAATTAGCTTTCTCATACGATCCATTTCTATAATTTCATCACCAGGCATTGTTGGAATAACTGGCGCTTCTGTTTTTTGAGGTGTAGCTGCAGGTTTTGTTGCCGCTTGAGTATTTGCTACTTGACTTGAAGGGGCAGGCGCAGTTGCTCCTCCACCATTTTCGATATAGTTTAAAATATCTTTTTTGGTTACACGGTTGTTCTCTCCCGAACCTTGGATGGTCTCCAATTGTTCCATTGATATACCTTCTTCTTTGGCAATACTCCTCACAAGAGGTGAGTAAAACCTACCAGATGGTCCTGACTTGGTCAATTCGGCACCTTCGTTTTGAACGGTTGAAGTTGCAGTTGCTTTTGCTGTTGGAACAGCTTCTACTTCCGCAGGTTTATTGTTGCTTGAAGCTGGGGCAGGACTAGCATCTCCATCTGTAGAGATAATTGCGATTACGTCACCAACCTGAACTACATCATCCTTTTCATAGAGTTTTTTAACCAGAACACCTTCTGCTTCTGATGGAAGTTCATTGTCAACTTTGTCTGTTGCCACCTCTACGAGTGGTTCGTCCATTTCAACAGTGTCTCCAACTTCCTTTAACCAATTTGTGATTGTTGCTTCTGTTACACTTTCTCCCATTTTGGGGAGTCTGATTTCGATTTCAGCCATTGTTCGGAATTAAAAATTTTGAGCACAAATTTAATCGAATTTTTCTGTTTTTCTTGAATTTTGGTAATAGAAATCAACCAAGATGGCCAAAATTCAACAATTATTTTTAATCAAACCGAATAGCTTTTATCGGGTTTATTTTAGAGACCAGATAACTCGGTAGAATTAAAACTATAAAGCAAATTATAACAGTGAGAGAATTGATGTATAAGATATGCAGTAAGTTAAAGCTCACAGGAACTGTATCTAACGAATAAACCGTAGCGTCTAATTGAATAAAACCTGTAAAATGTTGTATTGCTAATAATCCTAAGCCAAGTACATTGCCCCAAAATAGTCCACGTATTAGTAAAAACAGTGCATGATAGATAAAAATGTAGCGTATGCTCTTATTGGATCCTCCTACAGCTTTGAGAATGCCAATCATATTTGTTTTTTCAAGAATTAACACTAAAAGTGAGGTGATCATATTGATTAAAGAGACAACAAGAATCAAAACTATGATGATAGCAATATTCATATCCAATAAGTCCAACCATGCAAAAATATCTCTATGCATTTCGGTAATTGGTGTTGTTTTAAGGTCGTATGGAATTTCTTCATAAATGATGTCATCCATTTTATCCAAATCATCCCAATTATTCAAAATAACTTCAAATCCTCCAGAATAATAATGATGTGTACCATTGCCGTTTTCAATGGTGAGATCTCCAAATGGTGTTCTTATTAAATTACTTGAAATAAATTCGGTTTGTGCCAATGTGGAATCATTACAGTGGCAATTTTCACTCAAATTAAAAAGCGCATGTGAAGTATCGGGAAGTGATAATGGTTCTCGGTCTCTTCCCAAGGACAATTGCTCAAAATCAGAACTGATTAACTGAACCGAACCTTTGCCTGGAGGAATAAGAAAGTAAGGCGAGTCATAATAGCCCATTCCCCAATGGTATTTATAATTTTTTGATCCTCCAGTAGTAATCCCTTTTAATACAAATTGATTATTGATACAGGTATCAGCAAGTGTAATAAATGATTGTACGCCCCAATTATTTAAAGTTTGGATATGGTTGATTTGAGTGAAGATTAATTTTTTGTCAAATTCTTCAAAACCAGAATTATAAATTCCAACAATTTGGAATTTTTGTTTTTTAGGACCAGAATTATCGCGGATAAAAAAAGCATCGCAATGATCATTAACTTGATACCCCATAAGTCGAGCGATGTCTTCTGAAATCAGGATTTCGTTATTTTCGTTCTCAAAACTGATTAGCCGTCCAGCAATCAATTTGTTTTTAAAAAAGTCCCAATCGTAATTTTCATCAACTCCTTTAAATAATACGCCTTTAATATCGGTACTCGAGCGATTGGTATCTCCCGAAGCAAGCTCAAAGGAAACAGAATCACGAAACGATTGAAGTATTGCAGGTTTATACCCAAATGCTTGTACCGTTTTTACTTCCGATAAGGCCTTGATCTCTGGAATAAAATCCTGTTTAATCAGAATTGGAGCCGACTCCATTGATTTATTTAGACCGTCTTTGGTGATTTGAATATGTGATCCAAAGCCAATAACTTTGTTGCGAATACCGTCTTGAAAACCGGTAATAACCGAAACAGTTACGAGCATAATTGCAACACCCAAAACAATACTTGCTAAAGAAATTAAAACGATTGGCTTAGACAACTTGCTTTTTTTGTCTTCACTTTTTAAGATTCTTCGGGCAATAAAAAATTCAGTTTTCAAAATGACTATTTTTACAACCACAAATTTAAGATTAAAATGAAGACTCGTATTATTTCTCTCTTTTTCATCGGAACTTTATTGAGTTGTAGCGCTAGTGAAAATGATGCATTGGTAACTGAACTGGTTAGCAACAGCGATTCGGTTATTGTTAAAAATGAGACACCACCTTTATTCTGTAATGAAAGTATAAAAGTGGGAGCGGAAAACACCATAAATTATTTTCCACAGATTAAGGGAAAAAAAATTGGAGTTGTAGCAAATCAATCTTCGATGATTAACGACACGCATTTAGTCGATTCATTAAAAAATACTGGATTTGATTTAGTAAGGGTGTTTTCGCCAGAGCATGGCTTCAGAGGAAAGGCGGATGCAGGTGAAAAAGTTAAGGATGAAATTGACGATAAAACAGGTTTGCAAATAGTTTCACTTTATGGAAGTAATAAAAAGCCAAATAAAGATCAATTAACGGGTATTGAAGTATTATTGTTTGATTTACAAGATGTAGGAGTGAGATTCTATACGTACATTTCAACGTTACATTATGTGATGGAGGCTTGTGCAGAAAATGGAATAGAGTTAATTGTACTCGATCGACCAAATCCGAATGGGCATTATATCGATGGTCCGATATTAGACCCTGCCTATAAATCATTTGTTGGAATGCACAAAGTTCCTGTAATACACGGAATGACAATAGGTGAATATGGGCAAATGGTTAACGAGGAAGGTTGGCTTTCGAATAATGTTCGCTGTAAAATGTCAGTCGTTAAATGCACCGGTTATGATCATACCAAGCATTATAAGTTACCAAAGTCGCCTTCACCTAATTTGCCGAATATGACTTCGATTTATCTTTATCCTTCTCTTTGTTTTTTTGAGGGAACAATTGTGAGTATAGGGAGAGGTACTGAATCACCATTTCAAATTATAGGTCATCCTGATTACGCTTCTGATTCAACTGATTATAGCTTTGTTCCTCAGCCAAATATTGGAGCTAAAAACCCTAAGCTAAATGGGCGAGAATGTCATGGTTTAAGCTTTGTCGATCTAGCGTTAAGTGATTTGCAAAAGAATGATCAATTAGACCTGTCTTATTTGTATGCATTCTATGATAACCTTAACGCGGGGGAATCGTTTTTCCTGAAAAACAATTTTATTGATTTGCTTTATGGGTCGAATCATTTAAGAAAAAGTATGCTTCAAGGTGAAAGTTTTGAAGAGTTACGTCAAACTTGGTCAACAGGCCTGCAGGAATTCAAAATTTTGAGAAAAAAATATTTGCTGTACCAGGATTTTGAATAGGGTTAAATCAAGTTTTTTGCTTTTAAAGCCTCTATACATTTCGCACGGTCATCAACAAGTTCAATCATCAATTTTTCATTCACCTTTTCATATTTCAAGGTATCAATTAATCCTTTAATTTGATTATATGCTATGACACCTGTAACCACTGGGACAAAAATGAAATAAAGAACTGCCAACCAGTAGCTAGGATAGATTAAATTGTAGAAAAGAAAAATTGACGCAAAATTGTATAAAAATGAAAGAGTTGCGCCTAAAAGTAATTTTACGCCACTCCAAAATACGGGACGTCTAAATGTTTTTTCAACAAAACGTTTTATGATTAAATATGGAATTAGTTGATGAACAATCCCCAGCAACGTGACTGGGAGTAAAGCAATAAAAATAAGGTACTTTGAAATTTGGGACTTGCTCTGTCTTTGACTGTAATTGTTTACCCAATCTTCGTTAATATTATTTTTATCCAATTTCTCGAAGTATTTTTTTAGTTGGTCTTTTAGAGAGCTCCAAGAAGAATCCTCATCTTGATATTCGTCATTTACTTTATTTGCAACTTTTTGCGAGTAACGATATCGGTCAATTAATTTTTCACTTTTATCATAGTGTTTATGATTCATGCCTTTTCTTGATAGAATCAAAACGTGTTCTACAAATGGTGCTAAATCAATGCGCTCAACATGAGTTATTTGTTCTTGGAGGGATTTTTGAATGTCTCTGGTTAGTTTTGTTATTGCCGCATTCGGGTTATTTTCATAAAGTTCTTTATAATCACGTAAATGAATAAGTTCACCATTTGCAACTAAAAGATCTGATCTAAAATGTTTAGGATGGGTATAATTTAGTCCCAAAGCTTGCATTTTAATATCTTCCTTCCAATTTGTTTCAACCATGGTATCAAACCCAATTCGGGCTGGACCTTTTTTGATGGTTTTTAGGCGTCGAATAAAAATGTCATCTGTTACACCTTCCCCAAATAAAATAAGGGATTTCTTACGAAGTAAAGTTTGTCTAAGGTATACAAACGAATCTTTGTTTTTTTCGTGCGAATCTGCACCGTCCATAGCTTTTCGGAAGATTGGTACCATGTGAGAAGCCCAAGTAACCGGTTTTAACCACCAGTAAAAAATATCCCCTCTCGTCACAAAATATAGAATCGGCATTTCAAAATTTCCGGCATTTAATGGATCAATAAATGCGCTTGGATGATTACTCACAAAAATAGTTTGTGCATTAAACTTCTTTTGCCCATTAATCGCTTTTGTACGTCTGTAAAAGATAGACGTGAGATACGGTAAGGTAATTCGTAGGAATAAATAGAGTGGCCTCATAATCGGGCAAAATTAATAATTTCTGTTAAAAAAAGTTAACCAACAAATACAATCTATTAACTTCAGTTAAATTTGACCCTAACCAGTTCTCATCAGCGATTGCAAAGGAATCAGTTTAAAATATTACTCATATTAATGTCGGTAGCCGTTTCTGGTTTACTGCTCTTACAATTTTTTTGGATTAGAAATGTTCATGAAGCAACAGAAGTGCGTTTTGATGAACAAGTTCGTGAATGTCTCGAAAAATCAGTAAGTGATTTAGAGAAAATAGAACTCGAATCAATGATTCCTAAAGAATTGTTTAAAAAAGATTTACAAGGTTCGTACGCTGAGTTTGTAAATAGTGAGTTTAGCGAGGTTCTTAGGGTTGATGAATCTATTGAAATTAGAGATACCACTATAACGCTAGATGGTGAGAAAATACAGTTTTTAGTTGTACAAGGAACTGTAATTGATACAACAACAGGTTTGTTTGCAGAATCTCGAATTTTGACAAAAGAGCTCGGAGATATACAACCCGCAAATATCGATGGAAATATATTATCGATGAAAGATTCGAATTCGTACGCCATTCAGTTAAATAATTCGTTTAATCGGCAAATTATGCGGAAAGCGCAATATTTAGACGAAATTATGGTGAAGATGTTTACGAGTAATTATTTTGATGATATTTCATTGACATTGAATTTATATGTGCTAGATTCTTTGCTTCAAAGGAATTTAGAGAGAGGTTCTTTGGATACTAATTTCTTTTTTAACATTACAAAAGGCGGAGTTACTGCAACAAATTTTATGAGTAAAAGTCCGCATTATAAGCCTGATATAAACGGTCGTTTGTATACAACTACCTTATTCCCTAGTGAAATTTACCCGAGTGAATATGAGTTGATTGTCTCATTTCCAAATGAACGCTCTTATTTGTGGAGTGAAATGGTTGGAACTTTGGTGGCTTCTTTTTTATTGGTGCTAATAATTGTTTTCGCATTTTATTTATCAGTATCAACTATTTACCAGCAAAAGCAACTTTCAGAGATTAAAAATGATTTTATCAGTAACATGACGCATGAACTAAAAACACCAATTTCAACAATTTCTTTGGCTTGCGAAGCTATCTCTGATCCGGATATTATCGCTAATACTGATGAAGAAACTATGAGTAGTTATGTGAGCATGATTGATCAAGAAAATAAGCGACTCGCTAAACTTGTAGAGAATGTTCTTCAAACTTCTCTCCTAGATAAAGGTAGTTTAAACTTGAAGAGGTCGGAAGTAAGAATCGATCTTTTACTCAAGGATATCGTAAAAACATTTCAAATCAAATTCAAACAAAAAGAAGGAAAAGTTGTAATAGATCAATTGGATGAAATTGTAGCACTTGTTGACCGCATTCATTTTGGGAATATTATAACAAACCTTTTGGATAATGCACTAAAGTATAGTAATAGACCTCCTGTCGTTAAAATTCGTCTTATTAAACAAACAAATGGTTTTGAAATGTATTTTTCAGATAATGGTATTGGTATAAAGAAAGATGATCAAAAGAGAATTTTTGAAAAATTATACCGTGTTCCAACTGGAGATGTGCATAACGTTAAGGGATTTGGTTTAGGGTTAAATTATGTTGATTCTATAGTGCGACTACACGGTGGCGAAATTAGTGTTGATAGTACATTAGGAAAAGGTTCTACATTTAAAATTTTTATAGAAAATGAATGATAAAGTAAAAATATTACTCGCTGAAGACGATACTAATTTGGGTACACTTTTGGCCAATTTTTTGAAAGCAAAATCATTTGACGTGACGTTGTGTGTCAATGGCGAAATCGCACTTGCACGATTTAAAGAACAAATGTTTGACTTTGTTATTCTAGATGTAATGATGCCCGTTAAAGATGGGTTTACAGTGGCTAAGGAAATACGGGAGGCGGACACTGAAATACCAATTTTATTTCTCACTGCTAAGTCAATGCAAGACGACAAAATGTCCGGATTTAAAGCTGGAGCGGATGATTATATGACAAAGCCTTTTGCCATGGAAGAGTTGTTAGCAAGGGTCAATGCAATCCTTAAAAGAACCTATAAAGGAGGGAAAAAGGAAACAAATTTTGAATTTGGAGATATTGCTTATGATTACCTGCAGCAGACAATAAATCTTTCTGGTGAAGAGAAAAAATTAACCACGAAAGAGAATGAACTTTTTTATTTACTCGTGAAAAATAGGGAAGGAATTTTAGATCGAAATGAGGCTTTACGCCAAGTTTGGGGAGACGATAATTATTTTAATGGACGTAGTATGGATGTTTACATTACGAAGCTTAGAAAATATATCGCCAAATCAAACCTCGTGGAAATCATGAATGTACATGGAAAAGGTTTTAGACTCTTAATTAAAAGCTAAATTCTCTCTGTTTTTATCTGGTTTAGACTAATTTTGCATTTGGTATGAAAACGACAAAAATTAGTCATATAGCGCACCTTGCAGAATTGTGTTCACAAGCAGGTATTCGGCAAATTGTATTATCTCCTGGTTCGCGTAACGCACCCTTAGTAATTGCTTTCGATAGTCATCCTGAAATAGAAACTTTTGTTGTCCATGATGAACGAAGCGCGTCTTTTTTTGCTTTGGGATTAGCAGAAGCAAGTGGAAAACCTGTTGCTTTAGCATGTACTTCTGGATCTGCTCCTGTAAATTATGGACCGGGTATTGTTGAGGCTTATTATCGACAAATCCCGTTGTTGGTTTTAACAGCTGACCGTCCTAGTCAATGGATTGATCAAGGGGATGGCCAAACAATTCGCCAGAAAAAAATGTTCGCTAATTTTATTAAGGCTGATTTTGAGTTGCCAAATCAACCTAATTCAGAAGAAGTCTTAATCAGCGATAAAATTGTTAATCAAGCGCTCAATCTGTTAGTTAACCAGCCAACTGGTCCCGTACATATCAATATCCCATTAAACGAACCGCTTTATAATACGCAAGATTTTATTCCTAATCCTGTAAATGAATTAGTACTTAATAACAATCTTGAATTAAACGATGAAGAAGTTGCTTTTATCCGGGAGAACTATCAAAAATTAGAAAAAAAATTGGTGCTTATTGGACAACTAAATCCCTCGGAAATTGATATATCAACCTTGAAACCGTTATTGACTGATCCTTCCGTGGCTTTTTTAGTTGAAAACACTTCGAATATTCAAGATTTTGAAAATGTTTGTCATTGCATTGATAGAACGCTTTCAATTATAAATGAAGATGAAATCCAAAAATATCAACCTGATTTGTTGATTACGCTTGGTGGAGCAATCATTTCCAAACGAATTAAAGCATTTTTAAGAAAATGTAAACCGCAGCAAAATTGGCGAGTTGGAAACTTTATGATAGATGAGGATACTTATGCGAGTAAAACTAAATCCTTTAAGGTGAATCCTAAATCTTTCTTTAAAATTTTTAAGAATAATAATATAGTTCCGACTTCAACATTTGGAAACCTTTGGAAACAGGCCGATTTTTTGGCAGAGCAGCGACATATAGAGTTTTTAAATTCTGTTCCATTTTCAGATTTTAAAGCATTTGAGTTAATTATTGATACATTACCGGAATTTGCCAATTTACACATGGGAAATAGTTCAGTTGTTCGATATTGCCAGTTGTTTAATCCAATTCAAAGTGTAAAGTACTATTCAAATCGAGGAGTGAGTGGAATTGATGGTTCTTCAAGTACTGCTGCCGGATTTGCTAGAAATACCCTGGAACAATTGAACGTTGTTATTTCTGGTGATATATCGTTTTTCTATGATTCCAACGCTTGGTGGAACGCTTATTTAAGTCCTAACCTGAGAATTATTTTGATTAATAATGGAGGAGGAGGAATCTTTGAAATTATCGACGGACCTGCAAAATCGGACCAATCTAAATCTTTTATTGCTCCTTTTGAAGCCAACGCCGAACTTCTGTCAAAGGCATTTAACTTAAATTATATTACGGCGAGTAGTGAAAATGAGATGATGAATTTGTTTGAACTATTTTACAGTGAGTTTGAAAATAAACGACCGGTTGTTTTTGAAATTAAAACAAAAGGTTTATCAAATGCGAAAATATTGAAGTCTTATTTTAGTTATATAAAGGATAACCAGTAGAATACTCCTTTTATCGAATCTATTTATATCTTTGTCGATTAAGAACAAACCTCAAAAAAAATATAACGTTCTTAGTTTACCATGCGAAACCTAATTCTTATTATTATAGTAAGTAGCTTGTCCTGTACACTTAATTCCCAAATGGTATTGAGTGGGTCGGCTACGGGAAGTTGTGATTGTTATACCTTAACTGATGCTGCGAATCAAGCAGGATCAATTTGGAGTCCTTCCACTATTGATTTAACCAATGAATTTGATTTTTTGTTCGAAATTAATGCGGGTTCAAATGATGTTTGGGGTGCTGATGGTATGTCATTTGCTTTAAGACAAAGTGGTACATCCACAGGTTCCTTGGGCAATGGACTAGGTTATGAGGGAATTACTCCGTCTATCGGAATTGAAGTGGATACCTGGAATAGTTCTCCAACAGTTTTAACCGACATTGATGACGATCATTTGGCAATGAACGCTGGTGGTGATGTCAATCATTTGGAGGTCGCGCCCATAGGAATTCCGAATATTGAAGATGGTCTATATCATGACTTTAGAATAACTTGGGATCCTGTTTTATTTGAACTCGAAGTTTTTCTGGATGGAACTTCTTACCTGACGTATACTGGTGATATAGTTACCTCGTTTTTTGGAGGAAATCCGAATGTTTATTTTGGATGGTCTGGTGGAACAGGAGGTGTCTTTAATGAACAATCGGTATGCCTAAGAAGAGAGGCGCTTTTTTCTGTTGATCCCATAAGTGCTTGCGTGGGACAGGAGCTAATTTTTACTGATGAATCCACGAGTGATTTAAATTATAATTCGACTGAAATAACGGATTGGAACTGGGATTTTGGGGATGGTTCAACATCAATAGATCAAAACCCAATGCATGTTTTTTCAACTGTAGGAACCTATACCGTTTCACTTACCATAACTGATATATCCGGTTGTACAGATACTTTTGAGGAGGAAATTACAATTACTGAGGAGTTAGATATTGATATAATAGAAGTGGATTTACTTTGCTTTGATGATTCTACAGGTGAGGCAACGGCGATACCATTGACTGGCACTGGACCGTATACTTATCAGTGGGACGACCCGGAAATGCAAACCACTGAGACGGCCGAAAATCTACCAAATGGGACCTATGAAGTAACGGTCATTGATAATCTGGGTTGTCCCGGTTCAGCAATTGCCGAAATTGACGCTCCCCCAGCATTATTATTTGACGCTATCTTAACCACGAACGCAGGTTGTGGCGCTCCTAACGGTACAATCTCATTAACTGGTACAGGAGGTGTTCCACCTTATGAATTTAGTATTGATGATGGAGTAAGTTTTTTTGGATCGGGCGATTTTATGGATTTGTCAAATGGCGCTTATGAGGTGGTCATTCGAGATGCAAACGGGTGTACAACCAATTCCACGGTTATAGTTGGTTTAGATTCACCTCTAAATATAGATGATGTGATTACCACGGATGTGACATGTGGTCCTTTCCCCGATGGAACAATTTTAATTAACGCCTCCGCTGGTGTGGCTCCATTATTATTTAGTATCGATGATGGTGCAAGTTTTCAAGAGTCTAATTACTTCGAAAATCTCTTACCTGGAGAATATGAGGTTGTAGTTGAGGATGACGCGGGGTGTTCTGTCAGTGAAACAGTAATTGTTGGCTCATTATCTTCAATAATTATAGATGATACCGTTTTAACTGAACCGAGCTGTCAGGGAGAAACTAATGGTGAGATCGAGGTGTTTGTTTCGGGTGGAACGGCACCGTATGAATTTAGTTTTGATGGTGGAGGGTCGTATGGTTTTTCTAACAATGCCGTTGGCTTATCTGCGGGTACTTTTGATATCGTAATTCGAGACGCTGTTGGGTGTACAGCTTTTATCAATGTAGTACTCAACGAACCGGATGAACTATTGGTTGCTACCTTAACGGCTTCTCCGATATCATGTTTCGGATTAATGGATGGTTCTATTGAAATAATTGGAGCTGGTGGAACGCCTGCTTATTCTTATGCAATAGATGGATCAATACCAATTCCGGTTGGTAGTTTTAATGATTTAGGTCCAGGCACATATGATATTGAAATATTTGATGATAATGGTTGTACTTTACTTGAAGTTGTTGAGGTTGCAGAACCTGATGAGTTAACTATCACCGACGTAGTAGTTGTCGATGTGACTTGTAATGGCACGATGGACGGAGAAATTACAGTTAGTGCAACTGGGGGAACAGGTGCTTATGAGTATAGTATTGATGGGTTGCCCTTTCAAATTTCCCCTTCATTTACTGGGTTAGGGGGAGGAACAAAAGAAGTCGTTGTGAGAGATGAGAATGGTTGTACAGCAGAAACAAGTGTTGAAATAAATGAAGCGGACCCAATTATTGTTGCTTTAGGAGAAGATACCACGATTTGTTTAGGAGGTTCCGCTACGTTGTGTCCCGAATTTTCTGGAGGTACAGGCCCGTATTCATTCATTTGGGATGGTACAGCTGATTCGGAATGTCTGTCGACTGCAACAATAGGTATTCATGAATTACAAATTGAAGATGTCAACGGTTGTACTTCTGAAATAGTTTCCCAACAAGTTAATCAATACACTCCTTTAAGTGTCTTTTCCTCTTCCGCAACAACAATTTGTCCAGGTGATGAGGTGGTGTTGTCCAGCGATGCATCTGGTGAAGGACCTGAAGGTTATACGTACACATGGACGAATAATTTAACTGATGAGTCATTGGATGGACCTATTCAAACCGTTTACCCTACGGAAACAACTTTGTACACGATTACAGTTAGTTCGGGATGTGAAGACAGTGCAAGTGCGAATGTTTTAATTACTACTTTTCCTATTCCAAACATATCATTTACGGTTAGTGATAATGAAGGTTGCGAAGATTTAACCGTAGATTTTTACAGTACAATTCCACCCAGTGCAGTTTCCAATATTCTCTGGGATTTTGGAGATGGGAATATGGCCGCTGGACCAGTTGTAACGAACACCTATTATGATGCCGATTGTTACGATGTAAATGTCTATATTGAAACAGTGGACGGATGCGAATTAGAAGAAACCTTTATGGAAGAAATTTGTGTTTGGAAAATGCCTGTCGCTGATTTTAGTTACCTCTCTGAAAGTCCTGATTTAATTGATAGGTCAGTGAGTTTCCAAAATGAGTCAGAATTTGCCTCAATTTATCAGTGGTATTTTGGAGATGGCCAATCTTCGACTGATGTTAATCCTACAAATACTTATCCTGAACTTGGAAATTCGACTTATGAAATCACGTTGGTTGCCGAAACCGACAAAGGGTGCACAGATGTCAAACGGAAAAAGATAAAAATAGATGATGTTTTGCTTTATTTCATACCCAATGCTTTTACTCCAAATGCAGACCTCTTTAATCAAAGTTTTAAGCCGGTTTTTTTACCAGGTTTCTACCCCAAAGACTTTCATTTTGTTATTTTCAATCGCTGGGGAGAAATAATGTGGGAATCATATGATATGAGTGCAGCTTGGGACGGAACTTATGGTGGAGAAATTGTTGATGATGGTGTGTATCTTTGGAAATTAACGTTTCGCGAAAATGCATCAGATAAAAAGCATATTGATTCCGGACACATCACAATATTAAAATAGTATTTCAGTATCTTTTCTCTTATTTTAGTTCTATGAAAAAAGGGAAATTAATTTTAGGGTGTTTCTTGTTGAGTGTAGCTGCTCTATTTAGCCAAAACGAATCTTTTTCATACGGTTGGCAACCCATAGGACCAATGGATGAGCCCGAAAATCCGCGTAATTTGTCGGCATCAGGAATCGGTCCTGTGGAATTTATACAACTTAATAAAAATAAAAAAGGTGCGGGCTTTGCAGGGTCTTTAAACGGTGGACTGTTTTATTCTGATGATGATTTTAATTCCTGGATTAATGCAGGTTCAGATCGATGGCCTTATGCAGGCTGTTCTTGGGCAGATTTTTATCCAGATAATGACGACATTTGGTTTGCTGTTAGTGTACCAAATAGTGAAAATGGAGGACCAAGTATAATTGATGAGCGAGGTGGTTTAATGAGGACCAAAAATAAAGGCCTTGACTGGGAGTGTGTTGCAAGTTATGTGGAGTTTGACAATAATCCATGGGTTAAAATATATGCGACCAGGTTTGATCCTTCTAATCCTAATATGCTCTATATTCTAACTTCCAATGGTCTTTATTTTAGTTCAAATTGTTTAGCCGAGAATTTCAAAATTGAAAAGTTTATCGAGGGAAGTATCTATGACATGGTATTTTATAACGATCATGCCTACCTTACGCAATTTAAAAATAATGAATGGTCGTTGTTGCAATTTTCTAGTGACCAACATAATAAATATGCGATTATTGGAAATGTAATCGAAAACACACGTAAAATTGATTATGTCACTTTGGCCATTCAGCAAGAAAACCTTTTAATCTTAGAAGTTTATCCCGGAAAGTCTGACGTATTAAGTGCATATAATATGGAGTCACACGAAATAAAGAAACTCGTTTCAAACTTAAATGTAAATTTTGGGTTCGGTCATACTTTTTCTGTAAATCCACATCGAACTAATGAGGTGTATATAGGTCATTCTACTCGAATTAAAAAGTTTGAAAATTGGTCTGGAAAAACTTCTAAAATTAATAGTGATTATCATCCAGATATAGAGGACGTAACTTTTGATCCTTTTGATGAAAACAGGGTTTATATAGCTACACATGGAGGCGTCTATATTTCATATAATAATGGAGAGTCGTGGGAATTTAAAAGTCGTAATTTGGGGATAAGCGAAGTGATGGGGTTAGCCGTGAATTCTAAAGACATAAATCAAGTAGCAGTTGGACTATTTCATGATGGTTCGCTTGTGAGGAATGATTTTAACGGAAATGGGAAGTATACTTGGCGAACGGTTAATGGAGGAGATGGCCTGATTCCTCTTATTGATAGTGATTCAAAGAGAGTTTTCACTTCCAATCAATATCGAGGTGGTGGTTTATATGTTCATGCTGATTCAACTGAAAACGCTCCTATAAATTTGCACAATAAACACCAAATTAAAACCCCTGGATGGGAAATGACTACAGTAATGCACCCTACAAGGTCAAATATTATTTATTTTAACTACGAAGATAAGTTGGGAATAAATAAAGGGAATACAAATGTTTGTCGCTTGGTTTTTAACGATTCAGGAGAACAAAATTTAGAAGTGATTTCCGACTTTAATGCTTCTCACCAAATGGAAAAATATCGTGTTTTTGGGCTCTTTAGTTCCCCGTTTTTACCAAATACGATTTTTGCTTATGTCCTGCAGTACACTAAAAATGAAAAAGGTGATCAAATTATTAAACATAGACTCTTCAGAAACAATAATAATTTAGCCTCTTCTTTAGTTGCAATAAGATCTTGGTATGAAATACAATTGCCTAAAAATTCTTGGATTGCCGATGTCGCAGCTCATCCAGCAAAGGAGAATTGGATTTTTGTTTCGTATAGTGACGGAATTGAAGGGTTTAATTCTGACTTGAAAACTCAAATGGTTTACGCTTTAAAATATAAAAATAAGCAATCATATAAAGCAGCCCGTAAAAAAGATATTTCACAACAACTTCCTAGTGACGCAATCGGTCGGTTTAATTTAGTTAGTACAAAGCTGTTTGGAGGAGGGGTGATCATTGCAACAAGGTCTGGGGTGTATTTTGGAAGCTCAAAAGTTATGAAAGGTAGAAGAAAGTGGGAGAGAATAGGAACAGGTTTACCCAACTGCAAAGTATATGGCATTACGGTTGACGATGATAAAAAAGTCATCACTGTTGGATTATATGGCCGAGGTGTTTGGCAATATTTTTTCTAAAGGTTTTTTTTCATGTTACTTATTAGCATATTTGTATTTATTCAATACGTGCAATTATTTAAATAGAGATTATGTCTAAATCAGAAATGTTATTTCAAATAGCTATATATATTATTCCTGCAATTATCTTTTTTGGAGCAGTATACTACATTACCAATAAATGGGTTGAAGTACAACGTGAAAAAATGAAACTCAATTTCATCGACAAGAAAGGTCAGGGAACAAATTCAACTCCAAATAATGACTTAAACAAACAGTTTCTTCCTATGCAAGTCGATGCCTATCAGCGGATGGTTTTATTTCTTGAGCGAATTTCTCCGAATAATATGGTTATGCGTTTAAATAACCCAGGTTTGCCAGCAAGAGCGTTTCAGCAAAAATTATTGGAAAATATTCGGCAAGAGTATGAACATAACCTTGCTCAGCAAATTTTTATTTCAAGTGATGCATGGAGCAAAGTTCAAGCGAGTAAAGAAGAGGTGTTAAAAATCATAAATATGGCCGCTACTAAATTAGAAGGTACGGCTTTGGCGAATGACTTGTCTAAAGGTATTTTTGAAATTACAGCCCAATTAAAATCTCAACCAACTGATCAAGCTATAGCCTTTCTAAAAGATGAATTAAACCAAAAATTCAAAGGCTAATTCATCGCGTAAATAAACTAAAATCTAAGTGGTTTTACCTAGGATTTCAGTGTTTATAAGGAGTTGGAGACGATTCCTTAACTTTGGTTAACACCGAGTTAATCTATTTTCAAATTTTCAACATTTCGTCGTTTAAAAAAAAGAGGAGTTAATCTTAGCTATTAAATGATTCGTCGAATTCACGATTTTTTTTTTGCTTCCTCGGTTTGTTTCTTCGTACATTGATTTAACAAAACCATTTTAACACCGATGAAATACCGAAAAATTAACACACTATTATTAGGATTGGTCTTCTCTCCTTTTGGGCTTTTTGCTCAACCTGGAGATGAGATACCAACTGCTACTGTAACAGATGAATTATGTGTGTCAATCGATGACACAGGATCTCCAATTTCCGAAACCTATGAAATTGATATTAGCCACTTGCATTTGCATTCTGAAAAAGAAGCAAATGACAAGTTTGGCTATATATCCAATAATCTTCTGACCTATACAGTCGACTTCTCAGCTGAAAAAGCTTATTTAAATGTGCATCTAGATCGAACTTCTGAACCTAAAGATGTGGTTTGGTGGAATGATTATATAATAAGTCTGTGTGGATTATAAAACCTAAATAACTTACAATTACATAAAACCTACTTTACTGATGTAGAGCGGCTTAAGCTTTGCAAATAGGAAAAGTACTGCTAAAAATCAACGTTATGAAAAACTTCTATTTAAATGTTCTAGTATTACTGGTCGTCGGCTGGATAGGAACGGAAAGTTCTTATTCACAAATAATAGGTGCCAGCGCGTACTTGATTGGCGATAATGTAGAAATTGGAATCAATGATGCTGGTCATGAAGGGGCTCCTCGTCTTATCGGATCAAATAACCGTTCCAATCTTGCTGCAGGTTCTCCTGTTTACTTTGGCTTTGTTGCTAACCCACAATTAGACGGTTGGGGAAACTACGATGGTGACTTTTTTACTCCTGGTACTCCGGAAAATGGTTTCGGAATAGAAGTAGGAGGAGTAAATTATTCAAATAATGCATCGGGTAACCTTGAACAAATACCTGGGTCAATAACATCGTATGAAGAAGTTGGTGAATGTATTACCGTAATGTGGGAAGGCGAAGTGGCAAACGTTCATGTAACAGTGATTTATCGTCTTATTTCAACAGAACTGTATTATACGACTGAAGTTATTCTAACCAATACAGGAGCTTTACCAATGACCGATGTATATTATTACAGAAATGTGGACCCAGATAATAACGTAACAATTGGAGGTGGTTATGCTACAACCAATACAATAGTTTCACAGCCTGGAGCTGATTGTGAGGTAGCACTTGTAACTGCTGAGCAAAATACACCTTGGGACTCTTATATGGGGTTTGGTGCTATTGGGGAAAATTTCCGAGTAGCCAGAGGTGGTTTTGCGAATAGAGATGCTTCAAATATCTGGAATGGTGTAGGAGGTCTATCAGGTGTTGAAGGTTCTTCAGCAACTGCGGATCGTGCAATCGCTTTAGGTTATCGCGTTGAAACTTTAACTCCAGGTGAGCCTGAGTCGTTCATGTATACAGTTGTATTGGATGAAAGTCAAGTTGATGCAGCAATTGCTAGTTTATTTTACTTTAGTTACGAAGGTGGTGGAGGTATTATTGATGAGTGTGCACCTATTGTGGATACCGCCCTTGTTTGTCCAGGGCAAACTGTTGAGTTATCAATTGAAGGTCCTACCGTAGGAGATTATGATTGGGAATGGTCACCGCCAATTGGTTTAAGTACCACAATAGGACCGGTAACTGATGCTTCACCTGCAACCACCACCACATATACTGTTGTGGGTACACCTGCTGTGGGATGTCTGGCATCTACAATTGAAAAAACGATAATAGTTGAAGTTTCTGATTTACCTATTATAAATTATACTGACCCTGGCCCTTTATGCGGCGATTTTGATTTAACCACTTTGGAAATTGAAAACCTCGAAGGTAGCCCATTTGAAATTGTTTATTATTCAGTTGTTCCCGATAGCGTCGGACAAACCGAGGGGTTATGGGATAGTGACATAATGTCGTCTGGTGACGAAGTTTATATGATGATGTTTAATCCAATAACGGGTTGTTTTGACGTAGAGCAAGTTATTATCGACTTTTCAGGTGGAGCGGATGCGGGAGAAGATAATACCGCAGCGATGTGCAACAACGCTGGATCTACAATGGATTTAAATGATTTATTGGTTGGAGCTGAAGCTGGAGGGATTTGGGCTGAAGTTTCAGATGTTCTTTCTGGTGGGTTTACACCTGGTACAGGAATTTTGGATGCTTCGGGTGTCGATGAAGGAATCTATGAATTTGAATATATAGCGCTCGGATTAGCACCTTGTACGGATGATTCTGCTCGCATAACGATAACTATAAATCCTGCACCACTTGCGGGTCTTGATGCAGATACAATAATGTGTAACTCAGAAGGCACAGAAATGGATTTAAACATTTTATTAGATGGAAACAGTGACGTTGGAGTTTGGCTAGAAACTTCTGCAAGTGGCCAGTTCGATCCTGTGACAGGAATATTCGATGGATCGGGTCTAGCTTCAGGAACGTATACATTTACTTATACCGTTAGTGGTGTAGATCCATGTGTTCCTGACGTTGCAGATTTTACAGTCGAACTTTTACCTAGTCCTAATATTTTAGCTGGTGCTGATGTGGAGCTTTGTATAGGTGAGGATGTAATTCTTGAAGCAACAGGCGCAGGTGTTGGAGGTTCTTATGAATGGGATTTAGGTGTTGTAAATGGTGAAGCTTTTTCTCCAGATGCTACAAATACGTATACCGTGATTGGAACGGATATAAATGGTTGTACTGATTTTGATGCTGTAACGGTAACCGTACATGATTTACCAACTATAGTTGCTGGTGATGACTTAGCGATTTGTCAAGGAGAAGAAGTAACTTTGGCTGGAACAGGTGCAGGAGCAGGAGGAACTTATGTTTGGACCGGTGGTGTAGTTGATGGAATCGCATTTTCGCCTGATGAAACTGAAACATATACGGTTGTTGGTACGGATATGTATGGCTGTGAAAATACGGCAGATGTCACCGTTGTTGTGAATGAGAATCCTTTGGTTATAGCTGGTGACGATTTAGAAACGTGTGAAGGTGAATTTGTAACACTTGAAGCTTATGGTGCGGGTGCGGGTGCTGAATATACTTGGACCGGTGGAGTTGAAAATGGTGTGCCTTTCATTCCTCTAGAAACAGCTACCTATAGCGTTGTAGGTATGAATGAAGAAGGATGTACAGCAGATGATGATGTGACAGTAACTGTAAACCCATTACCTGAAGTAGAAGTAGAGGAAGATTTCGCGGTTTGTGATGGTGATCCTGTTACTTTAGAAGGAGCGGGTGCAGGAGCAGGAGCAGTTTATTTATGGGATGGTGGTGTTACGGATGGTTTAGCATTTATTCCCACTGAGCCTGCGACTTATACTTGTACAGGTATTGATGTTAATGGTTGTATGAATACGGATGAAGTGATGGTGGATATTAACGAGTTACCTGAAATTTTTGCTGGGATTGATTTTGCGGTATGTGATGGGGAAGATGCTGTTGTAGCAGGTGAAGGTGCAGGTGCAGGTGGAACGTATGCTTGGACTGGTGATGTTGTGGACGGTGTTCCTTTCGCACCAGAACTTACAGATACCTATATAGTAACTGGGACTGATATTAATGGTTGTTCAGGTACCGATGATGTTGAAGTAGAACTGTTAGAACTACCTGCAATTGATGCCGGACCTGATGCTGAATTATGTATTGGTGACTCTTATGTGCTAGTTGGAGCTGGTGGTGGTGCAGGTGCAGTATATAGTTGGTCGGATGACTTTGAGGATGGAGAAGCAATTACGCCTACAGAAACATTTACTTTAACTTTAACCGGTACAGATGCATTTGGTTGTACAAATACTGATGAAATTTTGATCACAGTTCATGATTTACCTTTGGTTGAAGCAGGAGATGATACCCTCATTTGTGAAGGTGAAGAGGTGGTTTTAATCGGAACTGGTGCTGGTGTAGGGGCTGTTTATACTTGGACTGATGACGTTGTTGATGGAACACCATTTATTCCGGCTGTTACTGCAACATACATTGTTACTGGAACAGATATAAATGGATGTGAAAATACAGATGAAGTGGCAGTTGTCGTTAATGCTGCTCCTCCGGTTGTTGCTGGTCCAGATCAATCCGTATGTATCGGAGACGTTGTCTTCTTAAATGGAGCAGGCGCAGGTGTTGATGCAGAATATATATGGTCGGATGGCATAGAGGATGGTGCGCCTTTCATTCCTGATTACACAGCCACTTATACCGTAACTGGTACTGATGAATATGGCTGTGTTGGAACTGATGATGTTGTGGTAACTGTAATGCCTCTTCCAATTATTAGTGCTGGTCCTGATCGAGAGATTTGCCAAGGAGATTATGTAACGTTAGTAGGTTCTGGTGCTGGTGCTGGTGGAACTTATGAGTGGATGGGCGGTGTTATCAATGCTGAACCTTTTGGACCACATCATTCGAGTGATTATATTGTAATAGGTACGACTGCTGAAGGTTGTTCTAATTCCGATACCATGTCGATTATTGTAAATTTACTTCCAGATATCGCCTTTACTGTTGATGAGGTTATGGGATGCGCGCCTTTAACAGTTAACTTTTTCCCGCTAATTGATGGAGACGATTATGTTTGGACATTTGGAGATGGATCAACATATACTGGAGGAACTCCTGAACATACATTCGAATATTCAGGGACTTATGATATTACATTGTCGATTACTTCAGAAGAAGGGTGTACTGCTTCTGAAACATTCGATGGTTATATTGATGTGGCAGAATCTCCAATTGCTAGCTTTATTCACTCTCCAGATGAAGTAACAATTAATGATACCTGGGTAGAGTTTGAAAATACTTCTATCGGGGCAGAAACTTATATTTGGAATTTTGGTGATGGTTCTGCCGAAGTCGCTGATGAACATACTGAACACGAGTTTCCAGCTCACGGAAATACAAATTATGCAGTAAAGTTAACTGCAATTAACGCTCAAGGTTGTAAAGATGAGAATACGCAGCTCGTTAAAATTATTGATCAGTTAATCTATTATGTTCCAAATACCTTTACGCCAGACGGAGATATGTATAACCAAACTTTTACTCCAGTTTTTGCAGCAGGTGTAGATGTATTTGATTATCATATTATGATATTTAATCGATGGGGAGAATTAGTTTTTGAATCTTTTGATACTAACTATGGCTGGTCTGGAACATACGGTGGAGGTGATTATGTAGATGATGGCGTGTATATCTATAAAATGGAATTTGGAGAAACAATGAGTGATAAAAGACATTACGTGGAAGGCCATGTAACGCTCCTCAAATAAATTTATATTTTTCTATACCAAATAAGAACCCTGCTTCAGAAATGAAGTGGGGTTTTTTATATGTTGAAATAAGCGATTAACAGTTAGTGGTTTGTTTTTTTGGTGAAAAATTAATTTGTAGAAACTTGAATTTGATATAAGTAAACTATCTTTGCGCGTTGAACGCAAAACTTTATAAATGAATAGTAATTATATTAGAATAATTTTTCTGATTATTTGTTGTATTTCAAAGTCTTTTCTCAGTTTCTCACAATGCATATTGACTGGGTTGCAGTCTAGTTATTGTATAGATGATACCAATTCCACAATAATTCCATTGCCTGATGGAGGTCTTTTAGCCGGACCAGGGATAATTGACGATACCTTTAATCCAGAACTTGCTGGCGTCGGGACGCACACTATAACTTATGAATTGGATGGGGTAGAAGATCGTTATTACTTGACTTCAATTAATGGCAATCCATGGGGGTCTTTATCAAATCAAACCTGTATGGATAATGCGTTTGGAGCAGGTAATTGGATTCAAGAAACTTTTGAATCTGGAGTTGCTGCAACAATTTTTACTAGTACAACTTCTATGGTCTTTCTTGATGGATCAGATTTTAATGCGAGTGAATTGGAAGTTTTTTTAACAGCAAATATTGGATTAATTGAAGACTGGGTGAATGAAGGTGGCTGTTTATTTTTAAATGCTGCTCCAAACGAAGGAGGTGACCTTGACTTTGGTTTTGGTGGTACAGTATTAGAATATCCTCTGTTTTTAAATAACGCAGCAGCAGCAGATGCTAGTCACCCGATTTTCTTAGGGCCCTTATTGCCAACCGCAGTTGCGATGACTGGATTTTATATTTCACATGGTAAGTTGACCGGGGTTGGACTAACCCCCATATTGGTAGACGGGGGAGATGTAACATTGGCGGAGAAAGATTGGGGTCTAGGGAAGGTGATTTTTGGAGGTTTAACAACTGTAAATCATCATTCACCAGCACCCATGGTTTCAAACTTACGTTCTAATATATTAACTTATTTAGATGAAGAGGCAAACAAAGTGGATTGTCTAATTGAGCAAGAAGTTGTTGTTCATGACCTGCCAGATGTTATGGCAATTGCAACGGAAGATACATTATGCTTTGATGAACTTCTTACCTTAACCGGAGCTGGGGCTGATACTTATGTTTGGAATTTAGGAGTTCTAGATGGAGTACCTTTCACGCCTGCAACTACAGGTACGTTTGACTTTATTGTTACTGGAGAGTCGGGTTTAAGTGGATGTTTTAATTCTGATACTTTAGAAATTGTTGTTAATGATAATCCTTCAGTTGCTGGAATTGCGGATCCTATTGAAATTTGCCTTGGAGAGTTTATTACATTTTCTGGGACAGGAGCAGATTCGTATATCTGGAATTTAGGTGTTTTGGATGGGGTTCCTTTTCAACCTGTCACCGTTGGAATTCATGATTACATAGTGACTGGATCATTGGACGTAACCGGATGCGAAGACAAGGATACGGTCTCTGTTATTGTAAATGAATTGCCAATTGTTGAAGGGAGTGTTGATGCAGAAGAAATTTGTTTAGGTGAATCTATTACTTTGTCGGGATCTGGAGCAGATATTTTGACATGGAATTTGGGAGCAGTTGATGGTGTTGCTTTTAATCCAGTTACGGCTGGGACATATAGTTATATCCTATCCGGTGAAAACTATTTGACAGGTTGTCAAAACAAGGATACTGTTGATTTTGTTGTACACGAATTACCGAATGTTGACGCTTCAGTTGATAGCGATGAGATATGTTTAGGTGAATCTATCATTTTTACATCTTCAGGTGCTGATACTTATAGTTGGGATTTTGGTGTTGAAGATGGCGTACCATACATTCCTTTAACGGTAGGAACTCACACCTATACAGTTACAGGCGAAAATTTGACCACAGGATGTATTAATACAGATACTCTAAACGTAGTAGTAAATGATCTACCAGAGGTAAATGCAACAGTAAATGAATCTGAGATTTGTCTTGGGGAATCTGTTATTTTTTTAGGTGAAGGTGCATTAACTTATAGTTGGGATATGGGAGTTATTAACGGAGCACCATTCACACCAGCTGCTGTGGGCACCCAAACTTACACGGTAATGGGTACAGATATTAATGGATGCCAAAATTCTGCTGCAATAGATGTAACTGTGTTCAATAATCCAATAGTCACTGGACATTCCTCTAGTTTAACGATTTGTGAAGGTGAGTCAATTGTTTTATCTGGGACAGGGGCAGGTGCTGGTGGTACTTATATATGGAATTTTGGAGTGTCAGATGGAGAAGATTTTTTTCCAGACTTAACCAGAACCTATACGGTTACTGGTACAAACTCAACAGGATGTAGTGCTACCGACGACGTAATGGTTACTGTTAATCCATTACCAATTGTTAATTTTAGCGGGGACGAATTATTTGGTTGTGTAAACCATAATGTAAATTTTACAAATGCTACTTCAGGTGCAATTAGTTACCAATGGAACTTTGGCGATGGTGTTACAAGTGATTTAACTCACCCAAATCATAGCTATCAGTATGCAGGACTCTATGATGTGAAATTGACTGCGATTAGTGGATTGGGCTGTAAAGCGACTTTGACTTTTGAAGATTATATTGACGTGCTTGATGCTCCAATTGCTAATTTCGAGTTTGATGCTGTTGACATAAATATTAACAATACGGAAGTCGAGTTTGTGAATCAATCCGAAAATGCGACGAGTTATAAATGGACTTTCGGTGATGGTTCACCTATTTCTGAGATTACCAATCCTATTCATATTTATCCTGAAATCGGTAATACAACTTACGTAATTACTTTAATTGCAGAAAATGATTATGCATGTGCAGATACAACAACAAATAGAGTTTTGGTAAATGATTTACTTTTATACTATTTACCTAACACTTTTACTCCTGATGGAAACTCTTTTAACGATAACTTTAAACCTTATTTTGGCGCAGGACTGGATGTTTATGATTTTCACCTAGTTATTTTTAATCGTTGGGGAGAAATGGTGTTTGAATCTTATGATGCAACTGCCGGATGGGATGGGACTTATGGTGGAGGAGAGACTTTAGAATCTGGAGTTTATATTTGGAAAATGGAATTTGGAGAAACAATGAGTGATAAAAGACATTACGTGGAAGGCCATGTAACGCTCCTCAAATAAATTTATATTTTTCTATACCAAATAAGAACCCTGCTTCAGAAATGAAGTGGGGTTTTTTACACGGTATCTTTTTATTGCTCAAAAAAAAAATCCTGCAACAGTTGGTTGCAGGATTGAATGATAAATTTGTCATTACAATTTAAGCCATTGTATGGAACACTTGTTGGACATCGTCGTCTTCTTCCAGTCGTTCAATTAACTTATTGACATCCTCTTCTTGCTCTTCCGTTAATGTTACTGTGTTTAGTGGAATCCGCTCCAAGTTCGCTTCTTTAATTTCATGTCCTAATTCTTCTAAACCTGATTGTATATTGCCAAAATCTTCAAATTGACCATAAATGATAATTTCATTCTCCTCCTCATCTTTATCAATTTCGTCTCCCCCAAAGTCAATCATTGCTAATTCAAATTCTTCAACATCAATATCGTTTGCATCAATTTTAAACATGCATTTGCGTTCAAACAAAAACTCAACGCTTCCAGAGGTTCCTAAAGAACCATCACATTTATTGAAAGCCGCACGAACATTTGCAACGGTTCTTGTTGAATTGTCTGTTAGTGTTTCAACTAAGACAGCAATACCGTGTTGCGCATATCCTTCATAAACTCGCTCATCCCAATTTTCTTGGTTTTTATCAGTTGCTTTTTTTATGGCCCTTTCGACATTGTCTTTAGGCATATTAGCAGCTTTAGCATTTTGAATTAAGACACGTAATTTCGAATTAGCATCAGGATCAGGTCCACCTTCTTTCGCTGCTTTTGTAATCTCTCTACCTATTTTCGTAAACGTTTTGGACATCTGTCCCCAACGTTTTAATTTTCGTGCTTTTCTAAATTCAAATGCTCTTCCCATTATTTATCTAATTTTGTCAAATATAATAAGCCGTATTGTTTTTTCAAAGGGATATATATTTGCGTAACTCCTAATAATATCTCCAATACGTGTTACTTATTTGAGACAGTTAATTATTTCATTTCTTATTTTTTCTAACTCAATTGTACAATTTACTTTTCTTAACTTTCTTATCGGTAACATTGTAAAACTTGCGTGAATACCTAATCGCTTATTAAATTTTCCATTGTTGTCAATTAGACCTGTATTTTTGATGGCAATTGGTACAACATCAATTTCAGGTATCACATTTAATATGGATTCAATTCCTCCTTGCTTAAATGGTGCCACTTTTCCATTTCTACTCCTTGTACCTTCTGGGTAAATCACAATAGAAAAGTTATTTTTAGCGACATTTTCTGCGAATGTTTCTATTTTCGCTTTTGATTCTTCTGTATTTTTTCGATCTATTGCAACGGACCCTCCATATTTTAAGTTGTAAGATATGCTTGGTATATTTTTCGCTAATGAGGCTTTTGCAATATATTTTGGCCGATTTTTCCTCAGCATCCAAATCGCAGGTGGAATATCCCACATACTTTGATGGTTACATATAAAAAGAATTGGACGGTCTGTTGGTAATGCTTTAAAATGATGAAAACTTAAACGGGTGCCAAGTATATATAAGCACCCTGTCAAACAAAAATTTAAAGCGGCTACAACATGGTCATGTGCTCTTGCTCCAAATAAGTTTCGAGTGATAACTTGTAAGGGGTGAAATAGGACTAAAAACAATCCAAAGAAAAGAAAAAATAGCGGTGTTAGTAGGTAGGACAGTAGTGTCATATTTTTAAATTTACCGAACTATTTTAGCTGATTGTCAACGAGTGATTTTACAGTTTCTATCCATAGTTCAGAATCATTTAAACTTTCGACTAATTGCACTTTTTCACCTCCATTTTCTTCAAATATTTCTTGATATTCATCTCCAATTTCAATAGAAGTCTCTAAACAGTCAGCAATAAATGCGGCTGAAAAGGCAAGCACTTTTTTCTTACCCGCTTTGGCTAATTCTTCAACGACTTGATCAGAATAAGGCGTTAACCAAGGTGTGCTTCCTAATCTCGATTGAAAAGCAACCGTGTATTGTGATGAATCAAGTCCTAATCCTTGCGCAATAAGTCGAGTGGTTTGATAACACTGATTCCTATAACAAGATTCCTGTCCGGGATTAAACTGTTTTGGACAAGTACAATCACTGCATTTTAAATTAGGATGTACTTTTTCAATCTGTCGCTCGGGTAAACCATGGTAGCTAAAAAGTACGTGATCGTATTCATCGATATTATATTGTCTTCCTTTTTCAACAAAGGCCTTGATATAACCAGGGTTGTCGTAAAAATGATTAATAATTTTAAGCTCCGGAATAACCCACCACTTTCGAATGATATTCATGGCTTTTTCAACAGCTGATCCGGTCGACGAACTTGCATATTGGGGAAAGAGTGGTAAAATCACAATTCGTTCATACCCCACTTTTTCCATTTTACCTAACACCTCGTCTAAAGAAGGATTTTTATATCGCATGGCAAATTCAACATCTATGCCATCGCCTTTATAGAATTCTCTCAGTCGATCTCGTAATTTAATTCCGTATGTTAAAAGGGGAGATTCACCTCCCCATAAGTCCCAAAGTTCTTTATATATTTTTGCTGATTTTGGCGCCCGAAATGGTACAATTACTCCATTAACAAGTAAAGTTCTTCCCACAGCATTAATATCAATTACCCGTGGGTCATTTAAAAATTCGGTCAAATACCGTCTCACATCACCAGTTTTTGGACTATCTGGTGTGCCAAGGTTTATCAGTAAAACACCTGTTTTCTTTTTTGTCATAAAATTTTGTCAGCAGTAAATGGATTGATTTAGTCAAAATCCTCCAATTACTTTTAAATATGCAATGCTCTATTTTCAGTAGCAGCAAGAGCAGCTTCTTTTGTTGCTTCGGTATAAGTAGGGTGTGGGTGACAAATGCGCGCCATATCTTCAGCAGAAGCACGATACTCCATTGCCGTAACAGCTTCCATTATCATATCAGCGGCTCTAGCACTCACCATATGCACTCCTAAAACTTCATCAGTCTCAGCATCAGCTAATACCTTTACCATACCCATAATGTCCATACTTGCTCTAGCTCTGCCCAATGCTTTTACTGGAAATGATCCAGCCTTATAATTCACACCTTGTTCTTTTAACTCTTCTTCAGTTTTTCCTACTGAAGCAGCTTCTGGCCAAGTGTAAACAACTCCAGGAATGAGGTTATAATTTAAATGAGGCTTTTGTCCAGCAATTAATTCTGCAACATATACACCTTCTTCTTCTGCTTTATGAGCCAACATCGCTCCTCTAACAACATCTCCAATTGCATATATCCCAGGAACGTTAGTCTCAAGGTGATCATTCACATCAATCATTCCTCGATCTCCCATTTTAACACCAGCATTTTCTAACCCTAACCCTTCTGTAAATGGTTTTCTACCTACAGCTACTAAACAATAGTCTGCCTCAAAAACAACTTCCTCACCCTTTTTGTTCAAAGCTGTAACTTTTACTCCGTTTCCAGTATTCTCAACATTTTGAACACGGTGATTTAGATTGAATTTAAATCCTTCCTTCTTCAATACCTTTGTCAATTCTTTGGAAACTGAACTGTCCATTGTTGGAAGTATCGATCCCGCAAATTCAATGACATTAACTTTAGCACCTAGTCTTGCATGAACACTTCCAAGTTCAAGTCCAATAACACCTCCACCAATTACAATAAGGTTTTCAGGTACCTCCTCTAGATTTAACATCTCAGTAGAAGTAATGATTCGATCCTTGTCTGGTTCCATTCCTGGGAAGTAATTTGGCTTGGACCCTGTTGCAATAATCGTTTTCTCTGTCTCCAAAATAGTTTCCTTTCCTTCCGAATCAGTAACTTTTATCTTGTTTTTATCCACAAACGATCCTAACCCAGTATGAACGTCAATTTTATTTTTGTCCATTAGGTATTGTATTCCATCACAAGTTTGCTTTACAACACCGTTTTTACGGGCAATCATTTGTTGCATATTTACTTTTGGTGATGGAATCTCAATTCCGTGTTTTTCGAAATTATGGGTTGCATTATGAAAATGTTCTGAAGAATCCAATAATGCTTTTGAAGGAATACAACCTACATTTAAACAGGTGCCTCCAAGCGTATTATATTTTTCAATAATCGCTGTTTTCTTTCCTAGTTGAGCCGCTCGTATTGCTGCTACATAGCCTCCAGGACCTGAACCGATTACTACAACATCATATTTCATAATTTTTGTTTTTTCTGTCTCTTTCTAAATAGTAGAGAATTATTATTTGTTTAATGCGAATTAAGATAATTCAGCAAGTTTTTCTGTTAATATTTTAATTTTATTCAAAGCGTCGGACTCTTTTTTACGCTCTCCAGCCACAACCTGTTCTGGAGCGTTGTTTACAAAGCGCTCATTCGATAGTTTCTTTTGAACTATCTTTAAAGAGCCTTCGGCATACTCTAATTCGGCTTGAATTTTTTTCTTTTCTTCTTCCAGGTCGACTTGGTCACCAAAAGGAATAAAGAATTCATTATTGTTCACTATAAATGAAAAGGAGTTTGCTATTTTTTCATCCGTGTATTCAATCTTTCCTAATGTCCCCATTTTTTGAATTACAGGATCCATTTCTTTATTGTGGTCTGCATTTTCTTTTATGAACAAATCCAATTGAATTTTATTGGCAATGTTATTTTGTTTTCTAACATTTCGAATGTTGGATATTACTTCCATTGTTTTGTCAAAGCCATTTAAAAGCTTTTCATCTGCAATTCTAGCAACAGGCCAGGAACTAATTATGATGTCTTCCCCTTCATTTCTTTCTTTAAGCCAATGCCAAATTTCTTCGGTAATAAAAGGCGTAAATGGGTGAACTAATTTTAGGATCTTTTCAAAGAATGAAATGGTCGCTTCTAGTGTGACTACGTCAATTGGTTGTTGATAGCCCGGCTTAATCATTTCTAAATACCAAGAGCAAAAATCATCCCATATTAATTTGTAAGTAGTCATCAGGGCGTCAGAAATTCTAAACTTATCAAAATGATCATCAATAGAACTTATAGCCTTGTTTAGTTTACTTTCAAACCAATTAATAGCAATTTTACTCGATGCTGGTTGTTCAATATCACGCCATTCCCATTGATTTACCAATCGAAAAGCATTCCATATTTTATTGGAAAAATTTCGACCTTGTTCACACTGAGAACTATCAAAAGGCAGGTCATTCCCGGCTGGCGAAGAGATAAGTATACCCAATCGTACACCGTCAGCTCCGTATTCATTAATTAATCCAATTGGATCGGGTGAATTCCCTAGGGACTTAGACATTTTTCGACCTAGTTTATCCCGCACTATTCCAGTGTAATATACGTTTTTAAATGGAGGTGTCCCCATATATTCAATACCAGCAATTATCATTCGGGCAACCCAAAAAAACATGATTTCAGGTGCAGTGACTAGATCGTTGGTAGGGTAGTAGTACTTAATCTCATCGTTTCCTTTATCTGTCAATCCCTTGAAAACAGAAATTGGCCACAACCAAGAAGAAAACCATGTGTCCAACACATCTTCATCTTGCTTTAAATCAGTTGTATTAATTGTTTTTCCTGCTTTTTCACTTGCCTTAATAGCAGCTTCCTCAATGGTTTTCGCGACAACAAAATCATTATCACCTTTACCATAATAATAAGCCGGAATTTGATGACCCCACCACAATTGTCTTGAAATACACCAGTCTTTGATGTTTTCCATCCAATGGCGATAAGTGTTTTTGAGGTTTTCAGGATAAAAATTCACCTCACCATCCATCACCGCTTTTAGCGCAGGCTCAGAGAATTTTTGCATATCAACAAACCACTGTAATGAGAGTTTTGGCTCAATAACAGCATCCGTTCGTTCTGAATAGCCGACTTTGTTAATATGATCCTCAACATCGACAAGATAACCAAGTTCATCCAGTTCCTTTGCAATTAATTTGCGTACTTCAAAACGGTCTTTCCCTTCATAATGCAAGCCATGAGCATTTAAACTACCGTCATCATTTAAAATATCTAATGTTTCAAGATCATGCTTTTTACCAAGGTTATAGTCATTTTCATCATGGGCAGGAGTTACTTTCAAACATCCTGTTCCGAACTCCATTTCTACATACTCATCTTGAATGATTGGTATTACCCGATTGGCAATTGGCACAATCGCTTTTTTACCATGCAAATGTAAAAAACGGGCATCATTTGGATTTATACAGATTGCGGTATCACCCAATATCGTTTCCGGACGGGTAGTTGCAATTGTTAACCATTCGTCATCTGTTCCTTCAATTTTATATCGAACATGATAAAGTTTTGAGTTCACTTCCTTATGAAGAACTTCCTCATCGGATAATGCTGTTTGTGCCGCTGGATCCCAATTAATCATTCGTACACCTCTATATATCTTACCCTTCTCGAATAAATCTAAGAATGTGTCAATGACGCTTTCTGAATAATCAGGATTCATTGTAAATTCTGTTCTTTCCCAATCACATGACGCACCTAGTTTTTTTAACTGTTCAAGAATAACTCCTCCGTATTTGTCTTTCCAGTCCATAGCGTGCTCTAAAAACTCAGAACGACTTAAGTCCGACTTTTTGATACCTTCATCACGTAATTTCCGTACTACCTTTGCTTCTGTTGCAATAGAAGCATGATCTGTACCTGGAACCCAGCATGCATTTTTACCTTGCATACGAGCACGGCGAATTAAGACATCTTGTATCGTGTTATTTAACATATGCCCCATATGTAGAACACCCGTTACGTTTGGTGGAGGAATGACAATTGTATATGGTTCACGATCATCCGGTTCCGAATGAAAATAGTTTTGTTTCATCCAGTGGGAATACCACTTGTCTTCTGCTTTGTTCGGCTCGTATTGCTTAGGAATTTCCATTAAATTTGAATCTCTTTTTATATCAATTCACAAATTTAATGAAATGTTCATTATTCACCCTATTTTATTCGCTGAATTACATTGGTAAAAATCATGAGTAAAGAATACTATAAGTCACTTTTTAGATTTATGGCTTTGTCAAGATAAAAACCCCCACGAATTATAATTTGGTTCAATAGAGAATCCGCTATTCCAACCTCGTTTAATTGAATATATGCTTTTGCAGAATACCACATAGCTTCTTCCTTGAATAAAAAGTAGCGAGATTTTTCGATGGCTTCAAATTGGTTTATTGCTTTGTCATAAACTCCCAAATTAAAATAAGATAGACCGCCATAAAAAAGGGCGTTCATGTCATTGGGGTACTGTTTTAAAATTGTGATGAATCTATTTAAGGCCTGTTTGTATTGCTGTTTGGAAAAGAAATACATACTTTTCTCCAAGTATTCAGTGTATGGAATTTGAACTTCTTTCTCAATGAGGTTAGAAGTTGAGTGTTCGTTTTCTCTGTCCGCGGATACTCCCGTAAGTTCGAATCGTTTATAAGTAATGGATTTATTGGTGCGATCGACCTTTCTATAATCTAACACTTCTAAGTCGAACAAATAAACACTATTGGGTATAGTCATACCGTTCATGTTCCACCCAACTTCCTCTTCTTGTGAGTCGAATTCTGGTTTTATTAGCGGTTCATTTTCGACAGTAATTTCTTCATTCAAAAAAGTTTCATTCTCCTTGTTCTCATTCATGAGCTCTTGAGGGCTAATTTGATCAATCGTTTCTATTTCTGTTAATATTTCTATTTCGTGCGGAAGTACTTCCACTTCATTTTGCTTCAAACTAGGTTGTTCTTTTTTATGAATAGGCTGAGAAGATTGAATTTCAGAATGCGGCTCGCGTTCCCCTTTTTCATATGAGATTAATTTGGTTGTCACAAAAAGTGCGGCCAAAATCACAGTTCCCCATAAGAATGTTGAACTGTATTTCGGTTTTAGTCTTCGTTTATTTTTTATATAAAATGATTCAAAACTTCCCGGGTTGTTCTCAAACCCTTCCATAGCATCAGCCAAGAAGGGATCGCTCAAGGCCTCTTTTTCAATTCTGTGACGCTCCGTTGAATTTAACTCATTACCATAATATTTACGAAGCAATTCAATGTCAATATGTTCACGATTTTTACTCATAATCGCTTTTCTAACTTTAGTTTTAGGTTGCGTTTACCATTCTGAATTAAACTTTTAACTTTTTTCACATCAACTTTCATCATGGTTGAAATCTCATTATAACACTTGTTCTTGAGGTAGAACAACTCAACAGCTTTCCGCTGATCATCTTTCAGTAAAGGTAGAGCACTTTCTAATTCATCCAGTTGCAACTCCTTATTTATTAAGGCTTGCATTTTTTCATCTGAATCATCAATAGTATGGTCTAAGACCTTGGAAGCTTCCACTTTGAAGTGTTTCTTTTTCCTTAGCTCCATTAAACAAGCATTACGGCTAACCGTATATAGCCAACTTTTAAAGTGCTTTACCTCGTGTTTCGCTAATTTGCTCTCCAGTTTTTCAAAAATTTGTATCATCTGATCTTCGGCCTCATCACTTTGTTTCATGTATTTTAAACAAAGTCCCATTACTAATGCAGCATACCTCCGATATATTTCACCCATTGCAGCTTCTCTATTGGTCGAGATTTGCTGCACAACTTCCAAGTCGGATAAATTCTTAATATTTTTTCTAAAAATTGCGCTAAGCAGCATAGTGTATAATTAAAACACATGGTTTAATTCTATTGGTTTCACCTTATAGATGCACCAGTTTCCAATTTCCATAAAAGTTTAAATTTTATTTCCACAAAAATCGAACAGTTATGTCATGCTGTGGTAAAAAGCGCTTCTCAATCGCAATGCCATAATTGACAAAAGTTTGATAGGGTTGGTACATGATTTGACTTACAATTTTATCATTTACACGATATTCAACCCCAAAATTCATGCCTAAGCCCCAGCCCGAACCTCTCGTAATATTGAATTCGTTCTGAGGAGTTGCCGAGTGTACGGTGTATAAGGCCATGTTGTGTCCCATAAAAGAAGCAACGTGTTGGTCCATTCTCCAAAATGAGAATAGTCCACTTCCTCCCAGAATAAATCTGGCCTTATTTCCGTCATAAACGTAGTCAACATTATATCGCCCTTCAAAACGACTCTCTTCGGCATAGATCTCACCTAACCTATATTGATCTTGACTTGTCTGTACACTTCCATCAAGGACTTTAATGGAAAATACATCCCTTACCTTAAGTTTATTAAAATTCCCGTCAACACTCATTTGCAAATTAGGACTGACTTGGTAGCCTATTGTAACACCTGTTAATAGTCCAGGTGTATATCGTATATTTTGCGAATAGGCGTCATATGGGACTGAAAAATCACTACCACCAAGCAGGTCTCTGATTATGTTATAATTGTTCTCTCGATATAAAGTGGCTTCTAATTGAGTTTCGTAATTCCCGTAATTACTATATATACCGCTGTATCGCCAAGCATAGTTTTTATTTGCTAATTTTGTTCCAATATTAACTCCAAAAAATAGAGTCTGTTCTTTATCTTTTTGTGAGAATCCAAAAAAAGAAAACCCTGTAAATAGTATAAGCAGTGTATAGCGCATTTATAATGATATAGTAAAATGGTAAAAATACAAAATATTGCAGTATTAACATCTGGTGGAGATGCGCCAGGAATGAATGCTTGTGTAAGAGCTGTTGTTCGGGCAGCAATTTATCATGGAATTGGAGCCTATGGTGTAATAGATGGTTTTAATGGTTTAATTAAAAATCAATTTAAAAAATTAGATTATCATGATGTGTCTAATATTATACAAAGAGGAGGAACGATTTTAGGTACCGCTCGATGCCCTGACTTTTTACATAAAAAAGAACGAAAAAAGGCTTTCATTAATCTTCAAGCTTTAAAAATAGATGCACTTATTATTATTGGAGGTGATGGCTCGTTTAAAGGGGCTTCAATTTTTAGCCACGAATTTGACCTTCCTATAATAGGTATACCTGCAACAATTGATAATGATATCACAGGTACTGATTACACCATTGGATTTGACACAGCGCTCAACACAATTATTGACGCAGTAGATAAAATTAGAGATACCGCAAGTAGTCACCATCGGGTCTTTTTAGTGGAGGTCATGGGGAATAATTCAGGAATCCTTGCACTTAATGCTGCAGCCGCAAGTGGTGCCGAAGAGGTTTTTATGCCTGAACGAAACGAAGATTTACAAAAATTCGAAGAAAAATTGCGGCGTGCATTAGCCGCAAACAAGTCAAGTATTATAATCGTGGCAGAGGGAGATCAAATTGGGGGAGCAAAAGAGGTTTTCGCATATCTTAAAGATAAAAACTTGTCGGATAAAGTGCGGGTGGCAGTTTTAGGACACATGCAAAGGGGAGGATCACCTTCTTTTCTAGATCGGTTGAATGCAACCTTATTCGGTGAGCAGGCAGTGGTAGAGCTATTACAAGGCAATACAAACCTGTATATAGGTATGCATAATAATAAGGTAATTGCATCTGACATTAATCATACGCAAGTAAAATCGCCTCCCAAAAACATGGATTATCTAAAAATTATCCGAAAATTAAGTGTTTATTAGGGTTGAAAAGTCAAAATCTTTAGGGCAAGTCCCTCCACAAGTTTCGGGTCGGGTCATCCATTATAGTCCCGTTAACACGGGCGCTGCCATTTCTACCCCTCTTGCGACAAAAAAAAGTTCACTTATAAAAGCTTGAAAATCTGCCTACTCAGAACAATTTT
>NZ_LYPF02000015.1 GCF_001661595.2 Crocinitomix algicola
CCATTTTTTTTGCAAAGATAATTTTTTATTCCTGTTTGATTGAAAGAAAATAGTTTAAGTAATAATTATGTATCGATTGGAAATAAACTTAGTTCCTTAAAAATAAATACCCAGAATTTTTTACAGACATTAGGGGAAGTATAGCGCAAAAAAAAAGCTTGTCAAAATTGACAAGCTTTTCTTAGTAGCGGGGGCTGGACTCGAACCAACGACCTTCGGGTTATGAGCCCGACGAGCTACCAACTGCTCCACCCCGCAATATATCTTTTGCTATTTTTAATCTTTTTTGTCTCACGTTTGAGCGGTGCAAATATATGTAGTCTTTACTTTATAACCAAACAATCGTGAAAAAAAAGGAGATAATCTTTTAGCAAAAAATGTGATATAGCTTATGCTAAGCATGTTATGGAATTATTTTTTTATTCTGATTTTAATCATCAACATTGATTATTTTTGTGTTATGAGAAATAAAATCTTTCTTTTCGGTCTTGTGATAATTTTGATTGGTTGTGATGACGCGCCTAGCGATAAGGAAATTAATACAGCTGCTATTTGCGATTGTAAAGACCTTTTGTTTGATCAGGCCTACAGTAACTATTATCAGGAAACCCCTCGTGATGGATATACCGGACCATGTCAAGAATTATATGCCAACGGTCAACCATCGGTAGAAAAGAATTTGAAAAAGGGTAAATTGCACGGACTTTATAAATCCTATTATGAAAATGGTGAGTTAAAAGAACTGAAAGAGTTTGACATGAATTTTCAAGTGAATGACGGATATTTATTTGAAGAAAATGGTGACACCCTCTTTCACGGCAAATTCAAATACGGCAGACTTAAAGAAACTCTTATTCCTAAGCATTAGATTTTTCGACCAAATTTCGCATGTCTGATCCTGCAGGAGCCTCAAAGATTTCAAGTTCAAAATATTTAACAGCGGCCAATAGGTGATCGAAAACATCCGCAAGAACAGCTTCGTATTTATCCCACTCCTGTGTTTTTGTAAAGGCATATAATTGGATTGGGACACCTTTTTCGGTAGGTTCTAATTGGCGAACCATTAAGGTCATATCTTGGTTTATTTCCGATCGACTTTCTAAGTACTTTTTAATGTAGAATCGAAATATTCCAATATTCGTTTGATTTCGGCCATTGAGTAGTACAGATTTATTGATTTTATGCGATTGATTAAACTCTTCAATCTCTTTTTCTTTTTCATCTACATAAGAACGAATGAGTTCGATTTCGCCAATTTTGCTCAATAACTCAGGAGAACAATATTTAACCGATTGTATTTTAATATTGATCGCCCGCATTATTCTTCTTCCATCTGAATCCAGCATACCTCGCCAGTTTTTGAAAGAATCGGATATAAAGGAGTAAGTCGGTATAGTGGTAATGGTTTTATCAAAATTTTGAATTTTAACGGTTGCAAGATTAATTTCAACTACATCGCCATCCGCACCATATTTTTCCATAGTTACCCAATCCCCAATTCGAATCATATCATTCGCTGCCAACTGAATACTACCGACAAAACCTAAAATAGTGTCTTTAAATACCAAAACAAGTATGGCAGTCATTGCCCCCATAGAAGTCAAAATAACGATAGGGTTGACTTGAAAAGCAATCGAAATAATTAATATAATGACTAAACAAATGATTACAATTTTAACGAGTTGCACATATGACTCGATTGGTTTGTCCTTTAACCTCGGTTTCTCCATGAGGATATTTCTCAGGGCATTCAAAAATCTTAAAACAGCATATAGCGAAATAATAATGATAACTATGTCCGTTAACCTCAATAAAAGTCTAGATAAGTTTGGAAAATCATAAAATACGATTTCGATCATCATATCTAAAAACAAAAACGGAACCAAATGCGCTACAGCAGAAAAGAACCTTGTACTGACTAGGTAATCATCCCATTTGGTTTTGGATTTATCTGCTAACTGATGTAAAATCCCAATCAATATTTTACGTGTGAGCCACCACAGTATCCCGCTAAGAATTACAGCCAAAACAAATAATAGCAGGGAACGCATATAGACAATCGCATTTCCTGACATGCCCCAGCCACTAAGCAAATCATTCCACCAAGCTACAAAAGTTGATTTATTTTGACTGGTTAACAATCCTTCGGCAGCCTCTGACACCTCATCAATTTTAATCATATACATCCTGAATTAATTTACTACAAAGGTATAAGAATGAGAAAAAAATAAAGGGAGGCTCATCACCTCCCTTCTTAAAACTTCTTAAAATTTATTTTATTCAATAACCAAGAGTGTATTATGAACTTCACTATCCTTTGAAAGACTAAGAACATATGTACCAGATGCAAAACCCAAATCTAAATGCTCAACACCCTGTATATCATTCTCTTCATATACGATTCGTCCATCCATACTAAATATCTTAAGATCAAACCCTTGCTTACCTTCAACCGTAAATTGACCAGAATTTGGATTAGGATAGAATAAAACATCATCTTTTTGAGCCTTTTCTTCAATTCCTAAATAGTAAACACATGAATTATCCGGTTGCTCATCATAAAACGCTTGGATTTGCATTGCAACATCACTTAGAGCATCTCTGTTCTCATAATTATTCCCCCCTTGTGCATTAATTATAGCAAAATCATAACAAATCTCTTCTCCAGCTCCAAGTTCTTCTCCTTCTAATGCTAAAAACGACCTTCTATCTCCAGCCAGGTTCCCTTCGTTTTCTTCCGTCCATGCATCTTCTTCAGCAGGAATTGATTTACCATTGTACAAATAATTAGTTTCTAAATCCGTTGCCGTTGTATGTCCGTTACCTCCATAACGAAAAGGAGTTCCATTTTTCCATTTCGCATTCATATAATTCCAATAATCTAGTGGGACCACTGGAGCACCATATACACCAGGAGAAGATTCAAAATAACCGCCGACATTCATTTTTTTGTTTAACACTTTCACACCAACAGCAGGAGCATCTTCACCATATCCTCCTTCATCATTCATATCGCCGTTATATTGAAAAATCATATTATTGGTCGAATCACTGCCTACAAAATCATCTGAAGCATATCCAATATCGCCATCCATAAAAATTCCAGTGATAAAATTTGAATAACTCATCGTCCAACGATTAATCACTCTTAAGTTTAAAAAAGTGGTATTATTTATATCATCTTCAGACTCGTATTGATAAAACATAAAGTGTAATTCAAGTCCCATTGACTCACCTCCAGAATCAGTATGAATGCCAGCCCTATCGTTCATAATTAAATAAGCTGCATAATCACCACGAATAATCGGGTGCTCCCCTGTTTCCGGCTCATACAGCCCATCTCCATCCATGTCATAAAATGGCGCTAGATTTGATGCGAGTCCAATTCCAGCATCTCCATTACCTGGCCAATTTGCAATCCCATGGGGCATTTCGTAACCCACTTCACCAGCATGGCTATAGTGATAATCGATTTCGTCCTGCGAAACAAGGTAGACTTCATCTGCAAAAGGAACTTCGGGAGCTTCTGCAGTACCATCTGCCAAAATCGCTCCTGGATAAGTATCCCGACCTTCGTCCCCAGCCCCGTCGGCAGATAACCTTAAAACACCATCCGAACCATAACCTCCAAACCAAAATGACATGGAATATATTAAATGATTCAGACCGTCTTTTGGGAATTCGTAGCCCGCTGCACTCGATTCTTGATCATTAAAAAAAGTACCCGAATTAGAAATTGTAGCTCTTACATTGTTCCCTTCCAAAATTCCCGTGTCTATATCTTGTGCATTTATGATACCTGCGCCGATCAATGCACTTAATCCTAAATAAAGCTTCTTCATATTTTTTTGTTTTACGTTTACTCAAACTTATTAAAGAGAATTCAAAACTTCAACAGCTTAATAATCAATATAAATGAATATTATAGTTGTCTAAAAACACGATTAAAGGCTCACTATAAACGCAAGAATACTTTTTACGAGTAATCCCAAGTTATTTTTAAGACTTTTAAATGAACTTGCATACTCTCTAACAACATAACAGCCTAACAGACAGACATGTATACACAAGTATAAGAGCCTCAATAAAAGGTTAAGGAAGTTTACTGAATAATCAAAAGGGAATTATATTCTTCACCATCTTTTAACACACGAACTACGTAAGTACCTTTTGCCAAATCAAGCTCCAAATACTCTACCTCTTTCAAGCTTTTAGTTTGAAACATTATACGACCATCCATACTTAAAACTTCAAGATCAAACCCTTTTTTACCTTCAACTGTAAATTGACCATTACTGGGATTAGGGTAAATTGAAAAATTTGACTTATCGCGCTTTTTGATTCCAATCGTATTCATTTCACAATCATATCCAAAATCATCATAGAACGCCTTAACCTCGGCAGATAAATCAATCACACCTTGTACATTTTCTACAAAACTTCCTTCACGACTATAAACAACTGCATAATCAAAACACAGTTCATCTTGCGGCAATAGCACATCAATAGCATGAGACATTACACCTCTAACATCGTGTGGAGCATTACCATTTGCAAGTTCACTCCAACCTTCAGGGTTATTGGGATTACCATCATAAACATATGATATAATAGAATCCCCTCCAAAGCCTGCTCCGCCATAGGTAAAAGGATTTTCGTCTGGCCAATGTCCATTCATATAATTATAATAATCAAATTGATTGGATGGCATTCCTCTAGGCCCAACAAAAATATCCATTGGAGCAAAATAATCAACCTCTCTATTCAGTGAAACAACTCCAATTGCAGGCGGCTGAGCACCATAATCCTCATCTAAATCATCACCATTATAACCAAATGCAACATTATTTTCGACATTTACTCCCATAAAATCGTCAGTTGGGTCACCGATATCAGGATCCATAAATACCCCCGACCTGAAATCAAATAAAGTTTGTGTACTCCTGTTTATTAGTCGGTTATGAATAAATACAGTATTATTTAAATAGTCTTCATAGGCATACACATAAACCATTTGATGTACCTCGATACCAATTGGAGCACCACCGGTCTGAGAATGAAAATACAGTTTATCATTCATAATGGCATAACTCGCAAAGTCTCCTCTTATATCAGGATAATCTCCATTCTCAGGGTCATAGACACTATTATGATTAGCATCTATAAATGGTGCCAAATAGAAGTCCTGTTCCAAATCTACATCACCATGAGCTGGCCAATTTTCGATATTCGATGGCACTTCATAACCTGGCAAATCCCAATTTTCCTTATGAAAATCTATTTCGGTTTTCGAAGCTAAATATATCAAATCACTTCCTCCTTCTGGACTGGCCTCCGCCCCTCCTGTTGTTGATAAAGGACCTGGAAACAAATCAGAATGCGGAGTATAAGTCGTTCCTGAAAGTTTTAATTGATCAGCCCCGTCTAAACCTGCATACCAAAATGATAAATTAAATAATGTAAAAAGCCCTGAGTGCTTGGGGATTTCGTAGCCAGCATCTATTGCTGTCACGTCTTGAAACAACACCCCTGCGTTGGTGATTTTCGCACCTACATTATTAAATTCGTGCTGATAATTAGCTATTTGTCCAAAACTAGCATTACATAGGACCATCAATATTAATCCATTCAAATAAATCTTCTTCATATGATCTGTTTTAAGTTAACCCAAACATAAGAATGCCTTTACATACGGACAACAAATTAAATCTCAGTCTTGATAAATTTTATATCTATCTAAATAGAAAAGCAAAAAGTAGTTTTCTTTAATTCCAAAAATTCTTGGTTAACTTTAGCTGCTGAATCGTATTATGAATCTTCGCAAATTATTTTCTTCACTTGGCTTTATGGGGTTTGCAACCCTAGTATTGTTTCCGCTAATTGCTTGGCCAATTCTTTATTTCACAGAAACCCCCTATTTTTCAATCTTTCAATTAGACTTTGAGAATATCTTTTCAATTCCAACCTTTTTAGCTCTTGGAATTTTATTTGGTCTGTTCATGATTTGGTTGAGTGAACATCCTTATTTCAGCAATGATATTGAAGATTATAAGAAGTCTTTTTCCGGTTATAAAATTACAATTTGGTGGGCTATCTATCTTTCGATTTGCGCCGGTGTGGGGGAAGAAATCTTTTTTCGTGGTGCATTGCAACCTATATTTGGCATTTGGCTTACCTCTGTTTTTTTTGTTGCCATTCACACCTATTTTTCGTTTAAAAACTGGAAAAAGAATATTCTCGCAATTTTTCTTACAATGTTCATTGTTCTGCTAAGTTGGAGTGCCAAAAACGAATCACTTTGGCATGCGATTGCGGGACATTTTAGTTATGACTTAGTTTTACTTCTATACCTAAGAAAAGAAAATTAAAACAAAACTCGTTTAACTTTTCCTGTGGGAGTTTCTTTAAAAACTGGAACAAAATAGATTGATTTAGGCAATTCATATTTTGCCAAAAAAGGTTTTATCCTATCCGCTAAATCATCCATTTCTGGTCCCTCTACATATAAAATCAATTCTTCCCCAAACTTTTCACTTGGTCTGCCTATAAAATAAAATCGTCGATGCAAAAGTTCGTCAGCTATTTTTCGCTCTAAAGTTTCAGGAGACAATTTAATTCCGCCCGAATTAATAATATGATCTAAGCGACCTTTCCAAATAAAACGGCTATCATCCAAAAGTTCAACCCAGTCATTGGTTTCAAGTTTATTCGTAATAGCATTTTTCTCCAAAACAAGTCCATTATTTTTATTTGTTGTGACTTTAAAACCTGGTAAACAAGTATAATATTGGTGCTTTTCATTTATCGAACGGAGTGCAAAATGAGTGATGGTTTCTGTCATTCCAAAACTCGCAAAAGACTGATTATCACACCCAAGTAAACGTCGTTCCAAATCACGATTAATGGGAGCTCCACCGATTATTACATTCCTTATTTTATTAAAACGGGTTCTAGTTTGAGGATTATTTAATATCGCATCAACCTGGTAGGGAACAAAGGCCGCAAAATCAAGATCTTCAAAATCGAAATCGAGTAATGGGTTCCTTGAATTTGGAAGCACGTACAACTCCATATCGAACACAAGCGCTCTTACAATCATCAACTTACCAGCGATGTAATTGGGAGATAGATTTAATATCGTTTTTTGTCCAACTTTAAAATCAAAAAATTTTCCTGTTGCAAGTGCTGACTTTTTAACAGCACTCTTTTTTAACCTTATTGTTTTTGGGGTTCCTGTAGATCCCGATGTTTGAACAATTATTTCATCTTTATTAGAATTCCAATCTTTTACAAAATTTAATACATCTTGATGATATTGCTCTTCAATTCCTGTCGAGAAATGAATATTTTTATGCATTGGAATAAATTTTGCTTAAAATAAGTAAATAGTAAATACAAACTTGAAAATACATTATGAAAAAAGGAATTCAATTTGCGCTGTTTTTAACCGGACTTTTCTTTTTAACTTCTTTGAATACTCCATCCGTAATTTTGATAGAAAATGAAAGTGAACCAAGAATTAATTTTTTTGAAGGCGACTGGAACGCCGCTCTAGTCAAAGCGAAAAAAGAGGGGAAATTAATATTCGTTGATGCCTATGCCTCTTGGTGTGGTCCTTGTAAAATGATGGATCGAAAAACATTTAACGATGAAGCGGTTGCTCAATTTTTTAACGCAAAATTCATAAACTATAAAATGGATATGGAAAAGCATCCTGAAGGAGCTCGACTCGCTAAAAAATATAATTTAACCTTATATCCAACACTGTACTTCTTAGATCATAATGAAGAAATTATTCATTACGCCTTAGGTTATCATAAACCAAAACATCTTTTAGAGGTTGCTGATGAAGCGCTGAAAAAATAAAAACTTTACGATAAAAAAAAAAGACTGTCCGAATCGACAGTCTTTTTTTTATAATTTTATAACCTATAATTCTAGTTATCAGTATCCACTTTAGCTAAATCTTCTGCTTTATACTCGCCTGCTTTCAACCCTTCCTGAACTTTTTTGAACGTCTCAATTGTGTAATTCACATCCTCAATTGTGTGCACAGCTGTAGGAATTAAACGTAACATAATTACATCCTTTGGTACAACAGGATAAACAACAATCGAACAGAAAATATTATAATTCTCTCTTAAATCGAATGTAATATTTGTAGCTTCAGCTAAAGTTCCTTCTAAGAAAACTGGTGTAACCGCGGAATTAGTTCTACCTATGTTAAAACCAGCATCTCTCAAACCTGACTGAAGTGCTTTAGCTACTTTCCATAAATTTTCTTTATGCTTAGGTTGAGTTCTTAGGAGTTCTAATCTTTTTCTTGCTCCAACAACTAAAGGCATTGGTAAAGATTTTGCGAACATTTGAGAACGCATATTATATCGTAAGAATTCAATCACATCTTCAGTAGAGGAAATAAACGCCCCTATCGAAGCCATTGACTTTGCAAAAGTACCAAAATACACGTCAATACCATCTTGGCAACCTTGATGTTCACCAGTACCCATACCCGTTTCACCTAAAGTTCCAAAGCCATGCGCATCATCAACGAACAATCTAAATTCATATTTTCCAGATTTTCGATATTCAACGATTTCTTTTAATAAACCTTGATCACCTGCCATTCCAAACACACCTTCGGTAATTACAAGAATACCTCCACCCGTTTCTTCTACTAATTTTGTAGCACGCTCCATTTGTTTTTCGAAGCTTGCCATATCATTATGTTGGAAAACAAATCTTTTACCTGCATGTAAACGAACACCGTCAATAATACAAGCATGCGACTCACTATCATAAACAATTACATCCTTTCTATCAACTAAACAATCAATTGCAGAAAGCATACCTTGATAACCGAAGTTTAACAGGATTGTATCTTCTTTTTGCATGAAATCAGACAATTCATTTTCCAACGCTTCATGCTCGGAAGTTTGTCCTGTCATCATTCTTGCACCCATTGGGTAAGCTAATCCCCAATCTCTTGCAGCATCAGCATCTGCCTTTCTCACTTCAGGATCATTCCCTAATCCTAAATAATTATTTACACTCCAAACTAAACACTCTTTACCTCGGAACATCATTTTGTTCCCAATTTCTCCTTCTAGTTTTGGAAATGTAAAATATCCGTGCACTCCTTTTGCGTGTTGACCGATTGGTCCTCTATTCGCTTTAATCTTTTCAAATATATCTAATGCCATATTTTTGTTTTCTATACCGATGGGTCGGTACAAATTATGTTGCGAAATTATACTGAAAAATCAGATTTACCCAAAAAAACGGGAAATTTTATTCACATTTTGACGTTTACTCCGCATGTTTTCACTTTTGTTAACAAATCAAATCGTATCTTTGCGAGCGAATTAAATCATTTGAATGAGAAAAAAAATTGCCCCATTAATTGCGTTCTTTAGTATTCTAATTACACTTAGTTCTTGCTCTGAATATCAAAAACTAACGCGTAAAAAATCGGATGCAACACCTGATGAAAAAAAGGAAGCTGCTTATCGATATTATGACAAAGAGGATTATTTAAAGGCGGTTACCTTATTTGAAGATGTTATGTCATATTATACCCTAACATCTGAAGGAGAGAAAATGTACTTTACCTATTCAATGGCTAATTACAAAATGGGAGACTATTATCTCGCAGGGTATTATTTTAAGCGATTTATTCGAAAATATCCGAGCTCGAAGCACGCCGAAGAAGCCATGTTTTTAAGTGCTTTATGTTCGGTTAAAAATTCTCCAGAATTCAGTCTAGACCAAACAGAGACTTATAATGCACTTGATCAGTTACAAATTTTTGTCGATCAATATCCAAATTCTAACCGCATAGATTCTTGTAATACCATAATGGACGACTTGCGGGCAAAACTGGAAAAAAAACAATTTGAGTATGCCCAAATGTATTATCGCACAGAAGGATATAAATCGGCGGTTGTGGCATTAGAAGAAACGCTTGAAAAATATCCTGAGTCGGTTTACAAAGAAGAAATTTATTATTTACTTGTAATGAGTAATTATAAACTTGCCATTAACAGTGTAATTAATAAAAAAACCGAACGGTTAAACAATACCTTAAAAAGTTATCGTACATTTGTAGCCGCATTTCCCGAATCGAGCAAGTTACGTGAGTTGGAATCTGTTAAGAAAGATACAGAAAATGCTTTAGCTGCGATGAAAGAAGAAACAGTTGGTAACTAGGGAAGCGGAAAGACAATAAGAGAAAATACAAGGATATGAGTATTAATTATAAAAACACAAACGCTGAGCGTACGACAGTGACTCGTGATTTAGAAACGATTTCAACTGAATCTGGAAATATTTACGAATCCTTAATTGCCATTTCAAAGAGATCAAACCAGATCAGTAGTGAAATGCGTGAGGAATTGACGAGTAAGTTAGCTGAATTTGCTTCTAGTACTGACAATTTAGAAGAAATTTTTGAGAACAGAGAACAAATCGAAATCTCTAAGTTCTATGAGAGTTTGCCTAAACCTGTTGCCATTGCGATTCAAGAATATATCGAAGGTAAAGTGTACGTAAGAAACGCAAACGAAACTTCAGAAGAAACAAAATAATTCTTCATGCTTTCCGGAAAAAAAATCGTTTTAGGTGTAACCGGAAGTATTGCGGCGTATAAATCCGCCTATCTAATCAGAGCATTAATAAAATTAGAGGCAGAAGTCAAAGTAATTATGACTTCTGCCTCTTGTGATTTTATAGCGCCATTAACACTTGCCACGCTTTCAAAAAATCCGGTAGCAATTGATTTTATCAAAAATGATGAAGGCGAATGGGAGAACCATGTAGAATTAGGATTGTGGGCTGACCTGATGATTATTGCACCATGCTCCGCGAATACACTATCTAAATTAACGAGTGGAAACTGCGACAATTTACTTATTGCTACCTATTTAAGTGCGCGATGTCCTGTATGGATAGCTCCAGCCATGGATTTGGACATGTTCACTCACTTTAGCACAACTTCAAATTTAAATCTCTTGAAACAGAAAGGTGTTCGCGTTATTGAACCGACATCAGGAGAGTTAGCAAGCGGTCTTGAAGGCAAGGGACGAATGGAAGAACCCGAGGAAATTGCTACTTTGATCCATGATTTTTTCACACCAAAGTCTAATCTCAGAAATAAAACCGTACTGATAACTGGTGGTCCAACTTATGAGCCAATCGATCCTGTTCGTTTTATCGGCAATAATTCGAGCGGTAAAACCGGAGTATTATTGGCTGATGCTTGTGCGGAAAGAGGAGCAAACGTTATACTCGTAACTGGACCAACCAAACAAGTGGTTAAAAATGATTCAATTAGCATTATTTCTATTCGTACCGCAGAAGAAATGCTCACCGCTGTTCAGAAACATTGGGGTAATTCAGACGTTGGAATATTTTCAGCAGCTGTGAGCGATTATCGCCCCGAACATCCTGCTGATCAAAAAATTAAAAAGAAAACAGACCATTTGAGTTTAAACTTGATTAAAAATCCAGATATTTTATCTTGGGCAGGTAATCAAAAAAAAGAAAATCAATTTTTAACAGGATTCGCCTTGGAAACCAATAATGAAATTGAAAATGCAAGAGGCAAATTCATTCGCAAAAATCTCGATCTTTTAGTCCTAAATTCCCTAAGAGATGAAGGAGCTGGCTTTGGCTATGACACGAATAAAGTGAGCTTTCTTTTACATGACAATAAAATCATTAATTTTGAGTTAAAAGATAAGCGACAAGTTGTTGAAGATATTTTAGATCAAATAGAAGAGTACTTTAAATGAAAAAATTTCTAATGATAGTATGCCTGCTTTCAACTCAAACCTGGTTGATAGCGCAAGAACTGAATTGTCAAATCAGTATAATTCCCTCTCCCTCCCTTCAACTTGGTCCGGTAGAGAAAGAAACTTTCACTGAATTAGAGCAAACCATCTATGATTTCATGAATAACACAAAATGGACGAATGATATTTTTGAAATTGAGGAACGCATCAACTGCAATATTCTTATAACGGTTACAGACATACCTGCATCAACAACTTATTCCGGAAAAATTCAAATTCAATCAACTCGACCAGTTTACAATACAAGCTATAACACAACTGTTTTCAATCATGTTGACGCTGATTTTACAATCAACTATTTGAGAAACTCCGCAATCTTACCAATGAGTAACTACCAGTATCGCGATAACCTATCTGCTATATTATCCTTTTATGCGTATATGATTTTGGGGTATGATTACGATAGCTTTTCATTAAAAGGAGGAGACCAGTATTTTAAAGCTGCGCAACAAATTGCTAATAATGCAAAAAATTCTGGAGACGAAGGTTGGTCTGCGGCGGCTGGTAAAAAAAGAAACCGTTTTTGGATGGTTGATAATGTACTACAGCCAGTTTTTGAACCATTGAGAGACGCTTATTATGACTATCACCGAAAAGGCTTGGATAATATGTACACCGACCTAGTTGGAGGTCGAGCAACCATCTTAGAGGCATTGCAAGGTTTAGATAAAGTCCAACGTTCTCGTCCCGGCTCATTAAACCTTCAATTATTTTTAACCAGTAAAACCAACGAGTTAATCCAACTTTATTCTGGTGCCGAAATGAAAGAAAAAAATGCAGTTGTATCTATCTTAAAGAAATTAGACCCTGTTAATTCTTCAAAGTACCAAGAAATTTTAAATTAAGTCTTTCTAAAAAATTCTCGTTTCATCGTTAATTTCCGTATTTTTGAACGATAAAGATATGGTAATTATATGCTGAACCGTTTGGATATTTCTAACTATGCGTTAATCGAAAATGTTAACCTTAAATTCGATAAAGGCTTTACCTCTATAACCGGTGAAACTGGTGCTGGAAAATCAATTTTATTAAAAGCTCTCAATTTAGTTTTAGGTGAGCGGGCGGATACATCAATCCTTAAACAATCAGAGAAAAAATGCATTCTTGAAGCAGAGTTTGACATCAAGAATTATGATTTAAAAGGATTTTTTGAAGCCAATGAACTTGATTATGATGAGTTTTGTATCTTAAGGAGGGAAATGAGTTCAACCGGAAAATCTAGAGCCTTTATAAATGACACTCCGGTTCAAGTAGCACAGTTAAAGGCTTTGGGAGAGCATTTAATGTCAATTCACACCCAGCATCAAACACTTTCTATTCTCAGTTCAGACTTTCAAATGGATTTGGTTGATCATTTTGCTGGCCACATTGACCTCGTTAAAAATTACACCAAGAATTACAACCATTATCGACAAAATGTCAACGAGTTAATTGAGCTTCAGGTTAAAGAAAAAGAAAATCGTAAAGAGAAAGATTATACCACCTTTTTATTGGATGAGTTAGAAGCGGCCGAATTAGACAAATTAGATTTTGAAGAATTGAAATCTAAAGCGAATAAAATTGAGTATGCGGAGAAAATTCAAACCTCCATTAAATTTGCGCAATCAATTTTTGAAAATGAAAGCATTGCTCCAAGTATTGCTCTGAAAACATTAATTGAAACTTTTGATGATTTAAAAAAATATGATCCCCAATTCGCAGATATTTCAGCGCGTTTATGGAGCCTAAAAATTGAACTTGATGATATAGAATCTGAAGTGTCAAATGCGGATGATATCGATTTATTTTCGGAAGAAGACATTGTCATGATTCGGGAAAAACTAGAATCAGTTAATTCCTTGTTATTCAAACATAATTTAAACGAAATTGATGAACTGAAGAACCTTCAGACTTCTCTTCAAAAAGATTTAGAAGCTATTTCCAGTCTTGAAGAACGAATCGTAGCGCTTGAAAACAATATTAACACCCAGAAGCGAGAATTACATGAACTTGCCTTAAAAATTCGAAAGCAACGGTTAAACGCAATTCCAAAACTTGAAAAAGAGGTTAAAAATCGATTATCAAACTTGGCCATGCCAAATGCACGTTTGAAAATTAACCTGGTTGAAAAAGAAAAATTGACCAAACAAGGGTATGACCAAATCGACTTTTTATTCAATACGAATGTTGGGGGAGAATTTATCCCGTTAAAAAAGGCTGCTTCTGGGGGTGAACTTTCGCGATTGATGCTAACAGTATTATCTATCCTATCAGAAAAGAAAAAGCTACCTACATTAATTTTTGACGAAATTGACACAGGTGTTTCCGGAGAAGTTGCTACAAAAATAGCGAATGAATTTCAGTCCATGGGGAAGCAAATGCAAGTGATTGCGATTACACATTTGCCGCAAGTAGCCGCAAAAGGAAAACAACATTTACACGTCACCAAAACGATTAAAGGCAACAAAACTAGTACTTCCGTCGTCATACTTGAGCCAGAAGAACGAATTGAAATTGTTGCTGGCATGATTAGTGGAGAGGAAATCACTGCTGCTGCAAAAGAAAATGCAGAGAATTTATTGACCAATATATTCTAAAATAAATTACAATGAAAACACATTTACTTACTTTAATTTTATTATTAACTTCATTCGGAGTCTTCGCTCAAAGAAGTGGTAATCTTACAATTTACTCAAATACTGGAAAAAAATTCTTTGTCGTCCTAAATGGCGTTCGTCAAAATGAGCAGGCTCAAACAAATGTCGCTATAAGTGGCCTGAAAGAACCTTGGTATCGTTGCCGAATAATTGCAGAAGACAATTCATTTGATTTAGAAAAAAATGTTGGTGTTAAGAAAGATTCGACCATTACGTATCGGGTAATCAAGAAACGTAGAAAGTATAAATTACGCTATTTTGCGGAAGCATCAAACGGAACCTATCAGCGACCAAATGACCAAATTCAAATCACTTATCACGAAGAGGAAGAAATTCTGTCAAATGATGATTCTGGAAATGGTTCAATAGAAATCAATGTCAATAATAATCAGACAAACACAAATCAAACAACAACAACGACAACCACAACAACAACTGTTAATGGTAGCACCGTTCACGAAGAAACTACTGTTGTTACAGAAACGCAGACATCCAATAACACCACTTATTTTGAAGATGAAGAAATGACAGTCTCAATCGAAGGTGGTTGTTCTATAACTGATGAACAATTCGAAGTTTTGCTCGTTCGAATAGAAAATGAATCATTCAGCGATGATAAACTTAAAATGGCCTTAGCTGCTGTTAAAAGCACCTGTTTTACCGTTGCTCAAATTAGAGCTTTAGCAGATCAGTTTAGCTTTTCAGACAATAAAATGACGTTAATTAAAGATGCCTATTTAAATTGCCTCAACCAAAGTGATTATTTAGAACTAAAAAGCGCCTTTTCTTTTTCAAGTGATCAAGAAGAATTGGAAAAGTTTATTGAATCGAAAAAATAAGCATGGATAAAAATATCACACTTGCAGGAGCGATTCTTATTTGTATTTCAATAATTCTTGGCGCCATGGCGGCTCACGGACTTGAAAGTTTAATTTCTGATCAACTTATAACAACCTTTGAAAAAGGTGTTAAGTATCAAATGTACGCAGGAATAGGATTACTCGCCGTAGGCTTATCAGCCGATAAATTGGCGTTTAAACCAAACGCTTTTTTTGCTTTAAACCTCATTGGTGTATTTTTATTTTCAGGAGGTATATACGCCTATACCTTCCATGAAATGTACGAAGGACTTAGAACCGCTGCCCTAATTGTACCTTTTGGAGGATTCGCCATGATTTTAGCATGGTTCATATTCATTATTCAAATCGTACGAAGAAGCTAAATAACTTTCCAAGAGTAGCGGATTAACGAATTGTTAAATCGTTTTAAACCGTATATATTTGTGTCTATCACATTAAAAATAGACATGAAAAAATTATTACTATTAACCTTAATCATTGGTTCAAACCTGATTTACGCTCAGGATACCACTTTCGTACAAACTTTTACGTACGATTCTATTTCAACAAGACGTGCAACATTCCCCTTTCCCGCTGACTTAGAGGGTAAAACATTTGAAAAAGTATTGATGTACTATAACATCAAGTGTGACCCTTTAACTCCATGGGACGGGTATAATTGTGGTGAATGGGACTATTTGGCTTATTCTCATATTTATGATCATTTAGGAACCTACGACTCCGTTGCAGTTGAAGGACCACGTTATAAAGTAAATGGCGAATCTCCAGACGTTATACCTTTTGTAAACGAAGCTTATTATAATTATCACCAAAATTACGAGAAGTTTATAACGTATTCTGCTGAATCGGATAATGACTACATGATAGGCATGGATGCTTTAACTTCAAACGCTCCTTTTGGCACCAACTCCGCTAATCAACGTACGCAAATATTATGGTTAAATTCCGAATTAAGCGATGCAGGTGTAAGTGCTGGAGAAATTGCTAAAATACGATTTGATGTTACCGATTTAGGTGAAGCCATGGGACATTTAACGGTAAAAATGAAGCATAGTGAAACATCAGAAATCACAGGTTTTGATGACGAGGAATGGATTATTGTCTATGACAGAAATACCAGTTTTGCAGCTGTGGGTAGTAATACATTAAACTTAACCTATCCTTTTGATTACGACGGAGCATCACATATTTTGATGGATATAAGTTTTAATAATGAAGAAGTATTGGGAGATGACAATAACGTGACTGCATCTGCAAGTGGTTTCAACAGTGTGATTAGTACCAACGAACAATTAGGATACCTCAACATTGAACCAGGTCAATGGGCACAGGTTGAATTGAGTGATTATGATTTTGAAGATCAAGTTACTATTTCATTTTGGTCCAATGGAAACGCCGACCACTTACCTGTTAACACCTCCGTATTAGAAGGAGTTGACAGTTTAAATAACCGGGTATTTAATATTCATTTCCCTTGGTCGAACAGCCGAATATATTGGGATATCGGAGCAGGATCAGGTTATGACAGAATTGATAAAGAAGCGACAGCGGCGGAATATGAGGATACTTGGAACCATTGGGCTTTTACAAAAGATGCCACTGCAGGTACATTATCGATATACAAAAATGGAACTTTATGGCACTCTGGAACAGATTTAACAAGGGCTGCAGGAATTATTAACCGATTAATCCTAGGTACTAACAAAAACTTTGATACAAATTGGGCTGGAAAATTGGATGAATTTAGAATTTGGGATGTTGCCTTAGACGCTTCTACTATTTCTGATTGGATGAATAAAAAATTAGATCCTTCTCACCCTAATTATTCAAACCTTGTGGTCTATTATGATTTTGATAACTCCCCTTTAATTCTAGACCGATCTGGCAACAATAGAGATGCTATGGCTAGCGCCACTAATATGATTCAATTTTACGATGGTTCAAATGTAGGAAGTACTATTTCAACAACGCGACCAAATATCACCTTTGTTCAAGGGACCTATGAGAGTGAACTTGATTCAATCTTGGTCATCGATTCAGTAATGGTAAAACCTATTTCTATTATGGAATTTGCGGTGGACGGAAGAAAGTTTGAAATTGTAGATGTATACCATAAGTTCCCAACAGGAACGAGTAAGACTTTTGATCATTTAGGAGATGAAATATCATCCACAGAAGTTACGGCTGATGGATCTTATGAAAATGAAACAATTGTTTATTATAACGAACCGTATGAGAACATCGTGCAGTACGAAATTGGACGATTTATAACGCCTTACGGAATTGGTTTTGATTTAGGTCCAAATGGTTTTACCTATGTTTATGATGTTACAGATTATCAATCATTATTAAAGGGAGATGTCGATTTTCAAGCGCATAATACGCAAGAGTTAATTGATATTAAATTTGTATTTGTAGAAGGTACACCACCTCGAGATGTCATTTCTTTAGAGCGATTATGGGATGGAAAGCAAAGTTACCTTTATAAAAACTTAGACGATGATGTTAACTTAACCGCTACAGAAGTTGAATTGGACGCAGCGGGTGAGATGTTTAAAGTGCGGTCAAGAATTACCGGCCATGGTCATAATGGTTCGAACAACTGTTGTGAATGGGGAGGTGGAAGAGATCATGAATTATACATCGATGGTGTATTACGCGATGAATGGGAAATTTGGCAAGAAGTAGAATGTGGAGAAAATCCGAATATTAGCCAAGGCGGAACATGGCCGTATGCCCGTGAAGGATGGTGTCCTGGAGATATTGTTGAGGAGCATGAGTTTGACATCACTCCATTTGTGACACCGGGAACCACCACAACAATTGATTACGATATAGAAGATGTGCCTGCGGGAGATCCAGACCAAGGTAACGGGAATTATGTTATTGCTATGCATATGGTAACCTACGGTGGAGCAAATTTTGACCTTGACGCAGCTGTAGTCGACGTATTAAATCCAAATGATTGGGAATACTACAAAAAATGGAATCCAACTTGTCAAAACCCGCGTGTGATTATTAAAAACACTGGAGCAACTACCTTAACCTCTGCACAAATTGATGTTTGGGTGGGAGGATTTGATAACGTTATCACTTTTGATTGGACAGGAGAATTGGCATTTTTAGAAGAGGAAGTAGTTGAAATACCAATTACGCCAGAATGGTGGCAAGATTTTGAAGGTAAACTTACATTCAGCGCTCAAATCAGAAATCCAAATTGGGGAGTTGATGAATATAGCAATAATAATGTTTACACTGTTAATTTTGAAGCTGCCCCTGTAATCAACGAACCGTTCTTTATTTGGTTTAAAACCAACAATAAAGCCTCAGAAAATAAGCTGTATTTAAGAGATGAGAACGGTGATATTGTTTTCTCGCGTGAGACATTAGAAAATGAAACTGAGTATAGAGACACAATGAATCTTCCAACCGGCTGTTACACGCTTGAACTAACAGATAGTGATCATGATGGTATTTCATTCTGGTATTCGGCAGCGGCTGAAGGAGAAACGGCTGGATACCTAAGGTTACGTCAGGTTGGTGGCGGAATGATTAAAACGTTTGACCCTGACTTTGGTGCCTATACTAGCTATTCGTTTTCCGTTGGATATGCTGTTGGAATTGATGAAGAAGAGGAGGTAAACTATAACCTTTCGGTTTATCCAAATCCTAACCAAGGGGAGTTTACTTTAACATTGGATAATTTCATTGGGGAAAATATTGCGCTAGAAATATACAATGAGCTTGGTGCAAATGTTTACAATGAAAATATTGGAAATATGAATGAAGTTGGATACTTACAAAAAAACATGGACTTAAGTTCACTCTCAGAAGGAGTTTATATCCTCAGAGTAATATCAGACAAAAAGTCGGTAACACGTCGTATTGTTATTCAATAGTGGACGACTTAAATTTTTACTAAAGATTAAAGGGGCTGTCTCAAAAGACAGCCTCTTTTTTATTTAAAATCTATATGGTAATGCTCATCATGCAAACTGTTTATTAAAGGAGATAAGGCTTTGGCAAAATAGATGTCTGTTTCTTTTAAAAGACGACCGTAGGAAGTAGCAAAAAGCTCATCTTTCAACTCTATTTTAATGATTACTTTTTCAATTCCACTACCCAATTTATTCGCATAATAATTTAATATTAAAATATGCTGCGCGATTAAGTTGAAATCAATTTCAATTTCCGGGTTACGAGCGTATCGGCCTTCATCACTAAATCTTATGTAATAATGAGCCGCACCCAATGTATCTAACCCATAATATGGTTTACCATTTCGTTTTTTCGGCATCATAAAATCAACGCTTTTACCATTTTGATGTGTGCGATGCGGAAAGAAATCTCCTCCTTTTTCATTTGAGCATTCCATTATACAAAAATACCTGTGGGGCATAAGTTTGTAGAGTGAATCATAAGAATTAAGCACAACAGTTCGAACCATACTATTTAAAAAAGCTCTCCCTTCTAAATAACTGTCGCGGTCAAAATAAATGAAATTCTCACCTTTATAAGGCATTAAGACACCATTAATCAAACCACCGTTACTCACCGAGCCAGTTGAAATACTCTCCGTTTCATTTGACATCTTACGCTGCATGTATTGAGCGATTTCTTGATCAACATTCAAACGGTCTTGTGAAAATGAATTAGCGCAACCAAACGCTATTATTGATAAAATAAATCGAATCATATTTAAAAATAGTTATTTTCATATAATCCGATAAGCAACGGTAATGCAACACAGGAAGAACTTCCTGAAAGCAAATTACTTTAAAAGAAATGATTTTATACTTCAGCCTCCACAGACTTCATGACAATTTCTTCCACTTTACTCAGCGTATAATCAATCTCCTCTTTGGTGGTATATCTACTAAATGAGAATCGCGCATTTGGTCGATTGGTATCTGCTTTGATTCCACGTAAAACATGAGAGCCCGTACTTGCCCCAGAAGTGCATGCACTTCCACCAGAACAAGCGATTCCAGCCAAATCTAATAAAAACAATAACATTGATTTATTTTCAAAAGGAGGAAAACAAACGTTAAGCACCGTATACAAACTTTTATTCGGATCAATTTCACCATGGAAATGAACATTTGGAATACGTGATTTCAATTCATCTATCATATACGATTTTAAATTTTGTACATGTTTTTGATGATCTAAAATATTTTCGTTAGCTAATTCTAAAGCTTTGGCTAAGCCAACTATTCCGATAATATTTTCAGTTCCCCCACGCATCCCTCGTTCCTGAGCACCACCGTGAATGATTGGCGAAATTTTCAAGTCTTTATTAACGTATAAAAAACCTATTCCTTTCGGTCCATGAAATTTATGTGCCGAACATGTTAAAAAATCAGCACCAAACTCATTAACATCTATCGTATAATGTCCCATTGTTTGGACGGTATCAGAATGAAAAAGTGCTTTGTATTGCTTGCATAATTTAGCCACTTGCTGATAATTAAGCAAAGTACCAATTTCATTATTAGCATGCATTAAGCTGACCAGTGTTTTACCGGGTTGGTTTAGCAATTCCTCTAAATGCGCTAAATCTACTTCACCTGTTGTTTTGAGGTTTACATAGTCTACTTTAAAAGATTGCTCACCTTCTAAGCAATGTCCCACTGCATGATGTTCTGTGCATGAAGAAATAATTCGTGTCACGCCTAAATCATCAACAGCACAACGAATAGCCATATTATCAGCTTCAGTTCCACCCGAAGTAAAAATTATCTCTTTCGATTCGGCTTGAATTAACTTGGCAATTTTTCTTCTCGCCACTTCAATCACCCCTTTAGCATCTCTTCCAAAAGCATGAGTTGAGGATGGGTTACCATAATGATTTTCCATTACATCTGTAATCTCCTTTATCACTTCAGGAGCCATTGGCGTGGTTGCTGCATTATCCAAGTATACTTTCATTAGCTTCAATTTTAAAACAAAAACGAATCCTCATTTTTGGACAGCAAATTTAATCATTTATTCCCAAAGCCACAAAGAGCGCTTCATCGGACATGAAACGCTCTGTAAACTTGTGATTTACCTTCAGCTGAATTAAGAAGGTTTTGTAAAATGTTGAATATTTTGTAATAGGTGACCGAAAACGAAATACTGTCCAACCACAACTGTACCATCATTGAGTACCACCCAAACACGATCTTGATCAAACTCTAATAACTCACCGTCTAATCCATATTTCTCGATTTGATATTTCCTTTTATAAATATCAACTCTATTCAATTCGTTTTTATCGTTTAAAACCTCAATTTTATAAAAAGGGTTCTCCGACTTCATTGAATCGATATGCGCTTCGGTTAATTCATAATTATAATGTTCAAAATGAATTTTTCTAAAGTTAAGAATATAGTTTCTCACCTTTGCAGTATCAAAATTTGTTAATTCAACCTCATTGCTGAATAATTTAAATGTATTATCATCTTGAGCGACAATTTTAAAATTTTGGTCACTCGAGTCTGGTAATTCGACATTGATAGACGCAATTTCTAGCGGATCATATTGAAAAACCTCTGTACATTTATACAATAAAGGATCAGCAACAAACCGTGTACTTAGGTTTCCATACATATTGGGCAAATGCATAATAAAAGGCTCTGGAGATTTACCAACGCCTTCAACCTTTAATAACATATGCGTACCATATTGATCTTTGGTAGGGTCACCAACATACCAAGTTTTCGTCAATTTTCCATGTTGAAAAATCTCTAATTTAGTATGGTGGGCTGCTATCGTTTTATTAATATTTTCAATAGCATTTTCAGAAACCGGTCCTTTTACCTTAATATATTTAATTGTTTCTAACATGGTTTGAACCAAATGTTGTTGTATGCAATCACCTGCTTCACTAACCCACTTACCGCCTTCTTTTAAGACGGTGATTCCTTCGCTACCTTCCGTATCAGAAATAACTAATTTATCAATTGTCGATGTATCACTAATAGCAAAGTCCGATAACGCTTCGCTTGATAATCTACTACTACCTTCGCTATTTGCTAGGGTATATGCAAGATAACCTAACCCAGCTACTGCAAGTATGATAATAATCGTTTTTATATTTTTCATGGTAAACTGCTTTTTTACGCTTTAGTTCTCGCGTATTTTCTTTTTCGACTAACTATCTGGAATGTCGCTAGTAAGATGATACATATTAAAGGAAAAGCAATGTTAATTACTTTCCACATTTCTTTAGATTGCGCAACCTTCTCTTCATTTAACCCTCTAATTGTTATTGATTTTGCCCGAATATCGATCAAGGAAAAATCAGCCAACATGTAGTCTACACAGTTTAAAAAGAACTCTTTGTTTCCGTAACGATATTTCGGAGTACCATTCGGATTCATAACTCCAAAAATGTCATATTTCAAAGGTATTGGACGAAACATCCTTTTGCCATTTTCCACTCTCGAGTCCACTTCATTCCTGATAATATCACCATCGGCAACAACCAACATTTTATTTGGTTCACTTTTAAATTTTGTTTTAAAGTCGGGAGAGTTGAGGAACGAATCGTCAATTCTATTTTCAAAAACCGAAGTAAACTCCCCTTCTAACATTAAAGCCACCGGATACTCCCCTTTTCCTTGTGTTTGATTAAAATTTGGTTCGATGTTGATAATTCCATAGTTAATTCTTGACGGCGCCTTAAACTCTTGTGCATTAAGCGAAGAACGCAAAAGAACTGTTTTTTCTACGGCCTTATCTTCTAAATTAACAGGATCAACAGAACTAGTATATTCGGCTTTTATAGGATCAAGGCTTCTTGTAATCAGATGATTTTCACGTTGAAGAAGCGGATAAAAATACCAAGGTGCGGTTCCCGAAGCAAGACCTGGAATAGCAAGCGGTGCACATGACTGGTCAAGAATTGTATTACTATTCAACCTTGCACCATACTTAAAGAGCATGTCCTTCTCAATATTAAGGTTGGCTGATATACCGTAAGTTTCACCTGTAAAATAAAGAGAATCTCGATTCACATCAATGGGATCTACAAACCAAAGCACTCGACCACCGTTCATGACAAACTGATCGATTACAAATTTATCTTTTTCAGAAAATGGTTTTTTAGGTTGCGCAATTACCAAGGCATCAATATCATCTAATGCTTTAATTTGACCGTTGATCTCAACATCTTCAATCAAATAATAACGATTTAAACCTGCTCGTACATCGCCAGTTTGATAAAAATCCAATTCACCATGACCTCCAAGGAACCCTACGGTTTTTTTATCATCAGCAGTTACGCGTCGAATTGCGCTGATCAGTTGATATTCTATATTATTTATCGTTCCTTCGGCCAGTCCTCGAGTGTCTTCATTACTACCGATAAATTGTTTTTGGAAAAATTGAATTTGATCGACCGTTGAGCCTTTATATTCAATTTTAGCGCCTGGCCATACAATCATTGAGGTCTTGGCTCCCGATTCTATAATCTCTATATCTGTCGGCATTATACCATTGCCCTCATCGTAAAGTTTTTTTTGTACCTCTAGGTTATAATCTTCATCATCTTCACCGTTTGGGTCGATAAACTCATATTGTATTTTATCTCCTGCGTAAACGCTGAATTCATCCAATTTTTCTTGAATGGCGTTTCTAATTTTCATGAAATCTGCTGGCAGATCACCATCCAAATATATTTTAAAGAAGATTCGATCTTTAATTCTCGTTTCATCCTGTAATAATTGAATGGTGTTTTCGGATAAGGAATGTCGATTATCCTCCGTTAAATCAAATCGCCCAAAAAAGAATGACAAAATAAAATTAGCCAAAAGAATAATGGCAAAAATTCCAATAAAGTTTATGATATCTCTTTTACCGCTATTTACTTTTTTCTCAGTCATATTTACCATTTTCTAGATTGAAGAACAAGTTTAGTTGCAAGAATAAAAACAACCGTTAGACTTATGAAATATGTGATGTCACGGGTATCAAGAACTCCTTTTTGTATGGATTCATAATGTTCCATTATTCCGAGATTTCTTAAAATTAAATCTAAACCTCCGAACTGACTGAAAACGGCAAGTAAATCTAAGCCCATGAATAAAAACCATGATAAAAATAGAGAAAGCACAAAAGCCACGATTTGACTATCGCTAATGCTGGAGGTAAAAACTCCTACTGAAACAAGACTTGCACCTACAAAAAACAATCCAATATAGGATGTTATCGTAGCTCCATCATCAATAATTCCGACTGGCTCACCTAATTGATAAACCGTAAAATAATAAATCAATGTAGGTAAAATAGAAATCAATACCAAGGTTACGCCAGCGAGGTATTTAGCAAGTATAATTGTTAAATCCGATATTGGTCGAGTAAACAATAATTCAATTGTTCCCGTTCTTTTTTCTTCGGCGAAGGACCGCATTGTTATGGCAGGTATTAAGATGATAAGAATGATAGGGCTAATACCAAAAAATGCCTGTAAATCCGCTGTTCCACCATCCAAAATATTTGTTTCATAAGCAAATACCCACAAAAACAAACTGTTCAATATCAAAAATATACCGATAAAGATATATCCGATGATTGAACTTAAAAAACTTCTTAATTCTTTTAAATAAAGTGCTTTCATTCTTTATTGTCGCTTTCTAACTAGTCAATTAAAAATGTAAAGGTCAAAAATAGTAGTTTTAAAAGGCATTATCACTTAAAAAACATTAAAATTATCAATATTTAAATCTGTCTAGCTCTAACTGTTATTTAATAAGTGAACAACGTTTTTTCTTCGAATAATTACAAAAATCTTTATTTTTCAGCGCAGTTTTGACAAAACAATTCAGCAATCTCTTGTTTGGCCAAGCCTCCTACCCCCATTTCATTCCATTTAAACAGCATACAGAACTCTTCGGGGTAATCTTCAGCTAAATTTTTGATGACATTTTTAATTTTTTTCCACTCTTTTTCTACTTCAAATTGCTGTAAAAAATAACCTAATTTCAAATATTGCTTGTACAGTTTGGGGAATTCTCCTGAACGCCGTGCAAACTTCGAAAGCAAGACATACGGTTCGGCAGTGTATCCCCAATCAATCAGGTATTGACAGATAAGGTAGGTAGGCTTAAGATCAAATTTTAGATCGATGACAAATTCCATTATCGAGTCTATCACTTGCTCTGGTTTGGATTGGAAATTTTCGACAGCATGAATCATGTGTAAACATTCTATCCATCCGACTTGTCTTTTTGCTCGCTCATTTGCTAAAATAGCTTGTTTATTCCCGTATTTTATATTATTATTTTGATTAAAGAGGTTGAAAAGCAATGCATACTCCAGGTACATTGCATCAGATTTAATTGCTCCTACCTTTTTAAGACGATTTAAGTCCTCGCTTATCACTGTTTTTTGATTGAGATGCAATCCTAAAACGAATTGATAATAAATTAATTTCTGAAATTTTTCTTCTTCCGGAAATGAAATCTTTAGCAATTCCTCTCCACTATCTGACACCCCATTTATTGCCCGATTTGCCAAAATTAAATAAAGTGGAGCTGCTTCATTCACTCTGTTTTCGGCTATTAAATCGTTTATTCTTTCAACCGACAGTCCATAGAATCCTTCTTCAACTTTATATTCATCTTTAAAAACAATTTTAACAGTAGAATAACGGGACTGATCAAGGATTTTCGCAATTTCTTTATCATCTTTATTATCATTGGCGAACATCCGAAGGGTATCATTTGATATTTCAGTTGCATCAACATATCCCGCAGCAACAAGACCGGACTTAAAATCATCGAAATTTTCGTAAAACTTATTCTCAAAAAGAATCTCTGGATAATACCTTTTTAAGTAATTTTCAATAATCCCTCCTCTTCTAAGAATTAATTTACGATTCGATTTTAAATTTCCTTCAATAGACGCGACACCTGTAAAGAAAATTTGTTCAATCTGGTGTTTGTCCCTTACCAAACTATCCATTATGGTTATTAGAGGCCTAAAAATGCTCGTATCTTCATCTGTTTGATTCCTCTCGAAACTAATCTGAGTGACTACTGAATCAACAATAGTCAACACTTTATTTTCACTTAGGCTCGCTTTTGGTAATTGAAAATATTCTTTCGGCTTAAAGTGATCCGGGGTAACAAAAACTGTACTGGTTTGCATGCATTGTTTTTGTCGCTTCATCAGATGAAAATCAACTTGAAAAAATGAATCCGCGAAAGCCGGTTTAGTTCCAATAAAAACCTTAACTAGATTAGGTGAAGGATGTATGTCATTCATTAATACCTCTCTTTTTGTAAGGTAACCGATGTAATAACCGTTGTGGTAAAGTGAATTATGGAAACTTGGTTTACCACCACAATCGAACTGTTCATGATGCAAAACATCAAAAGTTAATTGACCATTGGCTTTAAAGACTTTATTGAGATTATTTTTTTTAGCGTTGAATAGATATTTTTCTTTCTTTTTTCGGTAAAATCTACCTTTACGATAATAATTGGTATTCCAATAAAAAATAGAATCATTAGAGACAGAATACCATCCTAATGAAACCTCATCATTATAAATTTTTTCTTTGACTTGTTTACAGTTTAGACATTCTCCCCCTTCTTTAACACTTAAATTCCCTCCTTTTATAAATTCATATTGTTCAACGAATGGTTTGGACCCAAAAACTTGGCAGGTAAAAAGCGTTCCGTCTTGAAGTCTGAATTCGTGAGCAATGTTGGCATATTTAGCTTCTAGTAGATTTTCTTTGTGACCTCTTGATTTGGACCAGTCTTTGACCATATCTTTGGCAAGACGCTCATAAGTCAACCTGTTTTTTGACTTTTTCACGGCTCTTGCTAGGTCAAATGCCATGACATTTTCCCCCACTGCATTATGAGACCCTCCGTAATAAAGTACTCTTTTATAAGGCGATCCTTTTAGTTTAGATTTTTGTCCATGTCCTATTTGTTGCTTATCAGCCATGTAATTTGCCTGATCTTTTGCAGCTTTTGCCAAGATTTCGTCATTCACTAAAGTGTCAAGTCTTTTACGTGCTCGAAATTTATTAACCTCTGCTCTCAAATACTCAGCGAGTAATTCTTCATTGAAAGATTTCAGGTCAACCTTTTCATTCTGTCCATAACTTAAAACTGGAATGAGCAACCATATGAACAGGATCTTCTTCATCTAAACCAATTCGAATAGATTTGTGTGCCAACTGTATTTTACTTCACTTCTCCATTTACGGTCAAACTCCCCCTTATCCGCAACCAAATTATTGAAGACGACGGTTTCTTTATTCACCTCATTTACTCTAACCAGTTCTTTAAATTTTTCCATAGAAACCAATTGTAAACCACCATTATCATCCTCATAACTAATTGCCAAACGGTTGAAAAAATCAATTTTCAAATCCGCCCCAAGCTCCTTGATAACCTTAGTGAGACTATCAATTGAACAACCACTGGCTGGACTTTGGGATTCATCCACGCCAATTACAATAAATAGGTTTTTCTCCACTGTGTAACCGCCATAAAGTTGATTACCATGGGCTGCCCATTGCGGTATAAAACTGTTGAGTACATTAGAAATTGTATCGACTTCTGATTCGGTTAAAAAGCGATCTGCCTGAAAAATCCATACTCGTGCGTGATCAGGAAGAGTTGCTAAGCTATTTTGCATTGTCATTTTTATTAATTCCTATTGTTTCACTTATTACCCCTTCTTTCAGGGAATAAGGTGAAATCATTATTTTTTGGATGTTCAATTTACGAATAATCCATCGAATTTTAATGGCCGCAATGGGTGCCATTTTTTTTCGGATTGGAATAATCCGTGTATCTGCTTCGCGTTGAGATAATGTAGAGTGGATGATACGGTCTAACACCTTCATCAGTTCTTCTTTATTCAATTGCACATATTGATGAGCTGGGTATGGTTGATCATTTAGTATCTCAAAGAAAGTTTCAAAAGATCCGCTTGCACCAATTAGCTGTTCTACAGATACCCCATCGAAAAAATGACCTACGCCAGCATTTAAATAATCTTCAATAAAATTAATATCCTCTTGAGAGTATGGATCTTGAAAATTACGAGATTGATAAATTCTTGCTGCTCCAATTTCAAAACTAGCCGTTTCTTTCAGACGATGTTTATCCCCAAGAATAAACTCAGTACTACCACCACCAATATCCATTATAATAAAAGGTTCTTGGACATCTAATCCAAGTGTAACACCTTGGTAAATCAATTCTGCTTCTCGCTGACCTGAAACCACCTCTATATCAAGATTTAATTGTGCTTTTACCTTTTGTATAAATTGTTCGCTATTTGTAGCGTTTCGAATAGCGGAGGTACCAAAAGCGACAATTTGTTTCACCGATAGTTCATCACATTTTTGCACATAATTTGTTAATGTGTCCAGTCCTCGCTGTTGAGCTTCAGGTGCGATTCTATTTTCATTGATGCCTCCTAACCCCAATCCAACACCAACTTTCGTGGCATACACTTCTTTGTGTTGACACCCTTCATAATCAACCACCAAAAGATTAAACGTATTGGTTCCTAAATCGATAACTGCTAAACGGTTCACTTTATACTTTTAATAGCGTAGCCATTTAAAAATTTCCTTCCAAGAAGCTTTTTTACCATACATTAATATTCCTGTTCGATAAATTTTGGCTGCACCTACTAAAATTACAAAAATTGTTGCAGCTAAAATCGTCAAAGAGAGAATTAATTCCCAAATAGAAACTGTTCCTGCAGCGATGCGTTGTAACATAATTATTGGTGAAGAAAACGGGATTTGTGAAAACCAAATTGCGGCTGGACCTCCTGGATTAGAAATTACCATCACCCCAATTAAATAAGAGAACATTAATGGTAACATAACGGGCATCATTACTTGTTGAGAGTCAGTTTCCGAATCTACAGCAGAACCAATTACAGCAAATAGTCCTCCATAAAAAAGGTATCCTCCAATAAAATATATAACAAACAAACTAATTAAAGTACCCCATGGTATACCTTGATAAATTAAATAAATAAGTTCACTATCTTTTAAAGACTGTGCGGCTTGTTGATCAAGTAAATCATTTTGAGTACCATTGGCTGGCCCCATCATTTCAGCAAAAACGGCAGGATCCATGACATCCTGAAAGGCGAAAAATCGCATAAAAACTAATCCCACCCCAATAATTGCAATCCAAATTGCAAACTGAGTTAATCCCACTAAACCAATACCTATAATTTTACCCATCATGAGTTGCAGTGGCTTAACTGAAGAGACTAATATTTCTACTACTCGACTTGTTTTTTCCTCAATAACTCCACGCATAACTTGACTCGCATAGGTTATTATAAAAATGAAAATAAATATTGAGAAGATAAAACCTACAATTTGAGCAGGTGTAGTGTCTTGAATATTTGGATCGATATTTTCGAGTTTAAAGTTAAACTCTTGCCTTATCCGACGATACTCACTCAAAGTAATTCCTTGATCCAATGCAAAATATTCTTCCAAACGCAATTCAATTCTATTTCGAATATAATGTTCGGTATTCGCGCTAATCTTTTCGCGATACAATCCTTTAATTGCCTTATTCGTAATAACCTCCGGCTGAATACCAATTAATAAATCATATCGTTGATACCTGTCTGCCACTTGGAATTCATCCTCGGCAATAACATCATTTACGAAATAAAATTCAGCAGGAGCATTTACTGTATCTGTTATAAAAATTTTGCCATCACAAAGATTACCCGGATCTGAAATTAGTACATTCACTTTTTTCGTCTCTTGGATACTCATCCACATGGCTAAAAAGCCCAATGCACCAATTAAAAGTGGAACCAGAACTGTAATTACTAAAAATGATTTTTTACGAACGCGTGAGCCGTATTCTCGCTTAATAATCAAACCAATCTTACTCATTGTTGCCTCCTTTCTTTTCTTGAATTGCTTGAATAAAAATTTCGTTCATGGATGGTAACACTTCATTGACTGACTCAATATCAACTACAGGCATTACAGTTTTTAACAAATCATTCAACGAATTGCCTTTCAGCAACTTTACATGCGCAATTGCTCTATCCTCGTCTATTTGCTCTGAATGTTCAAGACTATAACCTGCAAAAAGAGCATTTGCAAAGCCAAACATCATTCCTTTAAATTGAATGGCATAGGTATGCGAACGAAAGCTTTCTTTTACTGTTGAAAGTTCCCCGTTTAATACTAATTTGGACTGATTGATTAATGCGATAGAGTCACAAATTTCCTCCACACTATTCATGTTATGAGTTGAAAGTAAAATTGATGTCCCTTTAGCCTTTAACTCCATAATTTCGTTCCTAATTATTTGCGCGTTAATGGGGTCAAAACCACTAAAGGGTTCGTCCAAAATTAATAGTTCAGGTTCATGCAATACCGTACTTATGAATTGTATTTTTTGTGCCATCCCTTTCGAGAGCTCTTCCACTTTTTTATTGTACCATGAAGTAATTTCAAATTTTTCAAACCAAACGTTGATTCTTTTTTTTGCTTCGTGTTTTGATAATCCTTTTAGACGAGCAAAATACAAAACCTGGTCATAGACCTTCATCTTTTTATAAAGCCCTCTTTCTTCTGGCAGGTAACCAATTTTACCAATATCGTCCCTTTGAATTAGTTTTCCGTCTAAATAAACTTTGCCTTTATCAGGACCAATAATTTGATTTATAATTCGAATTAAGGTTGTTTTACCGGCGCCATTAGGGCCTAATAATCCAAAGATCTCTCCCTTTTTTGTACTTATCGATATATCATCCAATGCTTTATGCCCTGCATATTCTTTTTGGATATTTTCAACACGTAATACTTCCATATCTAGAAAATAATTTTGCGGTCAAAATTATTGAACCGACCAAACAGTAAAGTTAAATGAAAAGTAATGAATCCGGATTAGCGCAATCATGAATTGTTCACAGAAAACATTTAATAGGTTTTAATGTTAAGTGGTTGGAATTTGAATAATCATTTCAATACCTTTACCTGGGGCGCTATTCAATTGAACAATCCCGTTATAATTCAAAACAATACGATTTAAAACATATAAACCAACACCTGTCCCTTCTTCATCTACTGATGCGTCCCCTCTCTCGAAAGGGCGAAATATTTTATGACCATATTTCTCCATATTTATGCCGCGTCCATTATCTCTGTAAATAATTTTTACATTATCATCAATTTCAGAAAAGGTAACTGTTGCTGTTGGAGACTGGTTTGAATACTTAATTGTATTTGTAAAGAGGTTGAGAAAAATACTCTCGAAGGCTTTAGGGTGAATTTTAAAATGAGTTAATTCATCACAAATGATATTAACCGAGATTTGATTTTCTAAACTATTCAACTTTACAATACTGTTCAACTCTTCTTTTACGTCAAGTTTTACTTGATTTTCTTTATTCTGAAGGTAATTTATACTTCCGATGGACAAAAAACTTTTTACCGTACTTGCTCCATTTTCAGCAACAGACTCTAGACGATTAATGATATCTTTCACTTTTTCCGAATCACCCAATTCATTATACTTTCGGATCATTTTAGTCATGGCAAGGGTATTATTTAACACTGTTTTTAAATCGTGATTGACGTGATAATTGAATGCGTCTAGAGATTCGTTTAGCGCAGTTAGTTGTTCATTTTTTCGGTGTAATGAAGTATTTAAAATTTGACCTTGTTTTTGTAGTCCAGTAAGACGTTGACCCAAGGCATGAGAAAAAATCATTGCTTCCATCAAATACCCGAAGTAGGATAAATTTCGCGTATAAGCGTTATAGGGCAAAAATCCGTTGTAAGAAGCAACATAGGCCAATGCTCCAGTAATTAGAAAAGACCAACCAAAGCAATACAAACGCGCTTTTTTTTCTCCTCGCAGAAGTAAACGATAAGCAAAAAATAAACATCCAACAAAATAGAGAACAGCAAAAACTTGGAAAATATTAGCGATATACGGTAGAGGTACAATGACGTTTAAAACACCAAAAGCGAGGAAAATAAATATAAAAACGAGGATGAAATAATAAAAAGTGGCATCTGCATTTTTTAAATCGAAATAGTTTATTGTAAAGATACCAGCACTGGCAAACAAAGACCAAAGCCAAATGTCTAAATAATTATAGGAAATATTTGGTCCTAAGAAATACTCAATTACCGGATAATGGTTTAAGTAAGTACCTACCAAAACTGCAGCAATTAAGTACACACTGTATGATAAGTACACTGAACTTTTTGTAGAAAGGTAGATAAAAAAATTATACAGAAAAAAGACTAAAAAAGCCCCTATTGTAAAGACACTAAAGTAATCATAAGCTTCGCGATTACTCATTATCTTTGGCAAAGTACCGATGAAAATGGGTACTTCAAAATTGATATTAGTTTTTACGGCAATTAAAATATTCAATGTTTCATTTTCATCTGCTGATGCGATACGCTCTACAAAAGTAAATCCATTGGTCGCTCTTAATTCATCCGACCGCATACTACCACCAATTACAGAATCAATTAAAACAAAATTTTCATCAAATCGGTAGAGCTCAATATAAGTTAAAATTGCATTACTAACATCTATCCAAACTTCCTCATTCAATTCGTTCTTAATCGAAAAATAGAACCAATACTTACCTACACTAGCCCTGTCTACAAACAATTCTTGTTCTGAAACATTAAATTCTTTGAGATTATTCAAAATTGATTCATAAGTGTGCTCCTCATGGACATCTTGTAAGTAATTTAACCCTTCTCCCAAAAAGTACACTTCGTTTTTATTCAATCTGATTTCTTCGGCTTTTACAACTATTGAAAAGCCAAAAATCAAAAGCAGAAGCTGAATTGTTTTAATCATGGATTGATTTAAATAAACAAGCTATCCTACAACAAAATATGCTTGAATAGTTTTCAGTAATACGTTTTTTTCTAAAGGCTTATTCAAAAACTCTTTGGCCATTTCTTGCTGATCAAAAGCCTGTATGTCTTTGTGGTGTTGACTAGATGTCAAAATAAAAACATGCGTTTTAGCCTTTTCTCCATTCAATTTTTCCTCTAAATTTTTAATGAATTCGAATCCACTCATGTCCGGCATTCGAATATCTAAAAGGATTACATCTGGCAATTTTTTATTTTCAATTAGAAGGCGAAATAAATTTTGGAGTGCTTCAGCAGCTGTTGTAAAAATTGTTACGGATTTCGTGAAGTTAAACTCTCGTAACAAATCATCTGTGTAATAATTATTCACATCCGAATCATCAATAATATAGAAGTCTAGCTTTTTTTTCATTGTTGGTTGCTGAAAAATAAAACAACATAATTAGTACTTACGTTAATGCATGTTGTTTAGATTTCAAGTCGTTTCATTTAAATAAAATAAAGTTGCCGAACTGAATATTAAAGACTTAATAAGCAGTGTTTTTTGACAAATATCGACAATTATTTGATTATGTTTTGGCAAATGCTAGAATCCTTTTTTTCTATTCCTTCATAAAAGAAAGGCATTTATCAATCACTTCGTCGTTCCATAACATTTTATAATGCCCAATTCGCTCAAAAGTCTCTAGATGGGTAGAGGGGATTTGTTTTATAATTTCGAGAGAATTGGAATAATCCAAAACTCTATCGTGCTTGTCGTGAATAATAAAGAGTTTATTGTACGAAGCCTGCTCCAAATTATTTGCTACCGTGACATCGTTTAAATCCTTACCGAGGATCTTTTCAACTCGCTCAACTAAATGTTTGTAGGATTTTTTATTAATCCCTATCATTTTTTGAAAAGAATTAAAAATCTTCTCAATTCGATTTGGATTGGTAAGAAAAACAATTTTATCCGCCTTAAGACTTGTATTAGCTAAACAAATAGCTGTAACTGCCGAGCCAAATGAATGACTTATAGTTGAAAAATTTTCCTTTAAATCATAGGCCTTTAAAACCGCCTCCATTGCCAAACTACAAGCTACTAAATTAGTTTTATCATTTTGATCAAATGCATGGCCGGGTAGATTAAATAACAAAACTTGATAACCTTCATCCACCATTTTGAAAGCTATTTTACTCATGCTACCCGCATTCGAATCCCAACCATGTACTAAAACGATAATGGGATTTGAGATGTCTCCAAGGCAATAGGTGTCAATTGTGCCGACTACCGAATCAATTTTTTTATGAAGCGCACTTTTATAAAAGGCTTCCTCACGCGGTCTAATGTCCTTCTTTCGCACCTTTTGAAACAAATTAAAACTGGTATTGGCAGCAGATTTCGGTGCTAAAGAGGAATATAGACCAAAGTAGGTTTTGAGTAATTTTTCGTTCATCTTTGTTTCGTTTATACCAAGTGGTATATTTTTGAGTAAATTTTTTTAGCTTCTGAGTTCATTATCAATCAGCTTATCTATTGCATCCATCATTTCTTGGATATAAGTATCATCATTCATTGTAACTGTCAAAAAAACGGAACCTTCGATTGCTGCAAATATTCGTTTAGCGTAATGTTTTGCATCAATTTCTGCTTTGATTTCCCCTTGTTCTTGACCTTTAAAAATCATTTTTTCGATATAAAATTGAAGTCGTTCAACCACCTCTTGAACTTTAGACAGCATGTTTGAGTTTTGATGGTTAGCGTCTACCCCAATATTAATAATTGGGCATCCCCCTATATCAATCGTATAGTGCCTGTATTTACGATAAAAACCAATCAATCCTTTTAATTGTTCAATTGGAGAAGATATAGACGAAAGTTCAACCTTGATACGATTCACAACGGTATCAACATTATGCTTAAACGCAGCAAAGGCAAGTTCTTCTTTGTTTTTAAAATTGCCATAAATTGCCCCTTTAGTCAAACCTGTTGCATTGGTAATTGCGGACATTGACGTACCATTATAACCACTTTTATTAAAAAGGGGAGCAACTCGCTCAATTATAAAATGTGTTGTTGCCTCTGATTTACTTGCCATGATACAAAGTTAATAAAAAAATACCGATTGGTATATTTTATTTGTATTCTGCTAACTCTAGCCAACGAAACTCTTTTTCTTCGATTAAATTTGCAACTTCATTGAGTCTCATTGCAGTCTTACTGGCTTCATCTCCGTTTAATTCACCAGAATTCAACTTATTGGTTAATTCATCACGCTCCAGTTCTAATTTTTCAATCTCCTTTTCTAACCCATCAAATTCGACCTGTTCTTTGTACGACAATTTAACTTTAGGTTTATTGGACGGTACCTGAACGGTTTTTTCTTGACTTTTTTGTGCCTTTTGAACCTCTTTCTCTTTTTTACTTTCTTCTTTAAGGTAAGAGCGATAAGCGGTATAATTCCCAATAATATCCTTTACCTCACCATCTCCTTTAAAATAAAAAGTATGATCGACTAATTTATCTAAGAAATAACGATCATGAGAAACGATGATTAAACAACCTTGAAATTGTTCGAGATAATCTTCAAGTACCCCAAGAATGAATATATCTAAATCATTCGTAGGCTCATCCAAAATCAAAAAGTTTGGATTTTTCATTAGAATTGTCATTAAGTAAAGTCGTTTTTTTTCTCCTCCACTTAATTTTTCGACATCCATATAATGCATGGATCTTGGAAACAAAAATTTTTCAAGAAACTGCGCTGCAGACATTCTGTTCCCTTTCTCTAAAGGGATGTATTCTGCGATATCAGTGATGACTTCAAGGACCTTTTTTCCAGGTTTGAAGTTAGCTCCGCTTTGATGATAATAGCCAAGTACAACAGTATCGCCAACCGTTATTTTTCCTTTTGAAGGCGCTTCGTTACCCGTCAACATATTCAAAAAAGTAGACTTTCCTGTACCGTTGGCTCCAACAATACCGAGTTTCTCTCCTTTTTTAAAGCCATAATCCATATGGTTGATTATTTTTTTATCGTCAAACCATTTACCCAAACTATGTAATTCAATAATTTTAGAACCAAGCCGAGACATTTGAACCTTAATTTCCAGTTCATCTTTCTTTACCCTTTGACTAGCTGTTGCCTTTAAATCACCGAATGCATCAACACGCGCTTTTTGCTTTGTTCCTCTCGCTTTTGGTTGTCTTCTAATCCAATCCAACTCCGTGCGCATCAAATTTTTTGCCTTATCAATTGTCGCTTGCAGCATTTCTTGACGTTCGGCCTTTTTCTCTAAATAAAAAGAGAAATTTCCATTGTATCGGTAGATTTGTTGATCTTCTAACTCAAAAATCGAGGTACAGACAACTTCTAAAAAATACCGGTCATGGGTTACCATTATTATGGCAGATTTAGAGTTAGAAAGATAAGTTTCAAGCCACTCTATCATGTCCAAATCCAGATGGTTTGTAGGCTCATCAAGAATCATCAAATCTGGCTCATTGATCAATATTTTAGCCAGCGCCACCCGCTTTTTTTGACCACCGGAAAGTTCTCCAATTTTCTTTGATGAATCATCCAACTTTAACTGGGACAAGATCGTATTTACCTTAACCTCATAATCCCATGCGTTGGTAATATTCATCTGCTCAAATGCCTGCTCATAGAAACTCGTATCCGTGGGGTTTAATAAGGCCTTATTATACGCTTTTATCGCTTTATTTTCAGCCGTTTCCGTTCCCAATACCTCCTCAAAAATGTTTTGCTGAGGATTAAAATTTTCAGTTTGCTCGAGATAATCAACACGAATATCATTTCGATAAACAATCCTTCCACTATCCTCGGTTCCATCTCCACAAAGAATTTTGAGTAAAGTTGACTTTCCATTGCCATTTTTAGCAACGATTGCAACCTTTTCACCTTTATCTACACCAAATGTTAAATCTTCAAACAATACTCTCTCTCCAAAAGATTTGGTCAGGTTTTCTACAGACAAATAATTCATGTTATCTCAGTCGATTTAAAGAGTTCACTAAATTTTCATCTCTTTTAATTCCACGAATGGCAAGAAAAATAAACGCAACTGGAGGGATTAAAAAGAAGAAACCTGTATCCATTAAGAAGACAATTTTGGCATTTTCATATACGCCATCACTTAAACCATCCATTACAAATGGCTCTCCAAAAAAATAAAAAGTATAAATACCAAGCACTAATAAAACATGTAAAATCAAATTAATCCGTGTAATCATTAATTGGCGTGGCCTTTTTTTATAGAGTAAAATACAAGCAATTGACAGAAGTGCAAGCAGAATATATACATAAAAAAGAGGTAATTCAGTGACCAAATTTTGACCGGAAACAATTCCGTCTTTAGTTAATAGTGCTTTAATCGTTTCAGTATCAGGCTGACTTAATTCGATTGAAAAAACGGGAAAAAACAGCAGCATAGTCATGCAAATAAATGCAAGTAATAAATAGATCGATTGAATCCGTTGTATCATAGTGTGAGATTTGTTATGCAAATATACAACCTAAGTAGGTAGCGTTAATTCACAGTTGATAATTCTTTTTTAAAAAATCGACGAGCTTCTGTATCGCTTTGCCGCGATGTGATATTTTATTTTTTTCGGTAAGCGTCATTTCCGAAAAAGTTTGCTCATAACCATTAGGCTGAAAGATTGGATCGTAGCCAAATCCTTCACTTCCCGACTTAGATTCTGTAATTACGCCTTCAGCAATTCCTTCAAACAAATGCGATTCTCCATTAACAACAAGTGAAATGACCGTTCTAAACCTCGCTTTTCTGTTCGTTTGCCCTTTTAACCGTTCGAGCAAAAGATCCATATTGTCATTCGAGTCTTTTTGCAAACCTGCGTACCTTGCTGAAAGGACTCCGGGTTCACCTTTTAAAGCTTCCACTTCTAAACCGGTATCATCCGCAAAACAATCCACTTGAAAATGCTCTACCACATAATTGGATTTTAGTATTGCATTGCCTTCTAATGTCGGTGCCGTTTCAGGTATATCATCTTGGCAATTTATTTCAGATAAAGTTTTTATCCGAATTGTATTTGGAAGCATTTTTTGAATTTCTAATGCTTTATTTTTGTTTTGCGTTGCAAATATTAATTCCATAACTATTGGCTTTCATCATATTCTGAGATAATTGATCACTTAAGCAATGCTTTCTCTATATTTGTGCAAAAATAGAGGTTTAAATTAAATGCTAAAAGACTTACTAAAAGAAGGAGGACTTTATACTGTTGCAAATTTAGTAACCAAAGGAGTGAGTCTTTTGTTGATACCTTTTTATGCTGACTATTTTACCCAAGCCGAATATGGTATTATTTCAATGTTAGGTATTGCGGGGGCGGTAAGTGCTGCATTTTTTTCTTTTCAGATTTATCAAGGTGTAGGTAGATTTATCTCACCCAAGGAAACAAGTTTTGTTGAAAAAAAGCGAATCGGTTCGACCGGCTTTTGGTTTACTGTACTCAGTTACCTCGTATTCGTTGCCTTAGCATATTTGTTTAAAAACCCAATAATAGATTTACTTTCTGAGGACGAAAGAATTCCTGAAAAAGCATACCTATACAGCATTTTAGCAATTGCATTAAGCGGAGCAGTAAACGCACTAAACGTACAGTTAAAATTCCTTCGAAAAACAAAAGCATTTTCACTGACCACATTTTTATTCGCATTTATAAATATATTACTCATCTTATACTTTGCATTTGTATGTGGCTATAGAGTTGAAAGTATTTATTTAGCAACAATTTGTTCGAGTCCTTTATTATTGCTCTTACAATTCTATTTTTTAAAAGAGTATATAGTACTTTATTTAGGGAAATCAGAGTTGAAAAAGCTTCTGCAATTTAGCATACCTTTGATTCCTGCTGCACTGGCTTATCTTGTATTAAATATGACGGATCGTTTTTTCATTAAAGAAATGGAACAATCACTCGCCCAAGTTGGAATTTATGAGATGGCCTTTAAGTTTTCAAGTATTGTATCACTTGTATTATTATCCTTTCAATCTGCTCTTGCACCAATTATTTTTGAACAACATGCGGAAAAGTCAACCAAATTAGAACTTGGCAGAATGCTCAGGTTGTTTATTGGAATAGGTACGATAAGCGCTTTGTTACTCTCTTTCTTTTCATTTGAAACCTTGTATCTTTTTACAAACGAACAATACTATGATGCCCGCATTGTTATGCCATTGTTCTATCTTACAGTTATCATTACGGGACTTGGCATGTTCTCTCCGGGAATACACCTAAAGAACAAAACAAAAATTTTTCCTATTGCTGTGGGTATATCGGCTGTATTGAACTTCGCTCTTAACTTTTACCTTGTCCCCAAACTAGGTATTTTAGGAGCGGCAATCGCAACATTGATTAGTACACTTTTTAATAATTTAGTATTGTTTATAATTTCTCAACGTTTGTACAAACTGCCTTTTGAATTAAATAAAACAGTATTACTTCTTTTAGTTTTTACGATATTTTTTCTAGCTGGGAATTATTTCTTGGAGTCATTCCCTTCAAATTATAGCATTCAATTAATTACAAAATGTAGTGGAATTCTTATCTATACGTTTATCGTTTCTCGCATGAATTTCATTAATTTTGGTGAAATAAAGGCACTTTTAAAAAAATAGTAACAGTTTGACTATGGCCCCCTTTGTTTCAATTATTATTCCAGTATACAATACCGGTAATTTTCTACATGAAACCATTCAATCTGTCATCAATCAAACTTATCCAAATTGGGAGCTTTTTTTAATTGATGATGGGTCAACCGATAATTCTGCTGAGATCTGTAAAAGTTATGTTGAACAAGATGATAGGATCAACTATCACTATAAAACAAATGGAGGACAAGCCTCTGCACGAAATTTGGGCATAAATAAAAGTCATGGTGAGTGGATTGCTTTCTTAGATTCAGATGATATATGGTTACCACAAAAATTAGCGCATCAAATCAAAGAAATTGAATTATACGATGCTGACTTTTTCTATAGTTTGGGATATTATTATTATCCCGAAAAGGAAAAACAACTTGAAACTTATGACTGGGTGACGGGTGAACAAAAGGGTCTGGATTTTTTCAAAACACTTTATCATTCTTGTGCCGTAAATACGAACACGGTATTAGTCAAAAAAAAATTACTCGATCAGGTCGGTTATTTTAATGAAGCTCAAATTGTTCGAGGATCTGAGGATTGGGATCTTTGGATGAGAATAGCCTTAAAGGCAAATTCAATTTTTGGCTCAAAAAATCGCGATGTTTATTACAGGATTCATCCAGGTGGAATTCATTTACAACATGTTAGAATGTTTAAAGGAAAAATTTTTGTATATGAGCAATATGACAATCATCCTGATATTAGCAACGCACAACGACTTAAGCAATACCGCTATGTATTTCGGGAACTCATGAATTATTTGGCCGAAGAAAACCGACTGGATGAAATTCCGATAGTCTTTGAAAAATTCAAAAAAAAGGATCAGTGGGGATGGGGAACCTCAAAACAACGTTTTTTAATTAAAGTTTTACCCGTCGAGTCATTCATCATGGTGAGTAATAAATTAGTTTATCGATTAGCTTATCGACTAGAACAACTATTTTACCGTCTTTCAAAACAATGAATAAATTAAGAATTTTACATATCGTTCCATGGTTCCCCAACCCGGAAAATTCCGTTGAAGGTGTTTTCATCCAAAACCACATTAAAGCCTTGAATGAACATACTGAAAATTTTGTATTGCATTTACGTTTTGGTGATTTGAATAGTGTTGAACTCAACATTAGACATGAGAATATTAATGCTGATCGCATAACTATTAAGCCAATTATCAATAAATGGAGGTTTAAAGAGTTACATGCGGGATATTTTGTCAATAAGTACCTTAATAAACATCAGAAAAAATACGATATCGTAAATTTCTATATCGCTTACCCCAATGCCATATCGATTCATAAACTAAAAAAAAGGTTTCCTAACTTAAAGTTTTGCATAACAGAGCAATGGTCTGCTTATCACGAAAAATTTAATCTTCCTGATAAGCATAAAGGACGGCTAAGAATAGAAAATATTTTTAAACATACAATACCATTGAATGTTGTTTCGAATGCACTTGGCGATGATATTCGCAACTTTTCTAATCAACCGAACTTGGAATACAACGTTATTCCCAACATCATTGATGACAAGACGTTTAGCTTTCAGGCAAAAAATGACTCAGATATATTCCATATTTGTTCCATAAACAGTTGGAGTGCTATGAAAAACCCGATTGTTTTACTCAAGGCCTTTAGCGAAGTAATAAAGTCTAACAAGAATGTTCATCTCACTCTTGCGGGAAGTGGTCAATTAGATGAAAAAATTAAAAAAACTATTCATGATTTAAAGCTTACGAAACATGTCACGCAATTAGGCCGCATTAACAAAAAAGAGGTTGCTCAACTTTTACAAGCGAGTAATGCCTATTGCCAATCATCAAATTATGAAACTTTTTCTGTAATATGTGTTGAAGCGTTAGCTTGTGGAACCCCTGTAATTGCTACTAACATTGGAGGTATGAAAGATTTTGTTAATCGAGAAAATGGCATTTTGGTTGACGACATGACTCCCAAAGCCTGGGCAGCAGCAATAAAAAATATGATCGAGAGATATCCAAGTTATAACAAAAAAAATATTTCGGAATCGACATTAAAAGAATATCACTCCAAAAGAGTTGGAAAGATTTTTTATGATGCTCTTAAAAATTTAATCAGTGAAAAATAAAGTAATCCTCCTCATATCACCAGAACCTTGGGGCAGGAACTTTGTTTCCAAACACCATTATGCCAACTATTTAGCAGAATCAAATTTAGTCTACTTTTTGAATCCGGCGGATGGTTCAAATAAATTACCTTTCCAAAAATTCAAAATATCAAAATCCACTATAAAGGATGGATTAATACAAGTAGATTACAATAATCTTTTACCTAAATTAAACAACCTTCCTCTTAACATTCAAAAAAACACCTATAAAAAACAAGCTCAGTTAATCCAACAATATCTGGGTATTGAGTGTTTTGATATCGTTTGGAGTTTTGATCCTAACCGTTTTTTTGACTTAAATGTCTGGAAAACAAATACCAGTATATATCACACAGTCGATTTTCATCCGGCGAGCAAATACGAAAGAAAAGCGGTTGAATCTGCTGACCTGTTCTTAGGAGTGTCAAATTTGATATTGAAAGATCATGAAAATTACAGAAAAGGTCTATTAATTCCGCACGCCGCTGATATAAATGGTTTTGAATCTGCGAAAAAAATTCAACTGCCTGGTAAAAATAAAATTCGTGCAATTTACACCGGTAATTTTCATCGACACATCAATTATAAACTTTTACTAGACATCGTTCAGTCGAATAAAGATGTTGATTTTATAATGGTCGGTCCTACTGCCAAATCTAATTTATCTACCAAAAACACGATTACAGATACTGCATTATCAACCTTAGAACAACAGGAAAATTTATTCTTTATGGGCAGTGTACCAGCAGAAGATTTGATGTCTTTTATCAGTAATTGCAATATAAATCTTGTATTATTTAAAAAAGAAAACGAAAGAATCCATTGCAGTCCGCATAAACTAATGGCCTATTTTTATTCTGGTAACGTTACATTATCAAACTATATTGATGCTCATAAAGATACTGACAATAGCATAATTTTGATGTGTAAAGATGAAAGTCAAACACTCGTTGAATTTAAAAAAATCAAAGAAAATATTAACACCTACAATTCTTCCCTACTCAAAGAAAAACGTCGAAAATACGCGCTTGAAAATAGCTATAAACATAGAATTAAAAAGATCGATGAATTAATTCAAAATCTAAAGTATGATTAAACGAGTATTGAACAAATTAGGGATTTACAAAGAATATAAAATTCAATTGAATCAACAAGCATTTAAAATTCCGGTTTTTCATGGAATGGGGTTAAATAATTTGGGTGAAAATGAGCCTTGGATGTCAGCTCTGCTCAAAGCTTTCGGTTCAGAAAATACGCGTTTCTTAGATGTTGGCGTAAATATTGGTCAAACATTATTAAAATGGAAAAGCATATATCCAAATGCTAATTATATTGGTTTCGAACCCAACCCTAATTGCATCAATTATTTAGAACGTCTAATTTCTGCTAATCAATTCGAAGCTAAAATTTACCCGTACGGAATAGATGTCTCCCCTGATATAAAGGAATTATTTGTATTACCAAATGACAAAACGGACTCTTCTGCATCTATGATTCATTCATTTAGACCAGGGGAAAATCGTCAATCAATATCGATTGAAACTATTTCACTCAAAGAACTAGAATTACAAGAATTTGACTTGGTGAAAATAGACGTAGAAGGAGCGGAATTAATGGTACTGAAGTCTTTATTCGAAATCTGCACTGATGCGACAATAATATGTGAAATTTTACCCGCTTACACCAAAGAAAATAAAGAGAGACTAGCGCGTCAAGAAGAGATTGAAAAACTACTTCAACAGTTTAATTATGATATTTATAGAATTATTAAGCACCCTAAATTACAATTGCATAAACTAGACTCCATCGGCATAAATCCAGATATAAATTCATCCGATTACGTCTTTATACCGAGCTCTAAAAGAACGAATTACCTTAATTTTGTACGGTAATGCCATTTTTCTCTATCATCATACCTACTTATAATCGTGCTCAATTGGTTACGAAAACGGTTCAATCTGTCTTAGAACAAAAATTTACAGATTTTGAAGTATTGATTGTCGATGACGGAAGTACTGATGAAACGCGATGGGTTATCGAACAAATTAAAGACCCACGCATAACCTACATTTTCCAACCAAATGGTGAACGCGGGAAAGCCAGAAATACGGGGGTAAAACATGCAATAGGAACCTATGTTTTTTTTCTTGATTCGGACGACATCATATATCCGAACCACCTGGAAAAGGCTTATAAAGAATTGTTGAAATTAGATTTTCCTGAATTTTTTCATGTTCGATATGAGCATCTATTCAATGGAAAAAGAGTTTCGGTGAAACAACTTAAGGAATCAACAATCAGAAAAAGTATTTTTTACCAAAACCTATTTGCCTGTCAATTCTTTTTAAAATTAGACATTGCCAAAAAGTTTCCATTTTCTGAAAATAGAGCACTTAAAATAGGAGAAGATTGGGAAGTGATTCTAAAAATTGCCGTTCGTTACCCACTACATTTTACAAATGAAGTACACGCTGCAATTGTCCAACACGATGGAAGAAGTATGCAAATAGCTGGTTTTAAAGAAATTTTAACCTCACGTGATCTATTGGTCAATAATTTAAAAAAAGATCCAGAAATTTCTAAACGAATATGCTGGAATGTTTGGTCAGAATTGACGACCTTAGCCGCATTGTCAGCAGCAATTGAAGACAATAAAAAACGAGCAATTTCTTATTGGTGGAAAGGTGTTAAATCTAGTCCTCATCAACTTTTGAAACGCAGAACATTGGCCATATTTAAAAAAATAATCTTTCATGGAAAAGCATAAGATAATTCATGTGCTTTACGCTGGTTTAGGCGGTCATGCCAATGTTGTTTTTCCTTTGATAGAAAGTGATTTTGGTTTAAATCATGAACATGTTTTGGTTTTTTTTGGAATTGAAGACGTTTTACCGGCTTATTTAAAGCGCTGCAAAGACTTGGGATTGATGCATTACAATATTAAAAAAAAACCAAGGCGCTACCTCAAGGCTTTCAATCAGTTTAAAAAAATCTTAAACACAATTCAACCTAGCCGAATTATTGTGCATAGCTCTGAACTCATTATACCTGCTGTTAATTATTCCAAAAAGACGGGTTCTAAATCCTTTTATGTTGAGCATGAAAACAACCTCACAAAAGGCCGGTCCTTAAATTTTTTTTCAAGATTTGCTTTACGCCATTCGGACGGGGTGGTTTGTCTAAATGAAGGATACAAAAATGAACTAATTAGAAAGTTTAAAGTAATTGCGCCAATTTACATTATACCTAATGGAATTAATACCGACCGATTTAAGGTTGGTCGACCAAATAGCGAAAACATCGTACTAGGAATGGCCTCTAGAATGATTCCTGGGAAAGATCATCGTCTATTAATCGGTGCCTTTGAACAAGTTCTAAAAAAATACTCAAACTTAAAACTGTTAATCGCTGGGGATGGTGAAACCTTTGAAGAAATTCAGGCCCTTATCAGCGAAAAAAAGCTCACAAATTCAATTTCCTTGCTAGGTCTACTGAACGAAGATCAGATGATTGATTTTTATCGAAAAATTCACCTCTTTGTACTTGCAACTCGAAGTGAAACGCTAAGTACTGCGATTTTACAAGCGATGTCCTCAGAATTGCCGGTTATTAGTTCAGATATTGAAAACAATATTGAAATTTTACACAGTGAAAAAATTGGATGGGTATACAAAAACAATGATATGGATGACCTTGCAAATAAAATTATCTTTGCAATTGATAACCGCTATAATTGGGGTGAAATTGGGCAAAAAGCAAGAGAGGATGTGATAAAAAAATATTCTTTGCTTGCCATGTCCAATAATTATACGAGACTGATAAAATGACAAAAGCGAGAAGCATTATTAAAAAAATTATTTACCGTGCATTTGGCGAAAAAACCTACCAAAAAGCTTATGCAAAAGGTAAAATACGAGATATCGTTCAAGAAAGATTAGATGAACCAGAACTTAAATTTCTTCACCTCTTCATTCAGCCCCAATCAACCGTATTAGATATAGGGGCAAATTATGGTCATTATGCTATTGAAATGGCTAAACATTGTCCTCACGGCAAAGTCTACGCCTACGAACCTATACCTTTTACTTTCAACGTTTTGAAAAGAGTGGTTAATCACTTTAAAAAACCTCAAATCACAATCTTTAATGCCGCGATAAGTCAAACAAAATCAACCGTAAAAATGTCTGTACCTTTACTTGATTTTGGTGCTCCAAATACTGGCATAGCTTTCGTTGGTGAGTCGGAAGAAAAAAAAATGACAACGTTTGAAGTTGACACACTAACAATAGACGAAGCTAAGATTGAAGGTTCAGTTGATTTTATCAAAATAGATATAGAAGGACATGAGCCAAGTGCATTTAAAGGTATGAAGGCACGTTTAAAAAAAGATCTGCCTGTAATTCTAATTGAGTTTTCCTATTCGTGTTTAAAAAGAGCCGGTGAAGATCCTGCAATTTTCGCTCAACAGCTCAAGCAAGAGTACGATTATGATTTTGCACAGGTTAAGCATGATGAACTAGTATGGGTTAAGGACGATACTCCTCGCGACGGGTATTATTTCCTCATTCCCAATCAACGCAAAAACCAATTCAACATCAAATCTGCCTAATGAATATCGTTTTTGACGCAAGAGTTCACCTCAATTATTACAGTGGTATTAGTCGGTATATAATCTGCCTGCTAGAGGCCTATGCTCGTTTATATCCAACAGATCGAATCTGTGTTTTACTGAACCCAACAATTGAGAAAACCAATAGCATATACAATGTTTTAGGAAGATTTCCTCAAATTTCATTCACGCAAGTTAATGCCGGGCATATGGGACCAAAGAATTATACTAAAATGGGAAAGATAATAAAGCAGCTTAACCCTGACGTCTATCATTACCCCCATTTAGATGCCCCGATATATACCGGAAATGTTCCAGTTGTTGCAACCGTACACGACTCGAACTCTGATAAAAACATCAAGAAATTTGATGACAAATTTGGTTTAAAAACAGTCTATTTCAAATACGCATTACGATCAACTTTAAAAAAAGCAGACCATGTAATTTTTGTGTCAGATAGTATCAAATCATCGATTCTAAACCAGTACAATATTCCTGAAGACGAGGACCGATTTACAAGAATACACAATGGATTTGAACCTGATTTCAACAAAATAAACTCAGAAGATGAACAGAGGTTCATTCATACAAAAGGCATTCAAAAACCATACTTACTGTTTGTTGGCCAAATTAGAGAACATAAAAATATTTTTAGGGTGATAGAAGCTTTCAATCAGTTTCGAGCGGGTAATCCGAATTATCACCTCGTCATTGTAGGTCACAATTATCTCAATTTAAACCTGTCAACAGATGCTATTCACCATTTTGATCGCGTAAATAACGACGAGCTTAAGATGCTCTATGCAAATTGTAAAGCCTTTGTTTTTCCATCGCTTTTTGAAGGATTTGGCTTTCCAATACTTGAAGCATTCTCTTTCGGAAAGCCTGTTATCACCTCTAATTATGGCGCCACAAAAGAGGTTTCTATGGGAGAAGCCATACTTGTAGATCCTTTTTCAGTTAATTCTATTCGAAACGGAATGGTAACAGCAATTCAATCAGACAATAACGATGAGCAACGAAAAAGGGTTGCGGCATCTTATAGTTGGGAAACTTATGCACACAAGCTCAGAACCATTTATTGTAAGGTGATCAAATCTTAATTTTTCTTTTCTGTCTTCAATTCGTTATACAAATAGATCAATACAAAAGTGAATAAGGAAAGCACCGGGATCTTGTAACGCGCCAATGCTCCAAAATTATAGGAAGTAAATCCAACTACAAAACCAAAAATTAACGCGTACAGTGTAAACAAAATCAATATTGGCTCGGCGTTTAAAATTCGAATTATTCGAAAGCGTAACTTCACGAGTAAATAAATGAACACCCCAAATAAGACAAGGCTTTCAAAGCTTGTAAACAATCCAACAATATTCGAAATTTCCCAGGGATAAGGACGGAAAAAAGTAACATTTAAACTTGCCGGAATTTTTTGTATCACTCCTGTCAATGAGTATTCCACAACCCCTAAATCATAGGTTGAACCGCCAACATCGCTATGCCATGAATGAAATCCCTTTACTTTTCCTGTTATTGCGGAAGCAGAATAATTTGCATTTAAATCACGTAAAATAATTGGACCTAAGTAAATGGCCACAGACGTTATGAAAATTAAGGCTAAACTCACAATTCTGCGTAAAAACACGGAACCAATTTTATCGCGAATGACACCATTTAACCCAAACAATAAAGCAGGTATAAAAGCAATTAATATATATGCTTTTAATTGGTAAACAATCCATCCCCAAAACAAAAGCGTTGCCCAAAGGAGAAAATGTTTCTGTTTCTTAAATAGTAAAAAATAACTTCCATAAAGGATAATATTTATTCCTGTGAGCGTCATTGTATCTTTCATTATTCCTCCCCCCCAAATTAAAACAGAGGGAATACAAAAAGCAGCTATAAATGCGAGATGCTTATACTTAGGAATTAAATCAATAAATACTCTAAACAATTTCCACGCTCCAAAAAAAGAAATGAATGAAAGAAATAATGTTGTTACGAAATAATAATGAAACGAGAGGATTGAAAATGGCGATAATGTTTTAACCATAAACCACTCTTGTGCTCCTCTTGAATATTGAATATCTTGGGAAAAGTAACTTAAATCTGCAGGTAAATTTGCGTTTTCACTAAACAGTAAACGGAAATAGGTTGCCGGTTCATCGAATAAGGTTTTTCCTAAAATTTTTGCTCCTTCATGGTATAAAAAAGTGTCCCCATACCCATAATAGAACTTGTAAATTATTGCAAAAACTACGCCACCAAAAACTTTTAATAAAAACGCCGGGATGAAAAATCCAAAATACGACTCAGTTTTTCCCTGCTTGTATATTAGCAATACCTGCAAAAGTATCGTAAAGTAAATTACCCAAATTCCTATTTCTATAATTGAAAAACCTCCCATCTGCATGCGCAAATTAATAACTTGAACAAATATAAGGTTTTGATTGAGCAAGGGAACGTTCTCGTTATCTTCACCATTTTTTTCCTAAATTCACGCAAAAATTGACAAGTTTATCGCAGGCGTATTTTGTATATCATTAGATTTTGAAAAGTATTGGGGAATACATGATATTTACCCCATAAAAGCATGTGATTTTTTAAAAGATGTAGATGAAATTGCGCTTGCTACGATCGAATTGTTTGAACGATACGAAATGCACGTGACTTGGGCTACAGTGGGGTTATTAGGACATAATTCAATCGATGAGTTAATAAATTATGAAGACCGTAAAAAAATTCCATACAAGAATTCGGCTTACTCTCCTTTTCCGCTTAGTTACGAGAAATATTCAGTCTTTAATCCCGACAAACTTTTAGCACCAACACTTGTCCAACGCATTTTGAATAGCCCTCTTCAAGAATTAGGATCACACACCTATAGCCATTTTTACACATTAGAAGAAGGCGTTACACTCGACGATTTTAAAATAGACCTAAAAAGAATGACTGATTTAGGTCTGCGTTTTAACACAAGGTTTGAAACCATCGTTTTCCCCAGAAACCAAGTTAATACAGCAACACTAGAAGTTTTAGGTAAAGAAGGGTATCTGGCCTATCGAGGGAATCAAGAAAATCGTTTTTGGAAAAATAGTCAATATGCGCAGGAATCAATTTTCAAAAAAACGCTTCGCGTTGTAGATGCATTCTTTCCAATTAGCCGAACAAAATCATATCAGTTGTCTGAATTAAAAACTCACCATGGTATGGTAAATATACCTGCCAATCGTTTTTTACGCCCACCTACTTCGCTAAAATGGTTAGAGCGTCGAAAAATACGAAGGATAAAACGAGAAATGCATCAGGCAGCAAAAAAAGGCACAGTTTATCACCTTTGGTGGCATCCTCATAACTTTTGTGAGCACCCAAAACTTGCACAGCAGCAATTAGAAGAAATTTTAGCCTACTACCATGTTCTGGCCAAACGGTATACTTTTTTAAGTTTAACTATGAAAGAAATAGCAGATCATGTCAAAACCTAAAGTAATCGTCCTCGCCACAAAAGGGTTATCGACCAATTTGCTCATTCAAAGACTGGAAGAAAGTGCAGAACTTTTAGCTGTCTTCATAGAAAAACCGGTCTCAAAAAAACAAATTATAAGTCGCAGAATAAAGAAAATAGGTTGGTTTAAAACGCTTGGACAACTCTCATTCTTAAGTCTAGTTTTACCCTTAATACCGCAACGAAAAAAGCGAATTGCCTCTATTCTAAAAGCCAATAATTTAAAAGACAAATATAGTTTTCCTTACAAAAAGATTGAATCTGTTCATGATACCAACCTTGTAAAGCAGATTAACGCGTTGAACCCTGATTTAATCGTAATTAATGGAACCCGAATTTTAAAAAAAGAATTCATAGAAAACGTTGCTGTAAAAATTATAAATATTCATGTAGGTATAACGCCTAAATACAGAGGGATTCACGGAGGTTTTTGGGCTATTTATCACAAGGACCTTGAAAACTGCGGAGTTACGTTGCACTATGTAGATGCCGGAATTGACACAGGAAATATAATTGCACAGCGACGAATTTCACCCCGTAAATCTGACAACTTCAAAACCTACCCTATCTTACAGTACATTAATGGACTAGACCTTTTACAAGAGCAAATGACTAAAATAATGGGCGGTGAAACTGACCCGTTTCCGGCTCCACCAAACACAAGTCAACTGCACTATCACCCAACAATCTGGCAATACTTGTTTGGTCCTGCAAAATAATCACTCATGGTGATAAGGTTCGTTTCTCAAAATTGTGAATGCTCTATACACTTGTTCCGTAAAAAAAAGTCGAATCATTTGATGACTAAAAGTCATTTTAGACAAGGACATTTGTTCATCTGCTGCGCGATAGACATCCTCTGAAAAACCATAAGCACCCCCCACAATAAATGTAATGTGTTTATAGCCCCGATTCATTTTTGCTTGAATCCATTTTGAGAATTGCATTGAAGTATGCATTTTTCCCTTATCATCTAAGAGGACCACCAAGCCGCTTGGATTAATCTTATCAAGAATTAGTTTACCTTCTTCTGTTTTTATTTGATTTTCAGTTAACTTTTTAGCCTGTTTTAAATCTGGTATTTCAATCTTTTTAAAAGAAATATAACGCTTTAATCGTTTGTGATATTCTGCCTCCCCATTGATTAAAAATTTTTCCTGCGTTTTTCCAACCACAATTAAGTTAATTTGCATGCCTTTCCATTTAAGTTCGAAAGATACAATTTACTTTTATATCAACAGGAATCTTATATTTGGCGTAGTTTTTGCTCACTTTGAATTCTGAAAACTTTAATTAAATTTGAATTAAACACGGAATATGAAAAAATTCGCTGTAATTTTCTTTCTCGCAATTGTAGGTAATGCGTTTGCTCAACCAACATCAGGTGATATCAGTATGGAGTTGGCTGAAAGTATTGACAGTGTCATACTAGCTCCTGCTCCCCAGCAACCTATTGACGTCATATTAGTAAAATCATTTAAGGAAGAAAATGCGACTTTACTAGCAAGTTATTTTGGTGAGAATGTAGACTTCTCTATACTTGGAAAAGCTAATTTTTATTCTAGATCCCAAGCAAAGCAAATTTTACAGCACTTTTTTGCAGAACATAAAACCAAGAATTTTGAAATCATTCACAAGGCAAATGCAGAAAAAAGTCAATACTTTATTGGAGAACTGCTCACTGTAGCAGGCAATAAGTATAGGGTAACTGTAAACAGTAAAACTGTCGGGAAAAATAAATTGATAAACTCTTTAACAATTGAAGAGCATTAGCTTATTTTAACTCCCCATCCACGAATAACATTCTTTCAATATTATTCATCAACACAAATTGATGCGTCACGAAAATTTTTTGTCCCTTGAAATCCTCAGGACTTAATTCTAGCTTTTGGATAAGCTCATGATTTTCAGCAACAAATAAAGCTACATCGTATTTGCTTTTTTCATTTTCAAGAATCAAATATTTCTGAGGATCCATTTCTATGAATTCAGAAAAAGACATGCTAAACTCACCTTTTTGAAGTATCGCATCTTTCGGACGTTGGAAATCATAATTTTCTATATTGGCCTCCCAGGCTTGATAATCAATATAGGGTAAATCTTGCTCATATTCAGCTGTACGATGATGTGCTTCAATAATAGAAACTCCATCCAAGTAAATTTTTCGCTCCTCAAAAGGATTGGTTACTGAATTCCGCGCAATAACCTCGTTAATAAAAACAGGTAAACCAGACTTGTAAAAGACTTGTCGCGTAACGTGCTCTAATTCATTTTGAATGATTTCCTGGTTGAGTATAACCGAATCATTTTGTAAAAATTCTACAACTTCATAAGTATCCTGTTCACGCGAAAATCTTAAACTCTGAGAAACATCATACTCCTGAGTTTCACTCGACTTTTCATTAACATAATTATCTATTTGTTCTGGCGTAATCTCCAGTGCCTTTTCATTTTTACATGCCACTAGGGTTAAAACGGACAAGAGGATTATTAAATACTTCATCATTCTATTATTGGTATTCAAAAATAATGATAATGCGGCTTTTCCCACTTAAAATTAAGTTAATTCTAAATTTCTTCCAATAAAAAAACCCCTCTAACAAGTGTCAGAAGGGTTTCTATTGATCGTTTTTTTTTACTCGAACACGATATCCATTTCAACACGTCTATTGCGTTGACGCCCTTCTGGAGTATCATTTGTATCAATTGGCTTTTCTTCACCAAAATATTGAACAAATAAACGTTCGTCTGTAATTCCTCTTTGCATTAAGAAAGTCTTTACAGCTTCTGCTCTTTTCTTAGATAAGATAAGGTTAGATTGAGCAGCCCCCTGACTATCAGTGTGACCTGCAATCTTTAATTTCCAATCTTCTTTTTTAATTAAGAGTTCAGCTAAGCCTTCTAACGATTCAAAAGAACTTTCTTTAATAATTGCTTTTCCAGACTCAAACTCTAAGTTATCAAAAGCAGTATTAATGATTTCTTGTTCTTCTTCTTCGATTTTTGGACATCCATTGTTTTCTGGGACACCAGGAACATTCACACATTCATCGTCTTTATCCAACACACCATCTCCATCGGTATCTTTATAAGGACATCCATCATTCTTCGCTGGACCTGCGTTATAAGGACATTTGTCATCCTTATCCAGTAAACCATCTCCATCGGTATCAGGCCATGGACAACCTCTATTTTCATTTGGTCCTGCCTCTGTTGGACATTCATCTAAATAGTCAAAAATTCCATCGTTATCTGTATCAGGACAACCTTGATTTTCAATTGGACCAGCAACTTCAGGGCAAAGGTCTTCCGAATCTTTTAAGCCATCACCATCCGTATCTGGACAACCATTAAACAATGCAATTCCTGCCTCTTCCGGACAATCATCTTCTTTGTCAATAATTTTGTCTCCATCAGTATCAGGACAACCGTCAAACTCAGCCAATCCTGCAACCTCAGGACAGGCATCGTCCTTATCAATTATTTTATCACCATCGGTATCTGGACATCCATTAAATTCTTTTAACCCAGCAACCTCTGGACACGAATCCTCTGAATCTTGAATTCCATCTCCATCCGTATCAGGACATCCTCTAAACTCCCAAATTCCTGGTGTATCAATACATAAATCCATCTTATCAGACACCTTATCTAAGTCAGCATCTTTAGGCGCACCATAAAGAATTGGAACTTTTAAAGCCACATAAAAATCTGCTCCACGAACTTGTTTGTCCTTCCCTGGTGCAAACACCCATCTTAAATCTCCTGTACCAAAAATGACAGGTCCTGCTCTAAATCCAATACCAGCACGAGTGCCATAGGCCCCAGAATAAGAAATTGGAATTGAAAGTCCTGCCCACGCAAAATCGTATCGAGGTGTAACACTTATCATTGATGGGTAGCGAACCTTATTCGCATTTTTATTCATCTGAAACCCTATCGTTCCTCTTGCATTCAAATAAAAATCTTTCCAAATATGATAATCTGCGCCTAAATTAATGTGGGTCGGTAAGTTCATGTAATAAGTATTGTCATCACCCGAATCTTCAAGGTACTCTGCTCCACCAGCATCTACTAGGGTATCCACATTAGCATTAAACGATTCTAATCCATCCGTATCGTCAAAATCAAATAAGCTCAATACCTCCGTTGGGTTGTTCGGATCAATATCAACTCTAAAGTTTCTACTGTTCACCGATTTATTATAACGCATTCCTCCGATGTCATTAATGGCGAAACTTAACCTTAACTTGTATTTATTTTGATCTCTTCTCCAAATATTCGTCTCACCGTCCATATCATATTTATACTCTTTCCAATCTGGTCGCCACTCATAAATCGCTCCGATATCAAAACCTAACCCGAGTTTAGACTGCAATTGATAAATATCACTAAACGAAGGGTCTCCTGTAAATTGGCTGGAAGAGGCATCCCAGTGTTTGTCGATATTAGAAGAGTAACCGTAATTAAATGTACCTGCAATTCCTTGTAAAGTATCATCATTCTGAAGGTTATAACGCACTTCATCAGTATACATATAAAGTGAACCCAGTCCTTGCAAGAATTTTAATTTTGCTCCGGCTTTAATAAAATGCTCTTCGTCATCCATCACCGTCATTGCAAAGCCCAAATTATACTCCATCCAGCTATTGAATGAAATATTTAAAAGTTCATCATCCAAACTCTTATTCCACAATTGCGAATAATCCAACCCATTCACGGCCAAGGTAATTAGCTCATCAGAAACATGGTCCACGTTCAAAAATGTTCGGTTTTTAATACCAAAACTAACCGCCATTTTAGGATTTATAGTGACCATAAAATTAAGGATATCCGTATTTGTTTCTACATATGCCCTTCTTGCTAAACCTTTGGGATTTGCAAATTCAAAAAAGTTCCCTTTACCAGCGTTAACCGTAGATTGAGCATCTTCATTAGGAATAATATCTCCAAAAGTGGTATCACTAAGCCAAGCATCTACTTTTGGATCTTCACTGTCAAAAGATTGCGTCCACCAATACGGCATTTGATGAGGATTAAAATAAAGGTGATCGTTATAGGCCGAAGTAGAAAATCCTCCAAGCGTAACATCTACAATAAATCGACTGTCCGCAATATGTGCAGGATTCAGGTCACCGCCTGAAACACCTGAATAATTACTTTGCCGAAACCCAATAAAATCTTGGGCTTTTGATCCAAATGCCATAAAGATGGCCAGGACAGGTAATACGAGTAACTTTTTATTCATCGTTCTCAATTTAAATTGTGTACATTAATCATTTTGCCATCGAAGGTATACAGCTGGGTTTCATTAAGGCCATACACAACAGCATTGGTAGATGGAACTGAAAGGTTTATTCTTCCATCCCCTTCTAACAAATATAAACTATTATTAGAATTGTTAAAAAATGTGAAACGAATTGACGGGTTTGATTCAACCCTTACAAAGGCAGTTGCTCCTTGCGGTTTAAGGATTTCCTCTACCACATATCCAAATGTATCAAAAACCAAAATTCTATTCGACTCTTCGACTAATAACACTGGTTTGTCGAGTAATATCCACCGTTCGCCAACTCCATTAACGCTTTTATCTAATTTTAACGAGTCTGTTGTACCATCTTTCAAATAGTGTCGATAAATGTACTGATTATTATACCCCAATTTATGTAAGTTTTCTTGATTTTGTCCCGTAATAAATTGTGATTCATTTTTTAATTTTGGTACTATAACCTCATTAAAACGATTTTCTCCTCGACGATTTAGAACGAATAATTGGTCATTAGTTCCTAAAAAAGAAAGATAATCTAACCCGTCAATTTGCGTGTAAGAAGATTGACCAGTTAGCTGAACTCCGCCACTCTTAAACGTCCACCCTGTTACAATCTTCCCTTGTTCATTGTATAATTTAACAGCGCTTGGAGTAATAACGAAAAAGCGATAGTCAAACTTTTGATCATAATTGGCCGCTAGTCCACCAACAATTTGCTCTTCCAAATTTAGCGATAGTGGCCCCGCTGTCTTTCCTTTTAAATTAAGGACTAAAAACTTATTCTTCATGAAAAATACAAACTCGAATTTCCCGTCATTCTCCAGGTCCACAATGCTAGGTTTCTGAATGAGGTCGGATGGTAAATCGAAATTCCATTGTTCTTCGCCTTTAACCGTATAAACAGCCGCCTTTCGGTCGTTAGTCAGCAACAAATAATTCATCCCCCCCACTTTAAATGGCTGAATAAAATTAGGTGTAAAAGGCGCAACGAATGACTTCCCGCCATCCAATTCGCCTTGCTGTTTGGTAATTTCAGTAATTGCTTTTGTTCTTTTCGTTTTGTCAATCCAGATACTCGATTCAAAAGATAAGTCGCTTTCATGTTGCAGAATGCTAATTTGATGGCTTCTAATTGGAGTGGACTGAAGATATTTATCATATAAATCCTCCCGATCTCCAATTAAATTGGCTAATTGAACCTCGGATAAAAACCATTGCATAGCACTTAGATTGTTAGACAGTATATTGAAGTTTTCAAACTCAGTATAATAATTCAGTTCCTGAGTTAACTCGGGAATTGCTAATTGCCAATTAAAGTTCGATTTAAACGGGAAAATTTCTGAGTTTTTTATGTTGATTGATGACTGGATAACCGAATCACCACTCAATTTTAGTGTGGATTCTTCTAATATCAATCTCAAATCACGCGATGCATTTGGTTGAGCTAATACCAGCTCATATTCTCCTTTTTTCATCACTACCATACGATCACCAATCCAATTAAACGCTTCTTCTTCAGGTGTTTCAAAAAAACTAAATTTATCCTCCTGAAAACGCTGAGAACCATAATAGTACACAGCTTCAAAACTTGCTGGAACCCGGGTAATTAAATCATCATGACGCAAGGGTATGCCCCGAACGGGATCTGCTATTTCGTTCCAAACTTTAAATTTTTGATCTCCACTTAAAATATAACGCGTGACCGATGCACTATCCTTCATCAACAAATAATCAGCATTTGAAAAAAGGATTTTTTTTGGATTTTTTTCGGGGCTAAATGCAGTCGAACTAATAACAGCAAAAGTCCCGTAGTAATTAGCCTCATACTGTTTTTCGGCTATAATTAGATTACCCTCACTTATTGAAGCGTTTAAACCTAGTTCAGTTTTTACAAATCCCACCAACTGTTCAAAATCAAAATCTGGATTTCCAAAAGCGATTGAAAAATTATCAGCATCAAACGAAAGCAAGCAAGAAGTGCCAAAGATTTCATTGAGTCCTGTATTATTAGAGTCGAGAATGAAACTTGCAGCAGTATTTAAACTTTCATTTGTTGCTAACCAAGATAAGTCCCGATTAAATCTCAATTTTTTGGTCAACCTATCGAGATCAGGAATGTAGACCTGACTTGCATTATCGTTTATTTTGAATGAAAAATAGTGATAGGTATTTTGCTGACGATCATAAAGGTAATAGGCTGTATATAAGAATAGTCCAGCGAGTATACCGGTCAATACGTAACGAAAAATTTTCATGCTCTATTTTATCTTAAACAAAAATAGAACATTAATAGAGGGAAATCAGACCAATAACCAGAGGATATACACAGCCAAATGTGAATCTATTTAAAGATTGACAATTGTTCTGCGGGCAATAAATTAAACGACATTCGATGATAAGGGCTAGCTCCAGATTGAGCAATAGCTTCGCGATGTTTTTTAGTTGGATACCCTTTATTCGAATTCCAATCATATTGGGGATACTCCTGATGTAAATCCATCATTAGTTCATCTCGATACGTCTTCGCCAAAATTGATGCCGCAGCAATGGATAAATATTTTCCATCCCCTTTAATGATACAAGTATGCGTAAGGTTTTCCATTGGATTAAAACGATTACCATCAATTAAGAGGTGTTCAGGAATAATTTTTAAAGCTTTTACGGCACGATGCATTGCTTCAAATGAAGCGTTTAAAATATTAATCTTATCAATTTCTGTATGATCTACAACTCCAATCCCAAACGCAATAGACTGTTCTTCTATTATAGGAACCAATTCTTTACGTCTTTTTTCAGATAATTTTTTAGAGTCATTCAAAATTTCGTTTTGAAAATTGGAAGGCAAGATAACTGCCGCAGCCACAACAGGACCTGCCAGACATCCACGCCCTGCTTCATCACAGCCCGCTTCTATTCTATTTTTCTCCAAAAAAGCTTTTAAACCCATCTACCCTTATTTCTTCAAATACTAGAACAAAAATAGAATTATCATCCTGAAACAAAGGTTTAAACCGCCGAATTTTATATATTTACAACAACCTTTGGCACACTAATTGCGTCTGAGGTTAAGAAAAAGTAATAACGAAACCCCAACCTAAACAGGTTGAGGGGACACAAAAAAAATCGCATGAAAAAGGTATTAAGTTTAATTGCAGTAGTAATGATTACGGCAATGGGGTTCGGACAAACTTCTGTAAAGTTTACAGACGCTAAAGCTGGATACGATAAAACAGCTACTACTAGTTTTAACTTTTTATTTGGACCAGAAATACAAAAAGATGAAATTGATAATTCTGCAGCTTACTACGAGAGTTATTTCTCTGTGAGTGTTAATCCAGCAGAAAATGGAAACAATGTTACAATCACGCTGGTAGAAGACAATGATATGTCTCGACGAGTTATTTTGAGATTGTTCGTTAGCCTCGAGGTCAATAATATTGAAGCTGAAGGTCAAAAAATGGACAAAAATGATTTTATGACTAAGTATATTTGGCTGGATTAGATAACCCTAAAAATATTTCGAATCCCGTTTTTTTTGAAGCGGGATTTTTTTTGCTTAAATCATTCCTTTTAGATTATAATTTTTAACGAGTTTCCAATTGCTCAATTAGAACAACAGATGAATAAGTCTGGTTAAAAAATTCAGCAACTTCTTATTGCGATTTCATAATTTTTCACTAACTTATCCTTCCTAACAAATGGTAATCCACCCTTTTTTTGAACGTAAATGTTGATTTTATGGGTGACTTGCCTCCAAATAAAGACTGATATGCAAGAAATAACAAACCCGACTCTCGTTGAAAAAGAAGCAATCGCAAATTTTTCTTTTAAGAATCCAATGAATATAAAACAACATCCTCAATTATTAAAAAAATTAAGGGATGCAACGGGACTGGGAAACCTGAGTAAGGTAAAGTTCCATATTGATTTTTATTCAGATTCAGGACCAAAATCGGTTCAAACAACTATTTGGGCCACAGGGAATAAATTCATTTGCCTCAAAGGCGGATTATGGATCCCTATTTCCAAAATTATTGACATAAGATACATATAATCCTATCAATAAATCTATTTAAAAGACGGTTAATTCCGTCTTTTTTTTTGCTTTAGAATTTCAACAATCGCAAATATTGAAAATCTACAATCTCAACCTTTTGTATTACATTTGACTTTGGACCTAACAGTAATAGAATTATGTTGAAAAAAATCGGATTATTTATACTTGGTTTGACCACCATTTTTAGTTTTGGGCAGGATGAAATGCCAAGCAATATTGACGATGTAATTACCTGGAATTTTGAAGTAACTTACCCAAGTTGTGACGAAGCCTTGATTACCATGCGTGTCTCTCAAAAAAATGGTTGGCACATCTATTCTCAGGTTCAGCCTGACGGTGCAATTCCGATGCCTACAGAGTTCACTTACCAAACGGATGATAATTTCAGTCTCGTAGGTAAAACGAATGAATCGGGTGCAGAGTTAATCGACAATGACGGTTTCCCTGAACGATCTTTTCATGGTAAAAAAGCTAAATTTTGGCAAAAGATTAAAATCAAATCAAAAGAAGATTTTAACCTTAAAATGTCATACGGTTATATGGCTTGTAAAACGGCTTGTCTACCTCCAGAATTTAGAGATATCGAACTAAAAATTAAAGGTACAGACAATATAGATTGCGACGAAGCTGGCAAATCGAACCAAGAAGACTTAGGTTCTCAAGATGAAGAAGCTGATGATGAGGATGAAACTAGTGATGACAATGTCCACAACGATTTAACTGAAGCAACGGGTATTGACTCAAACCTTACAAAAATTTTAAACACTTGTGAGGGCAGCAACTATAGCAATTCGTTTCAACCAGTTGTTATCAAATCATTTGACCCGTTTAGAACCGATGAAAAGTCCTACTCAATAACTGTTGAAATTCAAATAGATTCGACCTTTGCAATGTACGCTTTTGATAATCCCAAAGGCTTAAAATCAGCATTTGAAATTCAAGCGAATGATCAAATTCAAGAAATTCAACCCTACACACTGGACATTGAAGGAAATGTTGGTACTGAATCAAATGGTTATAAATATTTAGCAACAATCAAACAAGCGTTTACAATAAAAGACACCGCTAACGTACCAACAGTTTTAGCAGATCTAGACATTTATTTAATGGGGTGCGAAAACGATTTTAAAAATGCTGCTCCTACCCAATTGTCTTTTAACCTTGCCGAGGCAGTTGATAACGGAAACCGTTCGAGCCAAGATTCACTTTTAATCATCTTCATCATTGCCTTCCTTAGTGGATTCATCGCTTTGTTAACTCCGTGCGTTTTCCCAATGATTCCAATGACAGTAAGTTTTTTCACTAAACAATCGAAAACTAAGGCGGAAGGAATTAGGAAAGCTATTTTTTATGCCGTTTCTATTGTACTAATTTACGTCATTCTAGGAGTGTTAGTGACGGCAATTGCTGGGCCAACTATATTAAATGACATGGCAACTAATCCATGGGTAAATTTAGTTTTCTTTATCATGTTTGTTGTCTTTGCGATTTCCTTCCTTGGGGCTTTCGAAATTACTCTTCCAGCTTCATGGGTGAATAAAGCGGATAAACAAGCTGACCGTGGAGGTTTAATTGGAATCTTCTTCATGGCCTTTACATTGGCTTTGGTTTCATTCTCTTGTACCGGTCCAATTGTAGGAACGGTTCTCGTTCAATCAGCAGAAGGAGGATTGTCTGGACCGATTGTAGCTATGCTAGGATTTTCCATTGCACTTGCCTTACCCTTTGGATTATTCGCTGCCTTTCCGGGGTGGTTGAATTCCTTACCATCATCAGGAGGATGGTTAAATACAGTAAAAGTTGTTTTAGGATTTGTAGAATTGGCCCTTGCCTTAAAATTCTTGTCAAATGCTGATTTGGTATTACAATTACACATGATTGAACGTGAACTCTTTTTAGGAATTTGGATTGGAATTTTCATCGTACTATTTATTTATTTACTAGGTAAAATTAATTTCCCTCACGATAGTCCTGTTCAAAAACTATCGGTTGGTCGAGGTATTTTCGCCACATTCGTTATGGGCTTCATCATTTATTTGATGCCGGGTATGGTCGGTGCTCCGTTAAAAATAATTTCAGGATTCCCACCTCCAATGACCTATTCAGAATCGCCTTATGGAATTCATGGACATGCCCCTGAAATTCCTGACGGTTGGCCAGAAAGCACTCATGCGCACGGACACGGTATAAATACGATTAGAGATTATGAGGATGCTTTAAATTATGCAAAATCTGTAGATAAGCCCCTTTTATTAGATTTTACAGGTTGGGCCTGTGTGAATTGCCGAAAAATGGAAGAATATGTTTGGGCCGATCCAGAAGTTGCTCCTATCATGGCTGAAGATTTTGTCATTGCTTCATTATATGTAGACGAACGTTCGAAATTGCCAAAAAAATACGAAGGTGAATTAAAAGCTGATGGTGAGCCTATGGAAACTGTTGGTGACAAATGGATGAAGATGGAAATTGAGCGTTACGGAGAGGTAACGCAACCCTTATATGTTGTGCTGGACCATAAAGAAAATAATATTTCTGGAAAAGCAAATTATCAAACCCATGCTGATGTTGAACTGTTTAAAGAATGGCTGGAAAATGCTAAAACACAATTCAAGGCATCAAAAAATGCGACAATTATTAAACCTCAATTCGTTTTGAAATAGGTTTACGGTAAGTAGTGAGAAGAGGATCAAAAACGGTCCTCTTTTTTTATTTCTTTTTTTTAGGATTCTCGGGCACAGGATCGTGCCCATGACCACCCCAAGGATGACAGGAAGCAATGCGTTTTATCCCCATCCAACTGCCACGAATTGGCCCCCATTCTTTTATCGCAGCAATTGTATAATTACTGCAAGTAGGTGTATACCTACAGCTCGCCGGAAAAATAGGCGATATAAACCATTGATACAGTTTTACAGGGAATATAAATAGATAATTAATATACTTCATTATTTAACATATGACTGCCGCTCAACTAAGGCATACCATCCATCCTCTAATTTCAAATAACCTTGGTCATAACAGAAATGATAGCGCATACCTTTCTTCGTTTCATACACATTTGTAAAATAGGCAAAATTAAATCCTTCTTCCATTAATGTCGTTCCTAAAACCTTTGCCTTACCATGCGGGTTGAATTTAGCAAGTATTCTTCGATTTTTCCGTAGAATATTATTCACCTTACGCATATAATTCGAATTATCTCTGTTGAGTAAATTGTGCTTGATATTTCGGCAATAATCCGAACAGAAGCGTTTATCACTCCTCCCTGTTATGGGATCTCCACAATTCTCACATACTCGTTTATCGTCTTGGGTTAAATCTTTCATAATGCTCTCCTAAAGTTAAGGATTTCTATGGATTTTAGTATCTTTCCATAAAATACCATTTTGTACGGAAAAATAGACATACAAGAACTCGCTAAACTCGGAAATTTAGAATTCCTTGCCAAACAAGTGGTGGAAGGATTTATAACAGGACTACATCGTTCCCCATTTCACGGATTTTCTGTGGAATTTGCAGAACATCGGCTTTACAATGCAGGAGAATCAACAAAACATATCGATTGGAAACTCTACGCTAAAACAGATAAGCTATTTGTAAAAAGATATGAAGAAGAAACTAATTTAAGGTGTCGAATAATTCTAGACAATTCTTCATCCATGTATTTCCCTAAGTTAGACCAAGAAAAACAGTTGAATAAAATAGCGTTCAGTATTTATTCAATTGCCTCACTTATGGAAATTTTCAAAAAACAACGTGATGGAATTGGACTTACTGTTTTTAACAATAAGATAGGATTGGATACAGCGGTAAAAACTTCTCCAACCCATCAACGGATGATCTATAATGAGCTCGAGCAATTAATGGTCAGTCAAGACGAGCAGCTCAATGTTGAAACGTCTCTTGCCTCCATTCTTCACCAAGCTGCCGAAAGCAACCATAAACGATCGCTAATTATTGTCTTCTCCGATTTCTACAGTAATGAATCATTAGAAGAGCTGACAGATGCCTTTTTACATTTAAAACACAACAAACACGAGGTGCTGCTTTTTAACGTAATGGATAAATCCAAAGAAATGGAATTAAATTACCCGAATAAACCAACCACATTTATCGATCTAGAAAGTGGAGAAAAAATAAAATTACATCCTGCTGAAATCAAAAAAACTTTCCAAAAACAAGTAGAAAAAATAAAAAATGACCTTAAAATGAAATGCACTCAATTCAAGATTGATTTTGTCGAAGCCGATATAAATGAGGGAGTTGAATTCGTATTACAGCAATACTTGATCAAACGTCAAAAAATAATTTAATTTTTTTTTCATTTTTTTGCTTGTCAGAAGAAAAAATATACCTACTTTTGTCCCGCCTCTAATGAGGGGTAAGAAATTAAAAATCTTGGTCCGGTAGTTCAGTTGGTTAGAATACATGCCTGTCACGCATGGGGTCGCGGGTTCGAGTCCCGTCCGGACCGCTGATAAAAAAAGCTTCACAAAAACGTGAGGCTTTTTTTGTGCACCAAAGTTTCATAAAAATGCAATGGAAGGACAGGACGAGAAGTTTATGGATCAAGCACAAAAGTTGGGGATTAGGCATAAATTTAGTTCGTCTGAATAAGAGGAGAACAAAACCAATCCTTTTCCTCATCCCTAACCTAAAATTAATTTTCCTCAACTAAAAAAACCAGCACATGAGCATGGCTGGCTTAAAAACATTCGTGACCGCTATACTTAGCCGTCGTTATTGAAGAAAATCTAAAATTGAATCATTGTCATTATCGCTCTACGCGATAACTTACCTCATTATCTTCGTGGATTCCAGAAATAAGATAATTCCCTTCTGAACACTCCGTAAAGTCTATAACGTAACCATTTACCATTGGATCTCGTGCAATTGTCGGTTGTTCTCCTATTATTGCGCTTCCATCCAACTGAGTCACTTCCACCGATTCATGATCCATTTGAAAATCGTAAAACAGTATTTTATGTTCATACAAGGGCATGGGTTGTGGTTCGGTTTGACTATACCCGGATATACATACCCCCATCAAAAGAACTAGGGCTAAAAAGAATCGTTTCATAAGACAATATTAAAATTGTTTGTTAAGTTAATTGTAATTGGCTTTCGCACAATCTTATACTAAAGACTTAATGTAATGCGATAAAGTTGCACGATGAATGAGACTTACTTTATTCACCATAACAATCATCCAAAAAAAACGAGCAGACAATATTGCCTGCTCGTGATCAATCTACAAACCAAATAATTAATGGGCAATAACTACACGTTTACTTGTCTTTTCAATTTCGCCTTCTGCTTGCAAATGCAAAAAGTAATTCCCCTGACTTAAATGTCCCGGTAAATTAATTGTGATTTTTTGATTCCCCGCTCCCACTTCAACTGTAGTATTAAATTGAACCTTTCCGTGAGTATCCATCAGCTCAATAGTGAAGTTTTTGCTTTCATTTAATGATAATCCTATCACTAAATAATCAACAGTTGGATTAGGATAAACCCCACTTACAAAATAACTCATTTGAAGTTTTTCAACTCCCAAACCTTCGTCTTCTTCAACATAATCTAGCGGGGTATCAGGTGCCGGATTAGCTTGAATGTCTTTGCCTGCCGAAGGACTTAGCGCTTGTTGTAAATAACCTTGATTCACTAATGTAAACCACCCCTGACCTAAACTATCTCGATCTGATCTAAATTTTGTGTCAACATAATGATAGTCGGCTTGCGTTTTAAATGGCGTAACATCTAAAATAAAATAGCCGTGATTATCCAAATCAGAATAACGCAGATGCGGGTTCTCATACAGCAAAGCGTTTTGATAAGGTATAGGGGAAGTTCCTGGATTACTTTCATTTCGATTAGGTGATGCTAAACTTGGCGCTGCCAATTCCACACCAAATGTTCCCATTCCTGTTAGTGGTTGATAATAGTCTTCGTCATAAGGAAACTTGGTTAAATCAAAAGACCAAGAGCGATGAGTATCACCTGTTAAAACAACATGGTTTTTGTTCCCAGTTTCCATCATTTTATTGATCATTTTTTCGCGCTCATAAGGATATCCTGTCCAAGCGTCAACATCCGGGTCATTCTCCCCTTCTTCTGAAAGCATCACTTGATTTCCATAAATTTTCCAAGTTGCAGGTGTCTGATCTATTATATCAAACAACCATTCTCTTTGATCATCTCCCAAAATAACTCGTGTACTATCCAAAAACAATGGATCATCGGCACTGTAAGCCTGCTTATCGCGATCCTCCACACGGGTGTCTATCAAAATAATCTCTGCTAAATCTCCAACACGCACGTTACGATAAATTTGGGGTTTCCCTCCTACATATTCTGGTGTTCGAATCGGCATCCATTCCATATACGCTCGAATGGCATTTTCTTTTCTTGTAATAAAATCACCCTCCGTTTCTTCGTTGTGATTTTGCGCACCAGTTTCATAAGTATTGTTGGCAATTTCATGATCATCCCACACACAAATAAAAGGATGCTGCTGATGAGCTGCCATCAAATCTTGATCAAGCTTATAAAAATTGTGCCGTACGCGATAATCATCTAAACTGATAATTTCATGATTAGGACGATGCTCACGTCCAACCTCAGCCGTATATCCGTAATCATAAGTTGGATACTCGTACAAATAATCTCCCAAATGAATGACAGCATCTAGATCATTATGCTTAGAAATTTGCTTGTACGAATTAAAATACCCCATTTGGTAATTGCTACATGATCCTACAGCAAAACGCAAATGTTCACCATTCTCTCCTGGTAAGGTATGCGTTCGTCCCACTAAACTATTTTTCTCTAACGCGGTAAAATAATAGTAATAGGTAACATTGGGAGACAACCCTTCTACATCAATTTTTACGGTATAATCTTTCGTATAATCGGTGTGCGTTACCCCCTCAGCAACCACATAGTTAAAACTAGTGTCTGTAGCCATTACCCATTTGACTTCAATCAACGTATCGGTAGTCGGTGTAACCCTTGTCCAGATAATAACCCTATCTTGAAGTGGATCACCACTCGCAACACCGTGATAAAACGGTGCTAAATCGGCATTAAAATATTCCGGTTCTATTTCTTCACCAGGACCATGTGTGAATGATCCCTGCCCCATTAAGCCAGTAGGAATTAAATTCCATAATAAGAATACAACGATTAATCTACTCATTTTTTAATGATTTTTAAGGTTTGAATGGCGCCTTCATTTTGGATTGATAAAAAGTATAATCCAGCAGCCAGTTCACTCAAATCAAGCTGAATTGTAGTATCCGTTAGATTGGTTCCATCGGTTATTACTTGACCATTTAAATGAGACAATTGGTAAGTACTACCTGTTTGAATCCCTTTAATTGTTACCTCTCCAGCTGTTGGATTTGGATAAGCGCTCATTTCAACTGCCACTATATTCTTAATAGATGCAAAGCTCATTGATTCTGTTTCAAGAACCATCAAACGATAACCATCGTTAAATGGCGCATCTGTTGAAGAACTATTTTGAGACCCAATAGCAATCACCTTAAATGGTCCACTTGGTGCTTCTTCTCCTGCCAAATCAGAATTTGAGGAAATATATAAGCTTACAGTATCCAATGTTGCCAAATTCACGGCACCCACGGTTAAATTCGCTGGCCATGTAGCAATTGCTGGATATAGTTTCAATGAATCAGCGGTTACATATTGTGACTCTGTAACCTCTGTAGCCAACTCAATATTATCTGCAAAAAACAAGTCATTATCCATTGAAACAACCTCGATAGAATCAATAGACTCAATTCGGGTTAGCCCCTTAAACTGATTAACCTTACCCCAAACATTTAGTTCATCTCCTTCTTGTGGCGAATAACCTAGTAATTCCGTTGCACTGTAAACATTTATTCCACCATCCTCTTCTAAAAGGTAAAAATCAAATCCTCCTGTATAATTAAAATTGATGCCATGAACAATTCCATTAATCTTCACATTTGTTCCAAGTGCTTCTGCCACACCGTCCTCATCTACAGGTCTGAGACTTGCAATAGGAGTTGTCGGATACTCATAATTAATAATTCGAACTGTATCCATGATAACCTCACCTAAAAATGCATTGCTAGGGTTGGAAAGCGAAAGCACAAAATATTCATCCGATTCGAACGGCTCGCTATTTATCAATTCAAAATAAAAAAAAGCGGTATCAAACTCAGCACCTTCAGTAAAGGATACAACGGAAGACACAAGATTAACATCGGTTTCCAAATCAATCGTTCCCGCATCGTGTAAATTCACATCTACCTGACTAAGAAACTCATTCCCGTTAGCCAAAACAATAGGAACAGCAATTACACCATCTTCTTCATTTACTACTGTGGTAGGATGTTGAAATGAAACCGTTAAAATATCAGCAGTATTAATTGCAGCTATACTAAAATCATCAATTGCCAAACCATCATCATAACTACTTGAATTATAATCTGTCCACCTTACCCAAAGCGTATCATTAGGCATTAGACTTAAACTTCCTATCACACCGCTAATTTCTGTTTGGTAGACAGGCTCATTCCCATCCGTCGGTACATTAAGCGTACCGTCTTCAACAGGAGAATAAAAACTTAGTAAATCATATGCTGTAAATCCGTCAGCTCCAATACCCGAAGCGTTAATTGCAAAATCAAAATGCAATGTATCTGGCCCAGTTGCCCTTAATGGACGACCTTGACGCCACATTTCACCCGTAAAATTAATTTCTACATTCTCAATTACCTCACCTGTAGTATTGATCCACGCGGAACCATATGTTGATTTATTCAACGACCCACTTCCGATTGAACCAAGTGCTCTGTCTGTACTTACACTATCACCAAAACTATACATATTTCCTCCTGCATAATCTCCAAAAGCAACCCGATAAGTAGTATTCGCATTCGCTCCATTTTCCTCTGCGAACCATGCTGTTGGCAAAGTTTCAAAACCAAGCTCCAACCCATATTCGTTGGAAAGCGAATTAAAATCTTCTGTATAATAAGTATCAAACAAGGCTATTTCACCAAATAAAGAAATTGGTGCTTCAATTGCACTAAAAGACACCGTTAAATCATCAACAGCCAAACCATCATCGTAACTGCTCGAATTATGATCAAACCATTTTATCCATAATGTATCCGATGGAGCAATAGTCACATCAAAACTTGCCTCAATTAAAGTAAATTGACCCGGAGCATTACCATCAACGCTTTCTTGATTTCTAGGATCTCCAGGTGCCGCCGGACTTACAAAATTTAAAACGGGCAAGGGAGTATATCCTTCTGCAAAAATTTCACCTTTATTTACACCATAAAAAAAGTGCAATGTATCTTGTCCTGTACCTCTATCTGCATTACCCACACGCCACAACTCACCGCGGTAAGAGATGTTCACAGAAGAAATGGTCTCCTCTGTTTCGTTCACGAAAGGTATTCCGTAATGAACAGCATATAAAGATCCACTTCCTATACTACCCATGGCACGCTCCAAGCTATCAGGACCAAACGCATCACCGAAGCTATATAAATCTCCTCCCGCCAATTCTCCAGATTCGGCGCGATATTCTTCATTTGCATTAGAACCATATTCTTTTGCTAGCCACCCTTCAGGTAACAGTTCATAACTATTATCCAAATAAGTTGGCGAAAGTGAATTAAAATTTTGATTGTAATCAGTATCCAAATCAGTGATACTAATTTGGGCGTTTAAGGTCGATCCGCACATGGTAAGTGCAACGACAAGCGCATTTTTTAATAATCGTTTCATTTTGTAGGACTTTTTTTTGCAAAGCTAGTCTTAGAAAAAACCAACTGTTTCAAGTCCTACATGATTAGATTGTTATTTTATTTGACTGAATTGTTAATTTTATATCTTAAATCTTAATTATTTATTTCAATCGCACTAAAAAACTTGGACTTAAAGGCCCTTCCGATTGTTAACACCGTTTTATTGGATAAAACAACTTGTGTTTTTGAAACCTTTAAAATTTGATGACTATTGATCAAATAAGACTTATGAATTCGATAAAACCCCTCTTCTTCGAGTAATATTTCCCAGTTCCCTAAGGTTTCATTCGTCAGTAACTTTTTATCATTTAACAGATAAAGCTCTGTATAATCCATATCCGAATGGATATAAACAATTTCAGACGGATTAACACGCACCATTTCGTGTCCACTTTTAACAAATAGGGATTTAGATTGGTATTGATATTGCTGAACGAATTTTTCAATGGCTTGTTGAAATCTCGGGTAAGAAAAGGGCTTCACAAGATAGTCCAAAACATTCAAGTCAAAACCCTGAACAGCGTAATTGGAAAAGGCTGTAGTCAAAACTACAGCAGGTGGATTTTCCATAGTTTTCAAAAAATCAATCCCAGATTGATGAGGCAAGTGAATATCCAAAAAAAGTAAATCAATTTGCTGGTGAGGATGAGCTAAAAAAAACGCTGACGCCTTTAAAGGACTTGTAAAAACATCTATTAGTCGCAAACGGCCATCACGCTCAATATAGTTCATCAAAACGCGTTGAGCAGGTGCTTGATCCTCAAGAATTAGACAATTCATCCTTCGTTTTTGTTTAAATTAATAGCCAAAGTCACTTGATACAATCCCTCATGTTTTTTTATCATTAAACTGTGATCGTTGGGATACAATAATCGTAATCTTTTTTTTACATTCTCTAATCCTATCCCACGACTCAAACTCTTGGTATTCGTCTCTTCCGAATAGTTGTTCTCACAATAAAATGCAATATGGCCATCCTCCTCTACAATTAATTCGACCTGAATGAATACATCATCACTTTTACTTGATGCACTGTGTTTAAAAGCGTTTTCTATAAAAACCGTTAATAAAAAAGGTGCGATAGTATACATTTGACTCGCTCGATTTTCAAATTTAAATTGCACCTCTCCCCTATTTTCAAATTGTAACTTCGAAAGGTTAATAAAATTTTCAACTTGTTCAATCTCCTGTTTTAAAGGAACGTATTCCTCTCGACATTCATAAAGCATATAACGTAAAACACCTGAAAGCTCTAAAATAATCTCAGGTGTTTTTTCTGACTTTTCAAGTGCGTAGGCATATAAATTATTCAGATTATTGAATAAAAAATGGGGATTAATTTGAGACTTCAAAAATTGTAACTCACTCTCCTTGACAGCATGTTTTAATTCATCGACTTGCCGTTGCTTTTGAAAGGCATCCCAAGCAAATTTAAATCCCACCAAAATAGTTACTACTGGTAAAATGCCCAATAAATTTTCAAACACACCTGGAAAACTTTTACCCCTTGTTTCAGGAAAGTAAATTTGTTCAACAACACCTTCTTCAATTAGAATAACAATGGCCAAAAGCACTAAAAAAATCACCCCAAATAGCAAATACCTTTGCTTATAAAGAAAACGAGGTAACAACCAAAAATTAATCAAATACGCAGCAAAAACATAGTTTAGAAAAAAAACAATTTCAAATTCTTCAATTCGCGTATCCCTCCTATCAAATGCATAAAAAATAAAAACCGTGATCACCAATATTAGGTGAAACAACATTTCAAAACCTCTTTGTTTTTGTTTCTCAGTCATCACAAAACAAAATTAAAGCATTCCCTTCAACTTTTAGTAAAGAATTCGCTCATCAACCGAATTTAAATGTCAATCGACTTAAAATTGAAAATAATCGTATACAAATAACCAATTACCGGGTTAAAATTTGTCGTTTAACTCCCTAATTCTGTCGTTGACCTGCAAAAGATTTTTGCTTCATTAAATTGTCCTGATATTTGCAAAAACAACATGAATCATGCAGGCAATTATTAAATTAAGCTTCCTCTTTCTAATTGGCACATTTACAAGTCTTGGTCAAGATAATTATACCCTAACTGGAAAAGTAGCTGATGGCGCTAACGGCGATCTCATCCCTTATGCAACTGTCTTATTAAAAGAAGCAACCTCTGATGAGTTAATTACAGGAGTGACAACAAACCTAGAAGGCGAATTTTCATTAACAACTTCAAGTACCAATATCTATTTAGAAATTAAGTTCATCGGTTACCTTAACCAAACTGTTAAAACGATAGATTGGACGCAAAACAAAATCGATCTAGGAACAATTCAACTACGGCAAAACGACACGTTACTGCAAACTGTAGATGTGACTGCAGAACGTTCAACTATGGAATTTAAACTGGACAAACGTGTATTTAATGTGGGTAGCGATATTAGCAGCACAGGTATGGGAGCCATGGATGTACTAAACAATGTACCCTCTGTAAATGTTGATATTGAAGGAACAATAAGTTTACGCGGTAATACAGGGGTGCAAATTCTTATTGACGGAAAACCTTCTGTTGCGGGTGATGACCAAAGCAATGCCCTCAGCACAATTACAGCTGATATGATTGAACGGATAGAAGTCATTACCAACCCATCAGCCAAATACAATGCCGAAGGAACTTCAGGAATAATAAACATCGTATTGAAAAAAAATGAAAAAAAAGGAATCAACGGCTCCATCTCCCTAAACACAGGTTACCCTCATAACCACAGTATAGGAGGCAGTGTAAACCTACGAAGCAATAAGTTCAACTTCTTTACACAATTCGGTGCAGGCTACAGGTCAATGCCACAATACTACAGCTCTACCAATCGCAACCTCACAAGTGGCACAACAATACAAAGTGACGGTATTGGGTATCGAAACGAACAATTCTATAATATTACCTTGGGCACTGATTATTACCTTAATGACCGAAATGTCATCACGCTTTCAGGTAATTTTGCATACGAAATCGAAAAACAACCTTCCAATCTGAGATTTGACATATTGAATGAAAGTAATGAAATTGTAAGTGCCTACGAACGAATCGAAACAACAGATGCCCTGAATCCCAAATACCAATATGATCTTAATTATAAAAAAACATTCAAAAACAACGAAGAACATGAAATGATCTTCACCACTCAGGGCCGCTTTTTCGGTAAAGATCAAGCATCAAAATTCCAGCACCAATTAATTAGTGGAACGCTTGATCAATCAGGGCAAGAAATCAACACTGATTTTTACGAAGCTAACTATTCGTTCAAATTCGATTATGTAAACCCAATCTCATCAAAATTCACCATTGAATCTGGTGCGCAATACGAAATTAACGATGTGGGCAATGATTATGCAGTCTTCAACCAAATCGACGATGTTTTTATCGTCGACTCTAGTCTTACAAACAACTTCATGTACGACCAAAAAGTCTTGGGCATTTATACTACCGGCTCTTACGAAGGAGAAAAATGGGGCATCAAACTAGGTTTGCGAGCAGAAAACACCGAACTCAACACCCTGCTCACGAATACAAACGAAGGCAATTCGCAAAATTACACCAACCTCTTTCCAAGCCTCCACACTTCTTATAAAATCTCTAAAAGGTACCAACTACAAGCCGGCTACTCTCGCCGAATTTTTAGACCGAGATTATGGGATCTCAACCCTTTCTTTAACATCCGAAATGCATATAGTATCCGAACCGGAAACCCCAACCTTCTGCCTGAATTTGCGGATTCATACGAAATCACAAGTATTTTCCTCTTCGATAAATTTTCATTAAACACCAGTCTCTATTACCTCTACACGACAGATGTCGTAGAGCGTGTCTCCTACTTTCAAGACAATGTCAATATTTCAACGCCTTTAAATGTTGGCACAAGAGATAAATACGGAATTGAGTTAAACGGAAAATATACGGCTACAAAATGGTTGTCTTTGATTGGAGAAGCCAATTACGGCTATTTTAACAGAAAAGGTGAATTTGAAGGACAAAATTTCGATTTTCAAGGCGACCAATGGTCTGCAAAACTCACGAGTAAACTAAAACTGAAAGCCGACATTGATGTAGAACTAACTGGTAACTATCAATCTGCCTACAAAACAGTTCAAGGAAATGTATCCGGTTATCTCTTTGCCGACTTTGGTGTACGCAAAAAATTATGGAAAGGAAAAGCTGTTATTAACCTGGCCGTTCGCGATGTATTTGCCTCACGAATTCGTGAAACATTCGTAACACAACCTACTTTTGAATTATACAATTTCTCAAAAAGAGGACGCTTCATCACCCTTGGCTTTAGCTATAGTTTCGGAAAGGGTGAAGCCATGACATATACCGGAAGAAGAAGATAAAACTTTTTTGGCCGCGTTAACGGGCTGTCCATTGTAGTGCAGCCAATAAAAATAGCAAATCTAATGTTTCCGAGCGTTTGCTACGCGCCACATCGGCACCAAAAGGTTTGCAGTTATTTTTACTTGGCTGCAGCTGCCATTTCCATCCCTCGCGGAAGGATTTTTAAGCATCATCTTGCACGCCATTTTTCCGTCCTTCCCTCGAAAGAATGATAAAGCCAATTAATCCTGCAATAATTGATGCGAATAAAATACCCGTTTTGGCCCTGCTAATTAAAACAGGATCAGTGAACGCTAGGTTATTAATAAAAAGGGACATCGTAAAACCAATACCTGCAATGAAGCCCACCCCAATTATATGATTCCAGGTAACACCTTTCGGCAATTCACTTAATTTTAGCCAAGTTAAAACCCTTACCATACCAGTAACACCTAAAAATTTCCCAATCACCAAACCAAACATTATCCCCAAGGTCACCGGAGAACTCAAATCAGCAATAATCTCATCGCTAAAGGCAATTCCAGCGTTAGCCAATGCAAATATTGGCATAATTATAAATGCAACTATGGGGTGCAACACATTTTCAAGCTTTTGTAAAGGTGTCACTGCCGCATTTGAATAGTACTTAATTTTACTCAAAATTTTCATTTTTTCACCAGAAACCAAAGTGGTGTCTTGCTCCACTTTTGCCGATTCATAATCACCGATTAATCGTTTCATTCTATCCACAAATGAAATACGCGATATTTTAACGTTACCAGGAATTGCGAAAGCTGCTAAAACACCTGAAATGGTGGCATGAACACCAGACATCGAAAAAGACAACCAAAATCCACCTAAGCCTACAATACTATAAAACCACAAACTGCGTACACCTAAAATATTACCTAAAAACATAATTGCTAAAAAGACAGACGCTATTCCCAAACTATACATTGAAATATCCGATGTATAAAAAAACGCAATCACCAAAACAGCTCCTAAATCATCAGCAATTGCTAAAACGGTTAGGAAAATTTTCAACCGCATTGGAACGCGCTTTCCAAGGAAGTGAAGTATACCAAGTGCAAAGGCAATATCTGTTGCCATGGGAATTCCCCAACCGTCAACTTCATTCCCTCCCGGGTTAATGCATAAATAAATCAATGCCGGAAATATCATTCCTCCTAAACCCGCTCCTATTGGTAATATTGCGTTTTTAGGATTTGACAATTCTCCATTCATGATTTCACGTTTCAACTCCAATCCAATCACAAAGAAAAATACGGCCATTAAACCATCATTAATCCAATGATGTAAATTTTTTGAAACCACCCAATCGGCTAATTGTATTGAGAATTCGTATTCCCAAAAGTGAAAATAATCATTCGCCCAAGCAGAATTTGCTAAAACTAATGCAACTATTACGGATGAAAAAAGAACAATTCCGCTCGCTAACGAACTATGAATTAACTTACTAACTGGCTTTACAACTAACTTATCTATCGGCGTATACTTCATGCCATAAAGTTACAAAGTCAGTCGTAAAATCCTTAGTAAAAACAAGGAATTAACATAATTTTAGGAATTCTCAAATAAAGATGAATGCTAAAAATATTAGCTAACCTTTTCAACCAAAAGACGTTCGCATACCGTATGACTTAATGATTGTATTTCATCATTTACCTTCACCCGCATCGAAGCATCAAATGACTCTATTGATTCAATGTAAATTTCAAGTCCTAGTTTTATTTCACGTCGGTTTAAAAAGGTCAGAAATTCGTTCGAAGAATGTGCAACAGCTTTCACTTTTACCGTATCACCAGTAGCACAATCACTTAAATGGAGGTATTTCTCTTCCTTTATCTCACCATTACTATTAGGAATCGGGGAACCGTGGGGGTCAAATGAAGGGTAATTAAGCAGTTCATCCATTTTTTCAAAAAATTTGGGTGCCTTTACATGCTCAACCTGTTCAGCAATTTCATGAACTTCTTCCCAACCAAACCCCATTTTTTCTACCAAAAACATTTCAGTTAATCGATGCTTTCTCAAAATAAGAGCCGCTTCTCTCTTACCGTCTTCAGTCAACCTTAAGGGTTTATAACTCTCATAATGAACCAATGATTTTGCCGCAAGTTTTTTCATCATACTAGTGACTGTAGGCTTTTTAATCGATAAATGAATAGATAAATCATTTACATTGACCTCGCCATTTGCATTTGCCAACGTATAAAGGGCCTTTAAGTAATTTTCTTCTACTAAAGAGTTCATACCACAAAGATAAAAAGATCACACTGAAATATTTTATTAAGCACAACTTGATTTTGTAACTCTAGCCCTCGTTAATTTCACAAAACTTTTTATTTTTGCAACAGTGTTGCATTATTGAAACTTAAAATAATGCCGAATAATTTTGTTAGATTAATCTAACTTTATATTTTTGCATCGTAAATCTATTTATTTAATCATATGAACAAATTAATTTTAGTAATTGCCCTACTTCTTAACTTACCCGTAGAATCCTATACCCAAAGTGGAGAATTACAAGGTTTTGTTCAAACCGACGAAGCACCTGTTCCTTTTGTTGCCGTATTTTTAAAAGGCACAAAATTAGGATCCGTTACCGATGCGAATGGAGCCTATACCATAAAAAACATTCCGTTTGGAACTTATGTGTTAACCGTATCAGCAGTCGGTTATGAGCAAATAAATAAAAACATCACAATAGTTAATGCCGAACCTAAAATTGAAAACTTCAGTCTTTCCAGCTTATCGCACGGATTAGGAGAAGTAGTTGTTTCAGGAACAATGAAGGAAATTTCAAAGCTAGAAAGTCCCGTTCCGGTTGAAATTTATACAGACAAATTTTTTAAAAACAACCCAAGTCCTAGTATTTTCGAATCATTACAACAAGTCAATGGGGTACGACCACAAATTAACTGTAACATTTGCAATACAGGAGACATTCACATCAACGGACTCGAAGGTCCTTACACTATGATTCTTATAGACGGCATGCCAATTGTTAGCGGACTTGCTACCGTTTATGGCTTATCTGGAATACCGCAATCATTAATTGAACGTGTTGAAATAGTTAAAGGCCCAGCCTCTACATTGTATGGAAGTGAAGCGGTAGGAGGCTTAATTAATATCATTACAAAAAAACCGGGTAACGCCCCTTTATTCTCAGCAGATGTAATGGGAACAACTTGGGCCGAAATTAACACTGATATCGCCGGTAAATTCAGTATTAAAGACAAAGCACAATCTTTAATCGGTGTCAATTATTTTAATTATCAACTTCCCATTGACAACAATAATGATGGCTTTACAGATGTCACCTTGCAAAATAGAATATCCCTATTTAATAAATGGAGTTTTAAGCGTAAAAAAAATCGGATTTTTTCATTAGCCGGGCGATATGTTTATGAAGACCGCTGGGGAGGTGATATGAATTGGAATGCGAATTTCCGCGGTGGTGACAGCATTTATGGTGAGAGTATTTACACCAGTCGATGGGAACTATTTGGAACCTATCAACTTCCCGTACAAGAAAATATAAGCTTGCAATTCAGTGCCAACGGCCATAACCAAAACAGTGTTTATGGTGATATGTCGTACATTGCCGAACAATATATAGGCTTTGGGCAGTTAATTTGGGATAAATCAATTAAAAGACATGACATTCTGCTTGGAGCAACCATACGTTATACCTACTATGACGATAATACACCGGCAACCGCAAGCTTCGACACAATCGGTTTAGGGACAAACATGGCCTCCGTAATGTACCTCCCCGGTTTATTCTTACAAGATGAAATAGCGTTGAATGACAATAATAAATTACTTCTAGGTTTACGATTTGACCAAAACTCAATTCATGGCAACATAATTACACCGCGGTTAAATTATAAATGGAATACACCTAACAAAAAAAATACTCTCCGTTTTAGCATTGGCAATGGATACAGAGTTGCAAATATTTTTACCGAAGACCACGCTGCACTTACAGGATCCAGACAGGTGGAGTTCTTATCCAATTTAGCCCCTGAAACTTCATGGAATTCGAATATAAATTTTGTGAAAAAAATCATCAGTAAAAACGGTTCATTCTTAAGTCTTGACGCCTCAGCTTTTTACACCTATTTTGACAATAAGATCATCGCAGATTATGACTCAGATCCTAACAAAATTAGTTATGACAACCTCACAGGGTACGCCGTTTCCAAAGGTGTTTCACTAAACCTTGACTTCTCTTTTAATTTTGGTTTAAAAATGCAAGTTGGAGGAACATTAATGGATGTTTACAGCATAGAAAATGAGATAAAAACACAGCAACTTTTTACTGAGAAATTTAATGGAGTTTGGAATGTTGGTTATACTTTTCCAAAGTCTGGAGTTACGATTGATTATACCGGAAATGTATACAGTCCAATGCGTTTGCCTTTACTCAGTGATTTAGACCCTCGTAGTGAATATTCACCATGGTGGAGTATTCAAAATATACAAATTTCAAAACAGTTTAAAAAAGGTTTCGAATTGTATGGTGGTATAAAAAACCTTTTAAACTGGACACCGAATAAGGGAATTCCATTCTTAATTGCTCGACCGAACGACCCTTTTGATAAAACGGTAGATTTTGATGAGCATGGACAAGCCATCGCAAACGAAAACAACCCATACGGTTTAACATTTGATCCTGCCTATGTTTACGGACCGAATCAGGGAATTAGAGGATTTATTGGGTTTAGATATCACTTAAAATAAACTGATGCGCACACTTCTGTTGATTCTTTTATTAGTTGGACAAAAAGACAGTACTGCACAATTAACGTCGTTCTCATTTGCCGAAATAGACTCATTACAAAATGTTGAACAGCGACCAGTAATTGTATTTATTCATACCGATTGGTGTAAATATTGTTTAGCGATGAAAGAATCAACTTTTAAAAACAAAAAAGTTGTCGAATTCATCAGTCAAAACTATTGGTTTGTGGTTCTCAATGCCGAGGAAAATAAAACAATTGTATTTCGAGAACAGTCTTTTAATTATATACCCAATGGAGGTAATACAGGAATACATGAATTAGCAAAAGCATTAGCAACAGTCGATGGGAAAACCACTTTTCCAACTACCACTTTTTTAGATGAGACCTATACCATTCGACTGCAATTGCAAGAATTTTTAAACGCCAAAAATTTTCTTTTGGTTTTGGAAGAAATGATAAAAACCTTAAACTAAACACTCCTTCTAATTGGTTTTATTGTTTACTTTTAAACCCATGGTTTTAAAACAATACATTCAATTGTTCGTTGTGTTGATCAGTGTTACATCTTGCTATAACAATCATGTAGAACCAACTTTTTCTCTTCAAAAAAGCCACGATAGCTTATATTATATCCAATTAAAAACCGACTCTACTTTTGATCAATGGGAATTGCCCTATCCAGTCTATCAATTTTGTACGGGAGATATTGATGAAAATCAAATGGACGAAGTAGTTGTAGGGGTTATAAAACCAACCCGATTCGACTCTGTATCAAGAAAAAGATTGTTCATCTTTAAAAACTACCATGGTCATATTCGTCCACTTTGGTTAGGTTCACGTTTAGGTAAACCACTTGTTGATTTTAATTTTGTACATTCACACAATGAACCAAGAATTAGAACACTAGAACAATTAAATCATTCAACCTATCTAATAGCAGAATATAAATGGCAACGATTTGGCCTCACGTTCACAGAGTATGTAAAACAAGATTTATCGTACGATTCTGCTATTTTTTATTTAAAAAATAATTAAACCCACTATGAAACAAATTGGCTCTTTTTTACTCCTTTTAATCGTTATAAGCTGTAGTAATAATCAAAAAACAGAAGAACCGACGGGTTCAGACGATGTCGTTAAAAGCGACTCTAGTTCAATCCCAACCTATACACCAACCGACGGTATAGACATCGAAGCGTTAAGCGGGGAGATTGATTTAAACATGAATATTGATCAATTGTCACTTTCAGACATTCGAATTTTACGGAACTCTTTTGCGGCTAAACAAGGATACTGCTTTATGAAGGCCGATTTAAGAGCCGTTTTTAGCACCACGACCTGGTATAATGACAGGATGGAGGAACGTTTTTGGAATGAAATGGAAGAAAATTCCAATTCAGAAATATCTTACAGTTCAGCAGAAAAATCCTTTATTGAGCGTCTTGAAAAGAAAGAAAAAGAACTGCTCGCACAAAATTTCAAGGGCACTGACAAAAATCAAAGGGCTAACTTAAATAATATCGTTAACCTTTTTCAATTGGAAGAGGCTGATCCAAAATTAATGGAGAAACTTGGAGAGAACGGTTTTGCCGTAGTTCCCAATGATCACATCCAGCTATTCCATTTATATGAAGAAAACGATTATGCTCAATTCCCGAACTTTATAACCACGGACATGTTTATGCAGTTGTTTCACATGTACTTTGGATACGTGCTTAGAAAAGCAGAAGAGGATCAATTCATTCCCGCTTTAGACAACTTAAGTGAACAATTAAGTATTGAAATGAATAAAATTGCAAAAGACGCACAAGATGCTACGGTTCGTCATTTAGCAAAAATGAATGCAACTTACTATGCCATTGGAAATTCTGTATTAACTGGCGGAAAATTTGCTGTAGATGGCGACTATCTTGAATTTTACAATGAAGAAATTAAAAATATTAATGAAGCGTCGGATGCAAATTCTTCGTTTTTAAACTACACGACTGTAGAATTTCCGTATAGCCTTTTTAAACCAAGAGGTCATTACACACGAAACGAACAACTGCAGCGTTATTTTAAAGCAATGATGTGGCTTCAAACTGCACCATTCTGCTTGGATGATGATGACCAATTTAAACGGGCGATATTAAACGCTTCCTTATTCGCAAAAAACGACCCCAACTACAAAGCTGAATTACTTGCTGAATATGAGAGAATTATGGAACCTGTGAGCTTTATGATTGGAGAACCGGATAATGTGTCTTTTATGAATTTGGCCAAAGAAATGACCAACCAAAATCTTACAGCGCAAGACCTGCTTTCAAATAATGACAAGTTTGTTTCGTTCAGAAAATCGATTAAAAAAATTGCCGATAGTCAAAATACAATTCGACCAAAAGAAGCAGCATCGTGCATAGACAAAATAAATTTTATGCCCCAACGCTACTTAGCAGATAATGAAATTTTACAAGAATTAGTGGACCTAGACAATCAAACAACCAAACGAGGTTACCCTAAAGGATTAGATGTTATGGCAGCTTTTGGAAGTGAATCTGCAGAAGATATCTTGATGAATGAATTAAAGGAAGGAGAAAATTGGAAGAAGTATCCGAATTTATTAAAGGACTTAAAAACTAAAATGAAATCGACCAATTGGGAAGCCACGGTCTATAATAAATGGATATCCTCTTTACTAGATCTCCAAAAACAAAATGATGATTACCCCTACTTTATGCAAACTAAGGCGTGGGACAAAAAAGACCTCAACGCCTCATTAGCTTCTTGGGCAGAACTTAAGCACGATGCAATTCTTTATGCAGAGCAGCCTATGGGAGCAGAGTGTGGAGGTGGAGGACCACCTGACCCGTATACACTTGGATATGTTGAACCGAATATTGCTTATTGGAACGCTGCAATTGAATTAATCGATTTAACTGAAAAAATTCTTAAAAAGCATAAGATCATGACTAAGGAAATCCAGTACAACAGTGATCAATTGCGAGAAAATGCAGTCTTCTTAAAAAACACTTCGGAAAAAGAATTAAAAGGAGAAACTTTAACGGAACAAGAGTACCGTCAAATAGAATTAATGGGAAGTACTTTTGAATGGATAACACTTGGCTTAGTAAAACAAAAAGATGAATACCTTGAAAGTTGGGATAATGTTTCAGGGGCTGATAAATCAGTAGCTGTGGTTGCGGATGTCTACACGGCAAATGCAAGTAACAATCCAGAGAAAGGAGTTATGCATGTTGCGACCGGTAATGTGAACGACATTTATGTTGTGGTTGAAATTGAAGGCTATCTTTACCTAACTAAAGGAGCTGTGTTTGCTTATCACGAATTTAATTTGCCTTTAGGCAACCGATTAACGGATGAAGAATGGCAAGAAATGTTAGAAAAAAACGAAGCGCATGATGTACCGAATTGGGTAAAGTCAATTATGGTTCCTATCGACGCTCCAAAAAACAATGAAAAAGTGTTTTATAGTTCAGGATGTTAAATGTAATTCTGCGCTCAGCATTCCTTCTTTTAATTGGATTCATACTAGGTTGTACACCTAAAAAAGAGTCGCTTAAAATACTATTTGCAGGTGATTTATTATTAGATCGTGGCGTCAAGAAAAGAATAGAATATTTAGGTGCTGATAATCTTTTTCGACCGGAAATGACAGCTTTATTTGCTCAACACAATATTGTAATTGCCAACTTAGAATGCCCCGTAACTAAAATTGAAGCTCCAATAAATAAGCGGTTCATTTTTCGTGGAGAACCTGAAGTTCTGGAAACCCTTCAGCTAAATGGTATTACTCATTTAAATATGGCAAACAACCATGCAATGGATCAAGGACGAAAAGGATTGGTAGACACCGATAAAAACATCAGAAAATATGGAATGAAAAGTACAGGTTATGGTGTAAACAGTAAAAAAGCCTGCGAGCCTGTACTATTGAGCAATGAGCCTCGCGCTGTTTACCTCATCTCTAGTCTTCGGGTACCCTCCGAAAACTGGACTTATTTGGCTGAAGAACCCAGTGTATGCGAACAGACGGTTGAAGAGATTTGTCAACAAGTTCAATTCCTTAAAAAAAAGGATCAAAACGCAATAGTTTTAATTCAATTACACTGGGGAGCTGAACATCAACCTCAACCACTGCTCTCCCAAATTCAACAAGCCAGACAATTAATTGATGCCGGAGCAGACGCTATCGTCGGTCATCATCCACACACCATACAAACTATCGAATTCTATAAAGAAAAACCTATTTATTATAGTATCGGGAATTTTATATTCGATCAAAACAACCCTATTAATTCGGCGGGATTATTAATTGGAATAGAGATTAGCACTAAAAAAATAACTTTTAAAGAACATCCTTTTACAATTAAACAATCGGTTCCTCATTTAAACTAAAAAACCCGCTTTAGGCGAGCTAAAACGGGATTTTATTCGGACTATTTCAACGAATTAAGATACTTTCTTCAATTTTGCTTTCTTAGGTGCTTTGGCTTTTTTTGCCTTTTTTAATTTCGCCTTTAGTGTTTTAACCGATTTTTTAAACTTTTTTTCAGCTGCTTTTTTTGCCTTTTTAGATTTCGTTAAATCTTTTTTCAAGGCTTTAACTTCTTTCTCTACTTTTTTTAACTTCTTTTTAGTACTCATTATTTTGAATTTAAAATTACTACTGATGTAAATTTATGGTTAAGTCAAGTTAATTTAAAGAAAAGTATGTTAAGCTTTTGAAAACTTAACATTGGAAAAATTGCCCTGACTGATTAAAATGATGAGAAACTCTAAGCTAAACGGTAGTTTTGACTTTGAATAAGATCTGTTTTCTGGTATGTTTCGGTGGTATTTTTACGAAACTATAATTATTTGATTGCCCCCTTAGCTTTTAGGTAGTCTTTTAATTTTTTACCATCAGCCACTTTCAAAACTGTTCGTCCCTTATTGTCTACAGCGTTAATTTTCCCTCCATTATTGATCAATAAAGAACACATTTCAAGATTATTCCTACCTCGATTAGCCGAAATGTGCAAAGGGGTTTCACCGTCCACATTCTTTTGATTTGGATCAACACCTCGATCTAACAATTTAGCCGTGATTTCATAATTTCCATTCAAACTAGAAATGTGCAATAAATTTTCTTGATTTTTTGTTTTATAATTTACAGGTGCCTCTTCTTCCATTAATTTTAAAAACATTTCAGTTTGATTATTAAAGACGGTTTCAACGACAAATTGAATATTATTGAAGTCTGCCCCACTTTCCATTAATAGGTTGAACATGGCGTCATGACCGTTTCGAATGCTTGCTACTACACCATCATCTGGTTGTGCTCCTTTATTGATTAAAGCTTGAGCAATACCTAGACTTCCATTTCCAGCAGCCTTTTCAATCAAAGAAGGCGTTCGCCCCTCCGCTCCTGCATCTAACATAATATTAACCATACTTAAAGCATTCATATCAATGGCTCTGACCAAACCTATATTTGGGTTAGCCCCAAAGTTCAGTAATTCGAATAAAATACTATCATGCTTATTTTGTACGGCGGTTAAAACCAAACTATTTGAAGTGACTGGAGCTCCTGCACCCAATAATCTTTTAGTCAAATCAATATTTCCATTATCGACTGCCGCTTGAATTAAACGGGCGTCAGTAACGGGTGCATCCTTATCCAAAAACAAATGAACCATTTCCGAATCGTTTGCCACTAATGCTTTTAGAAATAAATTATTGTTCTTTTCTGCGGCAGCCCCTTTATCAAAAGCGTATACCGCATAATTAACATTTCCTAGCTCTACTGCAGCCGCTAAAAGTTCATTAGGACCTCCATTATAACTCAATAATAAATCAATCAATTCTTGATTTTCAATTTGGACAGCATATTTAAAGTAGGGGTCAGCTTTTCCTCCATGCATTAATGCAACATTCGCAATTGACAAATGAACCCCTTTAACTTCCATTGGATTAGTTGTCGCACCGGGTAAAGCAAGTTCTAATAATTCATTCGCTTTCAACTTATACTTTGCTACTAATTCATTCGCCAATTCAATATCATTTTCAGCAATCACATATTGAACTGCCTGCGCACTATTTGCTCCAGCATCTAAACATAGGACAACACCAGGTTTATGTTTCATTTCTACAGATTTTGCGATAGCTTGATTTTCATCGGCTCCATTTTGCAGGGCTAACTCCATCAACTCCTCATTTCGATGTTGAAGACTATAGGTAAAAACATCATTCGAATTAACTTTAGCTCCCATATTCAAAAGTTCTTTAAAGACCTGAGAATTATTCTGTTTAGCAGCAAGTATTAATCCAGCATTTAAATCAGCTTTATATGCGGCTAACAATTTAATGATCTCTTGATTATTAGTTCGAATGGCAATTTCTAAACAAGAACATTTATTAGGGTCTGCTTTTGCTTCCAGTAAATCGTTTACAATGCTATAATTCTCTTTTTCAACTGCGTAATATAACGCTGTCTTTTTATTAAGGTCAATTTCATCGACCCGTACTTTTTGTGTTAGAAATAACTTAACAATTTCTTGTTTTCCTAAATAACTTGCATAAGTCAATGGCAGGTAACCATTTGGATGATAGGTTAAAAAATACTCTTTGTCGACAGCGTTTCGCAGAAAGGTAATATCATTAGATTCGATAGCCTCAAATAGTCTCAAACTATCAATTGGGTTCTGTTGCGTAATAACCCTTTTTAATTCATTCAAATTATGCATTCCAAAACCTGAAAGACAAAAGAATAAGCTAGAATATAACAAGAAAACTCTCATATGATATTGGGGTTTAATGCTAAATATACAACCAAAAAAAATCCCCACCAGCAAAACTGAGTGGGGACTTTAAAAATTATTTAAGGATTATTTCGAAACCATAATATTTAATGATCCTCTTTCTCCATTCTCAAATTCTAAATTAATCACATACATTCCTGCAGCGAAAGAGGTAACATCCACTTCAAGACGAGATCCGTTCATAGTCACATCTTGATTGCTCACTACTTTTCCGTTCACATCAACAATGGTCATATGAATATTACCTTCGACTGGATTCATTGGAATGTTAACCTTCTCCGTAGCTGGATTTGGGAAAGAAACCAATTCAACCTCTGGAACTTCTACAACGCTCAATTCGTTTTCATTGAAAACTTTAATTGATACAGACGGATTACGATCTGTACCGTATCCTAATGCATACCATTGAGAGCTCAAATAAAGTGGCGAAGTTGGCATTCTATACGTCTCAGAATTCCAGTTATAATCTGTTTTTGTATCGTAACCTGGATAAATATCATCACCGTACAACTGAACACAGAATAAATATTTCTGATTATCCTCTAAAAGCACAGGCTCTTCAAATGGAATGTAAACATTCTCACTTTGTAGGTTATCCAGATAAGTATATTCTCCATCTGCAATTTCCTGAATGTCTAGAATGTTAAAATCAGGATCATCTAAATCCACCCATACATCGTTCCACTCATAAACATATACCTCGAAATACTGTCCATCTAAAGAAGTTGGGTCTGGGTTTTGTGACGTCCCAGCTGAAAAATTCATTCCTTGAACACCAATACGACTTGCATTTTCATCTTGAAAGAATAAGCAAGAATAAAGGTTGTCTGTAGTTCCATTAAATTGGTTAGTGCTGTTTACTGGAATCATGGTAGATTCATCTAATGCAGCCATTGAGAAATACTCATCATTGATATAAAAATCTGCATTATTAACATTGTCATAATCAGATTCATCCGTTGCATCACTATCCACACTATATTCTACATTATAATAGCCATTTGCATAAGAACCTTGTGAAAAAGTTGGTAAAGGAACATAAATACTATCGCCAGCATCCAAAGAAAGAGGATCAGAGCTTTCATTATACAATTCAGAACCCGCCAAGGTAACAGTTGCTGAAAGTACTATACCAGTTTGATCATTTGATCCGTAGTTTCTAACCCATGAACCCATTTCTACCTCAAATTCAGTATCATCTTGAGCTAATTGAGAAAGCACGCCAAAACTCTCAGCACGAAGGTGGTCAGCAGCAGTGAACCCTATATCATTTGTATAGTAACCGTTTTTACTCCCAATAAAAACAGAAGTTTCTCCAGCTAAAATTTCGTCTCTTAAAAGAGCTCCATCAATATTTGTAATCATAACAACAGGGATAGTAACATCTAAACCATCATCTCCACCACCCATTGCTACGGGTGCTCCACCCAAGTTATTAATGATGATACAGCCTATTGCTCCAGCGTTCTGAGCATTTAGCGCTTTAGTTCCAAACTCACAAGTTCCTCGGTACAATACTGCAATTTTACCTGTTAAGTCATTCACTACCTCATCACAACCAATAGGGTTATCAAGACCAGAATCATCGTCAATTAATACCATTTCAGATTCGATGGCATTAATTGGATCATCCATATCTGGTACGTTCCAGTCTGTCGCTTCATCATCGGCGTATGTAAATTCATAATTCCCTTCATTTGGCGAAGGAGCTTGAACGTAAAAAATTACCTGAGCATTGCCTGTAAAAGCCAAGAGACAAAGCCCCATAATAAGTACAACTTTTTTCATGTTTTTCGTATGTTTAAAAATTCATTTACAATATAAAGAAATAAATAATTTTACAACAATTTTTCGTTATGAATAATGTGTGCACTCTTGGTATTCTATTGGTTTAAAAATGAGTAGCCATCTACATTTCCTGATATTCGCGATACATACATTCGAGAATCGAACGACATTTTTTTAACGCATTTTGTATTTTATGTTCGTCTGAATATGGAGAACCTACGATATGCTCGTCAATCATATGAAAAACGGTATACCCATTGGGATCTTTCCAACCATAAGACAAAGTAGATGTACATACTGCCCACTCTTTTGTTGTTGGATCAAGTAAATTTTTACTCCAATGAAAGTCCTTTGCATCAATTTCCAATTGTGTTAACAAAGTTTTCGCCAAGTCTGCTTGCGATCCAACTTTATCAATTCGGTGCCCCATATAATCCTCCTTTACAGCTCCACCCCAAATTAATAAAGGAATATGAAAATACTGCTCATCATACGTGTTTTGGTTAAATAAATTAGCACGTCCATGATCAGCAATAAATACAACTATGGTATTTTCAAAATCAGGCAGTTTTCTAACGCCGTTAACAAAGCGGGATAAATGTTCATCAGCATAATGCATACTGGTGACATAACCTTCATCGTCGTAGCCTGGGAAAGGTTCTGCTGGCATATCGTATGGCGAATGTGTACTTTGAGTGAACAACCCATAAAAATAAGGCCGTTTTGCGTTTTGAATCTCACTTAAAAAATAAGGAAACATCGCCTCATCATGAATCCCCAATTTTCCGGTTGGTTTCAAATCCAAATCGTTTTCATCCACCAAACGATCAAAACCTACATCAGTCAAATATCCTCCGATATTTCCATAGGATAAAGAACCTCCAAATGTATAAAATGAGTTGTAGCCAAGCTCTTCGAAAGACTGGTTTAAGGAAGGTAAATTCCTACATTTTGCCGATTCAGTTGATATTGATATGCCTGCAATAGTTGGATAACCACTAATTATTGAGGAATGCCCAGTTTCAGAAGTCCCTCCTGTGGAATATATCTCAGTAAATAAAACCCCTTCCTTGCATAAGTCATTAAAATGTGGTGTAATTCCTTTTTCTCCACCTAATGGCTCAATCAACTGTGCAGACCATCCTTCTAAGGTCACCAAAATTACATTGGGACGAGGTTGATCAAAAATTCGCACTGTATCAACTCCCTCATTTTCATATAATGACTTCATGATATTTTCTGCTTCTGATGGTTGCAGATTCTTGTAATAGTTAGAAACATCTGCCTTGAAATAATAATGACAAGTTCTTATAAAATTCCATTCTGGATTTACAGAAACATCATTCACAATCTGATTCTTTGAAAAATAGGCATCCGTTGCGCTTACTGGAATTTGTTGCAATCCGCCACGAATCATAACAACAAATACACCGGTGCCAACTAAAAAGAATGGTAAACCTTGAAACAACCTATTCTTCCCTGTGATTTTTTGATTCGGCAATTGATTTTTTTTAAGCCACCTTATGTACAAGAGAGCACCGACAAATACTTGTAGGACTGCGTAAAATATAAACCACAAGGTATAACCTCCCGAAGCCGTTCTAAAAACTTCTGATGGCGTTCCAAAATGTAGAAATATTTTTGAGGATAATTTTGTTTTCCATTCTATATAGGTTACAATTTCCCCACTCATAATTAAAGCCATCACCACTAAAATCAACCAGAAATAAAGATAAGATATCCGATTTAAAGCATTTGTAAATTTTTCATTATTCCACAAAAATGAAAGACTCGCAATTATAAAGGGAACACCCGTTAAATAACCGATTGCAGAAATATCTAGCCTTAATGCATGAATTGGTAATTGCATAATTTCTGACCAATTCCCATGAAAATCACTAAAAAAGTGAAATACAAAAAGTAATCTTTGGAAATAGAATAATATCAGCCAAATTATGGCGAATTTCAGTATAAAAATAATTCGAGTCTTCACGGTACAAAAATAAGTACTAAATTTTTTATATCGTACGGTGACTTTAATCACCTTTTAAAATATCGATTTGACCTATCTTTGCAAAAAGACCATTAATTATGTTACCGTTTTTAAAAGGAACACGACTTTACAGTATTTTAAATTCCAAATGTCCAAAATGTCAGGAGGGAGATTTTCATGTATCCAAAAATGCATATGATTTCAATAATTTTGGTAAAAATCATGATTATTGCAGCCATTGTGGTTTTAAGTATGAACAAGAGCCGGGATTTTTTTATGGTGCAATGTATGTTAGTTATGCGCTTACCGTTGCCTTTTCTGTTGCAATAGGGGTCGCAATTTTTGTGCTTTTTCCTTCTTCTTCGTATTTAGTTTATTTAATTTCTATACTCGTGGGATTGGTTGTTCTAATGCCATTATCTTTTCGCTTAAGTCGAATTATTTGGCTGAATTTATTTCACCACTACGATGAGAAGCTAGCAAATAAAAAAGAAATAGCAGAAGAGAAGAAATAACATCTCGCCTAAAAATCCAATTATATCCTCTAACTTTGCTTTCAGATAAATGAAGGCAAGAACGAAGGCGATATTAGCTACAACCAATGGACATAGAGTTTGGAATATCTTACTCTTAAAGCTATCATTTCACATTTCAATTCTCCTTCGTAAACCTATTCATTGGGGAACACCTATGGCAATATCCATTGAGCCAACGACAACCTGTAATTTGCGTTGTCCACAGTGTCCTAGTGGTTTGCGTCAATTTACCCGTCCCACTGGAAACCTAAGTCCAAGCATGAACGAGGAAATTTTGGAGGCATGTGGTAAAAACTTGCAACACATCAATTATTATTTTCAAGGCGAGCCATTTGTCAATAAACACTTCCTCGAATTTGTTAAAGCTGCAAGAGCACGAAACATATATGTGGTGACCTCAACAAACGCCCATTTTATTTCTCCAGGTATTGCTGAAAAAGTTGTCGAGTCTGGCTTATCAGAAATAATTATCTCGATTGACGGTACAATTCAAGAAACCTATGAAAAATATCGAATAAATGGTAAATTAGACAAAGTGCTTACAGGAACAAAAAATCTTGTTGCCGCAAAGAAAAAACTTAACCGTAAAAACCCAGTATTAGTCTTTCAGTTTTTGGTTGTTCGATACAATGAACATGAAATCAAAAAACTGTATGAAATGGCCAAAGAGTTAGGAGTTGATGAAGTGCGATTAAAATCAGTGCAAGTTTATGATTTTGAAACTGGTAACGACTTAATTCCTACAAATGAAAAATATGCTCGTTATCGAAAAACGAAAAACGGTGGTTATGAATTAAAAAACAAGTTTAAAAACCAATGTTGGCGGATGTGGAGTTCTTGCGTATTTACTTGGGATGGTGCAATTGTTCCTTGTTGTTTTGATAAAGATGCTAAGCACCAACTTGGAAATATCTCTAAAATTCCTTTTAAAGAAACCTGGAAATCTTCAATTTATGATGATTTCAGGAATCAAATTTTTAAAGATCGTCAAGCCATCGAAATCTGCAAAAACTGTTCTGAGGGCAGTAAAGTTTGGGTCTAGCCTAATTCTGATTCAATTTCTGCTTCAACCTTCTTTCTAAAATTTAAAACATTTCGCTCTAAATCCGCAAAAAAACGATTTCTATCTTTGGCATTCACTTTAGAAATTAAACTGGAGTTATTGATTAATTTCTCGAGTACAAATTGAGTTTCTTGAATATAGTAAGGATCAGTTGTGTTTAAAACATTCATGATATTATGCGTTAGAAACACTGACGAACCCGAATCAGACTTCACCAAATAAGTATTATCCGAAATAAACGTCTCATTAAAATACATCTCAACTTCGTTCCCGGCATTTGGCGGCTCATTCCCACGAGCAAATTTCCGCCCTATTTCAGCCTGTTTTTTGAGGTGATGAATCAACGCGACAAGGTTATCTATGACCTCCAAAGCATAACGTTGATCTTCAAATAACCTTGCTTCAAAATAATATTGAATTTGTCGAAGTGTACCGCGCAATGTTTCAGGCGAATATACTTCAACCGAAGGAATAGAATTATAAAGGTTATGCGCTTCGATACCTATTCCCAAAACACGTTTATCAATTTTTTCTCGCTTAAAAAGTTCATGCTCGTAGGCTGGAATTTTTAAATACGTTTTTGCCCAGAAAAAGAATTTAAACCGTGTTAAGTGCGGCAAGTTAAATATTTGAAAAATTGGTGTATCATTAATACTAATTGTCATGTGTGCGTTTTCAAACGATTTTACGCTCCGTAAACCGTCCCTCAAGCTCGTTAACCAAGACTCAAAATTTAATCCAATTCGATCAATTGGCAAGTAATCAAAACTAACCGCCCCTTTGCGATACGCACCTACTCCATCAAAAGAAATATTAAAAGCTTCGCATAGCGCTTTTGTTTCATAAATTGTTAAAGGCACATCGCCTCTTAACCTGCGATATACAGCGTCCTGACTTAAATGCAGTCGATTCATTAAAACAGCCGCAATTTTTTCATCTTTTGGCAGCTGTAATTTTATTTGTTCAAAAATGCGTTGTTGGATGTCCTGGGTTACTTCCATAACCTAAATTTAATAATATTTTTTATCCTTCAAATAATTTTGCACATAGTCCTCTACGCCTTCCTCTAACGAATAAAAAGGTTTATTATATCCTGCTGCAATTAACTTGTCCATTTCAGCTTCTGTAAAATACTGATATTTATCGCGAATATCCTCCGGAGTAGGAATAAAGGAGATGTCTTCTGCTACGCCCATGGCCTTAAAGGTCGCTTTGGCTAAATCATAAAAAGTTCTTGCCGTACCAGTTCCAAGATTATATAAGCCGCTCTTCGGTTTATTTGTCATTAAAAAGAGACAAACACTTACAACATCCTTGACATACACAAAATCCCTCAATTGCTCTCCATCTTTGTAGTTTTCATTGTGAGAAGCAAATAGTTTCATTTTTTCTGTTGCCGATATTTGGTTGAACGCATGCATAATCACTGAAGCCATGCGCCCTTTGTGATATTCATTGGGTCCGTAAACATTAAAAAACTTCAGTCCAGCCCAAAATGGAGGTTTCTTTTCTTGCACCAATGCCCATTTATCAAAATCATTTTTAGATTCCCCATAAGGATTTAGAGGCTTTAAATCATTAACGATTTCATGACGATCAGAATAACCGAGCTCTCCCAATCCAAATGTTGCTCCACTACTTGCGTACACCATAGGAATTGAGTGGTCCGAACAAAAATTCCACATCGCTTTGGAGTAATTCAAATTTAACTCATCAAAAATTGCTTGATCGAACTCTGTTGTATCCGTTCTGGCACCGAGATGAAACACAAACTCGATTTCTTTGGCAAAATCTTTCGCCCAATTAAAAAACTCCATTCGCTGCACTTTTGCAACAATTGATTTATTGGCAAGATTTTCTTTTTTCTCTTCTTTCGAAAAGTCATCAACAACAACAATGTCATTTCGACCATTTTTATTCAGTTCACTCACCAAACATGACGAAATAAACCCTGCTGCACCTGTAACTACTATCATTTTTTTACGCTTTAAGTCAAATTGTCATAAAACCAATATTGGTAGGGTTATTGATTCTATTTTTTTAACAAAATTAGAACTAATATTTTATTAAATTTGATAAACAAAATTTTTTCAAAAATGCAATATGATAATTATGAAGTCGTAGACAGCGAATCGAATGTACTCGAAATGTCTCGATCATTCTTCGCGAATGTTTACAAGTACATGTTTTTAGCACTAGCTATTTCTGGTTTGGCGGCCTACGGGGCATCTACTTCAGATTGGTATCTTCCGATGATGTATAAAGTAGGAGGAGGTATTTCAATGATGGGATATGTAATTATGTTTTCCCCATTAGTACTTGTTTTTCTTATTCAAGCACAAATCAATAAAATGTCCTACAGTGGAATTATGGGATTGTATATACTTTATTCTGTTCTTATTGGTTTAAGTTTAGCTTCAATCTTTTTGGTTTTTACCGCTTCATCAATTTTCTTGACTTTTATGGTAACAGCCGGCGCTTTTGGATCGATGGCCTTATTAGGTTATTTTACAAAAACGGATTTAAGTAAAATGGGGAGTTTATTGTATATGGTATTTTTCGGAATCATAATCGCTTCAATTGTAAATGTTTTCATGGGAAGCGATATGGTTGACTTAGTGATTTCTTTGTTAGGACTAGTAGTATTTACTGGCTTAACTGCCTATGAAATGCAGCGCATGAAGGCGATTGCTTCCAATCCAGAATTAAAAGGAGATTTACGAAAAAAACATGAATTAATGGGAGGATTAACACTTTACATCCTCTTTGTGAACTTGTTTCTTTCAATCTTAAGGTTTGTTGGAGATCGTTAATTAAATATTTAAAACCAAATAAAAATGGGAGATGGAATGGTGACCTATTACTGGGGTCCAATGATTATTGGTGGTGTATTCATGCTAATCAGCTGGTTAGTTGGCAGTACCCTTAAAAGCAAATTTGCAAAATACTCTAAAGTTCGTTTGATGAATGGAATGACAGGAAGAGAAGTTGCAGAAAAAATGTTGCGTGACAATGGAATTACGGACGTAAAGGTGATTGCCGTTAATGGTCAATTGACCGATCATTATAATCCTATGCACAAGACAGTAAACCTGAGTGAAGCGGTGTATAATCAAGCGAATGCAGCGGCTGCCGCTGTTGCTGCCCACGAATGTGGACACGCTTTACAACATGCTCAAGCCTATAAACCGTTAGAAATGCGCTCTAAGCTTGTGCCGATTCAAAATGCCAGCGGTATGATCTTAAACCTCGTTGTAATGGCAATGGCTTTTGCCGGTGGTATTCTCGGTGGAGTAGCACCTTTTATGATTTATATCATTATAGCCGCACAAGCCGCAATTACTTTGTTTGCAGTTGTAACTTTGCCAGTTGAATTTGACGCCAGTAAACGAGCCTTAAATTGGATTGAAGCGAATGGAATTGTTACGCGTGATGAGTATGACGGCGCAAAAGATGCTTTAAAGTGGGCTGCTATGACTTATGTCGTTGCTGCGCTTTCTGCAATAGCAACATTAATCTATTGGATTTTTGTGCTACTCGGTAATAGAGATTAAACCTAATTTATCAATGAACTTAAAGCAGCCCAATACGGCTGCTTTTTTTGTATAAAAAAACCTCCCTTTCAACTGAAAGAGAGGTTAAAATCAAAGGTTTTGGTTTGATTTACTTTTTGATTAGTTTAACCGTTTGACTCGATGTTGCTGTATAAACTGTAATAAAATATACACCATTTTCAAGATTCGATACATCTAAAAGCTCTTGCCCAACAGCATTTCCTGTTTGAATCGTTTTTCCATTTAAATCTTGGAGTACATATTCAAACTTCCCAACTGTTTCAATCAATGTAGTATTAGCTGTAGGATTCGGATAAATAGATAAAACGATTCCCTCTTCATCCTTCACGCCAATAGTCGATTTTACTTCGATAGAAGCAGCAGTTGTGCATCCCCAATCATCTTCAACCTGAACAGAATAAACGCCTAACCCTAGACCTGTCAAATCTTCAGCATCATCATAATCCCCTGTTCCATCAATATCCCAATCATAAACATAAGGTGCTAAACCTCCAGAAACAGTAATATCAATTTCTCCATCACTTCCTGAAACAGCATGGGTGATTGTCGCTGCAATTTCTAATGGTTCTAACACAGTAGTTGTTGCTGTTGTAGTGCATAAATATCCATCATATAAATCATTAAAATAAACGAATAAATTTGAACGAAAATTTGTTGCCTCCAATGTTGGAGTATGATAATTCGTTGTTGTCATTCCGCCCATCATGATATGACCATTTCCAAAAGCTTTCTCGCATAACACAATGTTTGTTGCATCACTCGAATTCACCAAAATATTTGAGAAACCTGTACCAGTAATATGCGCATGACTATAGCTACTCCCAGTCATAGTAGCGGCAGTTGGTGTACTTGGTCCTACAAAAGCGGGGTGTGCCACATCAACCACGTCAACACTACTCGAAGCATCTGCATAAACCAATGTAGATCCGTCAAAACCAAAATCCATATCTGAACCTTCGTTAGGTGCTGCATTTAAAATTAAACTTCCTCCTGCATTAACCCAGCTTTCAATAGTTTCACGGTTATCGGTTAAAAATGTATTTAGTTCTAGAGCACCTCCATCACTTCCATCTATGAAAACAAAAGCCGTGTTACTCGAGAATATTCCTGCCGCATCTGCAGTTTCAAAATAATCTAAATTCCACATTCCAACACCAAATGCAGTATCTAGTGCCTCAACATTTTTTACTGATCCCCATGGTTCTTCAGCCGTTTCTCTTAAGTAAAATTTATTTTTATGATTCCCTAAATAATGGATAAGGTTGATTCTCCAATTAGTGGCTTCAATTGCAGGACTATGAAAGTTACTAGTTGTCATACCTCCCATCATTACACGACCGAATCCCCAAGCTTTTTCACATAATACAACTTTAGTTGCATCACCCGAACGTGTTAAAATATTTTGATAACCTGTTCCTGTTACAGTAGCATGGGCATAGCTTCCACCTGTCATTACTGAACTCGTAGGGGTATTTGGACCCAAAAATGCAGGATGTTTTGTATTCACTACATCAACACTAGCTGAAGCATCTGAATAATTTAGTGTCGTTCCACCAAATCCAAAGTCAATTGCTCCACCTTCATTTGGTGCAGCGTTTAAAAATAACTTTCCGCCGTCACTCACCCAGTTTTCAATTGCAGTGATGTTATCCGTTAAAAATGTAGCTAACTCCAATGCACCAGCGTCACTTCCATCAATATATACAAATCCTGTTTGCTCAGAAAAAACTGCTGCAACATCTACAGATTCAAAAAAACCAGTTGACCACTCTCCCATTCCAAACACACTGTTCATCGCATCTGTATTACTCGAACTTCCCCATGGTTCTCCAACCACTGATCTTAAGTAATAAGCATCTTTTTCTCCTGTATAAGTATAAGTGATATCGTGCATTCCTGGTCCTGCCGTTCCCGGATCAAAAAAATCGCCGGCTATTCCTGTGCCAGAAAATTCGCCTCCTAAAGGTGAACCTACTAAAGGAGATGCAGCTGCATCCGCACAATAATTAGAGTCAAGACCAGTAAAAGAACATTGTGCCGTTACTTGTTGCCCAAAGGACATAATTGCTAAAGCAACGAACACTTTCAAAAAGTTTACGTGTTTCATATTATTATAAATTAATTAGTTGTTACTGCAAATTAATGCGAATAAAACAGAAAAGGTTACCACAAACTCATAAACGGCACATTTGAGTTTATTAACGGAAAACTTAAATATGTGTTATTTTTTAAACATTTTTATTGGATTTTATTAACCGTTTTCATTCGTCCATGATTTCATGTAATTCAGCTAATAATTCGATTAAGTCATCTAGATTTTAAAGAATGTTTAAATTTGTGGTAAATCAATTACGGTATGACAATAGAAGAAATTAAGCAAGACATTATCAACGGTATTCCAGCTGAAATTCCAGCGACCAAACCCTATGATTCTAACATAAACCATGCACCAAAACGAAAAGAAATTTTAAGTGCAGAGGAAAAAGTGTTAGCCTTAGAAAATGCATTACGCTATTTCCCTAAAAGTCAACATGCCGAATTGGCACCCGAATTCGCTTCAGAATTAAATACATATGGTCGCATCTACATGTATCGATACCGTCCAGATTACAAAATGTATGCTAGACCTATTGATGAATATCCTGGAAATTCACTTCAAGCAAAATCAATCATGGCGATGATTCAGAACAATTTGGATTACGCTGTTGCACAACACCCGCATGAATTAATTACGTATGGTGGAAATGGAGCTGTTTTTCAAAATTGGGCACAGTACAGGCTTTGTATGGCCTATCTTGCTCGTATGACAGACGAACAAACATTAGTCATGTATTCAGGCCATCCAATGGGCCTATTCCCATCACACAAAGATGCGCCAAGAGTAGTTGTCACCAATGGTATGGTGATTCCTAACTACTCAAGACCAGACGACTGGGAGAAGATGAATGCTTTAGGAGTCAGTCAATACGGCCAAATGACTGCTGGATCGTATATGTATATTGGTCCTCAAGGTATAGTTCATGGCACTACCATTACAGTATTAAATGCTTGCAGAAAACTACCCGGCGATGGTAGCACAGCAGGAAAACTATTTGTCACCGCTGGTTTGGGTGGAATGAGTGGAGCCCAACCAAAAGCAGGCAATATTGCGGGGGTAATCTCTGTCACTGCTGAAATAAATCCAAAAGCGACAAATACGCGCCACTCACAAGGTTGGGTTGATGAAGTAATTTCTGATATCGATGAATTATGTATTCGTGTAAAAAAGGCTAAACAAGAAAAAGAGGTTGTTTCAATTGCTTATCAAGGGAATATAGTAGACGTTTGGGAAAAATTTGATGAGGAAGGTATATATATTGATCTAGGTTCCGATCAAACCTCGTTGCACAACCCATGGGCTGGTGGTTATTATCCAATAGGTTTGAGCTTTGATGAGGCAAATAAAATGATGGCTGATCAACCAGAATTGTTTAAAGAAAAAATACAAGAAACGTTGCGCAGACATGCAAAAGCGGTAAATAAACACACCGAAAAAGGAACTTACTTTTTTGATTACGGAAATGCCTTTTTACTAGAAGCCTCACGTGCAGGGGCTGATATTATGGCTGAAAATGGAGTTGACTTTAAATACCCTTCTTATGTTCAAGATATTATGGGACCGATGTGTTTTGATTATGGTTTTGGACCTTTCAGATGGGTTTGTGTTTCTGAAAAAGAAGAAGACCTTGCAATAACTGATCAAATTGCATGTGATGTCTTAGAAGAAATTCGTCTAAATTCTCCGGAAGAAATTCAGCAACAAATGGCCGATAATATTAAATGGATAAAAGGAGCACAAGAAAATAAACTGGTTGTTGGATCGCAAGCTCGTATTTTATATGCAGATGCAGAGGGCAGAACGAAAATTGCAACTGCATTTAACGATGCCATTAAAGCAGGTAAAATTGGCCCTGTCGTTCTTGGTCGTGATCATCATGATGTGTCTGGAACGGACTCTCCTTATCGTGAGACTTCAAACATTTATGACGGTTCTAAATTCACTGCAGATATGGCAATTCATAATGTTATTGGCGACGGTTTTAGAGGAGCAACCTGGATTTCGATTCACAACGGCGGTGGAGTTGGATGGGGAGAAGTAATAAATGGTGGTTTTGGGATGTTATTAGATGGAAGCGAAGATGCTGATCGACGTTTGAAAATGATGCTACATTGGGATGTAAATAACGGTATCGCAAGAAGAAGTTGGGCCCGTAATGAAGGAGCAATTTTCGCCATTAAAAGAGAAATGGAACGTACTCCAAACCTTGAAGTCACTGTTCCAAACCTTGTAGATACAGATTTAAGTGCGCTGTTTTAATAGCTTAGCATAAATATCCCACAGTACTACGCCTGTACAAACAGAAATGTTTAAAGAGTGTTTGGTTCCTATTTGTGGCACCTCAATAACTCCAGTACAGGCTTGTATTACTTCTTGTTGAACACCTTCGACCTCATTCCCTAAAATAATCGCAGTTTTTTTTTGTGAACTCGGTAAAAACTCATTGAGATAAATGCGATTTTCTGCTTGTTCAACAGCATAAGTTTCGTATCCCGACTCGTTTAATTGAAAAACAAGTTCTGTAGTATCCTCCACATATTCCCAATCTACTGAATCTGTAGCTCCAAGGGCTGTTTTTTGTATTTCTCGATGTGGCGGCTGAGGGGTTATCCCACAGAGATATATTTTCTCAATCCTAAAAGCATCAGATGTTCGAAAAACTGACCCCACATTATTGAAACTGCGAATATTGTCCAATACCACGATAATAGGCGTTTTATCTGCTTTTTTAAAATCAGAAACTGAAATTCTATTCAGTTCATCTAGCTTGAGTTTTTTTCTATTCACCATAACACAAAACTAATGAATAGCCGGCATTTTATAATGAATAAACACAAGTCTTAATTCGGAGAATCGTAAAATTCAACTAGTTTTGCAATAAACAATTGAATATGAAACTATTTACTTTAGTTGCTGCTTTAACAGTTGGTATGAATTTAATTGGCCAAGTTCAAATTCCTACATGGACAAATACGTTAAAAGGCTATGGTGAATCAGATGGACCGTTTGCAATGACAACTGATGTTTTTGAAAATGTACTCGTTACCGGATATTTCACAGATTCGATTGATTTTAGTACTGGAGAAGAAGAAGAAATGCACTATTCAAATGGCAATAGAGATGTTTTCATTCAAAAATTAAATGCAGAAGGAGAGTTAATTTGGGCGAAAACAATTGGGGGAAGCGGCTCTGACTACCCACTTTGTATTGTCACTGATGCATCTGCTAATATTTATATCGGTGGTGGATTTAGAGAAAGTATGGATTTTGATCCGGGAGATGAAGAAGTAATTCGAACTTCAGAGGCCTATACAGATGCTTTTCTTCTCAAATTAGATGGAAACGGTAATTTTCAATGGGTGAAAACATTTGGTGGAAGTGTTAATGATCAATTTTTGAATTTAGTAATCAGTGAAGATGATGATTTATTCGTTTCTGGAAACTTTGAGAGTACTGTAGATTTTGATGATGGAGATGCTGAAATTATTTTGTCTTCTGTAGGTTCATCAGATATCTTTTTTGGTAAAATGAATCTTGATGGTGATATATTTTGGGCAAAATCTTTTGGCAGTGAAGGATTAGACATGAATGATGGGTTGACCATAGATGATGCATCTAACGTTATATTATCAGGAAGATTTAAGGAAGATATGGATGTTGACCCAAGCGAAGATGAATTAATTCTAGAAACCCCTGGTTACACTGGAGGGTTTGTAAACAAATACTCCAGCGATGGCGAAATTCTTTGGGCTAAAGCTTTTGGAGATCCGTATAATTTTATTGGTAATCATGGTGTGCTATGCGACGAGGATAATTTTATTTACACCGCAGGTTATTTTTACGGAACTGGCGACTTCAATCCAGGTGCTGGCACATTTAACTTAACGGCTGTTGGAGAAGAGTACAATCTTTATTTCCTCAAACTCGACAATGACGGTAATTTCGAAAAAGCACTCGCTTTAGGCAGTATCGCTGGCGGGATTAATATGGGTGGCTTTTGCCGGAATGATGAAAATGAGTTCTTTTATGTCGGCTCCTTTGATGAAAATCTTGATTTTAATCTTGGTGCAGGTACAGCAAATAAAACGGCAGCTGGTGAAGATGATGTTTTTCTATTAAGCATGGACGATGAATTTAATTTTAATTGGGTGCAAACTATTGGTGGCAATAGTTACGACTATGGATTGTGTATTACCAACCAAGGAAATAATCGCGTTGTAATTTCTGGAAACTATACTGAAACTGCTGATTTTGATCCTTCTGAAGAAGTTGATGAGCATACAGCTGTTGTTGGAGGTGATATTTTTATTCAAAATTATGAATTTGGATATTTAGAAATTGCTCAAAATAAAAACCTTGATTTCGAAATCTTTCCTAACCCAAACAACGGTAATTTTTCGGTTAATATTCCTAATGAAGACATTAAAACTCTTCAAATCAAAGATATTTCAGGTAGAATAATTCAAACCATACCTGTTAATAATGCGAATAATATTAAAGTGAGCATAACTGCCGTTCCTGGCATCTATTTTGTCACTGCTGAAACACACGACCTATTTTTAACAAAAAAAGTGGTACTCAATTAAAAAAACAACAAAGTGCTTCTTAAGTCTCCCTATTTCATGTGAGACTTTGTCATACAGAACTTTACACAACGAAGAATTAACCTATATTTTTCTTCAATTTAGTTTGATAATTAATCCTGTTTGTTATATTTGCCCTGTATAATTATTAACAAACGAAAAAAGTAAATTATGAAAAAGGTATTTTTCGCCGCTGCATTTATCGCAGGAACAGCATTAATGACATCATGTAAAAAAGATTACACTTGTGAGTGTACTGCTGATGGAGCAACTTACACTTATGAATTAAAAGATGTTAAGAAAGGTGATGCTGACGACGCATGTGATTCAGCTGGAAATGTATGGATTTTAGCTGGTGGGACTTGCGAGTTAAAGTAAGCCATATTCAATTAGAATTATAGGGCCTTCTCAGGAAGGCCTTTTTTTTGCTTTAAACACAACTAAACATGTTAAAACGAATATTACTAGCCCTCATTTTCCTGACCGTTTCCATATTAATACCATTGTATTTTAACGATCTTCTCGTGTTTTTTATTACTAAACTCAATGCTGGCTGGGTTTTTAGTACAATTTATCTTCGTTTACTTGTTATCATATTTTTTGCCTTTTCACTGCATTTACTTTTTAGTATTGGTAAAAAAACACGGAAAATTAATTTCATCTACACACTTTTAATTTCCTTGCTACCTGGCTTTGGAATATCTTTTATCAAACCTATTTATGAAGGTGATTATGGTTACGTACAGCACCAAAATATACCAGCATTGCCTATTCCTTCGTTAAGTCAAGAAACCAATGGCGCGTTTAACGTAACAGAGGAATCACAAATCGTCTGTTTTTTTACTTCAAACTGCCCTTATTGCAAAGCGCTAAGTTTTAAACTTGGTTTAAATATCGAAGCAGGTCAAAACCTAAAAGTAAGCGCTTTCTTTCCAAGTACTAAAGAAGCCAGAGAAGAATTTTTAGCAAACAACAATGGGCAAGCGTTTAATTCTTACTCAATTTCTGAAGATTTATTTTTGGCCTGCACTGGAGGCGTTTTTCCTGCCACTTTTTTAATTAACGGTGAAGGTGAAGTTGAAAATTTTTGGTCCGGTGACAAAGTCAATTATACAACATTAGACCGTTTTTTTGAATAATAGTGCTGATAAGGCTAATGGCAACGTTGGATATTTAAAATGAAATTCCTTTTCAATTAATCGTTCTGGAAAAACGTACCTACTTTTTAACAATAATTCTGTTTCTGTTCGTACTATAAGCGCTCCTAATTCCAACAGCCATGTTGGTTGATTAAAGCTGATTTTAACCCTCAACTTTTCACAAAGCTCTTTCATAAACACCTTGTTTTGGATAGGTTTGGGGCTAGTTATATTTATTGGTCCGACAATTGAAGTGTTTAAACAACAATATTCAACCGCCCTGCAAAAATCCAATTCATGAATCCAACTTATGTATTGATTACCTCTACCTTGTTGCCCGCCCAAACCAAATTTCGCTAACCGTTGCATTAAAGGGAAAGCACCTCCACTATTCCCTAAGACTATAGAAGTTCTTAATGCAACTCTACGAATAATATTTACCTTTTTTATGGTATTGTCTATCCCCTTGGATAAACCTACATTTGTCTTGTTATTTAGAATGAATCTAAATTAATTGTTCTAAAAAATGAATTGTAAAATTGGACATTAAGAATGCGTCACATTGATTGTCCAATAATTTTGTCAGGGAAGAATAGTCATATCTATCCAATCCAGATTCTCTAACATCTGGTTATTCTTTCTTTTATCGAGGGAGAGCTGTTTCAAACGAGGAACAGCTCTTTTTATTTTTTCTTTTTCTTATTCAAACTTAATTGTACCTCCATTGCTAATCCTAAAATCTCCTCTACTTCATCTTTATTAATATCTGTCTCAGGTGTAACAGCATATATTTTCATCCGTTTTCTATCGCCTTGCTCTAACCTTGGGTGATTAATATACCTACCTTCAACGAACAAAAAATAAGGTGCTTTCGTTTTTTTATCGATCCATAAATAAACCAATGGTTTACCTAAATATAGAAAACAGGGGGAGCCATATTTAACTGTTTCTTCAATAGTCTCGGAAAACCCTAAAATTAAATCCCTCATCGCCAGCATGCAACTTTGTATTGGCTCTACCTGCCTAAAATAAAAATTCCCTTCTTTCATGTTTAGTCAATTCTGTACAAGATAAAATAATCCTATATCATCAGCAATTGTAAGAATTAATTATCATCAATGCGTTGCTATGGTGCAACTTTTTTATTATATTGCTAACAACCGCAACCTACTACTATGACAGACGAAGAATTTAAACAAAAGCTTGGTAAAAAATTACACAAGTTGAGAAAGGATAGAGATTTAACACTTCATCAGCTTGCCACAGCTACCGGAGCTCACAAAACAACTATAATGCGCATAGAACGCGCAGAGATTAATCCTTCAGCAAATTTAATCAGAAGAATGGCCGGAGCTTTAGAAGTCCCTATCACTGATTTAATGGAACCTTAATTTTACAAAGGAGTTAAATTAACCTCTTTTTACTATTGGTTTTTCTTATGGTATTATAAAAATTATCAATTTTTTTAATCCATAAAATTGCTATAACTTGCCGTCTAATAACAGTTAAAACCAGTTCGTTATGAGTGATAACACAAACAATATCAGTAAATGTCCATTTCACAATGGTGCTATACGCGAAAGTGCAGGAGGCGGAACAACCAATAAAGATTGGTGGCCAAATCGATTAAATCTTAATATTTTAAGACAGCACAGTAGTCGCTCTAATCCAATGGAAAATGGATTTGATTACGCTGAAGAATTTAAAAAATTAGACTTTAACGCGGTAAAACAAGACTTGTTCGATTTAATGACGGATTCGCAAGAATGGTGGCCAGCTGATTATGGTCATTATGGTCCGTTATTTATTCGAATGGCATGGCATAGCGCAGGCACATATCGAATTAACGATGGTCGAGGTGGTGCGGGGTCTGGTACGCAACGATTTGAACCATTAAACAGTTGGCCAGACAATGTTAATCTTGACAAAGCAAGACTATTATTATGGCCGATTAAACAAAAATACGGTCACCGTATTTCTTGGGCTGATTTAATGATATTAGCAGGCAACTGTGCTTTAGAGTCAATGGGGTTAAAAACATTTGGATTCGCTGGAGGGCGTGAAGATGTTTGGGAATCCGAAGAAGATATTTATTGGGGATCCGAAGGAAAATGGCTTGACGACCAACGTTATACTGCCGAACGGGAATTAGAAAAACCACTAGCAGCCGTGCAAATGGGACTAATTTATGTAAATCCTGAAGGACCAAACGGTAATCCAGACCCGCTTAAAGCCGCTATTGATATTAGGGAAACATTTGCAAGAATGGCAATGAACGATTATGAAACAGTTGCCTTAATTGCTGGAGGACATACTTTTGGTAAAACGCACGGTGCCGCAAATCCAGATGAATATGTTGGACGTGAACCCAGCGCCTCTCCCATGGCTGAACAAGGGTTGGGTTGGAAAAATAAATACGGAACAGGCAAAGGCGCAGATACGATTGGAAGTGGATTAGAAGGGGCTTGGACGACCACCCCAACACAATGGAGCAATAATTTTTTCGAAAATCTATTTGGATATGAATGGGAACTCACCAAAAGCCCGGCAGGCGCTCATCAGTGGAAACCAAAAAATAATGCCGGTGAAGGTTTGGTGCCAGATGCCCATGATCCTTCGAAAAAACACGCTCCTTTCATGTTAACCACTGATCTTTCATTACGATTTGATCCCGAATATGAAAAAATATCTCGCCATTTCTACGAAAACCCTGATGAATTTGCGGATGCTTTTGCACGGGCATGGTACAAATTAACACATCGAGATATGGGACCGGTTGAGCGTTATCTTGGTCCAGAAGTTCCACAAGAACAATTAATTTGGCAAGACCCCATTCCTGCGGCTGATTATGATCATATTAACGACCAAGATCTAGAAACCTTACGGAATAAAATCAAAACCAGTGGACTTACGATTTCAGAACTTGTCGGTACTGCTTGGGCTTCAGCTTCAACCTATCGTAACTCGGACAAAAGAGGTGGGGCAAATGGGGCAAGAATTAGATTCGCTCCGCAAAATTCGTGGCAAGTAAACCGGCCGGAACAATTGAAAAAGGTCCTCGATAAATTAACTGAAATTCAACATGAATTTAATTCAAGTCAAAGCACAAAAAAAGTATCTATTGCTGATTTAATAGTTCTTGGGGGTAATCTAGGTGTGGAAATGGCAGCTGCCAAAAATGGACATGAGTTAAAGTTAAGTTTTTCTCCTGGAAGACGAGATGCTAAAGAAGAAGATACAGATGCAGAAGCATTTGACGCACTAGAACCTTTAGCTGATGGGTTTAGAAACTACTATGAACCAAAGCATAAAACCTCCCCCGAGGAAATGCTTGTAGATAGAGCACAGTTATTGACGTTAACTCCTCCAGAATTAACAATTCTTAATGGCGGACTGAAAGTGATAAACATCAATTATGATGGCTCAACTAACGGAGTGTTAACCTCAAAACCAGGAACATTATCAAACGATTTCTTCATCAATTTGCTTGATTTAGGTACAACTTGGAAGGCCACTTCTGAGGATGAAAAATTATTTGAAGGGTTTGACCGTAAGACAGGAAAGAAAAAATGGACAGCTACACGAGCAGACTTGGTTTTTGGATCTAATAGTGAATTACGGGCGCTAGCCGAAGTATATGGTTATGATAATGCCAATGAAAGATTCATTACGGATTTTGCCCAAGTTTGGACAAAAATCATGAACCTTGATAGGTTTGATTTAAAATAAAAATTCCTACAACTTTTTATTCAACTAAAACTTAAATAATAAGGTCGATATAAAAGATTTATATCGACCTTAATTTTTGATTCTTCAATCTCTGCAAATTATCACCCCTCGTTAAAAGCTCCATTTGCATTAAATAAACCGGAGTTATAATTATAGTTCATCAACAAAACCTTTATCTTTACAGCCTAAATTAAATTATTAAAAAATGCCTGTAAATTTTGTAGAAGAGCTAAGATGGCGTGGAATGATTCAAGATATCATGCCAGGAACGGAAGAATTGTTAACCAAGGAAATCGTTGCAGGTTATTGTGGCTTTGATCCTACAGCCGATTCTTTACATGTTGGGTCATTAATTCCAATCATGATGCTTAAACACATGCAAAGGGCGGGCCACAAACCTTTTGCTTTGGTTGGAGGTGCTACAGGTATGGTTGGTGATCCATCTGGAAAATCTGATGAGCGAAATTTGTTGGATGAAGCGACGTTGGCTAAAAATGTTGCGGGAGTTGAACGTGTTTTACGTCGATTTTTAGATTTTGATGATGAAAAAACTGGTGCAACATTAGTCAATAATTACGATTGGATGAAAAATTTTTCATTCATTGAATTCATTCGTGATGTCGGCAAACATTTAACCGTAAACTATATGAGCGCCAAGGACTCTGTTAAAACAAGAATACAAACGGGTATTTCTTTTACAGAATTCTCTTACCAACTTATCCAAGGATACGACTTCTTACATTTACACAAAAACTTTAATGTTAAAATTCAAATGGGAGGAAGTGACCAATGGGGTAACATCACCACCGGAACAGAATTAATTCGAAGAATTGCTGGCAGTGAAGGATTTGCTTTCACGTGTCCTTTAATGACGAAAGCGGATGGTACCAAATTTGGAAAAACAGCAGGAGGAGCGATTTGGTTAGATACCAATAAAACTTCTGAATATGCTTTTTACCAATTCTGGATTAATGCGAGCGATGCTGATGTACCAAAATACATTAGAACATTTACCTTCTTAAGTCGAGAAGAAATTGAAGCTTTAGAGGCCGAGCATAATGCTGATCCCGGCAGAAATATTCTCCAGAAAAAACTTGCCGAAGAAGTTACCAAAATGGTCCACGGACAAGAAGGTTTAGACAAAGCGTTAAGAACGACAGAAATCCTTTTTAATAAAAAAGCAACCGTTGAAGACTTGCGCCAATTGAGCGAACAAGATTTTTATGATGGATTTGAAGGTGTACCTCAAGCGACCATTACCCGTGAAGAAATAGAAAACGGACTTGGAGTAATTGACGCGCTATCTGCAAGAACGGGATTTTTAAGTTCGAATGGTGAAGCAAGAAGAGAGTTAAAACAAAATTCAATTGCAGTAAATAAGGCAAAGGTTAAAGAAGATTATGTCTTAACCTCAGACGACCTCATAAATGACAAATTTATACTTTTAGGAAAAGGTAAAAAGAATAACTACCTTGTCATTGTGGAATAATTTTTGAATTCGTTCTCTTTACATTTAATAGAAGTAAATTTAAATCATGAAATATATTTTATCTATAGTTGCAGCAATTACTTTACTTGCTTGTAAAACACCTGAAATTGTACAATATCAATACAAATCGTCTACAATGTTGGGCGCTCGTACTATTACAATCACCAAAGACTCTGTTATAACGACTTATAAAGGACGAACAGATGAAACGTATCAAGCCCGAGCAACTGAAGCGGAAGAATGGGAGGAGTTACAAACGGCCTCTAAGACAATTGAACTAGAAAATATTGCAGATTTAGAATCTCCGACTAACCGTAGACAAACTGATGCTGCCCCATTTGGTTCCTTAGTTTTGACAACCAAGGACAGCACCTATAAATCTTCTACTTTTGATGGTTTTGATGGCCATGTGTCAATTGCACCGGTATTAGCCACAATTAAAAAAATATCAATGAAAAACAATGAAAAGCGCTAAACTCACTGTTTTATAAAGTTATGAAAAACAGAGCCTTTTGAGCTCTGTTTTTTTTTGCTTTTTTGGAAGATTAACCGCCAACATATTTTTTAATTTCATTGAGTTTCATTAAAGCTTCCACGGGGGTCAAAGTATTGATATCTATGTTTTCAATTTCCTCTTTAATCTGCATTAATACAGGATCATCCAATTGGAAAAAACTCAATTGCATATTCTCATCAGGGCTTATTTCTTTTTTTCCTCCATCTTTTAAATCTCCCGCATGATTTTTTTCTAATTGTGCCAAAATTTGATCTGCTCGCTGCAAAACAGGCTTCGGCATGCCAGCCATTTTTGCCACATGAATTCCGAAACTATGCGCACTTCCGCCCGGTACTAACTTGCGCATAAAAATAATTTTATTCCCCATCTCCTTCACCGATACATTATAATTTTTAATCCGTTCAAATTGTAAATGCATTTCATTTAATTCGTGGTAATGGGTGGCAAACAATGTTTTGGGTTTAGCAAGACCATTTTGGTGTAAAAATTCAGTTATGGACCACGCGATAGAAATACCATCGTATGTACTGGTTCCTCTACCTATTTCATCAAGTATTATCAAACTGCGCTCTGATAGATTATTTAATATACTCGCCGTCTCATTCATTTCAACCATAAAAGTTGATTCACCGGAAGATATATTATCTGATGCTCCAACTCGGGTAAACACTTTATCTATCAGTCCAAGTTTTGCAGAAGTTGCAGGAACAAAGCTTCCCATTTGTGCCATTAACGAAATTAAAGCTGTTTGTCTTAGTAAAGCAGATTTACCAGACATGTTTGGACCCGTGATCATGATTATTTGTTGAGAATCGTTATCTAAATAAACATCATTGTTTATATACTCCTCTCCAACGGGTAATTGCTGCTCTATTACCGGATGTCTCCCCTCTTTAATATCGATAACCAAAGAATCGTTCATCACCGGTCGACAATAATTGTTTTTACGAGCAACCGAAGCAAAAGCATGTAAACAGTCTAATTTTGCAAGTTGAGAAGCATTGTGTTGAATCGGCGTTATGAAATCAGCCATTGATAATACCAAATCTGATAATAATTGACTTTCGAGATGATGAATTTTTTCTTCAGCACCTAAAATCTTTGCTTCATATTCTTTTAATTCTTCTGTAATATAGCGCTCTGCATTAACAAGTGTTTGTTTTCTAATCCAATCTTCAGGCACTTTATCTTTATGGGTATTACGGACTTCAATATAATATCCAAAAACGTTATTAAAGGCAATTTTTATACTTGGTATCCCTGTTCGTTCAACTTCCCTTTCTCGCATTTGCTCAAGGTATGATTTGCCATTATTCAAAACATCCCTCAGTTCATCCAGTTCAGGGTGGATTCCATCGGCAATTACAGGTCCTTTTCCAACAGCTATTGCCGGATCTTCATTAATTTCTCGATCAATGCGTTGTCGAAGACCAGTACAAGGGTTAAGTTGATCAGCAACCATGGGCAGTGCTTTTGCCTCAGCTAATTCACATGCTTTTTTAATCGGTTCGATGGCTGCTAATGCTCTTTTTAGCTGTATAATTTCTTTAGGATTAATACGTGTGGTGGCCACTTTTGAGATAATCCGCTCTAAATCCCCAACTTCCTTAAGGTGGTTTTCAATTGTACTTTTAAAATCATCTTGTTGTAGGAAATAATCAACAATCTCGTGCCGCTCTTGGATTGGTGTTAAATCTTTTAAAGGTAAAACCATCCAACGTCTCATCATCCTACTGCCAGGTGGAGTAATCGTCTGATCGACAATATCAATCAAGGTAACAGCTCCTTCGTTTTGCGAATAAAGTAGCTCCAAATTCCGAATGGTAAAACGATCCAACCAAACATATCGATCCTCTTCTATTCTTGAAATATTACGAATATGTCCAACTTTATCATGCTGCGTTTGACTGAGGTAATGCAAGGCTGCACTACCGGCAATTACAGCTAAATTTAACTGGTCAACACCAAAGCCTTTTAAAGACTTAACCTCAAAATGCTTCTCTAGATTTTCAAACGCAAAGTCATTAGTAAACACCCAATCCTCCAGTTTGTACGTATAAAATTTATCACTAAAATGTTCGAGGTATAACTTTTGCTTGCCTTTTTGAAAAAGTATCTCTTTTGGACCAAAACTTTGAATCAATTTATCGATGTATTCAAATCCACCTTCAGCGACCAAAAACTCACCTGTTGAGACATCTAAAAACGAAACTCCAGCCTTTTTCCCTTCGAAATGAATGGCAGCCAAAAAATTATTTTCATGCCCATTCAAAACTTTATCATTGTATGAAACTCCAGGTGTAACAAGCTCTGTAACTCCTCGTTTTACAATTTTTTTGGTTAGTTTTGGGTCTTCTAATTGATCGCATATCGCCACTCGAATTCCTGCTCGAACTAATTTCGGCAAGTAAGTATCAAGCGAATGATGAGGAAAACCTGCCAATTCAGTTTCTGACGGACTATCTTTTCCTCGTTTAGTTAAAATGATATTAAGAATATTGGACGCTTTTATAGCATCCTCACCAAAAGTTTCATAAAAGTCGCCAACTCTAAACAATAACATCGCATCAGGATATTTCATCTTGATTTGATTATACTGCTTCATTAATGGCGTTTCACCACTTTTTTTACTTGCTTTTTTTTTCGCCACCTGATGTTGATTTTAGGAAAAACGAAAATACAGGATTGCCTGTGGATATTAAAATTTGGCCGCTAACACTTTTCAATATTTGTTAACAAGTAGCGCTTTTCATTATTAAAGATTAACCTGTATCTCTGCATTTATTTGCAATAAGTCAGCAGCTAATTCTTTTTGATTGTTCGGAGAAATAATCACCTCATCGTATTTATTATACTTGATTAATAATCGATCAAATGAAGGCGCTGGCGCTGAGAGTTTTGAATTCGTTTTTTCGATTGAACGAATTTTCTCTACCGGAATATTTATCTTCATTAAAAACCCCGCTTTGATGAAAAATTGATTCTTATCGATATAATATTTTGTTCCCATAAAGATGTACCCGACACCAATTGCCGAAATGAGCAATATTATACTTGGTAGAATTACTTCTGAAAAATCAGAATTTGAAGAATAGATGAATGGAATTGGTGCGATACAAATTAACTCCACCAATATAACAAACCACCAATCAATTTTTACTTTATATGATTTATACATACATCAATTAATTATCACGCTCTTCGAAATCCTCCTCCTTTTTAATTCGAATTCGCCTAAAAATCAAATAAATAATTAGAATCAATCCTACACCCCAAATTATTCCATGAATGCCAAAAACTATTTTAGTTACAACATCCATTATTTGAGTTTTACAGCAGTGCCATAAGCCAAAATTTCAGAAGCACCTTGCATTACCATTGATGTGGTTAAGCGAATGTTTATAACTGCATCTGCTCCTAACTTTATCGCATCTTGTTCCATACGCTGCATAGCCTGTTCTCGAGATTGTGCTTGCAGTTTGGTATACTCGTCGATCTCCCCTCCTACTAGATTTTTTAATCCAGCGAAAATGTCTCTACCCACATTTCGCGCTCGAACTGTACTGCCTCTTGCAATGCCTAAAATTTCTTCAATCTCCTTATTTGGAATTTTATCTGTTGTCGTTAAAATCATTGTTCAATTTTTACTCTAAAAATAATGATTTTTTTAGAATTTGTTCGGAATATTTGATCGTTTAAAACTCAAAAATTTAACTGTATATTTGGCTTATGTTTAAGGTGATTTCAATATTAGTCATAGCACTTTCAAGCTGTATAACTCGCACTGAAAAAGGGAAGTCAACTCCAGAAATTTCACCTATCAAAATAGGTAATGACGAATCTAAAACCTTAGAACAAGATGACAGACAAGTCATTGATTTAAAAAAACTCAAATTTAAAGTCAATCCGCAGTCTGACACTCCCAATTTTAAAGGGGTAAATACCGCATTCTTTGGTCCAAAGATTGAGGAAAAAGATTATTTAAATGATAGTATTGCGCAGCGCAAAGGAGACACTTTGATCATTCAACTAGAAAACGGAAAAAATAGTGTTTTCACAAACTATACCCCAAATGGTGAAGCGTCTTTTACCAATACATCTTTGCATTATGAATATAGAGGAACCGTAGATAAATTCACCCAAATTGCCGTATTGTCTTATGAATATAGTTGGGTAATTCTTTTAAACCGTATCAATGGAGACACAACACACGCGATAGGAAAAATAACAGCAGTTCCTAATTCTCCCTACTTTTTGGCTGCAAACGCCGACATTGAGTCGCGTTATACAACGAATGGCTTTCAACTTTATGAAAAAATTGATGGCATATTACATGCGGTTGCTATTTGTGAATTTTATACGTGGGGCCCAGAATTTGTACACTGGAAATCATCCCACGAACTCGAAATTACCGCATCGAAATTAGGAAGAGCAGATAATAACTATAACCTAATTCATGAAAAACTTCTGTTAACACGATTAGAATGAAAGAAGAATACGATTGTTTCTATCCAACGAGTACGGAAGAATGGCGAGCATGGTTAGCTGAAAATCATGCCAAAAAAGATTCCATTTGGGTAATATTTTATAAAAAAAGTTCAAAAGAACCCAGCATAACTTGGAGTGAAGCCGTGGATGAAGCCATTTGTTTTGGTTGGATTGACAGTTTAAAAAAAACAATTGATGAGCGATCTTACCGTCAAGTTTTCACCCCTCGAAAACCAAAAAGTGGTTGGTCAAAAATTAATAAAGAGAAAGTGATAAAACTAACGCAGCTAAAAAAAATGAGACCTGCGGGAATTGCAGCTGTTGAACGAGCAAAACAAAATGGGATGTGGGAACTTTTGGATAATATAGAAGCATTAATCCTTCCTTCTGAACTAGAAGCGACCTTTAAGGTTGAACCATCAGCACGTGAATTCTACTCCTCATTATCCAACAGTAAAAAAAAGGGTGTTTTATACTGGGTAATTTCGGCAAAGCGACCAGCAACAAAAGCAAAGCGCATCGAAGAGTTTCTAAAATTCGCAGCGGAAGATAAATTACCCAATAGGTTTGGATAATCAAAAAAACCCTTCAACATAGAAGAGGTTTTGTTTTGGATTGCTGCTTAAATCCTAGCAGCTTTATTGAACATTTACAGTTTTACAAGTTTTTAATCTTTCCAATAAGGTAAGGCAAGTTGTTTGTAATAATTCTCTAAATCACTATAAGACAGATTATTTGCTAGCCAATACAACAATACGTATAGCTCGTATTTATATAATTCGTCCTTATCAATGGGTTGACTTTTCATTTCTTCGATGAACGCTTTCATTCTTTTAGAATCATCCTTACCATCCATCATATGGACGTAGTCAAAATAGTACTGCGCCGTAATGAGGTGATTGATAAATTCTGATTTTTGAGGTAATTGATCTAAAAATGCATTTACTTCATCCATTGATCCTCCCCATTTTGGCGAAATAGCCGAAAAATAACTGAAATTCAATTCTGCATGATTTTCATCTTCTTGAACTGCATTTTGATAAGTGTCTTTAATCAAATCACGTTCGACATTTAATGCTTTATAAATCTTTAAGAGGAGTGCATTAATATTCAATCGATATTTAGAATCTTCGTTAGTAGACTTTAATAATTCTTTTGCCTCAACGAGTTTATACTTAAAATTGGCCAGGTTTTTTTCTGAGACGGTGTCAACAGTATCTCTACCTCGTATTTCCCATGCATCAAATACAAGTTTATAGGCTTTAATTACTTTTGGTAAATCCGATCGTGTTTCTGAGTTTAACCATGAATTAACATCTGTTTCATTCGCATATTGAGCTAATGACCGAAAAGCAAAAGTTCGATAACTACCCTTTAGTGAATCTATTCGCTTTTGAACTCCTAAACGGTTACCTTCATTCATTAAGCGATTAAGCTCTTTAAACTCTTCTAAACCAAGCGAATTATCTTCTTTAAATTTATATTTTGTAAATCTATTGATTAAGTTATCTAATGGATCAAAATTCAAATATTTACTCAAAAGCGCCAAAACACCGAAGCCTATTAAAATCCATTTCACATATGGATAACTTTCAAAAAATTCATTCATTTTTTTCTAATTTCAATTACAATAATTCTTTTAATCAAACCTACAAAAAGAATTGAATTTAGCAAGTAAATTCAGGGGGACAATTCGGGGTACCCGATTTTAAAGCACTACAAAACAACAGGTTATTTATAACAACTAAATCGCTTTTAAATAATCTTTCAAATTAATAGTACCATTCAATTTCATTTTTTTTCGAGCTCTGCTTCTGGCTTTTTTAACACTATCTGGTGCTATTTTTAAAACTTCGGCAATCTCTTTTTGCGAATAGCCCACTCTAATTAATGTTAATAATCTAACTTCTGATTTAGTCAAATCATTATGCATATTTACAAGAGATTCTAGGAAGTTTGGACTTAAGTCGCTTAGCTTATTTTTAAATTGGTCCCATTCGGATTCATTGTTGAGTGAATTTTCAATGAGTTTAAAAATTCCAGCAAACTCTATTTTCTTAGCATTTTCGTTGTTTATTTTATCTAATTCCAACTGTTTCATCTGCAACTCATTTTCCAGGTTTTGACTTACAATCAGCTTCTTTTTCACCAAAATTGAAATAAAATAGGTAAATCCGATAAACTCAAAAATAGTTCCGATTTTAAAATAGGAAAATGGATCTCCAGGCAATATCGTTGTATGGCTATCTACAAGGCCTAGAGTGACAAATAAGACAAAAACTGAGTATGAAATTAAGTAATAGGTTGACTTTTGCTTTCTTTTTTTTAAGGCAATAAACACAATGGTAAAGGCTAAGATAATCCATATAAACCCAAAAATATTCTCCAGCATGTGTAAGTTGCCAACCGAGGAATAATAATAAACAAGTTGATAGACTGTAGGAACACCCAACGTAAGAAACAACATCATTTTAATAAATCGGTAAAATTTGGGATTCGTAATTTTCGTTTCCAAAAAACGCGTACAAAATAAAATGCTGGTTAGAATCCATAAACGAATGGCAATAAACATGAAATGATCAACAACTAAATGAGTTAAACCAATCCCATATAAGCGCCCCTCAACAAATAAATACATCAAGCAGCCAAAGACAATGTAAATGCAATAATAAAAATAAATGCTATTCTTTATCAGCCTGGAATAAAAGAGATTGATTATTAAAATAATAAAAATTGCGCCATAAAAAATTGTGTCAAAAACAAGCGTTTGATGTTGAATTTCAGAAAAGGATTCTTCTGTTATAATACTTGGTGTTGCCTGCAGAATACGACCATCACTAGATGTACTAATTAAATATTTACTATTTGCTGTAGGAGAAAGTTCCAATACAAAATTGGGTTTTGAAAAATTTACGCTTCGATGATCTTGATAAGCTGTGTCAACATCTGGCTTTAAATAACTATAGCGCTGTGCATTAGAATCCCATTTATAAAAACGATAATTTCTATTGATTAAATCGTTGCACAATAAAACTACCCGACTTAATTTTTCCGTTTTTTCGAAATCTACTTTGATCCACACCTTCCCTTTAAAGAAACCTAAATCCAAATTTTGATCATCGACAAATTTAATATCGTTGTGCCATGCCTGACTATTTTCTTCTAATACTGCAGTTTGAATGGAGTATTTTACCTGAGTTAAATTCGAGTTTTGGCAAGATGTCATCACAGAGACTACAACTAATAGGCATAAATAATACTTTAGTATCAGTTTATTAAAGGTCATAACTATTTAATCAAGATAGAACAAAAATGGGGTAAAAAGTAGAACAATCAGCTAATCGGCCAGGGAAAGTTTTGAGTGTACGTTTTCGTTGCATCACTCTTGAATTACTTTGTTAAATTCTTCCTAAATTTTTAAGGACACCAATCTTTTTCTTAAATTTATTCAAGTCACTGAAAACTAACGAATCATGAAGACTCAACTCCTTTGCATTTTACTAATTCTTTCCGCGATATTCTTTCAAAGTTGCACAAATACCCAACAAAGCGATTCATTCAATACAGTAACTCTCAACGAAATTGCACCGCAATTGGGAGCCAATCAATTGTATGAACTTCCTGAAAAAGCGGACTTTATTGATGAATTATTAAATCTTATTGTTTCACGAAAAGACAGTGTGCCTGTTGAATTTCCCGGATTATACGATTCGCTAGCCCTTCAAATACCCGCTGACACATTGGAGCAATTAGTCTTGGTCGATAAACTTGAAAAACAAGGATTTTCAATACAAAAATGGACAAGAGGTAATTTTGCCAATGGTCCTAGAATAGTTGTGGTAGAAATGGAAAAAGAAGATTGTCACTGTACGGTTAGTAAAAAATATTATGCGAATACAATTTCCTCTGAGCATTGGGAAATGACTGAAACTATTGCATGTACTCGTGGATCGGAATCTGAAATTGCACAATTTAAAGCAATTCGAAAAAAATAAAAAAACCACGATTAAACCTTCTTTACTTGTTCTGGTCAAAAGACTAAAATTGGAACAATGAAACACTTTTTGAGCTTCTGCTTTTGTTTATTTATGGTCAGTAAGGCCTCATTTTCTCAGATTAGCGGCGAAGCATTTTATCGAACAAAAATAGACGTCAGTAAAAGTCATCCACAACCACCGAGAGGTCCTATGGATGATACAAAACCATTGTTAATGGAGTTTGGAAGTGTTTTAATTTTTGATCAGGATGAAGCAATTTATCGGTATCTAAAAACTAAGAACACGACCGAATTTTCAGATTCTCACGAAGACCGGAGAAAACAATTTATGATGAAACGACTGGCACCTGAGAATGACGTAATTTATACCAATACAGAATCTGGAAGAGTTGTATCACAAAAAGAATTCATGGATAAACTTTTCTTAATTGAAACGTCAATTTCTACAGACAAATGGAAAATGACAGGTGAAACAAAGCTTGTATCAGGTATGAACTGTATAAAAGCAGCGTATATTTCGGACACAACAGACGCTTCGGATTTTCAAAACACTTTTGTATGGTTTGCTCCTGAACTTCCCATAGCAGCAGGACCAGCTGGGTTTGGAGGATTACCTGGCTTGATTCTTTATATCAACGTAAATGACGGTGAACGAGAAATATCACTCGATCAGATAATCTTTAAACCAATTGATAAAAAAGAGTTGAAAGAGCCGAAAAAAGGAAAAAAAGTCACAAAAGAAGCCTTTGCCAGCATCGTAAGAAAAAAGCGCGAAGAGCAGCGTCAACATTTACAAGACAGAAGAAATCAAGGAGGACCACCCCCTCACCATTAAATCAAACTAAACCATGAAAAACGTAATTTTAATGTTGTCCATAATGGGCCTCATCAGTACAAGCTTTGCTCAATCCGTTCAGTTAAAAGGCGCTGTTCATTCAATAGAGGGTGATTCAATACCGGGTGCTTCAGTAATGTTGATTGGGGCTGTGGATTCACTACTAAAAACCTATGCCATTACCGATAAAAATGGTGCTTTTAAGTTGGTGGGTGTCAAGTCAGGCGATTATATTGCGAAAGTTTCTTTTTATGGTTACCAGCCTTTAGAATATGGCTTTTCGGTAGACCAATCTGGAGATAATCAACAGTTGCCGATTTTTCATTTAGAACCAAAACTTTTAGATGCGGTGGTGATTGATGAACATTTTCAACCCATTCAAATAAAAGGAGACACCTTGGAGTATGATTCTAGAGCTTTTGAAGTGAAAGAACATGATGTTGTTGAAGATTTATTAAAACAATTACCAGGTGTTGAGGTACAGGAAGATGGCTCAATAAAAGTACAAGGAAAAGATGTTCAACAAGTGACCGTGGATGGCGAAAAATTTTTTGGAGAAGATGCATCGGTAGCTACTAAAAATTTACCTGCCAATGCTGTGTCTAAAATTCAAGTTTTCGACAAAACTTCTGAGCAATCTGAATTCACAGGAATTGATGATGGCTCGGAAACAACAACCATTAATATTAAACTTAAAGAATCTCACAAAAAAGGAGTATTTGGCAATATTGCTCTGAGTGGTGGAAGTGAAATTCCAACCAATGAATCATTGCGCTACGAGACGAAAGGAAATGTTTTCTACTTCAAGAAAGATTGGCAAATTTCATTAATAGGAATGTCCAACAATATTAATCAAACAGGTTTTACATTTAGTGATTATCGAAATTTTATGGGTGGTGCTCAAACTATGCGAAGAGGTGGTGGTGATTTGGGTGGATTATCATTAAGTGATGGGAATGCTGATGATGGATTTTTAACTACGCACGCAACAGGTATAAATGTGAGTTACAAACCTTCGGATAAAACAACTCTATCGACTTCTTTTTTCTTAAATAATTTTGATAAAACCTATCAAAAATCATTATTCCGAGAAACATATTATAATGATTCCACTTTTTTCACTGATGAGTTCGCTGTACAAAATAGCAATTCCATCAATGGGAGGGGAACGCTTTTCTTTCAGCAGAAATTTGATTCTACCCAACAGCTTAACTTCAATCTCTGGGGTGAACTGGGAGAAACAGCTTATTTGAATGATAATTTAATAAAGAATTACAATAGTGAAGATGGACTTTTTAGTTCTTTCACTACGGCGCTTAATCAAGATGATTTTAACTATTCCTTTAATAGCTCAGCAGATTACCGCAAAAAATTCCTAAAACCAGGTCGTTATACAGGATTAGATTTAGCTTATGATCGAGATAATTCGGATATACAAACCTACTTAAGTTACCTTAACACGCTAGTCAATGACGGGGTACCGGTTGAAACAGTAACCAATCAAGATCAATACACCCTTTCAACAACTGACAATTTTTCGGGAGCTTGGACATGGTCTGAACCCATCACAAAAAATCAATTATTGCAGGCGGATTTAGGATACAAAAGAAGTTCAGAATCGCGGAATCGATCAGTTTATGACATTTTGGATGATCAACAGTCTGAAAACATTGTACTTTCCGGACTGGGTGATTACTTACAAACTTCTTACTACGGAGAACTTCGTCACAAATTTATTGCAAATACCTTTAACACTACGATAGGTTTAAATTACGAACATTTAATTTTATCGGGGGCAGCAATTTTTGCCAGTTCACAACCTTACGATTATATTTTTCCCAACTTAAGAATTGACTGGGATCCGAATAAAAAATCTAATCTCCGAATTGATTATACAACTTCAATAAACGCCCCAAGTTTAAATCAACTTCAACCCTTACAAGACAATACTAATCCCTCGCAATTGATTTTGGGAAATACTGACTTAACTCCTGAGTACGCGCATCGTTTAAATCTACGGTTCAGAAATATAAATCAATATAATTTTAGTTTTTTCATGGCGAATATAACCGGGGAATACACGGAAAATAATATTGTTTATTCGCAAAATTTAAACGAATTTTATGTGACAGAATTGAGTCCTGAAAACATTGGTAGTGAGAAAAGTTTATCCGCATTTGCCGCATACGGTGCATCTGTTCATCGTTTAAAAACCAAATTTAGAATTCGAGGAAATGGATCAGTATCCAATGGTTTGGTCAATCTAAATCAAACTCAAGATGCTTATACAACCTATAGCTTCAGTCCGGTAATTTCAATTGAAAATATTGGGAAATCTATTGTTGATTTACGTTCGGGTTTAGGGTATAATTATTCTATCAATACCTATAAGGACAATTCTAGTTTTAACAACGATTATCAAAACATTAATTATTATGTTAATATGACTTTTAAACTAAAAGATCGATGGGAGTTTAACCCAATATTTCAACATTATTTTTATCCTGATTTTGAAACCAATAATGAAATTATGCTTTTGGATTTTAATATTGCTTTAAACTTATTGGAAAGTCGAAAACTACAAATTTTTGTTTCGGGAAAAGATTTATTGAATCAAAATACGGGCTTTAATCAATACTACTTACAAAATATCTACGAACGTGAGTTGACTGAGACACTCGGTCGTTATGTGATGCTTGGTTTAAAATATTCGTTTGAACGATTTGGAGGACAATAAAAAACGGGTTACCGTTATTTGTAACCCGTTTATTTCAATTATTTTTTGATAATTTTCTCTGTAATTCTCCCTGTATTATTACTTAATTCTAGAAAATACAATCCATCAGCAAGGTCGTTAAGATTCAATTGATGAATGTTTAGACCAACACCTTGCTCTAAAACTTTACCGTTGATATCCAGAATTACAAAATTAAAGGTCCCATCAAGTAAAATTTCCAATTCCCCGTTGGTTGGATTTGGATAAACTTCAACTTGAGAATGGCTTAATTCAATAATATTCACTTGACTCGATACGGTAATATTCTCCTCAACATCTTGACATTCATTTTCATCTTGAACGATAACGGTATATGTTCCTCCCTCAATACCTGTTAAATCCTCTGAGTCATCAAAGTCACCAGTACCATCATTATCCCAATCAAATGTATAACCCGGTGTACCTCCTGTCACTTCTATTTCTATACTTCCATCAGATCCAAGGACTTCATCAGTAACGCTATAGGAGATTATTTCAGGTAATTCATTAACAGTTATATCAATACTTGCTTCATTACTACAACCCTCCTCATCATCGTAACCCGTTACAGTATAACTATATTCACCTGTTGACATTGGAGTAAACGGAACCCCATTTTCAACACCTTCGGTCCATGTGTATGTTGCTGCACCCGTTCCATTCAAAGTCACTGACTCTCCCAAACAAATATTCAAATCAGAAGCGGTAGCACCCACAGTTGGCGACTCTATGACTGTAATTGTAATTTCATCAGAACCCGAACAACCGTGCCAATCCTCTCCCATAACTTCAAATGTAAAAGTTCCCAATTCATCCATGATAAATGGTTCATCATCTTCAATATCACCCGGCGTCCAAGTATAAAAAGCACCACCAGAACCATAAAGGGTAACTTCATGACCAAAACAAACTATTTCAGGATCTGCATTCGCTACAATTTCGGGGTCTTCATGTACTTCAATTTCAATTTCAACTGGGCAATCCGTCCCCGAAGTACTGACAGCAGTAAAGATATAGGTTCCCTCACCGCCAGGTAGAAAAGGAACATCATTCTCTATTCCATCGTCCCACATGGCAACACCACCCGTAATTGAAGTTGCGCTCAATGTTACTTCTTCACCGATACATAAATCATAATCTGACACCTCTATTTCCATACCCACACATAGTTCAGTAATGATGACATATCCATTTCCGATATTACCACCTACGGTATGCACAACCTCTATGGCATCCGGATGCGTATAACTACTCCCGCCACCTGCTCCTTCAAAGCAGCCAGACCCGCCTCCATAGTAACCGCCACCTCCACCAACACCGAAGGAGCCTGTATTATCACCTCCTAAACCAAATTCACCATTGTGATTATCACCACAAGAACCGTGACCAGTTGGTCCAGCAATTCCTCCTGCCACTTGCGTACCTCCACTTCCAGTATACTGACAATCTGAACAAGAATAAAGGCAACCTCCTTCTGCCTCAAGACCCCCTCCATGACCTCCTTCTGCCGTCCATGTTCCGCAATTACTTGCCGAACCGCCGCCTCCACCAGCAACTGCTATTCTATCTGCCAACCCATAAGGTGACACACGTATGTCAGACGCTCCGCCGCCTCCCCCATAGTTTTCATTTGTTCCCGGTGTACCTCCACCATTATAACCTCCTGTTGTTGCCGTTCCTTCTCCTCCAACATAGATTTCCAAGGTTTCACCAGGCGTTACGGGAATAATTGCTTCGACAATGCCTCCTTCACCAATTGGACCAAAACCATCACCTCCAGCTAACTCTACTTGAATAGATGTTATACCCGCAGGCACTTCATAAGTCTGCACATCGCCTGTATAAAAAAAAGTATGTGTTTCTTGTGAATTTGCTGCATTGTCAAGTCCACCAAAAAATAAAAAAGTTAAAACACTTAAAACGTAAGTTTTTCTAGTCATAGGGGAAAATTTTAAATTAAAAAGTTACTTCTAATTTAAATCAATACAACCTGAAAAACAAGTGGTTAACAAAAGATTTATGAGATGTCAAAAAAAAAACAAAACTTTGAAACGAATTATTAAAAGCCGAACCTGTAATGACCAATAATTTTATAATTGAACAGACAATCTTCTAATACTTGGCCCGCCCCAATATTATGAATTATTTGATACCTATGACCATCATTAGATTTAATTGCTGAAACAATACCGATATGCGTTATGGCTCCACCCAGATTCCAACACACAATATCACCGGGTAAGTAATCAAAAGAATTTTGACTGACTGTAAGGGTTTTTCCATGCCTTTCAAAAAAGGTCATTAAGTTGGGAACGCGCCTATGATCAATATTTTTATCCGGTTGAGTTAAACCCCATTTTTGCGGGTAACTTTTAAAATTATTTCGCATATCTTCATGTACTAATTGTTGCAAATCAATACCAAATTTTCGATACGCTCGAATGACAACATCTGTGCATACCCCACGATCAGCAGGAACATCACCATTGGGATAAGTTAAACTAAAGTACGAAGGATCGTAAATGACATGTTGCTTAGTTAAGTGTAAAGCAGAATCGGCGAAGGTGATATATAAGCTTGTTTGGCTAATGCCATGAAAGCCTAAAAAAAATAGCGTTATAAGAAATAGAGAACGATTTAACATGGATAGAATTTTTATAAAGTAACCGATTAGTTTGAAGGCCTCCTAGTTTTTCATCACTAAAGCCGAATGGTTTAAAATTTTTTAACAGCTATTGTAAAACATTTTCTTTGCGGGCGAGTTAAAAGGTAAACTAAAAACTAAAGTAATGAAACCGTTAAAACTATTGCTCCTGTTAGGATTAACCTCAATTTTTACGATTGGCCAAGCAGCAACTCTAAAAATTGCAATCAAAAATATCCGTTCATCCAAGGGTAGAGTTTCAATAGGACTTTACAAGAATGACGACGCTTTTCAGAACGACAGACCAATGAAAAAGATAAAGATTAGTAAATCCGCTTTAAAAGGGGGTAAACTGAGTTACTCTCTAGATTTACCTGCAGGGACATATGGTCTTGCATTGTTAGATGATGAAAATAGTAACGATGAAATGGACAGTAATTTTATTGGCATTCCAAACGAAGGTTATGGTTTTTCCAATTATGTTCATTCCGGAATGTTTAAACCGTCATTTTCTGATTTTAAATTTACCGTAAAGGATGGTGTTATCAATTCTGTGACAATTGCAGTAGACTATTTTTGATGGCCCTTTATTAGGATAAAAAAGCGATTATTAGCGCGAAACAGAGCGCAAATAAAAAGAATAAACCAATTAAACGATAAACGAGTTGAAGTTTACCAAAAAATGGTATTTTTTGTGTGAGTTGATTAAAACGAACCATAAACGGAGACGGTTCATTTTCTTTTGCTGTTTGAATTCCGAAAGATTCTAAAATGGGTTCAGCACGTACCAAGTCGGTTTGGTTGATAAAAAGTTTAACACCACCAATTGCATTTGAATAAAAATTATGAACTTGTACTGTTAATTCGTCTTGCGTAAAGCAGGTAATCCCTTCTGACTCTAGTTTACTTCGGAGGACAATTACTTCATGTGGAAACTCAAAACTTGCTATTTTTACCCAACCATCTTTCATCGATTAATTACTTTGAATTTCAGGCTCGATATTGGTCATAAACTCGCAAGAATTTGTAATAAAATTCATAACATTAGCTTTGGCATGTAATTCTTTCGCTAAAACTAATTGAGATTTATTATCGATTTGAACGATGGGACAAATTGTAATCTCTTTAAATTTACGAATACCATCATCTGTTTTAATTACGATACCTTTTGCTTTATCCTGATAGTTGAGGATATTAATACCATTTGATTTACAGAGGTTCTGGTATAAAACCATGTGACAAGCTGATAATGAAGATAAAAATAAGTCTTCTGGACTTTGGTTTACTTCTGTGTCTAGTTTTGCCGAATCATCTTCTCCCCCTTGCCTTCCAGACCATTCGACTTTGATTTCACCGTATTGATCACTCATATACTTAGGATTGCGTATTTAGTTTAGTGTATTGTTCAATAAAGTTAATCAAATATTGCAAATATGCTACAGAATAAGAGAGAGCCTGCCATAAATTCATAAGAGTGTTTAAAACCTAACATTTTATCCGCGTTAGGGATTGCAGCAATTGTTTAAGCTCCCCGACTTAGGCGGGAGCGAGTGCGAAAAGCCCGACACTTTATGTGTTTACTAAGTAAAGTGGAACGCCCTAAAAATTATTCCTCAACAGTATGCCTCCCATTGGATAAAAAACCAATTTTAGGTAGTGTTTTGTTTTGATTAAATAGGTCATACCCTTTTTTTAGGTCTTGCCACAAGCCGAGATTGGCTGAATTATTGGAAAAACTTGTACGAAGATATGCATAGTTTTCAGCTGTTAATTCGGTAGGAAAAATTGTGATTGGTATTGTTGTTTGACCATTATTTCGTGCCTCAACACACATGACATAGAGCTCCTTAATTTCTGGGTCTGTTATAGGTAAGCATCCAATTGTAACGCATGAACCATGAATGTAAATATCTCCTCCCAATTTGTGTTGATCTCCTAATATTCGATCAGATTTGTTGGGATAATTTATTCCCAATGACAAATAAAATGTACTTGACGGATTAAAAATATTTATGTGATAAAAACCTTCCGGAACTTGCAAATCTCCTTCTTTTCGCTTTGGTCCTATGACTCCAGAAGATGCGCAGATAGCGTACTTTTTAATTAATTGAAATTGATCATCGGACTTATTTTTACCCCACAACTCCAATATTTTATCATGCTTAAAAGCTCTCAAATAAAGGTTTAGATGCTCTATTTTAATGTTATGGTTGTTTAACATTTCTACAACCTCACTTTCTTTATCGGTATAGGCTTGCCGCACGCGTGGATATTTTAATTGCTCTGATTTAAAAGAGACACCAACACTGAGGGAAAAGATAAAAATTAATATTAAGCCACTTAAAACCTTCATGAAAATTTGTATGATTTAAAAATAGAAGAATTTAGGACAAGTGGCAAACCATCATCATGATGTTAACTTTTTTTAATAATAGGAGGTAGTTAAACTATCCTCCCTTTATCATCAACAAAAAAAAACGAAAACTTATAAAAGTTCGTTGGCCAGATTGGCAAGTTCAGATCGTTCTCCTTTTTCTAATTTAATGTGTGCAAACAGGTCATGCCCTTTAAGTCGATCAATTAAATACGTTAACCCATTACTTTCCTCATCCATGTATGGGGTATCAATTTGTTTGATGTCACCTGTAAAAACAATTTTAGTTCCTTCACCGGCCCGTGTAATAATGGTTTTTACCTCATGTGGACTTAAATTTTGAGCTTCATCAATTATGAACATTGCATTTGATAAACTCCTACCACGGATAAAGGCCAGTGCTGTGATGGATAAAACACCTGATTGTTCCATTTCCTCAAGAATTTTATGTTTTTTCTCTCCAGGTCTGAACTGTGCTTTGATAAATTTGAGGTTATCCCAAAGTGGTTGCATGTAAGGGGATATTTTATCTTCGGCGCTCCCAGGTAAAAACCCAATATCTCGGTTGCTTAAAGGTATTATTGGACGAGCAAGAATTATTTGATTATACAATTGTCTTTGCTCAAGTGCAGATGCTAATGCAAGCAACGTTTTCCCTGTACCTGCCACTCCCTGTAAGCAAACTAATTTTATTTCAGGATTTAAAAGCGCATTAACAGCAAAAGCTTGTTCAGCGTTCCGCGGCTTTACGCTATACACATATTCTTTTTCTACTCTTTCTATACAATTCAACTTCTTATTATAGCGGCTTAGAACAGATTCACTACTCCCATTTTTTAGTATATAATAACCGTTTGCCGTTTGGTGAGGCCCCAGAATCTCCTCAGCTTCAATACTTCCTTTTTTATAAAGTTCGCTAATTTGTTTAGAGTCGATATTTTCGATGATGGGAAAACCTTCGGAAAACTTTGCGACATCTTTGACTTTACCTGTTTCATAATCTTCAGACAATAATCCAATGGCTTTTGCTTTTAAACGCAAGTTGATGTCTTTAGTAACAAGAACCACTGCACGCTCTTTATTCGCATCGGCCAATGTGATGGCGGCATTAATAATTTTATGGTCATTTTTACCAGGACCGTAAATTGCCTCAGCGTCCCTGCCATTTGTAAGGTTTGCCATAACAACCTTTAGTTTTCCTTTACCTCTGCCTAGCGACACCCAATCGTTGAGTCCTTTCTCGGTTAGTTTATCCAGCGAACGAATCACTTCGCGAGCTTGAAAATTTTTGGTATCATTCCCTACTTTAAAATTATCAAGTTCTTCTAAAACTGTAATAGGAATTGCGACATCGTTATTTTTGAAGTTTTTTATGGAAGCATGATCAAATAATAAAACTGAAGTATCAAGAACAAAGATTTTTTTGAGATTCTTTTTAGCCATAATTAGACGTTTGATTTACCCATCAATATAGCGGATAATCCTTGAGAAAATTCAATCTTTCGTTTCAAGTTATTAACCATTCATTTTTAACCTATTAGGATTTAAACTCATTTTTAAGCACTTAGAAAAGGCCAGTTTACACTAAGTTAAAGTTTTGTTAACGAGATAATTGAGTTATCATTCATTCGAGAAAGATTCATCCTACATATTGGTCATAAAAAAAGGACTACCCAATTGGGCAGTCCTTTCTGTTTTAAGAATTTTAGTTTGTGCTATTTACTTCTTAACGAATTTTAGCACATTGGTTTCATTGTTTTGTTGGATGGTAATGAAATAAAGACCTGCATCAAATTCAGAAACATCAATATTATCAGCAGTTGAAATTTGACCAGTACTCAAAATGCTGCCTTTTAAATTACTAATACTGTAAGTAGCATTTTCCACACCTTCAATTGCGATATTGTTTGTTGTTGGATTTGGATAAACATTGAGCGCTTGCTGTGACAAACTTTGGTCTGATAAAAATCCATTTAAAACAAAAATTTCAGAACCTTGACACCCTTTGTAATCACGAATTACCACCTTGTAAATACCTTCATCAAGACCCGTTAAGTCTTCAGGATCATCAAAGTCGCCAGTACCATCATTATCCCAATCAAACTCATAAACAGGTTCTCCTCCGGACACCGTGATATCAATTTCACCATCCCCACCAAACTCAGCATCAATTTTTGTAGAACTCACTACTTTTGGTACGTCTAGTACTAAAATTTCAACATTTGCTGGGCAGTCAGTTGGAGATGTACTAGATGAATTAAACTCTAATAATCCAACGGATTCAGGAACAAATTCTACCCCATTTTCAAGACCACCGCTCCAAGAAACATCACCGCCAGTATGAGAAGTTCCGGTGATAGTTACCCCTTCACCTAAACAGATTTCGTATGAACTAACGGTTGTTGTAATCGCATCGCACAGCAAAGTGAGAATCACCCGACCGTGTCCAGCATTAGCACCACTCATAGAAGATGCGTCCTCCAAAATTCCATAGTAAGATGAGCCGCCACCAGCTCCAGCGGCAAATGCAGCTCCACCACCGTAGAATCCACCACCGCCTCCGGCAACGTGATAACCACCTGTTCCTCCAACACCAAATGCTCCATCTGATCCATCACCAGCTCCTGTTCCTCCTTCTGTTTGCGTTCCTCCAGTTCCGGGTGTATACCCTTCATACGCTAATCCAACTTCTCCATATAATCCTCCACCAGCACCACCAGCACCATTATCAGGACAACCTGTATTTCCTCCTCCGCCGCCACCAGCAACGAGCAATCGACTTCCTAAATCCATACCTGTTAATCGAATATCAGACGCGCCGCCTCCAGCACCACCATAGCGACCAGAAGCACCACCACCATTAAAACCTCCGGGTGTACCGCCACCTAGGTTTACTTCAGGCTTTCCGCCAACAAAAATATTTAATGTAGATCCTGGCGCTAAATCAATTCGGCCAGTAGCATAACCGCCCAATCCCCCATCATCATTAACACCATCATCGCAGTCTTCACTTCCCCCGCCTTGTGCTCCCCAAGCTTCCATGATCACACCGTGAACGCCATCTGGAATGACATAAGTTTGCACTGCTCCAGTGTATTCAAATACTACCTCCTGTGCATCAGCATAATTTGTAAATAGAAAGGCCCCGATAAGACCTAAAGTACGTAAGTTATTTTTCATTATATGATTTTTTTTTCAGAACAAAACTCTGCATTTATCTTGCACGTAAATTGATTTATTTAGGAATCTACCATTTTTTTTAAGGAATGGACAAACGAAAAAAGGTCACCTTTGAGGCGACCTTTTTGACTATTAAAAATACTGTTATACTTAGAATTTCAACACTTTACCTTGGTATACCTCTCCGTCTTTATGAATCAAAAGCAGATAAGTTCCTTTTGATAACTCACTCAAATCCAGCGAAGTTTGGTTAACGGCATTACCCGATAAAAGCGATTTACCTCTTAAATCATTCAAGCTATATTCAAAATTACCGTCAACTTCAATGCGCGTAGAACTTTGCGTAGGATTTGGATATACTTGAATATTCGCGAGATTGAAATCTTTAATGCCTACTTGGGAGTTCACAGTGAAATCAGCGTTAATTTCGCAGCCATTTTCATCCTGAACGATAACAGTGTAGGTTCCTCCAACAAGTCCTGTCAAATCTTCTGCATCATCAAAGTCTCCTGTTCCATCATTATCCCAATCATATACATATCCAGGTGCACCACCACTAACAGTAATATCAATTTCACCATCACCTCCAGCAATCTCATCGGTTGTTGTATAACTATCTACAGTAGGACTTTCAATCACCGTAATTTCAACTGTTGCGTCACAATCAGCTTCAGAAGAACTTGTTGCTGTGTAAACGATCGTTCCTAATGCATCTGGAGTAAAAGACACACCATTCTCAATACCATCACTCCACGTAATTGTTCCTTCATTAGAAGAAGTAGCACTAAGCGTTAGGGGGTCTCCAAGACATACTTCGTAATCAGAAACGGAAACTGTTAAATAATCACATAACACCGTGATAATAACCTCACCATTACCAGTTCTAACCCCTGTAGCATTTGATTGCTCTGTTCCAGCATTGTAAGAACCACCACCACCACCACCAGCTCGACATGTACTACCATTACCACCTGCGCCTCCGGAGAATCCTCCTCCTCCTCCACTTCCGCATACTGCTCCACCGCCTCCGCCAAATCCTCCTTGACCGCCTGGTCCAAAACCTGAAGCTCCTTCTCCACCGAAAAAGGTTGGTAATGTCGTACCTCCAGTACACCCATCACCCCAAGTTGAATTTTGACCTGGGCTTAACCAGCCTCCTCCTCCAGAACCTGTTCCCGATGGCGCATCACCAGCTCCACCTTCTCCACCAACACCTCCAAGGGCTAATCCTTCTGCACCTGACGTTCCATCATTACCTGCTTGCCCATCAACTCCCGCTCGACATTCAATTCCTCCCCAATTTTCATTTCCACCTCCGCCTCCACCGGCAGCAACTAATGGAAAATCAGCATCAGTTGGGTCCCAAACAAAAGAGCCTCCGCCTCCGCCTCCAGACGCATCTGGCCCACCACAATTATTTACAAGTCCCTGTTGGCCAACAACAACATTAAAAACTGTTCCTGGCGTTACATCAAATTCACCATAAATTCCTGCACCAAGTCCTCCATTATCATTACCGCCTTGCGCACCATAAGCTTGAATTGAAATTCGACTTACACCCGCTGGGACAGTATATGTATCAATTGTTCCTGTGTAGGAAAATGTTGTCACTTGCGCTGTTGCACTTAGATTAAAACCCAATGCAAATGAAGCTAAAATTGTTTTGTAAAGTATTTTCATAAATTTTGTGTATTGATTTAATCCTTTAATATACAAATTAACAACCTTATCCAAGTAATTATTTAAGGATTAGTATATTCAAATTTATAAACAGAAAAAATGCCGCGAATTTTGCGGCATTTTAACGTATGAAGAAAATAATTTAATCGTAATTATTCTTTTATAATTTTTGATTGATAGAGCTGGTTGTTGCTTTTAAGTTCTAAGAGGTATGTTCCTGACGAAAAGTCTTCCAAATCGACATCAATATTGTTAAATCCGTTACCAGTGAGTAGTATTTTACCTTCTACTGTCAAAACTTGATAATCAAATTGACCGTTAAATTGAATTTGTACTACACTTGTTGTTGGATTTGGAAATACAAGTACTTGAGCAGTTGGAATGTCATTTATACTCAATTGAGAATTCACCTCAATTTCTGAGCTGACTTCACAACCATTTTCATCTTGAACAACAACGGTATAAAGACCTCCATCAAGTCCTGTTAAATCCTCTGAATCATCAAAATCACCTGTCCCATCATTATCCCAATCATAAAGATAACCCGGTGCACCACCACTAACAGTAATGTCAATTTCACCATCTCCTCCAATAATTTCGTCTGTGGACACATAACTATCTACAGTAGGACTTTCAATCACCGTAATTTCAACTGTTGCGTCACAGTCAGCTTCAGAAGAACTCGTAGCTGTGTAAACGATTGTTCCTACAGCATCTGGAGTAAAGGACACACCATTCTCAATACCATCACTCCACGTAATTGTGCCGCCTGTCTCCGAAGAAGCTTCAAAAACAATTTCTTCTCCAAAACAAATCTCGCTTACGTAATCTTCAAGAGTTAAACTGTAACAAAAAATTTCAATAACAACTACTCCATTACCTGAATTATCGGAACCTATATTTACTTGATCTGTTCCTGCATTGAAGGAACCTCCACCACCACCGTGATCAGGGTCATTTCCGCCTGCTCCACCGGAATAACCTCCGCCTCCTCCGCCTCCTCCATAGAGGTTTCCAGCACCACCACCGCCGCCAAATCCACCAATTCCGCCGCAACCTCCGCCGCCGCCGTCGCAGTATGGGTCTCCTCCCGTCCAGTCAGGATGATTAATCCCCCCATGAATTCCACCGCCACCAATGGTTTCCCATCCGGTTCCTCCACCTGCGCATACCGTCCCTGACCAAATTCCCGGTTCACCGCCATTACCTGATGTTCCACCAAATGAGGAACCATCAGAATTTTGGCCACCAGACTCGCCGACCTGACCACCACATTCAGCGTGTAATGGTACAGCAAATTCATAAGGACATCTTCCTCCTCCGCCTCCAGCAGCAATTAATAACTCCATGTCCGCATTGTAGACAAAAGACCCGCCGCCGCCGCCAGCACTATTCTGATCATTTCCTCCTACTTGTAAGTGACCTTCTTCACCAACAATGACATGTAATGTTTCTCCGGGAGTCACAGAGAAGGTTCCCTCCATCGTCGCACCAAGACCACCATCAGCACCACCTTGTGCACCAGAAGCTGTAATTGTAATCGACGATATTCCAGCAGGAACAACAAATGTCTCAGGTTCACCAGTAAATTCAAATGTAGTTTCTTGCGCAATTGTATTTACGCTAAACCCTATTGATAGGAATATTAAAAATGCTTTGTAATATTTTTTCATAAATTTTGTGTATTGATTTAATCCTTTTAATATACAAATTAACAACCTTATCCAAGCAATTATTTAAGGATTAGTACATTCAAGTTTATAAACAGAAAAAATGCCGCGAATCTTGCGGCATTTTAACGTATGAAGAAAATAATTTAATCGTAATTATTCTTTTATAATTTTTGATTGATAGAGCTGGTTGTTGCTTTTAAGTTCTAAGAGGTATGTTCCTGAAGAAAAGTCTTCCAAATCGATATCAATATTATTAAATCCATTACCCATAAGCAGTACTTTACCATCCACTGTCAAAACTTGATAATCAAACTGACCGTTAAATTGAATTTGTACTACACTTGTTGTTGGATTTGGAAATACAAGTACTTGAGCAGTTGGAATGTCATTTATACTCAATTGAGAATTCACCTCAATTTCTGAGCTGACTTCACAACCATTTTCATCTTGAACAACTACGGTATAAAGACCTCCATCAAGTCCTGTTAAATCCTCTGAATCATCAAAATCACCTGTCCCATCATTATCCCAATCATAAAGATAACCTGGTGCACCACCACTAACAGTAATGTCGATTTCACCATCTCCTCCAATAATTTCGTCTGTGGACACATAACTATCTACTGTAGGACTTTCAATCACCGTAATTTCAACTGTTGCGTCACAGTCAGCTTCAGAAGAACTCGTAGCTGTGTAAACGATCGTTCCTACAGCATCCGGAGTAAAGGACACACCATTCTCAATACCATCACTCCACGTAATTGTACCACCTGTCTCCGAAGAAGCTTCAAAAACAATTGCTTCTCCAAAACAAATCTCGCTTGGAAACTCTTCCAAAGTCAGTCCGAGGCAAAGAACAGTAATAATAACCTGACCATTTCCTTCTCGCAACCCTGCCGTTGTTGAAGCATCCTCTAAACCATCTATATACGAAGATCCTCCTCCCGCTGCAGCTTGACCAGCACCAGAGCCACCTCCGTACCAGCCACCTCCGCCACCGGCATTATGGTAATCACCAGGACCTCCTCCCACACCAAATTCACCAGCAGCTGCAGCTCCATAACAACAACCCGCGGCACCTCCAGCAATTTGAGTTCCACCGCCTCCGCCTTCAAAACCAGACATATCTTGACCAAAGACTCCTTCTAATCCTCCTCCATCTCCACCATTACTTGGAGACGAACCGTAGGCAGCGCCACCTCCTCCTCCAGCAACAATTACTCTTTCGGTCAATCCATAAGGACTTATTCTTACGTCAGATGCCCCTCCTCCTGAGGCTCCATAATCAGTTCCTGCTTGACCGCCGCCATTATAGCCACCTAGCCCTGTAGCCGCACCTTCTCCTCCAACATAAACTTCCAATACTTGACCTGGCGTTACATCCAATTTACCGATTGAGTAGCCACCTTTTCCAGGTAATGGCGTTATGCCTGCATAGGTTCCTGTTCCTCCAGCTGCACCCCAGGCCTCAATTTGAATAGTCTCAACCCCTGGAGGAACCGTGTATGATTGAACATCCCCCGTAAATTCAAATGTGGTTTCTTGCGCATTTGCGTTTACACTTAATCCGATTGTTAAAACGGTTAAAATTGATTTGTAATATTTTTTCATAAATTTTGCGAATTAATTTAAACCATTAAAATACAAAACATTAACCAAAACACATTGCTTATTTTAGGAAAAACATGTTTCAATTTATAAACAGAAAAAATGCCGTGAGACTCACGGCATTTTGATGTGTATAAGATATTAAAGTACCTGTAATTATTCTTTTATTATTTTTGAGTGGAACAGCTGGTTGTTGCTCATGATCTCTAAGAGGTATGTTCCTGAAGAAAAGTCTTCCAAATTGACATCAATATTGTTAAATCCGTTACCCATAAGCAGTACTTTACCATCCACTGTCAAAACTTGATAATCAAACCGACCGTTAAATTGAATTTGTACTGCACTTGTTGTTGGATTCGGAAATACAAGTACTTGAGCAGTTGGAATGTCATTTATACTCAATTGAGAATTCACCTCAATTTCTGAGCTGACTTCACAACCATTTTCATCTTGAACAACTACGGTATAAAGACCTCCATCAAGTCCGGTTAAATCCTCTGAATCATCAAAATCACCTGTCCCATCATTATCCCAATCATAAAGATAGCCTGGTGCACCACCACTAACAGTAATGTCAATTTCACCATCACCTCCGGCCATCTCATCAGCTGTTGTATAACTATCTATAACAGGTAAATCATGTACGGAAAAAGTCACTTCGTCTTCGCCTGGGCAACCATCCTCATCGACATACCCCACAAGAGAATATGTATAAGTTCCTATCTCACCAGGAACAAAAGCAACTCCATCTTCAATTTCCGGATCCCATTCATAGATTTCACCGCCACTACCTGACAGGGTTACCTCGTCTCCTAAACAAATATTCTCACTTGAAACATTTGCCGTAATTTCGGGAGATTCAATAACTGAAACTTCAATTTCATCTGTTCCTGTACATCCATGCCAATCCTCTCCTATTACAGTAAATACATGCGTTCCTAATTCAGGAATAAAAGGCTCATCGTCTTCAATTTCCCCAGGCTCCCATGAATAGTATGCACCACCCGAACCATGGAGAATTAATTCTTGACCATGACAAACAATTTCAGGGCTAGCATTTGCGACAATATCCGGTGATTCATGAACCTCTATTTCAACTGTTAGCATACAATCACTTCCTGACGTACTTACTCCATTATAAAAATAGGTTCCCACTCCTCCAGGAACAAAAGGGACGCCATTCTCTACGCCTTCATCCCACATTACTGTTCCTCCAGTTGCCGAAATCCCTTCTAAGGTAACTTCCTCACCTAAACATAAATGTTCGTCATATTCTTCCAGTTCAAGTGCTACACACAAGACTGTTATCACGACTTCACCATGCCCCTCTCTAATTCCTGCAGAAGTACTTGCCTCCTCCAAGTCACCGAGGTAAGATGAACCGCCTCCTCCACCAGCAGCATATGCAGCTCCACCGCCATAATATCCACCGCCTCCACCGGCAACATGATAACCACCTGTTCCTCCAACACCGAGAACTCCTCCGGAACCGTCACCTGCTCCTGCGCCACCGGCAACAGCTGTTCCTCCACCACCTCCAGTGTAACCGGATAAGCCAATACCATCACCTCCGATCAAGCCTCCACCAAGTCCTCCAGTACCGTGATCTGGGCATCCGGTATTTCCACCACCGCCACCACCAGCAACGATAATTCTATCTTCTAATTCCGTACCACCGATACGGACATCAGAGGCTCCACCTCCGGCACCTCCCCATTGACCAGAAGCACCTCCTCCGTTAAAGCCTCCGGGCACCCCAGAACCAGAACCAATTTCAGGTTTACCTCCAACATAAATATGAAGCTCAGTACCTGGTGTAACTGATAAAGAACCGACGGCATACCCTCCAAAACCACCATCATCCTCAGTTGTACCTCCACAAACTTCTGATCCGCCTCCTTGCGCTCCCCAAGCTTCTATTTGAATATTGGAAACACCTGCAGGAACAACATATGTTTGCACCTCACCGGTATAAGAAAAAGTTAATACTTGGGATAACGAATTAAATGACCAATGACAAAATAAGACCATTAGCATTTTTAATGTAGAATTCAATTTCATAATTAAAAAATTAGTTGTTAAAAATTGCGTAAATGCTTTATGGTAACATTGTTTTTTGAGACTTCTACATTCATTGGAAAAGAGATTAACCAACAAATAAGAAATTTTCAATGCATTTGCTAAAAGAATGGATCTTTAGCGAGGAGGTGCGTGAATAAGGAAATTAAGTGAAATATTTATCATATTAAAAAAGTTAGTTGCCTAACTAAGATAGAACAATTTCTCTAATTATCCTATTGATAAAGAGCACAAAACAAAAAAGCCGCCCTATTAACTAAGGCGGCTTAAATTTAATCAAGATTCAATGCTACTCTTTTACTACTTTAGCATTGTAAATATTTTCTCCTTGTGATACCTCGATCAAGTAAGTACCTGCGGAAAGTTTAGTTAGATCAATTTCAACTTGATCATTTCCAATTCCTGAAATGATTTCTTTACCATTAATAGTAAACAGTTTATAGCTGTATTCACCTTCTACCGATAATACAAAACTATTGGTAGTAGGGTTTGGATAAATCGATAGGTTTTCTTGACCTAACTCTTCAACTCCAACATAGCTTCGGATAAAGAATAATGAATCAACATCAGGACAAACTTCGATATCAACACCTGTATCATGTACATTAACGTGATATGACCCTGAAGTTAAACCAGAAACATCCTCTGTTGTTGGACCATGTGACCATTCATATCCAAAAGAACCAGAACCACCAACCATCGTGATATCAATACTACCACCGTAAGGGGAATATTCATCATTCACTACAGCTGTAATCTCAGGTAATTCTACTCCTGTTACGACAACCATATCAGAAGCTTTACAACCGATTTCATTCGTTCCTGAAACTGTATATACATTTTCGCCAGGAAGAGCAGGGAAAGGAACACCATTTGTAATATCTGGTGACCAAGTATAAGTTTCAGCACCAGTTGCCGTTAAAATCACATCATACCCTTCACACTGTGTAACATCAAGACCTGCATTTACAATAGGAATCTCATGGACAATTACAGTAGCAAAAGCAGTATCGTAACAACCTTCATCTGATACACCTACAACCATATGAACAAAAGTACCAGGTGACTCTGGAGTGATTGTCTCACCATCTTCAAGTCCACCTCCCCAATCGAATGCGGTAGCACCATCACCACTACCATTAATTGTATAAGAATCTCCTAAACAAATTTCACTTGGAGTAGCAGTTGCTATAACTTCAGGTTGCGGTGCACCCACTAAAGTAATTGAAGCCGGAGCTCCTTCACAACCTAATACAGATCCTACTACCGTATAAGTTACAGTTCCTTCTTCAGCTAAGAAAGCAACACTATCCATAGGAGTTACATCACCTGTACCTGACCATTCGTAGGTGTCACCACCTTCACCCCATAGTGTGATTAATGCTCCTTCACAAGCAGTTGGTAAACTTGAGTTTGCTGTAATATCTGGCACTGGAGAAGCCGAAATATCGATTTCAAACGCACAATCTAAAGCACTTGAACTTGTTGCCGTATAAGTCGTTGTTCCTGGAGGAGGCGTAAAAGGAGAACCATCTACTACTCCACCTGACCAAGTAATAACACCACCAGTTTCAGAGTCAACATCTAAGGTTAATTCTTCCCCTAAACAAACACCAGTAACAGGTATATCAGGAACTAATCCAATACAAAGAACTTCGATAATTACAACTCCGTCACCTTCATTTTCACCACCCACATTCACTTGATTGATTCCATCATTATATGATCCACCGCCACCAGCGATGTAACCACCCTGGCCACCTGACCAGCCGCCGCCACCGCCGCCGCCGCTACAGCCACGACCTTGACCTCCGCCACCGAATCCACCAGTAGCAACATGACTGCATGAACCGCAATTACCTCCTAGCGCACCATTCAAAAATGATTTACCTCCACAACCATACGAACCGTCATTTGCTCCATCAGTTCTGAATCCACCACCTGCAGACCCCCAACTACTTGAAGAAATTAAAGCTCCTTCTTCTGCAGGAGTAACAGCAGCACCACCACCAGAAGAACTACCTCCTGATCCTGATGTACCCATTTCACCAACAACACCTGGATTTCCATCTGTTGCAGCACCTGATCTGGTTCCACCACCACCACCTGCAACAATCAAAGGTGTAACAGTGTGATCAGCAAACGGTCCAGCCGTCATAGTATATGCACCAGGACCACCAATACCTTCATCCAAAACGACAAAAGTACCGCCGCCGCCGCCGCCATTTGAACCTGAACTTGCTCCTAAACCTTCTCCTCCAACTGCGATAATTAACGTAGAGCCTGGTTCCACATCAAACTCCCCATACATTGAGGCTCCCTTACCTCCTGAACGACCACTTTGAGCAGCCGCCCCTTGGGCACCTTTAGCAGTAATAGCTATACTACTTACACCGTCTGGAACCGTATAAGTAGTATAATCACCGCTGTAGTCAATAGTCGTAATATCTTGAGCCCAGAGTTGGGATAACCCAAGAGATAGAATTAAAGTCGCAATTAACTTTAAATTGTAGTATTGCTTCATCTTGATTTTGTTTAAATTATTACGCTAAAATTAATAATATATGAATAAATGTCAAATAATTGTTAAAAAAAAGGCGTTAAATTTTGTACAATAAAGCGTTATTGAATCGTTATTTTCTGGACATAATTTTTATTTCCAATGATTAAATTCAAAAAATATGTGCCTTTTGGTAGGTGTTTTATTTTTAACTCTTTTTTACCATCACCACTCACCGCTAAAAATAATTCATCGCAGACATTCGCAAATTGTTATTGAATTTCTGAAAGCACTGTTATAAAACGAAATTCGGACGATCGATTTGGGTATGCCTTAAATCCGCGTGAATCTACTTGAATTGACAGATCACGACTCACTAATTGATTTTAAACGAGGTATAGAAAATACTATTTTTTGAGGGTATCAAATCAAATACTACATTCGACGAAAAGAATTTTTTAATTCCTACGATCTAGACCCCACATCATTTTATTTCGAATTGTATTTAAGAAGTTTTGATTTTCTGTTTGAATAACGTTTAATTGAAAATTAGCTTTTTTAATCGTCAGTTCAATTGCAGAGTCGATAGTAACCGATCGAGAATCTAATGAGCAAAGGTACTCACGACCACGTCCTTCAATTTTCAATCGAATGGTTCGATCATCAGGAACAATAATCGGCCTAACGTTTAAATTATGAGGAGCTATTGGTGTTATTACATAATCTTTTGCTCCGGGAACAATAATCGGTCCGCCACAACTTAAACTGTAAGCAGTTGACCCTGTCGGGGTAGCAATTATTAGTCCATCCGCCCAGTAACTATTCAAATACAAATCACCTATGTACGTATGAATAGTAATCATTGATGAACTATCCTTTTTATGCACAGTTAATTCATTTAATGCAAAATTATCTTTCCCAAATAACCCCTCTTCGGTAATTAGATTGATTAAAGATCGCGTTTGCAACCTGAACTTACCTTCTTTAATAGAATATAATACATCAACAATATCCTCTTTATACGTCGATGCTAGAAAACCCAATCGACCGGTATTCACTCCTAAAATTGGTATTCCGCTACTGCGAACAATATTTATCGTCTCAAGAAAAGTTCCATCGCCACCTATGGAAATTAAGACGTCAACATCTTCCACTATATCCTCGTATTTATTGAATACCGGATAATCATTAGCCAAAGACAAACGAGGTGCTAAATAAGAACGAAATGGTTGGTAAATTGTAATTTCCCAAGCGAATAGCTCTAGGGTATTAAAAAGTTCTTGAATGTTTGGAATAAATGAATCATTAAATGCTCTACCGTAGATACCTACCTTCATACATTACATATTTAAATAATTCATCAACTCATCATAACGTCTTTTAAGATCATTTCCCCATTCTCCTTTCGCATAACTGGCTTTAATCACATAATCATAACGATTAAAAGTATGTATGATACGATCTAAATCGTTGCTGTTAATCTTTAATGTCACCTCTAGTTCTGTAGAATCAGGTACGGAGGTAATGTAAGAACTCAAAATTTTTGCATTATTTTCCTCCACAATTCGAGCAATTTCCGTCAAGGTATAATCGTGTTGATTCATTACCAAAACGATAATTCCACCTTGTTCTTTAATCGAAATAACTGCCGTAATCTGCGACATTAAAAAAAGTAAGTCGGTGCATCCGATGTACTCGTTATTTTCATTGAGGATTGGAACGACAGTGATTTTCAAGTCTGCAATCGTCTTCATCACCTCATAAACGTGGCGATTACCGTAGATAAAAGGTTTAGGTAAATTTAAAAAACATTCATCTAGACGCAAACTTGGATCGGGCATATCATAAACATCATTTTCTGACAATAAGCCGATGAATTGATTTCCTTTTACAACTGGAAGATGACTTACACGGAATTCATTCATCCAGTTTAAGGCCTTTTCACCCGTCTCAGTGTATTTGAGGGGTGGAATCATTTCGGATATAAGTTCTTCTGCTCTCATTTTAGAGATTTACGTTCATTTATTCCTTGCTAATGTAAGTAATTATTGCGCTATCCTTTCTAAATTTGTAGAAAATTCTTGAATCCGATTTAATGGCTACGAAATTAAGTGTAAATATCAATAAAATAGCAACGATTAGAAATGCAAGAGGAGGCAATACACCTCATCTCGTTAAGTTTGCTCAAGACTGCGAGCAATTTGGTGCAGAAGGAATCACGATTCATCCACGACCAGATGAGCGGCATATCACAACGCAGGACGTATATGACCTGGCTCATGTTGTAAAAACAGAGTACAATATTGAAGGATATCCTGATGATCGGTTTATTAAGTTAATTTCAGATACGCGACCTGCTCAAGCTACATTGGTTCCCGATCCACCTCACGTGCTTACCTCTAATCAGGGCTGGGACACCGTCAAACATTTCGATTTTTTAAAAGACCTACTTGCTCAAATTCATGCACTTGGTGTTCGATCCTCTATTTTCATCGGAACTGATGCTAACTTAATTGAGCATGCGGCTAAGTTAGGTGTTCATCGTATCGAATTATACACCGGACCCTACGCCGACAACTTTAAAAACAATAAAGTTAAAGCTATTGCTCCATTTAAAACTGCCGCAGAAATAGCCTTAAAAAATGATTTAGTTTTAAATGCAGGGCACGACCTAAATTTAGACAACTTGTCTTTTTTTAAATCAGAAATACCAGAGTTAGCGGAAGTGAGCATTGGTCATGCATTAATTTCCGATGCATTGTATTTTGGAATTGAGAATACGATTAATATGTATAAAAAACAGTTAGCAGAATGAAGTTACATTATCGAAAATTAGGAGAAGGAAAGCCGCTTATAATCTTGCATGGATTATTTGGATCTTCAGACAACTGGCAGACTTTAGGTCGGAAATTCGCAGAGGATTATACGGTTTATTTTGTCGACCAAAGAAATCATGGTCATTCCCCAAACTCTGACGATTTTAACTATGATTTAATGGCTGCTGATTTATATGAATTAATACAGGATTTAGGGCTTAACAAGGTTAATATTTTAGGACACTCCATGGGCGGAAAAACCGCCATTCGATTTGCTGTTGATCATTCTGACTTAGTTGACAAACTGATCATTGCTGACATCTCTCATAAGTCTTATCCGTCTCATCATGATCAAATTTTAAAGGGGTTAAATGAAATCGACTTAAGCGCGGTTAAAAGCCGTGGCGGAGCCGATAAAATTTTAGCCAAATACGTACCAGAAATAGGTGTTCGACAGTTTTTACTTAAAAACCTCTATTGGGTAGAAAAAGGTCAGTTGGGCTGGAGAATAAACATCCCTGTTTTGACACGAGAAATTAACAAAGTATTGTCTTTAATCACGTTCGACAAAATAAATTGTCAAACCTTGTTTATCCGCGGGGGTAAATCGAACTACATTTTGGAATCAGATTATGACATGCTGATGGAAAAATTCCCAAATGCTTCAATTCACTCCATTGAGGAGTCAGGCCATTGGCTTCATGCGGAAGCACCTGAAGAATTTTACAATACGGTTATTCAGTTTTTAAGCTAGGCAGACAATAAACTCCGTTTAATTCGCTCCAATAAACGCGAATCCGAACCAGATAACCTTCCATAGCCATCACTGGAAAAATGTGCGCTAAAAATTAACTCCTCTTCTTCTTCAAGGAAAAAGGAGACCTCTACTGCTTGATCTAATGTTCCATGCCTGAATGTGACAAGGAAACTGTCATGCGTATAATCCATGAATTTAATTTTAGCTCCGTTTTCAATAGTCTCACTGCCAATAGACTCATTTGAAAAATCACCTATTGCTCCTCGAAAAATATCATGTACCACACCATTCAGTCGAGCTAACATAATTTGGGGTTCGTATAAGTCTTCTTCTAATTCAAAAGGAAGTTCGTTTAAGTCAACTTCAGTGATATCGTCAGAAGATGAAATTTGAACTTTTGGATCATCATCATTACTATCGGATTCAGACACCTTATCATTTAAACCCGCTGTAACCTTTGCTGTTTCATCTTTCAATTCATTTCGGCCAACCATATATTGTTCTGCTTCAAATGAAAAATCACGTTCAAGCTCTCTTTCTAATTCTTGACGCACTAAAGTCTCTCCTTCACAATTTAATTTCACTCGAACATCTGTTGGTGTTTCATCATTAATCGTAAAAAGAGCTTCAAATACTAAGGCTCCATCCTCGAGTAATCTAAATTTTCCACTTTGAATATATTGATCAGAAATAACTCCATCGAATTTGGCGTGAAAATCATTTTCATGCGCCTCTAAAACGGCCCTATCATTTTCAAATTTTAACAAATCTTCAAACAAAGCAGGTCCATTTGCTGCAGAGATTAACATGACCATGTCATTAAATAGCTTAGTTATTTTTTCAGGATTAGATAGCACGGTTGGTTCAGCGTCTTTAATCACAAAATGTAGCATAATTTATTTTTTTAAAATCCAATATGAAATAATGCGTCTCCTTTATTAACAACGGGATTATTGTTATGTCCAAAAATGAACCCATCATTCTTAGCCGAAACTTTTGATTGATACGTATTATATGGATCCGTTATTCGCCCCAAAACATCACCTTTCTTAACATAATCACCCGATTTTTTTTCCAGTGAAAAAATCCCAGCCCTATTCGCACGTATCCAAAGCTTAGTCTCTAATTCAATTGTTGGATTAATTTCTTGTTTACCTTTAATCATACCCTGACCAATAAGCACATTTCTCAAACCTCTTAAACCTTCTGCTATTGAATTTTCATCAATCCTTAAAGACTCCCCTCCCTCAAAAACAACCATGGGAATATTTTTTGAGTATGCTGTTTTTCTCAGCGACCTTGCGATTAAAGATGATTTAATAATAAGTGGCATATTTAGGTCTTTTGCCAACTTATAACTTCTTTCATCATCACCTGTATATCGCGCTTGCGGAAAATTATGAATACTCTTTCCTCCGGTGTGAAAATCTAAAGCTAAATCAGCAAAAGGTAAAATTTCTGTCGTGAAAACATAAGCTATACGCGCTGCTAACGATCCCGATTTTGTTCCAGGAAAAGAACGGTTCACATCTTTTCCATCCGGAAACCCTCTTGAGAAATTAATAAACCCATACACATTCAATAAAGGAACTGCAATCACAGCACCAGCCTTTAATTTGTTGAATAATTTTTCACGTACAGCACGTCGAACAATTTCAATACCATTTACTTCATCACCGTGTACGCCTCCAGTAACCAACAATGTAGGTCCCGGTTTTTTACTTCGGTACACATGAGCAAACAAATTAATCTCTGTACCGGAAGGTAAGTTAGCCACTGGTATTTGAATGGTAACATTTTCCCCTGGGTTAACAGTAATATTATTTATTTTCATTAGAATAATTTTGTTCTACAAATTGAATCATTTCTTCGGCAATTTTAACCTCTGTTACGCCCTCAATACCTTCTAGACCAGGAGAAGAATTAACCTCAATGATTAAAGCACCTTTTTTTGACCTTAAAATATCTACTCCTGCTACCTGCAAACCAAGCACTCGAACAGCTCTAACTGCTATCTCCTTTTCATCCTCCGACAATTGAATTTTAACCCCTTTACCTCCCCGATGAATATTGGAACGAAACTCTCCTTCACCAGCCATTCTCATCATTGCGGCAACCACTTTGGTTCCAACAACAAATACACGAACATCCTTCCCGCTAAACTCTTCTATAAACTCTTGTAAAATAACTTTAGTTCTAGCATTTACAAACTGATTGAAGAGCTCATGAGCTTCAATTTCATTCTTTACAAGATGGACACCCAATCCTTGCGTTCCTTCCAACACCTTCAAAATAAATGGGTAACCCAATGTTCTTTTGACAATTTTTTCAGCGTGATGCAGGTCATTTGAAAAATAAGATGCCGGAACTGGAATATGATTTCCTGCTAATTTTTGAAGGGACCTAAACTTATCCCGTGAATTTAAAATTCCTTCTGCACAATTTAAAACGGGAACTCCCATCTCTTGAAAGTGTCTTACCACTGCTGTACCATGAATTGTGGCTGAACTTCCTATTCGAGGAATAACGACATCTGGTTTCAGCAAAATCTCATTATTATAGACAACTAAAAAGCGATTCCCTTCAACTAATAAATCACATTCCATATGATCTAAGACCCTTACATTATGTCTTCGTTCTAATGCCGCACGGTAAATCCGAGCTGTTGAATAGAGGTTAGCTCCACGGGATAGAATATAAATCAACATAGCTAAAGTGTCCTTCTTTTCGGTAAAAATATAGGAATTTTAGAAAATTGAAAATTTTTTCCGTGTTAAGTAAATACTATTGATTTAATTTGGATAGAAAGGTTCGGTTTCAATGAGGTTACTCTCATTTAAAGCCTTGTCAATTAATTTGATGGCATATTTAATTGTATCGGATTGCTCTGAACTTTTGTTGCGATATTCAATAACACTAACATCCATCGTTCCTTTAATCCCTCTTGCTTTCCCTTTTACAATAATCGGTTTAATACGGTATGGAAAAACGACAGAATCACCATTAACATCTCTACCTCTCACCCATCCATCTTCATCATCTTTTTCATAATAGTCGATATAGATATTATAGTAATAGTAAGAGTCTTCATTAAAAGGTGGATCAAGTTCTTCAGGAGATAATCCAATATCACCATCGCCGTCTGTAAAATCAAAAGAAATGTAAATTGAATCCTTATAATCTACAATTACTGGATTAGAAATTGAAGGCTCTACTGGATATTCTTCTCTTTTAAAGCATCCAATTAATGTCAATCCTATTGCCACAATCGAAAAAAATAAACTTATTTTTGTGCGCATATACTTCCTTGAATAGATTGTTTTACCAGTAATAATCAAACCAAAGTTATCAATAAAAAGGTGAACGCGCAAAAACCATATAAATTGTCTTTTTCTCCTCACGAAATTTTTAATATTTCAAACGAAGAGGAATTCGAAAAATATGCACTTGAGACGTTTCGATTTCAATGGTCGAACAATGCTGTTTACCGCCGATATTGCGACTTACTGAAAATTGATGTTCAATCAATTAACCGGATTGAAAAAATTCCATTTTTACCCATCTCTTTTTTCAAAACTCACCCTTTAAAATGTTTTGAAGGAGAACCAGCGCAAATTTTTACGAGTAGTGGGACTACAGGAATGAGTCAAAGCAAACATTATATAAAATCGCTTGCCCTTTATGAAAAATCATTTCAAAAAGCGTTTGAAAATAAATACGGTCCAATTGAAGATTTTCTGATTTTAGGTCTTTTGCCAAGCTATCTAGAACGCGAAGGATCCTCATTAATTTACATGGTGGATAAATTTATTCAATCATCAAAATATAATGCAAGTGGTTTTTTTCTGGATAATTATGAAGAAATGCTATCCCTCATCGACCGACATAAAGACGACAAGATTCTGCTCATCGGTGTGAGTTATGCATTATTAGATTTAGGAGAAAAATTTTCCCCAGATTTATCCAATTGTTTAGTGATGGAAACTGGAGGCATGAAAGGAAAGCGAAAAGAAATGGTGAAGTCAACACTACATGCTACATTAAAAAGAAATTTAAATTTAAATGAAATTCACTCAGAATATGGGATGACTGAATTATTATCTCAAGCGTACAGCACCGGAGAAAAATTTCAGTGTCCCAATTGGATGAGGGTTTTAACACGAGCTTATAATGATCCTTTCGAATATGTTATTGGTAAAACTGGAGGAATAAACATTATTGATTTGGCCAATATTTATTCCTGCTCATTTATTGCAACAGATGATTTGGGGAAAGTAATGCCCGATCACTTTGAAGTGGTTGGAAGATACGATAATAGCGATATAAGAGGTTGTAATTTACTCGTGCAATAAAAATTAACAATAAAATTATTTGCTAAAATTTGCTTAATCAAAAAAAAAATATAACTTTGGAACATGTTTTTTCATGGAAACATAGTTTTTTGAGGTGAAAACACCAGCTATTTTTGTAGCTGGTGTTTTTAGTTTATAGCATTCATATTTTATCAATTATTTTTTTTAATCATTCATTAATGAAATTATTCAATCGAGAATTAAGCTGGTTATCCTTTAACGAGCGAGTTCTTCAAGAGTCACTTGATTTATCCAACCCCTTAGTAGAGCGAATTAGATTTTTAGGAATCTACTCTAACAATATGGACGAATTTTATCGAGTGCGCGTTGCCTCAGTTCGGCGACTTACTTCGATCGGGAAAGTAAAGATTGAAGGGTTTTCTGGAGGACCAAAGGCATTGTTGACTGAGATAAAAAAAGTTGTTTTAGATCAGCAACGGATGTTCGAATTATCGTACCAAAAAATAATTCGCGAATTAAAAGAGCACCATATCCTTCAGACAGACGCCAAGCATTTGCGTCCAGATGAGGCTTCGTTTGTTCAGGAATTATTTCATGAAAAAATAAGAGCCGAAATTGTTCCGATTATGCTTTCTTCGAAAAGGCCGTTCCCACATTTGAAAGACGGAGGAAATTATTTAGGAGTTAAAATGACTAGTTTCGAAAAATCAAGAATAAAATATGCCTTGGTCGAAATTCCTAAAAATGTAAAGCGATTTGTAATTATCCCAACAGAAGAAGGTTCTCCGAAAAAAATCATCTTATTGGACGATATCATTCGCTATAATTTAGCAGAAATTTTTTCGATTTTTAATTACGACGAAATTACTGCTCATTCTTTTAAAATCACCAGAGATGCGGAGCTTGACGTTGACGACGACATCTCAAAGAGTTATTTAGAGAAAATGAAAGAAAGCGTTGAAATGCGAAAGGTAGGGGAAACAGTGCGATTCGTTTATGATTCTTCAATGCCCATTGATCAGTTGCAATATTTGATGGATGCCTTAAAACTTCAGCCGGGGGAAAATATTATACCGGGAGGCGTATACCATAACTTTAGAGACTTTATGGGATTTCCCGACTTTGGCATTAAAACACTCACTTTTAAGAAAAGAAAGGCTTTACAACATCCAATTTTTAAAAATTCTGACAAACCCCTCATAAAAGAAATTTTAAATCAAGATATCCTCTTAACTTATCCTTTTCAGACTTTCCAGCACGTGGTCAATATTTTAAGAGAAGCCGCAATAGACCCTAAAGTTCTATCCATAAAGATTAATCTTTATCGAGTTGCACCTAATTCTCAAATAATTAATGCATTAATTTCTGCTGCTCAAAATGGCGTCAAGGTAACTGCAATAATTGAACTGAAAGCTCGGTTTGATGAAAGCAATAATATCAAATGGTCTAATTACTTAGAAGATAATGGTGTAAACGTTCTTTTTGGTGTTCAAAATTTAAAGGTGCATTCGAAACTCTTTATCATTAAACGCAAATCCGGTAATAAAACACAAAGTATTGCCCATATTGGAACGGGGAATTTCCACGAAAAAACGGCAAATATATACACCGATTGTTCTCTATTAACGGCCAATAAATCAATTACACGCGAGGTTGAAAAAGTTTTTAAAATATTCAAAAATAATTTTGATCGAAGTGTGTTTAGGGAATTAATCATTTCTCCTTTCAATATCCGCAGAAAGATTACAGGTTTAATTGATCGTGAGATAGAGCTCGTTAAAAAAGGAGAGGAAGGAAGAATTACAATAAAGCTGAACAATTTAGTTGATGCTAAAATCATTAAGAAACTTTATGAAGCTTCCTCGGCAGGTGTTAAGATCAACTGTATCATTCGTGGAATATGTGCACTAATTCCCGGTGTTGAAGGGTTAAGTGAAAATATTACCGTTCGCAGTATTGTAGGACAATATTTAGAGCATACACGAATCTTAGTGTTTAATAATGGAGGAGATCCAAAATATTTCATCTCTTCTGCTGATTGGATGACCAGAAACATAGACAGAAGGATTGAGGCTACAGTACCAATTTATGATGAAAACATCAAAAAGGACCTCCAGTTTATGTTAGATGCTTATTTCCTAGATAATCAAAAAGCGCGAGTTATTGATGAATCGCAATCCAATAAGAATGTGAAATCACAATTAACTAAAAAATACAATGCTCAAACTGAAATTTATAATTATTTTCAGTCAAAATTAAAGTCAAATTAAATGAAAGACTATTAGACCGTAGAAAGGTCTTAAAGTCACAATAATTGAATGAAATTCGGAGCAATAGACATTGGAACAAATGCGGCACGACTGCTCATTGGAGAAGTTGTGAATGACGAAAAATCAACCTGGGTAAAAAAAATTTCCTATACAAGAATTCCCTTAAGATTAGGGGTTGAGGTTTTTAGTAAAGGATCTATTTCGAGTAAAAAAGCCGAAGAATTTAAAAAATCCATGTTGGCTTTTAAGTTGATAGCGGATGTCTTTAATGTAAAAGAACTAAGAGCATGTGCGACATCTGCCATGCGTGAAGCGGATAATGGGAAAGAAATACGTGAAATGATTCTCGCCGAAACGGGAATTCCCATTGAAATAATAGATGGTGAAGTTGAAGCTGAAATAATTTTCACATCATTCTTAAAGATTGATTACGACCTAAGTAAACCTTTCATAGTTATTGATGTTGGAGGAGGTTCAACTGAAATTTCAATTTTTTATCGCGGCGAAAAGAATAACTCACGATCATTTAAAATTGGTACCCTACGAATGTTAAAGAAAAAAGTGGATAAAGACATTTGGGACACCATTAACGAATGGTTACAAAAGACGTTGCGGAAGGATATGGATTATTTGGTTTTCGCAACGGGAGGTAACATTAACAAAACGCATAAACTTTTAGGTAAAAAAGGAAATGAACCAATTTCATACAAAGACCTGAAAGAAATTTATGGGGAATTAAAATCGCTCAGTTTGGCAAAAAGAATCTCAAAATTCCAATTAAGGCCTGATCGAGCTGACGTAATTGTTCCTGCCATGCAAATTTTTCTAAAAATCTTAAAACGACTGGACTCCTCTGAAATGTACGTGCCAAAAGTCGGATTATCAGATGGTATGATTCAGCAAATGCACCAAAAACACTTGGCAAAAAAGGATAAGTAGCATGCTTTTTTTTATCTTTTTTTTAAAAAAGTCGCTATTTATGCATTTCGTTTTAGAAAATAACTCTATATTTGCCACCCGCAAAGAAAAAGTTCTTTGTTAGAAGCGACAAAAGCAAATCAAATTTATTGAAGTAAAAATTCAATATTTCTGGATGTCATGCAATTGTTTTTTGAGATTGAAATGAATATAGGTTCATAAAGCATTGCGAGAGTAGCTTCCCGTACATACGGGAGTAGAGCACGCCATATAAATGGCAAGGTCGCGGATTTAGATTGAAATGAATATAGGTTCATAAAGCATTGCGAGAGTAGCTTCCCGTACATACGGGAGTAGAGCACGCCATATAAATGGCAAGGTCGCGGATTTAGATTGAAATGAATATAGGTTCATAAAGTATTGCGAGAGTAGCTCAGTTGGTAGAGCACGACCTTGCCAAGGTCGGGGTCGCGGGTTCGAATCCCGTCTCCCGCTCAAAGTTTGAATTTATTAGAGAATATATGTTGCTCGAGTGGTGGAATTGGTAGACACGCAAGACTTAAAATCTTGTGTCCATTAGGACGTGCGGGTTCAAGTCCCGCCTCGAGTACAGATGAGAAAAAGCCAGGTCGAAAGACTTGGCTTTTTTGTTTGGATGAGGCCGAATGAAGCTTGCTTCAATTCAGATGAAGAGAAACAAAAAACAAGACACGGAGTGGATTGGCTTTTTCTTTGACAATGACGTGCGGGACTCGCCGTAGGAAATTCCCGACTCGAGTACAGAAGGGGACAAATCAGAATTTTCTGAATTTGTCCCTTTTTTGTTTCCTCCAAATTCCCCGTTATTTCTACAAAGTAGCTCAACGACTTGATTCAATTCAGTGGTTCGACATTTGGATTTTGACAATCTTATTTTTTCTGGGAAAATTGAACCGATTAAAGCTCGTTTGTTGTCATATCCACTGTTTTCATAGATACTGCTGAGGTTCGACAATAGGCCTAAGCCACTCTCAATGTATGAAGCAATTGGAGTTGAAGTTTTCTCTAATTCCTCCTTTTCAGCTTTCAAATCACTGAGTCTGGTTTCGAGTTTTCCTATGACCCTATTGAATGTATCAACTCCAACATCATTATTTGCAAGCTTATCATCCATATTATCAATTTGCTCTTGGGTACTTCTAATTTCTCTTCCAACAGCTCTAAGCCTATTGAGTTGGTCTTGTTTCTCTTTTAATGCAGCATCAGACAGAATCTCACGATATAAGTTCTTCACATTGTTGTTAATGGTCAACTCATCAAGTAATTGACTGAACATACCATGAACTTTAGCACGTTTAATTCTTGTCCCATGCTTGCAATGGCAGTAGTGATGCAAACCATTTCTTCCCATAGATGAACTGGCCGTTACATTTGTATTACAGCAATCACAAGTAAGGTAATTTCTCAATGGGAACAACTCATTTCTATGTGAAGGAACTACTCCATTCCAAGCTTGGAATCCAGAATGTTCTGGACTTTAACAAACGTAGAGTAATCGATTATACCTTGGTGCTTACCTTCTACAATTCGTGCTGGTTCTTTTTTGTACTCTGGTACTGATATTTTACCAGCATACACTACCTTTCTGAGTGCTCGTAAGAAATTACTCTTACTCATTTTTAAACCTTTTTTCTTGAGCGAAATCAATACAGATTCAGCTGACTCGATACCTGTTGCAACTCGTTCGAATCCTTCCTTGATATATTTAGCCTTTTCGGGTACTATTTCAAGTGTTCCACGCTTCTTTTTACCTTCGACAATCTTTGCGTTTTTATAGCCGTATGGAGCTTTATTTATGAAGTACCCATTTTTAAGAGCACCGTGATTACCATCACGGATACTCATACTTCTTACATCATTATTTTTTTAATAAAAGTTGTAGAGCATTGCAAATCAATAACTTAAATTCATAGCAGCAACAGCTTTTTTAAAATAGAATGCCTATACAAAAAATAAAAAATCATTTTTATTTGGTGGATTGAAATAAAATCACCAGGTTTGTAGTCAGAATAGAATGAGTATACAAAATATTTTTTAATGAAACACAAACTTTGTGACATAGCTGACATCCACTTCGGCCCCTACTTGAAAGGTGGCGATGATGGTGATGTCAAATACTTACTTGCAAGTCATTTTGACAAGTCATTTCGTCCAACCAAGTTTGAACACAGTTTCATTGAGCTTGATGAGAAAACCAATGAAGAACTTCTCCAGTCCAATGATGTCATATTAGCTGGAAAAGGTCAAAGAACATTTGCTTGGGCTTACGATGTAAGTATGGGACCATGTGTTCCATCCTCCTTGTTCTTTGTATTGAAAACCAACCCAAACGAAATCAACGGTAAGTATTTAGCACATTATTTAAACACAGAAAAAATGCAACACCAACTCAAGTTGATTGGTGGTGGACTAACTGTTCCTTCTATCCCTAAAAAGGAGCTACAAAAGCTCAGTATTCATATCCCAAGTATGGATGAACAGATGAGGTTTGTTGAGTTAGCTGAACTACTTGAAGAAGATGTTGCATTAACAGAATCACTACTATCAAGGAAAAGAGCAATGAGAAATTCAATACTAAACAGAATTATAAAAACGAATTAAAATGAGTGATAAATTAACACAAGCAACGATTAACAAAAAGGTCTGGAATGCCTGTGATACATTCCGTGGAACAATTGATGCTGGACAATACAAAGATTACATCTTGACCATGCTCTTCGTGAAATACATCTCAGATGTAAATGCTGAGATAAAAGAAGAGTATGAAAAGAAGTACAACGGTGATGCAAAGCGTGTAGAACGTGCTATGAAACATGAACGTTTTGTTGTTCCAGAAGAGAGCTCTTTCGATTTTATCTATAGTCAGAAAGGGAAAAGTAATATTGGAGAGATAATTAATATCGCCTTAGATAAACTACAAGATGCAAACAACACCAAATTAGATGGTGTATTTAGAAACATTGATTTTAACTCAGAAGCTAACCTTGGAGAAACCAAGGACCGTCAAAGACGACTGGCAAATCTACTGAACGATTTTGCAGACCTCAACCTCCGACCTTCCAACTTGGAGGGAAATGATGTCATTGGAGATGCTTATGAATATCTCATTGCAAACTTTGCTTCTGACGCTGGAAAGAAAGCTGGGGAATTTTATACACCATCTGGAGTATCTACGCTTTTAGCAAAATTGGTAGAACCCAAAGAAACCAACCGAATCTGTGACCCAACATGTGGTTCGGGTTCACTTTTATTAAAAGCAGCAAAAGAAGTTGGCTCCAAGAATGTGAGCCTATATGGTCAAGAGGTAAACGGTTCTACCTACGCCTTAGCCCGAATGAACATGTTCTTGCACGAAATGGACAGTGCCCGTATTGAGTGGGGTGACACCATAAACAACCCTAAGCTTGCGGAAAATGATGCACTCATGAAATACGATGTGGTAGTGGCAAATCCGCCCTTCTCATTGGACAAGTGGGGTGCTGAAAATGCGGAGGCTGATAAGTACCAACGTTTTTATAGAGGTGTACCGCCTAAGAGTAAAGGTGATTATGCATTCATTACTCACATGATTGAGACCTTGAATGAGCATGGGCGTGCTGGTGTGGTGCTACCACATGGTGTTCTGTTCCGTGGAAGTTCAGAAGGAAAAATTCGAAAGCAACTGATTGAAGAAAACCTTCTGAAAGCAGTGATTGGACTACCAGCTAACCTCTTCTTTGGTACAGGCATCCCAGCATCCATTTTGATTTTTGACAAGGATAAAGGTGACAACACCGATGTATTATTTATTGATGCTAGTAATGAGTACGAAAGTGGCAAAAACCAAAACCAATTGCGTGAGACCGATATTGAGAAAATATTCAATACCTACCATAATTGGGAGGAGATTGAAAAGTACTCTCATATCGCTACGCTTGAGGAAATTAAGGAGAACGATTACAACCTCAACATCCCGAGGTATGTAGATACGTTTGAAGAGGAAGAACCTGTGGATATTGCTGAAACACAAAAAGAAATTGCAGCAATCAAATCTAGAATTGCTGAGGTAGAAATCCAAATGGAAAAATATCTAAATGACTTAGGGATATGAGCTTTTTGAGACGAAAATTTATTGACAAGAAAATTCCTATTCTTCCCAATGGTTGGAAAATTGTTGAGCTTCCTAAAGCTGCTTTCTTTCAAGAAGGGCCTGGATTAAGGAATTGGCAATTTACCAAGAAAGGCATCAAGGTTATTAATGTAACAAACTTAGTCAATGGTTACTTAGATTTAGATAAAACGGATAGGCATATTTCTCTAGAAGAGTTTAATGAAAAGTACACCCATTTTGAGGTAGATGAAGGTGATATTGTAATGGCTAGCAGTGGAGCAACTTACTGCAAAGTTGCTGTTGTGAGGGATATTGATTTACCATTAATGATGAATACTAGTGTGATTCGATACAAACCTCTCAACGGTGTCGACTACAATTATTTAAAATCATATTTAGAATCTAGTTTTTTTAAAACTCAAATCGATTTCCTAATTACTGGAGGAGCCCAGCCAAACTTTGGGCCAGTGCACATAAAGCAGTCATTAATAGTTCTGCCGACTGAGCCAGAGCAAAAAGCTATTTCAAATATTATTTCAACTTGGGACGCTGCCATCACCGACACCCAAAACCTCATCCAACAACTCAAACTCCGTAAAAAAGGATTGATGCAGCAATTGCTAACGGGTAAAAAACGGTTGAGTGGATTTGATGGGGAGTGGGAAATTGCCAGAGGGAATGAACTGTTCAAGAATCACAGTAATAAGAACCATGATGGTGAATTAGAAGTACTTTCTGCAACTCAAGACCAAGGAGTAATCCCAAGGTCTGAAACAGGCATAGACATCAAGTATGACCCTAAATCTTTGAAGAACTATAAAAAAGTTGAAATAGGTGACTTTGTAATTAGTTTGAGGTCTTTTCAAGGCGGAATTGAATATTCGAGGTATGAAGGCATAGTTAGTCCAGCATATACAGTATTGAAGGAATCAAAACCAATCGCAAAAGATTTTTATCGAGAGTATCTAAAAACTACAGATTTCATAAACAAACTGAATTCGATTATTTATGGAATAAGGGATGGGAAACAAATTAGCTATAAAGAATTTGGAACCTTGAAAATTCACTACCCACCTATTGATGAGCAAAATGCAATTGCTAAAGTTATTGCGACAGCAGATGAAGAAATAAAATCATTTGTAAAAAAACTGGAATCATTGGAGAACCAGAAGAAAGGACTCATGCAACAATTATTAACTGGACAAAAACGAGTGATATGAGGCTAGACATAAATGATTTAGAAAATAGATTTAAAGAAAAATATGAAGTTTTTATCGATGAGAAAATCAAAGCACTTCCAACTATAAGGAAATATGTGGAGATTTCACAAATAACATCTAGTCTTCATAATAAGCAGTTGGAGGTTTGTGAAGAAATTGCGGAAGATATTGGTGCTGATATCAATTCCATGTATACAACAAGCTTTTTAGGTGGGTTTCAAGCTTCGGGACTTTCACTCATTCACATCATGACAGTAAATGCGGCAAAAGAACTGGATAAAAAGTTATTTGATGCCATCGATGAATTAAAATAACAATATGAAAACACCATCATTCATAGAGGACCACGTTTCGCAAATACCAGCAATACAATTGCTCATCAATATGGGCTACGAATATTTGTCTCCAACTAAAGCATTAGAGTTACGTGGTGAAAAGACATCTACTGTTCTTTTTGAAAGCATATTGAAAACACAACTCCAGAAAATCAATAAGATTCATAAGAAGGGAAAAGAATATGAATTTTCTGAGGCTAATATCAATTCAGCCGTTGGAGCTATTAAGGACCTTCCAATTCAAGATGGTTTTTTAACCGCCAATTTGGCTTTGTACGATTTAATCACATTGGGTAAAGCTTTTGAGCAATCCATTGAAGGAGATAAAAAAAGTCATACGATTCAATACATTGATTGGAAGACCCCAGAGAATAACGTTTTTCATGTCACCGAAGAGCTTAGTGTACTAAGAACGGGAAGAACAGAACACTACCGTCCAGATGTGGTGCTATACATCAACGGTATTCCTACTTGTATTATTGAATGCAAAAGCCCTTCTCTTAGCGGCACCAAGTCGCCTACTGAATTGGCAATAGAACAGCACATCCGCAATTTTAGTAAAGATGGGATTCGTTCATTGTATGCGTATTCAAACTTGCTACTGAGTATAGCCACTAATGATGGAAGCTATGCAACAACGGGAACAAGCAAAGAATTCTGGGCAAAGTGGAAAGAACTTTTCTTAACCAAACAAGATGAAACAGCATACTGGTCCACGCTCAAGGAATTAAAGAATCAAGCACTATCCAAGGACCAAAAAGCAGCTTTGTTTGCTGAGAGAAAATATGGATTCAGTTATGCAAAACCATACTTTGACAGCTTGGAGAGTGAAGACAGAGCACTCACCAAACAAGATGAGTTATTGTACAGTTTATGTCGCCCAGAACGCTTATTGGATTTGATTCGCAATTTCACCTTGTATGATGATGGGGTCAAGAAAGTTGCAAGGTATCAGCAGTACTTTGCAGTGCAAGAAACCAATAAACGAGTTTCAAAAATTGAGAAGTCAACAGGCATGCGAAAAGGCGGCGTAATTTGGCACACCCAAGGAAGTGGAAAATCATTGACCATGGTCATGCTGGCGCAAATGATAGCCACCAACGAAAATATTACTAATCCAAAAATCATTTTGGTGACTGATAGAGTTGATTTGGACGACCAGATATCAGATACCTTCAAGAAATGTCAAAAGACCGTTAAACAAGCCACAACAGGCTCAAAATTGACGGAATTACTGGAGGAGAACAACGATGCTATCATTACAACCGTCATCAACAAGTTTGAAGCAGCGGTAAAGCAGACAAAAGAACCATTTGATTCTCCCGACATATTTGTGCTAATTGATGAAGGTCACCGAACGCAATACGGAACATTCAATGTCAGCATGCAGCGTGTATTTCCTAAAGCTTGTTTCATAGCCTTCACTGGAACACCATTGATGAAGAAGGAAAAAAGCACGGCAAATAAATTCGGTGGATACATTGGGAAGGCTTACACCGTAAATGATGCGGTGGAGGACGGTGCTGTGGTCCCATTACTTTATGAAGGAAGGCATAACCTCATTACTATCAATGAAGACCCAATCAATCGATTCTTTGATAAAGTGTCCGAACCATTAACCGATTACGGTAAAGCTCGATTGAAAAAGAAATTCAACACGGTTAATGAGCTGAATAAAGCGGAGCAAATCATTTATGCACGAGCTTGGGATATCAGTGAGCATTACACCAACTTCTTCCAAACCCATGGAGATAAATACAAGCCAAAAGCACAATTGGTGGCTCCAACCATTAGGACTGCTCTATTGTACAAGCAGTACTTGGATGAAATTGGAATGGTGACTTCGGAGGTGGTGGTGACTCAGTCGGACCAGCGTGAAGGAACAGAAGACGGTTTCTATAGCAATAATGAAGACAAGAAGCGAGAAGACGATTACTTTGAAGCAATGATTGACAAATACGGTTCAATCAAGAAGTATGAAAAGAGCATCATCAATCAGTTTAAGAAACGTGAAGACCCAGAGCTTCTTATTGTGGTAGCAAAGCTATTAACTGGATTTGATGCTCCAAATAACACCGTGCTATATCTTTGTCGTTCATTGAAAGAGCACACATTATTACAGGCCGTAGCTAGAGTGAACAGGGTTTACCCTGGGAAAGATTATGGTTATATCATTGACTATTATGGCAACCTTGAGAATCTAGATAACGCATTAGAAACTTATTCCGGATTTGATGGCCTAAAGGGTTTTGATCCCAAGGATTTGGAAGGCACAATGACCAATATCAATGAAGAAATTAAAAAGCTTCCACAAGTACATTCAGAAGTTTGGGATACTTTCAAGACCATCAAGAATAAGAATGTTGAGGTTACTGCCTATGAAGAACTTTTGCAAGCTGAGGATGTACGTACCAAATTCTATGAGAAGGTCGGTAAATTCGCTCGATTATTAAAGATGGCTTTGTCATCGGTGGAATTCGTTACCAAAACAGATGATGCTAAAATCGACAAGTACAAGCAAGATGCTAAATTCTTCTTGAAACTTCGTGTGGATGTCACAAGAAGATACAATGATGATATCTCTTACAAGGAGTTTGAGCCACAGATACAAAAGCTAATCAATAAGCACATTTCTACAGAAGGTGATATCATGAAAATTACCGAATTGGTAAACATCTTTGACAAGGAAGAACGTGATGCTGAGGTGGAGAAAATTACTGGAAAGGCTGCCAAAGCTGACCACATTGCGAGTCGAACGGTGAAGGCCATCAACGTGAAGATGGAAGAAGACCCAATCTACTTTAAGAAGCTGGCTGACCTCATCAAAGAAACCATTGCTGACTATCACCAAAAGCGAATTGATGAAGCTGAGTACCTAAGAAGAGCTAAGGAACATGAGAAGGAGTTCTTTGAAGGGCGAACCAAGGATGCACCAAAGGAACTTGCTGAAAATGAAGTTGCATTGGCCTTCTACAATTACAGCAAATCCATTTTCGAGAGTGATGAACTGGCACAATCAAAATTCCATATTGAAGTGAGTCTAGCAATCGACGATACTGTAAAAGAACACATCTATCTCAACGATAAAAAGATTGTTGATTGGCATAACAATGAAGACATCACTGGTAAAATCAATATTGAAGTTGGTGATGCCTTGTATGAAATCATGCAGAAGTATGGATTAGACCCAGAGTGGGATAAGATTGACGAGATAATTGAAGAGTGTTTGAAAATTGCAATTCTAAAATATAAGTAATGAGTGTGGACCAAATAACATACGGCACATCGCTCATTGAATATTCATTGGAATATGATGACAGGAAAACGCTTGGAATCAAGGTGCGCCCAGATAAAAGTGTAAGGGTCATTGCTCCAGTAGAAACCACAATTGATGAGGTTAGAAAGAAAGTTAAGAGCAAAGCTTCATGGATATTGAAGCAGCAAGAATTCTTCCTTTCCTTCCATCCAATAACACCACCACGAAAATTTGTTAGCGGTGAAACTCATCTATATCTGGGGAAGCAATACAAACTAAAACTGAGAGAATCGAACACCCAGACAGTCAAGCTTCATGGTGGCCTGTTGGAGGTACATGTCAAAGACAAAGGTGATAAGGATAAAATCCAGAAACTGATTAAAGCTTGGTACAAGGAAAAAGCAGACCAGCATTTTGTTGAGTTATTTGAAAAGAACAAACCGCTCACCAACACTTTCACAAAGAAACCAATTGGATTGAAGTATCGGTGGATGGATAAGCGTTGGGGAAGTTGCGATAAGAAAGGTGGAATTCACCTCAACTTGGAATTAATTAAAGCACCCAAGAAGTGCATTGAATATGTTTTAGTTCATGAATTGTGTCACTTAGTCCACCATGACCATAGTCGGGCTTTTTATGAACTGCTAGAAAAGCTCTTGCCAGACTGGAAAGAGACAAAGCATAAACTTGAAAAATTGATGGTGTAAAATGTTAAATAATTGTTTTTGTTCACTTTTTTGTGAACTTTTTGACTAATATTGCGTAAATTAAATGGAAGTAGAATTCAGAAGCAAAGAACTGGAAGATTTGTACGAGGGTAAAAAACCAAAGTCTAAAGCCTTCAAATCCAACAAGAAATTGGTTAAGAATTACGTGAAAACCGTGAAGAAAATCCAAGGGGCTCAAGACTTGAATACACTGAAACAAATTAGAAGTCTTAATCTTGAAAATCTCACAAATCATCCACAAGGATTCTCTTCTGTTAGAATTGATGACAAGTATAGATTGATAATTGATTTAGTTAAAGATGATGAAGATGACGTAAAACTCATTGGTATCGAAGAAATCAGCAATCATTATAGTTAAAAAGGGAAACTATGGGAACAAGAATCGAAGAATTAACACCAGCATTTAGCATACATCCAGGCGAAATGATTTTAGATGAAATCATGGCGAACGGATATAGTCAGTCTGAGTTTGCTAAAAAACTTGGAATGAATAGGTCTCAATTAAACGAGATTATTAAAGGCAAAAGAGATGTAAATGCAGAATTAGCCACACTCTTGGAGGCTGCACTTGGTCTTCCAGCAAAGTACTGGTTGAACTTGCAAAACCAATATGACATTGACAAAGTGAAAATTGAGGAAAAGGCAGCTAAACAAGTTGATGCAATTAAAGAGTTTGATGCTATATCTCAATTTGTTGCAGTAAAATACCTAAAAAAGCAGTCTATCATTTGCGGAGACCCTGTTGATGATTTACCAAATATCTACAATGTTTATGGTGTACATAATCAACAAGAGTTGATAGCGGAATATAATAACCCACAATATGCAAGATTTAGAAAGTCAGAGAAATTGAATATCGATAAAACTAATCTCATTGGCTGGGTGAAGTACTCCGAATTCACTGCAAAGAGGGTAGATGTAAGTACTTTCAAAGATGATTCATGGGAAAGCCTTAAAAGGGAACTCAGAAAAGTCATTTATGATAATAGAGATGTGCATGAGCGCGCGCGAAACATTCTTGGAACCTATGGAATTAAGCTGTTATATCAGCCGAAAGCTGAAAAGGTGCCAGTTGATGGTATTGCTTTCTGGAGTGATGAAAACCCAACTATATCAATGACTCTTAGGCATAAAAGGTTAGATAATTTTGCATTCACCTTATTTCATGAACTAGGTCATGTTTTTCTACATCTTCTTGGAGATAGAGACAAAGAGATTATAGACTTATTTAAAAACGATGAGAAATTCAAAACTTCCAAAGAGGAGATAGAAGCAAATGACTTTGCATCAGATAATCTCATTCCAAAAGATGATTGGAGTTCTTTTATGGCCAACGAGTCAATTACAGAAGAAATGGTTTATGATTTTGCAGATAAAGTAGGAATCAATGCTTCAATTATACTTGGAAGGATTTGTTTTGAGATAGGGAGATACAATATCAAGACTAGTATTAGCCATCAAATTAATTAGAAGATGGAATTTCAAATACCATCATTCCAAGATAGGTACAATGTCTATAATGAATGCATTGACAATCTTTCAGAAAAGGCAAGTCTTCCCAATATTACTTCTAAGTGCAACTCCTGGGGCGATACTATCTTTTTGAAAGTAATACATCAATTGATTCCATTGCTCTATTGATGGTACTTCCCAACCTTCTGGAGCAAAACCCCTTGGGTCATTGATAGCATACCAGTTATAGTAATATTCTCCATCATGAATACAGTATGCTGGATCTTTGCTGATTCTTGAGACTTTGTCCCACTGCTCATCATTGTCAATTCTTTTAATCGGGTCACCATTTTTAAAATGTGTTCCCTTGTAGTTTTCGCTGGTCCACTCACGATGAGCAATTTTCGTTGTTTTACAGTTTAATTCAAGCTTAAAGTTATTATTAGGGTTAGCGTCTTCAACCTCAACGTCATCATCATGTTTATTAATCTCACCTGTACTGTCTTTTGTTATGCTATTACATGAGCATAAAAGAATAGTGGCAAAAATTAAGCCTTTGTATTTCAGCGTATTCATATTGAAAAGACAATAAACAACTTAAATGATCGGCCGTATACGCCCTTTGTTTTCATCACCATATACGGACATTTACGGCCGATGATGAGCGATGAAAAATATCTACTTGAATTGGGTAAAAAAATTGAGCGTTTAGCCAGTTCCAAGTACCCAACCCAAGCAGATTTTTCAATTGCTGCTGAGGTTGGAACAAGAACTATACGAAGAATATATCGAGCTGAGCAAAATCCAACGATTATCGTTTTAAGAAAAATAGCGAGAGCTCTTGAAGTTGATTTAGACCAGCTCATCAAGCTTGAATAGCACTATCCATAAGCATTTTTACTTCATGAAGTTTTTTAAGGTCCACCACAAAACGGTTCGACTTTAAGAGCGTTACGTGTACAGAAGAAAAAAGCCAGGTCGAAAGACTTGGCTTTTTTGTTTAAAGACAAATCAGTATCTCTTTTTTGACATTCAAAAGGAAATCTAAGCTTCTACTACTCGCCTTTCCAGGTTTTGTTCCTTGTCCATGTCAAAATACGCTTTCTTAATTGATCATTTTCAATAGGCCTTAAACGAATGGTATCTGCTGCAATACTTAAGATTTTATAGTGGTCATAACCGGTTCGAACACTAACACGTAGGTGTAGCATTGAATCTTCTTCAGTTGCATACCAATCGCGACCAATCATCTTACCATTATCGGAGGTTTCATAATGATAATCGCCATTGGCACTGAGTAAATGGTAATATCGTTCATTCTGTTTTGCTGCGGGGAAATCATCGTGATTCCATTTCCCGACGAATTGCTTCTCAAGGGCATTTCGTTCGTCTATAAATTCGTACTTGGCCTCTTCTCGCTCTCGTTCTGTAGGCAAACCATATTTTAATGCAAGAAAAATTCCTACAAACAATAACAAAACCCAAATTCTTGATTCAAAAAAGCGTTTAATCATACTGTTTAAATTAAGCTAAAATAGTTAATAACCGTCCTACTTTCCAAGCACAGATTTTACCATATTCATTTTTGATAAATGACCAAAAGAAAGGTTTTTTATAACTTTTAGCTCCTTCAATTTTAAAGCCTTAAAGATTTCCTTTTCAGTATAGCCTTTTTTATGATAAGACATCACATCTTCTGTAAACTGCTCTAAAAAGTCCAGTTTCTGCCTCAGTTTTTGCTTTGCATTACTCAGTTGCGGGTTATGGCTGCAGAACAAAACTTTAAAGTCAAGCGTCAACACTTTTTTAATCGATGAGATTTGTGTCCAAATATCTTCTCCTCGCATAAAATATCCAATTCGATCATTTATGTACAAATCGGCAGAAAAAAGCCACTTTCGTTCGGGTTCAAACAAGGCTACCATATCTTTTGCATGACCTGGTATGGGAAGAAGTTGAAATTTATATTTTTTGGTTTTTATCTCATCCTTGATTGCTAAAATATTATCATATCCTGGTCGATTTCCCCAATACAGCTTTTGTGCAAGGCTGAGCCTAGGTGGCTTTTTCATAAGGTTAGCACAGTTTTGCGAGCCGAATACTGGACATTGCCAAAGAGCTTGTAGTTCTTTTATATTTCCCGTATGATCTTCGTGGTGATGGGTAATGAAAATTTGATCTACATTAAAGGTCTTGAGGGTATTTTGAATCACCTTCTTTTTTAGGCTATGTCCTGTGTCAACCAATAAACCATCAATATAATAAATATGCGAATAGGCTTTTGATTGCCCCAGCAAAGAGGTTTCAAACCTAAATCCTTTTACTTCTTCATATTCAAATTTATGCCCTTTCACCATAACGTAAACTGTACAGTAAATTTAAGAAAGTATGGCAATAAATAATTCTTACTTCATCGAATAACTAACCTGCCATATCTCTTTTCTCGTATGATTTTAAAGCGACGATTAGTAAAATAATTGCCACCAAGATCAAAACGATTGCTCCCCAATAGTTAAAGGCGTGGTGAGGGTCAATGGTAATCTCCATGTAGTTAAACGGTGATATATACCCAATCCATTTCGTTGCTTCAGTAGACTTAGCAATGGCATTGAGAAAATAAGTTCCAAACGTTAGGCCTACAACCATGCCCATGAAATTCTTTTTCGGAGTAAAAAACATAGAAATCAACACACCAATTGCCGTAAAAAAACAGATTAAAATAAAACCTGAAGCATGCATACGGGTAAAGATTCCCCAGTCCATTGTTCCTTCATTTACCAACGATAAACCTATTCCTGCCAAAACAGTTTGCAATCCGAAAAAAATTAAGGTCAGCGAAAATAATGCTGCTATTTTAGTCCAAAAAACAGTTTTCCTTGAAACAGGCCGTGTCAATAAAAATTCTGACGTTCGGTCTCGCTCTTCTTTAGAAATAATTCCAGCACCTGTGGATGCCGTATAAATACTTATTAGCACCACAATATAAACACCATAATAGGTGCTATAAAATCCTAAAGCACTTGACCAAGTTTGTTCGTCCATTCCCATCGCTTTTCCTATTTCTGGTGGAATTTGTTCCATTAAGGCGGTTAATCCTTCCCCCATACCAGACATATACGGAAAAATACTCAACACCAACAGTGTAAATCCAAATACAATACTCAACCAAACGAAAAAGTTCTTTCGGTTCCGCTTCAATTCTTTGATGTATAAATTCTTATTCATTGTTTTGATGTTAGCGTTTATAATAGTTCATGAAAATCGTCTCCAAATCGGGTTCTTCCATTACCACATCTACGACCTTACTTTCATTCATCCATTGAATAAGGGATTCAATTGGACCGACATATTCAAAATTTACTTTTTGATCATGCCATTTTTCATTTTGACTTCCAATTGGAAGATTTCGATTAATCGCATCTGGATTAAATACAATTCGAACTTTTTTCATTTGTTTTTTAAGTAAATCTTGAATGTTCTCGATGGCTGAAATTTCACCATCTCTAATCACAGCAGCGCGATCACACATGCGTTGAATTTCAGATAAAATATGCGAACTGAAGAAGATTGTTGTTCCTTCCTTATGTTTTTCCTCGAGAAGGTCAAAAAATCTATTTTGCATTAATGGATCCAAACCTGAAGTAGGTTCATCTAGTATTAACAATTCCGGTCGATGTAAGACAGCTTGAATAATTGCACATTTTTTTTTGTTCCCAAACGACAAATCTGCTATATTCTTCGCCAAGTCTAGTTCAAAAAAATCAGCTAAATGTTCAATTTCATCCGGATTTATATTATCGTAAAAACCTATTGAATATTCGAGTAACTCACGCGAATTCATTTCATCATAATAGTGCACTTCCGATGGGAGGTAACCAATTTTTTTGCGAAGTTCAACTCCTTCACTTACGATATCATGCCCTAGAATTGTTGCTCTTCCACCACTTGGATGTATTAATCCGAGCAAGGTTCGAATCGTAGTTGATTTACCAGCTCCGTTTGGACCAATAAAGCCAAAAACCTCTCCTCGTTCTACCTTTAAATTCACGTTTCTAATTCCTCTATTTTCGCCGTACAGCTTAGAGAGATTTATTGTTTCGATTGCTAACATAATCTTCTTTTATAAATTGTTGAATGATTTTAGTTTCCATTTCGAAAACTGGAAAATTGTCAGGATCCATAATGTATTGAAATTTAAATCCTGTCATTGTGATTGAAAAATACTGCATTTGAATTGCCGGATCTTGATACCCTTGTGCGGTAAAAAACGCTAGCAGATTTTCTGCGAACAGCTGACGCTCAGGTGTAAACTTTTTTTGGATAATCGGAATCACAGATGGGTGTGAAGACATATTTAAATACAGCTTCCATTTTTTAGGATTTTTACGCAAAATATTGGTCCCCATTTGAACTAAGCGTATAAATGTATCAGCGGTAAATTTTTCTTCCATTAATTCATGGACTACTTTGGTTTCTTCATCTAAAAGTGATCCAATTAGTAATTCTAATAACTCTTCTTTACTCTGAAAATAATTATACATCAAACCTTTCGATACTCCGGCTTCTTTGCTCACTTTACTAATTGAAGCATGATGATATCCTTCCTCTGAAAACACATGTAATGCAGCTGATAGAATGGCTTCTCTTCGTTCACTTCTAATTTCTTCAAATTGTTTGGCAGTTCTTGGCATTTTTTGACTAAACGTTTGGTCAAAGTTAGAATCTTTTTTTTAATTGACCAATTGTTCAATCTTTTTTTTTAGAAAAAAAGGAGCATTTACGTCTTAGTTTTGTTGGCATTGTACCAAAGAGCTTATCCCATAAACGCGTTGACACACCAAAAGCTCTTTCAGGCTCTTGATAATGATGTAATAAATGATGTGTCCATAAAAATTCTAAGCGTTTAGGAGCTTTAAACATATGAATAGAATAGTGAAATCCCGAATAAATCAAATAACCCAACGTTAAGCCAGCCGTTAAAAAAAAGGATAAGTTCCCCATGACCAAATAACCAATGGCAAAGTACAATGTTACATAAATTAAACCACCTGCGGGCGGCATCATTGTTCGTTTCTCTTCGCGTGGAAATTGATGATGAATCCCATGAAAAATATAATGAAAGCGTTTGATATACTCATTCTTTGAGATATAATGAAAAACAAAACGGTGCATGATATACTCTACCAACGTCCAAAGAAATAATCCAAAAATAAAAATGCCTAAACCGCTAAAAACATTCACCGAATTTTCAATAAAGCCCAAAATCATACTCAGTATGGCTAAACTGAGATACCATATAATATGTATTGAAAAATTCGTATATGTCAACGCTTCTAATACCTTATTTTTAAAAATTGGAGCTGGTTCCTTGGTTTTACTCAATTCTTTCGTTTGCATTTTAATAAGATTAAAGTTCGTATTTGCCAACTTTAACTCTAATTGGACACAAAAGTTTGGGGGATATTTTAACTTATAATGTTCAATTAAAGTCAAAATTCGTTGTGGAATAAAACGGAGTTATATTTGCGTGTTCTATACCATTCCAAAATTACTAAAAACAGCTATTTCGATCTAAAACCACGATTTAATTTCAACAAATCTTAACGTTTTTTAAACGAAATGCCGGTTTTTTCGTTAAAAAAGGTGCAAAAGTGCCCTTAAGTTAGGACATTCTAGAAGAGCAAACTCTAAACAACACCTCATTTACAAAGAGTTAAACACCATTATTAAATAATCCCGGAATCTAACCTTTTTTTAACAAATAATACAAAAGAGAATAACTATATTTGGCTTACCATTATTACTCAGCCCACTCCTGAAAATTTATTATTTAAACTACTTATATTAATGTTGACGCGCATTGCTATACTTGGGCTTGGTTGGTTGGGCCTTCCTCTTGCACACAAATTACAGAATTCTGGCTATAATATTATAGGCAGCACACGTACATCTGAAAAACTAATGGGTTTATTACAATCCCCGTTTGCGGTTAGAATTATTGATTTTCAAAAAGATGCCATCAAAGGAGATTTAACCGCTTTTCTCGATCAACGTGATTGCCTCATTATTACAGTTCCGCCCAGTAAAATGGGAGAGTCAGAACAAGATTATGAGGAAGCCCTTTATAAAATTGTCTTACATGCTCCAGATGATATGCATGTCATTTTTATCAGCTCAACGTCGGTATATGGTGATGCAACTGGTGAAATTACGGAGGATACAATTCCAAATCCGCAAAAAAAATCAGCCAATATCTTATTCGCGGCAGAGCGATTCTTGTATGATAAATTTAAAGAACATCTTACAATTGTGCGATTAGGTGGGCTGTACGGTCCTTCTCGTCATCCAGGAAATTTTTATGGTGAAGATCGTAAAATTCCTGACCCTAAAGGAGTAATAAATTTTATTCATCAAGACGATGCTATTCAACTCTTACTACTCATTTTAGAACAAGGTAAGTTTGGTGAACTTTTTAATGGAGTTGCCCCTTCGCACCCTAAACGCGATGAATTTTATAAGAACGCTGCACGCGATTTAGGATTGCCTGTTCCAAGTTTTGAGGACGACTCGAATACACCCCCGCGCATTATTTCTGGACAAAGAGCGATAAACGAATTAAACATGACATTTAAACATCCAAACCCCGCTGATTTCTAATTTTTTAAACATTCAAAATTTCAAGGCTTTTTAAGAATTCTTCGTAGATTAGTTTAAACCTTTATTTTATGTTGCGATTTATCCTTGCTATTTTATTATTTTCAAGCTCTATTTTATTTGGCCAAACTACCGTGTCAGATAGTTTTATTTTTGACGGTGAAGATAGGTCTTATCGCATATATATTCCAGCCCTATACGATGCCGACGTTCCCGTTCCTTTAATTTTTAATTTACACGGTTATGGATCAACAAATGTTGAGCAAGAAGCGTATGGCGACTTCAGACCTATAGCAGATACGGCAAATTTTATAATTGTGCATCCGCAAGGTTTAGTCGATGACGCTGGGTCTACCCATTGGAATAATTTTGCTACTTCTAGTGTAGATGATATTGGTTTTATTAACGCCCTTTTGGATACCTTAATCGCTAACTATTCCATTAATACCAATCGCGTTTACAGTACTGGAATGAGTAATGGCGGTTTCATGAGTTACGAGCTCGCATGCCAATTAAGTCATCGAATTACAGCTGTTGCTTCAGTAACGGGTTCAATGACCTATCTTATGGAAACTAATTGTTCAGCCGGCCACCCCACACCAATTCTTCAAATTCATGGTACTGCTGATGCGGTTGTTCCGTATGATGGAAATATAGCATTCATTGCTATCGAAGATTTGGTTGAAAATTGGGTTGAGTTTAATCATTGTTCCGATGAACCAACTGTTCTTGAATTTCCTGATATTGATCCTGACGATGGGTGCACAGCTACTCATTTTATATATGAGGATGGATGGTTAGGCAGTAGTGTAGAGTTCATTCGAATTAATGACGGCGGACACACTTGGCCGGGTGCCCCTATTGATATAACCACAACGAACCATGATTTTAATGCGTCAGTTGAAATTTGGCGTTTTTTTCAGCAGTTTGAATTGAATATACTAACTAGCAGTGTTGAGGAAATAGAAGAAAAAAATGAAATTTATGCCTATCCCAATCCTTCAAAAAACGGAAATTTTAATATTAATCTTGGTGATCACACAGGACTGAACTTAACGTTATATGACGCAAAAGGTAAACTTATTAAAACCTTTTATACGCAGAAAGATGAGTTCGAAATTTCAGTCAATAGTAAAGGTCTTTTTTTTCTGCATATACAGGGAGAAAACATAAATTACACACGCTCACTTATTGTTGAATAATTAATCGATAACGGCAATTTTCCCACTTTCTTTCCGACTTGATTCGGTTAATTGCCAGATAAATATTCCAGGTTTTAACTCCTTTTTTAAGGCAATTTGATTACTGTTTGAAACCATTTGGTTGAAAATTACCTTTCCGCTCAAATCCAACAATAGAAATTCACCATTTATCACATGGTTTTTAAGGTAAATCGTTTGATTCACTGCATTATAATAACAAAGGTTAAGGTCTTCAAGTTTATTTCTTTGGATGGATGCTGTTCGATCGGTTTTAACATCCATCATAACCGGTAAATGGTCAGATAAGAAATAAAGCGCGTCGGCAACACTATCTGGTACGGTTGGATTATAGGGCGAATTAATAGCATCATTAAAACGCATTCCATCTTGCCCTAACGCCTGATAAGAAGATTCGATATAAGTTAAACCATTGGCATTATTAAACACATCCTCTGTACAGAATATTAAATCAAATCGGTCATCCATACCTCCACCGGAACCATCTGCTAATGCTGCTTCCCTCGTGCTTTGTGTATGTAAATAAGCATAACTAGCATTATTGTTCCAATCGCCGATACTATTAATGGGATCGATTAAGGTGACATCTCCTGTTTCCCTTAATGCCAAACAGCCCGACTCATTCCCCGAGTAAAAGTTAAAATCCCCGCCTACAAAAATATTCTCTTTATTTTCAATATCATTCAACCTATATTTTAAAACCAAAACCTCTTCCTTACGCTGGTTAAAATGACCCGAACCTGCCTTTAAATGTAAGCTATACAGGTTTAAAAAAATTGTATCTGTTTCTGGCCCTAAGTCGGCTTGCTTGTAATAAAGTTTATATTCACTGATGTCCCGGAGGCCGGTTGGAATTTGCACCTGATGGCTTATCCCCAGCTTATCCTGATTGTAAAATAATAAATTATCGGTATCAGGACCATCAAAAAAAACTGCAGCGGCATAATTCGTCCTACCAAAAACATTTAAAGCATTATCCAATATTAAATCGACTGCATCTGCCGTTAAAACTTCATTCACAACAAGAATATCTGGTTCGGAATAATTGATGATCTTTCTTAAATCATAAACTCTTCCTGGTGATTCTCCCGGGAAATTTAAGATGTTATAATACATGATTCGTAAGCTATCTTGTCCAAACATAGTGCCTATGAACCAGAAATTTAATAGAATTATCAATCTTCCCTTCATCGTGCTGCAAATTTAAAGTATTTCTTATAAATTATTATGCAAGCATAACTCGTTTTGCAAAAAAAAAATCTACCTATTCTGCAATTCGAGAATGATTATTTTAGTAATTTAAAGGGTATGAAAAAAATCAACTCCCTCCTTTTCATTGCATTAATGAGTCTCATTTTTGGCTGTGCTCCTGCTCGATTTGTCGAGCCCTTGAACAAAAATGAATGGTCAATTGGTGGTAATTTTGGTGGACCTTTATTGGATTTAAATGCACCAATTCCAATTCCTTTATCTGCTGTCGAAATTGGGTATGGATTAGATTCGAACCTAACTGTTTTTGGAGCTGTTCACACCACAGCTGCTTTATTTGGTAACGTACAGATGGACGGCGGGGTGACCTATCAGTTTATTGAGCAAGACAAATACTTGCCCAATATTTCTACTAGTCCTTCTTTTAATTTCATTTACAATTTTGAAAATGGAACCGGCAAGGTTTGGCCTATTATCGACCTAAACGCATGGTGGAACTACGGTAAACGCAAGAGTTATTTCTACGTTGGTGTGAATAATTACTTTGAGCTTAGTGCCATGAACGCCGATGAACAACCAATTCGTCAGCATTGGATTTTAAACCCTCAATTTGGTCATCTTTTAAAAGATAAAAGAGAAAGATGGCAATTTACATCTGAAATTAAATGGTTATCCCCAGTAAATGATAATTCTTACGCATTTGTACCATATAACACACTTGGAACGAGGGGCGCTTTAGGCTTTTATGTCGGTTTCCGATGGATACTTGGTAAAAAAAATTAATATGAAATATTTTATAAAACTCGTTCCCATTATCGCACTGCTGGTGGGTTGTAAAAAATTGACACTTGACAAGGTTGCTTTTCCAAGTACCAAATTAGAGGCTTATCAATTTGAAAACTACGATGCAGGAGAAGGAGCTGTTCCTATTGAATATGCAATTCAATCAGACAAATACACCTTAATAAATATGGTGTCAACCGATAAAAGCTCCGGAGAACAATACACAATTTATGGGGTATACATTGGCGATATAAGCACTATTAAAGACGATACTGTTATCATGTATTGCCACGGACAGTCGTTACATATGGATGCCTATTGGCCCCGTGCTAGCTTACTCGCTAATCTCATAGAAAAATATAATTATGGTATATTTATGATGGATTATAGGGGATATGGAATGTCCGATGGCGAATCTTCTGAACAAGGATTATACGAAGATGTTGATGCAAGTATTAACTGGTTAATTGATCATGGCGCAAAAGCTGAGCAGACTTTTTATTATGGTTTTAGTCTGGGATGTATACCCGTTATAGATAGAGCCGTTTATCGCTCCGACTTTAAACCAAGTAAAATCATCCTAGAATCACCTCTAGCTTCGGTGGCAAATTTGACTCAAAGTTCTTTATTATTAGATATCGATCCAGATTACATGACAACTTTAGAATTTAACAATGCGGAGAAAATAAAATCTTGGGGAAGTGATTTATTGTGGATACATGGCAAAGAAGATGATTACATCGCTATCGAAAATGGTGAGTTAATTTATTCAAATCATAACGGAACATACAAGGAGGCCATTCGGGTACCAAAGGCTAACCATTCAGATATTCCTGCAGTTTTAGGTTATGAAACTTATCTCAATAAGCTTGAAAATTTCATTCTTCGGGATTAAAGCGGATTTTTATCAATATTTTTGTCCTCTGTAAGGTTTAAAAATGACAGAAATAGAGAATAATAAAAACAAAACACCTAAAAAAAAGTGGTATCATAATGCATGGTTACAACGCATTGGACTAGCGGGTTTTCTATTTTTTCTATTTAAAGGACTAGCTTGGCTAGCACTCTGGTTTGGACTTTTCAAATGGTTTGGTGCCGAATAACCTAGAACCAAATCTTATAACCAATAATCGGAATTGTGCCGTAATCTTTTATTTCTTTCACTGCACCAAGTTTTTCATCCCATTCACGTTTTAAAACAGTTCGGCTATTAAAAAGGTTTTTTATTTGGATTGAAAATTCTCCAGTAATGTTCTTTCGAATTCCTTTTAAGCTCAATGTGAAGTCAAAATTAACAAGACTAGGTTGGCGATCTGTATAGGGATTATTGAGATCATATTGCGTCCAACCATAAATTGCCGAAGCCTCTTCGTTTACCACATTTTGCCATGTTCCTCCTGAATGCCTTAGATTAAAGTTTAATCCCAGTAATCGTTTTTTATTATTTTTTGGCTTCAATTCAAACTCTTTCCCTCCTAAAATGTTATAAGAAAACTCTTGATCAAACTCTGTATTTCGCCATACACCATCTCCCGCTTTATATTCAGAATTAAAAAGTGCTCCCGTTATCATAAAGTAAACTCCATTTTTTGTAAACCTCTGCAAACTCAATTCAAGTCCATAATTTCTTCCTTCACCGCTATTTTCTAACGAAACATTTGGAAAACGTACCATTAAATTTTGAACAGAAAATGTCCCATTCGGATCAACCGGAACGTCGACAAGGTACTGTAGATATGCTTCTGCAGTAAACTTCAAATTTGAATTAAACATATGTGCATACCTTAAAACAGTTTGATGTGATTTTAAGAGTTTCAAATTCTCATTTAATAATTTAGACGCTCCATCGATACTTTTCTCTTCAGCAAAATAATAAGAAAGGTCTTCCACTCTACCATGCAAACCGTAAGCTAAAGATAAGATTGATTTTCGTGAGAGTTGATACGATATTCCTCCTCTAGGCTCAACCGAATACTGTTTATTTAAATCAAAATATAAAAAATGAAGACCAACATTCAACTGTAAGCGGTCGGTTATGTTAAATTTGGATTGCGTAAAGGCTTGACCCGTGATCGCAGCTCCACTTGTTTGTGCTGTTGTATCAATTGCATCAAATAATTTATTGTAGTGGGCCGCAAAATACGTGTGATTAAGATGAGTAAGAATAACACCAGTCTTATTGACATGTCTTTTACTAAAACGGTGATTATAATCAGATGTAAATGTTAATCGTTGGTCGATATAATTATTCAATTCTCTTGGGGTATATGATAAATCATCTTCAATAAAATGCGCATCATCAAAATATTTTCCGGCTGACGCTGCAATTACTGAATGCCAATAACCTTTTGTAGAAATTGGCTTATAATGTACGATTCCTATAGCTCCTGAATTACTTCCCAAATTTCGCCTAACGCGATTGGTATTTCCTTCCCATTCAACACTATCTTCCTGGGCTGCTATTGTTAAATTTGATAATCCTCCAATTCCAAAAACTTTAAAGACCCCCAGTCTTTTGGTCGGGAAATTTAGATTAAATGAAAAATCTTGATAAGCTGGTACGATTGAAGAAAAGCCAAAAGCATTAGCTAACAATCCAAGAGATGAGTAACGATAATTAAACAAGTAAGTGGCTTTCCCTCCTTTTTTAAAGGGACCTTCAGTTGCAAAATCAACTCCAAGAACATTAATTTTAGCCGCGTGTTCCCGCTTGTCTTTATTCCCATTCCTAAATTTAAAATCAAAAACGGCTGTAGTTGCGTTACCGAATTCAGCTGGATATGCACTAGCAAAGAATTCGCTTGTTGTTAATAATTGCGAACTAAATTGTGTAACAAATCCTCCTGTACTTCCAATAGAAGCAAAATGATTAGGGTTATGAATTGGAATTCCTTCCAAACGGTATAGCATTCCAACTGGAGCATTTCCACGAACCGTAAAACTATTAAAACCACTATTAAGCTGAACAATTCCGGGGTAACTCGTCACCAAACGCATCGGATCATCCAAGCTTCCAGCCATTTTATGTGCTTCTTCAATCTTCAGCACATAGGTCGACGCTATTGCCATCCTATTGATTGGTTCATTCCGCAAAACAGTAGCATCAACCTCTACAGTATTTAAAGCTCTAGGACTTTCAGACAATGTAATATTTAGGACTACTTCTCGTCCTGTTGAAACGAATATGTCTTCCAATAAGTAAGGCTCATAATTTGCCTTTGAAAAATGCATATTCGCTCTACCTACAGGAATTGAATCAAACTTAAAACTTCCTTCATTATTAGAATTTATCTGGAAAGTCTGTGATTCAAAAGACAATTGGACAGTTACGTTTGAAATAGGCAATTTGGTTGCTTCATTTAAAACGACACCTTTAACAATTTGCGTATAATCTTGCGCATGTAGCATAAATGCCCCAGCCATTAAGACTAATAGGATATACCCTTTTTTCCAATTCATCGTCTGCAAAATTACAGGCAAATTTGAATTGGATTGTCACATCTATGTCATGTTTTTGGATTATGCTTCCGTGGTCGGTCCTCCAAAATTCATTGGAATCCCTTGGGGCTGATCATGCGTTTTAATAGTACCATGAATTGATTCGTACTTATTAATATTATCGCGCAACGCCATCACTAATTTCTTTGCATTTTCTGGAGTCATCACGACACGCGACTTAACTTTACCTTTGGGTACACCTGGCATTAACTGAATAAAGTCAACAATAAATTCACTTGTAGAGTGTGTTATAATTGATAAATTAGAATATTGACCTTCTGCAACTTCTTCCGGTAATTCGATATTAATTTGATTTCCTTTTTTTTCTTGTGAATCGCTCATTACGTGATTTCGCTTTTAGTTAAAACTTAAAGATACAAAAAAACCGCCTCGGCAAAGCTGAGGCGGTTTCTGAATTTTAAAAAATTCTATTAATCATTTTGTGATTCTACAAGTTCATCGTATTCTGCTTGATTTCCTACTACTAATTTTTGGAACTCTCTGAAACCTGTACCAGCAGGGATTTTATGTCCTACAATTACATTTTCTTTCAATCCAAGTAAGAAGTCTTCTTTACCATTAAGGGCCGCTTCATTCAGTACTTTTGTAGTTTCCTGGAATGATGCAGCAGAGATAAAGCTTCGTGTTTGAAGAGATGCACGAGTAATACCTTGAAGTACAGGAGTTGACGTTGCAGGAACGGCATCCCTTGCTTCTACTGGTTGTTTATCTTTACGTTTAAGCATAGAGTTTTCATCTCTCAATCTACGTGCAGTAATGATTTGACCAGCCTTCATTGTATCAGACTCTCCTGGCTCAACAACAACCTTCTTACCGTAAAGTGCATCATTTTCTTCAAAGAAATCAGCTTTATGCACCGATTGGTTTTCTAATAGTTTAGTATCACCAGCATCTGTAATCTCAACTTTAAGCATCATTTGGCGAACGATTACCTCAAAGTGTTTATCGTTAATTTTCACCCCTTGCAAACGGTAAACTTCTTGAACTTCATTTACTAAGTATTCTTGAACAGCAGTTGGTCCTTTGATATTTAAGATATCTTTAGGAGTAATTGCACCGTCTGTTAAAGATTGACCAGCTTTCACATAATCATTCTCTTGAACAAGAATATGCTTCGATAATGGAGCAAGATATTTACGTACTTGACCTGTTTTTGATTCGATAATTACCTCACGGTTACCTCTTTTGATTTTACCGTATGATACAATACCATCAATTTCAGAAACTGTAGCTGGGTTTGAAGGGTTACGTGCCTCGAATAACTCAGTCACACGAGGAAGACCTCCAGTAATATCCCCAGATTTACCAGCTACACGAGGAATTTTTACTAGGATAATACCTGCTTCAATTTTCGCGCCGTCCTCAACAATAATGTGAGCACCTACTGGTAAGTTATAAGATCGAATCGGTTCTTTTGTTTTACTGTCAATAACAGTTACTGTTGGAACGTTTTTCTTTCTTCTATTTTCAGTAATTACTTTCTCTCTAAATCCTGTTTGCTCATCGATTTCTTCTCTGAAAGTTTCACCTTCGATAATGTTTTCGAATAACACCTCTCCCTTATTCTCTGATAAGATTACTGCGTTATACGGATCCCATTTACAAATTACATCACCTTTCTTAATTTTACCACTTGGCTTAGAAACCATTTGAGCACCATAAGGAATATTTGCTGTCATCATAACAATTCCAGTATCCGGGTGCGTAATTTTAGCTTCACCTGAACGTCCTAGAACCATTTCAACTTCGTTTCCTTCTTTATCCTTAGATTTAACCGTTCTTAATTCATCGATTTCTAAGTTACCATCAAACTTAGCGATTAAGCTCGAATCATCCGCAATGTTCGATGCTGTACCCCCTACGTGGAATGTTCTTAGTGTCAACTGTGTACCTGGCTCACCAATTGATTGAGCGGCAATCACACCAACAGCGTCACCCTTAACAGCCATTCGACTTGTTGATAGGTTTCTACCATAACATTTACCACACACTCCTCGCTTCATTTCACAAGTCAATACCGAACGAACTTCTACTTCTTCAATTCCTGCATCTTCAATTAGCTTAGCAAATTTCTCAGTGATTTCTTCTCCAGCTTCTAAAATTACATCTTCTGTACCCGGTACAAAAACATCATGAACAGTTACACGACCTAAAATTCTGTCGTATAAAGATTCTACGATATCATCGTTCTTCTTTAATGCTGTTACAGTAATTCCTCTTAAGGTTCCACAGTCATCTTCATTAATAACCACATCTTGTGCAACATCCACTAAACGACGAGTTAAATAACCCGCATCGGCCGTTTTCAAGGCAGTATCCGCAAGACCTTTACGGGCACCGTGAGTAGAAATAAAGTACTCTAATACCGAAAGACCTTCTTTAAAGTTTGATAAAATTGGGTTCTCAATAATATCCTGAGAAGAAGCTCCTGATTTTTGTGGTTTCGCCATCAATCCCCTCATTCCTGATAACTGACGAATTTGCTCTTTCGATCCACGTGCACCAGAATCCATCATCATAAAGATTGAGTTGAATCCTTGTTGGTCAGCAATCAATCTATTCATTAAAGCCGACGTTAAACGCGTATTTGTATGCGTCCAGATATCAATAATTTGGTTATAACGTTCGTTATTCGTAATAAGTCCCATATTATAGTTCATCATTACTTCATCCACTTCTTTGTTGGCTTTTTCAACCATCACTTCTTTTTCCGGAGGAATAATAACGTCATCCAATACAAACGAAAGACCACCTTTAAAGGCCATATGGTATCCCATTTGTTTAATATCATCCAAGAACTGAGCTGTACGTGCAGTTCCACAAACAGCTAATACTTTAGAAATAATATTTCGTAATGCTTTTTTAGTTAAGATTTCATTCACATATCCAACTTCCTCAGGAACAAGTTGATTGAACATTACACGACCAACAGTTGTATCGATGATTCGTTCAACACGTTCTCCGTTTTCGTCGATATCATGTGTTCTCACCTTAATTCCTGCATGCATTTCTACAGCCTCTTCGTTTTTAGCGATAATCACCTCTTCTGGAGAGTAGAAAGTCATGCCTTCACCTTTCACCTTAACTTTATCATCCGACTTTTTAAGTTTCGTGATATAGTAAAGACCCAATACCATATCCTGAGAAGGTACTGTAATAGGAGCACCGTTTGCAGAGTTACGGATATTGTGTGAAGAAAGCATTAATACTTGTGCTTCCAATATTGCGGCATTCCCTAATGGTAAATGAACCGCCATTTGATCCCCATCGAAATCGGCGTTGAATGCCGTACAAACTAATGGGTGAAGACGAATTGCTTTACCTTCAATTAATTTAGGTTGGAAAGCCTGAATACCTAATCGGTGAAGTGTTGGTGCACGGTTTAAAAGAACAGGATGTCCTTTCAATACGTTTTCCAAAATATCCCACACGATTGGCTCTTTTTTATCAACTATTTTCTTCGCTGATTTTACCGTTTTTACAACACCTCTTTCAATCAATTTACGAATGATAAAAGGCTTAAATAATTCGGCAGCCATATTTTTAGGTAAACCACACTCATGTAATTTTAAGTTAGGTCCAACCACAATTACTGAACGAGCTGAATAATCAACACGCTTACCTAGTAAGTTTTGTCTAAAACGACCTTGTTTACCTTTCAATGAATCCGAAAGTGATTTTAATGGTCGATTTGACTCCGTCTTAACAGCAGAAGATTTTCTCGAGTTATCAAATAATGAATCGACAGACTCTTGTAGCATCCTTTTCTCATTTCTAAGGATTACTTCTGGTGCTTTAATTTCTAACAATCGTTTCAAACGGTTGTTTCTAATAATTACACGACGGTATAAGTCATTCAAATCTGAAGTGGCGAAACGTCCTCCATCCAATGGAACTAATGGTCTTAATTCTGGTGGAATAACAGGAACAACCTTTACAATCATCCATTCCGGTCTATTTTCGACACGAGTTTGAGAATCACGTAATGATTCAACAACTTGAAGACGTTTTAAAGCCTCTTTTTTACGCTGTTGAGAAGTCTCAGTATTTGCTTTATGTCTTAAATCATAAGAAAGAGAATCTAAATCCAAACGCTGCAATAAATCATGCAATGCTTCTGCACCCATTTTTGCAATGAATTTATTTGGATCATTATCCTCTAAATATTGATTTTCTTTTGGTAATTCATCTAAAATATCAAGGTATTCCTCTTCAGTCAAGAAATCCATGTATTCTAATGGTTCACCATCAACACGCTCAGCTTCCCCTTTTTGGATAACTACATATCTTTCGTAGTAAATAATTTGATCCAATTTCTTAGTTGGTAAACCTAATAAATAACCAATTTTATTTGGTAATGAACGGAAATACCAGATATGCGCAACAGGAACGACCAATGAGATATGTCCCATTCGCTCTCTACGCACTTTCTTTTCGGTAACCTCTACACCACAACGGTCACAAACAATTCCTTTATAACGAATTCGTTTATATTTACCGCAATGGCACTCATAATCCTTAACGGGGCCGAAGATTCTTTCACAGAATAAACCATCACGCTCCGGCTTATAAGTTCTATAGTTGATTGTTTCAGGCTTCAAAACCTCCCCAAACGATTTTTCTAAAATCATTTCAGGTGAAGCTAAACTAATCGTTATTTTATTAAAGTTACTCTTCGATTTTTGCTCTTTTCTATAAGCCATAATACTTGTTTAGATTAAAGAGTTAAGAAAAAGAACAAAGTGAGAAGTGAAACCACTCTACTTTGTCTTTCTTCTTTCATCTATTTTCCTTTTTCCTTAATTAATTAATCCATTGTAATACTCAATCCAAGACCCGCTAACTCGTTCAATAATACATTGAATGATTCAGGAATTCCTGGTTCGCCAAAATTCTCGCCTTTAACAATCGATTCATAAGCTTTTGCTCTACCGATAACGTCATCCGACTTAATGGTTAGAATTTCACGAAGGATATTTGATGCACCGTAAGCTTCAAGTGCCCAAACCTCCATCTCACCAAAACGCTGACCACCGAACTGAGCTTTACCGCCAAGTGGTTGTTGCGTAATTAACGAGTATGGTCCGATTGAACGTGCGTGCATCTTATCATCAACCATGTGACCTAATTTAAGCATGTAAATCACCCCAACAGTCGCAGGCTGGTCAAATCGATCACCTGTATTACCATCGATCAAATAGGTTCTACCAAATCTTGGAACTCCTGCTTTATCAGTCTGTTCATTAATTTGGTCAATTGAAGCACCGTCAAAAATTGGAGAAGCAAATTTCACTCCCAATTCTAAACCTGCCCATCCAAGAACAGTTTCATAAATTTGACCAAGGTTCATACGTGATGGTACCCCTAGTGGATTTAATACAATATCAACTGGTGTTCCATCCTCTAAGAAAGGCATATCCTCTTGACGAACAATATTGGCAACAATTCCTTTATTTCCGTGACGACCCGCCATCTTATCCCCAACTTTTAGCTTTCGTTTTTTAGCCACATATACTTTCGCCATTTTCACGATTCCTGTTGGTAATTCATCACCTACAGAAATTTGGAATTTTTTACGCTTATATGTTCCTAAAAGATCGTTTGCTTTTATTGAGTGGTTGTGAAGAACACGTTGAATCAATTTATTGACATCAGCTTCTTTGGTCCAATCATATGGATTAACAATACTAAAATCAACAGTCATTAAGTTTTTCTCAGAGAATTTAATTCCTTTTTTAAGAATTTCCTCTTTGAAGTTATTATAAACACCAGCCGATTTATGACCTTCTAGTATTTTTAATAATTTATCAATCAATACTCCCTTCAATTTTCCAGCTTCTACTTCATAGTCCGCATCCAATTGAGCAAGCATTGGTTTATCTTTCGCTTTCGTTTTACGATCTTTAATTGCTCTAGAGAACAATTTTTTATCGATAACAACACCGCGTAATGATGGAGAAGCTTTTAAAGAAGCATCTTTCACATCACCTGCTTTATCACCAAAGATTGCACGAAGTAATTTTTCTTCTGGAGAAGGATCAGTTTCCCCTTTTGGTGTAATTTTTCCAATTAAGATATCTCCTTCTTTAATTTCAGCACCTACCCGAATAATTCCGTTTTCATCCAAATCTTTTGTTGCTTCTTCCGAAACGTTTGGAATATCCGCGGTTAATTCCTCTAAACCTCGTTTTGTATCACGAACATCTAGCGAGTATTCATCAATGTGTACAGAAGTAAAGATATCTTCTCTAACAACTTTTTCAGAAATAACAATTGCATCCTCAAAGTTATATCCTTGCCATGGCATAAAGGCCACTTTAAGATTTTGTCCTAAAGCTAATTCTCCGGCCTGTGTAGCATAACCTTCACATAACACTTGTCCTTTAGCCACTTTATCACCTTTAGCAACAATTGGTCTAAGGTTAATCGTTGTACTTTGATTGGTCTTTTGGAATTTAGTTAATTCATAAGTTTTAACATCTCCATCAAAACTTACCAAACGATCAGCATCCGATAAATTATATCTAATTTTAATTTCGTTTGCATCAACGTATTCAACCACACCATCACCTTCTGCATTAATAAGTACACGAGAGTCACGTGCAACGATTCCCTCAATACCTGTACCAACAATTGGTGAATTCGGTTTTAATAAAGGAACTGCTTGACGCATCATGTTTGATCCCATCAAGGCACGGTTTGCATCATCATGCTCTAAGAAAGGAATAGAAGACGCCGCAATAGAAGCAATCTGGTTTGTTCCAACATCCATCAAGCTAATTGCTTGTGGTGCCACAACAGGGAAATCCCCTTCCAATCTTGCTTTAATTTTATCATTGACAAACTTCCCGTCCTTATCAACTTCAACACTCGCTTGTGCAATGATTTTTTCTTCCTCTTCTTCAGCGCTTAAGTATGTAGGTTGACCAGACTGATCAACTTTACCATCTGTAACTTTCCAATAAGGTGTTTCAATAAATCCAAGTTTGTTCACTTTTGCGAAAACACAAAGTGAAGAAATTAGACCAATATTTGGTCCCTCTGGCGTTTCAATAGTACATAGACGACCATAGTGTGTATAGTGAACATCACGTACCTCGAAACCAGCTCTTTCTCTAGATAGACCACCTGGCCCTAAGGCAGACAACCTTCTTTTATGTGTTACCTCAGATAATGGATTAGTTTGGTCCATAAATTGAGATAACTGATTCGTTCCGAAGAAAGAATTAATCACCGAAGACAAGGTCTTAGCATTAATCAAATCAATCGGAGTGAAGACTTCATTGTCACGAACGTTCATACGCTCACGAATAGTACGTGCCATACGTGCAAGTCCAACACCAAACTGGTTATGTAATTGCTCTCCAACAGTACGAACCCTTCTATTAGAAAGGTGATCAATATCGTCAATCTCAGCTTTCGCATTAATTAACTCAATCAAATAACGAACAATTAAAATAATATCCTCTTTGGTTAAAACCTTTTGTTCAATATCTGTATTAAGACCTAATTTCTTGTTGATTCTATAACGACCAACTTCACCCAAATCATAACGAGAATCAGAGAAGAATAATTTTTCAAATACACTTCTTGCTGTTTCAAAATCAGGTGGTTCAGCATTTCTTAATTGACGATAAATATGTTCAACTGCTTCTTTTTCAGAATTCGAAGTATCTTTTTGTAACGTATTATAGATAATTGCGAAATCGGCAGTATTTACGTTTTCTTTATGTAGAATCACCGATTTAACCCCTGCATCCAGGATTAAATCTAAATGTTCTTGTTCTAGGATAGTTTCACGATCGAGTAATACCTCGTTACGTTCAATAGACACAACCTCTCCAGTATCTTCATCCACAAAATCTTCTACCCATGTTTTTAGAACTCTTGCAGCTAATTTACGACCCAGTACTTTTTTAAGACCTGATTTTGTCGCTTTTACTTCATCAGCTAAATCAAAAATTTCTAAAATATCCTTGTCACTTTCGTATCCTAAAGCACGGAATAAAGTGGTAACAGGCAATTTCTTTTTACGGTCGATATAAGCATACATTACACTATTAATGTCAGTTGCAAATTCGATCCAAGATCCTTTGAAAGGAATAATTCTAGCAGAATATAATTTGGTTCCATTCGCGTGTCTTGATTGACCGAAGAACACACCTGGAGAACGGTGTAATTGAGAAACGATTACACGTTCAGCCCCGTTAATAACGAACGAACCTTTTGGAGTCATATACGGAATTGTACCGAGATACACATCCTGCACGATAGTTTCAAAATCTTCGTGCTCTGGATCAGTACAGTACAATTTCAATTTAGCCTTAAGTGGCACACTATAAGTTAGCCCTCTATCGATACATTCTGCAATTGTATATCGAGGGGGATCAACGAAATAATCTAAGAATTCCAGTACGAATTGGTTACGAGTATCCGTGATTGGAAAGTTTTCACTGAATACCTTGAAAAGACCTTCATCACTTCTGTTTTCCGGTGTTGTCTCCAACTGGAAGAACTGTCTAAACGACTCCAATTGAATATCGAGGAAATCAGGATATTCGAAGAGTGCCGTTTCGCTTCTAAAGTTAATTCTTCCTTTATTAATATTATTTGGTACCAAGGCTAATTATTTTTGTTAAAGAAATAAATTCTATGCATGTAAACTATAAAACAGGAGTAGGCACATGCCCAAAAGAGCAGTGCCTATCCTGTAAAAACTTAAGTATTCTTACTTAACTTCAACTTCAGCTCCAGCCTCTTCTAATGAAGATTTAAGACCGTTAGCTTCGTCTTCAGAAACACCTTCTTTTAATGTAGCAGGTGCACTATCAACTAATTCTTTAGCTTCTTTTAACCCTTTTCCGGTTAATTCTTTCACTAATTTAACAACTGCTAATTTAGATCCACCAGCAGACTTTAAGATTACGTCAAACTCAGTTTTAGCTTCAGCAGCTTCACCACCACCAGCAGGACCAGCAACAGCAACTGCAGCAGCAGCAGCAGGCTCGATACCGTACTCTTCTTTTAAGATTTCAGCTAATTCGTTAACTTCTTTTACTGTTAAATTTACTAGTTGTTCTGCGAATTCTTTTAATTCAGCCATTTTATTTTGTTTTAATTATGGTTAATGATAAATAATAATTATGCTTCTCTTTCCGAGAGCGTTTTAATTAAGCCCGCAATTGTGTTACCACCAGATTTAAGTCCAGAAATAACATTTTTCGCAGGAGATTGAAGTAATCCAACGATTTCTCCGATAAGTTCTTCTTTACTTTTGATTTCGCTTAGGAAGTCTAAGTTTTCTTCACCAGTATAGATAGCTTCTTCGATGAATGCACCTTTTAATAAAGGTTTATCATTCTTTTTTCTGAAATCTTTGATCAACTTCGCAGGAGCGTTTCCAACTTCAGCAAACATGATAGCAGTAGGACCAGCAAGAACACCGTAAAGGTCTTCATAATTCGTCTCTTCTACTTTTTCCATTGCTTTTTTAAGTAACGTGTTTTTTACTACGCGTAACTCAATGTTGTTTTTGAAACATCTTTCTCTTAATTGATTGACAGCTTCAACAGTTAAACCTGCCGTATCAGTCAAATAGAATACACCTGACTCAGACAAACGTGTTGCTAGATCGTCAATGTATTGTGATTTTTCTTCTCTTGTCATTTTTACGGGGTTTATTAGTTAGCAAAGCTTTTAGTATCAATAGAGATACCTGGACTCATCGTTGAGCTAATATTGATACTCTTAATGTATGTTCCTTTTGCAGCCGTTGGCTTAAGCTTAACGATTGTAGATAATAATTCAGTTAAGTTATCCTCAATTTTAGCAGAGTCAAAAGACACCTTAGCAACTGGAGAATGAACAATACCAAATTTATCAACTCTAAAATCAATTTTACCTGCTTTTACCTCTGAAACCGCTTTAGCAACATCCATAGTTACTGTACCTGTCTTAGGGTTAGGCATTAATCCTCTTGGTCCTAAAATTCGACCTAAAGCACCAACTTTACCCATTACAGAAGGCATTGTAACAATTACATCAACATCAGTCCAACCACCTTTAATTTTAGCGATATAGTCGTCTAATCCAACATAATCAGCTCCAGCAGCAGTAGCTTCTTCTTCTTTATCAGGAGTACAAAGTACGAGTACTTTTACATCCTTACCTGTACCGTGTGGTAATGCAACAGTTCCACGAACCATTTGATTCGCTTTACGTGGATCAACCCCTAATCTAACTGCAACATCAACAGATGCATCAAAATTAGTTGTAGAGATTTCCTTCACCAATGCACATGCTTCCGCCACGCTATAAGCTTTTTCTCGGTCTATTTTAGCCAAGATTTCTTTTCTTTTTTTACTTATTCTTGCCATGACTCAGATTAATTTGATGAAGGGAAAGGTCCAGAAACAGTAATACCCATACTTCTTGCAGTACCGGCAACCATTTTCATTGCAGACTCAATTTTAAAAGCGTTCATATCCTGAATTTTATCTTCAGCGATTGCTCTTACTTGATCCCATGTTACTTTTGCTACTTTTACACGATTCGGTTCTGAAGACCCAGATTTAAGCTTTGCAGCTTCCAAAAGTTGTACAGCAACAGGAGGTGTCTTTACGACAAAATCGAAAGATTTATCTCCATATACTGTAATAACAACCGGAAGAACTTTACCAGCCTTCTCTTGGGTTCTAGCGTTAAACTGCTTACAGAACTCCATGATGTTCACCCCTTTTGCACCAAGAGCTGGTCCTACTGGAGGTGAAGGATTAGCCGCTCCACCTTTAATTTGAAGCTTGATTAATCCATCAACTTGTTTTGCCATTATATGTTTGTTTTTTGTAGTCAAACATGCTATTATTCTCAGACGGGAAACATTCAATTACATCCGAGTAGCACTCCTACACGTTAATATACTACTTAAGCATTCTTCTCTACTTGCATATAGCTTAACTCCAATGGTGTTTTACGACCAAAGATTTTAACCATAACTTGCAATTTCTTCTTCTCTTCGTTCACTCCTTCAATTATTCCGTTGAAGCCATTAAACGGTCCATCAATAACCTTAACAGTTTCTCCTTCAACAAAAGGAATATTCATTTCTTCTTCTTGCTCTGCCAATTCATCAACTTTTCCTAAAATTCGATTGACTTCACTCATTCTCATCGGCATTGGATCTCCGCCTTTTACAGCACTCATGAAACCAATGACGTTTGGAACACTTTTAATAATATGTTGTACCTCTCCTTCTAAACTTGCCTCGACAAGCACATAACCAGGAAGGTAATTTCTTTCTTTACTTATTTTTTTACCATTTCTAATTTGGTAAACTTTTTCTGTTGGGATTAGAACTTGTCCTACTAAGTGTTCGATTTTGTGACGTTTAATTTCAAGCTCGATATAATCTCTTACTTTTTTTTCTTTTCCGCCAATTGCACGAACAACATACCACCTTTTTTTAACCTCAGCCATGCTACTACTTTAGATTATTTATAAGCTCCTGCCCAATCATAATAAATTCCTAAAACACCACTCCATAATGGTGCATCAGCTTCTCCTCCAGACAATTTAATATTGATACCGAAGATATAATCCATAACAAAAATCAACAGTGCAAAAATGACTGAAGCTACAAGAACAACAATTGAACTACTTTGCAATTGACTCCAAGTTGGCCAAGTTACTTTATGAATTAACTCCCCAAAAGACTCTTCTATATACTGTATAATATTTGCCACGTCTTAATTTTTTATTTAATTTTTATCCCAAACGCATTAAATACGCTTGGGATTTTTGCACGGGCGGAAGGATTCGAACCCTCATCAGCGGTGTTGGAGACCGACATTCTACCATTGAACTACGCCCGTAAGAAGGAAATTCCCATCCCGAAGTTCACTCGGGACGGGATCCTATAATATATTGTACTGTCTAGACTTAGTCTAAGATTTCAGTTACCTGACCAGCACCAACAGTTCTACCACCTTCTCTAATAGCGAATCTTAACCCTTGGTTGATTGCTACAGGAACGATTAAGTTTACTGTAATAGTTACGTTATCACCAGGCATAACCATTTCTCTACCATCTTCAAGAATGATTTCACCAGTTACGTCAGTTGTTCTTAAGTAGAACTGAGGACGATATTTGTTATGGAATGGAGTATGACGTCCACCTTCTTCTTTTTTCAAGATATAAACCTCAGCTTTGAATTGTTTATGAGGAGTGATTGAACCAGGCTTAGCGATTACCATACCACGTCTGATTTCAGACTTTTCAATACCTCTTAACAATAGACCAACGTTATCACCAGCTTCACCTCTATCCAAGATTTTTCTGAACATCTCAACCCCAGTTACAGTAGACTTTAATTTTTCGTCACCCATTCCTAAGATATCAACCTCTTCTCCAGAGTTAATAACACCAGTTTCAATTTTACCAGTCGCAACAGTTCCACGTCCAGTAATTGAGAAAACATCCTCAACAGGCATTAAGAAATCTTTATCTACCTCTCTAATTGGTAATTCAATCCAAGAATCAACAGCATTCATTAACTCCATGATTGTTTCTTCCCATTTAGGCTCACCGTTTAATCCACCTAAAGCAGATCCAGCAATTACAGGAGTATTATCTCCATCGTACTCATAGAAAGAAAGTAACTCTCTAATTTCCATCTCAACTAACTCAAGTAACTCCTCATCGTCAACCATATCCACTTTATTCATGAATACAACCATACGAGGAACACCAACTTGTCTTCCTAATAAGATGTGCTCTCTAGTTTGAGGCATTGGACCATCAGTTGCAGCTACAACAAGGATAGCACCATCCATTTGAGCAGCACCAGTTACCATGTTTTTTACGTAATCCGCGTGACCAGGACAATCTACGTGAGCGTAGTGTCTTGATTCAGTTTGATACTCTACGTGAGAAGTATTAATAGTGATCCCTCTTTCTTTTTCTTCAGGTGCGTTATCGATAGTATCGAAATCTCTAACTTCAGCTCCACCAGCTTTTCCTAATACTACTGTAATAGCAGCTGTTAAAGTAGTTTTACCATGATCTACGTGACCAATAGTTCCAATATTCACATGCGGTTTGGAACGATCAAATGTTTCCTTAGCCATAATCTACAATTGTTTACTTATTATTTAAATTCAAAATTATACAACAACAAAACACACTTACAAAAGTGTGTACTTCTCCCTTTAGAGCCCTCGCGTAGACCTGTTCATTAATTCGGATATTCCGTGAAATTGTCCACAGAAAATAGAGGGTTAATTTTTCATCCTCCATCCTCGACTCATATCAGAGCCAATGATGGGATTTGAACCCATGACCTCTTCCTTACCAAGGAAACGCTCTACCCCTGAGCTACACCGGCACTAGTCTATCAATCATTGCCACGTTTGACAATTTTTACAAGAAACCTTGTATGATCAATAAAGTTCTCAGCAAGCTAAGAACAAGTTTTTCTTTGAAAAACACAACTGTATTTTTCTAAAAAAGACATCATTCAAAACCAATTGAAACTAGCATTTGAATATCATCTTTTTGAATTGAGCGGGAGACGAGACTCGAACTCGCGACCCTCAGCTTGGAAGGCTGACGCTCTACCAACTGAGCTACTCCCGCTTAACTTTTTTTCAAAGCAATTTTGTGGGGAGAGCAGGATTCGAACCTACGAAGTCGAAGACAGCTGAGTTACAGTCAGCCCCAGTTGGCCACTTTGGTATCTCCCCAAAACAAAAAAAATTGAGCCTCTGGAGGGACTCGAACCCACGACCTGCTGATTACAAATCAGCTGCTCTAGCCAGCTGAGCTACAGAGGCAATTTTTAATGTCAATTTCTTATTTAAAGAACTTAAAATCTTCCGCGTTTTTCAAACGGGAGTGCAAATATATATCAAACAATTTTAATGACATCAAAAAATTTCAACTTTTTTTTATTTTTTTTTATTTCCCTAGCATTTTCTTCTTCAAAGTCCCGTCAGCAGGGTCTTCACCCAACCATATTCCGAATAGTGCCTTTTTAAAATCCAAGCCATCGACAGTTACCAGCACTTTGTTGTTTTTAATTAATTGACAACCAGTTCCTGGATGGTAAACAAGGTCAAAAATATCATTTGTTTTGATATCTTCTTTAAAGCCAATTTCAATCAATTTTTCGAGCCGTTCTTTATAGGGTTCAGTGTTGTTTTTAGTCGATTTATCAAATCCTTCACGAATAGCTTCTTCAAAGTTGTCATTGTCGACCATTCCTGAAATAATTTTAATCTTTACCGCCATTGGTTTGTCTGCGCTTAAAATTTCTTGAGCACTTGTTGTTTTGGATTCTAAATATAAAACTGCTACATATAAATCAATGAACATTTTTTCACGAATTCCACCACCATTCATCTTTAGGTATTGAGATCCGACTTTCATTACGTTTGGCATAACATTGCCTCCGATTTGAGTTTGTGCAAAAAGCGGCATTGAGAAAACAAATGCTGCAACGGTTAAAATAGTTTTCATATTGATTAGTTTGAAATAAAAACGTCCCGAATTGTTTCCAATCGAGACGTTTTAGTTTTTAATTATTTTATTATGCTCTTTTTTCTTTATGTTTTGTAACCTGTTTACGCAACGCTTCGCATGCTAGATCGGTTGCTTCTTCAAAACTTTTACATTCTTTTTTTGCAAACAATTCTTTACCTGGAATTGCTAGTTTTATTTCTGCTACTTTGTTTGCAGGTTCTGATGGGCTTCCTAGTCTTAAAAATACCTCACCAGCAATAATGTTATCAAAATAAAGTTCTAGCTTACCAATTTTCTTGTGAATAAAGTCAATTAACTTTCTATCTGCGTCAAAATGGACGGAATGCACTTGTAGATCCATACTTTTAAAGTTTTAATCGATATTGCTACCGGCTCACTCCACGGGGGTGTGATTGTTCATAAATGGTTTTAATTTGCTTAAACGAATTATGCGTATAAATCTGCGTTGAAGACAAGTCTGTGTGACCTAATAGTTTTTTAATAGACTCTAATGAGGCTCCATTATTCAACATATGAGTCGCAAACGTATGTCTAAGAACGTGCGGACTTTTTTTGCTTAAATTCGTAGCCTTTCCAAGGTAGTAATTTACTTTACTATAAACAAATTTTGGTCCTAGTTTTTTTCCGTTTTTATGAATCATTAAGAAAGGGGAATTCTCTTCAATATTTTCTTTTATTTTTTGATAATTTACAATTAAATGGTAGAGTGATTTTGAGATTGGAACAATGCGTTCTTTATTTCGTTTACCGAGCACTTTAATTTGCTTCGAATTAATGTCCACCTCTTTTAGATTGATTAGCTCACTTAATCGAATCCCCGTTTGATAAAACAGTTCCAAAATTAATTCGATTTGCGCGCGGTAGAATGGATCTTTTTCATCTTCAAATACATTACTACTCCATAGTTGTGATTCTGGCACAAATTGAGGTAATACTTTTTTTTGCTTAAGGCTTCGTGCTTTTATTGCTGGATTAATATCAATATAGTTTTGTTGTCGTAAAAATTTAAAGAATGTTTTAACGGAAGACAACTTGCGATTTATGCTTGAATTTTCAAGGCCAGACTCTACGAGATCAACAATATAATTCCGTATAGTTTTGTGTGTAGCGTTTTTAACATCCTGATCAGATTCTGATGCTGTTAAATGAAGATACTGCTCTAAATCCTTACGATATGCTTGAACCGTATGAGGGGAGTATCGCCTCTCATGGATTAGATAATTTTCAAATTCTTGAATAAACTGCATAAAAAAAGGAGTAATAGTTTCCTATACTCCTTTACGTATTTTTGGTAAAAATGTTTCTTACATTTCTTCTCTTTTCAACTTCTCGATATAAGCAGCTTTCAATTTCATCTGACGATTCTCAACAGATGGTTTAGTGAAGTGCTGTCTTGATCTTAGCTCTTTCAAGATACCAGTTCTCTCGAATTTTTTCTTATATTTCTTAAGAGCTCTCTCGATGTTCTCTCCTTCTTTCAATGGTACAATTAACATATTCTTCGTTTATTTAAAATCTAATCAGGGGTGCAAAGATAATGCAAAAATACATTTTAACAAATCTATTTTAATAATTCTCTAGAAATTACAAGTTTTTGAATCTCAGAAGTTCCTTCACCAATCGTACAAAGCTTCGAATCACGATAGAATTTCTCAACTGGAAAATCTTTCGTATAGCCATAACCACCGAATATTTGAACGGCATCCGTTGAAACTTCGACAGCAACTTCTGATGTCATGTATTTCGCCATTGCTCCTTCTTTTGTCATTACTTCATGCTTATTCTTTTTATCAGCTGCTTCAAGTAGTAACATTTCGGAAGCTTTAATTTTGGTTGCCATATCAGCTAACTTAAAGGCTATTCCTTGAAATTTAGATATCGGCTTGCCGAATTGTTCTCGTTCTTTAGAATATTTAATCGCGGCATTCAATGCACCCTTAGCAATCCCTAAGCCCAGCGCACCAATAGAAATTCGACCTCCATCTAGCACAATCATTGCTTGAATAAATCCTTTCCCTTCTTCCCCAATTAATTGATCCTTATGTACGCGACAATTATTAAATATTAGTTCTGCTGTTTCTGAAGCGCGCATTCCAAGTTTATTCTCCTTTTTTCCAGAAGTAAAACCAGGTGTACCTTTCTCTATAATAAATGCACTCATGCCGTGTGAATCTCCTTTTTCTCCTGTACGTGCAATAACCACAGCAACATCCCCAGAAATAGCGTGTGTTATAAAGTTTTTAGAACCATTTAACACATAATAATCTCCATCTTTCACTGCCGTAGTAGCCATACCTCCCGCGTCAGAACCTGTACCTGTTTCAGTTAAGCCCCACGCACCTATAAACTCTGCCGTAGCCAACTTTGGTAAGTATTTTTTCTTTTGTTCTTCTGAACCGTGGTATAAAATGTGGCCTGTACAAAGTGAATTATGTGCAGCTACTGACAAACCTATCGAGCCGCAAACCTGTGCAATCTCAGAAACAATTGTGATATATTCAAAATAACCTAAACCACTTCCTCCATATTCCTCTGGTACTAAAACACCCATCAAGCCTAAATTACCAAGCTTCTTGAATACTTCAACGGGGAATTCTTGCGATTCATCCCATTCCATCATTTTTGGTCGGATTTCTTTTTCAGCAAAATCTCTAACCATTTGCTGAATCATTCGTTGGTTTTCGTTTTCTTTTATCAACATAGTGTTCCTGTTTTAGCGAGCGTAAAAATAATAATATTAAAATTAAACGCCGAGAAGTTATCGTTTATTTTGCCTCAATATATGATGATAGCGCTAAATCAGATACAGACGGTAAAAAGACTAAAAAGAGAGATATTTCGATAACATTATTTTATCCTCTGATGATATCATTTCTTCCGTTAAAAAGTCTAAATTTTCAATTTTAGCTTGATCCCTAAATTTCAGTATTTCTGCAATTACGCGCCAATTTGTGAAGGGAATCTTCTTAAGGTCATTTTTTGAAGCCGTATTGACGTTGGTTTTTTTTACCATTTCGGGGTTAATACTCGTATTTTCAATAATTGATTTGTAAGCTTCATCAGGCAACCCGAGCTCATCGACCTGATTAATATTTACAAAACCACCAGTCCTTGATCTCCAATCAATAATTCGATCGGCATAATAGGGACCTATCCATTTGATGGTAATTAAGTCCTCTTTAGTTGCCGTATTTAGTTCAATTCGAATTCCAGCAATTTCTTTATTACTCTCCTCATTTAACAGTTCTTCTTTAGTTTGATTAAAGACGATGAATGGTTCAATTTTTTCATACATATATTCAGATACAACATAACTACTCTGAACATCTTTTTTTGACTTAAATCCCCCTATTTTGATTTTATAATTGAGTATTGATTCTGCTTGTTTATTGGAAAAACCAAGATTTACCCAGTCATCTTTGGATAAATCATTTGGGTCAAAGAAGGTAATTTTTTCCTTTGGTTGGGAAGTCTTCTTTTCGACTTCGACTGGGTTTTGTTCTTTTTTATCCTTGATTATTATATAGGAAAGGCTGTCTTTATGAACAAACAATTCATCTGGTAATTCTTTTGGACTTAGATTTACATTTAAAAGAAAGATAAATACGAGAATTACGGTCATTAAAGTAATGACACCATATTTTTCTAATCGATTAAATTTAAAGTATCCTTTCAAATTATCCTTTTATTTCCTTGATCTTTGTCATGAACTTATTCAATTCTTCTTTTGCCTTTGGAGCTAGCAAAAACAAACCTATCATATTCGGCACCAACATGGCAAAAATCATTGCGTCAGAAAAATCGATTACCGCCTTTAATTGAGAGGCTGCACCAACAATCACGAATAAACAAAAAAGCCCTTTATAAGTATACTCTACGTTTTTTGAACGACCAAATAAATACGTCCAAGCTTGGTAACCATAATATGACCAGGAGATCATTGTTGAAAAGGCAAATAAAATCACCGCAATTGTTAAGATTAGCGGGAAAAAGCTAATTACCGATCCAAAAGCTTTAGAAGTAACCTCAACGCCTTGTTTCACTTCTTGGCCATAAACCATAATTGAGCCATCTCCGTTTGCGACAATAAGTACCAAAGCAGTCATTGTACAAACAAGTACAGTATCAATGAAAGGTTCGAGCAGGGCTACCAAACCTTCGCTTGCAGCATATTTAGTTTTAACGGCAGAATGTGCAATTGAGGCAGAACCAATACCAGCTTCATTGGAAAAGGCCGCTCTTCTGAATCCTTGAATTAAAACACCAAACGCTCCTCCGGCGATTCCAGCTCCTGTAAAAGCCCCGTCAAAAATTTGACCAAACGCCGAGGGAATTTCTGAAAAATTCATTCCCAAAATAATCAACGCGGCACCGACATAAATCGCAACCATAAAAGGAACGATTTTATCTGTTACATTCGCAATCTTCTTTATACCTCCAATAATTACAATTCCTACCAAAACAGCCATAACTAAGCCAAAAGCCCAACCATAACCATCTAGCGGACTATTATCTCCACCTGTATAGGATTGCAACATTGCAAACGCTTGATTTGACTGAAACATATTTCCTCCACCAAAAGAACCTCCAATACACATCACTGCAAATACAACTGCTAAAACTTTTCCAACATTACCAAATCCTCTTTCATTCAACCCTTTCTTCAAGTAATACATTGGTCCTCCAAAAACGCGACCATTTTCACCAATTTCCCTGTAACGCACACCCAAGGTACACTCCGTAAATTTTGAAGCCATCCCAATAAAACCTGCAACAATCATCCAAAAAGTTGCTCCAGGTCCTCCAATAGATAAGGCTACTGCTACTCCTGCAATATTACCTAATCCAACAGTAGCTGAAAGTGCGGCAGTTAGGGCCTGAAAATGCGAAACCTCACCATGATGTTCTTTCTCTTCTTTTTCAACCCGAATAGTATCAATAATATCGCCGTCCACCGTATGAACAGAATCCGAAGCATTCACTTCCTCACTCCCTTCTTTTTCTAAATCATCGTATTTTCCCCGAACTATTTGAATAGCCGTTTTAAACCCAGTAAAATTGATTAATTTGAAGTAAAATGTAAAAAAGAGTGCTCCTCCTATCAGTACGATTAACACCCATGGAACAGCAATTTTGTCCGTTATTGGAATTGCATAAAAAATCCCATTCACAAACCAGCCAGTAGCCTCACCAAAAACTTTATCGATTTTTTCGTCAACACCTTTTTCTGCAGCAAAATTAATATAAGGAATAAAGGCTAATAAGAGCGGTAAGATTTTTTTCATAAATAGTTTTTGATGTTTTTAACCTCCCAAAATGGGGCATCGAACAAATATAAAAAAAAATGCGAGATGGCCTAACTTATTAAAGCTAAGCAATCTTCGAGACTTTTAGGTGCATATCCTAAAATTGACTTCGCTTTATCGAGAACAAAACCAGTTTTAGGAGGACGTTTAGCCGCCTGATTTAGTGTGCTAGAGCTAATTGGTTTAATCGCTTCGGTTGAAAACCCATAATACTTCCCAATAGCAACAACTAGATCATAAATTGCGTACAATTTTGGTCCTCCAATATGGAAAACACCTTGCGCATTTAATTTAGCTGTTTGAATGCAAGCCCATGCTAAATCATCAGCCCAAGTTGGCGCTCTAAATTGATCATCAACGATGGTTAATTCTTTCCCTGATTTTAGCGCTTCTTTTGCCCATAAAACAATATTACTTCTGCTCAAATTTTCTCCTTCACCAAACACGATGATAGTTCGCAAGATTGACCAATTTTCATAGGATTGATTGATTAATAGATTTTCCGAGTCTACCTTTGATTTCGCATAAACACTTAAAGGGTTTCGTTCGTCTTCCTCTTTGTACGGGCCATTTTCACCATCAAACACAAAATCGGTGGACAAATGAATAAAATGAGCCCCTCTGACTTTAGCATTTTCAAAAAGCAGTTCCACTGCCTTTACATTTATTAGGTGACAATTTTCAGGGTCATTTTCACAAGCATCGACATTTGTCATGGCAGCTGTATTAATAATTACAGTTGGTTGGAATGCATCAAAAACTTGCTGAACCTCCTTTGGGCTAGTTATGTCGAGTGCTGAATAATTTGTGGTAGGGCAATTAGGATTTCTATTCTTTCCCAGCGAAGTCGCTAAAAACTCAATATCTGACTTTAACAGTTGTCGAATAATTTTCTGTCCTAATAATCCATTTGCCCCTGTGACCAGTATCTTCATAATCTAGTTCCCTTTTATTTTTAACACGGTATTTAACTTACTTATTTGTTCTGGATTTCCGAGAACAAACAGTTTTGAATTCGGTAAAATTTTAAGATCATTGGAAGGATTTATGATGTATTCACCGTCATGCGACCGATATCCAATTACATTACAACCTGACAGTGATTTAGTTTGAAGATCACCGATTGTGGTATATTTTACATCATCAGGCAGTTCTCTAAACTCAATTTCTTCGAGATTAACAGCTGCCTTACCCGACACTTTGATTAAATCCATAAACTCCATAATGTCCGGATTAACAACTAGAGATGCCATATGAGCACCACCAACAGTATCAGGCATTATGACATTATCCGCGCCTGCAATTCTTAACTTCCGCATAGAAGAATAACTAGACGCTCTTGAAATTATTTTCAATTTTGGATTTAATTCTCGAGCAGAAAGAACGACAAACAAATTATCGGCGTCTTTCGGTAATGCTGTGATTAAAGCTTTTGCTGTACTGATACTCGCCTTAAGTAAAATTTGATCATCAGTAGAATCTCCATGAATAAAGTGAACTTCACCTCTGTCCGAATTTTCTGTTATTGACTTTTCACGTTCAATAACCACAAAGTCTTTTTTGTAGAATCGCAAATCATGCGCAGCCTGCATACCTACTCTACCATATCCACAAACAACCGTATGATTTTCCATTTTTTTTGCTGATTTTAATGATTTATATTCTTGATAATACGCTTTATACTCCCCTCCTACAATGTAGGAAGTTATTGCTGAAATCGCATATGCAAAGGTTCCAAAACTAAATATAATTAGAAAGGCAGTAAATAATTTTCCAGCGTCAGACAATTGATTAACCTCATTAAACCCTACTGTAGAAACTGTAATTATGGTCATGTAGAACGAATCAAACATTGACCATCCCTCAACAACCATGAAACCGATTGTTCCACTTAGAACAACAATACCAAGCAGTAAAAGGGCGTAGTAAAATTTTGAGAAATATTTAAAGGTGGATAACATCTAGAGTTCCCAAATTGATTTTCGTCGACGTTGCAATTTAAAAATGTGCTTATGCTCCAGCACAAAGGCCATGATCATATAAATGACAATAGGAGACCCCAAAGCAATGAACGAACTATATATGAAAAACAGTCTTACTCTTGAAACATCTACACGCATTTTACGAGCAAACCACGTGCTAACACCAAAAGAACGTAACTCGAAAAAAAGTGCAATTTTTTGTATCATACTTCAACCTTTAATATTGTTTTGCCTACATTGCAAAATAAGCATTTTTTTTGCTTACAACCCTCATTCATTAATTCAATCAAACCTTGCGATTCGTATGCTGAACTTATCGGAATACCAACCGTTTTCCATTTTGATATTATCCCGTTTTTTTCTGGAAGGATTTTTTTTAAAATTTCAATTGCTCGCTCTGTCAATTCATCTTCACCTTGCCAAATTCCTAAAGCGTAAATATAAGGAACAACGGCGTTTATTAGAATCAAATCCAGCAGAGATTTAGAAAGTTTTTTGTTGAGTCTCTTTTTAGATTGATTTTTAAACCTATAATGGCGCGCCCAAAATTCAGGCAAATCAACCTGAAAAATGGCATAAAAATCTTTGATACTCCAGTTGCCTTCGACATCGAATCCTTTATATAAAAGCTGATTAACCATTAGTGCAAATTCTGCAAGCCGTCTATCGGGAAAATTGTTTGGTCGCATGCGGGAATAGCGCCAAGTAACTTTCGGCAATTCAGTTAAGTTAAACAGGTGCTTTTGATAATGAAACTCTTGTTTTAATCGCTTACAATACTTGTCATTAGTTTCTTCAGGAATCAAACCTGAGACACCAAGGACAAGCGCAGAAACTCTAAATTCATCAAAATTAAGTTTACTAAAAAAGTTAATCGTTAAACTTTTTCCCAAAGTCTCAAAGGGAATTTGATTTACCTTTCCTCCAAACACACGAGCTATTGCAATTATGAATGCCTTTAAACGGTCACCTCTTACTTCTTCAATTAATTGAATCATCTTTATTGATTTACGCCACAACCGCTGTTGAATACTTTCTTCAATGGCCTGTTTAAAATCTATTTTCTCCTCAAAATTTAACTGACTCTCACAAAGAATCATCGACTGATTTGAAATGATTCCTTGATACTTCAACAAATGTTCTTTTTGAATAAGTGAGTTTATGGCAACAGCAGGCAATTGCGAGTTATTAATAAAGACCTCACGATCATGAAAAAGAACAAAATGAGCGATAACAGCATTGTAAGCCGCGTCATGTTGATGTCCGTGTCGGTACCAATCAGAGGCATAAATATGAAATTCAATCGCACCATACCAAACGTTTCCATTTAGTCTGATTTTAGCGTCCAAAAAATCAGGTCCTGCGTTTTTGTTTAAAGTTCCAAATTCAATAATGTCTAACCGGTGTCCATCAACCGTTTCAAAAGTATCACCAAGCATACGTTTATCATACACATAGTGCAGATACTCTTCATTCATATAAAAGGAATTAGTGATGGGGTTGAGCTCTAAAGTTAATGATTTTACTTGTCGTTTTCAAGTAAAATTTGCAATTCAAGCTGAACTTCATAAAAACGATGTGTTTTTTACGGTCTTAACATGATTAAAATTAAATTAAATTCTCCTATTTTTGCAGCATGAAGAACATCAGAAACTTTTGTATTATAGCACATATCGACCATGGAAAAAGTACTTTGGCCGATCGATTGTTGCAAGTGACAGGAACGATTGCGGATAGAGATATGCAAAATCAGGCATTGGATGATATGGATTTGGAACGTGAGCGCGGAATCACTATTAAAAGTCATGCTATACAAATGGACTATGTTCAAGACGGTGAAAAATATACCTTGAACCTCATTGATACTCCAGGACACGTTGACTTTTCTTATGAAGTTTCTCGTTCAATTGCGGCATGTGAAGGAGCGCTTTTAATTGTTGACGCAGCTCAAGGAATTGAGGCACAAACAATTTCAAACCTTTACTTAGCCTTGGAGAATGACTTAGAAATAATTCCTGTCTTAAATAAAATGGATTTACCAGGTGCGCAGCCAGAAGAAGTGACAGATGAAATTGTCGATTTAATTGGTTGTGACCCAGAAGATGTAATACCTGCGAGTGGTAAAACAGGATTAGGAGTTGACAATATACTTCGTGCAATAGTTGAGCGAATTCCTGCCCCTGTCGGTGTTGAAGACGCTCCTTTGCAAGCGATGATTTTTGACTCAGTATTTAACTCATTTCGTGGAATTATAGCTTATTTCCGTGTGTTGAATGGTAAAATTCAAAAAGGTGATTTAGTAAAATTTGTGAATACAGGGCGAGAATATGAAGCCGATGAGATTGGAATTTTACGAATGGATATGGAGCCTCGAAAAGAAGTCACTGCGGGTGATGTAGGATATATTATATCTGGAATTAAAAAGGCGAATGAAGTAAAAGTCGGGGATACAATTACCACTGTTAAAAACCCTTGCCAATCAGTTGTACAAGGATTCGAAGATGTTAAACCTATGGTCTTTGCTGGTGTTTACCCAGTTGATACTGACGAATACGAAGAACTTCGATATTCGATGGAAAAACTTCAATTAAACGATGCTTCATTAGTTTTTGAGCCTGAATCTTCTGCTGCCTTAGGATTTGGATTTCGATGTGGATTTTTAGGCATGCTCCACATGGAGATCATACAAGAGCGTTTAGAACGGGAATTTAACATGACAGTTATTACCACTGTTCCAAACGTATCGTACAAAGCATATTTGAAAAAAAATAACGAGTTGTTGCAGGTTAACAACCCTTCAGAACTTCCTGACCCGTCAAAATTGGATTATGTAGAAGAGCCATACATTCGCGCTCAAATCATTACCAAGTCTGATTATGTTGGTCAAATTATGAACCTTTGTATTGAGAAACGTGGTGAGTTAAAAAATCAAGTTTACTTAACACAGTCACGTGTTGAGATTACATTTGAAATGCCAATGGGCGAAGTAGTTTTTGACTTTTACGATAAATTAAAATCAGTATCAAGGGGATACGCTTCTTTTGATTATACACCAATTGATTATAAGCGCTCCGACTTAATAAAACTAGATGTACTTTTAAATGGTGATCAAGTAGATGCTTTATCTGCCTTGGTTCACAGAAGTAATGCTCATAGTTTAGGAAAGAAAATTTGTTTAAAACTAAAAGAACTTATTCCAAGACAACAATTCGAAATTCCCATTCAAGCAGCTATTGGAGCGAAAGTTGTTGCACGAGAAACGGTAAAAGCGCTAAGAAAAGATGTTACTGCCAAATGTTATGGTGGGGATATTACGCGTAAAAGAAAACTACTTGAAAAGCAGAAAAAAGGTAAGAAAAGAATGCGACAAGTAGGAAACGTAGAAATACCACAAGAAGCTTTCCTAGCAGTTTTGAAATTGGATTAGGAATTATAAATAACGATTATGAAGGTACTAGGAATTATTCCGTCGCGTTATGGTTCAAGTCGTTTTCCGGGTAAACCATTAATAGATTTAAAAGGTAAGTCTATGATTCAAAGGGTTTACGAACAATCCAGCAAATGTAAATTATTCTCTAAAATAATTGTTGCAACGGATGATCAACGAATATTTGAACATGTTCAATCATTTGGGGGTAATGTTGTAATGACAGCTGAAAATCATCAATCGGGTACAGCAAGATGTAGTGAGGTAATTAAGCAGTATCAGGACTATGATATTGTTGTGAATATCCAAGGTGACGAACCTCTCATTCGTCCCGAACAGTTAGGTAGTTTAATTGAGTTGTTTCAGGATGCTACTGTAGAAATTGGAACCATCGTCAAAAAAATGAAGGATATCCAAGAGGTCAAAAACCCCAATCGAATTAAAGTCGTTTTAGATAAAGAAGGAAACGGGGTATATTTTAGTAGAAGCCCTATTCCCCATGTAGCCAATATTTCAGAAGAAAGTTGGCTAGACCATGCTAACTTTTATAAACATATTGGAATCTACGCTTGGCGACGACACGTACTAGAGAACATTACGCAATTGCCGAGTACCACTTTAGAACGTATAGAATCACTGGAGCAACTTCGTTGGATCTATAATGGTTTCAAAATTAAAACAGTAGAAACAGAAGTGGAAACTCCGAATATTGACGCCCCGGACGATGTTGCCGCTGTTTTAAAGCTAATCCCTTAATCCTCTTTTGCTTTTTCTTCTTCAATTTGGTTGCTTCTAAAGGCAGTTGGAATCAAATCAGGGATAATTTTGAGAATTATAGGCAAAAGTAAACTCCCACCAGGTAACATAAATAAGGTTAATGATGGAATTGTTCTAGCCAAATCTTTTAATTGATTCCGAGCCTTTTCTTTTTCCTTTTTCGACAATTCCGTTGTTGTTGATTTAGCGATGAGGGCCATCAACTCTTTACTTTCTTTTAATTCAGCTGCGAGTTTATCTTTATTTCTTCCCAAAATATTTCTCCACCTCTCCGTAGCGCCATCCATCAATAATTCAGCATCATTTTTACCGTTGAGAAAAGGTATCGTTTCATAATTATTCATCACAAAAGCCTGAATGGCTACAAATGACTTATCCATCTCCTCCTTTTGTATTCCTAATTTTTGGGTTAAGGCAATCAGAAATTCCTTCTCCGCTTCAACAACGTGACGATTGCTCCAGATTGTCAAAACAGCCACCTCCATCAAGTAACGATTTAACATCCAAGAACGTTCATAATTCAAATCAATATCGGCTAAAGATTTTTTATTATCCCAGTACAATTTTGCTTCCTCCCTTTCCTCTCGATCTAAATTTGCTGAAGCCATAAAAATTTCAAATATTGCCTCTTCTTCATCTGTTAAATCACCATCAATATTTGCCGCTGCCGCAATTATTTTGATTAAGTCAAGCGCTACCCTTTTTCTGTTTTCCATTAACAGGTCTGGCGCAACCCCGTTGTGGTACTCATGATAAAGCAATAAATCATGGAAAATTAAACTGTTAAACAAATAACTTGTCCATAAGCGTTTGGTAAAACTTGTTTTTATGTCAACGCGTTGCGCAATTATAGATTCTAATTTTTCGTATACGGTTAAATCCTTGAAATTTAACCAACTCTTTTTTGCGCGTTCAAGTTGAGTTTGTTCATAAAACCGTACAAATTCTTCTAGTGATTTTTCAAGTGAATCAATATCAAATTTTCCCTTGACAAGATGGTCGGTAAGAATTAAGCCTTCGAGCAAGAGTACACGATAGGCCTCCTCATTGGAAAGCTCCAGTAATAAATCATTTTCAAGAAACAACAAACTTGCTGGATAACCATACATTATACCTGTTGGCTGAAGATAAGCGTAAAACAAATCGTCTTGCGACATAATTGAACCTGGATAACGGTTCAACTGTTCACTATAATTGTCAAGAATCGAAAAATATTTACGAATCCATCCAGCTTTACTCGGGTTCATCATAGTTCAATCCTTTTTATCAACTGCTATTCAAAAATACAGATTTTCGTTTTATCTTTTTTAAACGCTAAATTATTTTTTCATTATCAATTCATGCGAATAATCAAAAGAACTTGTTAATGTTTCAATTTCTACCTTTAAACAAATTTAAAACTTTATTTTTGGTATAATTTTAGAAGGAATTACGCTGCATGACTCAAAAAATAATTTACCTTTTCATACTACTTTGGTATTCAAGCCACACGCTGGCACAATTAAAATCCTATAAAATCACTGATTTACCGAATGACTTAGAAGAAACTTCAGGACTCATACTTTATCAAGACAAGTACTTTATAACCCATAACGATAGCGGTAACGAACCTGAAATTTATATCTTAAACTTAAAAGGAGAATTAATAAAAACCATCGCATTAGAAGATGCAAAAAATAGGGACTGGGAAGACATTACGCAAGATGACAAAGGTCGTGTTTATTTAGGCGATTTTGGAAACAATAGCAATAATCGTGAAAAATGCCACATTTACATTCTTCCTTCAGATTTCATGAAACACAAGAAAGTTAAACCAAAAAAAATCACCTTTTCTTACGAAGACCAAAAGAATTATCCTCCCAAAAAAACAAAAATGAATTTCGATTGTGAAGCATTTATTTGGAAAGAAGGGTTTCTATATCTGTTTACTAAATGCAGAACAAAACCGTTTACAGGTGAATCTCGCGTCTATAAAATAGACCCAAATGATGATAAACAAAAAGCTGATTATATCGGAAGCATCTACTTATGTCAAAGCGGGTGGAAGTTATGTTCTGTAACTGCTGCAGATTATCATGCAGCTTCAAATTCTTTAGCCCTTTTGACCTATACTAAACTGTATATAATAACTAATTTTAAAGAAAATGAATTTTGGAATGGAGACATCCGCTCCTATTCCTTACCGCTAATAAAACAACGAGAAGCAATTTGTTTTGATAAAGAAAATCTACTTTATTCGACGGATGAAGAACGTAAAGGATTTGGCGGAGGTAATCTCTATAAAATACAACTGAAATAATTATGAATAAATCAATTATACTTATCATAGCCTTGTGGACGGCGCCTATTTTATGGACACAAGATGTCGATAAAAAAATATACAACTGGTACAACGGAAAAAAATACGGTATGCAGACGGATAAAGCATACGGTAAAACGTTAAAAGGAAAGACGAGTAAACCCGTTATTGTCGCTGTTATAGATTCTGGTGTAGATATTGAACATGAAGATTTGCAAGGTAAGATTTGGGTCAACAAAAACGAAATTCCAAACAACGGAATTGATGATGATAATAACGGCTATATCGATGACATAAATGGATGGAATTTTTTAGGTAATGCAAACGGAGAAAACCTCAATAATGTTCGTTTAGAAGTTACAAGGATATACGCCGAACTTAAAGATAAATATGAAGGTAAGAGTGCCACCGATTTATCAGATGCGGAACAAGATGATTATCAAAAATATATAGCGGTTCGTACCGAAGTTAAAGAAAATCAAAAACGATTGACAGACGAATTAAAAGGACTCGAAGATTTTACAGAAAACGTAAAAAAAGCTGACGAAGACTTAAGGGCTTATTTTCAAGGTGATTATACCGAAAAGCAATTGTTAGAAGCAATCTCAATCGATGAATTAGCTGAAGCCGCGGTTCAAATATACACCCTCGCTTTTTTTGGAATGGATTATGACGGATATTTCGAATATTTAGCTGGAATTGAAAACGAGTTAAATTACAACTATAACCCCGATGTTAATCCGCGAGCAACGATAATCGGAGATGATGTCAGTGATTTTAGCGATAAGTCATACGGCAATAACGACATCACTGGTCCTGATGCAGGACATGGAACGCATTGCGCAGGTATCATTGGAGCAATTAGGGGAAATGAAATAGGAAATGATGGCATAGCCAACAATGTACTCATTATGCCAATTCGAGCAGTACCAAACGGAGACGAATGGGACAAGGACATTGCAAACGCTGTTCGCTACGCGGTAAACAACGGTGCTGAAATTATAAATATGAGTTTTGGAAAAGCATATTCGCCACAGCAAGAAGGGGTAATTGAAGCATTTAGATATGCTGAAGAGAATGGAGTTTTGCTAATTCATGCTGCTGGTAATGAAGCAAATAACAATGATGAGCTTGGACATAATTTTCCCAGTCCTATCTACCCAGGTATGAATAAAAAGTTTTCTAACTGGATAGAGGTTGGAGCTTCAACCCGTTATAAAAAAGCGAAACTAAAAAAGGACTACGTTGTTCATGAAGGATTAGCTGCCGAATTTTCAAATTATGGGAATGAAATTGTAGATGTTTTTGCACCGGGACATGATATTTATTCTACGACACCGGATAACTCTTACAGCAATTATAGTGGAACCTCAATGGCAGGCCCAATGGTAGCCGGAACAGCAGCATTATTAAAATCTTATTATCCTCAACTTACCTGTCTTGAAATAAAATCAATCATTTTAAAATCGGTTAAAAATGTAGGAAAGCAAAAAACGCTTTTACCGGGTTCTGAAGAGGAATTTGTTCCATTCAGCGAACTTTCAGTTACTGGTGGAATAGTGAACGTGTACAACGCTGTTCAGCTTGCTGAAGAAATTACAAATCCTTAAAACAACTGAACTGTGAATCTTAACCATATAAGCACTGTCATCTTTGATATGGATGGTGTATTAATAGACTCTGAACCATTATGGAAAATTGCGGAAGTTGAAGCCTTTGCGAAAGTGGGCTTAGACCTTACCCATACCGATTGCGAAGAAACTGTTGGTTTGCGCATTGACCAAGTTGTTGAAATGTGGCATAAAAAAGTAGGATGGAAAAACAAATCAGTTCAAGCAGTAGAGGATGATATTGTTTCAATTTTAATTCGAGAAATCAAAAAGCAAGGACAAGCTTTAATTGGCGTGAATACTGCGCTCCAATTCTGTAAAGAAAAAGGGTTAAATATTGGACTTGCCACATCTTCCTATGAACGAATAATTGAGGTTGTAGTCGATCGTTTGAAAATAAGAGATTTTTTCCACACCTTACATTCAGCAGAACATGAAGTCTATGGAAAACCACACCCTGATGTTTTTCTAAACTGTGCAAAAAAACTAAATGTGCACCCGGGTGAATGTTTGGTAATCGAAGATTCCTTTAACGGAGTTTTAGCAGCCAAGGCTGCCAGAATGAACGTCTTTGCTATTCCTGAAAAATCACATCAACACGATCCCCGATTAATTATAGCAGACAAAATATTAAACGATTTAACCGAGCTAAGCAAAATGTTTACCCACCAATCTTAAAGTCTTGACCATTAAACCAAAACCAAATTAAGGCCACAACCAAAGGTAAAACTAGTGTCTGTGCGATATCTTCAAATAATTTTCTTCGCGCTTCATCACGTTTATTTTTAAGCATAATTAATCCTAAAGTATAGAACCAAAAAGCTAAAATAAATCCAACACCCGGAACCAAATAGGTGGAAAATTCCAAATATTCATTATCCAGACCAACTCCAATAAAAAATGCTAAAAACATAAAGCCTAAATAACTGAACAAAAGAGGAAGCAAAAATTGACGCGATTGAATGATCAATATTCTCCAAAACCAAATTACAAAGGGAACAAATACAATAAAATATAAAATTGAAGCAACCATAAATGGGGGTGTTGAATACGAAAGATAAACAATTTGATGAATTTTATCACTTTTTACATGATTTAGTTCTAATTCCTAATCTAACCCTTAACCACGAAAAAAACAGCTAATAATTCACAAGTTTTTGAACAATAAAATTCATCAAATTCCGCTAATTTTGCAGCATGAATAGTTTATACCTCGTTAACCAAACAAAAGTGAACCTTGATGAAGTCGTATACGATGAATCATTATCCCAACAAATTAACGACTTTTTAGACGAGTACGAACACAGAGAAGCCTTAGCAAAATATCATTTGCCTGTAGCCAATAAACTTTTCTTATTCGGACAAACTGGCTGTGGAAAAACAATGACAGCCAAAGCCCTTGCCAACCGATTACAAAAAAAAATCTTTATCGTAAACCTGAGTACAATTGTATCTTCTCGATTGGGGGAAACAGCGAAAAATTTATCCGCACTATTCAACAACGTTTCACACAAAAAAGCGGTTTTGTTTTTTGATGAATTTGACTCTCTCGGAAGCATAAGAGACTATGATAATAACGACACCAGTGAAATGAAACGCGTTGTCAACACAATACTCCAATTAATCGATGATTTTCCGCAAGATGCTATTTTAATTGGTGCAACCAACCAAATTCAACTCATTGATGAAGCCATCCTACGCCGATTTGATTTAAAGCTCGAATTTAAAAATCCGAGTAACGAAGTGCTAGACGGTTTTTATAATCAATTACTGGAAAACTACCCATTGGAATATCGCAAGATTGACCGAAAATATTCGACCTCTTTTGCCGAAGCTAAAAGCCATGTTTATGATGCCGTGAAAAAAAATATAATTGCCCATGAAAAGGCAAAGCTCGCAAAGGCTTAACCCATACGTAAAAAATCAACCTCTTTAGCCGTTAGGTGACGCCATTTACCTCGTGGCAAATCCTTCTTCGTTAAACCAGCAAATTTTACCCGATCTAGTCGTGTCACTTTAAAACCAATTGCCTCAAACATTCTTCTCACGACTCTGTTTTTACCAGAGTGCAACTCTACCCCAACCTCTCTATTTCTCGTTTCTGCAATGATTTCTACTTTGTCCGCTTTCACAAAATCACCATCATCCAACTCAACTCCGGTCAACAAAGCTCGCGTATGCTCTCCACTAATCGGCTTATCCAATTCAACATGATAAATCTTCTTCACCTCATAACGCGGATGCGTCAATTTTTTTGCTAAATCTCCGTCATTTGTAAACAACAACAATCCCGTCGTATTTCTATCCAAACGGCCTACTGGATAAATTCGCTCTTTACACGCATTTTGTACCAATTGTAAAACCGTTCTTCTACCCATCGGGTCGTCCATTGTTGTAATAAAATCCTTAGGTTTATTCAATAAAACGTACTGCTTCTTTTCAGTTTGAATGATACTGCCGTCATATCGAACTTCATCACTCGGCTTCACTTTATAACCCATTTCGGTAATAATTTTACCATTCACCTCCACAATTCCGGTTTGAATCATAACATCTGCCTCTCTTCGTGAACAAATTCCTGCATTTGCAATAAACTTATTCAACCTCACTTCATCACTAAAACTTGGCATCGGATCTCCTTTCGGTTTTTTAAACCGCGCCTGTTCCCCTTTACGATAAGGCTTATTCCCAAAACCCTTTCCACGTTCACCACTCGTTCTACTCGGCTTTTTATTGCCCCCAGATTGCTTATTCCTACCTGCCATTTTTTCCGTTTTATTTCAACTGCAAAGATAATGGAATTTATAGCTCTCAATCACTAATTCTGCCGATATAAAAATGTCTACGGTTTTTAGTTTAACTATTTTTTGGGCGTTACCCCAAGTTTCGATTCCTCACATGGGGTCAAGCTTTCCGCACTCGCCCTTGCCAATAGCAGGGCAAGGGGCTTAAACAATCGCTACAATCTTTAACGCAAGCCTAAAGTCAATGAAAAACATCATATAAACCCCAATACATAAATCCACAAACTAAAACCATATATAACACTAAGTTGGTAAAAATCAAATATCGCATATACCGTTGAATAGCTGTACGATGTCGAACAAAATGCCGCAATAGAATAATCATTAAAATGATACTATAAAATGGCGTAAATGACAGCACATTGACCCCATAATTTCCAGCTTGAAAAAATGGAGCATCAAAATAATAAACCCCAATCGTTGTGGCTAAAACAAAAAGATAGGCAATTAGTATCACATTGGTTAGTGAAAATCCAAAAAGATAAACCAAAGTAAATTGAGATGTTTTTAAATAATGTAGAACAAATGCCCCCGTAAACAACAATAAAAATGCAGCAATAAGTACCAAAGAAACACGCAAAAAAGGGGTGTTAAACGGGGTATAGTATGTTTTCAATCGCAAAAACTCTTCGTTTTCAGGAAATAATTTTGGGATATCCCATTGCGAATCGCCTTTATCCAACATTTCTAATAAATCAAATTGAACAGCGTGCTCAAAATCATGGTAAAAATACAAGTTGAATTTTCGCGATGAAAGATCCCATATCGAAGTTAACAAGGTTCCATCTCCATTTCGTTCTCGACAAACGTGCATGGTATCAGAAACTTTCTCGCAAAATTCAAAACTTGTTATCAAATCCACTTCCGCCAAATAATCCTCGCCTTTTCGGTAACGGCCCAAATTTCGAGCCACCTCATTGTTGGTAATTGAAGGGCAAAAATTAGACAAAACGTATACCGCTTCATCACCACGAAGTAATTGATAAGGTTCAACAATTAAATATCCTCCAGCACTATCTATATAAATTAAAACATCATCAATAAAAAAGCGATGATCATATTCCTTATAAAAAGCTTCAACTTCCTCTACCGACTCGCATTGATGTAAAACACTGGTCAAAAAATCAACCTCGTTATTTATGCGCTTACGATTCGAAAACATATTTTCAATGATGGGATGATAGGCGGCTAATCGCGAAAAACATAACCCTTTTTCGTTCATCCCAGATTGCGGGGCAGTCACCAATTCACTAACTTTCCGTGACCCTGTAAATGCAGCACCGAATTCTTCGGGCGATTTAGCCGTTTCAAACCACAATGTTGAAGTTGTGCGCCACGCATCTTCATTGCATCCTACCATCGTACACTCGCCAACAGTTATTTTATACATGCTGCAACCGAAACAATTCGCAACAGAAATAAATAAACCAATCAGAAAAAAATTAAGTTTTGCATCTAAAGTCATTGCCTACTTTTTAAATTACAATGCCCCCAATTCAAAAAGTAACAAGTTCTCCAGCACTATTTTATTTTCCGTATTAAAACTTTAACCCGCTTTCCCTGAATAGATGACTTTTTTAATAATTGACATGCCTTCAAAGTATCAATATCACTAGGAAATTGATAGAGTTTCAATTTTAAATCAAAAAACGCATCCGCTGAAAGTGCATTAATTTGATTAATAAAACCATCCGTATTCTTTTCTATCAAACAAACAAAAGTCCTATAATCTATCTCACACGAATGCATATTCCTTAAAACTTCCGCAATTAATACTTCATCAACCGTGTTACTATTTACGACTTGATTTAACCGCGCTAATTTCTGTCGCTTTATATTATTTATAAAAGCCAATCCTTTTTTCAATCTTTCCTCATTCACAAATTGATATTCTTCAACACAAAAGTCTGCTAAGTTATCTCCCATTGATAATTCCTTATTCATAAAGGTTAAAAAAGCATCATTTTTCGAACCTATATTTACTCGAGCTGTATCGTAAAGTATTTGTCTTGTTTGATGACTTAAAGCAGCATTACGGATTAAATTTAAGGTTGAATCACAAACATCCATTCTCTCAAAATCATTCAATCCATCAATCATAACACTTCCTCCAATCCATTGATCATTACTTGTTAAAACTAAGTTATCCTCCTTAACCAACCAATAGGTAGTTTTAAAATAACTGTATTGCTGGTACAAGTAACTGGAATCGGTGACTGGTGTTAACACCTCAGTTGTAGCATTAATTTTTTTTTCTATTGATCGTACAAAAACATCGTGTTGCCCAAATACGCCCGTATTACAGACTATTAATAAGAAGCATAACTTAAAATTCATGTTTATTCAGTTTATTCTCAAAAACAATAATAACTTAAAAATGCAAACCATTAAAATCCCATTCATCATTTTATTCATACATTTTAATCAATTAGCCCTTTGAATTAAAAATAGATTATATATACTTAGGTATGCATTCAAAACTTATACTAATTACCTTAATTCTATTTACGGGCATTGCAAAAGCGCAAACTTTAAGCGGAATTGTTGTGGACCAATACAATCAACCCTTGCCATTTTCCAAAGTGGTGGATACAGTACACCAATCATTTGCTCTAACAGACATTAGAGGTCGTTATGAAGTTCAAATAAAACCCAATAGTGTCATTCGCTTTTCGTACATCGGTAAAGAAGATGGATATTTCACTGTCCCACCTACTGAAACCCCAAACTCTTTCCAGAAAACAATAAAACTCTATGATCAAAACAAAGAACTCCAGGTAGTTGAAGTGACTGCAGAACGCATTAAATCCGTTGCAGATAAAATCAACCATAATATTTTAGACTATACTTTTTTAACGAATGATGAGTTCCTAATATTAAAAAAAATTAATGGAGAACGTTATTTATGCATAGATGGAATTGATACGACGTATCTTTCCTATCCCATTTCTCAAAGAGTAAAAAACATTTATATAGATTGTTTCGACAATGTTCACCTGCTTAGCAAGGACAGTGCCTATCAAATATACTTAGCCGATTCGCTAACTTTCATCGAACGAATAAGCATAGAACAATTTAATGATAACATAAAACCATGCATTCAAAGCAATGCGGATAACACACTTTTCTCTATGTATACTGATTTTAATAAATCGTATTACATACACGACATTCACCACAGTGAAAAATATAAAACCATTCGTGTAATTATTGAAGATCAGGTAGCAAAAAAAGCGGCTCAAGATGCTTTTAACAGAATACTTTATATCTATCACAAAACAACGCCACCCGAGTCAAATGTTTTTGCACTTGGAGTTTGGGACAATGATCCGTATAGTTTAATTAACAATTATACCCCATCAGAACTTTTTGACATGATTGCCTTTTTTAAACAAGTTGAAAGTCGGCCGGTCTACTGCCCCGAATTTATTCATGAAGATGAATCAATCATTATATTTGATCATGTAAATAACAATGTTCTACAGTTAAATGACACACTTAGTATAATTAGTTCTTTCGATTTTCATCTAGACAATGGGTATCGCAATGAAATATATCAAGATAAAATAACCCATAATTATTATTGTGCGTCCAAAGAAAAGGGCTATTTAAAGCTACGACGCATCAATATATTTAACGGGCAAGTTGATCAGGTTTTGGTTTTGGATGAAATCGGGTATCCAGAAAACATCAAAGTACACAATAATTATACTTATTTCGTTCACAACGAACGGTCAGGCTTTCAAAAGCTGAAACGTGTTAAACTTTAAGCCGGCCTTTTGAGTTAGAATAGTAATTAAGCTATTTTCTTTTAGTTATACTTGCCACTTTTGGTATTTTTATATAGAATGATTTTGGCGATTCAAAGTCATTGAAAAGTATTGGGTTTCCATATTCATCTCGAAGGAACCACTTCCCTTTTACAGAAGTGTCATATCTATACTGTTCGAAGTGATCTCTCTCCATTTCCAATACTTCACTGATATAAAACTTATTATCTATATAAAACTCATCTTCAATCTCTTCACTGAATGAAATCGTCAAAAAGTTTCTAAAAATTAATGGTGTTGTTTCTAAATTATAGTTTGCTTTATAAATTTTAGTTTTTTTAGAATTATCGTCTTTTCTCAAAACTTCCTCGGAATTCGTTTTGGTATTTAATAAGAACGCTGATACAGGGTAGATATAAAATTGAGATCTAAAATAGCTCGAATTTGGAGGAATAAAGGTAATTCGTTCCATTTTCGTAGATGAGGTTTGAGACACACCAGTAATAGTATTTTTTTTTGAGGCAGATTCTGAAGATTTTTTAAACAAGTAATTATCGTAAACAATCTGAGAACTTGTTTTCTCAACATCCGCCCAATAATTTAATTTAACTGAATTATCTATGTATGAAGATTTTTTCCAATCAATATAAATTGGTGATTTAGTTTTATTAAATATTTCAAAGGTCATTACACCATTTTCTTCCCAAAAACTGTATGTAATCCGAACCGTATCCGTTTCATAAACATAGTTTCCATGTTCATTCTCACCTATATTTGATGCGGTATTAAAAACCTGAACATAAGACTTACAACTTGCAAATATGCCTACACAAATTGCTAGATAAAAATAAATTTTCATGGGTTAATTTTATTTTAATAATTAAAGTATTTATAAATTTCCGAAAAAAGTACGAATACTATCGCAACTTAACAAAATACTAGGCAATAAAACCCTTTGCTTTTAAAACGGCTTCCATTTCTTGTTGAATTTCATGTGCTGCATTTCCTGAGGCTTTAGCATAGTTTTCGTCATTACCAGCATAAATAATACCTCTAGAAGAGTTTACAAGTAGCCCACAATCATCGTTCCAACCAAAATCAGCGACATCTTTTAAAGATCCACCTTGAGCTCCAACACCAGGAACGAGGAAAAAATGATTTTTTGCGCAGGCACGTGCTTCTCCTATTGATTCATTTCTTGTCGCACCAACAACATACATTAATTGAGAAGCATTGCCCCATTCACTCGACTTTCTGATAACTTTCTCAAAAAGTTTTTCCCCTTTCATATCCGTGGTAAACTGAAAATCCAAAGCCCCTTTATTGGAAGTTAAACCGAGTAAAATCACCCATTTATTTTCGTATTCCAAAAATGGTGTAACGCTATCAATCCCCATGTAAGGAGCAACTGTTACACTATCAAAATTTAGGTACTCAAAAAACGTTTTGGCATAATAATGTGAGGTATTACCAATATCACCTCGCTTAGCGTCAGCTATGGTAAATATATCTTTTGGAATGTAATCGACCGTTTTCTTTAAGGCATCCCAACCTTTACTCCCATGACATTCATAAAAAGCAATATTTGGCTTGTAGGCTACCGTATAATCCTTTGTTGAATCAATAATTCGTTTGTTGAACTCAAAAATGGGATCTTCATAATCCAACAAAAACTTCGGTATTCGATCTAAATCAACATCTAAGCCAACGCATAAAAACGACTTTTTACGTTTAATATTTGCTATCAGGTCTTCTTTTTTCATTCTCTTAAATTGTTCCTCCCTCTTTCATTTTTTCCGCATTTTCGGCAATTTTCAATGCGTCGATGATTTCTTGGATGTCTCCATTCATGAAACTTGAAAGATTATACATTGTTTTGTTAATGCGATGATCAGTAATTCTTCCTTGTGGATAATTATAGGTTCTAATTTTTGCAGAACGATCACCTGTTGAAACGAGTGATTTTCGGTGTGCCGAACGTTCTAATTCCTTTTTCTCCAATTCAGCTTGATACAACCGAGTCCTTAAAACAGTTAACGCCTTTTCGTAGTTTTTGTGCTGCGAGCGGCCATCTTGACATTCAACTACTGTATTGGTTGGAATGTGAGTAAGTCGAACAGCAGATTCGGTTTTATTTACGTGCTGACCACCGGCACCTGAAGCACGATAGGTATCCTTTTTTACATCTGCCATATTGAGTTGGACATCTACTTCCTCTGCTTCTGGCATAACGGCAACAGTAATTGCTGAAGTATGAACACGGCCTTGTGACTCAGTTTCTGGAACACGTTGAACACGGTGAACGCCCGACTCAAATTTCAACATTCCATATACTCCCTCACCTTCTACTTCGAACGACAATTCACGATAGCCACTGGTACCTCCTTCATTAGAGTTAACAACCTCCATTTTCCATCCCACAGATTTAAAATACATCGAGTACATTCTAAAAACATCTTCCACAAATATACAAGCTTCATCTCCCCCAGTTCCTGCTCTAAGCTCTACAATTACGTTTTTATCGTCCTCTGGATCCTTAGGAATTAGCATAATCTTGATTTCCTCTTCCATTTCCTCCCTTTTTGGCAACAATTCATCCAATTCCATTTTTGCCATTTCCTTCATTTCAGGATCATCTTCTAAATCAATCATTTCTTTAGAAGACGTGATATTGTCCAGTACGTTTTTGTACTCTTTATAGACGTTCACAATTTCCTCTAAATCTTTATATTCTTTTGTCAACTTCACGTACCGATCCATATCTGCAATAATATCGGGATCCGTTATTTGCTGTCCTACCTCATTAAATCTCACAGCAATTGACTCTAATTTTTGTAAAATATCACTCATTTTTTCAACTTATAAAAAGCATTATTGCACTTTAATCCTCATAAACAAACTCACCAAACTCTGAGTTTATGGTTAACTTATTCCCCTTATGAGCATGGCATCGACCAACAATTTGTGCATCAATTCCAAATGACTTTGAGATGTCAATAATTTTTTGGGCATGTTCTTCTGGCAAATAGATCTCCATTCGATGCCCCATATTAAATACTTTATACATTTCTTTCCAGTCTGTTTGCGACTCATCGTGGATAAGTTTAAACAAAGGCGGTACAGGAAACATATTGTCTTTTACCACATGTAAATCTTTAACAAAATGAAGTACTTTGGTTTGAGCACCACCTGAACAATGGACCATTCCATGAATATTTGCTCTTTCCGTATCCAAAATAGCCTTAATAACCGGCGCATAAGTACGTGTTGGCGACAACACTAATTTCCCAGCATCTATTGGCGAACCTTCCACCGGATCTGTCAATTTTTTTGAACCGCTATAGACAAGTTCTTTGGGTACTTCTGGATCAAAACTTTCCGGAAATTTATCAGCTAAATAATGATCAAAAACGTCATGTCTTGCACTGGTTAAACCATTACTACCCATTCCGCCATTATAATCAGCTTCATAAGTCGCTTTACCCGAAGATGACAAACCTACAATCACGTCTCCATCTTGTATTTTATGATTAGATATTACATCAGATCTCTTCATTCGTGCAACGACTGTCGAATCCACAATAATCGTTCTTACAAGGTCTCCAACATCAGCTGTTTCTCCTCCAGTAGAATGAATTTGAACACCATGTTCTCTCAGGTCCTCTAACAGTTCTTCAGTACCATTAATAATGGCTGAAAGCACATCTCCATCAATTTTATTTTTATTTCGACCGATGGTAGAAGACAATAAAATATTTTCTGTTGCACCTACACATAATAAGTCATCAATATTCATGATAAGTGCATCTTGCGCAATACCTTTCCAAACAGAAGTATCTCCTGTTTCTTTCCAATACATATAGGCTAGTGAGGATTTTGTACCTGCACCATCGGCATGCATGACAACACAATATTCCTCATCACCGGTCAAATAGTCCGGTACAATTTTACAAAACGCCTGTGGAAACAAGCCTTTATCAATATTTTTAATTGCGTTATGAACATCCTCTTTGGACGCCGAAACACCTCTAGAATTATACCTTTCCTTATTCATTCTTTTAATTTTATGCAAAAATAAAAAAAGCACCCATCACCGTGAAGTGATTGAGTGCTCTTTAGTAAAATTTTAGTTTATCTAATTTTCTTCAGTACCTTCTCCTACTGGCGGTACATAATCAAAACTTAAGATAACACATTCTGTACGTCGATTAATTTGGTGATAAAACTCAAACAACTCTTTATCTGAATTTTTCAATTGATTAATCATATTACATTCTAATAAGATTTCTGTTGTATCCGTACCAACGATTTCTTTATAAGTAGCTGGCGTTGTTTCACCGAGTCCTTTAGGGATTAATCGAACAGGATCAATTTGCTTTTCCTCAACTAAATAACGTACACAAGATTCTGCACGAGCCTTAGATAGTCTCATATTTGCAGCATCAGAACCACGGCAATCCGTATGAGAAACTAACTCTACAATTAGGTTTGGATTTTCCATTAAAAGGTCATAAAGATAATTCAATGAATCCTTAGAATTAATTCGTTGACTTAAATCCTCGTTCGTTGTATCAACCAATAATTCAGCTGAACCTAATGGGTAACGAACCTCTGGTAAACGAATTGGTTTTTCAATATTTAAAACTTTCAAATCACGAATAACTCTTGTGTTTGTTCCGATACCTTCAGTTGTAAAGTTATCATTTGCTCCTAGGTAAGATTTTTCAACACCTTCAACTTCTAAGGTCCAAGTTTCACCAGGCTCAACATAACGCGTACCATCAGGTTTTTCACCTAAATTAATTTGACCTGAAGCATCAGTAACTAAATCGTAGCTAGAACCACCAGAACCTACTAATTTAACTTTAGCACCTTCAATTGGGTAACCATCATCAAGGTCTGAAACTAAAATCATTACATCAACCAATACTGGCGGTAAATAGAAATCCCAGATATCTTGTGAGTTATTTCCTTTAGAACCATTTCTATTTGAAGAAATATAACCTCTCTCAATTTTACCTTTTTCTGTATAAATGATATGATAATCATCGCGACAAGAGTTCATAGGTGAACCTAAATTTGTAGGATTTTCCCATTTGTTTTGGTCTCCAATTTTTGTTGCCATATAGATATCTAATCCACCTAAACCAACATGTCCGTCAGAAGCGAAATAAAGATTATCTTCAGGCCCCCATGTAGGGAACATATCGTCTTGAGCTGTGTTAATCTCTTCTCCTAAATTCACTGGTAAACTCCATGAATCAGATCTTCTATCGTAAGTTGACATCCATAAGTCAACTCCACCAAAACCACCAGCCATATTGGATGCAAAAATTAAGGTTTTACCATCAGGAGAAATTGCTGGGTGTCCAACATTTGTAGAGTCGTGATCTTTTAATTCTAATTTAACCGGATCATCCCATTTCGAACCTCTTTGTTCTGCCATATAGATTTCACAACCTAATTGCATTTTAGGCTCACTTGGGCAACGTGTAAACCAGATTGTTTTCCCACGACTATCGAAGCACATTGTTCCTTCATTATGAACAGAGTTAATTGGTTCCTCAACAGGCATTGGTTGTCCCCAGTTTCCTTGACGATCAATTTTAGAAACCCATAAATCCATATAGCTTTCTGCTGTAATTGGATCAGTTTCTTCTCCCATAGACCCTGGTCGAGAAGAAGTAAAGTACATTTCTTTACCTCTAGGGGCCATTACTGTTGCATAATCGAATGATGAAGTATTAAGTTTAGTTACGTTTGAAACAAGATGTTTCGTTGGAGTTTCTGTTGCCTCCGCATAAAAATCACAAGACTCAAGTCTAATCTTTGCTATATCACTGTTTGGATCAAGCTTTAAGTATTTTTTATAATTCTCTTTCGCATCAGCGTGATTACATTGAGCTACTTGCATTTCAGCTGCACGCATGAATACTTGTGGCTCGAATTGCTCATAACGTAAAAGAATTGCTTTTTCATACTGTTGTTCTGCGGCAGCATGCTCGCTTAACAACTCATAGCAACGTCCTGACATGTAGGTGTAGTACGCCTTTTTTTGTCTTGCTTTTTCATTTTTTGGACTAATCTTCTCAGCAGCTAACTTGAATGCCTCAGCAGCCTCAGCATAAGCTCCTGCTTCCCACATTCTACCAGCCTCACCAGAATAATTCCTTGTCGCTGCCCTTTCCGGCTGTGCTACTGCAGAATATCCCCAGGCCATTAATCCAATGAATAAAAATACAATGTTTAGTGATTTCATAAAATTTACTTTTCTGATATAAGCTTAATACTCAAGAGGCGAAAATAAAGATTTTATTTGATTTATACATATTTTTTGCCTATTAAATTCTGCTTAATTGTTCTAGGTGTTTCTACTGTATACTCTCCATTTCTCAAGTAGTTTCAAAAAACCTTCAGGAAGTTCAGATTCGAAAAACACTTTTTCACCTGTAACAGGATGGAAAACACCAAGTGTTTTAGCGTGCAAAGCTTGACCATCCAAGAGCTTGAAACAATTGTTTATAAATTGCTGATACTTGGTGAAAGTGGTTCCTTTCAAAATTTTATTCCCCCCGTATTCCAAATCATTAAAAAGAGGGTGACCGATATGTTTGAAGTGAACCCGTATTTGGTGAGTTCTTCCCGTCTCTAATTTACACTGAACCAGTGTTACATAACGAAATCGCTCTACAACTTTATAGTGGGTTACTGCATGACGTCCGTATTCTTCTTCATCCTCATAAACTTGAAAAACTTTTCTATTCTTTTTAGACCGTCCAATATTCCCTGTTATTGTCCCTTCATCTTCCTCTACATCTCCCCAAACCAGAGCATAATACAATCGATCACTCGTCCGATCATGAAATTGTTTTGCCAATGCTGTTAAGGCGTTTTCAGTTTTTGCTACCACAAGGATTCCTGTTGTATGTTTATCTAGTCGATGAACCAACCCCGGCCGACCATAGTAATCGTCACGCTGTGGAAGGGAGTCAAAATGGTATACCAGAGCATTTAATAAGGTGCCTGAATAATTTCCATAACCTGGATGAACAACCATATTTGAGGGCTTATTAACCATGACCATTTGATCGTCTTCATACAATATTTCCAAGGGAATGTTTTCTGGAACAAGTTTTATTTCACGAACAGGATAAGGTAAAACTACAGAGATATCATCATTTGGTTTTACTTTGTAATTCGATTTTACAGGCTTATCATTCACGAACAAAGTTCCCGCCTTAGCGATGGCTTGCAAACGACTGCGAGATACATTAGGCAATCGTTTCATTAAAAATTTATCAATCCTTATTGCCTCTTGCCCTACATCTGCGACTAAACGATGATGTTCATACAAGTCATCTTGTTGATTTTCTTCATCATCCAAAAACGCGTCCTCCTCTAATTCTTCTGTCATTATTCTTTTATTAACTTAGTTGCAAAGATAGCAGAACCATCCATAGCACGAACATCAACAATATAAACTCCTTTTTCTAGATGCGATATATCCATTGATTTTTCATGCCTTTGTTGCAAGACCACTCTCCCACTCAGGTCATATAAGTTCAGTACAAATTCTTGTGGCAAACCATCAATCTGAAAATTATTTTGTGTGGGGTTAGGGTATAGGTTAATGACTTGCTCATCCACAGCCGAATATACTTGTCGTTCATTTGACAAGGTATAATCGAGGGCAGTTGAAAACACAGGGCGAATGAGTAGTGATAATTCATAAGCAGAGGTTAACCAGGCGCCTGAGGTATTTCTAAAAATTTTATCCCCATTATCAATATTCATATCTGCGCCGATGTTTAGACGGTTGTACTCCACATTTTCCCAGCCCACATAAAAAACCTCTCCAACGGGTAAATAACCATCCACCAAATATTCATCATTTGTAAAAGTGTAATAACTAAAACCGTTTTGTGTCCATGCGTATTTGGGAGAATGTGCCGTAAAAAAATTGTCACGATAAATTACCTCCCCTGGTTCACCCCCATCATCATCCCAGACAGTTAAGAAGAATATTTCATCGCTAAAATCGGTCACGGACTGTACAAAATGCATTAAAATTCCTGTAAGTTCACCAGGCTCATAAGCTTCAAATTTATACGCCATCAAAGCGCCTTCTCCTTCTATGCCATAAGCCATTTCCGCAGACCCGTCATCATAGGCATAATAATTTGCGAAATGTTGTGTAAAACGGGATGTATCATTTGACAAGAAACGATTTGAGCCTTCCGTTGCCGTTGAAATGTTCACTTTAACATCAAATCGTGCCTGATCGCCACCTGCTGCTTGATCAAAGAAATAACCTCCTCCAACATTAAATATTACGGTGTCGGTTTTCAACAAATAATCAGGATTATCAGGATCTCCTTTTGAAGGAATTGCATACGGACTAGCTCCTTGTAGAATCCCATCTTTTTCAATAATAAAGGTTCCTGGAGCAAAACTAGTAGGTGTTAAATCACTATTATATACCTGTAGTTGATAATCCGATATCATTTTTTCATTTCCTGAAGTATTGATGTAATGATCCCAAGGTACTGCTGTATAATCTTTTAAAAAGGTATTCACCGGATACGCGATTGCTATATCGGAGAAATTAGGCGTTTCAGGCAACACATCAATTCTTAGTGATACAAAATCAATATGCCAATGGTCTAACGCACCAGACAATGAAGCATAATTTTTGAATCGGAAGCGAAAGCCATCCAAAAAGTGAGAAGACGGTATAGCAAGTCGAGCAGTATCCCATTGATCTGGCCCCACCTCATGGGTTCCTGCCCATGGCAAAGTTGTCCAAACCTCTTCATCACTATGCCAAATATCCACTAATAAAGAGTCAAATTCATCCGGCATATTCCCAAATCCTTCAGCTTGATACAAAAAGGTTAAATACACAAAATCATCTCCTGGATCAGCCACAGACAAGTCGATAGGGCGAGTAGTTAAATAGTCCGCTATGCCATAAGCATCTTCATTTCCAAACTCATAAGGCCTTCCATTTTCATCAACACCATCAAAAGTTGCCACTCCGAGTGACCATGGATTTTCAGCAAAGGTAAAATTTCGATAAGCATAATTATCGACCCATAAACTATTGGTGTCAGTGACTACTTTTGTGAAAACATGTGCACTATCTTGAACGTAGTTTGGATCGCCAGGTAAATTATACCAAAGCGTATCTTGATCATCATCCAAAACACCATCAATTATTGTATCGACTAAAACATAACATTCCTGGAAAACCGATTTAATTCCACCTGCAACAGGATAAAAATCCAAATCATTGACCCAAATATCTTCTGCTGTAAAAGGATGATGACTGACTACATCAATCAACAAACCGTCTTCTATTTTTACGGTATCATGTTTAGAGTAAGCTGAGTCGCAAAAAACTAAGCTAGGATCTTGAGGCGTTGTATTGGTAGGGTCCATTAATCGGTAAAACCACTCTGACGTTACTCCATCCTCATCAAAGTCCGGCGTATACATTTCAAACTTATTAGTTGAAAAATCATCATGTACATACTCTAAATCCAGTGATGTAAATTCAAAGACAAATGTACTATCGAGGCTATTCAATTCACTTGCTCTTGTTTGAGCTGCAGGTTGGAAAATAGCAGTATTTGAGCGCAAAGGAGTCAATCTTTCTTGCCCAAAACTAATTAAGCTCAATAGTAGAAGCCCTAAAAAAAATATTCTAATCATGTTTAACCTCTTTTACAACCGTTTACACTTATTACTCTGCCTTGGTTGCCCAAACTGTTATTGTTGATCCAGCCGCTATACTCACTCCTTCTCCTCCTCTAGGGTTTTGTTCTGTAATCACTGCATTTGCAAAATCGGTCTCCGTTTCACAAGTCATGCAGTCCGTGTAAAGGGATAATGTTAAATTACTTAAACGTTCCTTTGCTTGACTTATTGTAAGTCCAACAAGATTTGGGAGCGATGTCGCAGCACCATTTGAACCTTGTGCAACAACCAACTCTATACGTGAACCTTTTGGTAATGCAGTACCTGGTTTTATCTCTTTCCCTTTAAAAGTTTGTTTGAGCACGAAGCCTTTGCCTTCTGAGGCCGGCTGATAACTAACCTTGGTTCGTAAACCGATCGCTTCGAGGCTTGACTCCGCCATTCGCTGCGACATATCAGTAACCTTTGGCATTTTAATCATTTGGGGATTTATAGGGACAACTGACAATAAAATTTCGCGTCCAGATTTTACAGACATTCCTGAGGAATCAGTTGGCTTGGGATATTGCCAGCAAACTGTGCCTTTTGGCCAATCATCCATGTACACAGAATCTTGTATGGTGTAAGTTATGTTTTTTCCACTGATGAATTCGTCCAAATCATCCATATGAATTTTATAGAAAGTCGGCACTTCAATTTTCTCCCCAAAATTGGTGGAACTTTTCAAATAAGCCATTTCAGCAAAAATTATTACGGCCCATACTATTGCAATTGCAATGAGATTATATAAAAATTGCTTACTAATAAAAAACTGGAAAAATTTTTTCATCTGTTATTGTTTGTATAACGGGAACAAATATAATTAAACTAAAGGAAAGCCATTAAGGATTGTCAACTAAGCTCACTGAGAATTATTATTTGCGATGGCCGAACTAAAAACCGTTTGTTTAAAGGGACTTATTTTTTTGAATTTATTTTCTGATATTGACCGATTAAAAGCGTACTCTCTAACAAAAAATAAACCTTACGATTTGAAAAGTAAAAGGCTTTTACGCCTGGGGGAATATCATAGGTAAATTCAGCCATTAGAAAAGCATCATTTTTAACGGCTTCAATCTTATTTCCCGTTTGCAATAACAAATAATCATTCAACACTCCGATAGCCGTTGCTTTAGTTGGGTAAATTTTTATAAAAGTTCCAAAAATATCAAAAATAGCAACACCTTTATTCGGAATCAGGATGTACAAAAAATCATTGTATTCAACCATTTGTGAAGGCAATTCATCATGATCAAACAGTGCTACAAGGTTTTCAATTTGTGTAATAAACTGAAGATCTTTGTTGAGTTTTATCAACCGCATCATACCACCGTCTAACACCCAAAAATTATTTCCCGCAAAGGACTCACAAACCAAAATTGGTTGCTGTATATCTTGATCCACTAAATTAATTTCACCATGCAAATCGGTCAAAGTGTTGTCAAAAAAGTGTAGCACGGATCGTTCTTGATCGAACAACAAGGTTCTAAACGACTTAGAACTCTCCATAGACGTTGGCCGAAAAGATTTGAGTGAGGCTGTAAAAACGGTATCATTTTGATCATAATAAAGTTCCACAACATCCTCCTGACACAAATATACGCGTCCAAAATTATCAACAGAAAAGCTTGAATATTCCCCAGAAATAGAATCTTCTACAACGAACACCCTATTTTGGGCAAAAGCAGAAATACTAATTACAGAAAGGAATAAACAAAAAACTAATTTCATGCTTTGAAGATAACACATTTTGTGCCTGTTTGCACTAACGTACAAAATTCAAATCTATTTCAGTATGACCTAACTATTGTCTAGAAAGCAAATGTTACGCCACCTAAAACTTGAAAACCTTGAACTCTATACCTGTTCCATCGGTAATATTTTTGAGCTGCTAGGTTATTAAATTGGATGAATCCTGAAATTCGATTATTATAGCGATACTCTGCAGAAAGATTGGCATCAGCAACAAAACCTAGATCAAAATCTTCATCATCATCATTCGTTGTAAAAAGACCTTCTGGTGATTTTCTTCCACCCAAGAGGGTTAAATCTGCCTTGACATAAATTTTATCAAACAAATTATAAGCTCCCCTTAACTTCATATCTAATGCCGGCATGTTCCAAGCATATAGTTCATCTGTGGCGGTGTAACGATTATAAGCCACAATAGCATCTATTTTCAATTTTTCTGCTGCTTGATATGAAATGCTCCCATCAATACCTAAGGCATTAACTCGATCATATACTATGTTAAACTCGTACAGGTTAGACCAAATTGTATCGTTGACAAAAAGCGCCATATCCGAGAAATTAGTGGAATGGACAGCTATATTAAAAGACAATTTTTTAGATAATGTACCTTTAATCCCAGCATAAAACTTAAATTCCTTAGTGTTCTTCAAATTCTGTTCCGACGCAATAAATTCATTTATTCTGTTCAGCGATTTAAATGTATTTTGCTGAACACCTCCACCTATTCCTGCATAAGGAATGAACATATTATTAAATAAACTATACTTACCTTCAACAACAGGAATAATTTTAAAAACTTCATCGCTACCAAAATCAAAATTTATATCGGCACCATATACCACTTTCCATTTATCACCATAAGAAGAAATAACAGGTTTTAATTGTACGATCGTATTATTATCATTATGCCAAAAACCAACTGGTAGATTAGGGTTTTCATCGCCAAATTTATATTTATTATATTTAATATTAAACGCGGCGTTATAGACATTTTGCTTTAACTTATACTCTAATTCTGTTCCTATATTAAAACTTGTATTCTTGGCATTTCGATTTTCATCTTTCGGGTCAAATTCGTGAAAATAATCGTAACCGGTTTTAACCGTATAAAGTAATTTTGCACTGTCTTTTCGCTCGTAGTTCGAAAACTTAAAGTTTCCACCTATGCTTTGCACTCTGTTCTTTAGAGAATCGTTTGAGATTAAATCAAGCGTATCCAATATTCCATAATAATGATAACCATGATTCAAGTAATTGATATCACTTTCAAATTTATGTCGGGTTGTAAAGAATTCGCCGAACAAATGCGCTTTGCTTTGATCAAATCCACTTGGCGCATAATCTTTGATGTTTCCAAATGATGAATTGTGTTTAACATGAACCCCCATACTTGATCTTCTATTCCGAACAGAATTATAGTAGAATTCACCCAAAGGACTCGCATAATTGCCGATACCCAACTTGACATAACCCGGATATAACTTATCCAGCTTTTTGACAATTCTAATCTTAGACGCCTCGATTTCATCCAAAGAAATTTCCGTATGCATGTTCCTTGACAGCAAAGGGTATGAAATATCTGGTATTGGAATAACGGTGTCTATAATAGCCGGTTTATCAGCTATTTTATAAGACGGTGAAATTGGTCGATTAGCTTGAGAAATAATTTCGTATTTATCACCTTGCGCGAAACTACTTGCACCTATCAAAAAGGAAAAAGCTGCTATTGTTGATTGTAGAATTTTATTCTTCATTACCACCTCCTATTTCAATTGTATCATCGATTTGCGGACCAAGATCCTTTTCTTTATTCAAATGATTTTGGATTACTTCCATCACCTCATTTGCTTCATCAAGAACACCATCATCGGTAACCTTATAACCTTTTAACACACTGTTAATTGTAAATTCAGCTTGCACAAAATCATCAATTCCAATCGAATTTTTTGCTTGAATAATTAACCCTTTTGCCATCCAGTATTGATAACCCGCATAGTTTTTCATTAATATTCTTACAGCATCTTCGGATTTTTTATATTCTTCTTGTAAATGATAGATTAGCAAGATATGGTATTGCGCTTCTGCTGCTAGCACACTTGAAGTTTTTTCAGTTACAGCTTGAAAAACAGAAAGGGCTTCTTCAAAATCATTCGATTGGAAGGCTGCTTTTCCTAACACATATTCCGCTTCAATTTTTACGTTCTCAAGTGCTAACGGATCAATCAAAACACGACTTGCATAAATTTTCGCTACGCCAAATTCTTCTTCAAATGCGTAGCATCGCATCATCCCAATTTCAGCTTTAAGTTTATTTTCAGGATATGATGCAGTATTTTCAAGTATAGCATAATATTCCAAGGCATTGCTATAGTTACCGGTATCATATTCGTATTTTGAAACAGTTGCAGCAGCTCTTTCCGAATAGAAATTGGTTGGCTTTTTAAGTAGTTTTTTAAAGATTTCTATACTCTTATCTTTTTCTTCAATTTGTTGGTAAGAATCAGCCAAATAAAACAGAGCATCCAGTTCTTGCAATGGTTTTTCAAATTGATCAATATACTTTTGAAAGGACGATGCGGCATTAGCGTAAAGCGAATCTTCATATGCTCTGTACGCCGAATTGAACATTAGAGTGTCTTTAGCTTCTTGATTAATATCTTGACCTAAACGCGTTAATAAATCGATATATTTATCAGGTTGGTTTAGGTTGGTATAGATATCCTGTAACCGTTCTAAGGCCTCTTTTTCTTTCTCAGAATCGCTGTATTCATTGATGATTTTTAAAAACTGTTTCTCAGCAAGCGAATAGTCAGCTGCTATAAAGTGTAACATCCCTATTTGAAAAATGGCGTCAACTACTTTGGGGTGACTAGGATGATCAAGTAATAATTGATTATAATATTTTAAGGCTTTCGCTTTATGCGATGGATCATCTTCATCTAACATTAAACGATAAGACTCTCCCACTTCATATAAAGCTGGTACAGCTAAAATAGACTTGGAATGATTATTCACAATATCCAACATATATGAAGCCTTTTCTTTGTAGTTCTTTTTAAATCCAAAAGACAATCCTATTTGATATTTAGCATAATCAATTTGACCTCCACCAGAAGCAATAGCTTTTTGGTAAAACAATATAGCATTATCATCGTCAGGTTTTACGTTTTCATCTTCTTTATTAACGAAATAACAATCCCCTATTCTTAAATATGCATCGGTCAATTTGGCCTTGTGGTTTTCACTTGGATCCTGCGTGAAAATGCGGAATGATTGAATAGCACTTTCATAATCCTTTTGCTTAAAATAGCAATACGCGATATTATAATAGGCATCATTATGATTCTCTAAACCATACCCCCCAGGTTCATCTATAAACTTACGGTAATCTACAATGGCAGCATTGTAATCTGCAATTCGATAATTTGCTTCACCTTGCCAATATAAACTCATTGCGTTTAATTTTGGATCTATCGGAAACCTCTTCACCAATTTAAAGGCTTCAATCGCATCCTTCATTTCACCGTTTTCAAACAACTCAACTCCATAATTGTAGGCCATAATTTGATAGGCGTTTTTCATTTTAAAGTCTTTGTCTTCAATTCTGTCAATAGATGCAATTGCCGATTTATAATTCTTCATTGTGGTGTAAACATTAACAAGATATTGATATACGTCTTGTTTTCGAGGAGATTTTGGATAACGCTCCAAGTATAGATTCAGCGCCTCAACGGCCTCATCAAAAGGGTTATAGTCCAACTTATAAGATAATACTGCATAATTGTACAATGCATCCTCTTCAACATCAGCATCAAACGGCAAAACAGATGCAGCTTCAAAGGCGTTTCGAGCATATAAATAAGAATCACTTTGTAAATAACATTCCCCAATATGGTATAACGCAATTTGGCCTAATTCATCTTTCGTTTTTGAAACTTTATCAAATACAGGAATTGCCTTTTCATAATTCCCACTTTTATAATAAGCATACCCAAGTTGATAATCTTCATCTCGCGTGGTTGCACTCTTGGCATTATACTCTTCCAAAAACGGAACTGCTTCATCATATTTTCCAACACGATAAAAAGCATCACCAATTAATTGGGACATCCCAATTTGATTTTTAGTATTGGTAGAATCGATAACCCCGGGGGCATATTCCAATAACATATCATATTTACCCTGCAAGTAATAAATTTGAGCGATGTAATATGGCACAGCCTCTTTAAAGCTAGGGTCTGATTTCAATCGGGTAAATCCTTCTAATGCTGTTTGATAACTCTTCTCGGTATAGGCGATATGGGAATAATAATAAAGTGCTGGTGATTGATATTGACTTTCAACATTGATTATCTCATAAAAAGCATCTCTAGCCGGTTTCAATTCATCTTCTCGAAAGTGAGCGTACCCTAATTTAAAATAATATTCTTGCTTATCTTCCTCTTCCAAATCGTAAATATCAATCTGCTTTAACCAGTCAATGGTTTTATCATATTTCTTTTTTTGATAATAATATCGCCCTAATTCAAGGTATACCGATTGCTTATATATACTCTCAGGATACTCTTTTAAAAAATTCAACAACAAACGCTCAGCATCTGCATGATAAAGCCTCAATGCACTTAAAGCCGCGTAATATTTTGCCTTTACATAGAATGGATTGTTAATCTCTCCCAAATCTGCAGCAAATTGATTGAATTCCTCTTGTGCAGCACTGTATTTTTCCTTCTCAAACAATTCTGCCGCCTTATAGAACTGTGCATACTCGGATACATAACGCTCTGTTGATTGCGAAAAACCATAAATATTTAGGAACAATAATAAAATAAGACCTGCCTTGCGCATAAAATCACTATCAATTTAATCGTTAGAAAATGATTCTAACTTTATTAATCTTGTAAAATTAAGGTGTAAGGAGAGGTGTTTTTAAATTAGATATTAAAGTTATAAACGAATTTGTGTTAAAATTATTGCACGGCCTAAATTTTCAACTGACATTAAATATCAATAATGAAGTGCGGTTCTTACTTCCCTATAACTTCTACATTCT